>JAXDQW010000100.1:0-25101 GCA_034667665.1 Chthoniobacter sp.
CAACCAAACCAAACACGGCTCCTGGGTGCTCCAAATCCTGTCCGTCTAAATCCCACCTCGCACGGTCAATAACTCCCATGAAAAAACAATTTGAAACCCAGAGAACATCTTCGCTCGACCACGGCTACTCAGGTTGCGCCGCTCCGCGGCTGCATGCGCGAAGCCTCGGATGACACGGGAACTCAGGTTACCGCCGCTGCGCGGCGGCTCGGGGAAAAAGCATCCGCGCCGCGCCCACCCCAAAACCGCCTCGTTTCGGAATCCGCTGAAAGATCAGGCCGGCCACCTCCGTATTGGATCGCAAGGCCGCCCTTCGGCGCGGCCGACCATTCCATGTTTACCAAGTTGCGACATTTGCTCTCGTTCTTCATCGGCGATCTTTCCTGGCGCCCACCGCACTGGCTCGCCCGCCTCGCGGCCGCCGGCGGGGGCTGGATGCGGGCCCATCGCCGGGCCAGCGTGGCGATCGCCATGCTCGTCCTAGCGGCCGCGGCTGGAAGTGCGTGGGCCTGGAACTGCTATCGCTCGCGGCCGAAGCCGGCGACGATCAGCGTCACCATCGAAGCGCCCGGCATCACGCCGCTGGAAAAGGTGCTCAAACCGAGGCCGCTCGTCATCCGCTTCGGCGCCTCGGTCGCCCGGATCGATGGCCCGGAAAAAACCACCCTGCAACTCAGCGTCCCGGCGCTGCGCCTGGCGGCCGAATCGATCACCAGCGGCATCCGCCTCGATCCGCCGATCGCCGGAACCTGGCGCTGGAGCAGCGATACCCGGCTCGTTTTTGAACCGAAGACCGACTGGCCCGCCGACCAAAAATATCGCATCACCCTCGAGCGCGAGCTCTTCGCGCCGCACGTTCTGCTCGAACGCTACGAGGTCGAGGCCACCACACCCCCATTCGTCGCCACCCTGCCGAAGATCGAATTCTACACCGATCCGACGGACCCGGCGATCAAGCAGGTGGTCGCGACATTCAACTTCACGCACCCGATCAACGCCGCGGATTTGGAGACCCGTCTCGGCCTGGCGGTGATCGGCGGTTCGGAAATCTTCAAACCGGGCACGCCGCGCTTTGCGGTCACGACCGGCCTGCACCAGCGCGTCGCCTGGCTGCGCACCAGCGCGCTCGTTTTGCCGGAACACGAGGATTTCCTCCGCGTCACGCTCGAGAAAGGTCTGCCCACAACGCAGGGCGGCGCCCGCACCAGCTCGGAGGTCGAGAAGAAGATCCGGGTGCCCGACC
Source organism: Chthoniobacter sp. (assembly GCA_034667665.1). GTDB lineage: Bacteria > Verrucomicrobiota > Verrucomicrobiia > Chthoniobacterales > Chthoniobacteraceae > Chthoniobacter. Next base: position 1,244 of record JAXDQW010000100.1, read on the forward strand.
TTTACAGCTTCTTTCGCGTCGAATCGGTGACGGGAACCATCGTCAAGAACAACGACGGCGAGCCGGAGCAGATCCTGCTCATCAACACCACCTGCGCCGCGAAATCAGAAGACATCCAAAAGGCGCTGCACGTCTATCTCCTGCCGAAAAAGTCAGCGGTGAAGGACGATGCCGCCGACGAATCGACGTGGGAAGGACCGAAGGAAATCGACGAGCCGGTTCTCGAGCGTGCGACGCTCCTGCCGGTCCAGCTCGTGCCGTCGGGCAAGCCCCAGTCGCCCCTGCACAGCTTCCGCATCAGCCTCGAAACGGACGGCCAGCTCTTCGTCACCATCGACAAAGGCGTGCGCGCGCTCGGTGGTTTCATGCTCGGCGAGGAATTCGCGGCGGTGCTGCCCGTGCCAGAGCTGCCGCGCGAGATCGAGATTCAAGGCCGCGGCGGGGTGCTCGCGCTCGACGGCGAACGCAAGCTCTCGATCAAATCGCGCGGCGTCCGCCGGATCGAATACGAGATCGCACGCGTCCCGGCCGACCAGATCAATCATCTCGTCAGCCAGACGCGCGGAGAGTTTCAGAACCCGGATTTCGTGAACTACCACTTCGGGCGGGAAAACATCGCGCGCCTGGCCACGGAGCGGCAGGCGATCAGCGTCAAAAACAAGTTCAAGGCGAACTACTCGGCCTTCGATTTCTCGAAGCATCTCCGCCCCGCGGAAGACGGCGGCAGCGCGATGCAAGGGCTCTTCTTCCTGACCGCGCGCGAGTGGCATCCGCCGAAAAAGAAGTCGTCCGACGAGGAGGGCAATGCCGCCGATGAAGGGGAGGACCAGACGGACGAAGACGCCGACGATTACAGCGAAAGCGATTCCGCGGACGAAGAAGGCGAGCGCGAGGGCCACGCGAGCGATGGCCGCTTCATCCTGGTCACGGACCTCGGCCTGGTCGTGAAAGAAAGCGCCGACGGCAGCCGCGACGTCTTCGTCGCGTCGATCAAAACCGGCGGGCCGCTGGGTGGCGTCGCGGTCGAGGTGCTGGCGAAGAACGGGGTCCCGCTGCTGAGCGGCGCGACGGCCGCGGATGGACACGTCGGCTTCCCGTCGCTCGGCAAACCGACGCGCGAAAAAAAGCCGGTCGCCTTCGTGGCGCGCCGCGGCAGCGACGTCGCCTTCATGCCCTATGCGCGCGAAGACCGGCAGCTCGACTACTCGCGCTTCGATACGGGCGGCGTCGAGAGCCGTTCCGGCGCGGAGCTCGACGCCTTTGTCTTCACCGAGCGCGGCATCTACCGGCCCGGCGACGCGATTCGCATCGGCCTCATCGTCAAGCAGCGCGACTGGGCCGGGAAACTCGAGGGTCTGCCCGTGGAGACCGAAATCATCGATGCGCGCGGCACCAGCGTGCAGGTGCGCAAGCTCGCCCTGCCGGCCATGGGTTTCGCCGAAACGAGCTACCAGACCGCCTACGAATCGCCGACCGGCGAGTACTGGATCAAAGTCTATCTCGTCCGCGACGGAAAACGCGGGCTGCTCCTCGGCGAGACGCCGGTCATCGTGAAGGAGTTCCTGCCCGACCGGATGAAGATCGAGTCGCGGCTTTCGAAAGACGCGAAGACCGGGTGGGCCACGCCGGACGACGTCCGCGCCGCGATCACCCTCCGCAACCTCTACGGCACGCCCGCGACGAGCCGCCGCATCAAGGCGCATCTCGTCCTTTCCCCGGCCGCCTTTCGCTTCGCTGAATTCAGCGGCTTCACCTTTTTCGATCGTCTGCGGGAGGAGAAAAAGGAGCTCAAGACGCAGACCGTCGATCTGGGCGAAGAGAAGACCGATGACCAGGGCGCCGCCGGCTTCGACCTGAATCTCGAGCGCTTTGCCGACGCCACCTACGCGATGACCTTTTATGCGGAAGGGTTCGAGGCGGACGGCGGACGCAGTGTGACCACGAGCAACTCCCTGCTCGTCTCCGCGCTTCCGTATGTGATCGGCGCGAAGCCGGACGGCGATTTCTCCTACGTGCCGATGGGCAGCGCCCGCGCCGTCGAATGGATCGCGCTCGATCCGGCGCTGAAAATGGTCGCCGTCGCGGATCTCGAGTGCCGCCTGATCGAGCACACCTATGTCTCGGTGTTGAGCAAACAGGAGGACGGCAACTACGCCTACGAATCGGTGATGCGCGAGAACGTCGTCCGCACCGAATCCATCACCATCGGCGCAGGCGGGCTGAAGTATCCCCTCCCGACGGAGGTCCCCGGGAACTACCTGCTCGAGGTGCGTGAAAAAAAGAGTGATTCGCGGGTCAGCCGCGTCTCGTTCAGCGTGGTCGGCCGCGGCGCCGTTTCGCGCTCGTTGGAAAAGAACGCCGAGCTGCAAGTGAAGCTCTCGCGGCCGCAATACAACACTGGCGACGAAATCGAAATCAGCGTCGTCGCGCCCTATACCGGCAGCGGCCTCATCACCATCGAGCGCGACAAAGTTTATGCGCACGCCTGGTTCAAGGCCGACCGCACGAGCACCGTGCAGCACATCCGGGTGCCCGCGGATTTCGAGGGCACCGGCTACGTCAACGTCTGCTTCGTGCGCGGCCTCGACTCGAAGGAAGTCTTCATGTCGCCGCTCAGCTACGCCGCGGTTCCCTTCCAGGCGAACATCGAGAAGCGCCGGCTGCCGATCACCCTGCGCGCCGCTGCGAAGACGCGGCCCGGCGAGCCGCTGCGCATCGGCTACAAGACCGATCGGCCCGCGCGCATCGCGGTCTTCGCGGTCGATCAGGGAATCCTGCAGGTCAGCGATTACGAGCTGCCCGACCCGCTCACGCGCTTTTTCCGCAAGGCCGCCCTGCTCGTCGGCACCAAGCAAATCGTCGATCTCATCCTGCCGGAATTCTCCATCCTGCGCGCCGCCTCGGCGTTCGGCGGCGACAGTGAGAAACACCTCAATCCCTTCAAACGGGTCACGGAAAAGCCGGTCGTCTTCTGGTCCGGCATTGTCGAGGCCGGGCCGCGCGAGCAGGAGGTCGTTTACGACGTGCCCGATTATTTCAGCGGGACGCTCACCATCATGGCCGTCGCCGTCGCGCCGGATGCGGTCGGCTCGACCGAGATGAATTCGCTCGTGCGCGGGCCGTTCGTCCTCACTCCAAACGTGCCCACGGTGGCCGCGCCCGGCGATCAATTCGAGGTCAGCGTGACCATCGCGAATGGCGTCGAAGGCTCCGGCGAGAACGCGGAAGTGCGCGTGAGCGCGGAGTCCTCGGAGCATCTGGCCATCGTCCAATCGCCCGCGAACCCTGCTCGCATCAGCGAAGGACGCGAGGCCAGCGTCAGCTTCACGGTTCGCGCGCTGGAGAAATTCGGCTCGGCGAATCTCCTCTTCCGGGCGGCGACGCACGGCCAGGACTCGAAGGTGCGCTCGACGCTCAGCGTGCGTCCGGCGGTGCCGTTCATGACTTCGGTGCGCAGCGGCAACTTCACGAAAGATAAGGTCGAAGTGAATATCGAGCGCAGCATCCATCCCGATTTCCGGAAGCTCGACGCGACGGTCTCCGCGCTGCCGCTCGGCCTCGCCCGCGGGCTGGACATCTACCTGAAGAACTACCCGAACGGCTGCTCGGAGCAGCTCACCAGCGGCGCGTTTTGCCGGCTGCTCCTCGCCGATGAAGCCGACTTCGGGCTCAGCCGCAGCGAGGTCAACACCCAGCTCGAGAGCACCTTTGCGACGTTGCGCCGGCGGCAAAACGAACAGGGCAGCTTCGGTTACTGGGCGGCGGACAACAACGAGCGCATCGACTTCGTCTCGGCTTACGTCGTGCACTTCCTCATCGAGGCCAAGGCCGCCGGTTTCGCGCCGCCGGCGAACGTGTTGCAGAGCGGCTTGCGGCATTTGCAAGCGATGGTCGTGCTCGAACCCGGCAGCCTCGCCGAGGCACGCACCCAGGCTTACGCGATTTATCTCCTCACCCGCGAAGGCGTCGTGACCACCAACTACATCCTCAACCTCCGCGACTACCTGGACAAAAACTTCGCCAAAAAGTGGCCGGGCGATCTGACCAGCGTCTATCTCGCCGGCGCCTGCGCCCTGCTGAAAAAGAGCGACGACGCGCAACGGCTCATCAAGGGCTACAAGCTCGGCGTTCACGATCCGCACGAGTGGTGCGATTTCCACTCCGCGCTCGGCTCCGACGCGCAATACATCGCGGTCGCCGCGCGGCATTTCCCCGAGCTGCTCAAGCGCGTCACCGCCGCCGAATTCCAGGCGATCACGCGGCCGGTGGGCGAAGGAACCTTCAACACGCTCTCCGCCGCCTATGCCGTCCTCGCGCTGAAGAGTTACTCGCAGCAGCTCGCGCAAAACGCCCCGGATCTCGGCATCACCGAGATCGCGGGAAAGAAACGCGAGACGGCCTTGCGCGCGGACGGCAGTGCGTTGCTCAAGCGCGCCTTGTTCTCGGCGGGCGCGACGGCGCTGCGTTTCACGGCCCGGAACCAGCCGCGCGGGATGGGCGCATTTTACCAGGTGGTGGAGGCCGGTTACGACGCGTCGCTGCCCACGCAACCGGTGGCCGACGGCCTCGAGATCTTCCGCGAATTCATCGACGCGAATGGCGACATCACGGCCGTCGCGCGGCTCGGCGAGCCGATCACCGTGCGGCTGCGCATTCGCAGCTTGAAGCCGCAGGAGTTCACCAATGTCGCGATCGTCGATCTTCTGCCGGGTGGGTTCGAGCTCGCCGCCGGTTCGCTCCAGCCGGGCGTCGGTTCGGCCGGTTTCGACTACGTGGAGGTCCGCGAGGATCGCGCCGTTTTCTTCGGCACGATCGGACCGCGCGTTCGCGAGGTGTCCTATCGAATCAAGCCGACGAACCGCGGCCAATTCGTCGTGCCGCCGGCGTTTGCCGAATCGATGTATGACCGCACGGTGAAAGCCCGCGCGCTGGCCGGGAAGATCACGGTCCTCGATGCGCAATGAAGCCGCGAGATCAGTCTCGGTCGCTGCGGGTCTCCTCCACCGGCTCCGCACCCGCAGAGCGGTCCGAAAGCGCCAGAGCACTGGCGCACTCCAAAACGCAAGCGAGTCAGGGAGGTTCTCGACGCTCGAGGAGCGCCCGATGTCGCGCCAGCTTTTGGAGTGCGCCGGTGCTCTGGCGCTTTCGGGAACGCTCGCGGATGCGGAGCCAAGGTTGCGACTGAAATGAACAAGGAGATGCGTTTCAGAGTGGCACCCCCGGCTCGTTTCCAAAGGCGCTCCGGACCGCAAACGCCGTCAGCAGGCGAGGCGATGGCTCGGACGGCAACGCGTCGGGCACTCACCTTTGCCGTGCGTACCACGCGCAAGCTGTGGATTCCCGCTGTTCTGGTGCTGGCGCTGCTCGGGGCGGGTTGGGTCGCCCTGCCCAAGCCGCCGCCGCTGGACGGCGTGAGCTATTCGCGGCGGGTCTTCGATCGCGACGGACGCCTGCTCCGCATCACCTTGAGCGCCGATGAAAAGTACCGGCTGCACACGCCGCTGGAGCGGATTTCGCCGGAGCTCATCGCGGCCACGTTGCTCCACGAGGATCGCTTCTTCTGGTGTCACCCCGGCATCAATCCCCTCGCCTCGCTGCGTTCGGCGGCGCACGCCTGCCTCGGCCATCGCGGGCGGGGCGGCGCCTCGACGATCACCATGCAGCTCGCGCGCCTGCGCTACGGGCTGCACACGCGCACTTTCCGCGGAAAGCTCTGGCAGATGCTGCGCGCGCTGCAGCTCGAGCGGCATTACCCCAAGGCGCAAATTCTCGAAGCTTACCTCGATCTCGCGCCCTATGGCCGGAACATCGAAGGGGTCGGCGCGGCGAGCCTTTTGTATTTCGGCAAGGACCCGGCACACCTGACCCGGCACGAAGCGATCGGCCTGAGCGTCCTCCCGCAAAGCCCGACGCGCCGCGCGCCTGGACACGATTCGGCGAGCCGCGCGACGCTGGCCGCGACCAGCCGCCTGGCGGCGCGCCTGCCCGGCGGGGGGCACGATTCATCCGGCACGGATTTCCAGGTCCGCGCCGGGAGCGTGCGCGAATTTGTCGCCCCGCATTTTGTGCTGCGCGCGATCGAGGCGCCGTCCCCGCAGCCGGACATCGCGACGACGCTCGACCGCAACCTGCAACGGCTCCTCGAACGACGCATCGCCGCTTATGTCGCGTCGAATCGACCGCTCGGGATCACCAACGCCGCGGCGCTGCTGCTCGATTTCCGGAGCATGGAAGTGCTCGCGCAGGCCGGCTCCGCGGACTTTTTCGACGCGACGATCTCCGGCCAGGTCGATGGCACGCGCAGCCGGCGCTCGCCGGGCTCGACGCTCAAGCCGTTCATCTACGCCGCGGCGATCGATCAAGGGCTGATTCATCCGCTGACCATGCTCGCCGATGCGCCGCGCCGTTTCGGCGGCTACAATCCCGAGAACTTCGACAACGATTTCGCCGGTCCGATCAAGGCGGCCGACGCGCTCGCGCGCAGCCGCAACGTCCCGGCCGTCGCGCTGGCCGCCCAGTTGTCGCGCCCGACTTTCTACGAGCTCCTCAAACGCGGCGCCGTGGCGCTGCCGCGCGAGGAATCGTTCTACGGCCTGGCGCTGCCGCTCGGCGGCGGCGAGGTGACGATGGAGGAACTGGTCCGCCTCTACGCCGCGCTCGCCAACGGCGGCCGGCTTCGTCCGCTGCAACGCACCCTGCCGCACCCGCCCAGCGAGGGCGGCGCGCGCCTCTTCAGCCCGGAGGCCGCTTTTCTCACGCTGGAAATGCTGGGCCGCGTCCCACGACCGGGCGCGGGCAGCGAAGCGGGGAGCGAGGGCGTTTTTTGGAAAACGGGAACGTCGATGGGCTTTCGCGACGCCTGGTCCGTGGCGGTTTTCGACCGCTACGTCCTTGCGGTCTGGGTCGGCAATTTTGACGGGCGCCGCAATGCGGCGTTCGTGGGCCGGACCTGCGCCGGTCCCCTGCTCTTCCAGATCATCGACGCGTTGCGCATCCAGGGGCGCGCGCATCCCCAACCGCTGGTCCCGCCGCCGGGCGCGAATCTCCAGCAGGTCGAGTTCTGCGCGGTGACCGGGCAGCTTCCTTCGCCGGCCTGCGCCCATCGCGTGCGCGGCTGGTTCATCCCGGGCATTTCCCCGATCACGCTGTGCGAAGTGCATCGCGAGCTTCTTGTGAATGCGGAAAGTGGCCTGCGCGTTTCGAGCGACGATGGCACGCGCGCATTGCGCCGTGAAGTGCATGAATTCTGGCCGTCCGATCTGCTCGCCCTCTTCGAAAAGGCGGGCCTCCCGCGCCGCCGCCCGCCGCCGTTCGCGCCGGGCGCGAGCGTCGAGACGATCGCCCGCTCCGGGAAAGCCCCGCAGATTGTCTCGCCGGCCAACGGCCACGTCTACGCCGTCCGGGCCGGGGATGAACTCCATCGCACGATCGGCCTCCAGGCCCGTAGCGAATCGGATGTGACCAGGCTGTATTGGTTCGCCGACAAGGCTTTCCTCGGCGCCGCCCCGCCGCGCGAGACGCTTCCCTGGCGCCCGGCGCCCGGTGTTTATCGAATCGTCGCGCTCGATGACCGCGGCCGCTCGAGCGCCTGCACGGTGACCCTGCAATCCGCCGAGAGCCGTTGAAGGGCTGCTCTACACGCCGTGTTTTCCTCGCGGCTTAAAGTCGGCCAACGCCCGTCCAACCTATCCAGGAAAATCTATGACCCATGGCATTCTCTTCGAGAAAGTGGAGAGCGGCGAACTGCCGCCGGGGTTTTACTATGCTCACGTTCCCGCGTTGGGATTGACGACGCATGGCGATGGCGTCGAAGGCGCGCGGGCGGCGGCGACGGATTTGGTCACACTGTGGCTGACCGAAAAAAAGGCCGCGGGGGAGACCGTCGCTTCGCCCTCGGAGTTTTTCTTCTCGACGGTGGAGATTCCCGAAAGTGCCTTACAAAGCGGGGAGAGACTGTGAAATAAGTCGAAAGCGCCGGTGGATGGCGTCGCTCCGCGCGCCCTGCCAAAGCGCTGCGCGTCAGCGCCACTCTGAAAGATGGGCCTCCGGCGCAGTCAAACGCAAACTGCGTCCGGATCGCGCCCGGCACTTGCAATCGCAGCCCGCTTGCCCCGCGGCGGCCCGGCGCGCTTGCAGTTTCCAGCCGGTTGGGAAGACTCCGCTGGTTCATGAGTCCCAAAAAACTGGCCGGTCACATGGTGGTGCGCCTCTTGATCTGCACGCTCGTGCTGGCCACGCTCGGCGCACCAGCGCGCGCGGATGATCGGCGCGCGACCGAGGCGGTGGCGCAGATGGCGGCGGGCGAGGATCTTTTCGCGCGCGGACAATTCGAGGACGCGATCATCCGCTGGAAGGAAGCCGCCCTTCGCTTTGCGCGTTTGAAAGATCGGGCAGGCGAAATCCGCTCCCTGCTGCGGCAAGGGGCCGCCTGTCACGCCTTGGGCCAGCATCGCCTCGCCTTGCAAGCGCTCGATGCGACGGCGGCGCTGCTCAAGGATTCCCCCAATCGCCGGCTCGAAGCGGAACTGAAAGGGGCCCGCGGTGCGCTGAGCATTTTTGCGCGGGAAGCCGATCAGGCCGAGCCGCTCTTGCGCGAAAGCCTGAAGCTGGCCCGGGCAGAAAAAGATCCCGCGCTCGTGGCCACGGTCCTCAATGATCTCGGCATTCTCCTCACGGCGCAGGGCCGGAGCAGCGAGGCTCTGGCCGCGGCGGAAGAAGCGGTCCGCCTTGCGGAGCGCAGCGGGGACCGGGCCCTGGCCGGGCAGGCGCGCAACAACCTGGCAGATGCCGCCTTCGGCGCCAAAGACTACGCGCGCGCCGCACAGGCGGCGGGTCAGGCCGCGAAGGCCGCCTCCGCCCTGCCCGACGGGCACGCCCGGGCTTTTGTGCTCATGGGCGCCGCCCAGCTCCTCCAGCGGATCTTCCTCGAAGCGCCGGAGCACGATAATGCGCTCCGGGCGCAGGCCTTTCGCCTCGATCAGGAAGCCGGCGAGGTGGCCTCGAGGTGCGGCGATCAGCGCGCGCTTTCCTACGCCCTCGGCTATCAGGGCGCGCTCTACGAGTTCGAAAAACGCCCGGCGGATGCGCTGATCCTCACACGCCGGGCGGTGTTCGCCGCCCAGGCCGCGCAATCGCCTGATGCGCTCTACCGCTGGCAATGGCAGACCGGGCGGGTGCTCGCGCGACAGGGCGAGCGCGAGCCCGCGATCCAGGCCTATCGCCGTGCGGTCGCCACCCTCCAGACCATCCGCAATGATCTCGCCATCCGGCACGGCAACCGCAACGCGCGCTCGTCCTTCCGCGACAGCGTCGGCGCCATCTATTTCGAGCTCGCCGACCTGCTGCTCCAGCACGCCGAAGCGCTGCGCGACGGGGAGGAAGCGCAGGGCCTGCTCCGCGAAGCGCGCGACACCGCCGAGTTGCTCAAGGCCGCGGAACTCGAAGACTACTTCCAGGACGACTGCGTCAACCTGCTCAAGTCCAAAACGAAGAAGGTCGAGTCCATCTCGCAAACCGCGGCGATCATCTACATCGTGCCCCTCCCCACGCGCACGGAGCTGCTCGTCAGCCTGCCCTCGGGCCGGCTCGAGCGATTCAAGGCGGAGGTTTCTGACGAGGTGCTCACCGAGACGGTGCGCCAGTTCCGGCTCAACCTCGAAGATCGCACGACCGACGCTTTCCTCGAACAAGCGCAGCAACTTTACGCCTGGCTGATCAAGCCGCTCGAAGCGCTCATGGCCAACGGGACGCTCGACACCATGATCTTCGTGCCCGACGGCGCGCTGCGCACGATCCCGATGGCGGCGTTGCACGATGGCACCCGCTTCCTCGTCGAGAAGTATGCCATCGCGGTCAGCCCCGGCCTCGAGTTGATGGAGGCGAAGCCGGTCGCGCAAACGCCCTCGCGGCTGATGATCAGCGGGCTCTCCGAATCGGTGGAAGGCTTTCCGGCGCTGGCCAACGTGCCGCAGGAGATCGCGCAGATCGGCAAGCTCTACGGGCGCAACGACGCGCTCATGAACGGGACCTTCCGCCGCGACGCCCTCGCCGACAAGCTGGCCACCGAGCAATTCACGATCGTCCACATCGCCTCGCACGGGCACTTCGACAGCGACGTGCGCAAGAGCTTCGTCCTCACCTTCGACAAGCACCTGACGCTCGATGATCTCGAACGCTACATCCGCCCCGCCCAGCTCCGCGACCAGGCGATCGAGCTGCTGACCTTGAGCGCGTGCCAGACGGCGGCCGGCGACGATCGCGCCGCGCTCGGGCTCGCGGGCGTGGCCGTGAAGGCCGGGGCGCGCAGCGCGCTGGCCACGCTCTGGTTCGTCAATGACGCGGCTTCGACCCAGCTCGTGAGCGACTTTTACACCGAGCTGACCACGCACCCCACGCTCAGCAAAGCGCAGGCTCTGCAGGCCGCGCAGAAGAAGCTCCTCGCCCAGGAGCAGTACGCCCACCCCTGCTACTGGGCGCCGTATCTGCTCATCGGAAACTGGCTGTGAAAGCGCTGCAAAAGGCCCTGCGGCGGCCCTCGGTGGCCTGCGTCCTAATCAGCCTGCTGGTCCTCGCGGCGGTGCTCGGCGTCCGGGCAAAAGGCTGGCTCCAGCGGCCGGAACTCATCGCCTACGACTTCTTCGTCCGCCAACAGTCCGAGCCGAACGTCGCCGACGACCGCATCGTCCTCATCGGCATGACCGAGGACGATCTGAAAGACTACGGTTACCCGCTCGATGACGAGAAGCTCGCGCAAGTGCTCACCGCCCTCGACAAGCTCAACCCGTGCGTCATCGGCCTCGACCTGTACCGCGATCTGCCGGAGCCGCGGGACCGGAAGCTTTACCCTCGGCTCGAAGCGGCGCTCAAGGAGCTCAAGCGCGTGATCGCCATCGAGCGCGTCGGCTATTTCAAAGCGCCGGAGGCCCTCTGGGACGACCCGGATCGGATCGTCGCGAACAACCTTCCCAAGGACTTCACGGTGGACGGCCATTACCGTCGCGGACCGCTGGTCCTCGAGACCGATCTGCCCAGCCCGATGTCCAGTTTGAGCCTCGGGCTGACGCTCAAATACCTCGAGCAAAAGGGGATTCCCGTGGAACTCGTGGAGGTGCCCGGCCAGCCGGACGCTCCCCTGTTCCGGCTTGGAAAAACGGTTTTTCCGCGGCTCACGCCGGACGCAGGCGGCTACGTCGGGCTGCCCCGGGTTCCCAAGGTGCTGCCGGCGCGCGCGCGCGACTACGAATTCCTCGCCGACTTCCGGGCTCCCCAGCGTTTTTGCAAACAGAACAAGGATGGCCAGTCCGGCCGCGATACGCCGTATGACTACAGCTTCCGCGAGGTGCTCGACGGCAAGATCGATCCGGACGCGCTCCGCGGAAGGATTGCCATTGTGGCGACCGTCATGCAGTCGATCAAGGACAGCAATCCGACGCCGATCGAGGACAATCTGCGCGGCGTTCAGATTCACGTGATGCTGATTCACCAGCTCCTCCAGGCCGCGATCGACGGAGTGAAGCCGCTGTCGTGGTGGCCCGAGTGGGCGGAGATCGTGTGGATCGCCGGGTTCACGCTGCTCGGTGGCGCGCTCAGCCTGCTTCTGCGTTCGCCATGGAAGCTCGCCCCCGCGCTCGCGCTGGTGCTCGGCGGGCTCGGCTACGGCGCCTGGCTGTCTTTTAAAGACGGCACGTGGCTGCTCCTCGCCGCGCCCGGAATTGGGTGCTTCGTCGCCGCGACCTTCGTCACGTCCTTCACGGCCTATCTCGAGCGCTCGGAACGCGGGGCGATGCAGACGCTCTTTTCCAAGCACGTCTCGCCCAGCGTCGCCCAGGCGCTTTGGGCGGAGCGGGAGAAATTCCTGGAGGGCGGCCGGCTCCGGCCGCAGCGGCTCACGGCCACGGTGCTGTTCACCGATCTAAAGGGCTTCTCCACCACCTCGGAAAAAATGGATCCGTCCACCCTCATGGATTGGATGAACGAGTACATGAATGGGATCGCGCACCACGTCGATCGGCACGGCGGCATGGTCAACAAGTTCATCGGCGACGCGATCATGGCGGTCTTCGGCGCGCCGGTCGCGCACCAGTCCGAAGAAGAGTTCGACCAGGACGCGCGCAACGCGGTGGACTGCGCCCTGGCGATGCGCCGGGAGCTGGCCCAATTGAACGCGGGCTGGAAGGCGCGCGGGCTGCCGACCACGGCGATGCGAGTCGGCATTTACACCGGGCCGCTGGTGGCCGGGAGCATGGGCAGCGCGCAGCGTCTCGAGTTCACGGTGCTCGGAGACACGGTCAATACCGCGGCGCGGCTGGAGTCCGCGGGAAAGGACGCCGGCGACGACCCCGAAGCCTCGGAGTGCATGATTCTCATCGGCGACGCGACCTGGCAGCGGCTGCACGGCCGCTTCGTGACCCGGCTGGTCGGACCAATGAACTTGAAAGGCAAGCAACAGCAGATCATCGTCCACAGCGTTCTCGCTCCGGCCCTGCAAAATTCCCCGTCATGAAACTGCTCTTTTCCCTTCTCACCTTCCTCCTCCTCGCACACACCCAGGCCCAGACCCCTGCCGAACCCGCGAAACCCGACGCTCCCACCGCGCCGGCGAAACGCACCCTGCTCAAGTACACTCCGCCCAAGACGGCCGCGAGTGGCACCCGCCACGATGGCGATGGCGGCTCGCGCGGTAGCGGCGAAAAACTGCCCTCGCTCTACGTGCTGGCGCCGAATCACACGGCTCTGACCACCCGTGAGCAGCCCTCCCTTTTTTGGTTTCAAACCGGCCCGGCGACCACGCGCCTGGAGCTGACGCTGACTCAGCCGAAAAACCCCAAACCGCTGCTGAAAGTCGGCGCGGAAAAGGCCGGCGACGGGGGCATTCACCGCATCCCGTTGGCGAAACACAACGTCACCCTGACTCCGGGAGTGACCTACAAATGGTCGGTCGCGCTCGTGCCTGATCCGGCCAACCGTTCGCAAGACGTGATCGCCAGCGGGACCATCCAGCGCATCGAACCCGAGGCGAAGCTCACCGCCGCGCTCGGCACCGCAAAGGCCGACGACCGCGCCCCGATCTACGCCGCGAACGGAATCTGGTACGACGCCCTCGAGGCCCTCTCGGATCAGATCGACGCCGCCCCCAAGGACAAGGGTCTGCGCGTCGAGCGCGCCGCTCTGCTCGACCAGGCCGGTCTCAAAGACGCCGCCGCCGCCGACCGGCGGTAGCCACCCATTTTCGACCCGCCTACCTGCTGCCCTGGCAGCGCGACCATCTGATCGCATCCGCCTTGCCCGGGACAAACGCGGAGCCTAATCAAAGGCTCTCCGAAAAGGGTATTCGTGATGAGCGGCCAAAACGCGGGGCGCCGCGTAGCGGCTGCAACCTGAGTAGCCGTGGTCGAGCGCAGCGAGGCCACGGTAGAGAAACAACAAGCAGGAGCCGCGTCAGCGGCGAAACCACGGAAAGTGTCGCCGCTACGCGGCTAGCGTCGCTGCTTGGGACCGTGGCCTCGCTACGCTCGACCACGGCTACTCGGGTGAAGCCGCTACGCGGCGCGGAACCCTTTCCGGAGAAGCTCTCACTGACTACCGCTGTCACTCAAAGACCGCCAATTCGCGGTTCGCTTTGCGCAGCTTCCGGGACAACCCACGGCTGACGTTGTCGAGCAGTTTGATTTTGATGCCGGGATGCGTGACATCAAGCGCGGCGAAGGCCTCCAGCGGCAGTCGGTCGCACACGACGGGAGAATCCGCGATGATCATGGCCGAGCGGGGGGCGCGATCGATGATCGCCATTTCCCCAAACGACATGCCGGCCGAAAAGGTCGCGAGCCGCCTGGGCCGGCCCGAGGCCAGCGTCAGGATCACACTGACGCTCCCACTGGCGAGCAGGAACAGTTCGTTCGCCTCGTCGCCCGCGTTAATGATCGTTTCGCCAGCCTGATAGGTCCTCCGGTCGAGGAGTGCGACGATGGTCTCCACATCGCCGGGCGGGAGTCCGCTGAAAAGCTCGTATTCGCGGGGACCGACCGCCTCGCCGCCGGGCAAGCCGGGCAGGATCCGCGCGAGCAGCCGGTCTTCGCACCATTCGAGCGCCGCGTCGTTGTCATCGAAGACTTGAAAGAGTTCCTCGAACCGGCTGCCCAGCCTCCCCTTCATGTATCGTTTGAAGGGCGTGATGCTGTCGAGGTGGGTGAACACCACGGCCCGGCCGACCGCGGCAAATTTGCACACCACGTCATGGAAAAGGCGGCAGGCGCTCTCATTGGCGGTCATCACCCGCTTGAAATCCAGGATGAGACTTTCGATGGCGTCGGCGTTCTCACCCAGGTTGCGCACCACCACCTCCGCCGTCGCAAAGGTGAGGTTGCCCTGGAGTTGGTAGAGGCTGATGCACGCGCCGGAAGTCCGCAGCACATTGGTTTCCAGGGCGCTGCGCACGCGCTTGGAGTTGAACTCCGCGGCCGTGGATTTCAAGCGGATGGCCGTATTGCCGACGCTCGAGCGGTTGAAGAGGTGGAGATCCCAATGGCGCGAGAGCGCGTTGCAAACACCGATGCCGCGGACGCTGTTCCCCTGCGGATCCAGCGGCGGCGAAAACACCCCGATGCCGAGCTGGCCCGGCAGCACCGCGATCACTCCGCCCGACACGCCGCTCTTCGCCGGCATGCCCACATTGTAAAGCCACTCGCCGGCGTAATCATACATTCCGCAGGTGCCCATGACCGCCAGGACGCTTTCCACGTATTCGCCGCGGATCGCTTGTTCTCCGGTGATGGGATTGGTGCCGCGGTTGGCGAGCGTGGCCGCCATCACCGCCAGATCGTGACAGGTCACCGAGACGGCGCACTGGCGGAAATAGGTCTCGACGACGGGGATCGGATCGTCGGTCAGGATGCCAAAATTTCGCAGCATGTGGCCGATCGCGCGGTTGCGATGGCCCGTCTCGCTCTCCGACTGATAGACCGCATCGTCGACGAGCAGCTCGCGCCCGGCGTAGAGCTCGAACATCGCGAGCATTCGTTTGAGGCGAATCTGCGAAGTCTTGCCCTCGATCAAACCGGTGGCGGCGATGGCCCCGGCATTGATCATGGGGTTGCGCGGCCGGCCCGTACGTGGATCGAGGCTGATCGAGTTGAAGGCGTCGCCCGTGGGTTCGACGCCGATCTTGGCCAGCACCTCGGACCGGCCTCGATCTTCGAGGGCCAGGCCATAGACGAACGGCTTGGAGATCGACTGAATGGTGAAGGGCTGGCGCGAGTCGCCGGTTTCATAAACGGCGCCGTTCGCCGTGACCAGGCAGATGCCAAACCAGCGGGGGTCCGCCTTGGCCAGCTCCGGGATGTAGGTCGCCACGTCACCCTCCGTCGCGCCGGCGAGTTCCCGGTGCAGCTCCTCGAGACGATCGAGGATCGGCGACATCCACGAACAGTTCGGTTGGTTCTTCATAAGTCCTCCTGCGTTTGATCCGTCATTCCGGGGGCAACGGCGGGGAGATTGTGGACCGCGCCCGGCTGCGTCGAGCAAAAGGATCAAAAAACGAAGGCGAGGTAAGCCAGGCCGGGGTCTGCGCGGGTCTCGGTCTGCTGTTGAAGCAGCGCCGCACTGTCAGCCAGCGGCGGTTCCGCTGGCGGCTCGCTCGTGAGGTGCCGGTGCGCTTCGGCATGCCCTCGCCGCGCGTGTCAACTGGAACGCTCAAGAGGCATCTGGAGATGGGTCAGGTGCCGGTCAACCTCGACCACGGGTGTGAATAAGAGTGGTGCATAACGCCAAGGGCGTTGCGTCCTCCAGCCCAGGGTTGCGAGGCACGAGCTACCCTGGGAACGAAATCGAGACGAAACCAACCCCAACGGGGTTGTGGCCGGAAGCGACTTAGGGGCACAACCCCGTTGGGGTTGGGGCGCTTTTCGATCCGTTCCCAGGGTAGTCGCTCATTCTTCGCTCCAACCCTGGGCTGAAGGACGAAACGCCGTTGGCGTTGCTCTCGTCCACTTCTTTCGTCTTGCCAGGGACGGTTGCTCGGAGCTTCCGTTCGTGCACGCCACCGGCACCTCGAGAGTGCCGCAACCCCGTTCGGCTGATCGAGAGTGCCGCAACCCCGTTCGGCTGAGTAAGATGTTAGGTGTGACCGCCCACCAATGCTGCTAACCCTCACCACCAAGAGCTACGAGTTCCGCCAGCCGTTTGACGTCATCTGCTTGGTCGTGTTTGTGACGTTGTGGGAGATGGCAAAGCCACAGATAACGGGACATCGGCTGGTTGCGTTCTGTATCGTTCTTGCCGATGCGCTGCTGATGTTTGGACAACCTATTGAGCCCGTCGGTGCGCTCCTTGCCCCACTTGCCCTCATCTGGTTCTCAGAGATGCTTGGCCGCATGCGCGGGATGATCGGCCACTGTTGCCTGATCACCACCGAGACCCCAGGTTGGATGGTGGCAGGCTTCGGATGGATTGTCCTGCTGATCGCATCCGGATTCATCATTCACGACTGCTTGGGATCGAATCGGGCGGTTGGCGCCATTTCATCGAGTCTTGCGCCCATCACGACACCGGCAATCGTTCATGCGGTCCCAACGCCAATCACGCCGGAACCATTGTCCCGAGACGTTACCCTCACCACGGCCATCGAAATGCCAGTCTCAGTCCGCGGCACTCATTCGGGTAGCGTGACACTTCCGCGCGGGACACGCGTCCAACTCGTGTCCGTCGGCGGAGATCTCGTCGTCGTCCGCTTCCTGGATTCCAGCACGACAGTTCCTACGACGGCCATCGCCGTCGGTGAGCTTGATCGCTAGGCCACTCCGCGCGTGATGGACTATCAGCTTGTTCTTCACTTTCGCGGTGACTCGCTCGAAGACCTCGACGCGACGGTTGCACTGGAAGACGACTTGATTCAGGAGCTTGGAGATTCTGCGGACGTGGATGGTCACGATGTCGGTTCTGGCGAGACGAACATCTTCATCTTCACCTCGGACCCGGCAGCCACATTTCTCCGAGCCAGAACAGTGTTGCAGCGGAGACAGCAGTTGAAGTCCGTCGTGGCTGCCTACCGTGAAGTCGAGGGGGAGCAGTTCACCGTGATTTGGCCGGAAGGTTCACGGAGAGAGTTGATAGTGATATGACGAAGGCGTCGTTGGCGTGAATTGCTTTCAACTTCGCCATTGAAAAGGGTCGGAACCCGACTAGAAGGGCTCCCTGCATGGCGGCAATGAAAGCTTCGGAAGCGGCTCACTACTACGTACGAAAGGCGGCCCGCATCATGGAACTGGGGGCGCGGGTGGAGCGTCTCCTTCCGGCCGTCGAGGCGGAGCACCACGTCAGCGTGCCGATCGCGCGCGACAACGGCGAACTCGAGGTCTTTGCCGGCTACCGCATCCAGCACAACTCCGCGCGCGGTCCGATGAAAGGCGGGTTGCGCTTTCATCCGAGTGTCGATGCGGATGAAGCGGGCGCGCTGGCCGCGTTGATGACCTGGAAGACGGCGCTGGCCAACGTCCCGTTCGGCGGCGCCAAGGGCGGCATCGCGTGCGATCCGGCGCTGCTTTCGGCCGCGGAGCTCGAGCGCGTGACGCGGAAGTTTGTGCAGCGCATCGCCCAGGAGATCGGCCCGCAGCGCGACATCCCCGCGCCGGACGTGAACACAAACGCGCAGATCATGGCGTGGATCATGGACGAGTATTCGAAGTTGCACGGGTTTTCGCCCGCCGTGGTCACGGGCAAGCCGCTCGATCTGCACGGCAGCGAAGGGCGCGAGGCGGCAACCGGCCGGGGCGTCATCCATGTGGCCGAGGAATTTCTCCGCGACAGCGGCCGGCCGCTGGAAGGTGCCACGATCGTCATTCAGGGCTTTGGAAACGTCGGGGCTTTTGCGGCGCTTTGCGCGCACCAGGCAGGCGCGCGCGTCATCGCGCTGAGCGATGTCCACGCGGCCATCGCCAACCCGCGCGGCCTGGACATCCCGAACTTGCTCGAGTTCGCCAGGACGCGGCGGCCCCTGGCCAATTATGAGGCGGAGAACGTCCGCCGCATTTCACCCGAAGAACTGCTGGCGACCGAGACCGACGTCCTGGTCCCGGCGGCCCTCGGCGGCGTGTTCAACCGCGAGAATGCGAAGTCGATCCAGGCGAAGGTGATCATCGAAGGAGCGAACGCGCCGACGGAGCCCGAGGCCGACGAGATTTTTCACGAACGCGGCATCGCGGTGATCCCGGACATCCTCGCCAACGCCGGCGGAGTGATCGTGAGCTACTTCGAATGGGCGCAGAATATCCAGTGCTTCCGCTGGTCCGAGGAAGAGGTCAATGAGCGCCTGAAACGAACGCTCAGCGACAGTTACGCCACGGTGCGAAAGCTGGTCAAACAGCGGAACCTCACCTGGCGCAGCGCCGCCTACGTGGTCGCGCTCGGCCGGGTCGCCAAGGCGACCGTGCTGCGCGGCGTCTGAAGAAAGCGAAGCTATGAATACGAATTGCGATACGGCCATGGTCCACGGGTTCCCGTGTTTTCAAAACCTGACGCCCGATGAAGCCGCCCAAGTGGGGCAGCATCTGCGGATCAACCGGCTTTCCTCGGGGAAGGCGCTTTTCCGCCAGGGAGACCACGGCGATGTGGTCTATCTGCTCCTGGCGGGGCGGCTCGAACTCACTTTCGAAGTGGCCGGCTCCGATCCGCGAAAACTGGCGTCCCTGGGCATCGGCGCGATTCTCGGCGACATGAGCTTCCTGCTGTCGGAGCCGCGCACGGCCACGGCGACCGCCGAGACGGACGCGGAAGTGGCGCATCTCGATCGCGCGGCTTTCCATGCGGCGGTGGAGCGAGGCGAGTCTTGGACCCAAAAGTTCCTTCTCGCCACCGCCCAGACGCTGGCCCGGCGGCTCGGGATGGCGAATCGCGAGTTGAGCACCATGATCGCCGCGGCGCACGGTGCTCCCGACTCCGACAGCGCGCGCAAGCTCGAAACGGATCTGGAACGCCTCCGCGCAAAACTCTTCTCGGAATGGTCGTTTTGAGGTTTTTTGCGGAACTCCGTGCGGGGCAAGGCAATGCGGCGCCGATGCCAGGGCGGCTCAGGCTCGGGACGCGAATAGGTCTTGCGCTGCGCCTGATTTGCTCGCTAGAAACCGCGCGGTTTTGGCGAGATCGTTGATGGCGGTTTAAGACCGGAATCGAACGGACCTGCACGCGCGGCAGGTCCGGTCCACAGGGAAAATGCGCGGTAAGGGCCTAGCCCATGAAATCGAATCCAGTCCTGCGTCGCCGTTCTTTTGGCCACTCGATCGAGCCGCTCGAAGCGCGCATCGCACCGGCGACTCTCGCCATCTTGAGCGGAGGAAACATCAGCGTGCTCGGCGATCAAGGCGGCGCGGGAGAGATCGAGACTCTGACTTTCACCGTCAGCGGCAGCGACCTCCACATCGCCGATCCGACGCATGCGATCACGGCCGGCGCCGGCTTCACGCAAAGCGGAGCAAACGAGGTCTTCATCGCCCTCTCTTCGCTCACGGGAAATCTCACGGTGAACACGGGCACCGGAGCCGATGCACTCGCGCTCAGCAGCAATCTGAGCCTGCCGGGGGATGCCACGTTCACGAGCGGAGGGACGCTCACTTTCAACAACAGCCTCACGCTTGCCGCGAACAAGAACCTGACGGGCAGCGCGGGCACGATCAGCGTCAATGGCGCGATCGGATTTGGCGGTGGGTTGCAACTGACGGCCACCGGCGGCGGGCTCGACGTGGCGGCCAATCTCACCAAGGCCGCCGGCGGCAACGCGACGGCCACGCTGAAAGCCACGACCGACGTGCGTTTCACCAGCGGCGCGGATCTCTCCGTCACCTCCGGCGCGCTCGCGCTCACCCTCAACCCGGACACGGACGGAAACCAGGCGGGCGGAGTGCTTCTCGATACCGGAACGACCATCGACACGAATGGCGGCGCGCTCACGATCGGCGGCGGCGCCACCCCCGGCACGACGCCCACCGGCGGCGTGGTCGTGGGACCGAATCCCGGGATCGGCGTGGACCTGGAGGGCGCCGCCGTTTCCACCGGAGCGGGCCTCATTCACATCCGCGCTCTCGGCACCGGCAGCGGCCACGGCGTTGGTATTATGAGTGGCAGCTCGCTCACCACGACCACCGGTGCGATCGACATTGTTGGCACCGGCGGGAACGGCACCGGCGGGGTCGATGGAGTGCGGATTGCGCTGGCGAATTCCACCGTCACCTCCAGCGGGGGGGATATCGCGATCACCGGCACGGCGAACGCGGCGGATCAAGGCACGGGCGTCATGGTCGGCCAGCAGGGCTCCATCCGAAATACGGGGACCGGCGGCATCTCGCTCACCGGCACCGGCAGCGCGACCGCGGCCAATAGCCTGAACAATTATGGCGTGTTCATCACGCGGGGCAGCGGCGTGACGATCAACGGTGGCGGCAACATTTCGATCCTCGCTACCGCCGGGGTTGATTCGAATGCGTTCGGCGCCGGCGCCGGCGGCCTTGGCATCGCCCGCCTCGGGTTCGACGGCACGAATGTCTTCAGCGGCAACATCTCGATCACCGTCGCCGAGTTCGGCACGACGGATTCGCTGGGGCTGGGCATCGTCACCGTTGCCTCGACCGGTGGGGCCCTGACCATCCAGCCGCTCTCGCCAGCGACCACCATCGGTGTGGGCGGCGGCGCGGGCGTGCTTGATGTCTCCGCCGGCGACTTTGGAACACTTTCGGACGGGTTCGGATCGATCACAATCGGACGCAGCAACGGCACCGGTGCCATCAACGTGGGACCGATCACCTTTTCCGATCCGGTGACGCTGCGCAATCCCGGCGCGGGCGCCGGCGGCATTGCCTTCAATGGCGCGGTGACCGCGAACGAAGGGCTCGTCGCCACCTCCGCTGGCACAGTGACGGTCGGCGCCACGCTGACGGCGGGAGGCGCGAGTGCGATCCAACTCACCGGCCAGGACGTCACCGGGTCGGGCGATATCGCCACGGGCGGGGGCTTGACCGTGAGCAACACCGGCATCGGCAGCACGCTCTCGGGGGTGATCAGCGGCAGCGCCGCGCCCCTGACCAAGCTTGGCGCGGGTACGCTCACCCTGGCGGGCGCCAATACCTACACCGGCACGACGACGATTAACGCCGGGACCCTGCTCGTCACCGGTTCACTGGCCGACGGGGCGGCGGCCACCGACGTCACCGTCGCGGCGGGCGCGACGCTCGGCGGCACCGGCACGATCGGTGGCGCCGTCAACAACTCCGGCACGGTCCAGCCCGGCGGCGTCGCCGCGGCCGGCACGCTGACCATCGCGGGCGGTTATACGCAGGTTGCAGGTGGGACGCTCGCCATCGAGCTGGGCGGGACGGCGGGAGCGCAATTCGACCATCTCTCCGTCGGCGGCACCGCCACGCTCGGTGGGAGCCTGAATGCGACGCTCATCAATGGCTTTAACCCACCGTTCGGATCACAGTTTGCGGTGCTCACGGCCTCGCCGCGCACCGGTACTTTCAGCACGGTGAGCGGTCCGGTTACGGCGCAGTACAACCCAAATAATGTGACCCTGGTCGGACCGCAGCTCTTCACGTGGGACGGGTCCGCGGCCGACGGCAATTGGTTCAATGCAGCGAACTGGGACCTGAATGCGGTCCCCGGGGCCATCGACAGCGCGATTCTCGGCATCAGTTCGAGCATCAATCTGACGAGCGATGTGCAAGTCGGCTTTTTCAATCAGAGCACCGGCACCCTCACGGGCTCGGCGGCATTAACGGTGCTCAGTGGGCTCACCTGGACCGGCGGGACGATGAGCGGCAGCGGGGTCACCCATGCCAATGGCGGCCTCGTGCTCAGCGGCGGCGATGTCATTCTCGACACGCGCACCTTCGATCTCCCCGCCGGGCAGACGGCGACCTTGAGCGGAGGAGCCAACAGCCTCGGCTTTCAGAACGGCGCCCACTTCAACAACGCCGGCACCTTTCTGGTCCAGAACAACGGGAGCTTCAGCGGCGGCGGCAGCGCCGGCACCTTCAGCAACACCGGCACCTTCACCCGCAACACCGCCACCGGCACCTTCGCTGTCGGCGTGCCCTTCGACAACACCGGCACGGTCAACGTGCAGACCGGCACCGTGACCTTCAGTGTGGGGAGCAGCCTGGCCACCACCACCGGCGACTTCAATGTCTCCAGCGGAGCCATCCTGCGCTGGAGCAGCAACTTCAATCTGGGGGCCGCGTCCGACGTGGCCGGCGCGGGCACGGTGAATTTTTCCTCCGGCACGATCAACGTCGCCGGTACTTACAACCTCAGCGGCGCCGGCAGCGCGAGCACCTTCACCGGCGCGACGGTGAACTTCAACGCCACCATCGCCAGCCTCGGAGCCGGGCCGCTGGCCATCAGCAGCGGGAGCGTGGTGAGCTTCAATTCCAACGACCTGATCGTTCCTTCGATCAATCTGGTGAGCGGCACACTGGGCGGCACCCTCGCCAGCCTCACTTCGAGCGGCCTGATCACCTGGAGCGGCGGGACGATGAGCGGCAGCGGGGTGACCCATGCCAACGGCGGCCTCCTGCTCGGCGGAGGCGATGTCATTCTCAACACGCGGACCTTCGATCTCCCCGCCGGGCAGACGGCGACCTTGAGCGGAGGAGCCAACAGCCTCGGCTTGCAAAACGGCGCCCATTTCAACAACGCCGGCACCTTTCTGGTCCAGAACAACGCGAGCTTCTCCGACAACGGCGGCGGCGCCGGCACCATCAGCAACACCGGCACCTTCACCCGCAACACCGCCGCCGGCGTCTTCACCATCGGCGTCCCCTTTGACAACACCGGCACGGTCAACGTCCAGACCGGCACTTTGAGCTTCAGTGCGGGGAGCAGCCTGGCCACCACCACCGGCGACTTCAATGTCTCCAGCGGCGCCACACTGCGCTGGAGCAGCAGCTTCAACCTGGGCGCGGCGTCGGACGTGGCCGGCGCGGGCACGGTGAATTTTTCCTCCGGCACAATCAACGTCGCCGGTACTTACAACCTCACCGGCGCCGGCAGCGCGAGCACCTTCACCGGCGCGACGGTGAACTTCAACGCCACGATCGCCAGCCTCGGCGCCGGGGCGCTGGCCATCAGCAGCGGGAGCGTGGTGATCTTCAATTCCAACGACCTCACCGTTCCTTCGATCAATCTCGCGAGCGGCACGCTGGGCGGCACGATTGCCAGCCTCTCTTCGAGCGGGCTGATCACCTGGAGCGGGGGCAGGATGAGCGGCAGCGGGGTGACCCACGCCAACGGCGGCCTCCTGCTCGGCGGAGGCGATGTCATTCTCGACACGCGGACCTTCGACCTCCCCGCCGGGCAGACGGCGACCTTGAGCGGAGCCGGCAACAGCCTCGGCTTGCAGAACGGCGCCCATTTCAACAACGCCGGCACGTTTCTGGTCCAGAACAACGCGAGCTTCTTCGACAACGGCGGCAGCGCCGGCGCCTTCACCAACACCGGCACCTTCACCCGCAACACCACCGCCGGCGTCTTCGCCGTCGGCGTGCCCTTCGACAACACCGGCACGGTCAACGTCCAGACCGGCACCCTGCGCTTCAGTGCGGGGAGCAGCCTGGCCACCACCACCGGCGACTTCAATGTCTCCAGCGGCGCCATCCTGCGCTGGAGCAGCAACTTCAACCTGGGCGCCGCGTCCGACGTGGCCGGCGCGGGCACGGTGGACTTTTCCTCCGGGACGATCAACGTCGCCGGTACTTACAACCTCACCGGCGCCGGCAGCGCGAGCACTTTTACCGGCGGGACGGTGAACTTCAACGCCACGATCGCCAGCCTCGGCGCCGGGGCGTTGAGCATCAGCAGCGGGAGCGTGGTGAGTTTCA
>JAXDQW010000101.1:0-181060 GCA_034667665.1 Chthoniobacter sp.
CGCGTCCCGCCGCCGACCCGCAATAACGCGGCTCCGCCGCCAAACTTTCGGTCGGCGGCGGGACGCGCGCCGCTCCATGCGCCGCCGACCGCGGCCATCTCTGCGGCCACAGGGTTTCTTAATCCGCGCTAGTTCACCACGTTTTGTGGGGTGCCCGCGAGGAAGGCGCGGACGTTTTTCGTGGCGACGTCGATCAGGCGCGCGCGCGACTCGCGCGTGGCCCAGGCAAAGTGCGGGGTGATCAGACAGTTCTTCGCCGCGAGCAGCGGGTGGTCGGAGGGGGGCGGCTCGACCGAGAGCACGTCCAGCCCGGCCCCCGCGATGCGCCCCGCATCGAGCGCGGCGGCGAGATCGCGCTCGACGATCAACTGGCCGCGTCCGGTGTTGATCAGGAACGCCGTCGGCTTCATCCAACCGAGCCGTTCCGCGTTGATCAGGCCCTGGGTCTGCGCGGTGAGCGGGCAGTGCAGCGAGATCACATCCGCGCTGCGAAAGAGCGTTTCCATTTCGACCAGCTCGACTTCGCCATCGTGTCCCGCACGCCCGTCGCGTTTCGCGGCGATGACCTTCATGCCAAAGGCGAGGGCGATCCGCGCCACCGCCCGGCCGATTTGTCCGTAGCCAACGATCCCCAACGTTCGCCCGGCCAGCTCGATCAGCGACCCGTCCCAAAATGAAAAATCCGGGCAGGCGGACCAACGCCCCTCGCGCACGGCGTTCGCGTGATGCCCGGTGCGATGGGTCAACTCGAGGAGCAACGCGAAGACCACCTGCGCGACGCTCGATGTGCTGTAGGCGGGGACGTTCGCGACCACGACTCCCCGCGCCCGCGCCGCGGCGACATCCACGATGTTATAGCCCGTGGCGAGCACGCCGATGTAACGCAAGGCCGGCAGCGCCGCGATGGTTTCGGCGCTCAGTGCGGTCTTGTTGGTGAGCACGCACGAAGCGACGGCGGCCCGGGTAATGATTTCGCCCGGGGCGGTGCGATCGTAGGCGGCCAGGGGCGCGAGCGCCGCGAGGGCGTCCCAGCTCAGGTCGCCGGGATTGGCCGTGAAAGCGTCGAGGACAACGATGTGATCCGGCATGCCCATCTGCTCGCACAGTCGCCACCTCCCTGGCAACGCCACAAAACTTTGCGGGGTTACCGCGTCCGGTTCTTTTCCTCTGCGACCCTTTGCGCCCTCCGCGTCCTCTGCGTTTCAAATGCCCGACGAGTTTGGTTGCGGCTTTGCCGCGCTGCGTCCGCCGCGGTCTCGCCCGATTCCGACCCCCGCTTGTCCCCTCCTCGGTCCTCTGCGTTTCATTGCGCGACGAGTTTGGTGGCGGCTTCGCCGCACTGTGTGCTCTGCGCCTCTGCGTTGAATCTGGCGATCGTCGCGCAATTGAAACGCAGAGGACCGAGGAGGAGGAGGGGACAAGCGGGGGTCGGAATCGGGCGAGACGCAGAGGACGCGGAGGGCCGCAGAGGAAAATCAACCTCGGCGTTGACCCGACAAAGAAGCCCAGTTGCTGCCGAGTTCAGGTTTGCGCTCGCTTCACGGTTTCGGCGGGGCCGCGGGGGCGATCGCCCAGTCGTCGGTGCGGAACGGCGACGCAGGCAGCCCGGCGCCATTGAACAGGTTGAACTCCGGATTGCTCCCCCAGGCATAGCGCACCGCGACCGGCGCTTTCACCTCCGCGCTGGAGACGACGACCTTGTCTCCCGTGATTTTGGCGGTGGCCGGCTTCCATTGCTTGTCCGCACCGGCGATGACGAATCCCTTCGGCGCGCCATCCTTCGCCACGAGTCCGCCATCGGTGTCGGTAAAGCCGATGGTCACGGCACTGCCGGTCACCCGCGACCCGGCGTAGAGCGGTCCCGAGGCCGGGCCTTTCTGCCCGTACACCTTGGCCAGGGCCCACAGCGCCAGACGCCGGCCGACCTCCTGCTTGGCCTTCGGATGAATGTCGTGCGCGTCGCCGAGACCCAGCGCCTCGGCCATGCCGGTCCGGGGCACTTTCAAGGTCGCGAGCATCGCCTCCTGCACCAGGGCCCAGCCGTCCGAGTTGCGCGCCACGTATTCGGGCAACTGCACCCATCCGAACGGGAAATCGACCTGAGCCCAGCGCTTCCGCCAGTCGGCGATCAAGAGAGGGAGCTGTTTCCGATAGGCGAGCCCGCGCTCGACGGTATCGGCATTGCTCTCGCCTTGATACCAAATCGCGCCGCGGAGCGCGTAAGGAATGAGCGGGGCGATCTTGCCGTTGAACAAATTCCCGGGCCGGCCCGAGGTCGCCCCCGGATCGGTGGCGATGCGCGGCTCGGGCGGGGCGGGCTTGCCCTCGGTTTTGGCCTGGGCGGCAGCCGTCTCCCAGGCGGCTTTCTGCTTCTCGAATTGCTCCCTGGCCACGGTCGGATTCCAACTGGCGATCCGTTGCTCCCAACTGGTGAACAGCGGCTTCAATTCCGGCAGATCCTTCTGCGCTTCCATGCTCGTCCAGGCCTCGATCGGCGTCCCGCCCACCGACGAGTGAATCAGGCCGACCGGCACTTTGAGCTTCGCGTGCAATTCGCGGCCGAAAAAGAAGCCCGCCGCGGAAAACCCGCCGACCGTCTCGGGCGCGCAGACCACCCACTTGCCCTGGCACTTGTCCTGCGGCTCGGCGGCCGGGCCGGACGACACGGTGAACATGCGGATTTTCGGCAGGGCCGCGGCGGCTTTCTCCTTCTCGAAATCGTTCGCCCGCTGGACGACGAACTCCATGTTCGACTGCCCCGAGCAGAGCCACACTTCGCCGACCAGCACGTCGCTGACGCTGATCGTGTTTTTGCCTTTGACGGTCAGCGTCGTCGGTTCGCCGGCGCTGAGCTTGTCGAGTTTCACGCTCCATTTGCCATTCGCGTCCGCCTTGGTGTTCTTCGCCTGCCGGCCGATGCTGACCGACACGGCTTCGCCCGCTTCCGCCCAACCCCAGACCGGCACCGGCTGATCGCGCTGGAGCACCATGTGCTCGGAGAACAGGGCGGGGAGCGAGACATCGGCCTGCGCCGCGAACGGAAGAAGCGTCGCGCCCGCCGCAGCGAGGATGAAACGACGGAAAGGGAGGGAATGAGAATTCATTGTGGGGGAAGACTCAGCGGCCAGGCGGGAATTAGGGGAAATACCCGCGGGCTGGGGTTCGTTGCACGATATTACCGCTGCCCGCGGCGACGAGCGCAAGGCCGGCCGCCGATCACGGCGCTCGTCCGTGAATCACCCGCGAGGTGATCCGTGCAAGTTTCTGAACCTCCGCGTCCTTCGCGTTTTCCGCGTCTTCGGCGGTTCCAATCGCCATTTCCAGGAAAGCGCCTACGCCTGCGGGATGGGGCCGGTGCGCACCGCGGGGCGCCCTACTACTTTCCGGCGCGCTGCAACGCCACGCCCTGCTCGACCAGTCCCAAGGCCTCCCGTCCGGCTTCGACAAAGGCTCCGTATTGCGCGGGCGGAAATTGCCCGATGTCCTGGGTAAGCGTGCTCTCGACGCGCAAGGTGCGCTGCTCGAGTCGAGCGCGAGCGATCCCGGTGCAGAAGGGACCGGCGACCTTGGGCGCCTCCGCTGGCGCGGCCTGCCAGCCAGCCGGGGGCGTGAGCGACACGTGGCTCTCAAATTTTAGCGGCACCCAGAGCTTGAACGGTGTGAGCCGTTGCTCGACGGGCTCGCCCGCGAGATAGAGCCGTTCCCAAACCGCGGGGAGCTGGCCGATGAGCTGGCCGGCGACGTTTTGAAACTTCCGGCGCAGCGTGTAGCGGAGCCGCAGGCCCAGCGGCCGCTGGGGATCGTCGATGCCCTCGATCAGGGCTTCGCGAAGGTCCAGCGAAGGGGCTTCATGATTCATCATCTGCAGCAGTTGGCGCGATCGATTCGCGGGCTCGATCGCTTGCAGCATGCCGCGCAAACCGGCGGCCACCGCCCCGGTGAATGTCAGGTCCTCCTGCACTTGCACGTCGGTTTCGGTCGGGAAGGAAACCTCGCGGTGAGCGGTGATGGCGGAGCTGCC
Source organism: Chthoniobacter sp. (assembly GCA_034667665.1). Classification (GTDB taxonomy): domain Bacteria; phylum Verrucomicrobiota; class Verrucomicrobiia; order Chthoniobacterales; family Chthoniobacteraceae; genus Chthoniobacter. Next base: position 4,022 of record JAXDQW010000101.1, read on the forward strand.
AGCGGAGTGGGCGGGGATCTTTTCGAGCCGGGGCCGGGCGGCGTCGAGGATCAGCGCCTGGCGGGTCGCGAGGCCGTTCGGCGGCGCCGCGCGGAGGTCGCTGCACTTGCTTGTGCAATCGATGAAGGCGCCGCCTTTCTCCGCCGGCAGGTAGGCGATCATGTGGTTGAATTGGTCGAGCGACGGCAGCGACGGGCGGAGCTCACTGGCGGAATTGACCAGCGCGAGTTGCGCGGGAATGCCAGCGGCTTCGAGGAGCTGGCAGAGCAGCAGCGCATGGTCTTTGCAGTCGCCGTATTTGTTGCGCAGCGTCTGGGACGCCGGGTTGGGGATCCGCGCGCGGCGGCCAAATTCGATGGCCTTGTAGGTGAGCTCCCGCTGCACGAAGCGGGACAGCGCCGCAATCTTTTCGCCGGGGCTGCTGAGGCCCCGCGTCGCGGTCGCGGCGGCTTCGCGCACGGACGCTTCGACCGGCAGCCGTTCCTTGACTTGGGCGAGGTACTCTTTGGCCTCGCCGGGCCACGTCGCGCCGGCATCGGCAAGCCAGATCATGGGGAGGAACGTCTCGAGCGGCGCCTGGACCGGTTCCCAGCGGTAAACGGCCGGCCGCTCGACGGTCCAGGTGAGCGCTCCGTCGCTGCGTTTCGGGGCCGGCACACCGGTCGTCGTCTCCCATTTCACGGCTTCGCGCGGAGCCTGAATGTGGAGCACGCTGCGGAGCACGGGCAGGCTTTTGGAAAAGGCGTGCGGTTGAAAGGTGAACGCTTTGGCGATGCCCGTCTCGCGGTGGGTGACCATGTATTCCAGAGTGTAGCCGGGCTGCAACGCGGGCACCGGCACGTGCAGAATCTTGCGCTGGGTCGCCGCTTCGCCCACCCCATCATCGACGACGTAGGAATCCTCGACCCGACCTTTCGCGACGATCTCGCCGGCTTCGTTCCTGACCGTCAGGGCATTGACGAAGATTTCCTCGCTCAACGGATCGAAGCGGAAATCGAGGGTGCTGAATTTCTCGACGCCCTGCTGATCCAGGATCTGGATGGCCTGCTGCTCCGTCGTCTTCAGCTCGTCATTTTTCTCGAACGCGATGGCTTTCACCGCGTGGCGATACCACGCGCTGTAGCCGCGCAAGTAAGCATCGGTCTTGTCCGCCGGTCCATCGGCGAGCAGCGCGGCCGGAATGGGCACCGGCTCAAGGGCGGCCTTGACCGTCGAGTTGCCGCCTTCGCCGAGCATCCCGGAGACGTGATCGAGCATGCGCTTGAGGTCGGCGCTGGCGGGATCTTTCTGATGCGCCTTTTCCAGCGAAGCCTTCGCCTCGCGGTACCGCTTGAGCGCATATTCCGCGAATCCCTTGCGCCGATAGACGGAGGCGGAATCGCGCTTCGCCGCGATCAGGCGCTCGCATTCCGCGATCGCCTCAGGATGACGCTGGGCTACGAAATAAGCGTCGGCCAAGGCCAGCGCCGTCTCCTGATCGTTGGGTGCGTCCTGGCGCAGCTCGGTGAGCAAGGCGATGGCCTGGTCGTGCTCACCGCGCGCCTGCAGCACCCGCGCGCGGAGCCGGCGCAGCGGCGGCGTCTCCCGGCCCTGCGCATAGCGGTCGAGGGCCGCGAGCGCGGCGTCAGCCTGGCTGCGCCCGATCAGCTCATGGAGATAGCCCGCGAATTCGGTGTCGTCGCGCCAGCCGGCGTCAAAGAGCGCCCCGTAGCTCTTGAGCGCACCCTCGGTGTCTCCGCTCGCGGACTGCAGGATGGCACGCTTCGCCGCGAGCTTGTGGTTGCCGGGAAAGCGGTCCAGGTGCCGGTCGAAGTATTCGAGCGCTTCCGCCGCCTTGCCGATCTTCAGGGCGGTCTCGGCGTAATTGGCGAGGATCGTGGCGTTGCTGCGGGAGGTCTCAAAGGCGCGTCTGAGCCACGGGAGCGCCGCCTCCGTCCGGCCCGCACGGTCGAGGTCGAGTCCGATCTCGTTCCAGACGAAGGCGTGCGTGGTGCGTTCGCGTTCGCTCAGGATCAGCGGCTCCGGCTCGACCTGCTCGGCAAAGGAAACGCGATCCATGCCTTCATCGAGAAAATCAGGAAAAGGATTTCCCTCCTTCGCCATCCAGGCCGCGAGCAACCAGGCAAAGCCTTGTCCGCGCAGCACCCGCAGCCGGTAGTGAAACTCGACGCCATCCTGGGTGCGCTCAAACGCAAACGCGCGGCCGCGCAGCGATCCGACGCGCAGGTCCTTGATCCCAAAGACGCCCTCGTCGGGAAAAGGAATGTTGACCCGGGCGGCGAGCGCGCGGGTCACGAGATCGAGATCGAGCTCATCGTCACCGAGCCACACCGGCACGATGCAAAAACACGCCGTGCCTGCGGGATTCATGACCCCGAATTCCGCGAACGGACTGTCCTTGGCCAGATTCGCCCAGCGCCGCGTCCACACGGTGTCGGTGAGATTGACGGCATAGCCGAAGGGTCGCGACAGGAAGGTGGCCGGCGCGCGTTCGCTCTCGGCGAGGCCGCTGCGCTTCGGATCGAGGAGGTGAAAGCTGGCGATGAGTTTCCGGCTCTCGGCGCGCACCTCGTCGCGCTGCGGCGCCGCTCCCCAGGTGATCAGTTGGTAGAGGGTGCCCTGGTTTTGCACGACCCAGTGGACGTAAAAATAATGTTGCGGACCGTTGGTGACCAGCGATTCGAGGCGCCGGCCGGGAAGCCCGTGCTCGCTCCAGTCGCCCTCTTCGAGAAACTCGGCCGATCCGTTCGCCCGCAGATTGTTCTTGATCGATTCCATCGCCGGTTCGAGCCGGACTCCGCCGAGCTGCGTCAGGTCTTCGCCGATCACGATGAAAAACATCGGCGCTCCCTGTCGCGCGAGGGCGGCGCGGGCGAGAGGGTTGAGGGCGGCGGACTTGACCGGCGCCCACTGCGCGGGCGTTTCGAGACGGAAGTTCCACTGCTCGTTGCGGATTGTTTCGCCCGGCGCGCCGGCCGATGTCATGAGGGTGGAAGATTTGTCCTTCCGGGCGAGGCTGAGCGCGATGCCGCAAACCAACGAGATGAAGAAGAGCGCGTTCAGCACTAGGGCGGCGATGGCGCGCTTGCGTCCGCGGCGATACCGGCGCGGTGTGGAGACATCGACGAGACCGAGGATCGAAACCACCGTGCTGGCCGCGCAACACGCGAAGAGCAGGAAGCCGGGCACCATTTGAACGAGGGGAGACACCTTCGTGAAGCGCAGCGCCGCGCTGGCCGGAATGGCGATCGCCCAGCCGGCCAGGGCCAGGATCATCCCCAGCGCACAGAGCTTGCTCGTCCGCCGCCGCGCCATCGAAACGACATTGAGCGCAATGCCGACAAGCGTCACCACCAGGCAAAGGACCACGACAAAAAAGAGACCGGCGGTCTCGCCGGAAGCGGAGGGATTCATAAGCCAGTCTGCAGTTGTTGAGCGGGTGCTCTGCGGGCCATCTGAGCGAATACCAGCCGCGAGAATAGGACGACGTGAGCAGCGCAGCAAGCGGGGATAATCGAGTGGGAAGGTGAAGATTCTTGCGGCGGCGTGCGGGCCGTCGGCCAGCGCTCCAGCGCGCGATGCTTTCCAGCATCGCGATAAAGCGGAACGAAGTCGCGACGGCGCGTGCCGGTTGCGGTTGCCCAGTTTTCCAGGGACTCCGCTTGACCTCGCCGGCAACAGCCACTACAGACCCACTCGTCCGAAATGAATCTTCCTACCGCCATCGCCAGCAAACGACAGGGCACGAGCAAATGCTCGATGCACCCGTCTTTTGCCGTCGTCTGGGCGCGCCTCGCCCAGAGCGCCTGCGGTGGGAGGAAGAGTTCCTGATCCTGTAAGAACCAAAGCTTTTCCAAGAAACCCACCGCTGGCCCAGGCCGGCGGTGGGTTTTTTGTTTTCCCACCGCCCTGGCCAGCAACACCGCCACGAAAAAACCAGAGCCATGAACGCACCACTCAATACCGCACCCGCCGCGCCCGCGAAGATCCCCGCCCCCAGGCGGAGATCGATCACGGCGCTGGCCCGTATCTATCTCGAAGTGGGTTTGCCCTTGCCCGCCGCCGTGCAGGCCGCCATCGCCGATTATGCGAGCTTCGGCGAGGATGAAGAGCCCGACCAATCCCTTTGCGCCGCATGAGAGCGCAAACGCTTTGTCTTGAGCCGCAGACACGGCGGGAAGTCCGGCTGAAGAGGTCGGCAAGGACTGCTCCTCCCTTCTGGCTGGTCGTCTCTGCATTTGCCGCGGTCTATCTCATCTGGGGTTCGACCTACCTCGGCATCCGGCTGGCCATCGATTCCATGCCGCCGCTGCTCATGGCTGGCGCCCGCTTTCTCATTGCCGGAAGCATCCTTTATCCGGTGATGCGACTGCGCGGAGCGCCGCGCCCGCAGCCGGTCCACTGGCGGAGTGCGGCGGCGATCGGCGCGCTGCTCCTGCTCGCCGGAAATGGCGGCGTGACCTGGGCGCAGCAGACGGTGCCTTCGAGTATCGCGGCGCTGATGGTCGCGGCCGTTCCGCTCTGGATCAACCTGATCGAATGGGTCCGCCCCAAGGGCCAGCGCCCGCATCGGGCAGTCTTCCTGGGACTTGGCCTCGGGTTTGCCGGCGTGGCGCTGATTGTCCTCAGCAAGGGCGCTGGCGGTCAAAGCCTCGTCAATCCAGCGGGGGCCGCCGTCCTGCTGCTGGCGCCGCTCTGCTGGGCGCTGGGCTCCATCTTTTCCCGGCATGCGGCGCAGAATGAATCGGCTCTTCTGAATGTCGCCATGCAGATGATCTGCGGCGGAGCGCTGATGCTGCTGATCGGTCTGGCCGCAGGAGAAGCTCGGCATTTTCATCCTGCGCAGGTCACCGCGGCTTCAGCATGGGCCTTTTTGTATCTGACGCTGATTGGTTCCCTCGTCGGTTTCACCGCCTACGTGTGGCTCTTGCAGGTGAGCACGCCGGCGAGGGTCTCGACCTATGCTTACGTTAATCCGTTCATCGCTCTGCTGCTCGGCCGGGTCGTTCTGCACGAGCCGCTGCCCGCGAGCGTGCTCCTGGCCGGAACCTGCATCATCGCGGCGGTGATGCTCATCACCACGGCAAAGGCTCGCAAAGAAACGGGCGGCGCGAGTCGCTGAGAGACTTACGGAGCGGCGAGGAAAGCGCGTAGTTTGTCGGGCCAATCGCGCACGCCGACGGGCAGCTCCTTTTTCAAGCCGAAGCCGTGCCCGCCCTGTTCGGCCTGGTGAAAGTCGCAGCGCACCTGATGCTCGCGGCAGGCGTCCGCGTAGGCGACTGAGCTGGGCGCGAATTTATCGTCCGCGGCGACATAGAGAAAAGCGGGCGCCTTGGCGGGAGCGACCTCCTCGAGGCACTTGCCGTCCTTTTCCAAATAGGCCGGATACATCAGCACGAGAAAGCCCGGCGGCGCACCGGCGGCCGTCTCGTGCGCCAGCCGCGCCGCGAGATGGCCGCCCGCCGAGAAGCCCATGACTCCGAGGCGGCCGGACGCGAGGCCAAACTCGGCGCCACGCTTTTGCAGCAGCGCCAGGGCATCCTTCGCGTCGGCGAGAGCCAGCTCCCGCGTTTTGGCGCCGGCGCTGATGTGGTAGAGCAGCACCGCGGCATCCCAGCCCGCCGCGTTCAGCATCTTCGCCACGTCGCGGCCTTCGTGCGTGACGGCGAGGCCCGCATAGCCGCCGCCGGGGCAGATCATGAGCGTCCCGTGCGCTGGCTTTTGCGTCGTCGGGAAAATCTCCAACACTGCCTGGTCGATCTTCTTGATCCGCGCGATGCCATCCTTCCCCACTTCTTCTGCTGGTGCGGCTGCGCCTCCCGTGCCATCGAGGGCGATCCGCCGGGTATCTTCCGCCTGGACCTTGAGGGCGAGGCCAGCGAGGAGAGCGACAATGGTGAGCAGTATTTTCATTTGGCGGGTTGCGGGGACTTTCCGGCGGCTCCGCCTCCGGCGGTTTGCGCCGCGAGATACTCGGACGGGGTGACAAAACGACAGCCTTGTTCCCGCAGGTAAAGCACCGCTTTTTTGAAGTTCTCGAAGCGCGCATCATCCCATTGGTTGGGATGTCCCTGAATGGCAACGTAAGGCAGCGTGGCGCGCTTCTTCTCGAAGTTCTCCTTGAGCTGCTCGGGATTGGGGACAAAGAGCGGGCGCTCGAGTTCCATGAGCCGCTGGATGACGAGCTTGCTGGTGCGCGCCCCCTTGGGCGGGCCGTAGAACCAGACCATCCGAATCTCCGGAATACCTTCGAGCGCCTCATAGGTAGCAGCGTCCACCGCCGTGGTGTGAGGTCCGAAGGCGATCATCTCGATGCCGGCTTTCTCCTTCGCCAGCGCGAGCGACTTTTTGAAGAGCGCGGCCTGGTCCGCCGCCGGCGCGCCGACATTCTCACCCGTCCGCCCGTCCACCTTCAGCGCCTCGGGGAAGCCGCTGTAGTAGCCGTGGTCCCAGATCTCGATCCAACCGGCGGCGACCCGCTGCTTGAGCCAGGCGACGTAGGCCGGGCACTCGCCTTCGAGCGAGTCGGTCAAAAGTCCAAAGGAGGCTTTGATCTTCTCGCCTTCCAGAAAGTCGGTCGTGCGCTGCCAGCGGGGCGAGACCGTCGCGGTGGGTTGTTTTCCCTGACGCACCAGGTCGTCGAGCTTGAGCATCACCACCGGAGCCTCGGCAGCAAAGGTAACGGAGGCTGCGAAAAGGTGAACGCCGAGGGCGAGGAAGAGGGAATGGAACAGTTTCATTTGGGTTGATCGGGAGTGGCGGCGGCGAGCTTTTCCTTGTTCGTCGGCCAGTCGGGATTCGGCAACGCTTCCCCCACCTTGAGTTGCGCACCGCGCCTTCGACCCTCGAGACGAACATGATGCTGCGCTTGTTCAGGCGCGCCTTGTGAGTCACTCGAAAGCGGGCATCAGACATCCAGGCGCGCGTTGAGCGCGTTGTCTTCGATGAACTGGCGGCGGGGTTCCACGATGTCGCCCATGAGGATCGTGAACATGCGGTCGGCTTCGATGGCGTTGTCCTCGTTGAGGTCCACGCGGAGCAGCCGGCGCTTGTCCGGGTTCATGGTGGTCTCGAAGAGCTGCTTCGGATTCATCTCCCCGAGTCCTTTGAAGCGCTGGATGGCCAGGCCCTTCTTTCCGACCTCGAACACTTTTTGCAGGATTTCGGGGATGGCGAAAAGCGCGTGGGTCACAGCCTTGTCGCCTTCGCCTTCAATGAGCTCGAAGATCGGGGTGTCGCTGTCGGCGTAGTGCTCGATCTTGAGCCCCTTCCGGGCCAGCTCGTCGATGAGCTTTTGCACGGTCGCGGATTCATGCAGCTCGATGAGCTTGGCGCGGCGGCGATTCGCGGGATCAAGCTTCTCCTTTTTCGCGACGACTTTTTCCACGGGCGTGTCGCCATTGGTGGGTTCGGCCACGGGATCTTCGTAGAGGTTGAGGTCGCGGTTTTCCTCGTGGAAGGCGCGCACTTCGGCTTCGCCGGGGAAATAGGTGGCCCACTCGGTGTTGCCCTCGCGGACTTTGACCATGTAACCGGGCAGACGACCGTGTTTCGGGTCGCGCTCGTGCAGGTATTCTTCAAAGTCGCCGCCGTGCCGCCGGATCGAGTCGCTGAATTTGGCGAGGCGCTCGAGGAGTTCGAGCATGTCCTTGAGCTGCGCGGCGGTGAAGACCTTGCCATCGGCGAGGTTCTTGAGCTTCACCTCATCGGCCCCCAGGCTGATCAGGATCTTGTTGAGCTGCGCATCGTCGTCCACGTATTCCTCGCGCTTCTTGCGCTTGATCAAATAGAGCGGCGGGCAGGCGATGTAGATCTTGCCCTGCTTCACGAGCTCGGGCATCTGCCGGTAGAAGAAGGTGAGCAGGAGGGTGCGGATGTGCGAGCCGTCCACGTCGGCATCGGTCATGATGATGATCCGGCCGTAGCGCAGCTTTTCGATATTGAAGGTGCCTTCCTGATCCTTCTCGCCGCTGGCCGTGCCGATGCCGGTGCCGATGGCGGTGATCAGCGTCTGGACTTCGGTGTTTTGCAGCACTTTGTCGAGGCGCGCTTTCTCGACATTGATGATCTTGCCCTTGATCGGAAGGATTGCCTGGAAGCGCCGATCGCGCCCCTGCTTCGCCGAGCCGCCGGCGGAATCGCCCTCGACGACATAGAGCTCGGTGAGCGCCGGATCGCGCTCCGAGCAGTCAGCGAGCTTGCCGGGGAGTCCGCCGCCGGTAAGCGCGCCTTTGCGGACGGTTTCGCGGGCTTTCCGCGCGGCTTCGCGGGCGCGGGCGGCCATCAGGCATTTTTCGATGATCCGTTTTCCGACGTTCGGGTTTTGGTCGAAGTGCAGCATCAGCCCTTCGTAGCTGACCGAACCGACGATGCTCTCCACCTCGGGCGAGATGAGTTTCACCTTGGTCTGGCTTTCGAAGCGCGGATCCGGGTGCTTCACGCTGACCACCGCGGCGAGGCCTTCGAGCACGTCATTGCCGGTGATCGCGGGTTCCTTGTCCTTAATCAGGTTGTTGTTCTTCGCGTACTGATTGATCGCCCGGGTGAGTGAGCCGCGGAAGCCGCTGGAATGCGTCCCGCCATCCGGGTTGGGCACCGCATTGGTGTAGCAAAGGAGCTGCTCGTTGTAGGTGTCCGTGTAGTGCAGGCCGATCTCGACGATGACCTTCTCGCGCGTGCCCTTGATCATGATCGGCTTGGGATGCACCACCGTCTTGTTCTCGATGAGTCGGGCCACGAACTCTTCCACCCCTCGCGGATGGACGATCTGCACGGGCTTCGCGCCTTCCTGGCGCTCGTCGAGGAAGGTGAAACTTAGCGGCGCGTTGATGTAGGCCAGATCATTAAGGCGGGTAATGATGCGCTCGTTCTTGAACTCCAGCGTTTCCTGAAAGATCTCCGCGTCGGGCTTGAAGGTGATCAACGTGCCGGCGTGCTTTTTGTTTTTTACCTCGGCGATGACGTGCAGCTTGGTCGTTGTCACGCCGCGTTCGAAGGCCATCGCGTGAATTTTTCCATCGCGGGTGACCTCCACCTTGAACCACTCGCTGACCGCGTTCACGCACTTCGCGCCGACGCCGTGAGTGCCGCCGGAATACTCATAATTGCCCTGCCCGTACTTGCCGCCGGAGTGCAGCCGCGTGAGGACCAGTTCCACGCCCGGCATGCCTTCCTCGGTGTTGATGTCCACCGGGATGCCGCGGCCATTGTCGCGGATCGAGATCGAGCCGTCGCCGTGAATGGTCACGTCGATGTGCGTGCAATAACCGGCCAGGAATTCATCGACCGAATTGTCGAGCACTTCGGAGACGCAGTGGTGCAGGGCCCGCTCGTCGGTGCCCCCGATGTACATCCCCGGTTTTTTGCGCACCGCCTCGAGCCCTTTGAGCGAGCTGAGGTCGTCCGCATTATAGTCGGTTTTCTTCGAAGCGGTTTCGCTTTTGGGAGGGATCGGGGAGTCGGAATCAGCCATGGAGCAGGGTGAAAAAATAAGCCCTCAGAGTTTAGAAGCGTGGGTAGCCGCTCACAAGGGCTATTTTCAATGGTTTTGAGGCCATTTCCGCAAGCCGTTGGGGCCGCTTTTGAATGAAACCACAATATCTCGTGGTACGCGTGGAAACCAGTCGCGCCTGATCCAAGCTGCGTTGGACCCCCGAAACGGAAGCGGGCGGCAACGGTGGTCGCTGCGGATCCGGCGCCAGCGAATCGACAGCCCCGGCTGATTCTGAAAGGCTGCGCGCCCCGTGCGTCGTGCTGCCTTCGTTCTCGCCCTGATCTGTCTGCTCGCGTTCGCGGCGAGGGTCTGGAATGTGCGCGACGTGTTTGTCGAAGGGGCTGTGTATTTCGTCGATGCGGACTGCTATTCGCGGATGACGCGGGCGCGCCTGGTGGCGGACGGAAGAGGTCTCTTCATTCGCCGGCACGATTTCGAAAACTGGCCTCAGGGCACCCGCCCCCACACCACCGCACCGATGGATTGGGCGATCGTGATCGGCCAGAAAATGATCGCGACGGGACTCGGGCTGCTCGATCCGGGCAGAACCAGCGTTTTGCGCAGCCAGACGCTCGACCTTTCCGGGGCGCTCGTCTCGCCCATCCTCGGCCTGGCGGCGTGTGCCTGGCTCGCGTGCTGGGCGGCGAGCTTGCGCGCTAGTGGGGCAGGTGTCCCGCCTGCCATGAGTGGAGCAGGCGTCCCGCCGGCTCAGGCCGGTGCAGGCGAGACGCCTGCACCACTGCCGACAGGCGGGACGCCTGCACCACTTTTACGGCTGCGTTCGCTCGGTGTGATCCGTGGTGCGTGGATGGCGGTTCCGTTCTTCTTCGCGATCTCGCCGGCGCTCGTCCACGGCACACTTCTCGGACGTCCTGACCATCAATCCCTTGTTCTGCTGCTGCTGGCTGTGGCGCTGAGCGCAGAGCTTTCGCTCGCCGCCACGGCGGCCGGAGCCGGCGATGCTCGGGGCGGGCGACGCCGATGGTCGGTGATCGCGGGCTGCGGGTGGGCGGTGGCGTTGTGGGTTTCGCTTTATGAACCTCTGGTGCTCTTCGCGGCGATGAGCCTGTGGTGGCTGGCCTTTGATCGCAGGCGTTTCACCGCGGCCGAACATCGCCCCGGCTGGATCGCCTTTGCCGCGATCGTCGGCACCGCAGCCGCGCTCGATGGATGGCGCCTTTCGTGGCCTGACCCGGCGTTGCGCAGCGCCTTTGCCAATTGGAAGCAAACCATCGGCGAGCTCGCGCACCTCGATCCGCGTTCGCCGTTGCTCTACCGCTGGGTGGGTGCGCTCGTCGTGCCCGCCCCCGTGCTGCTTTTCCTCGCGGCCCGGCGGGACCGGCGCGCGCTGCTCGTGCTCGGGCTGCTCGTCATCACGTTCGGATTGACTGTCTGGCAGGTGCGTTGGTGCTATTTCCTGGCGCTGGTCTTTGCCCTCTCGCTTCCGTGGCAACTGGCCGCATTGCGCAAGTGGTGGATTGCCTGGCCCGTCTTCGTGATCGCGCTCTGGCCCATGGCGCAGGATTGGGATGAAAAGCTTTTTCCCGAAGACCATCCCGAACTGGACAGCGAGAAGCAGCGGGGCGTGCTGCGGCTGGAAAAGGTCCGGCTGCGCGAAGTGGCCGCCCTCATGCGCAGCGCCGACCGGCGCCCGTTCCTCGCCCCGTGGTGGCTCTCGCCGCCGCTCGCTTATTGGAGCCAGCAGCCGGGAGTCGCGGGCAGTTCCCATCAGAGCCTGCCCGGCATTGTGGCCACTGCGCGCTTCTTCCTCGCGCCGGGTCCGGCGGATGCCGGGCGCATTGCTCGCGAGCTCGGCGTGAAATGGGTCGTCACGGATGATCCCGATCGGCTGGTGGCGACCTCGCGCCCGCTGTTCGCGGCGGCCGCCGGCATGCCGTACGTGGTCCACCTGCACGAGGCTGGCCAGCCGCGAGAACGAGTCACGGGGGAGGACTTGAAGACGGCCACGCCGGAGGCTCGGGCGCGGCTGCTCGAAATGGCCGATCGCGCCGAAGCCGCGGCTTTGGGAAGTGCGGCCTTTTCCTGCGTCTCGACGAATCAATTCTACAAGCTCTTCTCCGTGAACCCCGATAAGGTGCAGAGCGATGAGTGAACCTGACTATGACTTCATTGTCATCGGCGGCGGTAGCGCGGGCTATGCCGGCGCTTCGGCCGCCGCGCGGCTCGGATTGAAGACGGCGGTCATCGAAGGCGGGCGCGAGATCGGCGGGCTCTGCATTTTGCGCGGCTGCATGCCGAGCAAGGCGCTCCTCGAAAGCGGTCACCGCGCCGAGGCGATCCGCCGGGCGGGCGAGTTTGGGCTGCGCGCGGAATACTTCGGCGCGGACGGCGCAGCGATCCGCGCGCGGAAACGGCGGCTGATAGCCGAGTTTGCCGACCACCGCCGGCAGCAACTCGAGAGCGGCGACTTCGACTTCATCCGCGGGGAAGCGACCTTCGTCGATGCGCACGCGATCGACGTGCGGCTGCGCGACGGCGGGTTGCGGCGGCTGCGCGCGCGCGCCTTTCTCATCGCCACCGGCTCGAAGGTGCATTGCCTCGAAATTCCCGGTTTGCGCGAGTCGGGGTGCTGGACCAGCGACGGCGTTTTGGACGCCGACCGCATCCCGGGCTCGCTGGTGGTCCTCGGCGGAGGCGCGATCGCCCTCGAGCTGGCGAGCTATTATGCGGGCCTTGGATCGCGGGTCACCGTGGTGCAGCGCGGTCCCCAGGTGCTCAAGGAGGTGGATGCCGACGTGGCCGGCGCCGTTACGGAAGCGCTGGAGCAACGCGGCGTCACCATCTTCCGCAGCACGGCCCTTTCCTACATCGAGCGGGACGGTGACGCGAAGCGCGTCCATTTCATGCACGACGGAGCAACGCACACCGTGGCAGGGGAGGAAATCGTTTACGCGCTGGGTCGCGAAGCGGCGATCGAGAGTCTGGAACCGCAACGGGCCGGCGTGACCCTGGAAGTGGGTCGGATCATGACGAACGAAAGGCAGCAATGCGGCGCCGATCATCTCTACGCCGCCGGAGATGTCTGCGGCCCGCACGAAGTGGTGCATCTGGCGATCCAGCAAGGCGAGCTCGCCGCGCGCAATGCCGCCCGCGTGCTCGGCCGGCTCGAGGGGGCGCTCGAAGCCATCGACTACCAGCTCAAGCTCTTCGCCGTTTTCACCCATCCGCAGGTCGCGGCGGTGGGCCTTTCCGAACGTGAAGCGGCGGAGCAAGGCCTGGACTTTCTGACGGCCCGATATTTTTTCGCCGATCACGGCAAAGCGCTGGTGCGCGGGGAGTCGGATGGCTTCGTGAAACTGATCGCCGACCGCGCCGGGCGGAGGATTATGGGCGCCGCCTGCGTGGGGCCGGAAGCGGCGGAATTGATCCACGAAATCGTCGTGGCCATGCACTTTCGGGCCACCGCGAAGGATCTCGCGCGGGTGCCGCACTACCACCCGACGCTGAGCGAGATATGGCTGTATCCGGCCGAGGAACTCGCGGAATAAAGTTCATCAGACCAATTCCTTGACACCGCTCGCAGCCGGGCAATAGTCGCGCCGTGTTTAACAAACTCCGCACCAACGACCCGATAAGTGTTGGCGCGAACCAAGTACCAACCGCACCTACCGAGAGCGGAGTGACCGCGCTCCAACCCAATCCACTTATGGCAGATCCCATCACCGGCAAGAACGTCCTTTCCGCAGACGTCGAAATCAAAGGTTCCATCAAATTCACGAACGAGCTCATCATCGACGGCAAGGTCGAGGGCGAGATTACTTCGGCGGGCGTTCTGACCGTCGGCGAAAACGCCGAAATCCGGGGCGAGATCAAGACCAAGTCCGTGACTGTCTATGGCAAGGTGCACGGCAATATCACGGTGGACGAGCGTTGCGAGCTCAAGGCCCGCGCGGTCCTGCAGGGCGATCTCAAGGCCGCCCGCCTGGTCATCGAGGAAGGTGCCACCTTTGTCGGCAAATCTGAGGTCACGCCCAACAAGATCGCCATGAAGCAGCCGGAAGTGGTACGCCAGCCCGAGGCCCCGAAACAACAGGCGGTCGGCGGCGCTCGCTAAGTCAAGGCCCCTCGTGGCCACCCATCATCCCCGACAGCCCGAGAAGATCAGTGCTGACTGCCCGCATTGCGGCTTCAGTCAGCTCGAGTCGCCCTACGCGAAATCGACTTTTTGTCGCAAGTGCGGGCAGCACTACAACATTGAGAAGGCGCTCGGCAAAGACGTCGAGAGCGTCAAAGGTCCTTCGATCTTCGACAAGTTGTCGAAGCTCGTTTCGGGCGAGAAAATCCGCAAATGCCGATGCTTTAGCTGCGGACATGGGCAGGAGGTCAGCTCCTCCGCGCAATCCAGCCTTTGCCCGAGCTGCGGCTCGTACATCGACCTGCGCGATCTCAAGATCGCGGGCCCTTTCGGGCGGAGCATCCAGACCCAGGGCGAGGTTTACATCACGAGCAAGGGTGAGCTGACCAGCGCCAAGGTGTCGTGCGGCACCGCCGTGGTCGAAGGCAAGCTGCGGGGCACCCTGGTCTGCACCGGGACCGCCCGCGTGAAGGCCCATGGAAAACTCCTGGGCGCGATCGAGGCCTACCATCTGCTCATCGAGAAACGCTGCGACGTCGAGTTCGTGCGCACCCTCAAGGCGCATACCGCGGAGATCAACGGGAGGATTTCCGCGCGGATCATGTGCGAGCACGGGTTGACCATCAACAAAGGCGGCTACCTCGAAGGAACCGTTTATGCGAAAACGATTACGGTCGAGAAGGGCGGCATGTTCACCGGTGAGCTGTTCATCGGCCACCAGGAGATGGAGCAGAGCGATCTCCTCAAGCCGGGTGTCGAGGCCCGCCAGCAGGCGTTCTTTGGCGAAGGCAACCTGGGCTTCGGCCCGGCCTGAATTCCGACGCAGAAGTGGCGCAGGCATCTCGCCTGTGACCAGCGCAGCGACCGTCCCGGCTGCTCGAGCTAGCGCGCGAGACACCTGCCCCACTTCTGCTGTTGGACAGGGCGAGTGAGCTGTGCGCTCCAAGGAGCGGCGTGCGTCCCGCCGCCGACCCAACTATACGCCCGAAGGGCCGGACCAAACCGTGAACGCCCCGCAGACTGGCATCGTTATGGCTAAGCGATCGGCAAAACGGTGCCTGCGGCATCCGTCAAAAAAACGGCGCAGCTCCAGGAGAGCTGCGCCGTTTGTGACTTTCCGGCAGGGGCGCCGGAAAATGATTACTCGGAAGGTTTCTCGTCTGCGGTCTTCTTCGCGCGCGGCTTCTTCTTCGCTTCTTCGGCAGGCGCGGCTTTTTCCGCGGGTGCCGCTTCAGCCGCAGGTGCTTCCTCGGCCTTGGATTTGGCGGGTTCCGCTCTTACTGGTGCCGCCTCAGCCTTGGATTTGCCAGGCTCAGCTTTCGCCGGAGCGGTTTCCGCTTTTGCCTTGGCCGCTTTCTTTCCCTTGGGTTCGGGGGCGGCGGTCTCGACGATCACCGGACCGTCCACCCACTCGATAAGGGCCATCGGCGCGGCGTCGCTCTGCCGCTGGCCGAGTTTGATGATGCGGGTGTAGCCACCCTTGCGCGCGGCGGCGCGGGGCGCCACGTCCTCGAAGAGCATCTTGACCACGCCATCCTGGCGCAGCACGGCTTTGGCGGTGCGGCGCGCATGGAGGGTGTTTTTCTTGCCGATGGTGACCAGCTTTTCCGCCAGCGGCCGGACTGCTTTGGCCTTGGCGAGGGTGGTCTTGATCCGTTGATGCTCAATCAGGCTGCAGGCCAGGTTGGCGAGGAGCGATTTGCGGTGCCCCTCTTTCCGGCCGAGTTTGACCGTCTTACGTTGGTGACGCATGGGATGTCTCTAGAGGTGCCGGGATTAACCGGCAATGCTGGTGTCCGCGAGATTCAACTCCACCATGCCGGGCTCGAATTTCATGCCCAGCGACAGGCCAAGCTGGGTGAGCTTCTCCTTGATCTCGTTGAGCGATTTCTTGCCGAAATTGCGGTACTTGAGCATCTCCGCCTCGGTCTTCTGCGCGAGCTGGCCGACGGTGGTGATGTTGGCGTTGTTGAGGCAGTTCGCGGCGCGCACGGAGAGCTCGATCTCGTTCACGCTCATGTTCAGAAGCTTCTTCATCTTCTGATTTTCCTGGCTCTGCGCCTGCGGCGTTTCGTCGAACTGCACCGCGTTTTCGTCGTAAGCGTAGAAGGGCTCGAAGTGCTTCTTCAAAATGGATGAAGACTGCACCAGCGCCTCCTCGGGGGTGATCCGCCCATCGGTCCAGATCTCGAGGATGAGCTTGTCGTAATCGGTGCGCTGGCCGACGCGGGTGTTTTCCACCGCGTATTTCACGCGGGTGACCGGGGAAAAGATCGAGTCGATGGCAATGACCCCGATCGGCTGATCGGCGTGCTTGTTCTCGTCGCCGGTGGCAAAGCCGCGGCCGACTTTCACTTCCAGCTCGGCCTCAAATTTGTGCTTCTTGTCGAGCGTGCAGATGACCTGGTCCTTGTTCAGAACTTCGCACTGGGCGCTGTCCTGGATGTCGCCGGCGGTAATGACGCCTTCCTTGTTCACGGCCAGCGAGAGATTGCGAATCTCGTGGTCGTTCGCCTTGAACTTCACCCGCTTGAGATTGAGCACGATGTCCGTCACGTCTTCAACGACATGCGGGAGGGTCTGGAACTCGTGATTCGCGCCTTCGATTTTCACCGAGGTGATGGCGGCGCCTTCGAGCGAGGAGAGCAGCACGCGGCGCAGCGAGTTGCCAACGGTGTGACCATAGCCGGCCTCGAAGGGCTCGGCGATGAATTTGGCGTAGGTATCAGAGCGCGAAGGCTCGTCTTTAACGAGCGACTTCGGCATTTCGAAACGGCCTAAACGGATGGGCATGGGATGGATTTAGGAAGTGAGATTTAGGATTTAGGAAGTGGCGATGCCGCGCATGCGGCGGCCAGCTTCCGATTTCTTACTTTCTACTTCTTGCTTGGAATTCACCGGGTTTCCCCTGGCGCGGCAGCCGCGGATCATGAGGATCCGCAGCCCAGGGACCAACGGTGCGTCTTTTCTTGTTTACGCGCGTGGGGCGGTGAAGAAAGACGAGTCGGACCGCTTTGTAAACGGATATTTTGCGGGGCATCGGGAAAAACACCCAACATCCAACACGGCGGTGGAGGGGAGTGATGGAGGTTTGGAGTAATGGAGTGTTGAAGCACCCTTCCACTAACTACTCAACTACTCCGCCACTCCACCCCTCCGCCGTGTTGGTTGTTGGGTGTTGGATGTTCTCCGCTTCGGAAGACTAAATATTTTTCGTTGGTGCTCGGGGCGCGGCGTCGGCGAGGCTCGGCGGATGCGTTTCCTCCCCGTCGCGTGCGCACTCGCGTTCCTGGCCCTCGCACCGGCCGGCGCTGCGGACAAACCGAACGTCATTTTCATTCTCGCCGACGATCTGGGCTACGGCGACCTCGTCTGCTACGGCCAGCGGCTCATCCAGACCCCGAACCTTGATCGCCTGGCGGTGGAAGGAATGCGCTTCACCCAGTTTTACGCGGGCTCCACGGTCTGCGCCCCGTCGCGGGCGGTACTCATGACCGGACGCCATGTCGGCCACCTCTCGGTGCGGGGTAATGCGGGCGGCAAAAAGCTCGACGATTTCGCGGCCCTGCGTCCGCAGACCCTGCGCGAGGATGAACTGACGATCGCGCAGATGCTCAAGGGCGCCGGCTACGCGACCGCCTTGATCGGCAAATGGGGCCTCGGCGAGATCGGCTCGGGTGGGGAGCCGACGCGCAAGGGCTTCGACTACTTCTTCGGCTACCTCAACCAAACCCACGCCCATAACTATTACCCCGCCTGGCTCACCCGCGGCACGGAGCGCGTCCCGCTGCGCAACGAAGTGCCGGGGCCGGATCCGTTCGGCAGCGGCGTGGCCACAAAGAAGGTGGATTATAGTCACGATCTCTTCGCCGCCGACGCCCTGAAATGGATCGAGACGAACCAGGCCGCTCCGTTTTTTCTCTACCTGGCCCTGACCACCCCGCACGCGAACAACGAAGCGGGGCGCGCCCTCAAGAATGGCCAGGAAGTTCCCGACCTCGGCCCCTATGCCGGGATGGATTGGACGGAGCCCAACAAAGGACAGGCGGCGATGATCACCCGGATGGACGCGGACATTGGCCGGCTCCTCGCCCTGCTCCAAAAGCTCGGTCTCGATGAAAAGACGCTGGTCTTTTTCGCGAGTGACAACGGTCCGCACCAGGAAGGCGGCAATGATCCGGCATTTTTCAAAGCGAACGGCGGGCTGCGCGGGATCAAACGGGACCTTTACGAAGGCGGGATCCGCGTGCCCTTCATCGCGCGCTGGCCGGGAAAGATCGCGCCGGGGGCGACCTCGGCGCACGTGGGATACTTCGGCGACGTGATGGCGACCCTCGCGGAAATCACCGACGCCGAAACGCCAGCGAACCTCGACAGCATCAGCTTCGCCCCGACGCTGCTGGGCCAGAAAGACCAACGAGCCCACGAATTTCTCTACTGGGAATTTCACGAGGGCGGCACCAAACAGGCCGCGCTCTTCGACGGGCATTGGAAAGGCGTCCGCCTGCGCCCCAGCGCCGCGCTCCAACTCTTCAACCTCAACACCGATCTCGCCGAGGCGCACGACGTCGCCGGCGAACACCCGGAGATCGTGGCCAGGATCGAAACGTATCTCCGGAGCGCCCGCAGCGATTCGCCCGACTGGCACATCCGCGAACCGGGTGCCTCCGCTGGAAAAAACTAGGGCGGAGCACAGCGAGGCGGAGCACAGGCATCCTGCCTGTGGGGACGGCAGGCTCCCGCCTGCCGAATCAGCGGGCAGGATGCCCGCTGTCCCCACAGCCTGGAAGGCTGTGCTTCGTCGCGGCGAGCAGCTTCCGCAATTCATTTCACAGTCGTTTGGTCTTGGTGCTTCATGCGGTGTGCATGCACTGGTTTTGACGCCCACCCCATGAAACGCATCCTCCTCCTCGCCGCCCTGCTCCCGCTCACTCTCGCCGCTGCCGATCAGCCGACGGCCCCGCTCCGCCTCTGGGCGGGCGATGCACCGGGCGCCCTCGGCACCGCTGACAAAGACACCCCGACGCTCACCCCGTTCTGGCCGGAACCGGACCGCGCGAGCGGCGCCTGCGTGATCGTTTTCCCCGGTGGCGGCTATCGCAATCTCGCTCCCCATGAAGGCGAGCCCTTCGCGCGCTGGCTCAACACGCAAGGGATCGGCGCCCTGGTGCTGAAATATCGGCTCAAACCCGACGGCTATCATGTCCCGACCATCCTGCTCGATGCCGCGCGCGCCGTGCGCCTCGTGCGCAGCCACGCCGCCGAGTGGGGCCTCGATCCGAAGCGCCTCGGCGTGATGGGTGCCTCGGCCGGGGGCCATCTCGCCGCGACGCTCTGCACGCAGTTCGACGCCGGCCAGGCGGACGCCGCCGATCCGATTGAACGCGCCAGTTCGCGGCCCGATCTGGCGATCCTCTGCTACGGCTTCATCCTCTTCGACCTGCCGGACGCGGACCGTGAAGCGCGCTTCCTCGGGCCGGACGGGACCGCCGAGCAAAAGCGGTTGCTCTCGCCGCGGTTGAACGTCCGCACCGACACGCCGCCGTGCTTCATCTGGCAAACGTGGGAGGACGACAAGGTCCTGGTGGACAACGCCCTCGCCTTCGCCACCGCGCTGCGCGAAAAGGCCGTTCCCTTCGACCTCCACGTTTACCTGCAAGGCCGCCACGGCATCGGCCTGGGCAGCAAGGAACTCGATGCCGCCAAACTCCACCCCTGGACCCGCGACTGCGCCTTCTGGCTCAAGCAACAGAACTTCTCCAAATGACCCGCCGCTTTATCACGGCGAGCTCTGCACAACCCGTTAGTCCCGGACTCGCTGCCTTTGATTAATTCGTCCTGCGCCTTACAAAGTGATTTGCCCTAGTTCCTCTTAGCTGCACCTATTCGTCTCGTGCGATTTACCAGCTTAGCTTTGTTGACGCTCGTTGTTGCTGGGTGCAGCAAGCCAAAACAACGCACAATAACGGTCGAAGGGAACAGCGGAACAATGACCTGCATAGTCAGAGGCGACTCTGCCTACATCATCCGAACCGGGCAGCCGATTATCAGGCTGGTCGCCGGATCGCGTGGCTATGAGATTACGGTATCATCCAAAGGAGACCTTTCAGCGGTGGTCGATATCGACAACGATGAAAAATGCCCAAGGGGAGTCATTATTCGGCATCGCTCGTCCGACGGGAGCGAGTTTCTAACGAGCTATGACGCGTTCGGCGCAACCGAGTCAGTTCCCATACCAAAAGACCGTGTAGCTCCGGAACCGGGGACGTGGACGCACTTCGGATTACTTCCGAGGTCACATCCCATACCAAAAGACCGTGTAGTACCGGAAAATTCGAAATGACTGCGGCACCTAATCCCCAACAATGTCGAATCATACCAGCTTTGAGTTAATGGTCGCGCCCACTCTCGAGTTTGTGAGACTTCTCCACTACAAGACCAGGTTGGTGTTCGGACGCGCTCTCGCCGCAGCGAAAAGACACCTGGCATTCCTCCTGTGCTGCCTCGCGTTCGCGACCGCGGGCGCAGCAATCCCGCAATGTGATGTCGTGATCTATGGAGGCGTCCCCGGCGGGGTGGCGGCGGCGGTCGCGGCGGCGCGGGAAGGAGCGTCTGTGCTGCTCATCGAGCAGACGCAGCATGTCGGCGGACTGAACACGAGCGGGATCAATACCGCCGAGTCGGAACACATGCTCAAGTGGACCATCGGAGGCCTGGCAGTGGAATTCTACGAGCGGCTCGGAAAGCTCTACGGCACGGGAAAGCCCGAGTATTTCTTCGAGTCGAGCACGGCGGAGCAGGTCTTCAACGAGATGCTCGCTGAAGCGAAGGTGAAGGTGCAACTCGGCCAGCGCGTCAGCCGCGTGGACAAGGACGGCACGCGCATCCGGCAGATCGTGCTCAGCGGCGGTTCCGAAGTCGCCGCCGCTGTCTTCGTGGACGCCACCTACGAAGGCGATCTCATGGCGCGGGCGGGGGTCGGCTACACCTGGGGCCGCGAGGCGCGGGACGAGTTCGGCGAGGAAGCCGCCGGCATCCGCCTCGACAAGCAAACCCGCCAGGCCGCGACCGTGGACGCGCGCGGGCAGCTCCTGCCGGGCATCAGCGCCTGGGCGAAGGATCTCACCGAAGGCGCCGCCGACAAGAAGGTGATGAACTACAACTTCCGCCTGTGCTTCACCAAGGACCCGGATAAACAAGCGGCCATCCCCGCGCCGGAGCATTACGACCCCGCCCGCTATCGCCTGCTCGGGAATTGGCTGCGCGAGAAAGCCGCGCGCGCCGAAGCGGTCAAGCTCACCGACCTGCTCGACTTCTACGCCCGCCGCAACGGCAAGTTCGAAGTGAACAACAAACAGGCCTCGATCATTTCGCTCGGCCACTTCGGCGGACAGTTCGCCTGGCCCGACGCCGACTACGCCGAGCGCGACCGCATTTTCGCCGACCACAAGGACTACACTCTCGGCCTCCTCCATTTCCTGGCCCACGACGAAAGCGTGCCCGAGAACGTGCGCACCGAGATGCGGACTTGGGGCCTCTCGAAAGAGGAGTTCGCCGACAACGGCAACTGGCCCTACTACCTCTACATCCGCGAAGCGCGCCGGATGCGCGGCGCGGCCGTGATGACCCAGCGCGACGTTCAGGAAGCCCGCCGCAAGCCCGACAGCATCGGCCTGAGCAGCCACTTTATCGACTGCCATCACGTCCAGCGCGTGGCCGTCTCCCCCACGGAGTTTGCCAATGAAGGCCGCATCTGGCGCATTGGCTACGCGTATCAGATTCCGTATCGGGCCCTGACGCCGAAGGCCGCGGAATGCGCGAACCTGCTCGTCCCCGGAGCGGCGTCGTTCACGCATGTGGCGTTCTGCACCTTTCGGCTCGAATCCGTTTGGATGATCGCCGGCCACGCGGCCGGCACCGCCGCGGCCCTCGCCGCGCGCGACAAGAAGGCCGTGCAAGACGTGGACGTTCCGGCTTTGCAGGAGCGCCTCCGCGCGAGCCGGCAGGTCATTGACTTCCTCCCCGGTGAACCCGAGAATTTCCCCGGCAAAGCTTCCCCGCCCGAGTTTTGAAGACCGGAAATCGTGGGGCGGGGCGAACGGGGAGAATGTGAGGCCGACTTGCAGTCGGCCCGATCGGAGAGAGATAGGCGGGAAAGCGCCGCGCGAACGGGGCGCCATCGAGCCAAGGGGGCAGCGGTCCTCACATCGCCCGCCTGACTTCAGCCATGTCTCTGGACTCCCGATGCGCACCGCGAGGAGCATTCAACCTGGAAATGGCGATGGGAACCGCCGAAGACGCGGAAAACGCAAAGGACGCGGAAATTGGGAACCCGCCCGGATCACCCGCGGGTGATTCACGGAAGCGCACCATGAACGCCGCAGATGACTCCTGCTCCGCGTCTTCCGCATTCTCCGCATCCTCCGTGATCATCTCTATCGCCGGATTTAGGTTCGCCCGCGGTCTCAGGGTGAGCTGGCTGAGTCGGCTCGGAACGCACCGTTCGCGCGGCGGTTTCCACCTATCTTTCTCCGATTGGGCCGACTGCAAGTCGGCCTCACATTCTCCGATCGGGCCGACTGCAAGTCGGCCGCTCATTTTCTCCGATCGTGCCGATGGCAAGTCGGCCTCACCTTCAGCCCATTCAGCGCTGGTAGATCGGCAGGAAATGGTTCTTCACCGCGAGGCTGAGCACGGCCAGTGAGGTCGCATAAACTTTCCCGCCCTGCTTCTCCTCGTTCACGCCTTCCCACCAGCCCTCGCGAGATTGCAAGGGCAGGATCAGTTCGGCGGCGAGGCGCTTCCCTTCATCGGCGAATTTGCCCCCCCGCTGATACATCCCCTGCGCATAGTAGTAGGTGGTGTAGAAGAACCACTTGTCCCCCTGCCGAATGCCATCGCGCAGGAGCTTGGCGGAGGCGCCCAGCACTTCCTCGCTTTCGTACTCGCCGCAGACCTGCAACGCGAGCAGTCCCTCAGCAGTCGTGGAGGCTTCCTTGCCGCGCGCATTGTAACCAAAACCGCCCGGCTTGCCCTCTCCCCGCTTGCCCTCGGGATCGTAGAGCCGCTTGATGTATTGCACCGCGTCATCGATCGCCTCCTTCGGCACGTCGAGCCCGGCGTTCTTCGCGGAACGGAGGGCCATCACCTGCCAGACCGTCACCGACATGTCGGACTGTTTGTCGTCCGGCGCATACCGCCAACCGCCCCGGCCGCCGTCGGTTTTCGGTTCCTTTTGCGCGCTCAGGATGAGGTCGATGGCCTTTCGGCATTTGTCGCGAATGAGCTCGTCCTGCTTTGCATCCACGCCCATCCCGAGCATTTCAGAGAGCATCAAGGTGGTGATGCCATGTCCGTACATGCGCGAGCCATCGACCGCCCCAAAGTAACCTTGCGCATCCTGGCCTTCGGGCCGCAGGACGTACGCGATCGCCTTGCGCATCGCTTCGCCCTCCGGGGTCGGATCGCCCGGCTGATGACCGAGTGAAGCCAGGGCCAGCACGGCCATGGAGGACATCGCATTTTCGTTCCGGATATTGTTGTGCACCGCACCCGTGGCGGGGTCCTGCGCTTCGAGCAAATAGCGCGTCGCCCGGCGCAGCGCCTCGTCCACTTTGTCATCGGCCTTCACCGTCAGCCCGGTGAAGGCCAGGGTCAGGCTCAGCGCCCACGCACATAGAGCACGGGCTCTGATGTGACCATGGGTAGCCGCAACCCACCAAGCTGTCATCCTGAGCGAAGCCGCGCGGTGGCCTGAGGAAAGGCGGCAGCAGGCGCGCGGCGGAGTCGAAGGAACTCTCACTTTCATGGGAGGCAGGCCGGGCTCCGCACCGCCTCCGCCCGCAAGATTAAAGGTCCTTCGACTGCGCAGCGCGTTCCCCCCACCCCGACTCCCCACACCCCGCGCTGCTCCGCTCAGGATGACAGTTGGTGGGCACGGCGCCTTTCCACTCAACATGGCGTCGTCATGCACCACATCTACTCGCCTGCCAAGGGCTCGGACTCGTGACTGGTGGCTGGTCATGCCGGTCGCGGGCCTCACGGTTTCTTGGATTTCTCCGCGATGACGCGGTAGTAGGTTTCAACTTGATTGCGGTACTCGCCGGCGACGCTTTCGCTTTGCCCGCGGGTGAGTTGCTCCGCGACCTTTTTCGGAAGTTTGCCCCACTCGCCGGCCTTGCCCCGGCCCTCCGCCAGAGCGCCGTAGCTCAGGCCCGCCGCCTGGGCCTGCGCGCCGCCGCGCGAGACGGCCTGATTTTCGCTCTGCGCCAGCGGTCCGCCGGGAGCTTCGGATGGAGCTTCCGCTCGCGAGGCGCGCATCGCCGCCGCCGCTGCGGCCGCGGCTGCGCTCATGGCCTGCTGGGCCTGGGCCATTGCGGGCGAGGCCGCCTGACCCGGCGGCTGCCCTGAGGCGGCTTGCGCCGCCCCGGGTGGGGCAGGCGCGGGCTGTCCGGCGGGAGCGCCGGCCGGTGCAGGCTGCTCGCCTGGGGCGTTTTGCGCCATCGCCGGTGGGTCCATATGCAGCGCCGCATCGAGAGCGTCGAGGGTGCGCGCCATCCAGACCTGCTCCTGCGGAGATGGCGGTGGGGCGGCCGCCTGCCCGGCAGGACTGGCCTCCGCCGCGGCAGCCTGGGCGGCGGCGGGTGGCGGTCCACTCGGCGAAGCAGACGCCGGCGCCGCAGGTGACGCGCTCGGTGCCGCAGGCTGAGCCGCTGGACTCTGCGCGCTGGCGGCCTGGGCTTGCGCGCCAGCCGGTGGCGGGGTTGGTCCTGCCACGGGTGTTTGAGCCATGGCGGAAGGTGAAGGCGCTTCGCCGGTGGCGGCCTGCAACTGGCCGAGCTCGCTCTGCAATTCGGTCTTCGCCGCGTTCACGGCCGGCTGCGCTTGCGCCGCTTGCTGGGCCTGCGCGAGCGCTTCGCCGGCTTTTGGCACCTCGTTCGTCGCGGTCTCTTTCACTTCCTGGCCGAGGGCTTCGAGCTTCTGTCCGGTGGCCGTGTTCTGCAGCCGCTGCTCGTGCCGCCCGGCGCGGGAGATTTCCTCTCCGGCGGCGTTCGCGGCTTGGGCGATCGGTTTTTGCTGCTGCGCGGCTTGGGCGAGTTGCGGGCTGGGAGCGGCGAGTGGGGCGCCGGCGGCTGGAGGCGGGGTGACGGCGGCGGCGGGCGGGGTGCCGGCGGTAGAGGCCGGGGCAGGCGGAGTGCCAGCGGGAGTTGGCGGGGTGTTCTGCGCCATCTGCGCGGCGTTCGGCTGCTGGGCCATGGCGGCCGCCTGCTGCGCCGCGGCCTGCGCTTTTTGCGCCGCCTGGACGGCCTGCTGCGCGGCTTTCACGGCTTCGCCTGCCTGCTGCGCGCTCTCCTGGTTTTTCGCCTGCTGCGCGGGGTTGTTGGTGGCGGGTTTTTGGGCGGTCGCCTGGGCTTGCTGCGCGGCCTTGGCCGCCTCCTGAGCATGCGCCGCGGCCTCACCCGCTTGCTTCGCCGCCTGCTGAGCGGCTTGGGCCATTTGCGGCGGCTGATTGCTTTGGGCTGCCTGCTGGGCGGATTGCGCGGCTTGCTGCGCGTTTTGAGTGGCTTGCTCCGCCTGCAGGCGAGCGTCGCGTCCCTGTTGCGCGGCGGCCTGATTCTCAGCTTGCTTGGCGGACTGCACCGCCGCGTTCGCGGACTGCTGTGCCGCTTGCGCGGCCTTCGCGGCTTCCTGCGCCGCCTCGGCCGCCTGCTGTGCCGCCTGTTGGGCCGTTTTTGGCGTGTTCGGCTGGGGCGCTTGCGGTGCGTTCGGCGGCGAGGTCTGAGGCGGCGCGTTGGCCGCGGCCGTCTGGGCCTGCTGCTCGGTCGCGGCTTTCTGCACCTGCTGCGCCACCTGATTCTCCTGGGTACTCGCTTCCGAAAGTTTGTCCGCGGCAGCATCCAGGGTACTCCGGGCGATGGCGCTCAGCTCCTGCTGCATGGCCGGGTTCTGCGCGAGCGACTGTTCGAGTTTCTTGAGCAGCTCCTCCGGGGATTGCGCCGCCATTTGGGCGAGCTGTTCGGCGCGCGCGAACTGATTGTCCATGGCTTCCTTGATCCCCGTCTCCTGCTCCGTGGCGCGCAAGGCCAGGCGCGTCTCGTCCGCCTCGGCGTGCTCGGCTTTCTCGTAGTGCCTGGCCAGGAGGTGCAGGGCATCGGCCAGCTTCTGTTGCTCCTGCGCCGCCTGCTTCAAAGCCTCGGCTTTGGCCGCCGGCGGCTCGGCCCGGGCGGCCTCCGTGAGGGCCTGCTCGGCCTTCGGGGGCGGCTCCTTGAGCATGGCCAGGGCGTCGTCCGCATCACGGGCGCGCTCCCGGCTGTCCTGTTTGAGAATGTCCTGCTTGTTCGCGTCGGCGCGCAGCGCGTCGGTCACGGCTTCCACGCGGTCGTTGATTTTCTGCTGCTCGGCCAGCGCCTGCCGCGCGTCGGCCTGGGCTTGCTCCGGCTTCTTCTCGGCGGTTTTCTGCGCCTGCTCGTCCGTCTCCTTTTTCAGCTCGTCGGTGTCCTTGGCGAGTTGCGCCATCAATTCGCTGAGCTTGGGCGCCAGCTCCGCGAGCTTTTCCCGCGCTTCCTCGATCGGCTTGCGCAAAAGATCGAGCGCCTGCTTCACGGCCGCCGCCACCTGCTCGACATCCTTGGTCGCGGGCAGGGGCTCGCGCTGCGGCTCAAAGCGGTCGTTCATTTCGCGGCTGACGTGCTCCCAGGCCGGCACGCGCGGAAGCTCCCAGAGAATCTTTTGCGCCTGCACGACCTTCGCGCGCAGTGGCTCTTCGGCCTGCATTTTGCCGAGCTCGTCCGGGAGCGTGCGCAGCCGGGTCTCGATCCATTTCCAGTCACGGGGATTGCTGGTGCGCGAGCGCGTGCTGACGATCTCCCAGCGCTCGGCCACGGCGAGGTGATTCAAACCGTCGAGGATCTCGGCGATATTATGCCCGCCTTCGAGCAGCCGGAAGGTTTTGTCCAGGGCGAGGAGCTGCGCGTTCGTTTTCTCGCGAGCGGCCTGCGCACTGGCCTGTCGCAACGCGTCGAGCGCCAGCGTGGTCACCCGCACGTCGTTGACAAAAGGGCTATCCGAATCCGCGCGCGTTTCCTCGAGATCGCCGTGGAGCTTGAGCGCTTGTCCGCGCAATTCCCAACGTCGCTGGGCCAGCCGTCCGCGCACCTCCCCCGGCCAGGCCGCCCGCGTGGCCATGAGTTGCAAATCCTGCCGCAGCCGGTCGAATGTGGTGTAAGTCGGCTGGGTTTCCTTGAGCAGCTCGAGGTGCACCCGCACGGGCGTTTGGAGCTGCTCCCGGTCGAAAGCGAGGGCATTCTTGCCAATGCTGGAGGTCACCTGGGCGAGATTCTGAATGGGTGCGAGCAGCGCCTTGCCGGGCTCTCCCACGGCCAGGGCCTTTTCGATCGGTGTCCGGGCCGTTTCGATCTGCTTGCGCAAGTTCTTCATCCGATCGCCCTGGCTGTGCGTGGCCGCGGTGTTGATCAGGTCTTCGATGCTGCGCGTTTCCGACAGGACCACGCGGAGCCGGTTGGCGAGCTGGGCCCACGGCGCGCGATCGTCCTTGGTGTTGGCTGCGAGCTCCGCGAGACGCTCCTGCTCCCGCGCGAGCACGTGCAGGTTCTCGCCGATCACCTCGACCTCCTCGGAATAGAGGAACTTGCCGTAGGCCTCCTCGGCGAGGCGCGCCCGCCGCCCGGCGTAAGCGCCGCTCTCCGCAAATTCGCGCATCAGTTCCTTGCTGAAGGTGGCCTCGGGAGTGGCCGCCGCGACGCCGATCGCCGCCTTGCCGACCTGCACGGCGCCGGCGTCCATCCGCGAGAGCAGCCGCCCGATCTGCACGAGGTCGGCGCTGGTGTGGCCGGCCTCGGCGTTCTTCAAGGTCGCTTCGAGCTGGGCCCAGGTTTCATGGGCCTTTTGCTCAAATTCATCGAGCTCCGTGGCGGCGCCGATGGCCACTTGCTTGCGTTGCGGGTCGCTCTCGGCGAGGTGCTCGAATTGATCGCGCGCTTCGTTGCCGTGCTTCTCGAGCGCATCCCCCGCGGTGCGCAAGGTCTTGAGCGCTTCGTAAAGCAGGCGCTCGGCCTCGAGCGCGGACAGCCGGTTCGACTCAAAGCCGCTGCGCGTGATCGTGACCTGAAGCGGCCGCGACTCGGCGCGGCTGCCTTTCAGATCGACCGCGACCAGCTTGGTCGTGACGAGGTCGCCCGGTTTGACGCCTTGCTCGAAGAGATCCCAGCGCCGTTCCACCTTGATCTTCTGGCCGGGATTGAGCGCGAGCTGGACCTCGGTCCATTTGCCGTCGTTGATTTTCACCCACTGCCCCACCCGGGCCAACGCCTGATCGTCGCTGGCCGTGCCTTGCACGTCCACCATGGCATTGGCCGGCAGGATGAGATCCTGCTTCGGGAATTCGAGGGTGATCTGCGGCACCAGATCCGGCTCGGCGCGCAGCTCATATTCCGGGCTGAACTTGTTTTCGAAACCGGTGTCAGCGCCGACCAAGTGCACGCGATACGTCCCGGAGGTGGTCAAGGGCACCGTCGCCACGAGCCGATTGCCTTTCGCGGTGAGCTGCACCGTGGAGTTCTGCTTGCCCTGTTCCACCCGCAGCTCGCCATTCTTGATCTTCTGGTTGGTCTCGAGCGAGAGCTCCACCTCGGTGCCTTCGAGCGCGGCGAGATCGCCGTTTTCCTCGGTGACCCGTCGCGGATCCATTTTCGTGTAGGCGGGAAAGCTGTAGGCCTTTTCAAACTTCACCACGTGGGGCCGCGCGACCGCCTCGAGCCGGTATTTTTTAGTCACGGCGTCGCCCGCAAAGACCCGGTAGATGACGTCCTCGCGGCCGACCTGGATCGTCGCCGAAAAACGATCCGGCCCGACCGGCGTCATTTTCAGCACGTCGCGCCCGTGCGCCGTCACCGTTTCGAGCTTCGCCGCGTTCACGCGATGCCCGGAAATTTCGATGACCAGCGGCTCGGTCTCGCCCTGCGCCACGACTTTGTCGGGCGACTCGGGCGTGACCACCCGCACCTTGACCTGCGACACCCGCGCCAGATTTGCGCCGGGGATGAGAGCGCGGAGCATCAGGGTGCCGAATTGAAATCCGCTCAGCGCGAAGGCCGCCACGCAGACCACACCGATCACGATCGCCAGCGCGATGTAGCGCCGCACGAGGTCCATCGGCAACAGCCGCTCCATATCCATCCCCTCCATGCGATGCGCCACGTCCGTCTGGACCAGCGAGCGGAATTCCTCCGAATCGAATTCCGCATCCGATTTCGCGTCGCCGAGTTCCACCGCGGAAATGAGATCCTCGCGCAGCTTGGGCTCCGCATGCTCGACGAGACGAGCCAGCCGCCGCGGGTCCGGGGCGTGCATCAGCAACCGGAGACAGGAGCGCCATTCCACGACGATCACCGCCACATAGGCAGCCAGGCTCAAGCCCCAGCGCAGCACATCGGGCAGCACGAAGATGGCGTCGATCAGCGCCACGAGCATCATCGTCAGCAGCAGCGTGGCGAGGGCCGCGCAGACACCGCGGAAGATGATCAGCTTGCGCCGCCGCTGACTGAAAAGAGCGAGCTTTTGGAGAATCAGCGGATCGATTTGGTGGCTCATGCGGATGGGGAGAGGACTAGTAACACTGGACGGCGGCAACGCGACAACTCTCCAGGGGCCGAAGTCTTTGTGGGAAAAGAGGGCACCGGACCAGAACCGCCTATCGCGCAGGTTGTCGTGCAGACGCACCGTCGCGGTGGCTTTGGCGCTTCCTCTCGCGGAGGATTTGAGCCGCAGCGGCCGCTTGCTAGGTTTTCCCCAGCGGCTAGCGTCCCGCCAACAAAAACATCGATGGCGACGACCCTCAAACGCGCCCGCGCCGGGACCGGCCCCCCAGCGCGCCCGCCTCTCGGTGCGCGACTACTACCGCATTGGCGAAGCCGGCGTGCTCGGTCGCGGAACTCGTCGGCTGAACGGCGCGCCTTCGCGCAACTCCCCTGCGAGAAACAGAGCTGCGTCCTTTTCCGCCGGATCGCGCGAGAATTCCAATGCCCCCGAAATGCAGCCCTCCTTTCGGCAACCTCACCCAGTCCTACATCAGACGCCATCGGAGATCAGCCTAATCGGAATGCTATCCGAGTCTGCAGAATCACTCGGCGGGCCGAAACTCTGCGGAGCGTGCCGTGTTTAATTTTCCAATGAACCTCGGCTGGTCTATTGAGCGGATACCATGAATTGGAGCAAGAGCGAGTTGGAGCGGCTGTTTAGATGCACTGCTTCCCAGTCCGACGGCAGAGACGATCTAGTCATGTTTGCTTACAGCAGCACGCGATTGCGCTATGAAGTCTGGGTCCACATTGCTGATCAGCAGATTTCGGTTTCCGCTGACCCAGTTCAACCCTTTGGTGCTGACTCGCTCTACGAAATATACGTGCCATGCGATGCGATCACTTTGATGCCGGACCCTTACCATCGAGGGCAGGAAGGGATAGCGTGTTGGTACGGGCAGCCGGGTGATGAACGGCACCGGACTTTGACAATTCTTTGGCGACCGGACGGTGACTTGAAGGTTTGGCCTCAGTATGCGTTCCCGTTAAACCATCCATCAAGGAATGCCCAACCTTGCGCTCCACCGAATGGCGGCCCCACGACGCCGTTGGACAATTCCGAAGCCGCCAAGGGCCGCCATCGGTGAGCTGATCGTTAGGCGTTCCTCCACGTTTCCTTTAATCCACCCATGAGAACCCATCTTTTACTCCTCGCTCTGTTTCTGACCGTAACACTCCACGCCGCTGAGCTCCCCACCGGGCAGGATACTCCCGAGGGCGTGGCTTGTGATGCAGTCATGGCTTACATCAACCGAGACTCGAAGGCCTGGCTCGCCACTCTCGTGCGCCCCATCTACGGCGTGGAAGGCAACAAGGAGTATGAAGAGTTCAAGAAGCAGATGGCTGACGGTCCTTACAGGGCCACGGACGACAAAACCTACAAGCCATCCCGGATCGTCAGATGCTACAAAGCGCGTCAATTGAATTTGAATCGCTCGGACTCCTTCGCCTACGCGATTCCGACGTTCAAAGGCAATATGTTTGTGGATGTCCTCGTTTTGACCGCAGCTAGCAAGTTCCAACTCATGCGTTACCACATCCTCAAGGAAAAGGATGACAAATGGTATTTCGAGCCGCGCCCAGATTTGTGCCCGCTCTTCTCAAACGGACTCAACGAGGAATCCAAATCCACGGATATCCTCTACGAAGCCGCCAAATGACCGCAACGCCTCACATACGCTGCAGCGAACCCGGCCATCGCGCGCCGTTTGCAATCCACGCGTCCCGCGGGCTGGGTCCGCTGAGCTTGGGGTCGTTGCACGGGTTAAGCTGCTCTCCCGAAGCAGCGGGATCGTCGCAGTCCGAGCAGGGTGGAGAGCCCTCCCAGCAGGAGTCCACAGGTGCCGGGCTCGGGAATCGGGGCCACTTCTCCCAAGGCGCCCACGAAGCGCGCGCCGACCACATCGCCCAAACCGAATGGATTTTTCCACTCGATCGCGGCCAGTTGGGCTGCGAGCAGGCCGGTGGTATTCACTCCAAAGAAGAGCTGATCGGTGCCGCCTCCCTGGGCATTCCCACTCCAGTTGGTGATCGACAATTTGCCGCTCCATCCATTGCCGCTGCTGACGCCGAAATGGACCACGCTCGCGCCGGTTCCGAAATCGATCGTCGAAGTGCCGATCTCGAGCGTGAGCGCGCCGACCGTTTCGCTGAATCCGCCGGTCTTGAGCGTCCCCAGCGCCAGGGTCAGGGGAGCCGCGTTGTTGAGGCGGTCCGCCGCGCCAAGTTCCAGCGTGCCACCCGCCAGGCGAAGGGAGGCCGTGGCGCTGAGGCTGCCGCTGACCACCACACTGCTGGCTGTCACGGTGGTGGCGCCGGTGTAGGGATTCGACCCGGTGAGGGTCAGCACTCCCGCGCCGGCCTTCGTCAGGTGGAGCGCGCCGCTGATCGTTCCGCCGAAGCTGTTTGCCGTGTCGTTGCTCACGGTGAAGGTCTTGAGCGCCCCGGTATTGGTGATGGTTCTCGCCCCTGCGCTCGCGACGAGCGCAACTCCCGCCACTTGTTGGTTGAAGCCGCTGAGATCGAACGTCGCATCGCCGCTGCTGGCTTGTCCCATCGTCAAGAGGGTGGTCATCGGCAGCGCCTGATCGGCGCCGAGCTTCAGCGTGCCGACAGCCACCTGGGTGTTCGCCCAGGTATTGCCACTGCTGGCGATCGTCCAGGTGCCGCCATCCGTTTTGGTCAAATTGCCGGTGCTGCCCAGATTCACGGTGCCGTTGAGGAAGCTGGCGCTGCCGCCGCGCAGGAGCAGAGCCCCGGTGAAGCTGCCCGCATCGACATTGCCGGCGATGATCAGGCCGGTCGTGTTGGCGTTGAAGACGGACAGGCCTGAACCGTTGAGCGTGATCGGAGCGGACCAGGTGTTGGTGCTGCCATTGCTGACCAGCGAAGTCCGGCGATCATTCACGGTGTCGGAGTTCATGATCAAAGGGACGCCGCTGTAGGTCAGGCCGCCTTGCAGCACGAGGGTGGTGCCCGCGCCGCCGGAGACGGTGGTGTTCGTCAGCGTCACCCCACTCGAGTTCCCGAGCGCGCCGGCGCTGAGCAATTGCAAGGTCCCCGCCTGCACCGCGGTGGCTCCGGCGTAGCTATTCGTCCCGCTCAAGATGGCGGTGCCGGTGCCCAGTTTCGTCAATGAAATCGCGCCGCCCGTATCCTTCAAGGTACCGGCAAACGTGCCGCCACCATTGCTCGCGCCGATCGTCAGGCTCGCGCTTCCCGCCGCCGTATTGTCCACCGTGCCGGTCGTGCCCAGCAGCGCGTTGATGCTTTCGCCGCGCCCGTTCAGGTCGAAGGTTCCGCCGTTGATCGTGACGTCGCTGCTATCGGAAACCTGATCGCCCCCCGTGCCGGCGAGTTGTGCGGTCGCGCCGGTCGCGATGGTCAGCGCGCTGCCGCTCCCTCCCGCCGCGTGGACGCTGGTCGAGCTCGACTTGGCTAGGACGAGCTTGCCACTGCCGAGGTCGAACCTGGTGTTCGCGTTGTCATCCGCGCCGCTCAGGGTCAGCGTTCCCGCTCCCGCCAGGGTAATCGTCGAGGCGCCGAGCTTCGCACTGATCGTGCTGGCCAGGCCGGCGGCGCCGGTATCAATCGTCGGGGTCGTCCCATTCAGGGAAAGCACGGCGGAGGCGGTCCCGGTGATGGTGTAGCCGGTGCGCGCGAAGATGATCTTGTTGACCGAGATCGCGGCTCCGAGGGTGACCGTTCCGGCGGTGCCGGTGTTCCCAAAGGTGACCGACTGCGTCAGCGAATTGTCCCAGGAATAGTTATAGGTCCCGTCCTGAAAATTCGGCCCGGTCGTATCCCAAACGCCGGCGCCATCCTGGATTCCGCTGCTCGAGTAACTGTTATCCCACTTGAGCGCAAGGGACGCGGCTTTCGGTGTGAAAGTCAGGCCCGTCGTCTGGGTAATCCAGGCATAACGGGCCGAGACGTCGGTGTTGATAAAGCCGCTGGTATCCGCGCCGAAGGTGATCCCGGCCACGAACCACTGATTGCCATCCTGGAGGAAGAGCGGGCCGCCGCTGTCGCCGGGTCCCGTGCTCGCCTCGAATGCCGTCGCGCTCGCGCTGGTGTTGTCGTTGTCGAAGCGCAGGAAACCGGTGCTGTTCAAATCGCTGACGTTCGTGCCGGCGCGGCGTGCGCCGTCGAGGCTGTTGTAGGGCTGCGACGAAACATTGCCCCAGGTGCCGTAACCCACGGGCCAGACCAGCCGATTGTCATCACTCCGGTTCTGATTGGGAGTGATGAAGGAGAGGGTGCTCGGGAGCGCGCTGCTCAAGTGGATCAACGCCAGATCGGTGCTGGCATCGAGGAAGACCGTGCCCGCCTGGTTGCCGCCGGCATAGAAGAAGGTGGCGCTGCTCCCTCCCGTGACCACGTGCTTCGCCGTCAGCACCCAGTCTGAAGCGATGGCCACGCCCGTGCCGGTGCCGCTCGATCCGCTGATGATCCCGGTGCCCGAAAACTGCGGCTGGCTGGCGAGCGCCTTGACCTCGGCATCGGTCAGATCGTCCCGATAGACGATGGCCCCGGCCTGCACGATCAGAGTGGCAACAGCGAGGGCGGCGACGAATGGAGTGGGGGACACGCGAGCGTGGAAGGCTGATGGCGGGGCAGCAGCCATCCCTTCGCACGAGAAGCGATCGGCAAACAGCAGTTTGCACTTCTGTTCCTCCCGACGCTTGGATCAGGGAGCCTGTGCCGCCGGGAGTTCCGTCTCGGCGGGGAGCGACCTTGTTCTTTCAGCCAGACCTTTTCCTTCCCGCCCCTTCCTGGAGGCGGACCTTCCCAACACGCCTGCGCCGCCACCCGAAGGCAGCGACGCAGTCGCAAAGCAGAAAATGGATGCTACTTGCCGGCCGGCTGGCCGCCCGTTTCGGCGGGCAGGGATTTGTCCTTGAGCCAGACGTATTCCTTCCAGGCGCCTTCGTAGAGACGCACGTTCGGATAACCGGCGACGTGCTTCAGATAGAAGCGCAGCAGGCTGCCTTCACGTGAGGTGCCGCAGTAGCAGATGATATTCTTGTCCGGCGTGATGCCAGCCTTCTCCAACTCCGCTTTCGTTTCGGAGAAGGGCTTGAACTTATGGGTGTTGTCTTTCTCCATCAGGCGCGCCCAGTGGAAGCTGATCGCGCCGGGGATGTGGCCTTTGCGCAGCCAGATCGCATCATCGCCCTGAAATTCGTTGATGGGGCGGGCATCGACCAGGAGGTTGCCGGGCTTGCCGACATGCTTTTGCACATCGTCGATATTGGCGGCGATGCCGGGATTTCCCTCCGCGGGGAGATGACCTGGCGGATTGCCGAAGTAATCCTGCACGGGAGCAAAGCCCTGCTTCTTCCATTCCGGGAGTCCGCCATCGACGATCTTGATGTCCTTCACGCCCAGTTTTTCCAGGACGTGAACGACCATGGTGCTGCTGAGGATTTCGTCATTCGGCAGGGCCTCGCCGGTCGCATAGACGAGATGCAGCCGATCCTTGTCCACGCCCGCACGGATAAGCAGGGCCTTGGTCAGATCATCGGGCAGGTACTGCACCGGCACGGCGTTCTCGGTGCCGCGGAGCGTGTCGAATTCGAGGTGATGCGCGGTCGGCAGGTGCCCGCGGAAGTAATCCTTGTATCCGCCGCGGGTATCCAGGACGAGCGGACGCGCTTTTGGGTCCGGGTTGTCGATGAGCTTTTTCGCTTCGGCGGGCGAGATGATGCCGATCTCGCCCTGGCTGGTGCAGGCCATCGCCGTGAGCGCGGCGGCGAGGAGCGAGAGATGAACGGGTGCGGATTTGTTCATGTTCGGACGTTGCGGGTGTTGCGTTAGGGGTGGGTTAGAAACTGATGACGAAATTGGCCTTCAAGGTGAGGGCGGCGGCGGCGGTTCGGGAGGAAGAGTTTGATTTGCCTTTATGCGCTCATCGGCATACGAGGTGCGGCATTGCAGTCCAGCAAAAAGTTCTGTCATGTGAAGGCGATGCCTTCCGCCGACTGCACCGATATTCTCAAGGCCCTGGCCGATCGCACGCGGCAGCGGATCGTGAAGGCGCTGCTCACCACCGAACTCAACGTGAACGAGGTGACGGAGAAGCTGGGGCTATCCCAGTACAACACTTCCAAGCACCTGCGCGTCCTCAAGCAAGCCGGCATCGTCGAGGCCCGCGCGATCGGCCAGCACCGCGTGTATTTCATCCCCACGAACTTCCGTCGGCGCATTGAGCGCGAAGGGGTAACTCTCGACTTCGGCTGCTGTAGCTTTCGGAAGGATCAGTTGCCGGACTGAGGCGGCGCTTTGCATTTGCAGGTGCCCTCAGGCGCAGGTATGCGAATGCTCGCATATATGAAGAAATCGCTGCTGCTCGGCTTTTCCGTGCTTTCGATGACCCTGGCGGCGCCGGCCGAGACGCTCAAGATCAACGGCTCGACGACGGTCAACCTGCCGGTCGCGGAAGCCGCGGAGATTCTCCGCGCCGAGCAGAAGATGGATATTCAGGTGGACACGCAAGGCGGCAGCGCGGGCGGCATCTCGATGCTCGGAGACGGGCTCGTGCAGGTGGGAATGGCCTCCAAGCACGTGAGTGAGGATGACCGGGCGAAGTATCCGCAGGTCGAGTTTCGCGAGATCCACATCGGCGAGGACGCCGTGGCGCTCATCGTCTCCAGGGACGTCTGGGAGGGCGGCGTGAAGGCCCTGACGAAGCAGCAGATCAAGGACATCTACGAGAGCCGGATCACCAATTGGAAAGATGTCGGCGGGAGGCCGCAGCGCATCGCGTTCTTCAACAAGGAACCGGGCCGCGGGACGTGGGAAGTCTTCGTGCACTGGGTCTATGGCAGCCCCAAGGCCGCGCCGCAGGTGAGTTTCCCCGAGGTGGGCGGCAACGAAGAGACGCGCAACAAAGTCGCCGGCACGCGCGGCGGGCTCTCTCAGCTCTCCTCGTCGTGGGCCGATGGCAAGCGCGTCTTCGCGCTCGGCATCAAGCTCGAGGATGGCACCGTCGTCGAGCCGACCAACGACAACATCGCGACGAAAAAATATCCGCTGAGTCGGCCGCTCTTCCTGCTCACCAAAGGCGAGCCCGCCGGCGCCGCCAAGGCCCTGGTCGATTTCGTGCTCGGCGAGCGTGGACAGGAGCTGGTGAAGAAGCACGGCTACCTGCGCTTGAAGGATCTCAAGTAACATGACGCGTAAGATCTCCTCCCGGGTCGGGTGGGCGTCGCGCCGGTGTAGTGGGGCAGGCGTCCCGCCTGCCATAAGTGGTGCGGGCGTCCCGCCTGCACGAGTTCGAGCAGCCGAGACGGCTGCTTCACTTCCTGGCAGGCGAGACGCCTGCCCCACTAGAACCAGGCAGGGCACACCCGACGCCGGACAACGCGGCGGCGCTCATTGGTAATGACCAAAATCTGGTCCTGGTTCTTTAGTTTGGTGGCGCTGGCCACGCTGGCCTTCCTGGTCGGCATCTTCGTGTCGCAAAGCCTGCCGGTCTGGCAGCACGAAGGTTGGAACTACCTGACCGGAGCCAAATGGTTTTTCCGGCAAAAGGAATTCGGCGCCTTGCCGATGATCTATGGGAGCATCGCGGTCTCCCTGGTCGCGCTGGTGCTGGCCGCGCCGCTGGGCATGGGTGCGGCGATCTTCACCGCCGAGTATCTTCCGCGCACGCCGCGGCTGGCGGTCAAAGTGCTCATCGAGCTGCTCGCCGGCGTGCCCTCGGTCGTTTATGGGCTGCTCGGCATCCTGCTCCTGCGCGACTGGATCTACGAACTCTTCGCGCGGTTCGACCTGCTCAGCGGCGATACCCTTCTGACCGCCGGCGTGCTGCTCGCCGTGATGATCTTGCCGACCATCGTGACCCTCAGCGACGACGCCTTGCGCGCCGTGCCCGCCGCCCAGCGACGGGCCGCCCGCGCGCTGGGCCTCACGCGCTCGGAGACGATCCTCCTCGTCGCCCTGCCCCAGGCGCGTCGCGGCCTGGGCGCGGCCCTGCTCCTCGCCCTCGGACGCGCCTTGGGCGAAACCATCGCCGTCTTCCTCGTCGTCGGCCGGCAGGACAACAACCTTCCCCAGCACCTGCTCTCCCTGCGGCCGCTGCTCGAATCGGGCCAGACGCTGACCAGCAAGCTCGGCAGCTCCGAGACCAATATCGGTTACGGCGATCCGTTGCACTGGGCGGCCATCGTCGGGCTTGGCTTGATCCTCCTGGTGCTCACCGGCGCGCTCACCGTGCTCGGCTCCGGCTTTGGAAATAGATCCGATGCGTAAGCTCAACGATCTCCTCATCGCCACCGTCGCGGGCCTCTGCGCGCTCGTCTCCGTCGGAATTCTCGCCGGGCTCGTCCTGGTCGTCGCGCAGCGCGGCGTGCCGGCGCTGAGCTGGTCTTTCTTCACCGAGCAAATCCGGCTCGTCGGTGCGGCGGGCGGCATTTTCTGGAATCTCATCGGCACGATGATCCTGCTCGGCGCCGCCTTCCTCATCTGCGCGCCCATGGCGGTCGGGCTCGCGCTGGTCGAGCGTGTCTGGCTGCGCGGCGGCGCAGCGCGGCGAGCGCTGCGCACCGTGCTCTATACGCTCAATGGCCTGCCGAGCATCCTCTTCGGCCTCTTCGGATTCATCGTCTTCGTGCAATGGTGCGGCTGGGGAAAGTCGTGGCTCGTCGGCGGGATCGTGCTCGCCTTGAGCATGCTGCCGACCGTCACCGTGTCGCTGATCGAGCGGCTCAAAGCGATCCCCTCAACTTACCTCGAGGCCGCCGCGGCGCTCGGCCTGAACCGCGCCCAAATCGTCTGGGCCGTGCTCCTGCCCCAGGCCTGGGGCGGTCTGATCACCGGCTCGCTGCTCGGCCTCGCGCGGGCCGCGGGCGAGACCGCGCCGATCATGTTCACCTGCACCATCTTCGCCGGCGCGACCTGGCCGCACGGCATCAAGGAAAGCCCCGTGCTCACGCTGCCCTACCACATCTTCATTCTCGCCCAGGATTCGTTCGATCCCGCCGTCGGCGCGAAGCTTTGGGGCGCCGCGCTCGTGCTGCTCGGGCTCGTCTTTCTGCTCAGCCTCATCGCGCTTCCGAGCCGTCTGAAAATCCACGAAGAAGCCGATGTCTGATCCTTGCTCCAGGCCGGCGGCCACGATCTGCGCGCCCGCGAACACGAGCGTTTTGCGCGTCCGCGATCTCTCCGTGTTCGCCAATGGCAAACCGCTCCTGCGCAAGGTCAGCTTCGAGGTTCAGCCCAATCAGGTCTTCGGGATCATCGGTCCCTCCGGCGCGGGCAAGAGCACCCTGCTGCGGGCGCTGAATCGGCTCGCCGACTTGATTCCCGGCCTGCGCGTCACCGGCGAGGTTTGGCTGCGCGACGAGTCGATCTACGCCGCGGGCGTGGATGTGAACACGCTCCGCGGACGCATCGGCATGCTCTTCCAGCAGCCCGTGGTCTTCCCCACGAGCATCGAGGAAAACGTGCTCTTCGGCGCGAAACGACTGCGCCCGCTCAACCGCCGCGCGCGCCGCGAACTCGTCGAGGAAGCCCTGCGCGAAGCCGCCCTGTGGGACGAAGTGCGCGACCGTCTGCGCGCCTCCGCGCTGGCCCTGTCGGTCGGCCAGCAGCAGCGCCTTTGCCTGGCCCGCGCGCTGGCCGTCGAGCCCGAGGTGATCCTCATGGACGAGCCCACCAGCGCGCTCGATCCCAAGTCCACCCAGGCGATCGAAGAGCTCATCCTCCGACTCAAGGAGCGCCACACCATCGTCCTCGTCACGCACAACGTGGCCCAGGCGCGCCGTGTCACCGACTGGCTCGCGTGCGTCTGCGTCCGCGAGGGCGCCGGCGAGATCGTCGAGAGCGCCTGCTGCGATACCGTCCTCGGCAATCCGCAATGCCGCGAGGTCATCGATTACCTCGCTAACACGTCCTGATCCACCCACCCAATCCCATGCCCACATCCCCCTCCAAAGCCCGTTACATCATGATCGGCGGCTTCCTCGGCGCCGGCAAAACCACCGCGGTCGCGCAGCTTGCGCAGAAGCTCACCGAAGACGGCCTGCGGGTCGGCCTGATCACCAACGACCAGGGGAGCGAGCTCGTTGATACCGCGATGCTGCGCGCCCGCGGCTTCGCCACGGAGGAAATCCCCGGCGGCTGTTTTTGCTGCCGCTTCGCGTCGCTCAGCGAAGCCGCGCGCCGTCTCACCGCGATTACCGCGCCCGATGTCTTCATCGCCGAGCCGGTCGGGAGCTGCACCGACCTCGTGGCCACGGTGACCTATCCGCTGCGCCGTCTTTACGGCGACTTCTTCACCATCGCGCCGCTCAGCGTGCTCATCGATCCGACCCGCGCCGCCCGCATCTTCGGTTTGGAAAAGGGCGGCTCGTTCTCGGACAAGGTGCTCTACATTTATCGCAAGCAGCTCGAAGAGGCGGATATCATCGTCATCAGCAAGACCGATCTGATCGATGCCGACCGCGTGCGCCAATTGCACGAAGTCCTCGCCCGGCAATTCCCGCACGCCCGAATTCTGGCCGCCTCACCGCGGGCGAGGACCGGGCTCGACGGGTGGTTTGCGCGCATCGCGACCACCGAGCAGGAGCCGCGCAGAACGATGCACGTCAATTACGAGATCTACGCCGAAGGCGAGGCGCTGCTCGGCTGGCTCAACGCCACGGTGCAGCTCCGCGGCAGCAGTCCGTTCCAGGCCAACACCGTGCTCGAAACCCTCGCCGCCGACGTGCAGGCGCGACTGGCCAGCTCGGAAATCGCGCACTTCAAAATAACGCTCAGCCCCGACACCGGCCTCGGCGACATCGCCGTGATCAATGTCGTGCGCAACGATATCGTCCCTGAGCTTTCGCTGACCCTCGACGGCCCGATCACGAGCGCGCAACTGATCCTCAATCTTCGCGCCGAAGCCGCTCCCGAAATGCTCCGCGACGCCGTGTGCTCCGCGGTCGCCGCCATCAACTCCGACTCGCTCACCGCCCAAATCGAGCACCTCGAATTCTTCCGTCCCGGCAAACCGGTCCCGACCCATCGCGTGACCGATCTCGCCGCGCAACCCTGAGCGCCCACCAAACCGCCGAGCTGACCCTCCGACGCGGTTATCCAGGCTGCGGTTCCCCGCAGCACGGGCAGACAAGCGCACGTCCGCCGAGACGCGCGATGGCCAATCGACAGCGGCCACAGAACGAAGCGAAGACTCGCGCCGCCGGGTTTGGCGCCGGCCGGGCAGCAGCTTCCCTGGCGTGTTCCTCGCTCGGAAATGCGTCCGGTGGTTTCATGTTGCGCCTGATTCGCACTCCGGGCGCGATTGGACGCTTCCCGGCCCGAGATTCCCGGGTTGCCCCGCCCTCAGCAGGCGCAAGTGGGGCAGGCGTCCCGCCCGTCAGGAGTGGGGTAGCCGTCCCGGCTGCCCAGTTCGGTGCAGGCGAGACGCCCGCACGACTTATGGCAGGCGGGACGCCTGCCCCACTGGCGGTTAGTTAGTCTGAAGGGACCGGTGCGGGCCTACGCCAGAATCCCCTTCACGATCTGCCCTTCGTTCGTCGGTCCGATGAGGCGGTTGTCGAGCCCCTGATAGCGATGGCTGAACTTGTAGGGATCGAAGCCCAGCAGATGCAGGATCGTCGCCTGGAAATCGCGCACCGTTACTTTGTCGCGCACCACGTTGTAGCCGAGATCGTCCGTCTCGCCAAAGTTGAGCCCGGGTTTGACCCCTCCACCGGCCATCCAGATCGAGAAGGCGTGCGGATGATGATCGCGGCCGAGGAAGGTGGAACCGCCGCGGGCCTCGTTCATCGGGGTCCGGCCAAACTCGCCGCCCCAGACGACCAGCGTCGATTCGAGCAAACCGCGCTGCTTGAGATCCTGCACCAGCGCCGCGCTGGCCTGATCGATCTCGCGGCACTTGCGCGGAAAGGCCGTCACCAGATCATCGCCGCCGCCCGTGCCGTGAATGTCCCAGCCCCAGTCGAAAAGCTGCACGAAGCGCACGCCTTTCTCCACCAGGCGCCGCGCGAGCAGGCAGTTGTTGGCGAACGACGCCTTGCCCGGCTCGGCCCCATAGGCCGCGATGGCTTCCGGCGATTCCTTCGCGATATCCATCACCTCCGGCACCGCGATTTGCATGCGATAGGCGAGCTCGTATTGCGCGATGCGGGTCAGCGTCTCCGGGTCGCCGAATTGCGCCGCCTCGGCTTCGTTGAGCGCCTTGAGCGTGTCGAGGCTGCGCCGGCGGGTCTCGCGGGTCATGCCGGCGGGATCGTTGGCAAAGAGGATCGGCTCGCCCGCCGCGCGGCACTGCACGCCTTGATACACGCTCGGCAGAAAGCCCGAGCCCCACAGCGATTTGCCGCCCGTGGGATCCACCCCGCCGCTGAGCAGCACCACGAAGCCCGGCAGATCCTGGTTCTCCGAGCCCAGCCCGTAGGTCAGCCACGAGCCGAGCGACGCCGAGCCCGCGCGCATGTTGCCGGTGTAAAGGAACAGCTCCGCGGGCGCGTGATTGAACTGGTCCGTGTTCATCGAGCGGATGATCGCCACCTCGTCCACGATCTTCGTGAAATGCGGGAGCCGGTCGCTCACCCACGCGCCGCTCTGGCCGTACTGCGCGAACTTGAAGAGCGAGCCGAGCAGCTTGGGCCGGCCTTTGATGAAGGCAAACGTCTGGCCCTTGATCAGCTCCTCCGGGCAGTCCTGCAAATGGTGCTTCACCAGCTCCGGCTTCCAATCGAAAAGATCGTGCTGCGGCGGCGCGCCGCTCATCCCAAGGTAGATGACCGCCTTGATCTTGCTCGGCAACGGCGCGGCCTTGGGT
Source organism: Chthoniobacter sp. (assembly GCA_034667665.1). Lineage (GTDB taxonomy): Bacteria > Verrucomicrobiota > Verrucomicrobiia > Chthoniobacterales > Chthoniobacteraceae > Chthoniobacter. The sequence continues at coordinate 46,003 of JAXDQW010000101.1, forward strand.
GTCAGCGGGTTTTCCGATTGCAGATTCCCGGATTGCGGATTGCGGATTGCAGATTGCGGATTGGCTCCGAAGCCACGTCCCATCAGGCTTTGCAGGGCAATCGCACCGAGGCTGAACCTGCCGCTGCGGGCGAGGAATTCCCGTCGGGTGACGGCGTGCGCGTGAGAGAGGCGGCGGTTCATGGGGAAGCTAATTCGCTGGTGGGTTCAGTCTCGACCTGTGTAGGACCCCGGCCGAATTCCCCGGAGATCTTTTTTGGCAGCCAGTCGCTATGAGCCCTGTCGGACTTGCGTGTGTGTAGCCGCCGCGGAGCGGCGCAAACCCGAGTAGCCGTGGTCGAGCGCAGCGAGGCCACGGATCAGAAGGTGATGAGCAAGCCGCGTAGCGGCGACACCCTGCGCAAAAGGAATGTTCCGCCGCTGACGCGGCTGCTCCGCGTTTTCCGATTCCGTGGCCTCGCTCCGCTCGACCACGGCTACTCGGGTTTGCGCCGCTCCGCGGCTGTGACGCCAAATGTCCGCCGGAAAAGTCCGCCATAGCGTGCGAGCCCCAACGGGGCGACGGAAATCCGCCGTCCAAACGCCTTATGGCGGCGAAGTAAATCAAGGGCGACGTGTCGCTCACGACGATCACAAGCGCCCGAGTTCCTTCAGCGTCCGCACGTCGGATTCCAAATCCTCCACTCCGTAGGCGCCACGCAACCGACGGGCTCGGCGCAACATGTCCCACGCCTGAACGTCGAGGCCGAGGATTTCACACGCTTTCCCGCTCGTGATCTCGTTGGCCTCATACATCGCCAGAATGACCTCGCGTTGAAAGTCATCAGGGTGGCGAACCAGTTCGCGCAAGGTGTCGGTAGGAATGTCGATGCTCATCGCGGGGACAGTCTAGCTCTTCGTCAGCACGCCGTCCAAATTCAGCAACACATTCGCGACCACGGTCCACGCGGCCATTTCGGCGGCGTCGGCGCCGTCGGGCAGCGGACCGAGTGGTTCGGTGGCGAGCTTGGCGGCGCCGGGCAAATCCGCGCGATAGGTCGCGAGTTCGTCGGCAAAAAGAGCGGCGAGCGCCTGGACCTGAGCGTCCGTGGGCGGGCGCGCAAGACAGAGCTGAAGCGCGAAGCGCAGCCGCGCCGCGGTGTCCGCACCGCCTTCGCGCACGATGCGCCGGGCGAGCGCCTGCGCGCATTCGACAAAGACCGGATCGTTGAGCGTGACGAAGGCCTGGAGCGGCGTGTTCGTCGGGATCCGCCGCACGGTGCACGTTTCGCGGCTCGGCGCGTCGAAGGTGGTCATGCTCGGATTCGGCATGGTCCGCCGCCAAAAGGTGTAGAGCCCGCGACGGTAGCGATTCTCACCCTTCGAGGTCGGATAGGCATTTTGTCCCCCGTTGAACGCGACTTTCCACAGGCCGTCCGGCTGTGGCGGATAGACGCTCGGCCCGCCGATCTTGTGCGACAGCAATCCGCTGAGGGCCAGGGCCTGGTCGCGCACCGTCTCCGCTTCGAGCCGGCGCCGTGGATAACGCGCGAGCAGCCGGTTGCGGGCATCCTTGGCCAGCAGCTCCGGCGTGACCTTCGACGACTGCCGGTAGGTCGCGCTGGTGGCGATCAGCCGAAGCAGCTCCTTCACGTCCCAGCCGAGCGCGACTTCGGCGCCCTCGGTTCCTTTTGGGGTCATGAAGGCGACGGCCAGCCAGTCGAGCAGTTCGGGGTGGCTGGGCAGGGCGCCCTGGGTGCCGAAATCTTCCTCCGTCTCGACGATGCCGGTCCCGAAAAGCTGCGACCAGAAACGGTTCACGGTGACGCGGGCGGTCAGCGGATTCTCCGGGCTCATGATCCAGCGCCCCGCGGCGAGGCGATCCATTTTCGTGCCGGCTGGAACGAACGCCGCAAAAGCTGAGAGCAAGCCCGGCTCGACCTTGTCGCCGGGGGCCAGATAATTGCCCTTGTTGAATATGTGCGTCTCGCGGCGTTTTTCGGGCGGCAGCTCGCGCAGGACGGGCAGCATCACCGGCTTCATCGCGGCCAGCTCGCCGCGCTTCGCCTCGAGCTGTTTCCCGAGCTCGGCGAAAGTGCGCGAGAGCGAACGGAAGAAAGCGGTCAGTTGGTCGCGCTGCTCGGGTGCGCGTTCGCTCGGCTCCACCGCGAGGATCGCTTTGATCTGGGCCGGGAGCTCGATGGGGGGCGGCGCGGTGGTGGTCGCCGAGAGGCGAAAGCGGCCGAGCGTGTGCGACTGCCCGTAACGCTGGAGGAGCGTGAAGGTGAGCACCGAACCCGCGGGATCGACGGGCGCGGCCGTCTCAAAAACCGCGGCATGCGGCCGGCCCAGCTCCGGCACAAACGCCCAGCCGGTCCGAGCATTTCCGTCGAGGGCCGTCGCCACCGCAAATCCGTCCTGGCTGAAATCCGCGCTCGCCCGGCGCAACGCCACGGCTTTCGAGCCGTCGGGAGCGAGCGTCACGCTCGGCCTGGGGGGCTCGGCGACGGTTTCTTCCCAGACGGGCTGATGCGCGGCGTCGAGAACGCTCACGCGAAAATTGGCGAGACGGCTTTCCAGGTCCGCGTCCGTGCGATTCCAGATCACCACGCTGTCGATGTCCGCGTCCTCGCGCAGATCGACTTCCCACCATGTGTCCTGGTCATGGCCCGTGTGCGAGACCGAGTTCGCAGTGAACGCGCCGTCGGTGCGCCCGTCGTTCGCGCGCTTCGCGTCCCCGCCAAAGTCCGTGCTCGATTGCGCTGCGACCCCTTTCACCGCGAGGTTTTCGCCCTTGCTGAAGACCTGCACCTCGGCGAGCGCGAGCCCGTTGGGCGCATTGGGCAGCGTCACGCGCACGAAACGCCCCCGCGCCGGCGCCGCATCCGATGGTCCAGCCGTCACCCGCAATTCGCTCAACACGGCGTTGCCATTGTCCGCGCGGCCGGGACCGTGGCTCGGGAGCGAGTCGTCGGGGAGGGCTTCGAGGCGGAAGGCAGTGAGCTTGCCCGGCGGCGGGAGGCGCATCTTGAAGGTGTAAGTGTCCGCGTCCGGGCGATCGCTGCCAATCGCGAGAAAGGAACCATCCGCCTGCGCCGCGAGCGTCGTCCCGCTCTCCGCCTTGATTTCGAAAGGCGTCAGCGTTTGCCATTCCGCCGGCTGCGCCATCTGCGCTTCCCACGCGTGCTGCTCGGCTTCGAGTTCCGGCGTCGATCCTTTCATCGTCTTCTCGAGCTGCGCGATGGCTTCCTTCAACTGGCTCGTCTTCGCCAGCTCCTCCGCCGTCGGCAGCGGCAGCTTGGGCTCTTCATCTTCGCGATCGCTGTCCGCGGTCTGATTGAAGATGCCGTAAAACGCGTAGTAATCCTTGTGGGCGATCGGGTCGAACTTGTGCGTGTGACATTGCGCGCAGCCGACGGTCAGGCCCATCCAGACCTGGCCGGTCGTGGCGATCCGATCCTTCACCGCGGCGACGCGATATTCCTCATCGATCGTCCCGCCTTCGACGTTGGTCATGGTGTTGCGGTGAAAGGCCGTGGCCGCGATCTGGTCGGGCGTCGCGTTGGGCAGCAGATCGCCGGCGAGTTGTTCGATCGTGAACTGATCGTAGGGCAGGTTGCGATTGAAGGCGTTGATCACCCAGTCGCGATACGGCCAGATATTCAGCCGGAACTTGTCCGAGCCGTAGCCCGTCGAGTCCGCATAGCGCGCCAGATCGAGCCACATCTTCGCCCAGCGCTCGCCGAAGGCCGGTGAGGCGAGGAGCCGATCGACCAGTCGCTCATAGGCGTCCGCGCCGGGGTCGTTGACGAACGCGCCCACTTCTTCGGGGGTCGGCGGCAGCCCGGTGAGATCGAGCGACACGCGCCGGATCAAGGTGGGGCGATCCGCTTCCGGCGAAGGCGCGAGCCCTTGCTGCTCGAGTTTCTTCCAAACAAACGCGTCGATTGGATGAGTGCTCAGTGGGCTCGAGCCAGCACCGCTCTTTTTTGACTGAGCACTGAGCACTGAGAACTGAGCACTCTCGATACGCGGCACGGCCGGCCGCACCGGCTTCGTGAACGACCAGTGCTCCTTGTATTCCGCGCCTTGCTCGACCCATTTCTTGAGCAGCGCGATCTCGTTCCTTGTCAGCGGGTGGGCCTCCTTCGGCGGCGGCATCACTTCGTCCTTGTCCTTCGATTCGATGCGCACCACGAGGTCGCTGGCTTCGAGATCACCGGGGACGATCGCGCGAACGCCGTCGCGCTCCTTCAGCGCCTCCTCGCGGATGTCGAGCCGCAGCTTGGCCTTGCGCGATTTTTCATCCGCGCCGTGGCAAGCGAAACACTTCGACGAAATGATCGGCCGGATGTCGTAATTGAAATCCACCTTCGGCTCGGCGGCAAAAGCGCGCAGCGCGAGCGCGGCGAGGAACACGAGGAGGAACGGCTTCATCGGAAGGCCGAGCATCGGGCAGAAGCCCACTCGTTGCAACGCCTTGGACTTGGGTCGGGAGTCGCGACCTGTAGGGGTTGGCCTGACGACTGCTGGCGCGGCAAGGGCAGCCAGCAGTTGCGCTTTCAACGGCGGTGATCGCCCAATGGCCATCCTTGCGATGCGGTGGGCTTCACTGAAGACGGAGTGTTTGGCACGGACAACCTGTTCGCGTGATTTCAATTTGTGAACGAACTGCTCCGCTGAGACATTGTTTCTCCTTTGCGTCCGCATCATGAGAAAACCTTCCAGCCTACTTTGCGCGGCGCTCATTACTTACGCCCTCGGATGCAGCGAACCGGGCTTCGCTGCCTCGAGGGCCGAACTCCTCGCCACGGCTATCCGCATCGATCGCGTTCAGTTTCGCGACGCGACCGTGCAACAGGCTGTCGATTACCTTCAGCGCAGAGCCCAAGAGCAACTTAATGCTGGCCAGAAGCTGCACATCTACTGTGCTGGTGCCGGGTTTAGCCCAATGCGCGTCACGTTCCAATTCTTCGACCAACCGCTTTACGATTCACTTCGGGAGATCGCCCGTCAGACTGGACTGCCGCTCAAAACGGCAGACAATGCTTTTTCCTTCGAGTTAGCAGGCAAGACTATACCTGTTGCCCGGAATCGCCGCTTGCTCGAAGAAGACAACATTCGGGCTACCGTATTCCGCTACCTTTTTGGCTACAACGACTCTAACCCGGACACCGATGTATCGGCTTACTTTATCAACATCGATGGCAACGATCCGAGCGAAGCGTTCATGGCTCGCTTTGCAAACCATAGGCTCCCGGTCAAGAAGGCGTCAGCGGCCATCACAGGAAAGGGCTTGAACACCATGGACCGGGTGACTGGAAAGCTCGGGCTGCCCTTTTCCGTGACGGACCTGAAATGGTTAAGCGAGAGCAAGGTTGAAATTAGCGGCAACTATCACGAAGGCGGCGACCGCTACGAGGTGACGCATACTACGAATGGATGGTGGGTCACAAAAGAAACGAATGTGTGGGTCCAATGAGCACGGATGCAACCGTGGTTTGGGAAGGCACCGCCCGCCCGCCACAAGTCTCAAGCTGCGCCCGTCGTCGTAGTGACGACGAGCTTGCCTCGGGCGTGCCTGAAAACGCCTGAATCCTTGCAGCCGCACAAGACCTCGCTACCTTTATGTCTGATGAAACTGCGACTCGACCTGCTGGAACACCTGACGGACGAGGACATCATGGCGTCGGTGGTGGAGAACAATCACCGCTACAAGCCCGAGCCGCTTTTTTCAAAAACCGGAGTTGGGAGTCTGTCGTCAGCTTCAATCGAGGAGCGTGCGCGCGAGGTGGAGCGAGCCACGGATTTAACTCGGAAGCTGGAGGAACGTGCGCGGCAGAGTGGGAAACCCTCCGAAACACCGAACTGACGCTGGCCGCCGCGCTCGATGAGTTGCGCGGCTTTCACCGCAAGGCGCCGTTTCTTTTCTTCAACGGGAACACCTTCGCGGAATTGGGAAGGCAGATCGCGCTGGCGATCTTTCGGGAATTGCCCGCGACTCGACAGAAGGCGATTGCTTCAGCCATTGCGCATTACATCGCCGGAGTGCTGGGGCGTGAGGAAATGGTCGGGATTGTGGAGGGAATGTCCCGCAGTGCGGAATTGGTGGTTGGAACACGGGTGAAGACCTTGAAGGGTTCCTTGCGGGGCGTGATCGTGCGGGTGCTCGACGATGGGCGGGTGGCGCTGCGGGCGGATGGAAGCACCAGCGAATTGATCGCGCTGCCGGAGAGCCTGGTGCCCGAAGAGTGATGGAGCCGAGTGAGCCGGATAAATCGCTGCCGCTGGAGGATGTGCGGCCGCTCACTCCGGCTGCCGCACCCGCTGCAGCGGCACCCATTCGTCGTCGGCGGCGGCGGTGTAGCCGTCGTAGTGGACGAGGAGCAGGCCGAGTTCGCTGCGCACGACTTTGCCGGGATACCACTTGCTCCCCCACTCGATCTCCACGGTGGCGTCTTTGGCGAAGGTCTTCTGCGCGGAGGGTCGCAGGTTTTCGGGAGTGAGCCAGGAGTCGTAGCTCTTGTCCCAGCCGGGCCAGGTGACCTGATACTTGCCGTCGCGGGCGGCGATGATCTCCGCCTTGGACCACTTGCCATCCCACCACCCGTTTCGAGCACGCGCTCGGGAGCGGCGCCGGTGGTTTTGGCGAGGACGAGCTCGCGGGGAAAACTCCCGGTGACCGCGTTGGTCGCGCGCTGGTTTTCGAGCCAAAGGAGAAGAGCGCGCATTTTTCACGGCGAGGCGAGTTCCTATCAGCCTTTGGCGGGCCACGCCCGATCGCCGGAGGCTGGCCATCCTCCGGGCGCGCGAGCCTGATGAATTCAGGCTCGCCAGCACGGGCCGGGCGAATAATATCCGCGCGCATGCCATTTCTGCACGCCCGCGGTTTGCCTCTCGCGTTGTGTCTCCTCGCCGCTGGTTGTGCCTCCCGCCCGCTCCCGAAGTATGAAAAGCCGCTCGCCCGGGCCCCCATCCAAAGCGTGCGCACGACCGCTTACACGCACACCGAAGGCGATCACCTGCAGTATGGCAGCCGCAACGCGTGCGGCGATCCGCTGCAATATGGCGCGCTGCGCAGCGCCGCGTGCGATTGGTCGCGCTGGCCAGTCGGCACCGTCTTCCGCATCCAGGAAACCGGCGACACCCATGTCGTGGATGACTATGGCTGGGCGCTCTCGGGGACGAACACCATCGATCTTTATGCGCCGTCGCGTTCGGCCATGAACAGTTGGGGGGTGCGCCGGGTGCACATTGAAATGCTGCGCTGGGGAGATGTGGATCGCAGCCTGGCCATCCTCCGTCCGCGCGCCAAACACCGGCACGTGCGGCGCATGCTGGATCAAATTCAGGAGCGCTACGCCGAACTTTCCCAGCCGCTGGAGGCCGCCTCGTCCAGCGTGGTCGCCGCGGAGATGAACGCGCCAGCGCCGCCTCCTGGGCCGGTCGCGACCCCGCGGGCCATCGCACCGCGCGCCATCGCGGTGACGGCTCTCCAGCCGGCGGCGGCGGCCTCGTCTCCAGGCGGCTTCAATGCGCCGTCCGCCGCGCGCGTGCCTCTGACGCCCTTCTCCGCGAGCGCGACGCGGTAGCAAGCCTGGCGGACTTGCGTGTGGCAGGCGGGCGGGACGCCTGCCGCGGGAGACGGCGACTCGGGATTGCGCTCCGCGGCGGTGACGCCGATGTCCGCCCGCCTGCGAGCGCTCGGGCATCCTTCGGAAGAGGGAAAAAAGGGGTTGCAATGGCGGGGATGCCCGCTATTTTCCGCCCCTCCAAATCTTATGGCCAAAACCTGCTGGTTAGAACGAGAGAAACGCAAATCCGCCACGGTGGCGAAGTATGCCGTCCTGCGCGCCGAGTTGAAGGCGAAGGGGGATTACATCGGGCTGGCGCAGCTTCCGCGCAACGCGAGTCCCGTGCGCCTGAGCCGCCGCTGCCAGGCCACCGGCCGCAAGCGCGCTTACATCGGCCGCTTCAAACTATCGCGCATCGCTTTCCGCGAGATGGCGTCGCAGGGGTTGATCCCGGGCGTGACGAAGTCGAGCTGGTAGCCGCATCTTTCTGAGTTTTTGATCGAGTCGCGGGTTCGCACCCGCGGCTCGTTTCGTTTTTCCGGCAATGAGCTTTCTGATTGTTCTCGCACAAGCGCACGAGGTGGCGATGCGCTGGGACGAGCCCGGCGTGATCGGGCTGAACCTGTTTGGCATCCTCACCCTGGTCTTGCTCAACGGCTTTTTCGTGGCCGCGGAGTTCGCGCTCGTCAAGGTGCGCGGGAGCCAGCTCGATCCCCTCATCGAGGAGGGTGACGGCCGGGCGAAACTCGCCCGGCATATCACGTCGCATCTCGACTCGTACCTTTCCGCCACGCAATTCGGAGTCACGCTGGCGAGCCTCGCGCTCGGCTGGATCGGCGAACCCTTCATTTCCCACCTGCTTCAGCCGCTCTTTTTTCTCTTCGGCGTGACTTCGCATGGGGTGATTTCGGGCGTGTCGGTGACGCTCGGCTTTATCACGATCACTTTCCTACACATCATTATCGGCGAGCTGGCGCCAAAGTATCTCTCGATCCGCGACCCGCTCGGCATGGCGCTCATCCTGGTGCGGCCGCTGAACCTTTTCTACGTGATCTTCCAGCCGGCGATCTGGCTGCTCAGCAAGGCATCAAATCTGATCCTCCGGCGAATGCTCCGGATCGAACCGGTCGGCGATTCGGAGCTCGCCCATAGTGAGGAGGAGCTGCGCGTCATCCTTTCGGAAAGCCACGGCTCGGAAAATGTGACCCAGCTCGGGAAGGAGATCCTGATCAACGCGCTCGACATGCGCAAACGCGTGGTGCGCGACATCACCACGCCGCGCGGCGAGGTCGTCTTCCTCAACACGGAAAACACGCTCGAAGAGAACCTGGAGGTCGCCGTCGAGTCGCGGCACACCCGCTTCCCGCTTTGCGAAGGGCACCTCGATAACACCATCGGCCTCGTCCATATGAAGGACGTGCTCCAGTTGCTGCGCCAGCCGAAGCCGGAACTGGCGAAGATTCGGCGGGAGCTTTTTCCGGTGCCGGAGATGATGTCGCTGGAAAAACTGCTCACCTTTTTCCTGAGCAAGCACGCGCATCTGGCCCTGGTCGTGGACGAATATGGCGGCACCGTCGGCATCGTCACCCTCGACAATGTGCTCGAAGAACTGGTGGGCGAGATCCACGACGAATTCGATGCGGAAAACCTGGAGTTCCGGCGGGTCAACGCGGACGAATTCACCGTGGAGGGCAGCCTCGGTTTGTATGAGTTGCACGATCTCGCGGGGATCGAGCTCGAGAGCGCGGACGTGAGCACCATCGGCGGTTACGTGACCCATCTCCTCGGGCATCTGCCCAAGCAGGGTGAACACGTGCGGATCGAGGATTTCGACGTGACCATCACCCAGACGGACGGCCGCCGGGTCGGGCTGCTGAATTTCAAGCGCATGGTCGAACCCGCGAAGGCTGAAGCGCGAGAAGCCGCCGAATAGAGCGCGGCCGGCGGAGGACCGGCGCCCCCCCCACCCTGGCGCTGCCTCAAGGCGGCGCATTTCCGTTGCGCTCACCGAACCGACTCGCTTCAGCCGCTCATGACCGACGGCAAGGGCCTCTCCCGTGGATTTTTTTGGTCGCAGATTCCAGCCCATCCCGGCATGCTTGAAAAGCACCCCACTCGACACCCCAGAACGCAATGACCAAGCACCCCAGCAAGCTCTGGCTTCTCGGCCCGCCCGCCGTAATCCTGCTCACCATCTTCGCCTACTACGCGAAGTATAGTTGGGCGCGGGAATGGGTGGACGACCGGTTTCCGTGGATCGCCGACAACATCGGCAGCCATCTGCCGGCTTTGGTCGTTGATCTGCGCGGGAAAGACCCGAACGCGCGCCTCTACGGAACGACTCCCGCGCCCGCCCGGATCCCCGTCAGGGTTCCGGTCAAGGTGCCCGTCGAGCCCCCTCCTGTTCCGCCGCCCGCTTTCGTTCCGCCCACGTTTGTCGGCCCCGACGGCACCGTCGATGTCCCAAAGCTCGCGGCAGATCGCGCGGCCTGGCCGAAGACGGTCGCGCTCAAGAAAGCGATGGAATTTCCCGCGGTGGTGAACGGAAAAGTCGTGGGCAAGGTGGCGGTCCCGCCCGGGACCGAAGCGAATCTGGTTTCGATCCAGGAGGGAAAGCTCGGCTTGGAATATCAGGGCGGCGGCGGGTGGATCGCGGTCGAAGAAACCGATCTCGCCCAACGGCTGCAACACTGACGGCGACTGGGGCCGGGGCGTCTGGATAGCGCACTCGCCATCGAGGAGGCAGACGGGAACACGGAGGCAGCGATCGAACGAGACGGGTAGGGTGGGCGTTTCGCCCGCCGGGTGACGCGTCCCGCGTCGCCCACTGCGAAGGTCGATACGGGCAGCGACGCTCATGGGACGTTCGGATATGCCGCGCGAGACGCGCACCACGGCGGGCGGGGACGCCCACCCTACCCGTGCGCGGGGGGATCGGACGCAACTCGCAACGGCTTGTGCGCTACGCGGGAATAGGATCCGTGGTCTTGCCTCGAGAGGACTTGGATTCCTTCGCAGCCGGCAGGTGGAGCAGGACTTCGAGGCCGTGCGGTTGGCGGTTTCGGGCGTTGACCGTGCCGCAGCAGGAGTCGAGACAGGTTTTCACAATGGCGAGGCCAAGACCGACGCCGCCGGTATCGCGGGTGCGTGACGCATCCAGCCGGTAGAAGGCATCGAAGATTTTCGGCAGCTCCGCCTCTGGCACTCCGGGTCCGGAGTCCGCGACGGAAATGGTGATTTCATCGCCATCGCGGGCGGCCTGGATCGTGATCGGTCCAGCGGCGCCGGCGTGCTGGATGGCATTGCGCAGGAGGTTGGCGAGGGCGCGGATGAGCAGATCGGAATTGCCGGTAACGACGAGGTCGTCGGGGATGTCCAGACGCAGGTCCATCCCGTCCGTCCTTTCTCGACGGACCGCCTCCTCGACGGCGTCCGGCACCTTCACCGGCTGAAGCTGGATGGCGGTCGCGCCGAAGGACGCTTTCGAGAAAGAGAGGAGTTCGCCGACCAGCGCGGCGATCTGTTCGGCTTTGTCAGCCGCGGATCGCACGTAGCCCGACTGGTCCGCGGGGGCCCGCTGCTCCAGAATACCCAGCGCCATTTGGAGCCGGGCGAGCGGGGAGCAGAGTTCGTGGGCGATGTCGCTGAGGAAGCGCTTTTGCCCGGTGACGAACCCGTCGAGCCGCGCCGCCATCTGGTCGATCGACTCGGCGAGGGAACCGAGCTCATCGCGCCGCCGCAGGTTGACCCGGACGTCGAAACGGCCATCCGCAATCTGGCGCGTCGTGTGCACCATCCGACCCACGGTGCGGGTGATGCCGCGCACCAGAGGCAGCCAGAAAAGGAGTGAAAAGACGACGGCGCCCATGCCGACGGCGACCCACGGCCGGGCGTCAAAGACCAGGCCTCCGCCGCTCAACGTGCTGGACCTGGCGACGAGGATGACCCGCATCGGGTCGCCGGCCAGCGCATTGTCCAGGCGCGCGCTGGCGAGCAGCCAATAGCGCGTGGGATTGGTGGTCCGCAGGAGGGCGCGCAAGGGCGGGCCCCGCCAGCGGCGGCCCCGGTCCGATCCTCGCTCCGGGGGCGGCTCTGACGGACGGAACTCCGTCGGGCGTTCTTCGCCGGACCGCCCGCGCGCGGGAAAATCCGCCCGGGCAAGAATGCGCTCGCGCACCTCGTTGGGCAGTTCCGTGGAATCGCCGATGAGCTGATTCCCTTCTTCGTCCAGGAGCGCAAAGCGCACCCGATACGCTTCACTGTAGCGTTCCACGATCCGGTGCCATTCATCGGGCGGGGTCGTGTTCAGTTCGCCAACGATCAAGTCGCGCACGGCCTCGATGCGCTCGCGCGCCCCCGTGGCGAGCAACCAATCGAGATTGAACAGGAATTGCGCATTGAAGAGGAGCGCGACGACGGCCGCAACGGCGACCAGGTTGAGAAAAAACCAGATCAGAATCCGGGCATAGAGCGGGAGTCGCAAGCGCATCGGGTGGGAGTTAACGCCGATATTTCATGCGCGCACTCTCTCCCTCTCCCTCGTCATCTTCCTCCCCGGTTGAACGTCGAACGCTGAACGTCGAAGTCTGAACCGAATGCGCAGCGAGGATCGCTTCGACGTTCGAGGCTCGGCGTTCGGCGTTCGACGTTAACCGGTGGAGAGGGAGAGGGAGCAGAGGGAGAGGGGTCATGCTGGAGTGCGAGATTTGCAATTACCGCGCGTCCGGATTGATCAGCATGTAACCCACCGCCCGGCAGGTCTGGATAAAGCGCGGGTTCTTCGGATCGTCGCCGAGCTTCTTGCGCAGCGACCAGATATGGACATCGATCGAGCGATCGAGCCCGTCGTAATCGCGATCCGCGATGGTCTCGATCAGTTGCTCGCGCGACTTGACGCGTCCGCGGGCGCGGGCGAGCGCGGCCAGCAACTCGAACTCCAGCGCGGTCAATTTGAGTGGTTTTTCGCGGAGCAAGGCGACGCGTGCTCCCGGATTGATGCGCAGCGGTCCGACCACGATCTCGGCCTCCGCGCTCTTTTCCCGGCCCGGCCGGGCGGTGCGGCGGGTCACTGCGCGCAGGCGGGCGAGCAGCTCGCGCGAAGAAAACGTCTTCGGAAGATAATCGTCCGCCCCCATTTCCAGCCCGACGATCCGGTCGGTTTCCTCCCCGCGCGAGGTGAGCATGAGAATGGGGACCTCGGAGCGGCTGCGGAGCTGGCGGAGCACCTCGAAGCCGTCCATGCCGGGGAGGTTGACATCGAGGATGACGGCTTCGAAGGCCTCGCGGCTGGCGTGCTCGATCCCGCCCGCGCCGTCGTGCTCGGCGACTACTTCGTAACCGAGCGGATCGAGGTAATCCTTGATCAACGCGCACAACTCGCGGTCGTCGTCGATCACCAGCACGCGCGTGTTGCCGGCGGAGCCTTCCCGGGGGGAGCGTGGCTGGGACGAAAGGGACATGCAGGGACGATAAATGCGGAAGCGAATCGGGCGGAGGTTGACCGGGTCAGGGGTCGATCCGGCGCAGCCTAGACTCTTCCCCGCCCAAAAAACCGCAATTTTAACTCTTCCTTAACAATTCTCCTTGCCGTTGCGAATGATCGCTTAACAGATGCGGTGTCTAGTTTTGTCAACAGACCGCCAATACCGCGGTCTTTTCTCCCCGACCGCTCCAGCCCGAAAAGGCCGGCCGGGTTGCAAACCCACAAAACAGAAAAAAACATCACGATGAAAATGACCCATCTCCTCACAGTGCTCGCGCTGGGGGCCTCCTCACTCCTCGCCTCGGCGCAGGAAGCCAAAAAAGACGCTCCTGCCGGCGGCCCCGGCGGTCCTGGCGGCCCAGGCGGTCGTCCCATTCCTCCGATCATTGCCGCGCTCGATACCAATAAAGACGGCGTGATCGATGCCACCGAATTGGCCAATGCCACCGCCTCGCTCAAAGCGCTCGACAAAGACGGCGACGGAAAACTTTCCCCGGAAGAACTCCGGCCGGCCCGCGGTCCCGGAGGACCTGGTGGCGATCGTGGTCCCCGCGAGGGCGGTGATCGCGGCCCCCGCCCCGATGGCGAGCGCAAAGGTCGCGAAGGCGCCCCGGCTGGAGAAAAGAAAGACGCTGCGAAGTAACCAACAATCCACATCACACCAATCAACAAACCTATGAAGAACCTTCAACTGACCGCCTTCGCCGCCGCTCTCGCGGCCGGCATTTCGTTTCAACCCACCCTCGTGATGGCGCAGGACGCGCCCAAGCCAGGCAACACCCAAGGGGGCCAGGGAGGCCGCGGTAACCGCGGTGGCACTCCGGAGGAATTCCGCCAGCGCATGGCGGAGCGCCTCAAGACCTCGCTCAAGGCAACCGATGAAGACTGGAGCGTCATCCAGCCCCTGCTCGAGAAAGTGACCACCAAGCAGCGCGAAGCGATGGGAAGCCGGTTTGGCGGTGGCGGCCCTGGCGGTCCCGGCGGCGGCGGCGGACGGCAACGCGGCGGCGGCGACGCGGCGGCTCCTGCGACCGGCGGCGATCAGGCGGCCCGTCCCGGCTCAGCGCAGAGCACGGCTTTGCGCGAGGCGCTCGAAAACGAGAGCACTTCCCCGGACCAGCTCAAAGCGAAGATGGCGGCGGTCCGCGAACAGCGGAAGAAATCCAATGCCGAGCTGGCCACGGCTCGTGAAGAGCTGAGCAAGGTGCTCACCGTGCGCCAGGAAGCGGTTCTCGTTTCCGCCGGCATCCTCGAATAAAGTATCGCGAGTGATCGAGAGCCCCCCTGTCTCAACGACGGATTCTCGCCAGGACCTTCTGGCGTCCATGGTGGAGCGCCAACAGCTCTCCGCCATGGACGCCGAAGCCCTCGCGCGGCAGCGCGACGCCGGCGAGGTGCGCGCGGACACGGAGGCGCAGGTGCTCCAGTGGCTCGCCGCGGAATACGGGCTCGAATTCACCGCGCTCGAAAATATCGATCCCGACCGGGCGCTCCTCTCGCGCTTTTCCGCGCGGGTGCTGCTCAAGGAGGAACTGCTGCCGCTGAGCGAAAAGGACGGGGTGGTGGAGGTGGCCGTGAGCCGGCTCTTTGCCACGCCCGGGCTGAACAGCCTGCGCGCCGTCACCGACCTCAAGCTGCAACCCATCCTCGCGCCGAGCGAGGCGCTGCAGCGGGAGATCAAGAAGCATCTCGGCGTCGGCGCGGATACGCTCAACCTCCTCGAACAGGAGGAAGGGTTTCAGGTCGTCAAGGACGACCACGAAGATAGCGGGGACCTCGACAAGGCGGCGGCCGATGCGTCGATCATCCGCTTCGTCAACCAGGTGCTCGGCGACGCGATTTCGCTGCGCGCCTCCGATGTGCACGTCGAGCCGTTCGAGCACGAGCTGCGCATCCGTTATCGCATCGACGGGCTGCTCCAGGAAGTGCCGGTGCCCGGACAGATCAAGCGCTTCCAGCCGGCAATCGTCTCGCGCATCAAGATCCTGAGCAATTTGGACATCGCCGAGAAGCGTGTGCCGCAGGATGGCCGGATCAAGATTCGGGTCAAAGGGAGCGAGGTGGACATCCGCGTCTCGGTTATTCCGATGCTGCACGGCGAGGCCGTGGTGATGCGGCTTTTGCGGCAGGACGCCGGCGTGATCGGGCTCGAAGGGCTCGGCATGGCGGACCGCGAACGACAGCTTTTCGAACATGTCCTGGGCATGCCCCACGGAATCGCGCTCGTTACGGGTCCGACCGGCAGCGGCAAGACCACCACGCTTTACAGCGCGCTCACGCAGATCAACGACGCGATTCGGAAGATCATCACCATCGAAGATCCGGTCGAATATCAGCTCAAAGGGATCAATCAGATCCAGGTCGCGGAGAAGGCCGGGCTGACCTTCGCCCGCGGACTGCGGGCGATCCTGCGCCACGATCCTGATGTCGTGCTCATCGGCGAAATTCGCGACAAGGAAACCGCGCAGATCGCGGTCCAGGCCTCGCTCACCGGCCACATGGTTTTCTCGACCCTGCACACCAACGATGCGCCCGGTGCGCTTCCGCGGCTCGTCGATATGGGCGTCGAGCCGTACCTCGTGGCGTCGTCCCTCGAGGCGGTGATCGCCCAGCGGCTCGTCCGGGTGCTCTGCCCGGATTGCAAAACGGAGGATTTGACCGCGCGCACCGCGGCCCTGCGCGAACGCGTGACGGCCTTGCGCGGGGTGCGGGTCTATCGCGCGACGGGTTGCAAAGAGTGCCGCATGACCGGCTACACCGGACGCCGGGCGTTGTTCGAGCTGATGACCATGAGCACCTCGATCCGGCAGATCCTGCTCCGCGGCGGCTCGAGCGTGGAAATCAAGGATGCGGCCAAGCGGGAAGGCATGCGGATGCTCATCGAAGACGGCTGGCGCCTGGTCCGCGAAGGCGTGACCACGCCATCCGAAGTTTTCCGCGTGTCGAAGGACGAAAGCGACGAAGGGCTCAATGCGCCGGTGTAAGTCGAGTTGGGCCTCATTACCCTCTTTGGGTTACGCCATTGAATTACTTCACCGTCTTTCTTCTATTCGGCGGCGGATTGGGTGTGGCCTTCATCCTGATGATAGTAGCGAGTTTTTGCCGATACTATCGGTCTTCGGTCGCCATGTTAGGGGTCCTAGCGCTCGGTTGCCTTGCGGCTCAGGGCGGATGCTGGCGCGTCGCTGCCGGCATCGGGCAGGCCACGGGTGGGAGCGGGGGAGGCAGTTGGGTCGCTATCATCGGGCTCAGTTTTGCTGTTTGGCTGGTTTGGCTGATCGCCCTCCTTTGGCGCAATCAATGAAGTCTTTCTTGGGCGGCAACGGACTGGCGCACGTCGCCTTTGGACCGTCTATCCACGAAGGCGCTCCGCAGCGCCCCAAGGAGCGGCGTGCGTCCCGCCGCCGACCCACCAACGCCCGCAGGGCCTCATCAAACGGGGCACCCGCCCGCAGAACCCGCCCGGCGGCGGGACGCACGCCGCTCCTTGGGGCGCACTCTGCTGCATAAAGCGTCATGCCCGTCTTCCAATACAAAGCAGTCGAGGCAAATGGTAAGGCCGTCGAAGGACGGCTCGATGCCAATGGGCGCGGAGACGCGGCGCGGATGCTCGAAGACCGGGGCTTGACGCCGGTGCGCCTGACCGAAACTTCGGCCCCGGCGGGGGCGAGTGCTTCGAGCGGTTCGAAGGGGCTGAAACTGCCCGCGACGGGAAGCTTCTCCTTTCAATCCAAGCGCGTCACCTTCGCCGCGCTCGAAGATTTCACGCGCTCCCTGGCCAGCCTCTTGGCGGCGAACGTGCCGCTCAGCCGCGCCCTGACCATTCTTTACAAGGAAACCTCGCACCCCACGGCCGCGGCGAAGTGGCGCGAGTTGCACGACCTGGTGATCGACGGCGTGCCTCTGGCCGATGCCATGGCCCGTTCCCCCGACGTCTTTCCCCGCGTCTATGTGGCGATGGTCGAAGCGGGCGAAGCCGGCGGCTTCCTCGAAGTGGTGCTCGAACAAATCGCGGATTTTCAGGCCCGCGAAAAAGAGATGCGCGGCAAGGTGATCTCGGCGCTGATGTATCCGGCGGTGCTGCTCTTCCTCGCCATCGCGGTGCTGATCTTCCTGCTCGTCTTTTTCATCCCGCGTTTTCAAACGCTCTTCGAGGGCTTCGATGCCGCGCTGCCGGCCTTGACCCAGGCGATCGTCGGCGTGAGCAACGTCGTGCGCTTCTACGGCTTCTACCTGCTCGCCGCGATCGTGGCGGCCATCTATTTCGGACGCCGCTGGTTTGCGCTGGAAAGCAGCCGGCGGCTTTGGGAGTCGTGGATCCTGCGCGCGCCGGTCGTCGGTCCGCTCGCGGCCAAGATCGCCATGGCGCGCTTCTGCCGGATGCTCGGGACGCTGCTCGGCGCGGGCGTTTCCTTGATCAGCGCGCTCTCGGTCTCGCGCCGGTCGCTGGGCAATCAGACGCTGATCGATCTGGTGACGGATTCCACGGAGCGGGTGAAGAAGGGAGAGTCGTTGGGGGCCGCCCTCGCCGAATGCCGCGCGCTGTTCGGCGGCTCGACCCTCGAAATGATCGCCGTGGCCGAGGAAAGCGGGCGGCTCGACAAGGAGCTGGTGCGCCTCGCGGCGGTCAACGAAATCACCCTCGACCGTCAGCTCAAAACCGCGGTGGCCCTGGCGGAGCCGCTCATGCTCTTCGCCATCGCCGGCTTCATCGGCACCATTTTTGTCGGCATGGTCATTCCTATTTTCACCATTCAAGACTACATCAAATAGCCCCACCGCCATGAAGAACCAGCCATTGAACATCCAACATCCAACATCCAACACCCAACATCCAACGTCGGGGTGCGCTGCGACCGGGAACATTGGGTGTTCGATGTTGGATGTTGGATGTTGGATGTTCCCCAGCCCCCGAATGTTGCGCAGCTCCCGCCCCCGCCGCTCCCGCGCCTTCACCCTAGTGGAGATGCTCCTCGTGCTGGTCATCCTCGCGGTGCTGGCGGCGATCGTGATTCCCAAGTTTGCCGGCCGCAGCCAGCAGGCCAAGGAAACGGCGGCGAAATCGCAGATTTCGAGCATCGAACTGGCCCTCGACGCCTTCGAGGTGGACACCGGTTTCTATCCGCAAGGATCCGCGGGATTGAACGCCCTCGTCGAAGAGCCGAACAACACCCAGAACTGGAAGGGCCCGTATTTGAAGAAAGGCATTCCCAACGATCCTTGGGGCAATCCTTACATCTACAACTATCCGGGGAAGAATAATCCCAAGGGCTACGACCTGATGTCGGTCGGGCCGGATGGGCGCGCCGGCGGCGATGACGACATCACGAACTGGGACACCAAGAAGTGATCCGCCTGCGTCCGACCGCGGCCTTTACGCTCGTCGAGCTCATCCTCGTGATGGCCTTGCTCGCGATCGTCATGGCGTTGTCGGCGCCCTCGTTGTCGCGCTCCTTGCGGGAGCGGCATCTCAAGGACGAAGCCACCCGCTTCCTCGCCCTGACCGAGTATGGCCGCAGCGAAGCAGAGTCGCTCGGCGTCCCAATGATCGTCTGGATCGATCCCACCACGCAGCGCTATGGCATCGAACCGAAAGCCGGCTTCGAGGACGTGGACGCGCGCAATCGGGATTTTACGTTGAACCCCGACATTCATCTCGAATTCGACAAGGCGGTCGCCAGTGGAGGCCTGGTGGAGGCCATCGAGTTCTCGCCGGACGGAACGCCCACCCTCTCGAGCATCGATGCGGTGCGGCTGGTCGATCGATTCGATTCCGTGTTCACCGTCGCCCGGACCAGCGATGGCTGGGGCTACGAAATTCTGAAGGAGGCAAAATGAGCCGCACGTCTCCGCGATTCCGCGGCGCGGGTTTCACCTTCGTCGAAATCCTCGCGGCGCTGGCGTTCCTCGGCATCCTGATCCCGGTGGTCATTTCGGCCCTGATGGTTGCCAACCGTGCGGGACTCGTTGCCGAGCGGACCGCGACGGCTGTCCAGCTTGGCGAGAATCAGCTCAACGAAATGATGCTCGGTGGGGCGTGGAGCTCCGGGGCCAGCCGCGGCGACTTCGGACCCGATCGGCCCGGCTATCGCTGGCAACTGGAGAAGGGCGACTGGGAGTCAAGCGAGATGACCGAACTGACGCTCGCGGTTTACTTCCAGGTGCAAGGCCAGGAACACGACGTGCAACTCTCAACCCTGGTCAACGAGGCGCTGACGCAATGATGATGCCGCGGCGATCCACCAGCGAGAAGGGGCGCTCTCGCCCCGAGCCGACCACGGGACGGGGGCGCCCCGGCTCCTTGTCGCGCGCGTTCACGCTGATCGAGATCATCATGGCCCTGGCCGCGTCCGCGGTGATTCTCGCGGCGATCTATGGCGTCTTTTTCAAGGCCGTCCATCTGCGTGACGACGCCACGGCGCGCACGCACGATGCCCGGCTGCGCGCCCGGGCCGCCGGCGTGATCCGCAACGACCTGCGCAATGCCCTGATCTCCGGCGGAACGCTCGCGGCGATTTTGAGCTCGCAAGCGGGCCACCTCAAATTCACCGCCACGACGGCGAAAGACCCCGGCGACGTGCTGCCGGTCAGCGACGTGCAGCAGATCGAGTATTACGTCGCTCGCGATCCCGACGCGACTGATCAGAAAGCCGGCCTGCTCGTCCGCACGGTGGATCACAACCTTCTCGCCACGGTGCGTCAGACGCCTCCCGAAGAGACGCTGCTCGCCGGGGTGGAATCGATGGAGGTCACGTTTTATGACGGGGACTCCTGGCAGGAATCCTGGGAGTATTCCCAGGACAACAAGACGCTGCCCGAGGCCATCCGCGTCCGGATTCTGTCGCCGGCCGGCGCGGCACCGCCGATCGAGGTGCTCGTGCCGTGGACGACGCAGGCGTCAATCGAGGCCGCGACCACGACGACGACCACCGGAGGAAGCCAGTGATGATGTCTCGCTGTTGCGGAGCAGAGGCATTCTGGAAGTGGGGCAGGCGTCCCGCCTGCCCCACTTCAAAAATGCCTGTGCTCCATGGCTCAGTCCTGATCGTCGTGCTCTGGGCTTGTCTCGGCCTGGTCAGTATCACGCTGTTGTTTGGTCATTCGATGCTGATGACCTATCGCGGCTCGGACAACGATCTCTCGGGGCGTCAGGCGGATCAGGCGATCGAGGGCGCCGTGCGTTATGTGCAAACGCTGTTGCTGAACGCCGAAACGCCTGGGCAGTTCCTGGACCCGACCACTTACATCAGTGAGGCGGTGCCGGTCGGCGCGGCGACTTTCTGGATCCTTGGCAGACCGTTGGAAGCAGGCGAGGGAACCGCCCCGGAGCCCGGTTTGATCGATGAAGCTTCCAAGCTGAATCTCAACACCGCGTCGCAGGCGCAGCTCGAGAGTCTGCCGGGCATGATTCCCGACCTGGCTGCGGCGATCATTGAGTGGCGCACGACCGACTCCAACACTTCCGGCAGTGGCGGGGTCAACGCCTCCGCCATTAAGCACGCGCCTTTCGAATCGATTGATGAGCTGGCGCTGGTCACAGGCGCGACGCGGGAGATCCTCTACGGCGAGGACGCCAACCTGAACGGTTTTCGTGATCCCAACGAAGACGATGGCACCAGGAGCCTGCCCGCCGACAACTCCGATGGAAAACTGGATCCGGGCATTCTCGAATACGTCACCGTCTTCAGCCGTGAACCGCTCCTGGAAAGCGACGGCACGACCGCGCGCATGAACGTGAACGTGACGCCGCTCCCGGCCGAGTTCTGGACCATGGTGGGTGAGAAATTGACCGACAAAAGCGAGCAGGAGATTCTACAGCTCCGGATCCAGGTTGGCCCCGGCCCGTTTCGCAGCGTGCTCCAGTTCTATATCCGCAGTGGCTTATCCGCGGAAGAATTCGCGCTCCTCGCAGGTTCTCTCACGGCGAGCACGGCGGCCGCCCCGCGGAGCGGAGTCAACGTGAACACCGCCAGTGAAACGGTCCTCACCGCGGTGCTCGGCTCGGAGAAAGCGGCCGCGCTCGTCGCGGCGCGGCAGGGGCGCGATGCGCAGGATACCGATATCACGTGGCTGAAGGACGCGCTGGGTGGCACGCCCGAGGAGGCCGCGGCCGCCACGGCCGACCTCACCCTCTGGAGCTGGCAGGTCACCGCCGATATCGCCGCGGTCGGACGCCACGGACGCGGATACCGCCGGGCGAAGGTGGTCATCGATCACACCACGGCCACGCCGAAAATCATTTATCGCCGCGATCTCACGCCGCTGGGCTGGGCCCTCGGCAGCGCGATTCGCCAGGATCTGGCGCTGAAGAAGGACGTACGATGAAGCTGGATTTCGCCGAGTTGAAGAAAAGGTTGCAAGTGCGGGCGGTGCTCGCGGTCACGCTCGAGTCAGGCCGGGTGGCGGTGGACCTCGTCCGTCGCGATGAAGGCGGCAGCCGCGTGGTCAAGTCGTTCGCGTTGCCCCTCGGCGCCGATGCGGTGCTCGCTGATCCGGAGAAAGCCGGACAGGAAATGGCGGCCCAATTGGCGGGGGCCGGGATTCGCGAGCGGCGCTGCGTGGTGTGCATCCCTGCCGGGTGGGCGCTGACCACTTCGACCGATGTGCCGGGCGTCAGCGAGGAGGATTTGCGTGGCTACCTCGAGCTGCGTGCGGAACGCGAGTTCCCGATCGCGGTGGCCGATCTCCGGCTCGCGCATTGCGCCTACGTTTTGCCGGATGGCAAGCAGCGGGCCACCCTCGCCGCGATCCCCGCGAAACGCATGGAGGCCGTGGAGCGAATGCTGGCCGCCGCGGAATGCCGCGCCGTCTCCATCTCGCTCGGCCTCGACGGTTGTGTGCCGGAGGATGAAGCGGCGGCCGCGCTGCATTTTCTCGCCAATGGAAATCATGTGGACGTGGTCGTGGCCGGCGGGGGCGGGATCATCGCCTTGCGCTCCCTGGCCGCCTCAGTCGGTCCCGGTGCGGCGGCGTTCGATGCGGCCGGTTTCTCGCGGGAAGTCCGCATCACCCTCGGCGGTTTGCCCGACGCGCTGCGGCAGCAGATCCGGGAAGCGCGCTTCGGCGGGTCGCCGGCTTCGGCGGAAAACCTCTGCCTCGAGATCCGGCAGCACCTCTACCGGATGGGCATTGAGAGCCGGCTGCTGCGCCCGGCCGGCGATCCGGCGGGGGCGCCCGCGGGCCTCGCCGCCGCGGAGCATCACCTGCGCAAGCAGCCCCTGGTCTTCGAGTTTCTCCCGCCGCAGGTCAATCGCTGGCAGGCCACCTTCCAGCGCTTCGACAGCCGCCGCCGCCGGTGGCTCGTCATCGCCGCGGTCGCCCTCCTCGTCCTGCCAATCCTGACCTTTTTTGTGCGGTCACGCATCGAGAAAAGCCTGGATGCGGAATGGAACGGGATGCGCCGTAACGTGGCGGACCTCGAATCGATCCAGCAACGCATCCGGCAGTTCCGTCCGTGGTTTGAGCCGGCGCCGCAGTGCCTGCAAATCATCGAAGGAATCGCGAACGCCTATCCCGAGCAGGGCGATGTCTGGGCCAAGAGCATCCAGCTTGGCGAAGCCCACAAGGTGACCTGCGCCGGATTCGCGCGCAGCCAGGCGGCCTTGCTCGGCTTGCTCGACCGGTTGCGCAGCCGCCCGGATGTCTCCGGCCTCCAGGTGCAGCAGGTGCGCGGTGACAATCCCATTACCTTTTCGATCACCTACAAATGGGAGCCACGAGATGCAAAGTAAGCGCCGCGAAACCATTCTGAAGATTGCCGTCGGGGCCGTGGTGGGCCTTTTCCTGCTCGACCGCGTGGTCCTTTCGCCGTCCATCGCCGGTTGGAAGGCCCAGGGCGAGCGTCTGGCGGGTCTGCGCGAGAAAGTCCAGCGCGGGCGGCAATTGATCGAACGCGAAAAATCGATCCGGACGCGCTGGGAGGAAATGCTGCGCACCGATCTGGCCCCCGATTCTTCCGCCGCGGAGAACGATGTCTTCAAGGCCATCGGACGCTGGGCGCGCGACAGCCGGATCAGCTTCACGAGCCTGACCCCGCAGTGGCGGAATCACGAGGAGGGCTACGACACCTTCGAGTGCCGCGCCACGGCCACCGGGGATCAGGCGGCTCTGGGACGGCTCATCTACGAGATTGAAACCGATCCGCTGCCCGCCCGCGTCGAGGAATGCGACCTGAGCACCCGCGACGCCCAAGGCAAACAGCTCGGTCTGGCGGTGCGGTTCAGTTTTGTCCGCATCACTGAAGCAGCGGGGAGGAACGCACGATGAAACTGACCTGGCTTGCTCTCCTCGCCGCCGCCGCCCCATTGCTCGGGGCCGAGAAAACCGCGCCCTCGCCTCCCGCCAAAAAGGGGTCCAGCTTCGACGACTTTCACCTCGTGCGAACGCGGAATATTTTCGATCCGAATCGCCGGTCCACCCGCACCGACGCGCCTCCCCCGCGGGCTTCCACCTCGCCGGTGCAAACCCGCCCCAACTTTCTCGCCCTCACCGGCACGATGGTTTCTGAAGGCCGGACCCTCGCGTTCTTCAGTGGTTCCCGGACGGATTACAGCAAGATCATTTCCGTGGGTGAATCCGTGGCCGATTTCAAGGTCATCCGGATCACGCCGATTCAGGTGGAGTTGCAACGCGGTGACAAGGCCAGCGTCCTGGCCGTAGGCAACCAAATTGCGCTGGAAGGCTCATCTCCGGTGCCGGTCAGCACTACCACCTCCGCGGCTCCGCCGGAAGGTGCGCCCGCGGCTCCCGACGCGCCCGCGGGCGCAACTGCGGCTTCTGCTCCACCGCCGACCAATGATAAGACTGAAATTCTGCGCCGCTTGATGGAGCGCCGCCAAAAAGAAATCTCCAAATGAAACCCGACCGCCTGCTTCCCCTGCCCCACCTTCTTTTGCGCGCCACTGCGCTCTGGCTCGCCACGCTGCTGCTGCCGAGCCCGGCCTGGTCCCAGGAAAAAACCAGCACGGTGCCGGTGGCTGCGTCGGAGCGAGTCGGAGCTCTGCCGGCGGCTCCGGCGGTGCCGGCGGCTCCGGCGACGCCGCCTGCCGCGAAGGCTGCCGCTGCACCACTCCCGGGGCTGGAGCCGGAACTCGACCCGTTGCTGCGCCCCAAGGCTCCAGCCACGCCGGCCAAGGGCGCCCCGCCCGCGGCGAAAATCGCGCCGCCCCCGGCGAAAGGCGGCATCATGCTTAATTTCCAGGGCGCCTCGCTGACCGACGTGCTCAACTACCTGAGCGAAGCCGCCGGCTTCGTCATCGTCCAGGAAGTGCAGGTCAGCGGCACGGTCAACGTCGTCAGCCGCCAGGCGATCAGCGCGGAGGAAGCGGTCGATCTCTTGAACGCGGTGCTGATCGAAAAAGGCTACATCGCCATTCGCAACGGGCGCATCCTCAAGATCGTCAACCGCAAGGACGCGCAGAAGCTCGACCTGCCGGTGAAGATGGGCAGCGATCCGGAACTGATTCCGCGCAAGGACGAAATGATCACCCAGATTCTGCCGCTGCGCTTCGGCGAAGCCGCCAAACTCGTCGAAAACTTGCGGCCGCTCCTCTCGGAGAACGCCACGATCAGCGCCAACGACAGCAGCAACTCCATCCTGATGACGGACACGCAAACGAACATCCGGCGCATTGCGCAAATCATCCGCGCCATCGACACCTCGGTGGCGAGCATCTCGACCATTCACGTCTATCCGCTGCAATATGCGGACGCCAAGAGCCTGGCGCCGCTGATCACGCAACTTTTTGCGGTGAGCACCACGGGTGGCGCTCAAGGCGGCGGCGGAAGGGGAGGCGGACGCGGGGGCTTTGGCGGAGGCGGGTTTGGCGGAGGCGGGTTTGGTCCTGGCGGCGGCGCTCCTGGCGGGGGGGCTGCGGCCGCTCCCCAGAGCGAAGCCCGGCAAGCCGCTTCGCGCGTCATCGCCGTGGCCGACGAGCAGAGCAATTCGCTCATCGTCAGCGCGCCCGAGGATCTCATTCCGAGCATCACCGACATCGTCAACCAGATCGACACCAGCACGACCGAGATCAGCGAGACCCGCATCTTCCGGCTCCTGCACGCCGACGCCGTCGAGACCGCGGACATCCTGAACAATCTGTATGGCGAGCCCACGCAATCAAGCCAGGGCCGCAACAACAACAATCAACGCGGCGGCCAGGGCGGCGGCCGGCAGTTTGGCGGAGGGGCGCAGTTCGGTCAGCCCGGCCAGCAGGCGGCGGGAGGCCAGCAAAGCGCGCGCGCCCTGCTTCAGGAAAAAGTCGTCGCGGTCGGCGATCCGCGCACGAACTCGCTCCTCGTCAGCGCCGCGCGCGAGCAGATGATCCAGATCGCCGAAACCGTCGGCCACCTCGACGCCTCGGACGCCAAGAAGCAACACGTTTACGTCCATTCCCTCGAACACGCCGACGCGGACAGCGTGGCCAATGTCCTGCGCGGCATGTTGGGCGACACGAGTGTGAACACCAACACCAACTCCGCGGCCAAGCGCCTCACGGAGCGCAGCGGCACCGGGGCATCGATGGATACTTCGGACGCTTCCAACACCGGAACAGGCGGCTCGGGCGGGAGCCGAGCGCGCTGATTTCGCCACGCCTTTGCCGCACCCATCTCACATGCCCACCTCACCATCCTCCGCCCTGGCGCTTTCCGCCCTCGCCATCAGCGTCCTGCTCATCCTTCCCGACCAACTTCAGGCGCAGCAGGGCGCGCGGCCGGGCGGTGCGGCCCGGACGACGGCGACTTCCACCGGCCGTGGGGCCACGGGGGCGCGCACCGGCACGGGTTCATCCACTGGATCCAATCGGAGCAGCGGCGGCGCGCGCCAGTACCGCAGCAATACGGAGCTCGGCGATGCCATCATCACCATCGATCCCGAGACCCGCTCGCTGGTGATCGTTACGGATGAGGACACCCACCGTGAGTTGGTGACGGTGATCCGCAGCCTGGACCAGCCCAAGCCGCAAGTGCTGATCAAAGTGGTCTTCCTCGAGATCACCTACAACAAGGGCCTCGATATCGGCGTCGAGGGCAGTTATACGTTTAATCTCAAGAATCCGATGGCCGCGACCACGGGCTCGTCCACCACGACGACCACGAAGACGACGACGAACAACGGGACGACGACCACGAGCGCCACTACCACGGGGTCGCCCATCGGCACGGGCACCGGCTCGAGTTTTGCCGGCGTCAATGGCAGCACCGGCAGCTCGACCCTGGCTTCCACACTCACGTCGCCGTTGGGCAGCGCGGCGTCGATTGGACAAAGCGCCCAGATCCAAAGCCTCTATGGCCTCGCCGGCCTGACCTCGGGCAGTTTCCTGCGCCTGGCGAGCGACGACTGGAGCGCCACCCTGCGCGCGCTCGCCACGAAGGGCAAACTCGAGGTGCTGTCCCGGCCGTCCATCATGGCGCGCAACAACCAGGAAGCGGTCATCGTCGTCGGCTCGGAGGTCCCCTTCATCACCAACAGCCGGATCACCGACGCCGGCCAGACGATTAACACCATCCAATACGACAACGTCGGCATCATCCTGCGGGTCACCCCCTTCATCACCTCCGAGGGGACGATCGAAATGATCGTGGCGCCGGAAATCTCGACGCTCACCGACCAGACGGTGCCCATCTCGAACAATGCGAGCGCCCCCGTCATTGCCAAGCGCTCCGCGGAAACGGTGGTCGTGGTCCCGCATGGGCAGACGGCCGTGATCGGCGGTTTGATGGAGACGCAAAAGACCGAAACGATCCAGAAGTTCCCGATCCTCGGCGACATCCCGATCCTCGGCATTCCCTTCCGCCACACGGTGAAGGTGGACCAGAAAAGGGAGCTGCTGATTTTCCTGACCCCCTACATCGTGAATGATGCCAACGGCCTCTACAAGTCCACCTCGGATGAGGTGAATCGGTCGGAGCTGATGGATCAGGCTTTCAAGCAGAAGGATTTTGAAAAGTATCTCGATGCCCCGCCGCTCCCGGAATCGGAAGAGGCGCAGAAACCCGGCCCGCCCAAGTGGAAGGCTCCGGGCACCTCCGTCACCCGGCCCAACAAGCCGGCGTTGGTCCAGCCTCCGCCGGGCGCCAGGCCGCCGGTTGAGGTCAAGCCGGCGAATACGAAACCGCTTTAGGCTGCGAAGGGCAGGCGGACTCTCGATGCGGAATGGCGGGTCTGGACAGGCGACTGCAAACACTCAACCCCAGCCGCCGCCGCAGAATAAAACCAAATGACCAAATGGTTGAGAGCGCAGTCAGGCTTGTCCGGCGCGGCCTCCCTCATTTGGCCATTTGGTAGAATTTGGTCATTTGGTCCACTCTGCGCGGCGAGCGATTGAAGGTTGGTCAGCATCGCGTAGGTATCGCTCCCGCCCCCTCGGGCGACGACGCGCATTGACAACTGTAACCGGCGCGATTACATATCAGTTCCTTCCATGGCCAGCAGTTGTCGATTTGCCTTCGCTATCCATATCCTCGCGGTCCTCGCGCTCAAGCGTGAGGGGGGCGTGACCTCGGACTGCCTGGCCGCGAGCGTCAATACCAATCCCGTGGTCATTCGCCGGGTGGTGTCCACGCTCCGGCGCGCCGGACTGGTCTGCTGCGCCCAGGGCGCCGGAGGAGGCGCGACCTTGTGCCGGGCGCCGGAAAGCATCGGCTTGGACGAGGTATATCGCGCCGTCGAGCCGCTGACGGCTTTCTCGGGGCATCCGCATCAGCCGGATCTGCGTTGTCCAGTAGGTCGCCAGATCAAAGTCGTGCTCGAAGAGATCCATGCTTCCGCCCATCAAGCGTTCGCCGCGGCCCTCGCGGAGCGGACGCTCGCGGAGGTCGTGGCGATGCTGACGGAGAGTCCCCGGCCACCCCGGCGTTCCCGCAAGGCCGCCTGAGCGCGACGCCGCGATTTCCCTGCAAACCCAACCCTGCCGCCACGAACACCTCTATGTTTACTGATACCGCCCACGTTGATCCGCCAACTTCCGCCGAACGCGAATCCGCCGAGCCCTTGAGCCCGGTCCGGACGGATCACCGCGACCTCCGCCGCGACGAGTTCTGGCGCGTCCTCCCTGCCTACGCAAAGGTCCGCGAGGACGAATTCCGAACTCATACCTTTCAAAACCGCAACACGGTCACCAACGCGCGCCAGCTCCGGGAAACGCTCGGCGCGCTCGTTCCGGAGAATTTCTTCACGGATCTCGAAGCCGGGATCGCCCAAGCGCCAATGGCCCTGCGCATCTCTCCCTACCTGCTGGGGCTCATCGATTGGCGCAATCCGGAGGGCGATCCGATCCGCACGCAGTTTCTGCCGCTCCGTTCGCAGCAGCAGCCGAATCACCCGATGCTCCAGCTCGATTCGTTGCACGAGCAGGAAGATTCCCCGGTGCCGGGCCTCACCCATCGCTATCGCGACAAGGCGCTCTTCCTGCCCCAGGATAGCTGCCCTGTCTATTGCCGCTTCTGCACCCGCAGCTATGCGGTGGGCAATGACACGCCCGAGGTGGCCAAACTCAAGCTCACCGCCAACCTGACGCGGTGGGAGCAGGCCTTCGCCTACATCGCCGCGCAGCCCGATCTGGAAGACATCGTGATCAGCGGCGGCGACAGTTACAATCTCAAGGCCGAGCATATCCAGCTCATCGGCGAGCGGCTGCTGCGGATGCCGAACATTCGCCGGATTCGCTTCGCCACGAAGGGGCTCTGCGTCCTTCCACAAAAGATCCTGAGCGATCACGCCTGGGTCGATGCGCTCGCTGGCGTCGTCGAATTGGGGCGCTCTTTGCACAAGGACGTGGTCGTCCACACGCACTTCAATCATCCCGCCGAAATCACCGGCATCACGCACGACGCCATGAACCGCCTGACCGAGCGGGGCGTGCACGTCCGCTGCCAGACGGTGCTCCAACGCACGGTCAATGACGATCGCGCGACGATGCAGCTCCTCGTCCGCCGCCTCAGCTATGTGAATGTGCACCCGTATTACGTCTATGTGCACGACATGGTCCCCGGCGTGGAAGACCTGCGCACCACGGTAGCCACGGCGCAGCACCTCGAGAAGCACGTCCGCGGGGCGACCGCCGGATTCAACACGCCCGCTTTCGTCCTTGATACGCCCGGCGGCGGTGGCAAGCGCGATGTGCACAGCCCGGAGCATTACGACCGGGCCAGCGGCATCTCGGTCTTTGCCAGTCCGAGCGTGAAGCCCGGCCGGCAGTTTCTCTACTTCGACCCGCTGTCCGCCCTCGACGACGAGCACCGCTGGCGCTGGACCATTCCCGCCGAGCGCCGCGCGATGATCGATGAGGCATTGGCGGTTGGTTGACGGTCTGACGCCTTTCTCCCGATTGACGCTCCCGTTGCTCCGTGGAAGTCTGCCACCATGATCGAAGTCTCCGAAGTCCTGGCGAAGATGCAGACTCTTTCTGAGGAAAGGGCCGCGCGTGTCGTTTCGCTCATCGACGATCTTGCGGAATTGGAAGCGCGCGAGAATGCGGAAGACCTGGCGGCGGCACGTGAAGCGTTGGCGGAATATCAGAAGACTGGCGACGCGATTACTCTCGACGAGTTGGAGAAGCAGCTTGGTCTTTGAGTTATCGCGTCATCGTCACCCCCGCGCCGACGAAGTTTCTCGAACGGCTGCGCGACGAATCTCTCAAGAGGCGAATCATGAGAGCGTTGCGTGGGCTCGAAAACGATTCGCGCCCGCCGGGGAGCGTGAAGCTGCAAGGCGAGGAGCTCTACCGCGTGCGGGTCGGGGATTATCGCATCGTCTATCAGATTCAAGACGAGGTGCTCGTCGTGCTCGTGGTGCAGATCGGGCACCGCAGGGAGATTTACCGAAAATAGGCGCGGTTCCTCGGCGCCCTGCGGCTACTTGATGGCGTCTGATTGCAGGTACGCGGCGATGTCGGCGAGGGCCTGCGGCGGAAGCCCGAGCGCGTCCGCGGAGAACATCAACGAGCGCCCGAGAGGGTTGACCGACTTCACCCGGTCCGCGGGGACGTTCTGCGTCTGACCGCCGATGGACTTGATGATCACCGGGTCCACCTGTGCGACGACGATGCCGTCGATGATCAGGCCGTCGTTGGTTTCGACGCGGCTGCCTTCGTAGCCGTGGGAGATGTCCGTGGAAGGGTTGATGATCGCGTTGAGGATCACTTCGCGCGGCTGTGTCTTGCCGAACGCCGTCAGGTCCGGGCCGAAGTCCACGCCCTGCTTGCCGATCTTGTGGCAGGCAAAGCAGACCGCGACGGCCGCCTGGCCGCGGGTCGCGTCGCCCGGGAGGGCCAGGATTTCCGGCAAGGGCGGCAGCTTCGAAGGCCCGGGTGGCGGCTCGGGCGAGACGACGCTAATCAGCGGCTTCTCCTTGATCAGGCCGCGCTGCTTCATCAACGCCGGAAGGCCGTGTTCCTTCCAATCGTTGTTCTTGCGGCTGTTCAGCCACCACATCGCGTTCTCGAGGAACGGAAAGTCTTCGGCGCTGGCCAGGTCGACCATGGCTTGGGCGGCTTCCGGCGCTTTCACGAAGGCGAGCGCATCCATCATCAGCTTGCGTTGCGGGCCGCTCAGCTTCGCCGACAACGCGCGCGTCTTGAGATCGGCGACGGCGTCCGGCGAGCCGAGCCGCCAAGCCAGCCAGGCGAACGCTTCCGACCACTGCTCGGCCGGTGCCCCGATCGCCTTGGCCAGCGCTGCGTACATCTCGCGCTCCTTCCCCTCGCAGCCGAGACCGAGGGCCTCGAGATAGGTGCGATCGCTTCCGTTGAAGCGTTTCGCGATTTCCAGGAGAATATCCCGGCTCTGGGCCAGCGGCACGTCGCGCATGGTCAGTGCGACTTCGCGGCGAATCGCCGCCGACGAATCGCCAGCCATCCGTCCCGCCATCGCGAGCACGTCGTGATTGGCCCGGCGCAAGGCGCGATAAGCCACCAGCCGGATCGTGTCATTCTTCGACGCGAGCAGCGGCGTCACCTTCGCCGCGCCCGCCGGCCCCATCTGCGCGAGCAGCCAGATGGCGCGGGCGGCAAGGAAGGGGCTTTCGTCCTGGAGCAGGGCGGCCACCGCCGGCACCGCCTTGTCCCCCTGCGCTTTCAACCGGGTGAAGCCGCTGTTGCGCACATTCACCGCGGCGCTTTTCAGCGCTTCGATCTGGCCCTTCGTCGTGGCGAGATCGAACTTCGGGACGTGCGGCTTGAAGCCTTTCGGCGCGATGCGGTAGATCGTGCCCGAAGTGCTGGCGTCGAGGTCGGCATGTCCACCAACGCGCGGGTCGAACCAGTCCGCGACGTAGATCGCGCCGTCCGGTCCGACCGCCACGTCCGAAGGCCGGAAGAAGGTGGGCAATTCATTGGATGGCTTGCCGCCGAGAAAATCCGAGCCGGCGAATTTCTTCTCCCGGTTCGAGGTCAGAAAATCGAAACGTTCGAGCTTGAACCCCGCGCCATCCGGCTTCGGAAAATAACCGAAGACCACGTTGCGGCCGGCTTCACACGCCAGCAGGAGCCCCGGCCATTTTTTGCCGAGCGCGCCATTTTCATAAAAGGCGACGCCGGTCGGGGAGCCGCCGCCATAGACATCGCCCGCGGGCATCGTGCCGGGATCTTCCTGCCGCCATTCCGCAGTTGGGACATCCTGGCCGGGCCGCTTGTCGGCGCTCCAGGCGCGCTTGCCGTCGCGCGAGGCGAATCCGGCATTGCCGAACTCCAGCACCGGCGTGACGCGGCAGGCCGGCGGATCGTCGTTGTCGTTCTGGAAGACATCGCCGAGCGAGTTCACGGTCTGCTCGAAGCTGTTGCGGTAGTTGTAGCCGATGATGGCGACATTGGTGCCGTCGGGATTCATGCGTGCGGTGAAACCGCCAATCCAGACGTGGCCGTCGTCGCTTTTCTGCCCGGCGATGGTGCTCGGATCGACGACCTGCTTGCCGTTGGCATGCACGTAGGGACTGCCGATGCGGAAGGTCTTCCCCGACTTGTCGGTAAACTGCGCGCACGTGTTGCCCTGGTTCCAGTACCAGAGCCCGTCCGGCCCGGCGGTCACCGAGTGCAGGCTATGATCGTGGTTGCGCCCGTTGAACCCCGTGAGCAGCACCTCCCGTTTGTCCACCGCGGGATCAAACTTCCGGTCGCGATTCACGTCCGTGAAGACGAGCAGATCGGGTGGCTGCGAGACCACGACTTGATTGTCGAGCACCGCCACGCCGAGCGGCGCGACGAGATTGGCCTCCTGGACAAAGGTGCTGCTCTTGTCCGCCTTGCCATCTCCGTCGGAGTCCTCGAGGACCACGATCCGGTCGCCTTCGGGACGGCGCTTGGCGTGGCTACGGTAGTTGACCCCTTCGGCGACCCAAAGCCGGCCGTCCTTGTCGAAATCGATGTTGGTCGGATTGTGCAGCAGCGGCGTGGTGGCCCAGACCGTGACTTCGAGGCCTTCGGGCGCGGCAAACAAATCGGTCGGCACGATGGCCGGTGGTTTGGCTTCCTGCGCGCCGCCCGGCGGCAGGCCGAGCGAGACCGCGGCGCCGATGAAAATTACGACCTGGAAGGGAGAACGCAGTTTGGACATGAGGGGAAAAAGTTGATGGTTGATAGTTGATAGTTGATAGGCGCCGCCCGAGCAGTTGCGCGCACAAAGGACCGCAGGGGCCTATCAACAATCAACTCTCAACTATCAACTCTTCGTCAATGCCATCGACTCCCGACTTGCTCGACCAGATCGCCGCCGCGGCGCCGATGGCCGCGAAGCTCGGGCAGCTCCGGGCCGGGGAGGCCGTGGTCTTTGAGCACGTGATTTCCGCAGCGCAGCCGTTCCTCGCGGCGCTCCTCGCCCGCGCGGCGAAGCAACGTGTCTGGATCGTGTGTCCCAATGTGCGCGCCCAGGAAACCTTCCATAATGAAGTCGTCCATTGGTTTCCGGACGCGCTGTTTTTTCCGGAGATGGAACTGGCGCCGGTGGAAGGCGCGCTCCCCGATCCCGAGTCCAGCGCCGAGCGGCTCGGCATCGTGCAGAAGCTGAGCAGCGCTAAGGGCCGGCAGATCGTCGTGCTGAGCAAAGCCAGCCTCGACGACGAAATCCCCTCGCCGGCTGCGCTCCGCGAGCTCGAGATTCGGCTCAAACGCGCGATCCGCCTCGACCGCGAAGCCTTGGTTCGGAAGCTCACGGCAGCGGGCTACGAGCACGTTGCGCAGGTCACGGCGCGCGGGCAATTCGCGGTGCGCGGGGGCATTCTCGACGTTTTCTCCTTTCATCACGCGTTGCCCGTGCGCATCGAACTTTTCGACGATGAGATCGAGTCGATCCGCGAGTTCGACCTCGATACCCAGACAAGCGTTCAGCACCTCGACGGTTGCACCCTCCTGCTCGGGGAACGCGGCAGCCGGAGCGGGGAGGAGGCGGCAACGTGTGCTCTGCGCGACCTGATCGCCGACGACGACCTGAGCATCGATGCGGGGGCAAACTTCCTCGCGGCCCGCGTGCGCATCCTCGAAGGCGCTGAGGGCTGGGGTGGCGCTGACCCTGATGGAGAGCTGCCTGAGGAAGAGCCGCCGCCTTCGCCCGCGCAGACGGCAAGTCTGCCTCACATTGTTGATGCCGAGGACTACGCGACGGCGTTCTTCGACCACGGTCTCGGCGAATTCGAGGCGGGCGATTTCGTGATCGATGAGGTGAAGCGCGAACGCTTTTTCAGCCAGCTCCGCGAATGGCGCACCGGCGGCTGGCGCGTCCACGTCTTCTGCAACAACGAAGGCGAGATCGAGCGGTTGCACGATCTCGTGCCGCCCGTGGAAGCCGACGTGCTCCAGTTCACCATCGGGACGCTCGCCCGCGGCTTCACCTTTCCCGGGGCGAAGGTCGCGGTGCTCAGCGACGCCGAGCTCTTCGGCCGCTACCGTAACACCCGCGCGCGCCGCTTTGCCCTGCGCCGGGCCCGCGAGCAGGCGAGCCGGGCGCAGATCGATTTCAGCGAGCTCAACGAGGACGATTACGTCGTCCATCTCGAGCACGGCATCGGGCGCTACGATGGCATGAAATCGATTCCGAGCGCCGACGGCCGGACCGAGGAGGTGCTCGTGATCGCCTTCGCCGACGATGCGCGTCTCTATGTGCCGCTCGAACAATCCTTCCTCATCGCGCGTTACGTCGGCGTCGGGAAAAAAAACCCGGCGCTGTCCGCCCTCGGCGACGGCAAGTGGGCGAAGGCGAAGAAGAATGCGGAGAAGGCCGTTTTCGATTACGCGGCGAAACTGCTCGAAGTCCACGCGCAGCGCGAAACCGCCAAGGGTCACGCCTTTCCGCCCGACAACAAGTGGCAGCGCGAATTCGAGTCTTCGTTTCTCTTTAAGGAAACGCCCGACCAGCTCAGCGCGATCATCGCGGCGAAGGCCGACATGGAATCCGAGCGGCCGATGGATCGGCTGATTTGCGGCGACGTTGGTTTTGGCAAAACGGAAGTCGCCATCCGCGCCGCGTTCAAGTCCGTGATGGGCGGGAAACAGGTCGCCATCCTCGTCCCGACCACGGTGCTCGCCGAGCAGCACTATCGCAATTTCCGGGAACGGATGAGCGATTACCCGATCAACGTCGAGCTGCTCAGCCGGTTCCGCACGCCGGCCGAACAGCGCAAGACCGTGGAAGGCCTGCGCGACGGCCGGGTGGACATTGTGATCGGCACCCACCGGCTGATCTCGAAGGATGTGCAGTGCAAGAACCTCGGCCTCGTGGTCATCGACGAGGAGCAGCGCTTCGGCGTGCTGCACAAGGAAAAGTTCAAGGAGATGTTCAAGCTCGTGGACATGCTCACGCTGAGCGCCACGCCGATCCCGCGCACGCTCTACCTTTCGCTCATGGGCGCCAAGGACATGAGCACGATCGAGACGCCGCCGCTCAATCGCATCCCCACCGAGACGCTGATTTGCCCGTACGACGAGCGCATCATCCGCGACGCCATCAATCGCGAACTCGCGCGGCAGGGCCAGGTCTATTTCCTGCACAACCGCGTGCACTCGATCGAAAAGATGCGCGATCGCATCTCGAAGCTCTGCCCGAAAGCACGGCTCGTCATTGGCCATGGGCAGATGGACGAGCACGAGCTCGAGGAGGTGATGCACCAGTTCGTGAGCGGCGCCGCCGACGTGCTGATCTCGACCACGATCATCGAGAGCGGCCTCGATATCCCGAACGCCAACACCATCATCATCGATCGCGCGGATCGCTTCGGCCTCGCCGATCTCTACCAGCTCCGCGGCCGGGTGGGCCGGGCCCAGCATAAAGCCTACGCCTATCTCCTGCTTCCCCGCGATATGATGACCCAGGGCGAGGCCCGCCGCCGCATCAACGCGATCAAACAATACAGCTCGCTGGGCGCCGGCTTCAAAATCGCCATGCGCGACCTCGAGATTCGCGGCGCCGGCAACATCCTCGGGACGCAACAGAGCGGGCACATCGTCAATATCGGCTTCGATCTCTACTGCGCGCTGCTCAAGCAGGCGATCGGGAAGCTGAAAGGCGAGAAGGTGCGTCCTCGCCTCGAGGTGGTGCTGCGCACAGATTTCGTCGCGACTCGCGAAGCGGATTTCTCCGAATCCGCGATCCTTCGCACGCCCGCCTTCCTGCCCTCGCGCTACATTGCCGAGCCACAGCCGCGGATCCAGGCCTATCGCCGCCTCGCCGAAGTCTCCACGCAGGAGCAGCTCGATGCTTTGCGCAAGATTTGGTGCGACCGCTTCGGGCCGCTGCCGGAAGCCGCAGAAAACCTGCTCGTCATGACCGCGATCAAACTCGCCGCCGCTGCGCGAAAAATCACCGTCGTCGAAGCCCGCGACAGCAAGCTCATGCTCACCCGCGGCGGTGACTACATCCTCATCGGCGGAAAATTCCCGCGCCTCACCGCGCCCGCTTCGAGTGGCCAGTTGCGCGAAATGCTGGCGATGATCCGGAGCCTATAGCATCGCTCGAACTCTGGGAAGCTTCGGAGCTGCGCGCCTTTCTGCTGCTCTATCGCGCAGATTCCCCGCGGGTTTCGCGGCCTGCCACCTTCAAGGCTGGACGCGTTCCGATTGGAGAAAAGTCCCAAGCCGTTTCAGCAAACGCCCGTGACGCTCGAACGAAATGGAGCCGAGAACTCCGAGGAGTCGATCGACAGGAAGAACGACAAGGAAACCGAGACGGATGAGCGAAGGAGCTTTAAGTCCGCTGCGACGATAGTCGGGATGTGCTGGCTCGATGATCTCATCGAAGCCAACGACCTCCTGATGGAGTTGAGTGCTAACGCCACAAATAAGCCGGTCGCCGAACGGAGGCATCTGGCGGAGCAAAACTGTCGGCGGGGCTTGGTGCGTCCATCCGCCTGCGGGAGTGGCGTGAGCGCAACATCGCCCTTGGTCATGCTTTGAGGCCGCCCAGCGTGTATTCAGGTTCGTCGTCGCCATAGGCTCGCGCCAGACTCTGAGCACCGAGAAGTGCCCACTCAGCAGGCTCCCTGTCGTGCTCGGGCGTGGCCGGCGAAAGCACGGTCACAGCCAGAGAAGCGTTCGGCGGAATCGCAAACGGCTCGTCGAGCACGATGTGCTCACCGTCGTAGCGGGCTTTGAGAATCACGGATGGCATGGCAGACGGTTACTTCGGCGCGCCGTTTCAAGCAAGCGCGCCGGGGGTTGCCCCGCTCGGTGCGTCTGGTAAAACGGTCCGATGTCCGCCGCGAAAGATCAGCCGCACCACGCTTGGCTCCATGGCGAGCTGGCCGGCTGGGTCAAGGAGGGGCTTTTGACCGAGGAGGCCGCGCAGATTCTGCGGGCCCGCCATCCCGCGATGTCGGACGCCGACGCGGCGCGGGAGCAGCGGGCGCGCTCGACGCACTGGGCGACGCTGCTTTTCGGCCTCCTCGGCGCGGTGCTCATCGGCGGCGGCATTATTCTGCTCCTCGCCCATAACTGGGATCAGATGGGACGGCCAGCGCGGGCCATGGTGGCGTTCCTGCCGCTCGTGCTCAGCCAGGCGCTCGCGTTTTGGATGCTCTGGTCCGGCAAGGGCGGCACGGGCGCGCGCGAGGCCGTGGGCACCTTCCTCGCGCTCATGGCTGGCGCGTGCCTCGCGCTCGTCTCGCAGACCTACAATCTGGGCGGCGACTTCGCAGAGTTCATGCTCGTCTGGACGCTCTTGAGCCTGCCGGTGGCCTATCTGCTGCGCGCGACTCTGCCCGCGATCTGGTTTTGCGCCGCCACCGTCATCTGGGTGTGCAGCGTCGTCGGGCAGCGCCGCGGCGAAGGCCCCTGGTTCTGGCCGCTGTTGGCGCTGGTGCTGCCGCTGTGCTGGATGGAGTGCCGCCAAAACCGGTTCGGTCCCCGATCCGTGCTCCTCGGCTGGGCCGTGGCGATTGCCGGCACGATCGGCCTCGGCTTCAGCGGGGATCAT
This sequence comes from Chthoniobacter sp., assembly GCA_034667665.1. Classification (GTDB taxonomy): domain Bacteria; phylum Verrucomicrobiota; class Verrucomicrobiia; order Chthoniobacterales; family Chthoniobacteraceae; genus Chthoniobacter. Next base: position 83,427 of record JAXDQW010000101.1, read on the forward strand.
CCCGGATGGCGGCACGGCTGGATGCTGGGCTACGCCGGTTGGTTTGCCTTCCTCTACCTCGCCGGACGCCGCTGGTTCGCGGAGGGGCGGACGCTGTGGCATCGCCCGTTGCAGGTGGTGGGCGTGCTCGGTGGGGCGGTCATGGCCTTGATCTTCACCTTCGACTGGCCGTGGCACGAAGGGCTGCGCGACGGACTTTCATTCGCTCCGGGGGTTTCCACCACGGCCTGGCTCATCACCTATGGCTGGCCGGTGCTCGCGCTGCTGCTTTGGCTCGAAAGCTTCCGCCGCCTGGACTTCGCCGCGATCGTGGTGGGCGGGCTCCCGCTGCTCGTGGCGATGGCCATGTCCCTGTCCGCCGCCGGTGCGATGCAGGCGTTGTTCAATGCCTATGTCTTCGGCACCGGCGTAACGCTGCTCGTCATGGGCGTGCGCAAGCATCAACTCGGCACCGTGAACGCCGGCCTGGCCATCCTCTCGGCGCTCGTGATGTGCCGGTTTTTCGACTCCGAGCTTGGCTTCGTGCTCCGCGGGCTCGTGTTCATCCTGCTCGGGGTTGGATTCCTCGTCACCAATCTCATCCTGCTGCGCCGGAAAGGAGCCGCGCCATGAGCCGTCAACGCCTCCTCGCCCTCGTCTTCCTGGGCGTGGCGCTGGTGCAGATCGCCTTGCCCGCCGGACGGATCTGGCTCTACGAGCGGACGCTGCGTGAGGGGCAGGTCTTCAAGTTTCGCACCGCGCCCGTGGATCCCTCCGATGCCTTCCGGGGCCGCTACGTCACCTTGCGCTTCGAGGCGAGCGACGCAGCCTGGACCGCCAACGAACCGCCGCCGTTTGGAACCAAGGTGTGGGTGGGCGTGGCGCAGGGCACGGATGGGTTCGCGCATTTCACCTCGGCCTCGTCCAAGCGGCCTGCCGAGGGCGATTTTCTGGAGCTGCGCACCAGCTACGGAGGCGCACCCGGACGCGTCGCATTGGAGCTGCCCTTCGACCGCTTCTACATGGAAGAAAGCGCGGCACCCAATGCCGAGCGCCTCTACGCCGAGCGCAACCGCAGGGGCGGGGCACGGGACACTTACGCCGCGGTGCGGATCCGCAACGGGCGGGGCGCGATCGAGCAGGTCTTCGTGGGCGACAAGCCGCTGGCGGAAGCGGCGAAGGAAATCGGCGCGAAGTGAAGCCGTCTCGATGCAGAGCTGCCGCGGCAAGTCTGCATGAAGCAGTTCAGAGAGGGCACTCCCCGCCCCCGCATCGCGCCGTGAGCCGCAGGTCGCCGCCGACGCGGGTATAAACCGGATCGCTGAGGGTCAGCGACTCAAGGGTGTTGCCCGCGCCTTTTCCACCGATGACCACCGCCGGCCCACCGCAAAGGAGCGGCGCGACGTAAAATTGCACGCGATCCACCAGATGCCGATGGAACGCTTCGCCCAGCACGCGGGTGCCGCCTTCGATCAGGACACTCGTCATCTGGCGGCGTCCCAGATCGCGCAAAACCGCGCGCAAAGATCTTCCCCGGTAAACCAGCGTCCGGTCGCGGTGCTCGTCCGTGAAAACGTGCGCGTCGTGGGGCAATGGAGTCCCACCGGCGACGATCACACGCCAGGGCTGGCGGGCGTCGGGGATGCCGCGCACGGTCAGTCGCGGGTTGTCGGCGCGCAGCGTTCCGGCGCCGATGAGGATCGCATCGACCTGCGCGCGCAGCCGATGCGCATCGGCGCGCGCCGCGGCACTGGTCAGCCACTGGCCTTCGCCAGCGGGGCGCGTGAGGCGGCCGTCCAGAGACATTCCGGCCTTGGCGATGACCAGCGGCACCCCGGTGACGATCCACTTGTTAAAGGCCGCATTCAGGTCCCGGCATTCCGCATCGAGGATGCCGCTCTCCAGCTCGAGGCCCGCCTGGCGCAGCAAAGCGATTCCTCTCCCGGCGTGCGCCGGATTCGGGTCGATGGCGCCCACGATCACGCGCTTGAATCCCGCCTTGACGATCGCTTCGACGCAGGGCGGCGTCCGGCCATGGGTCGAGCAGGGTTCCAGCGTGACGTAGATCGCCGCGCCTCGCGCCAGCTTTGCGCTCTTCAACTTCCCGAGCGCCTCGATCTCCGCGTGCGGCAGCCCGGCGCGCCGATGAAACCCCCGCGCGATGATGCGTCCGCCGCGGACAATCACCGCGCCGACCGCGGGGTTCGGGCTGGTGTGGCCGAGTCCGCGCCGCGCTTCGCGCAGGGCGGCGCGCATGAACTGCTCGTCACTCATCGGTGCAGCGTGGACGGTCGCCCGCACTTCCGCAGCACGGATTTCTGGAAAAGGGGCTCATGGCCCACAGCCAAACTGTTCGCGGGGCCGAAGACGTCGTGCCGATCTTCTTCGGCGCCAAGCGTCGCAAATATCTCGAAGAAAACCTGGGCGCGCTCCAGATTGCCTCACCGCGCAGGATTAGCAGCGCCTCGGCGAACTCGCGCCGCGCGGCGTCTCCGCCGGTGAACGCTACCCCAAACCTGATGCAACTCGTGAGCGCCTGAAGCGGCGCCTGATCCAAACCGACGACCCATGAAACCGATGCACCCCACGCAAAACAGCCTCTCGAACAAGACCCGCACGCAGGTCGCGGCGATCCTCAACCAATCGCTCGCCGACCTGATGGACCTCTATTCGCAAACCAAACAAGCGCATTGGAACGTCCGCGGACGGCACTTCTATTCGCTGCACAAGCTCTTCGATGACCTCGCCGCGATGGTCGAAGAACACCTCGATGAAATCGCCGAGCGCGTCACCGCGCTCGGCGCGCTCGCGCAAGGCACCGTGCGCCTCGCCGCGGCGAACTCGCGGCTCACCGAATTCCCACTCGAAGAAACCGGCGACTCGATTTACCTCGCGGCGCTGAGCGGCCGTTTCGCGCTCTGCGCCAATGAAACGCGCAAGGCGATCGACGAGACCAGCCAGGTCGGCGACACCGGCACCGCGGACCTTCTCACCGCCGTGTCGCGCGACCTCGACAAGGCCCTCTGGATGCTCGAGGCGCACACGCAGGAAGCGCCCCGATGAGCGCACCTGCGCGCGGGCCAGGCGGTGGATCGGGCCGTCTGCGCGAACTCTATCCGCGGCAGATGGGATCTCGCGGCGAGAGGCGAGGCGAACCCGCGGCATCGGTCTTCGCCGAGCCGGTCATCGACTTGCATGCCGGCGCGTTTCTTGGGGTCGTTCGCGCTCGTTCCCAAGTTGCACTTGGGAATGCCTTGTCCCCGAAGCTGAGCTTCGGCCAATCATCGCAGGTATCGAGTTACGGACCCCCACGCCCGGTAGTGGGCGAAGCGCAGCTTCGCGGAATCGTGCGTTCCCAAGCGCAGCTTCGGAACGAGGAGCAAGATCCGGCCGGAACTGGCATTTTGCGATCTCCCTCGTCTCGACAGGACTTAGGCTCGTTCTTGGGGTTGTAGCCGTCGGAGCGGTTGGCGGGCCATGAGATGACGCTGTGCTTTTCCAGATCGACGAGGGAGCGCCTCGAGAACCCGAAATCCTACACCCTCGTCGGAAAGCCCAACCCCTATCCCGCCCTCTTCGGCGGCACCCCCTCCTACGCCATCCTCGAAGGCATCCCTTGGGACAAGCTGCAGTTCCCAGGTTTCCTCCTCATCACGTTCCTTCCAACAGCAGATTCCCCGCAGCTATGACCATCCTCCGAAGTCTCCTCCTCACGTCGGATCACTTCCCGGTCACCGCGGTCCTGCAACCGTGATCGAACGGGCGCCGCGGCTTTCAAGAGGCTTCTTAACCGTAACGATGAAGTTGGATCCGGCGAGCGCGGGGTGCGCCCCCATGGAGCGGCGTGCGTCCCGCCGTCGACCCACTAAACGCCCGAAGGGCCGTGCCAACCGGTGAGCGCCCCCGCAGAACCCACCCGGCGGCGAGACGCGCGCCGCTCCTTGGGCCATTGCGAAGCGCCGTCTCGCTTAGATGCAGGGCAGGATTTCGCTTTTCCTGGCCTCGTAGTCGGCGGCGGTGATGAGTCCCTGATCGAGCAGTTCCTTTAGTTTCTTCAAGCGCGCGAGCGGGTCATCCTGCGCGGCTCCTTCGAGGGGTTCGGCGCTCAACTGCTGCTGGCGCGCGCGCACCCAGCGGACCACTTGCTCCGCGCTTTCTTTGGGCAAGGACTCGATGGTCCACTTCCGCCGATTTCGCGTCTCGAGTTGGACGGTGGCGCCGAGCAATTCGCGGGTGACGGAAACAATGACGAGGTCGGCGTAGGCGATGGCCTCGATGTTTTTCCCGATGATGCGATCGCGCACGATGAGCAGTCGCTCGGTGGTGGCGACGATGGCTTCGGGGGCGAGATTGAGCAGCGGTTTCTTTTGCACCGCGACCGCCTTCACGAGTTCGCCCCGCTCCAGTTTGCCCGCCAGCGCCGCGACCAGTTTGCGGGAGGTGGCTGCGTCCTGCTCCTCGTTGAGCAACTGCCGGATTGTCACGGCTAGCGGATTGCTGGAACCGACGAGCGTTGGTTCCACGTCCTCCCGCGTCCACGAGCCCTCCGGGAACATTGCCGACGCGGGCACCCAGCCGTCGGGGTCTTCCTCCTTGCGGATCAGGTCGGTCGGCAGGCAATCGCCGGCCTGCAACAAGGCCACGATGTTGTCGGCTTCGAGCGGACCGAGCTCGCGGTTCCCTTTCTTGAGATGAAAGCTCATCAGAATGGTGTGGGCTTGGGCATTGACGCAGAGATGATTCGCCACCGGCCATGCAGGTCAAGCGCGCCTGATCTTCCCCTCGATCCCCTCGTTCCCAAGTTGCATTTGGGAAGGCATTGTCCCCGAAGCTGAGCTTCGCCAACTGCCCTCCTTGTCCTCAGGTGCCGCAGAAGGTGCGGCAGGCCGGGGTGCCGGGCGGTGGGGGATGCAGCAGTTCGGCGGGTTGACCCACTTCGTCGTAGGGGGTGGCCAGCGCCGTTTGGAGGTGTTCCAGCGGAATGAGATCGCTCCCGTTGGTGGCGGCGGCCAGGGCGGCTTCCACCACGTGATTCCGGGGAATCACCGCCGGGTTGTGGGCGTTCATCAGCCGGACGACTTCCGTTCGGCGCTGGGGCTGCCGGGCGAGGCGTTCCGTCCAGCGCCGGTGCCATGCGGAGAACGCCTCGTCGGCCGGGGGAGCCGGTTCGGGGATGGCGTCGGGTCGCAGGTTCCGGAAGGTGTGGGTGTAGTCAGCGCGGGTCCGATGCATCCAGCGGAGGAACTCCTCGACGAGGGAAGCGTCGTCCGGTTCCGCGGAGGACAGGCCGAGCTTGCCGCGCATGGCGGCGAGCCAGTGATGGTGGAAGCGGTCCTGGAATGATTCGAGCGCCTCGTTGGCGCGGATCAGGGCGGTTTCCGGTTCCGGGTGCAGGATGGGCAGAAGGGCCTCGGCGAGGCGGGCCAGATTCCAGGCGGCAATCTGCGGTTGTTGCCCGAAGGCGTAGCGGCCGTGACGGTCGATGGAACTGAACACCGCCGCCGGGTCGTAGGCATCGATGAACGCACAGGGACCGTAGTCAATGGTTTCGCCAGACAGCGCCATGTTGTCGGTGTTCATAACCCCATGCACAAATCCGACGCGCATCCAGAGGGCCGTGAGCGAGGCCTGGCGTTCGATCGCCTCCTCCAGGAGTCCGAGTGCCGGGTATTCGGACTCCACCTGGTCCGGGAAGTGGCGCCGAAGCGTGTGATCGGCCAGGACGCGCAGGGCGTCGATATCACCCAGAGCGGCGAAGTATTCGAAGGTGCCGACCCGAATGTGGCTGGCGGCGACGCGGGTGAGGACCGCGCCAGGGAGGGGCTCCTCGCGGAAAACCGCTTCGCCGGTGGCGGCCACGGCGAGGCTGCGGGTAGTCGGGATGCCGAGGGCGTGCATGGCCTCGCTGATGAGGTATTCGCGCAGCATGGGGCCAAGGGCGGCCCGTCCATCGCCGCGGCGCGAATAAGGGGTGGGGCCGGCGCCCTTCAACTGGATGTCGAACCGATCGCCCGAGGGCGTTCGGTGTTCACCCAGCAGGATGGCACGTCCGTCGCCGAGCCGGACGAAGCTTCCGTACTGGTGTCCGGCGTAGGCCTGGGCGATGGGCTCGGCGCCAGGGGGAATCTCGTTGCCGGTGGAGATGGCTGCCGCCTTCGGACCAGCGAAAGCCGCGGGGTCGAGCCCGAGCGAGCGGGCAAGCGGGCGATTGAAAAGAACGAGGCGCGGTTGGACGACCGGGGTGGGATTCACCCGAGTGTGGAACCCTTCCGGCAGGCGGGCGTAGGAGTTGTCGAAATGCCAGCCGGCGTGGACGGGAGCAGCTGTAGAGGACGTATGCATGGAGCAGAGCGGGCCAATCGAACATGCATTCGGCGGAAAGAAAGCTCCGACCACACCATGAAGAGCTGGCAGCGCACGCTGTTTTTCGGCATGGAGCCAATCTCATGCGTCTTCAGCGGGGTTCCGTGTATTCGGTAAGATTGCGGATCAGGCTTCTTACGGCGATCGCTTCGTCGAGCCGCGAGCCGCGCGTGTGGGCATCCTGGATCGGAGCGAGCCGGCCAACGGCCTCACGGGCGAGATGGAAAACCTGATCCCTGGCGCTCTTGCGGAGATCGGCTGCCACTTCGGTGAATTGACGGATTTGCTCCCGCGCTTCCCCGGGCAGGGCAGCCGGCAGGTCTGGTGTCCAGGGCACGGGCTGATGTGATGGGTGACTGCGTGGATCGTGTTTTGGAGAGTCATTTCCCGACAGAGCGGTGGAGCCTGTCCTGGCCGTCGAGGCGTCGCCCGTGGCTCCGTCGTTCAAGTCCTGATCTTCGTCGCCGAGGGCTTCCACGCGGAAACCCGGGTAGCTGCCCCAACTGCTCGAGGTAATTCCGTTTCGCGTGGAACCGGCATAGCCTTGGTGGCTCGGAATGGTGGTGACTTTGACAATCCCGGTTTGCCCCACCCTGAGCACACCGGCGTGGACGGCGGCTGTCGCGAGCGTGGAGTCGGAGGTATAGACATCGGTGCCATACAGGCTGCCATGAGGGGCTCCGGTCACCCGGAAGAAGAGGATCCGGCTGGTCTCGGCCGCAGAGCGCAGGAGTCCGGGATCCGAAAGGACGTTTCGGCCCGGATCCTTGATGAAGGAAATCGCATCGCGAATGGCGACCGCCTCCTCGAGTCTGGCGCGGCGGGTGTATCCGTCCTGCAGATCCGTGAGCGCTGCGGCCAGTTGCCGGCGCAAGTCGCGGATTTTTCCGTGGGCCTGCTCCCAGGCAGCTGCCTTTCCGTCTTGGAAGTGCGTGAGGATTTGCTGGGTTTCAGCCAGCAAACGGTCTCTCTCGCCCGAATCGCGGCGGTCACGATCGGATGCATTGGCGGGGGGTGCTTTTTCCAATTGCTCGACCCGGTGGCGGAGGGCTTCCACTTCCCCGCGCAGTTGCCGGGCCTGTGCGGCGAGGGCGGCGTGCGGCTCCTCCGGTTTTTCCTCTTCTGCCGCAGAGAAGGAGGAAGGGAGGAGGCCGATGAAGAGCAGTGAAGCAATGAGCACGGAGCGGAGCAGGGAATGATTCATGGCAAATGGTGCAACGTGCCACGGAAGAGTTGTCATAGACTTGTCAGCCGATTGTGAATGGTTCATCCGATGCGGACCGGCTTCAGGGTATCGCTCTGTCCCCGGGGACTCCCCGCCCTGCGAAGTAGAACTTCGCTCTGTAGGTGCATTCCCAAGCTCAGCATGCGGAGCGAGCGGAAAACGGCAGGCCAAGTGGGGCACAGGCCGGATGCCTGCCCACTTGGCGCCCAGCTACTACCAGCGCTCGACGAGCTCGACCAGGGTGCGCACGCCGAAGCCGGTGGCGCCGCGGGCGAGATCGGCGCGGTCTTTGTCGCGGTGCGCCACTGGGGCGATGTCGAGATGCGCCCACGGCGTATCCTCGGCGAAGGTCTTGAGAAAGGCCGCGCCGGTGCTGGCGCCGCCGAGGCGCCCACCGGTGTTCTTGATCAGGGCGACGTCGCTCTTGATCTGGTCCTCGTGCTCGGGAAAGAGCGGCAGCGGCCAGAGGCGCTCGCCGGTCACTCCGCTGGCGGCCAGGAGCCGATCGCGCAGCGCGTCGTCGTTGGAAAATAATCCCGCCGCATATTCGCCGAGCGCGACAACGCAGGCGCCGGTGAGGGTCGCCAGATCGATGATCGCGGCCGCGCCGCAATCCCGGCGCGCGTAGGCGATGGCGTCCGCGAGCACCACCCGGCCTTCGGCGTCGGTGTTGATGATCTCGATGTGTTTGCCGTCGTAGGCGGTGATGATGTCGCCTGGTCGATAAGCGTTGCCGCCGGGCATGTTCTCGGCGCTCGCGATGACGCCGACGACGTTGCGCTTGAGCTTGAGCCTGGCGATGGCAGCCATGGCGCCGAGCACCGCCGTTCCGCCGCACTTGTCGAAAATCATCTCCTCCATGTTGGCCGCCGGTTTGATCGAAAGGCCGCCGGTATCGAAGGTGATCGCCTTGCCGATGAGCGCGATCGGCGCCTGGGATTTCGGGCCGCCGCGATGTTCGAGCACGATCAGCCGCGGTCCGCGCCGGCTCCCCTGGCCCACCGCCAGGAGTCCGCCGAAGCGGCCCGCGCGCAGCCGGCGTTCATCGAAAACGGTGATCTTCAACCGGCACTCCCGCGCGAGTTTGACGGCGCGGGCGGCGAGCGATTCGGGGTAGAGCACGTTGGCCGGCAGATTGCCGATCTCGCGCACCGCATTCGTGGCGTTGGCCACGAGGAGCGCGCGCTGGCCGGCCCGCCGGGCCGTCGCGAGGTGCCCGGCGGACACCTGAAGGCGCACGCTCTCGATCGATTCATTGGCTTTGGACGAATAGCGATCGAAGCGGTAATCGGCGAGCGCGAGGCCCTCGACCACCGCGCCGGCGAACTGCTCCCACTCCTCGAGTTCCACCGCGAAGCGCGTCTGTCCGATTTTCTTCAAGGCGATGGTCGCCGCGCCGGCGGCGCTCCGCAGCGTTTCCGCCTTCACCTGCACGCGCTCGCCGAGCCCCACGTAGAGCACCCGCTCGTGCCGCAGGTGGAGCAGCGCATTCGGTTTTCCGGAGAACTCCGCCTCCGAGACCTCGGGCAGCGGCCGCTGGTCGGTAACGGCGAAGCGAATGACCGTGGCCGCAGGCTTCCCTTGGCCCCGGCCCGTCTCGAAGATCAGTTTCACAAGGTGACGACTTGAGCGGTGCTGATGTCGCCTTCCGCGGCCAATTCCTTCATCAACGCGTCGGCGGGCACCGAATCGAGGTTCAGCACCGTCAATGCCTGCCCGCCCGCCTCATCGCGGCTCAGGGACATGCTGGCGATGTTGACGCCGTGCTTGCCCATGAGCGTGCCGATGTAGCCGACGATGCCGGGGCGATCGCGGTTCTCGAGCAGGAAAATGACCCCCTCCGGTTTCGCTTCCACGTGCCGCCCGTTGATCTTCACGATCCGCGGCGAATTGCCGAAAAAGGTGCCGGCCACCGAGACCCAGCCGTTCTCGCCGGTGGCGGTGAGTTCCATGAGCTCGGCAAAATCGCTCGAAGTGCTCTCCCGGGATTCCGTGACTTTCAACCCGAGCGTCTCCGCGAAGGCGGGCGCGTTGACCGCATTGACCTCGCCCCCCCCGGCAGCGCGGAAGAAGCCCGTGAGCACGGCGCGTGTGATCGCGGTGGTGTCCACTTCGTTGATCTTGCCGTGGAAGTTGACGTTCAGACTGTCGCAGCGCTTGGCCGCGATCTGCGAAAGAAACAGGCCCAGCTTTTCGCCCATCGCGAGATGCGGCCCGATGATCGCCAGGGTCTTGGCGTCGATGCTGGGCATGTTCACGGCGTTGCGCACTTCGCCCTGGAGCAGCGCGGCGCGGATCTGCTGCGCCACCTCGATGCCCACGCTTTCCTGTGCCTCCGCGGTCGAGGCACCGAGGTGCGGGGTCAGGACAAGGTTGGGCGCGCCACGCAACGGCGAGTCGGCCGGCAGCGGCTCGACTTCGAAAACATCGAGCGCCGCGCCGGCGACCTGGCCGCTCTTGAGCGCGGCGGCAAGCGCCGCTTCATTGACCAGACCGCCCCGGGCGCAATTCACGATGCGCACGCCGCGGCGGGCCATGGCGAGGCGGCGCGCGTCGATCATGTCCCGGGTCTCCGCGGTCAACGGCATGTGCATGGTCATGAAGTCGGCCTGCGGCACGATTTCATCGAGGGTCTCGACCAATTCCACCTGGAGCGAGCGGGCGCGGCTCGGCGAGAGATAGGGATCGTAGGCGAGCACGCGCATCCCGAAGGCCATGGCCCGCCGGGCGACTTCCGTGCCGATGCGGCCCATGCCGAAGATGGCCAGCGTCTTGTTGTAAAGCTCCACCCCTTCGAAGCTCTTGCGATCCCATTTGCCCGCTTTCATCGTGGCGTCGGCGGCGGGAATCTTGCGCGCGATCGACATCATCAACGAGAAGGCGTGCTCCGCGGTCGAGATGGTGTTCCCGCCCGGGGTGTTCATGACGATGATCCCGCGTCGCGTGGCCGCGTCCACGTCCACGTTGTCCACCCCGACGCCGGCCCGCCCGATCACTTTCAATTTCGTCGCCGCTTCAATGACGCGGGCATTGGCCTTCGTCTGGCTGCGCACGACGAGGCCGGAGAATTCGCCGATGATCTCGAGCAGTTGCTCTTCGTTGAGCCCGGTCTTCACCGTGACATCGAGCAGGCCGCCCTCCGCCAGTTCCGCGATGCCACGTTCGGAGACAGGATCGGCAACGAGGACTTTGGGCTTGGGCATGGCGGTGGAAAAAGGGACGCGATTCTCCGCGCGACCGGCAAAAGGGCAAACCCAAATTCCGCGAATCCACCCTGCGCAACGCCAGCGGCGCAGTTGGCTAGGATTCCGCAAGGACCGGCGCGAGCATGCCGCCGACGGCTGCGCCACCGGCGAACCCGGCATTGGCGGCGAGCCGGAAGGCGGCGTAGGCACGGACCCGGAGCGCCGGGGGCACGACATCGGCGAGCAGCGCGCTCGCCGCCGGGTGATAGGTGCCATTCGCCAATCCGGTCAGCGCCGTGAACAGCAGGATCACTGGCAACGACTCCGCGCCGTAGAGGCCCATGAGGGAGGTGGCCGCGGCGAGCGTTCCCCCGACGATGGTGTCCCGGCGTCCGAGATGATCGGTCATCCAGCCGCCCAGCGCATTGCCAACGAAGCTGCCCAGGCCCCAGGCGGCGAGAGCGCACGACGCCGCGGTGAGCGAATGACCCTGGCGCGTCAGATAGAGGGTGAGGACGGGCCAGACGAACGTCCCGAAGCGGTTGATGAAGGTCCCGGCAAAAAGCACCCAGAACGGCCTCGGCAAGCTGCGGAGGTCGTCGAGCAGGCGTGAGTTGGGTGGCTTCATGGAAATGAAAAACCCTGCGCACCTTTCGGCGGGCAGGGTCGGTCGTCAGTCTGGAGTCGGAAAATTAGTCAGTCATCGGAAGCAAACCCTGCGGGCCGGGGTGGCGATTTTTGGTCGAGTGGGCGACGCGCGGCGCGGCCATCCCGCCCACGACGATCCATCCGGCGAAGGCCGGTGTGAAAATGGAAAGGTCGCGGGTCAGCATCGAAAGGGGCGGGAAACTGGCCAGTGATGGATGGGGAGTCAAGAGAAGCCTCCTGCCGGGCGCTCTAAATAAATGCGGCGCAGGAGCGACGAGAGACCTGTCCCTCGACTCATGGCCGCGGGGGGTGTGCGAGTTTCAGCCGTGGCGTGGCAGTGCTCTTGCTATATGCTCCGCTCCGCTTACCTCACACTGTGTTGGATAGCTTTGGCCGCGATCTCCGGGCCTATTTTTCAACAGTCGCATGCGCAAAATGCTGCAACTGTCTCCGCTTCAGGAGAAGGCGCCCTGATTGCAGTTCCTGAAGAAGCAGCGACGGCTCAGCTCCGGATCCAGCGCGATCGGCTGCTGCTCGAAAACCAGGTTCGCGAGGAGACCTTGCGCAAAGAGCTCGCGGCGACGAACAGCGAGTATCAACGCCTCAAGGGAGAGTCCGACCTTGCGAAAATCAAAGCGGATCGAGAACTGGCGCAAAAACGCACCGAGATCGAGCGCGCGCGGATCGAGATCGAGCAGATCGGCGCCCAGCAGTCGCTGGAAAGCGCGCGCCTGGAAGGCCAGCAACAGAAAGAGCTCGCGGCGCTGCGGACGGCCAAGGAACGCGCCGAGCTCGAAGCCGACCTGGCCTTGGCGGAATTCTCGCGCAAGAACAATGAATTCAAGGCGCAGGAAGTAACGTGGAACACCCGCCTGGTTGAATTGCGCGCGCAGGTGGCGGAGCGCGAGAAGCTGACGGAGGCGGAAGCTTATGTTGAACAGCGACCGGTTTACTCGACGGAGCCTCTCCAGCCCAATGGCGATCTCATCATTAGCGATCGCCGCATTCCGCTGAACGGACCGATCACGGCGGCGACCGGTGACTTCATCTGTGACCGGATCGATTTCTATAACAATAAGAGCAAAGTGCTTCCGATCTTTATTGTCATCGATGAGTCGCCCGGCGGCTCCGTCATGGCCGGATATAAGATTCTCAAATCGATGCAGAGCAGCACCGCTCCGGTCTATGTCCTGGTGAAGTCTTATGCCGCGAGCATGGCGGCAGCGATCTGCACGCTGGCTCCGCACTCGTTCGCTTATCCCAATGCCATCATCTTGCACCATCAGATCTCCAATGGCCTCCACGGCAACCTCGCCGCGCAGCGCGAGGGCGTGAAGTTACTCGAAGAGTGGTGGCAGCGCCTTGCGGCTCCCATCGCAAAGAAGATGGGCATCTCGATTGAGGAGTTCTCCAATCAACTCTATGCCCATAGCTCGACCGGAGACTGGCAGGAATTCGCAGACCACGCGGTGAAGCTCAAATGGGTCGATGTGGTCGTCAACCGTTGCCAGGAAACGGCCTTGCTCAAGGATCCGGGCAGCGAGCGGCTGGCGAGCGGCCAGTTGGCGAGCAATGCCAGCTTTCGATTCCGTGATGCCAATGCCATCAAGGCGGATGCTCCGGGAACACCGCGAGCATTTCTCCCACGACTCAGCCCGCTGGACTGCTATTACCTGTATAACCCCGACGGTTACTACCAGAGCGAGTAACTCCGGTTTCAAAAGGGTGTCCTTGAAGGGGCGTTCCGCTTGCCGCGGAGCGGCGTAACCCGAGTAGCCGTGGTCGAGCGCAGCGAGGCCACGGAAGACAAACAAGAAGCACGAGCCGCGTCAGCGGCGAAACCAAAGTAAGTATCGCCGCTACGCGGCTGCTGTCGTTCCTTGGGACCGTGGCCTCGCTGCGCTCGACCACGGCTACTCAGGTTGCAGCCGCTACGCGGCACCCGCGTTTTGCCCGCTCCATGAAGAATACCCTTTTCGGAGAGCCTTGGTTAATCTCAGTAACATTCCATAAGACAAAGCCGGTGCCGCGGCGCAGACGTATCCAGTCAAGTTGTCAGGTCAGAACGACAGTTGGTTCGGAATTCCGCCGCCCCATCTGACGGTGTGAGTTCCCGCACCACACCTAGACAGACCCAGGCTTCGCCGAGTTGCGGTTGTCCGCGCAAAGTCCGACCGACTCCCCAGGGCAAGCGCGGCGACGCCCCTCAGCTCCCGTGGCCGAGGCAGGCGGTGACGAAGCCTCTGAACAGCGGGTGCGGTTTGTTCGGCTTGGAGTGAAACTCGGGATGGAATTGGCAGGCGAGAAAGTAGGGATGATCCTTCAGCTCGATCACCTCCACGAGGGAGCCGTCGGGGGAGGTGCCGCTGATCACGAAACCCTTCGCTTCCATTTGCGCGCGGTATTTCATGTTGAATTCGTAGCGGTGCCGATGGCGCTCGCGGATCTCCGTCTTGCCATAGACCGCGTGCGCCTTGGTCCCCTCCACGATGTTGGTCGTCCACGAGCCGAGCCGCATCGAGGCGCCTTTGGCGGTCACGTCTTTTTGCTCCTCGAGCAGATCGATGACCGGATCGACGGTTTGCGTATCGAACTCCGTGCTGTTCGCGCCGCTCAAACCGCAGACGTGGCGGGCAAACTCGATCGTCGCCACCTGCATCCCGAGGCAGAGGCCCAAAAACGGCAGGCCTTGCTCGCGGGCAAACTGCGTCGCGCGGATCTTGCCCTCGACGCCCCGGTCGCCGAAGCCGCCGGGCACGAGCACTCCCGCCACGTCGCGCAGGAATTCGATGGGGTTCTTGCTCTCCAGTTCCTCCGCGTCCACTTGCACGAGATCGATGCCGCAATCCACGCTGGCGGCGGCGTGGGTCAGTGACTCGTAGATGGATTTGTAGGCGTCCTGCAGCTCGATGTATTTGCCGACCACGGCGATCTTCACCCGTTTCTTGGGCTTGATGATCCGGGCGACGAATTTCTTCCAATCGGTCATATCCGCCGGCGGGGCGGTGATGTGCAGCAGGCGCAGCACGGTGTCGTCGAGCCGCTCCTGCTGGAGAATCAGGGGCAGCTCGTAGATGGAGTGATCCACGTCGCGCGCCTCGACCACGGCGTTCAGCGGCACGTTACAAAAGACGGAAAGCTTGTAGCGCACCTCCTCATCGAGCGGGTGCTCGGTGCGGCAGATCAGCACCTGCGCGTGCAAGCCGATCTCGCGCAGCTTCGCGATGGATTGCTGGGAGGGCTTGGTCTTGAGTTCGCCCGCGGCCTTGATGAAAGGCACGAGCGTGACGTGCATGATGACGACATTCTGCGGCCCGACTTCGAGCACGAACTGGCGGATCGCCTCGAGAAACGGCAGCCCTTCGATGTCGCCGGTGGTGCCGCCGATTTCGGTAATGAGAATATCGCACGGCTGCTCGGCCGTGAGCTTGCGCAGGCGGCTCTTGATTTCATCGGTCACGTGCGGGATGACCTGGACCGTTTTGCCGAGGTAATCGCCGCGCCGCTCGCGGCTGAGCACGGTTTCGTAAATCTGGCCGCTGGTGGTGTTGTTCGAGCGGGTGAGGACGGAGTGGGTGAAGCGTTCGTAGTGGCCGAGGTCGAGATCGGTCTCGGCGCCGTCGTCGAGCACATAGACTTCGCCGTGCTGGAAGGGGCTCATCGTTCCCGGATCGACGTTCAGGTAAGGGTCGAACTTCTGCATCACGATCTTGAGTCCGCGATGCTCGAGGAGCGTGCCGAGCGACGCCGCGGCCAGGCCCTTGCCCAGCGAGGAAACGACGCCGCCGGTGACGAAAATGTATTTCACGAAGATGTTGAGGGTTGAAATTCGAGGCTGAAGTCCATGGTGCGGCGGGGCCAGTGGCGAGGCGCTTCAGGCAGCGAGCAGTCGTTCCACGGCCAGCACGTCCTCGGGCGTATCCACCCCCGGCGCAACCGACTTCGTCCGCACCACGCGGATTTTTGCGCCGTTCTCCAGCGCGCGGAGCTGCTCCAGGGATTCGGCTTCCTCGAGGACGCTGGGCTTCCAGCGGACAAACTGGAGGAGGAACTTCGTGGTGTAGCCGTAAATCCCCAGGTGGCGCAGGCTGGCGGTCTGCGCGCGCGGGGTCCCGGCCCGGGCCGTATTCGGAATGACGCTGCGCGAGAAATAGAGCGCATCCCCGGCGCGATCGACCACCACTTTCACCAGGTTCGGATTGGCGCGGTCCTCCTCCGGCGGAAAGGCGCTCGCCGCGGTGATCATCTCGATGCGTGGGTCCGCGGCCATCGTTTTCGCGAGCTTTGACACCAGGGCCGGGTCCACCAGCGGTTCATCGCCCTGCACGTTGATCACGTGGGTGAAGCCGCGCAGTTTCGCGGCCACCTCGGCCACGCGATCCGTTCCGCTGCGATGCCTGGGTGAAGTCAGGGCCACTTCCGCGTTAAAGCCGAAGGCGGTCTCGGCGATCCGGAGGTCGTCCGTGGCCACGATGACCACCGCGATGCCCCGGGCGCGCGAGCAACGCTCCCAGACGTGTTGGATCAAGGGCTTGCCCGCGATCGAGAGCAGAGGCTTGCCCGGAAGGCGCGTCGATCCGTAGCGAGCGGGGATGACGATGGCGACCTTAGGCATCCGAAGTCTTTAAAATGAACTCCACCGCACTGGCAAAGTCTTTCGCCACAAAGACCGCCCCGGCGGGATCCGCGTCGGCGCCGATGCCCGTCCGCACGAGGATCGGCCGGACCCCGGCGCGTTGCCCGGCGGCAATGTCGCCAGCCCGGTCGCCGACCATCCAGGACCGGCTCAGATCCAGCCCCAATTCCTGGGCCGCCTCGAGAATCATCCCCGGCTCCGGCTTGCGCCGTGACGAGGCCTGGTCGGGATGATCCGCGCAGAAGCAGGCCGCGTCGATCAGGCCGGGGCCGAGCAGTTCCAGCAGCCGGGCATGCACCGCGTGATAGGCGGCTTCCGTGAAATAGCCGCGGGCGATTCCGCTTTGATTGGTCACGATCACGTTCTTGAACCCGCGCGCCTTGAGCGCCGCGAGCGCGGCCGCCGTGCCGGGGTAGATCCGCACGTGGGCCGGATCGCTCACATAGCCCGTGTCCTCCATCAGCGTGCCGTCGCGATCGAGAAAGACGGCGGGCGAGAGCAGAGGATCCATGCGCGCGGACGATAGGCGCGCCGCCCCGAGGCGCCAACCCTGCAGACGGAGCCTGCTTTGCCTGCACCTTCCGCATTCAGGCCAAGGGCGATATCTTCACCTGCTGGATCAATGGCCAGAAGGCGTCGGAATACACCGACCCGAAATTCTCCGGCGCAGCCCCACTCGACTTCCAAATCCACCCCGGGTCGAGATGAAGTGCGAGTATCGCAATCTGAAGATCGCGGAGCTGTAAGGGCGCGGCGCGTCAACAACCAGAGCGCGGCCTCAATAGCCAGAGGTCAATCGACTTCAGCGAAGCCCGCCTCGGTCGCAAGGCTACGGCGACTTCAAACCCACGGTGTTCACCGCGATCACGCGGTAGCGGTGCTCCTTTCCCGCCTCCGCCTGGGCGTCGGTGAAACGCATCGTGACCAGCGGCTGGGCGGGTGTGTCGCTGTATTGCAGGCCCTGGAAGATCGGGCGGCCAAAGGGATTCTTCGGCTGCTCGGGCACGGTGGCGATCGGCTGGCCGTCGCGCTCGATGATGAAATGGCCCAGCCCGCTCTCGAGGTCGGCCTCGGCTTCCCACGTCAATTCCTGGCCGCTCACCCGGAGATGCGTCGGCGCGGGCGGGGGCGTTGCGTCTGGCACCGCGGTGTCGGTCACGTATTGCGTCCACGCCCTGGCGATCGCCTCGCCGGGCAGCCAGATCGCCTTCTCCTTCGCGTCCGAGAAACTCGCCGCCGGCACCGGTGCCACGGGCGCCACTCCCGGCTCGAGCAAGGGCGCGAGCATTGCGCTCGCTTCCGGCATGGCGCGCAACGGCGCGCCCGGCTCGGCGAGCAGCCGCGCGGCGAGACAGGCATCGAGCCACGGGATGGCGAGATAACGCTGGTTGCCGCATTCGTGCGACGTCAGCGGATCCACCGACACGCCGATCAGCCCGCCGCGCGCCCGCACCTCGCTGAAGAACGCCACGTTCGCGGTCCAGGCGCCGGCGAACCGCCCTTCCCTCACGGTAAACCCTTCCTTCGTCCCGAGATTGCACATCATCGGCACCGCCAGCGCGGCCTCGGGGAGCACGTGGACCTTCATCGTCGGACGCGCCGGATTCGCCTGCAACTGCGGAACGCCCGAGCGCAGCCATGCCGCGGCCACGCGCTCCGGATGCAGCAGCACCATCGCGCCCGCCCAAAGCCCGCCACCGCTGTGCCCCCACAGCGCCCACGGCACCGTCGCCAGTTCCGGGTGGCCGGTCTTCGCGGCGAGATCGGCTAGTCCTTTTTGAAACGCCGTATCCGACCCGTTGCGCGGATCGCACCACATCTGGCAGTCCGCCTTTTCCGGCTGCTCATAGACCGCGGCGAGCAGAGCGCAATCGTGCTTCCGCGCCAGCGCCTGCCAGTGCAGGTCAAACGCTCCCGTGAATCCGGATTTGCACGAGCCCTCGCCGCACCCGTGCTGGTGCACGATCACGCCGCGCAGCATCTTCACCCCCGGCGGCACCCATACCGTGTAGCTCACGGGGAAAATCAATTCCCCCGGCCGGGTCGAGGCCTCGTAGCGGACCCGAGGCGCCTCCGCAGACGGAACGACATCATACGGCGGCTGCTGACCAAACAGCGCACCCGCCAGGGCAAGAAAGAGAATGAAGAAACAACGCATGGGGCCGCCGAACATGCCGGGCTGCTGGCAGCGGAGCAAGCCGCCGACACAAGGTCCGCGTGTGAGCATCGCAAGGTGAAGATCGCGGAGCTGTCGTCGTGTGCCGATGTCGTGCCGCCCACCGGCGCCGGTTAGAGCAATTCGACGTTCCCTGGGGCAGCTTGGCAAAGGCGTGCAATTGCCGTCCATCGCCCCCGAGGTGGCGGATGACCAGCCGCTCGGCGCTCATTTCCAGGTGGGTGAAGCCGTGGACGTTCTGGGCAAAACGATCGAGCGCCGACGACTTCTTCCCAGCGTCGGTGCGCAGCGTCGTCCCGCCCCCGCCGGTGACGACAAACGACGTCGGGTGACCTTTGAACTCGAGGTGCTCGAGGTCGTGGATGTGTCCGCAAAAATAGAGATGGGCCGCGTGCGCGCGAAAGAGCGCGTCCCACTCCGCGATGAGCGGCTGGCTGTCTCCGGCATTGGAATAGAGCGGATGGTGCCCGCACACGATGAGGAACGGCGTGGTGCGCGGCTTCGCCAGTTCCGCCTTCAGCCATTGCGCCTGCGCGACGCGTTCCTCCGGAGTCAGGGAGAGCTTCTCCGGCGTCGCCTTTTGATAGTTGCTGTCGAGCGCGAGGAACGTGACCAGCGGGCGGTCGTGGGGAAAATCAAAGCGATACCATTTGGCGGGCAGCGTCCAGCGCGTGCCGGGTTGGGCGGCGGCATAGGCGAGCTGCGCCTCGCACTTCCCCGCCGGCTCCACGTTGTAATCATGATTACCCAGCAACGCGTAGCACGGCCCCGGAAATTGCGCGGCGGGAACGTCTTTGGGAGCGAAGCTGCGCTTCGCATGGAGGGGGGGGTCCGCGGGCAGGATGTCTGTGACGGCCGATGCCGCCACGGCCCGCCGACGCCCCCGCCTGCGAAGTAGAACTTCGCCCCGAGGTGCGTTCCCAAGTGCAACTTGGGAACGAGCAGAACGAGCGGAAAACGGGTGAATCTGCGGGCGTTCCCTCCTCGTGAGCCCTGGCGAGCGCTTCCATTGCATCGCCGGCGTGTCCCTTGAGCACCGGATATTTGATTGAACTCGCGCATCTTCGGCGCGGACGAGTAAACCTTCTCGCGTGCCCCCCACCCTTCGCTTGCCCGCATTTGCTGCCGTCCTTTGGCTGGTCACCCTTTCGGCCACTGCGGAAATCCAGAAAGGAGAGATGGCGGGATACATGTTGGTCCCGACGGAGAAAGTGCCGGAGACCTACAATGCCGGGTTTTCGCTCTATGCGGCCGCGTGGCCTTTGCTGCAGCAGTATCCCGGGCATCGATTTCAGACCGGGCTCTTCGGCACCTGGATGCATGCGCAATACGAAGGCAAGCCGCCGGCCGATTTGTATTCCGATATCGAAGGCGGGCTGGGCTGGTGGCGGGACACGCGTTTCCCGACCGAGACGCCGAAGTTCATCATGGGCGGCGTGGCGGTGAACTTCAAAGAGATTGCCAACGGCCCCGCCCACGGACGCGGCACCTGGGACAAGCCGCAGGGCCTCTATGGCGTGGCGCAGCTCAGCCCGTGGCTGCTCTTTCCCATCGATGGGCTGAATCTCAAGCAGGGCACGAATGGCCAGCTTTTCGGCTACGGCTACCTCCCGCTCCCGCTCACCTCGCCGAAGACGACCACCGCCGGGCAGAACGTCCCGACGGGCGACCAATCGTGGACGCTGTTTCTCAACACGAAGAACTTCAAGGGGCCGGTCAGTTTCTTCACCCCGTTCTTCTGGTCGCACTCCGCGGTGCTGAATCCCACGCTCGCCGGGCTGTTGCTCGACTCGCGTCCCTCGACGCCGAACAAGCCGTTCCAGATGGAAACCCAATATGTGCCGAGCGTGTTGTCGGCGGATGAGAAGGGCGAAACCTTCGCGCGCGTGGCGCCGACCTCGTTCCCCGTGGGCCCCGATGGAATCTCGGTGGTCCTGCACCGCCTCACTTCCTACAACAGGCAGGCGCTTTGGGAGGCAGTGAAGGCGTGGTTTGACGGCGGTGCGCCAGCCAGCGGCACGATCGATCCTGCCGGAGCCTATGGGCAAAACTTCCGCGGCAACGGCGGTTCGACCTGGAAGATTTACCCGGAAGGCACGCCGAAGGAGCAGAAGACGCCGCTGGCCTGGAACTCATTCGCCACGGCGATCGCGCCCGATCCCACCACCTACGGCTACCAATGGAGCGAGCAGCTCGTGAAGAAGAGCACTTCGCCGCAAGGCGCCCGCGTCACGCTCCCCGAATACTTCCGGCTCGCGAGCGATGGCAAGAAACCGCAATGGGTCGTCGCGCAGCCGTCCGACGTGCCGGCCCAAACGGGGCTGGCCGGCGTGCGTTTCGAGCGCCCGCGTGAGAAGCCTCCGGAGCCCTACGACACGCCCGAAACCGCGGAGAGTTCCTTCAAGAAACCGGGACCTGCGGCGGGACCTTTCCGAGCGCACCTCGGCGATGGCAGCGTGGTCACTTATTCCTGGTATCGCTTCGCCGATCAGCCGGCGTTGCTGAATGCCGATCTGACCAAGGAGGAGCGCGAGCAGATGCAGGTGAAAGTCGAGAAGCTGCATCGTTCGTGGACCAGGGATCGCGATTACCTCGCGCCGCCGACGGTCGGCACCCTGGCCGATCTCGATCCCGCGCAACTCGTCACGCCGCCAAAGGGGTTGGAAGCCGGCTACGTCCCGATCGCCACCCGGCAGGAACTCGACGACGCCGGCAAACCCGGCAAATAAATCGCTCCGATCACCCCCGTCACCTCTCATCCTTCAACCTTCATCCTTCCATGACCCGACTCGCTTCTTTCCTTTTCGCCGGCGCCTTGCTCGCCGCCAATTCCTCCCCGGCCGAGGACCTGAAGAAGATCGCCGCCGCAATCGACGGCTATCGCTTTGAATTCCCGTGCAAGGATCCGATGCCAGAGAATCCCAAGCCCGGCGCAGACGGCGTCTCGGGCCGGGCGACAGACGATCCGGCGACCAATGACAAGTTCACCGACGTGAAGAAGTTCGGCGGCGAACCCGGCAAACGTTACAAGGTCACCCTCCGCGTCCGCGGCGTGGTCGAGCCGATGATGTACAAGGACGGCCAGATGGTCGGCGACTACTTCTACGTCGGCGGCGAACCGAACAACGCGACCTACAACATCTACCAACTCACCGTCTCCTCGCCGCCGTCGCATTACTTCTTCAATCGCCAGGACAAGGTCGGCCACCTCATCTTCACGATCGATTACACCGCGACCATCGAGATCGAAGGCGGCGCCACGCTCACCCTCCACGGCGACGGCCAGAACGGCCGGATGATCACCAACTTCGCCAAGCTGGTTGTCCCCGACGTGCCCCCGGCCCCGCAGCCTTTCAACGGTCAATTCGTCCAGCTCAACGTCACCGACGTCGTCGAGGTGAAGTAACCTCCCCAACCGCTCTGAGCAGGCCTGCTCCGAGATTATTGTTCCCACCGCTCGTCCCAAGTTGCACTTGGGAACGCAGGCATACGCGAAGCCTGGCTTCGCCTCGATGCAGGCACTCCGAAGCCAGGCTTCGGTGAGAGCGTATTCCCAAGGGCAACTTGGGAACGAGCGGACGAGCCGAGGCATCCGCACGAGCGCAAAAATCTGGCCCCGCGAAACAATGTGGACGCTCCCGCGAACGGCGGCAGATACTCGGGCTCGATGCCGATGATCGCGCCGAAACTGATTGAGTCCGAGCGGGTGTGCGTGCGTCTGACTTTGAAGTCCGACCTTCCGGAGTTGCTCGCGGTGAACGGCGATGAAGCGGTGACGCGGTTCCTCAGCTTTGCACCGTGGAAGGCCATGGCGGATGCGGAAGCATGGTTTCAGCGCATCTCGGCGCTGCAGGCGGCGGGTTCGGCGCTGGAGTTTGCGATCCTGGCGAAGCGAACCGGAAGCGTCATCGGCCGATGCGGGCTGTTTGAGTTCGACGAGGTCAACGCGCAGGCCGGGGTCGGCTACGTTCTTGGACGCGCCCACTGGGGACAAGGCTACATGCGCGAAGCGCTGACCGCGTTGATCGACTGCGCATTCCTCGAGATGAATCTGCGGAGGCTGGAAGCCAGGGTCGAGGCGCCCAACACCGCCTCGGCAGGCCTGCTGCAACGCCTCGGCTTTACCCGGGAGGGTGTCTTGCGTGAGCGTTGGATCACCGATGGAGAAACCGTGGACGCGGAGGTTTACGGCCTGCTGCGCCACGAATGGGCGCGCGCAGGAGCCAGCGGGAGCGACCGGTAAATGGGGTGGATGGCGTCGCTCCGCGCGCCATGCCTTCCATTCCGCCGCAGGCGCACTCTTCCCGCCGGGAGTCTGGCGCTCTGCGCGTTCTTGAACCCATGGCGCGCGGAGCGCCGCCATCCACCTCGCACCCTTCGCCTGGATCGAGACGGCTTTATTTCCCGCCCAACTCCGCACGCGCGCGTTTCTGCCAGTCCGGGTGCTGCTTCTTGTATTCCTGAAACTCGGTGTGTTCCGCGGTGGAGATCTTTCCGTCTTTGTTCTTGTCGATGAAGGGGAACAGCCAGTCCCAGCCGGGCTTCGCTTCGTTCCATTCCTCGCGCGAATCCCATTCGCTGACCTCAACGCCGCCGCTCGCGGCTGGTCGTTCCACCGGGCCGGTCCATTCCAAAATCTGTCCGCGCTCCAGTAACCGGCTGCGCAGTTTCGCTGCGTCCACATTCTGCACCGACGCGCCCGCTTTGATCGCCTGCGTTGCGGCCACGCCCGCCGATTCACCGAGCACACAGAAGACCGGTTCCATGCGCGCGGACGCATAGGCGATGTAACTGGCCGAGAAGCAGACCGGGACGAGGAGGTTGCTGCATTCCGCGGCCAGTGGGGTGATCGCCCGGTAGGGGATCGGATACGGGTGACCCGTTCCCCGCGAACCACCGATGAACATATTCCCCTCCGTCGCCACGCCCATCTGCCCGGTCGTCTCCGACGCCACCGCGTAACGTCGCACCGGATAGATATCCACGCCGTAAAGCGCCAGGCCGACGCCGTCCTCGACCTGCGTCTCATTCCAGACGTCCGCGAGGGTCAGGACGTATGGCCCGCGCATCCGCCGGGTCAACCGCACGTAGAGCTGATTGGGCCAGCCTTCGGTGTCGGGATGCATCGTCTGGTCGAGCCCGAGCGCGGCTGTTTCCTCGCGGAAGGCCTCGGGCACGCGCGGATCGGTGCTCAGGAAATGATGCAGGCCGCTGAGATAGTCCCGGTGCTGCTTCCAGACGCGCGACCGCGCCTCCCAGGTGCCGTCTTGATAGTACCGGCTCACGCCCAACGGCGCGATGGTGACCAGCGAATCCCGCTTGTAGTTATACTCACCGCTGTTCCTCCAACCGGGGAAGATATCCCGCAGACGCTTGATCAGCTTTTCGGGGTCATCCTTGATCGTGCTGGTGAGGTGCTCCACATACCTCCCGACGAGCTCGAATTCCTTCACGTCGTAATTCGCCGGCTTCTCGATCGCGATCCGCTTGGCAGGATCGGTGGTCACGTAAAATCGATAGTTATACGCCTGGCTGTAATCATCCGCCGCGCCCTTCGGTAGCCCGTGGTCCGCATCCACGAGGGGCAGGAGCCCGCTCTTCGGATCGCCCGGTTTCACATAGGGATCGATCGGCGTCCAGTTCGTCGTCGGGCCCACCCCCGCGAGCTTTTCCTGATAAGCCGCGGCCGATTCCCGACCCACCGCGTACTTCACTCCGGCCGCCGCCATCACGTCGCCCTCGTAGCTGGCATCGATGAAGACCTTCGCCTCGATCGTCGAGGCGTCCTTCTTCGCGGCCGTCGGAGCCGGGATGGCCTGTTTGTCCGGCGGAGCCAGTTCCAGCACGAGCCTCACGATCGCCACCCCGGATTTTTCCACGCGCTGCACCCGCTGCTCGTGGATCACCGGGATCTGCTCCTGCTCGAGCCAGCCCGCAAACCCCTGCCGAATCACGTCCGGCCTCTTGCCAATGCTGAAAACGCGACTCGCCGTCAGCCCGCCGACCGCCTTCGGTTCCGCGCAATCCTGCATCGGCTTGATCCCTGCGCCGAGAATGCCGCAGACCCAGCGACTGGGCTCGATGACCAGCACGGTGCATCCCTCCTGCCTGGCCGCCACCGCGGCCAGAATCCCCGCCGGCGTCGCGCCATACACGCAGACGTCCACCTTCCTCGCCGGTTCTTCCGCGCGGGTGACCGCCGCCGTCATCAGCGTCAGGAACAGGAGGGCATTCCGGAAGGCGTGGGAGCGTTTCATGCGGAATGTTTAGGGCGGCAAAACCCCATGGCCAAGCGCCTGGTTCCCAGCATTGTCGGGCGCGTCTTCACTTGGACGCCGCTAACTCTGGGTGGGAGGCAGGATCAGCCGGGAGAGGAACTGCGCCGCATCGATTGCCGGGTTGGTCATGTTACAGTCGAGAGGCGCATATTCGCTCGAGTTGGGGAAGTTACCCGCATACTGCCAGAGGAGAACGGGACAGGTCAGTTGCGCGCCTTGGGGCGTGGTCTGGTGCTCATCCCAATCCGGCCACACCACGGGGATCGAATCCGCGCTTTGAGTCAAGTAAGCCGCGACCCATACGCCGTAACAGGCCGCTCCCTGCTGCCCGGCCTGCTGGAGCGCCTCCCAGGTTTGACGGTCGTCCCGCGAGCCATAGACCGCCGGCAACAACGTGAACCGGCCACCGCTCTGGGTTTGGCTCGCGCTCATCAGGGTCTCCGCCCAGCCCGCATAGTAATTCACCGAAAGTGACGGATTTCCTTCCACGTCGAGGAAGACGAGAAACTCATTCCCGAGGCTGGCCAGGTAGCCCGGATCGAAGGTCGCCAGCAAGTCGCCGACATTACCCTGGCCGTCCGAGACGCCCTCCTCGCGGGACCCACCGACCTGGGGCGTCTGATCGGCAACCGGCAGCAACTTGAGGTTGCTGTCGTGCAGGGGGCCGTTTTCCTCCCGGTGCCCATATTCATAGGGCGACGGACGATCCGCGCGGCAAAAGTATCGACCCATGAATTGCGGCGGGCGTCCGATGAGTTGCGTGGTCTGCTGGATCAGCGCGGGGGTGACTGGATTGACGCTATCTGCGCCGGGGATTCCTGTGGGCATGTGGTTCTCAGGGGAATTTGGTGAGTGAGTCGCGGGAGCACCGGGACACCCCGCGTGCCGCGGCGATTGTTGAGTGGTGCGGATCGCAATCTCAACCGCAATGTGCCGTTCAGAGGCAAAGCGAATACCCCAGTGGATCTGCCGCTCTCCCGGGGGTGGCTCGCGAAATTCCGCGATCGCATCTTTCGAGATTATCAATTCACGCCAGCGTCCCGATTGCGGATAAGGATTGCGGCACTATGCAATCGTTGCGCTTCCTGGCGGGCCGCCTCCGCCTTTCCCTCGCCCCTCTCGTCCCATGGAATTTCTGATCTTTTGCGCGCTCGTGCTCGGCATCGTCGCGCTGGTTCGCGCGGGGGGCGCGCGCAAGGCCATCGACCTGCTTGCGTCCCGCGTCGCCGGACTGGAGAGCGAAGTGCGCCGACTCCGCGACCAGCTCGCCGGTCTCAGGGCCGCCTCGGAACCGCCGCCGGCACCAGCACCTGAGCCCGCACCGGCACCCGCCGCGCCCCCGCCGCTGCCGGCTGCGCCACCCAGACCGGCAACTCCGATTACCGCCGCGGAAATCAGCGAGCCTCCGGCGAGGCCGGCCGCTCCGGAACCGGCGAGCCGCTTGCAGCAGTGGATGGAAGGGGGCGGCGCCGCCCCGTCCTCGCCAGCGGCCAGCCCCGGACCGTTGCCGCCTGCCAGCCCGCCCCCCTCGCCGATCAACTGGGAACAATTCATGGGCGCGAAGCTCTTTGCCTGGATCGGCGGGCTCGCGCTGTTTCTCGGCGTCGCCTTCTTCGTCAAGTATTCGTTCGAGCACAATCTCATCCCACCCGAGGCGCGGGTGGCGATCGGATTCCTGATCGGGATCGGTCTGCTTGTCGGAGGCGTGATGATGAAACGCCAGGCCCTCGCGGTCACGGCGCAGACCCTCTGCGCGACGGGCGTCCTCATCCTTTACGCAACGACCTTTGCCTGCCGCGCGTTCTATCGTTTTCCGTTCTTCGGCCTGCTTCCGACCCTGCTGCTGATGACGCTGATCACCGCGGTGGCTTTCCTGCTCGCGGTCCGGCTCGAGGCGCAAGTGGTCGCGGTGCTCGGGATGCTCGGTGGCTTCCTTACTCCGGTGCTGCTCTCCACCGGGCAGGACAATCCGTGGGGTTTGTTCGGTTATATCGCGCTGATCGACGCGGGCCTGATCGCCGTGGCGCTCCACCGCCGGTGGCTTTATCTCGTGCCGCTCGGCGCCGTCTGCACGGCGTTCATGCAGATCGGCTGGGCAGCGCGGTTCTTCGTTTCGGAAAGGTATTTCGAGGGAAACAAAGTGGTGATCCCGATGCTCGTGGAGGCGGGATTTGTGGCGCTTTTCCTCGGAGCAGCCTTCTGGGCGAAGCGGCATGGGCGCACGAACCGCCAGCTCACCTGGTCCGCGCTCGGTCTGGCGGGCGTGGCGTTTTGCTTCGCGCTCTCCTTCCTGGCGTTCACGCCGCTCGCGCAGCGTCCGCTGCTGCTTTTCAGCTACGTGTTCCTCATCGACCTCGGCGTGCTGGCGCTGGTGCTGCTCGACAAGGAACTCGCCACCGTCCAACCCGTGAGCGGTCTCGCCGTCTTCCTGATGCTCGCGATCTGGACCGGCAATTCGATGAATGACGCGCTGCTCAACTCCGGGCTGGCGTTGTATCTCGTCTTCACGATTTTCCATTCGGTGGTGCCGCTTGCCCTCCAGCGGCTCCGCGCCATCGCGGTCCCGGCCTGGTGGAGCCAGACGTTCCCGGCCCTGGCGCTGCTCCTGGCTCTCGTCCCGGTGCTGCAAACCACGGCCCTATCGTTCCTCGTCTGGCCCTTCGTGCTCCTCGTGGACTTGCTCGCCGTGGTGCTCGCGGTCCTCTCCGCCACGCTCCTGCCCATCCTGCTCGTTCTCGTGCTGACTTTGCTGGTCGCGGCGGTCTGGATCTTCCGGATTCCCGCGACTCTCTCCGGGCTTCCGACCACGCTGTGGGTCGTCGGCGGTTTTGCCGTTTTCTTTCTCGTGGCGAGCGTCTGGGCCGCGCGCCGCCTGGCCCGGCACCCGGCGGCGAGCCGCCCACTCCGTCCGGCGATGCAGGAATTCATGGGCGCGTGGGCGGGTCCGGAGAGCCTCAAGAATCTGCTCCCCGCGTGCTCGGTGGTGCTGCCGTTTCTCCTGCTGATCATGGTCACCGCCCGGCTGCCGATCACGAATCCTTCCCCGGTCTTCGGGCTCGCGCTGCTGCTCGTGGTGCTGGTGCTCGGGGTGAGCCGGTTGCTGGCGGTGGAAGCGCTGCCGCTCGTCGGGCTGCTCTCGGTCGTCGCGCTCGAGAATGCGTGGCAGGCGGCGCGTTTCGACCCCGCCAACGCGGCGATCCCTCTGGGGTGGTATCTCGTTTTCTATGCGGTGTTCACGGCGTTCCCGTTTGTCTTCCGGAAAGACTTCACCGGGAAGGCGCTGCCGTGGGCGGCCGCGGCGATCTCGGGTCCGTTGCACTTTTATCTCGTGCATCGGCTGCTGAAGCTCGCCTGGCCCAATCCGATGATGGGCCTCGTGCCCGCCGCGTTCGCGGTGCCGTCGATCCTGGCGCTGGTGGCTCTGGTGAAAAGCACGCCCGCGGGAAGCCCGGCACGTCAAACCCAGCTCGCCTGGTTCGGTGGGGTCGCGCTCTTTTTCATCACCCTGATTTTTCCGATCCAGTTCGACCGGCAGTGGATCACCATCGGCTGGGCGCTCGAAGGCGTGGCCCTTTGCTGGCTTTTCCATCGCATCGCCCATCCCGGCCTGCGCCTCGTCGGCGTCGGCCTGCTTGTTGTGGCCTTCGCGCGCCTCGCGCTCAACCCCGCGGTGCTCAGCTATCACGCGCGCAGTCCTGTCGCGATTTTCAACTGGTATCTCTACGCCTACGGCCTGGTGTCCGTCTGCCTTTTCGCCGGCGCGCGCCTCCTCGCGCCCCCGCACCACGTTGTCTTCCGCCGCAATGCGCCGCCGCTGCTCTGCGCCCTCGGCACCGTTCTCGCCTTCCTCCTCGTGAACATTGAGATCGCCGATTACTTCACCACGCCGGGTGCGCCGGTGGTGACCTTCGAGTTCAGCGGCAACCTCGCGCGCGACATGAGCTACAGCATGGCATGGGCGCTCTTCGCGTTGCTGCTGCTGATCATCGGCATCGCCAAAAAACTTCCGGCGGTGCGCTACGCCGGCATCGGCCTGCTCAGCGTCACGCTGCTCAAGCTCTTCCTCCACGATCTCGCGCAGCTCGACGCGCTGTATCGCATCGGCGCCCTGGTGGTGGTCGCGATCGTCGCCATCCTCGCCTCGTTCCTTTACCAGCGCTTCCTCGCGATAGGAGACAAGCCCGATGAAACCACCCCGCCGCCTCCGCTTCCGTAAACTATCCGCGCTGCTCGCGCTCCTCGCCTTCGCAGCACCGGTCGGAGCGCTGGCGCCGGGCGAGTGGCGGCATCAACAGACCGTGGAAGTCCCGGCCGCGGGCCTGGTGCGCATGGATCTGCCGCCCGCGACCCTCAGCGCCGCCCGCCCCGGGCTCGAAGACCTCCGCATCCTCGATGCCGGGGGCAATGAAGTGCCGTTCCTCATCGAGCGGCCCGCGCCGCAGCCCGCGACCCTACGGCGGGCCGAATCTTTCTTCGCTTCTCTCGAAGCGTCCGCCACGAAAGTGACGGTCGAAACCGGGATGATTGAGCCAGTGGGCGGCGTCACTCTCGAAACGCCAGCGAACGATTTCATCAAAGCCGTGCGCGTCGAAGGCTCGCAAGACGGAGGAAGATGGCAGGAACTCGCCGCCGACCGGCCGGTGTTTCGGTTGCCGGGTGGCGCAGCACGGCTCGAAGTCGAATTCCCGCCCGCGCGTTGGAAGCTCCTGCGCCTCACCCTCGACGATCGCCGCGCGGAGGCCGTGCCGATTACCGGCGTCCAGGTGCACGGAGAAAAAATCGCCTCACCCACGGAGCCGGTCGCGGTGACCATCAAGTCGCGCGATGAAAGTCCCGGGATCACGCGCCTCGCCCTGGATCTCGGCGCCGCGAATCTTCGCCTGGCCACGATCGAGATCGAAACGGCGGAACCGCTCTTTACCCGCGCCGTGACCGTCGCCGTGCCGGAGGTTACCGAGGAAGGCATCCGCGAGCAGCCGATCGCCGAGGGCGTCGTGCATCGCATCGCGCTCGAGAGCGCTACCGCCGCGCAGCTTTCCGTTGAAATCGAAAAGCAGGTGGGCTCTCGCGAACTGGTGCTGCTCGTGCGCAATCAGGACAGCCCGCCGCTGGCCATCACGTCCGTCCGCGCCACGCGGCGGCCGACCCGCATGACCTTCCTCGCCCGCGCGCCGGGATCATTCCGGATTCTCACCGGCAACAACCAATGTCCAGCGCCGCGTTACGACGTCGCCGCCCTTTCCGATCGCCTCAAGGGCGCCGAGGCCATGCGCCTCGCCCCCTCGCCGCTCGCCGACAATCCCGAGTTCCGCGCGCCGGAGGCGCTCCCCGGCGTCGCCGAAAGCTCCGCCCCGCTCGATGTGTCCGACTGGAAGCGCCGCAAGCCGGTGCAGCTCACCCAGCCCGGTGCGCAGCAGCTCGAGCTCGACCTCGAGGTCCTCTCCCGCGCGAGCCCCGGCTTTGCCGACCTGCGCCTGGTGCGCGACGCCCGCCAGTTCCCGTATTTGCTCGAACGGACCTCCATCGCCCGCGCCATCACGCCTGTCCTCGCGCCGTCGCACGACCCGAAGAAGCCCCGTCTCTCCCGCTGGTCGCTCAAGCTGCCGCAACCCGCGCTGCCCCTCACGCGTCTCGCCTGCACCTCTGGCACGGCGCTATTCGAACGCGAGCTGCGTCTGTGGGAGGAAGTGCCGGACGAGCGCGGCGACAAGTATCCGCGCGAGCTGGGCCGCGCCACCTGGCGGCGCACGCCGGGCCGGCCCGCCGTCGATCTGGTTCTCGAGTTCGCGCAGAAACCCGCCACCGATTCGCTCCTGCTCGAAACCGACAACGGCGACAACCCGCCGATCGACGTCAACAGCGCTCGCGCGTGGTATCCCGTCACCCGCCTCGTCTTCAAGACCGCCGCGCCCGCCGACCCGCCCTTCCGCCTCTACTACGACAACAGGCAGGCAAATCCGGGGCGCTATGACCTGAGCCTGGTTGCCCCGCAGTTGCTCGCTGCCGAAAAGAGTATCGCCACCCTGGGACCCGAGGAAGGCGCGAAGAAATCCGCCTGGCTCGAAAGCGAGTCGCTCTCCGGCCCCCGCCGCATCCTCTTCTGGGCCGCTCTCACCGCCGTAGTCCTCGGCCTCCTCCTTGTCCTCGCGCGCCTGCTGCCCAAAGCCACCCCGCCGGATCAGCCGGCGTAAGAGGGCCTCTACAGGCACGAGCGGGTAATTCTTTTTCTCCGGCGCGAGAAGCCATTGCCCCTTGATGCGCGAGCGCGAAAGACTCGGCGCGCGAAGAATTCCGTCAGTATCAACTCCAGCCCTGGAAGCAGCGGCGTCGTCTAGCGAAGCTCTACGACGGCGGCTTGACCGGCCCCTTCAGCGATACGGTGACCGTCGATTCCTTGACGCTCTTCGTGTCTTTGGGCGTCACGTCCTTGGTGTCGACCGTGGCCGGGCCTGCGAGCTTGAAGCTCGCGGTGACGTTCTTGCTGGCGTTGCCGAAGGTGATCACGCAGTTGAGGTCCAGATCGTCCTTTTCACTGGGGTGTCCAAGCCGGCCCGCAGCGGTGCCGGTGAGACCCTGAACGTTGCTGCTGCCGCCGCCCGCGCTGCTCTGCCAGCCACGTCCCACGCCGATGATCGAGAACTTCAAACCGGTCGCTGGCTTGTTGTGCGGACCCGTAAAAATCCAACCGGCTGTTAGGGTAGCAGCGCCCGTCTTATGTGTCTTCGGGAGGCGAATTTTCAGGGCTGCGAGTCCATCGAAAAAGATGTCGGGCGAAAAGGGCTGATATAAGAAGGCTTTTTTCGATGGGCTCGGCTTATTGGTCAGAAGAGCGTCGGAGAATCTGCCTCCGTAGATCGCTTGCGCCACCTGGTCCACCCCGAAACTGACGTTCAATTCCACGTCATCCGGCAGCACGAGCACGTTCGGGTCGGTGTTGGGAAAGTTATTCAGGCTGATGCTCCCGGTGGCGGTGAATTCGGTAATGCTGAACTGGGTGGTCCCGATCACGTAGAGCTTATCGGTTTCCCTGTAAGTCAGCGTGCCGGTGGTGACGGTCGGCTGCTTGACCGTGCCAACCGCGGTGAAGGTGCCGCTGAGATCTTCCCCGCCGGGAGATGCGGCGTCCTGAGTGACACTGCCCGAGGCCGTGGCATTCTGCACATCAAGGTTGCCCGTGTAGGTGTACACGTAACCGTCATAGCCGGTGAGCGTCATCGCAAAGCTCGTGTCATTGACGGTGACGGTGCCGAACACGGCGCCGTCAACGCCACCGTAATTGGGATCGTAGACATTGCCAGTGGCGTCGAAAATGTAAGGTTGATCAAACGGGGTTTCGCCGGTGAAGGAGACGGTGAAGAGCCAACTGCCGGCGACGTCAGCGGTGGTGAGGGCGAAAGCGCGAGGCTGGCCGAGGGCGAAGAGCGCCAGCGCCGCGAGGGTGACGATCCGAAAGAAGAGTTGTTTCATGTTGCCTCCAATCAGGTCCTCGTTGGTCGTGTCCGACGCCGCCGATTTCTTGGAAGGCAACGTCCGGGGAGGAACGGGACCCGTCGATTATTTCCGCGCTTCCGGCGTGACTGTCAACTCGACGCGCTGGCCCTCGCGCTCGACGGCGACCTTCACGGGCTGACCGATTTTCACGGCGTCGAGGGCGTAGGTGTAGCGCTGATCTTACTCAATCACCCACGGCCGGGTGAAATATAACTCGCCATGCACCTCCGACTCGCGCGGGGAGTCCACCAGGAAGAGGGAGTCCCAGTGCAGCGGGTATTGGACGCCGCCCTCCTTCTTGCCACCCCAGTGGGCGGTTTCCGGGTTGAGCGGCAGTTCCACGTAGCGCCAGCCTTTCCAGTCGATTCGCGGGCCGGAAGGCTGCCAGGTCTGGCCGGAGGCATCCACCACGCGCAGGCGCAGATGGCACCCCTGGCCATCGCCATGGATCCACATTCCGAAAGCCTGCGGCTGGCCGGCAATCTCGCGCGGCGCTTCTCCGGATGGTTGCCCAAGGAAGAACTTCCAGCCCGGTGCGGCTTTGTAGCGAAGCCGAAGGACCTCGGCGTTTCCGCCCGGCGGAGGCTCCGGCGCAGTGGCCACCGAGAGAGTCTGCTCGGAAGCCACCTTGGCGTCGCCATCCGGACGGATTTTCGCCCCCGTGAAAAGCTCGGCCTTCACGGGGGTGAACTGCCGCGGCGGCACTTCCAGAAAGAGCTGCGCGCTCTGGACCACCTGCACACCCACGCGAAATGACTCCGCCAGTTTCCCCTCCAGCGGGAAGCTGAGGGACTTCTCCCATTCGCCCTTCGCGAGCGTGATCGGTTGAGCAGTGGCCGGCACTTCCGTGAGCCGCACTTCGGCGGTAAAGGGCTCGGCATTCGGGTTTTCGAGGCGCACCTGCAGCGAACCGTCGGACGGCTGGAGGATGGCCCGCAGCGCTGGGCGGGCTGGAATCGTTGCGAGCTTCGCATCGCCCTTCGGCAGGTCGAGGTACTGCGGCGCGTCGGTCAGGTTCAGCGTGAGCTCGCTTTCGCCCGGCAGCCGCAGCGGATGCGCGGCGACCGTGGTCCAGGCCGCCAGTTTCAGCCCGGCGCCGCGGCGAAAGAGCAGCACGTAATCCTGCGCACCGCCCACCGACAGCCGGCGCAGAAACTCGCTTCCGCGCAACGCTGTGGTCAGGGCTTTCGCCGCCGTGTAAGCGGGCTTCGGCACATAGACCGGCCCGCTTCGGTAGGCATTCTCCACCGTCCCGAAATGATGCTCCGGCTCCTTCGGGTCGGTGCCGTCTTCGTGCCAGTCGTACCAGATCGAGACCGGGATGCCATTGGCGATATTGATGAGCCACTCGCGCGGCAGCATCTTGCCCTGCTTCTCGGCATCGTAGTGCTGCCAGGCCGAAGAGTAGCCCCACTCGCCGGAGAGGATCGGCCGCTCGCGATACTTCGCCACCAGCCGGCGCAGCGTCGCATACTCCAGGGCCACGCTCTCGGGGATCTCCTGCCGGTAGGGATGGACGGAGATGGCATCCCAGTAATCGAAGAGGCCCGCCTTCCCGCACCCCTCGATGAAGGCCAGATCGATCGTGCTGGTCGCGGGCCCGATAATCGTCTCGTCGGGCGCGGCGGCGCGCATCGCCTTGCAGGCGGCGAGCGCCATGGCGCTGTACTCGGCCACGTCGGCCTTCGGCTTCCAAAAACCGCCATTCGGCTCGTTCCAGATCTCCCAGTAGATGCCCCGGCCTTTGAAGTGCGAAACCGCTGCAGCCGCCCAGCGCGCGAAGGCCTCCCGGCCGGCGGCCGTCCGGACGGAGGCGTCGGGCTCATAGAGCTTGTTGCCGTAGTCGAGGATGAAAAGGGCGCGCACGCCATGCTTGTCCAGCGCCGCCAGCAGCCGTTCGTAGGCGGCAAAGTCATATTTCTCTTTCTGCCGTTCCGTACCACCCCAGGAGAAATCCATGCGCACCCAGCGCACTCCTGCGGCGGTCATCATCTCCAGCTCTCCCGGGCGAGGGTCGGTGAAGTGGATATTCATGCCGAGGCCGGCGGTGCAATCGGCGGGGAAAGTCACCGGCGCTGCGGCGGCGGCGACCGCGAGTAGGAAAAAGGGGAACAGGCGTTTCACGCCGCCAGCCTGTGAGCCGCCGTGTGACGGTCAATCATCTTTCTCAGTCAGCTCCACCCACCGTGGTCCATGACACAAAATCGGCCGCCCAATTTTTTACGCAGAGAACGCAGGGCGGCGGAGCCGCAACCAAGGCGGCTCCGATGTTCTCCTCTGCGTCTCTGCGCCTCTGCGTCTCTGCGTTTTTCAACCATAGCGGTGCCATGGTGTAGGGGACCGAATCTGGGAAAACGCAGCGGCGCGGAGGACGCAGAGGTTCAAGCGCGCAAGTCGGGGGCTGGACCAAAAGTCCTCGCGAGCAGGTGCGAATCTTCCAAATAGCAGTGCAGAGGAAAAGGGGCATCGCCGGCACTCGCTGAATCGCTGCTCTGCCTGTCTTCAATGCCGGAATCGGTGAAGAATGAGACCAGTTGTTCGTCCTCGTTGTCGTTCTCGTTCTCGTTCTTTTCCTTCTCCTCGTTGTTCCGAGAACGAGGACGAGGACGAGGGATCAGCAGACGCGCAACGCAGGCGTCCCGGCCGGCTTCATCGAGCGACAGTTTCGGGGGCGACTTCGTGGCTCAGGGTGGTGAAGCGCTCGCCGCTCCGGCAAAGCGCGCGGTAATTCCCCACCATTCGTTCCAACGAAAAGTGCGCTCGCACATGGTCGCGTGCCGCTGCTCCGCAGGCGGTTCGATGGGCGGAATCCAAGGCGAGATCGACCAGGGCATCGGCGAACGCCTCCGGGTCCGCTCGGGGCACCAGCCGGCCGGTGACGCCATCGATGACCTGCTCACTCGCGCCGCCGCCATCCGTGGCCACGACGGCCAGGCTTGCCGCCATGGCTTCGAGCGAGGCGTTGGGGCAGCCGGCGGGTTCGGAGATCATGGCGAAGAGATCGAGGCCGGCCAAAAACCCATTCGCTTCCGACACCTCGCCGCACCATTGCACGGGGAGGCCGCGCGCGCGCCGCCGCAGCTCGCGCGCATATTTTGTGATTCCGTGTTCGATGCCACCCGCGATGCGCAACTGGTAAGGCGGGAGCCGGGGATGCGCGCACCGGACGGCGTCGATCAACTCTTCGAGCCGCTTGTCGGGCGAGATCCGCGCGGTGGTGCCGATGATCAGGGGCGCTCCAGCCGGGGACCTGGCGACGCTATCCGGGATCGGCACCCCGTTTTGGATCACCCGAACGGGCGCGCCGAGTTCCGCGGCCCGCGCGGCCTCGGCGGCATATTTCACCACCACGCCCGCGAGCCGCGCACCGTACTCGCGCGGGCTGGTGTAGGGCAGTCCCGGTCGCGGTTGGGCAAAGTATTTGGCGAGAGAAGTAAACCACATTTCGCCTGGGCTGACGTCGTAGATGGGGGTGTCCGTCAGCCCGTCCGCGAGGAGAATTTTGTAGCTCACGATGAGGTTCCAAAAGAGCACCGCGCGAGGACGAGCGCGGCCGGCGAGATCGAGAATTTGGCCGGCGCCGTCGGCGGCGTCGCGTTCGTCGGGCGGGGCGATCGCCGTGACCGGGATGCCCGCATCGAGCAGCGCCGCGCGGCCGCAGGTCGGGTGGTCCGGTTGCTCCTGCACGGTCACGGCCCGCACCCGGACACCGCTCGCCGCGAGGCCAAGCAACAGGCGGCGTGCGCTCATCTGCGCGCCTCCGGTCGAGAAGTTATTCGTCACCAGCCAGACCTCGCCGCTGCTCTCGCGGGGCCGGGCGCACTCGATCACGCGCGGGTAAAGCCGGCGCGTGCGGCCAGCCATGTGATAGCGGATAAAACTCGGCGGCAGGGCCGGGGTCCGGGTGGGTGGGGAACGCGGGAGATCCGCCAGCCGCCGCGCGAAAGTGGCTGCGCTCGCCGCCGCCGGGACAAGCTGAAGCGTGGAGGACTGGCGCGCGATTTCGGCGGTCCCGCCGACCTCCGTGGCGACCACCGGGAGCCCGGCGGCCAGCGCTTCGAGATGAGCCAGGCTCAGGCCTTCGAACGCGCTGGTCGAAACCAGTGCGGTGCTGGCGGCGAGTATGGTGGCCACGTCGCTGGTCCCATCCGTCCAATGAACCTGCGCCTCCACGTTCCAGCGGGTGATTTCCGCTTCGACCGCCGCAACGGCGTGGCGGGTTTCGGCGCTGCCCGTCCGGGCGCCGACGAGGACCAGGCGCACGGTCCGATCGGGCAGCAGACTTTGCAATGCGTGCACGATTTCCGGCAGGAGGTGCAGACGTTTTTGCGGGCGCGGATTGGCGATGGCGGTGAGGACGAAATCGCCGGCCTGCCAGCCACGCGCGGCCCGCCAGGCCTGCCCGGCGGCGGCGCGTTCCGGCGTGGGCGCCAAGGGCTTCGGATAGATGCCGTTCCAGACGGTGCGAACGGGGATGCCGGGAGCGTGCTCCACAAGCGCCGCTTCCACCTTCTGCGCGCAGGCGAAAACGAAGTCCGCGGTGTCGGGCCCGGCCTCGGCCAGGCCGGCGGGCCACGCCGGCGCGAGATTGTGGACCGTCATGGCCAGCGGGAACCCGCGGGCCTTGATTGCGCGCGCGTCGGCGGCGCGCAGGAGATGGGCGTGGACGAGGTCCGCGCCAAAGTTCCGGGCGGCGTCGGCGATGGCGTCGCCGCGCGCTTCGGGATGATTCGCGACCGTGGATAGATCGCGGAAGCAAGGCGGCTGCGGATAGGCCAGCCGGGTGGCGCTGCCGAGCGCCGCCACGGCGGTGCGGACGTGCTGACGGTTGAGCTCTTCGGCGAGATCCAGCGCGACCCGTTCCGCGCCGCCGATTTGAATCGTGGTGACGACTTGTAACACGCGGAGGGCGTCGTCCGAATGAACGTCGAGCGCGGGCAGATGGACGGCGCGGAAATCGCGGTTCCGGATCAGACGACAAACGGCATCGATCAACTGCGCGCCTTCCTCGAGCCAGGTCGCGAGAGCGTGGCGGGACGCGGAGTCGAGGTAGAGAGCCGCGATTCGAGGAAGACTCCGCGGAAGCCAGGACCGGCGTTGCAGATCGCCGCCGCAACGCCGGAGATGCCGGGACCAGGCCGCGGCTTCGACGTTCCACGCACTGACCTCATCGCGCGCCTGCCGGATGGCCCCCACGCCAATCAATGGTTTTCCGGTCGCGCTCGCGGGGATCGCGGGGATTGATCCGCGAGCCACGAGCCAGGCTCCGGCTGCGACGATCAGAACCGGGCCGGACCCGGCGCGGAGCTGCGCGGCCAGCGCACCGGAATCGCCCGCGGGCTCGCGATCCACCGCGAGGCCGGCCGCGGCGAGCGAACGCTCGGTGCGCCCGGCGCGGTGCCAATCACAGGGTGCAAAGGCAAGGACCAGGCCGGCGATCGGCATGGTTTTCAATAAGCGGATGGATCGCCGCGGAACCGCTGTCGGGGCGGTGGTTGAACGGGCAACTGCGATCCAAGAAATGCGGCCGAGGTGAGGTCCGAGGATGGCACGGATCCGGGCTGCACGACGACGGCCACGCTCGAAGGCCGGCTCCCGGTGAAGACGAATTGTCCGCCGGGGGCGCCGTTGAAAGTGACCGAACTCTGATGCTGCTGGCCTTCCGCGGAGTAGCGGCAATCCAGAATCGCTCCGTCGCTCAGCATGTTCGATTCGATCCAAAAGCCGTCGTCCACGATGCGGGTGCGGATCGGTCCACTCGATCCCGAGCTTCGGACTCGCGACTCACCCGGCATGATGCCGGTGCCACCTCGGTCCGCAAACCGGCGGGCGGCCCGGACGGCGAGAAAGCCGAGCGCGCCAAGAATGGCGATGAACACCCCGAGGACGCCGACCAAGGCCAGCGGGCGGACCAACGGCCGCGCCGGCCGAATGGGCGCCTCGTCGGCTTCGGCCGCAGCGAAGTCGGAGGGCCGCGTCTCGTTCGCCGGGCTGCGGTCGGCTTCGACCCGGAATTCGGGCGGCGTCGCGGGTGGGAGATTGCCGGTCTGGAGGGGGTGGATCGGCGCCGCAGCGGCAAGGTCGAAAGTCATCACCCGAAAGCCGTTGTCGGCATTGCGGCTCGCCGGGTCATTGCGATAGCGCGCGGCGGACCGGCAGGCGGGCGCGTCCTTCAACCACGAGCCTCCGCGGAGCACGCGGCGCGGCTTGTCCGAGAGGTTTGACAGAGTCTGGAGCGGGTCGGTGGCGGGGCCTTCCGCATACGGCGCGTACCAATCTTCGCACCACTCGTAAACATTGCCGGGAAGGTCGCCCAGCTCCCAGGAATTGAGCGCTTTGGCGCCGACCGGACGCGTGCCATTGCCGCTGTTGCCGCGGAACCAGGCGATGGCGTCGAGCTGCGCGGCGTCCGCGCCATTTGGGAAAGCGGACGTGCTCCCGGCGCGGCACGCGTATTCCCATTGCGCCTCGCTCGGAAGCGAAAAAGCGCGTCCCGTTTTCTTCGAGAGCCAGGCCAGAAATGCTCGCGCATCATTGAAGGTCACGAGGGTGACGGGGTGGTCGTCGGTCTGCGCAAAGCCGGGATTCTTCCAGGTGAATTCCTTGCGTTGCGCGAGCTTCGCGCCGTCCCAACCGAACCCGCCGGAGACGCCGGCTTCCGCCTCGGTGCGGTAGCGCGACTCGCTGACGAAGCGGGCGAATTGTCCGCGGGTGACCGGAAATTTTCCAAGGTAGAAGGGCCGGGTGAGGGTGACCGTGCGCGCGGTTTCATCGGCAGCGCGCTGCGGTTCGTCGGCCGGGGAGCCTTGTTGGAAGGTGCCGGGATGGACGAGACCCAGATCGAGTGGCAGGCCGTTGCCGAGGTCGAGATGCAAGGCCGTGGGCTCGCTCTCGGCGTGCAGAACCGAGAGCCCGACCAGGAGGATTAGCGAGTTCTGGAGCACGAGGCGCGCGAAGGGGAGGGAACGCAGCATGCGAGTGGTTGTGGGCGGGCGCGCTGCGCGGGTCAAGCCGTCGGTCATCCTTCGCGGTCGCGGTCCGCGCAACTTGGCACTCGCCCAAATGCGGCGCGTTCCTATCATGTGCTTCGCTATGAGCGACCTCCGCACCCGTCTTCACGCCGCCGTCCAGGCCGGTTCACTCCTGCAAAGCAGCGCGACAAACGTCGCGCAAATGCTCGATCGCAGCGCTTCCACCGTGGTCCAGCGCAGCATCGCGGAGCTGGTGGAAAGCGAAGCCTGGGATGAGCTCAACGATCGTTTTTTCAAAACGCTGGCCTTCGGCACCGGTGGCCTGCGCGGCCGCACCATTGGCAAGATCGTGACCGCCGAGGAGCGCGGCGTTCTGCAGCCTCTCGAGCGTCCGCAATGGCCGTGCGTGGGCACCAACGCGATGAATCTTTACAACATCAGCCGCGCCACGCAGGGGCTCGTGGCGCACGCCCGCGAATGGTTCGCGAAGAACCGCCTGCCGGGCCGGCCGAAGATCGTCATCGCGCATGACACGCGGCATTTCTCGCGGGATTTCGCCGAGCTCGCCGCGAAGGTCGCCACCGAGCTCGGTTGCGATGCCGGCTTGTTCGCCGGACCGCGCTCGACGCCGCAGCTTTCCTTCGCGGTGCGGCATACCAATGCCACCGCCGGCATCGTCATCACCGCCTCGCACAACCCGCCGCATGACAATGGCTACAAGGTCTATTTCGCCGACGGCGCGCAAGTCGTGGAGCCGCACGCCAGCGGGATCATCGCCAAGGTGAACGCCGTGGAGTCCGACGTTTACGAGCCGCTGCCGGCGGACCAGCAGGGCCAGCTCATCACGCTCGGCGAGGAACTCGACGACGCTTACATGGAACGGCTCGAAACCCTGGTGCTCGATCGAGAGATGGTCGCCACGGCCGCGCGCAGCGGGCTGAAGATCGTCTTCACCTCGATCCACGGCACCGGCGGCATCATCACCAAACCGATGCTCGACCGCCTCGGTTTTCGCTTTCTCACCGTGCCCGAGCAGGAGCAGTTCGACGGCCGCTTCCCGACCGTCAAATCGCCCAATCCGGAAAATGCCGAAGCGCTCTCCAAGGGCATCGCGCTGGCCGAGGCCGAACGCGCCGACCTCGTCATCGCCACCGACCCGGACTGCGACCGCATGGGCGTCGCGGTGCGCAACGCGGCGGGCGAATTGCAATTGCTCACGGGCAACCAGATCGGCTCGCTGATGGCCTACTACCGGGTGAAGCGGCTTCTCGCCCAGGGCGTGATCACGCCGGAAAACGCCGGCCGTTGCGTCATCGTCAAGACGCTTGTGACCACCGACCTGCAAAAAGCCATCGCCGCCAAGCACGGCCTGCGCTGCGTCGAAACGCTCACCGGTTTCAAGTACATCGGAGAAAAGCTCGGCAAGTACGAAGGGGCGTTGCCGGAAGAAGTCCGCACCCGCTATCGCTCGCTGCCCGAATCCGAGACGCGCGCCGCACGCCTTGCGTCTTCCAGCTATTA
The DNA here is from genome assembly GCA_034667665.1 of Chthoniobacter sp. GTDB lineage: Bacteria > Verrucomicrobiota > Verrucomicrobiia > Chthoniobacterales > Chthoniobacteraceae > Chthoniobacter. The sequence continues at coordinate 123,900 of JAXDQW010000101.1, forward strand.
CGTGTGCGGCGGCGAGGAAAGCTACGGCTACAGCGCGGCGGATTTCGTGCGCGACAAGGATGGGAACGGCTCGGTGGTCGTCTTCGCCGAGGTCGCCGCCTACGCGAAATCACGCGGCCTGACCCTGGATCAACTCCTCGACGAGGCCTACTCGGAATACGGCTTCTACCTCGAAAAGAACGGCTCGCTCACCTTCGAGGGCGCCGACGGCGCCGCGAAGATCCAGCGGCTCGTGGAGTCCTATGCCGCAGTGCCGCCGGTGGAGGTGGAAAACGTGCGTGTCACCGGCACGCGCAATTTCGCGACGCAGACTTTCCAGGACGTGGAAGGCGATCCGTTGCCGAAGGAAAAGATGCTGATGTTCGACCTCGCCGATGGCCGGCGCGTGGCGGTGCGGCCTTCCGGCACGGAACCGAAGATCAAGTTCTACATGTTTGCCAACCGCGCACCCGCGGCCGGAAAGTCCTTTACCCCGGAAGAACTCGCGACGATCAAGAAGGACGTGAACGCCTCCCTCGATCAACTGTGGACCTGGATTCAGCACGACGTGGACATTCGTCTCGGCAGCTAAGGATTTCACAGCAATGGGCCAAAGAGAACTGCACCTCGACGGAGGCGAAATCGCGGTCATCAAAGCGCTGGGCTTGTCCGGCAGCGACATGACAGGGGACGACCTGATGACCCGCTGCGACGATCTTGCGGAGGCGGAGCTGATCGACACGCTGAAGAGCCTGATGATGCTCGGCTATGTCGTTTCGGATCGGAGTTCGTTTCACAACAAGGAAGAACTCAAGAGCATTACTTTTCGGGTGAACTCGGGTTACATCAAGGATCTGCGCGAGGCGCTCAGCCCGCAGCAGGCGAAGCCAAGGAGCAAACGCGTCCGGCGTGAGTGAGGCGCGGGGTCGGGCTGGCGACCGCCGGTTGACGGAGGAAAGCCTTCCTGTCCGGTCGATGACCTCCGGTGCCCTCGGCGACGGGCCGTCGGATCGCGGCGACGGGCTGGCCGCCGTGCACCGGCTCTGGCCCTGGGGCGCCGCGGCGCTCAGCGGGGGACTGCTAACGCTTTGCTATCCGCGCTTCGACCAGGGATGGCTGGTCTGGATCGCGCTGACGCCCCTGATTTGCGCGACCTGGTTCCGACCTGCCGGCTGGCACCCCAAGCCCGGCGGGTGGCGCCGGGTGTGGCGGGCCCTCGGGCCGGGCTATCTGGCCGGCTTCATTTTCTTCCTCAGCACCTTTCATTGGCTCGGGAGTCTGGCGAACCTTTTCCACAATCCGCTCCTGCTCTCCCTGCCGGTGCTGCTCGCCTTTTATTTCGGGGTCTATCTCGCGGCGTGGACGTGGTTCCTCGAGGCAGTGCTCGCGCGCGACGCCACGGCGCGTGCCTTCCAAAGCTCGTCGCGCAATCTCGCCATCGGCGCGGCGGGGGCGAGCGCCTGGGTGGCTCTCGAATGGGTGCGCGGCTGGCTCTTCGGCGGCTTCGGCTGGAACGGGCTCGGGGTCGCGCTCCATCGTGATCTCGCCATGATCCAGATCGCCGACGTGACCGGCGTCTGGGGCCTGTCGTGGCTCGTCACCTTCGTCAATCTCATGGCGGTGATCGTCACCCGCCGCATCGTGGGCGAACTCGGGCCGGTCTTCCTCAAGCGCATCCGCTGGGAATTCAGCCTCAGCGTCGCACTCGTCGTGCTCGTCTTTTCCTATGGCGTGCGCACCTTGATCAAAAACGACCCGGGTCCCACCGCGCCGCTGCGCGTCGCCGCGCTTCAGCCGAACATTCCCCAGACGGACAAGTTCGATCCGAATGCGGAGGAAAAGGTGCTCGAGACGCTCGGACGGCTGACCACCCTCGCGACCCTCGGCAAACCCGCGCCGCAACTCGTGATCTGGCCGGAAGCCGCCACGCCGCGCGCCATGTTTGCGGATGAAACGATTCTCCGCTTCGTCCTCGACCAGGCCAAACAAGGCGACTTTGGTCTGCTCACCGGCACGCTCGATTTCGACCCCGCGCTCGACGAAGACTACAACATCGTGGCGCTGCTCACCGAGCGGGGTGAACGCCAGCAACTCTATCGCAAGGTGCACCTCGTGCCTTTCGGCGAGTACCTCCCGCTGCGTCCGATCTTTGCCCCGCTGGCCGGAGAAATGGTGCCGGGCGATTTCACCCCGGGCACGGAATACACGGTGCTGAGTCTGAGCGATCCGCCGATCAAGTTCGCGGCGCTGATCTGCTTCGAAGACACGGTGGGCGACCTGACCCGGCGCTTCGTCCTGGGCGGTGCGCAACTGCTCGTCAATGTGACGAACGACGGCTGGTTCGCCGATTCACCCGCCGCGGAGCAGCATCTCGCCAATGCGATTTTCCGCGCTGTCGAAACCCGCCGACCGCTGATGCGCTGCGGCAACACCGGATTGACCGGTTCGATCGATCCGTTTGGAAGGACGATCCGCCTCGATGCGAAGCAGCAAGCAGTGCATGCGTGGAACGTCATTCCCTTTCTCAAGCCGTTTCAGCAGGGCTTCGTCGCCGGCCAGTTGGAAGTGCCGATTGAAAATCGGCTGACCTTTTACGCCCGGCACGGCGACTGGGTGCCGCACCTTTCCGCGCTCATTGCTTTGCTCGCCATCGTGCGCGCTTTTCTGCCGGGACGTTTCCTGCGCAAAGGGTGAGGCCGACTTGCAGTCGGCCAGAAGGTGGGGCCGACTTTCTAGTCGGCCACGGGGCGAGCGAGCGAGGCGGTTCGGCTTCTCGCGCAGTCCACGATCGCCCCCTCGCTTCGCTCGCCCGCGCCGGCTACAAGTCGGCCTCACATTCCCCACCGTGAAGTTCAATCCCATCCTCGTCTGCAGCGTCTTCGCGCTCGCCGCCGTCAGCGCCGTCAGTGGCGACGAATCCAAGCAAGCCGTGCAAACGCTGATTCCCTGGTTGCTCGACGAACAGGCCGCCTTCAAAGGCATCCGCTTTGCCGACGTGATCGCCGCAACTTCGGGAAAACAGGTCATCAAGATCGACCGCGCCGACCCGGACGACCAGCGCATTCTCGGGGCCATCGGCACCGCGCTCGAGGCGGTGCTCGCCGCGATGAACGAGCCCGGCAGCAAGACCCGGAGCGCGAAACGGGTGAATGAAATGAGCAGCCATTTTGAGAACGCCATTCAGGCGAAGCTCAACGCCACCCCGGGCTTCGCCTGCGAGTTCCCGAGGACCGCGGCCGGCCGGCTGCAGCGCTCGGGTTATCCCGACCTGGTCCTCGTGGACAAAGCGAGCGGTCGGGTCTTTTACCTCGATCCGAAGCTCTTTGCGCAGGGCAGCAAGGCGGGCAGCTTCCGCACCTTTTATTTCGAGCCCAAACGCGAGACGAACAAGGTCACCCAGGACGCGAGGCATCTGATCATCGGCATCGAGCACGAACGCGGGGCCGACGGAACGGTGCGATTCGTGCGCTGGGAATTGATCGACCTGAGCGCGTTCCGCGTCCGGCTGAAAGCGGAGTTCGAAGGGAGCAACGCCGATTTGTATCGCCCGGAAGCGGTGGTTGGCACCGGTCCGAAGTGACTCGCTCAGCTTCGGCGGAAGAGGACAGGGAGCCCAACCCGGCGCATCTTTCCCTTCCCTTGGGCTCGTCCCCCGTGATTGATTCACCCTCCGCCATGCCTCCCGAACCGCAGTTCGACTCCATCGAAGCCGTCCTCAAGGACATCCGCGCCGGGCGCATGGTGGTGGTGACCGACGACGCGGATCGCGAAAATGAAGGCGACCTCGTGATGGCCGCGGAGAAGGTCACGCCCGAGGCGGTCAACTTCATGATCACGCACGGCCGCGGTTTGTTTTGCGCGCCGATCACCGACGAACGCGCGGAGCAACTCGGCTTGCAGCGCATGGTGGTCGAGAATCGGGAGAGCTTCCGCACCGATTTCACGGTGACCGTGGATGCCGCCACCGGCGTCACCACCGGCACCAGCGCCCACGATCGCGCCCGCACCATCCAGGTGCTCGCCGATCCCAAATCCACTCCCGGGGATCTCGTCCTGCCCGGCCATGTCCTGCCCTTGCGCGCCAAACCCGGCGGGGTGCTGCGGCGCGCGGGCCACACTGAAGCCAGCGTCGATCTGGCCCGGCTCGCCGGACTCCAGCCGGCGGCGGTGATTTGCGAGATCCTCCACGCCGACGGCAGCATGGCCCGGCTGCCCGAGTTGCGGAAGTTCTGCCGGAAACATCGCCTCAAGATGTGCAGCATCCACGATCTGATCGCCCACCGCCGCACCCGCGAGAAGCTGGTGGAACGCGAGCAGGTCGTGGTGCTCCCGACCGAGTACGGGGAGTTCGACCTGCACATGTATCGCTCGGTGGTGGACGGCGGGCATCATCTGGCGCTGGTCAAAGGCAAGATCTCGTCGAAGAAACCGACCCTGGTGCGGGTGCACAGCGAATGCCTCACCGGCGACGTCTTCGGCTCGAAACGCTGCGATTGCGGCGGCCAGCTCCACACCGCGCTTTCGCAGATCGAAGCGGCCGGCAACGGCGTTCTGCTCTACATGCGCCAGGAAGGCCGCGGCATCGGACTCCCGGCCAAGATTCACGCCTACAAGCTCCAGGAGGAAGGCCTCGACACGGTCGAAGCCAATCTCAAGCTCGGCTTTCCCGCCGAGCTGCGTGACTACGGCCTCGGCGCGCAGATCCTTTTCGATCTCGGGGTGCGCCAGATGCGCTTCCTGACCAACAATCCCAAGAAGGTCATCGGGCTGGAAGGGTACGGACTCAGGATCATCGAAGTGGTTCCGATCAAGTCGCCCTCGAATCCGCACAACGAAAAATATCTGGAAACGAAACGGCTGAAGATGGGCCACTTATTGTAGAGCCCGGCCGTGAGCAGTGGAGTGCGACCAGTGGCGTGAGGGTGGTTGGATTGGGGCCTCTTGCGAGGGTGCGGCACGCGATTACGCTGGCGCGTGTCGAAACGCCTTTTCATCGGGCTGGAGTTGCCCGGCAGTGTCCAGGAGACGCTGGCCGCGCTCGATCCGAGGATCAAAGGCTTGCGGTGGCTGCCGGCGGGGCAGATGCACCTCACCATGAGTTTCCTCGGGAGCGTGGAGCTGAACGGCGAGGAGCGGTTGCGGGAGGCCCTGGCGAAGGTCCACGTGCCGCCGTTCTTCCTGCCGGTAACCGGCGTCGGAGCCTTCGGCGGGACGCGGCCGACGGTGGTCTGGGCCGGGGTCGGAAAGGCGCATCCCCATTTGTTCGCGCTGCACAAGCACGTGCAGGACGCGGTGCTGCACGCCGGACTGGAACCGGACCTGAGGCCGTTTCATCCGCATGTGACCGTGGGCCGCGCCAAGGGGGTATCGCGTCCAGCGTTGCAGCCCTTTCTGCGCCGGCATGCGGAAACCGAGTTGGGCCTGTGGAAGGTGACCGGCTTCGTGCTGTTCTCGAGCGTGCTGTCGCCGGAGGGGGCGACGCATTCGATCGAGATGCAGCGGGAGTTTTGAGGAGATCCGGCGAGGCGGACTGGCGACGATGCCCGAGATGTTGCCACGTTGGAACCGTCCAGAGCGCGCGGCGAGAACCGAAGGGTGGAGTTGCAGTGGCTCTTCCTCGGTTTACTCTGGGCGCATGAAAGCACGCATTCGCGAGTTGCTCCGCGCTACGCCGTTTCAGCCCTTCATTATTCGCATGGCGGATGGGCGCGAGTATCGCGTCGATCATCCGGACTACGTGCTGGCGGCTTCGAGCGATGTGCCGCAAATCGTCATCGAAGACCTGAAGGGCGGAATGCACTACCTCTCCGTATTGCTCGTCACGAGCGTCGAGCGCGTCCCCGGCATCAACACCGAGGACATCGCCGCCTGATCGCCGGCATCCCCACGCGCGGCGCGAGGAGGCGATGGGCCGCGCCTGCTGCAGATTGACCCGCTCTACCGCTGCCGCTTGCGGGTCAGCATGATCTCGTTGCCCTCGGGGTCCGCGCACATCGCGAGATGGGCGGGTTCCTCCGGGGTGTCCTCCGGTTCCCGCAGCACGGTTCCGCCGCCACCGCGCAGGACTTCGCACGCCGCGAAAAGATCGCCGACCTGAAAGCTCAGCCCGGTCCATGTCCGCTGCCCGGCGCCGCCGCCGTGGATCCCGAGCGTGGAGCCGGCGATCAGAAGCTCGGCCATGACCTCGGACTGGCGTACGACCTCGGCGGCAAAGACTTCGCGATAGAAGCGGACGGCTCGATCCAGGTCCTGCGCCCAAATGATGTATTTCAGTTTCTCGACGTGCATGAAACACCCATAGCAGGGACTCGGCGTCCCGGCGACGCCTGCCTCGCCCGACCGACGGCGGCGGCTCTTTTCACGGCGCCACATGCGCATTGACCGCCCTTTCGCGGTGCGTCTAGCTTGCCCGCCCGATGAGTTCCTTGAACAAGAAGTTTCCCCGGCTGATGCCCGAGCCGATCCGCAAAGGCATGAGCGTGGCCGCACTCGTCGATTCCGCCTTCAAGGCCTACAACGGCGGACGCCTCGCGGAAGCCTGCCGGCTCTTTACCGAGAAGATGATCGCCGGCCAGGGCACCGTCGGCATGTCGCTCACCGGCGCGCTGACACCGGCTGGCCTGGGGCGCGCTGCGATCGTCCCCCTGATGAAAGCCGGCTTCGTCGATTGGATCATCTCGACCGGCGCCAATCTCTACCACGACCTCCACTACGGCCTCGGCATGCACCTTTACGCCGGCTCGCCGTTTCTCGACGACGTCGAGCTGCGCCGGGACGGCATCATCCGCATTTACGACGTGCTCTTCGATTACGACGTGCTGCTCGACACCGACGCCTTCGTGCGGCAGGTCATCCAGGGCCCGGAATTCCAGCACACCATGGCCACCGACGAGTTCCACTTTCTCCTCGGACGCTACGTCGCCGAGCGCGAGAAGAAGCTCGGAATTAAGGAGACGAGCGTGCTCAGCGCCGCCTATCGTCTGGGCGTGCCGATATTCACCAGTTCGCCGGGAGACAGCTCCATCGGCATGAACGTGGCCGCGATGGCGTTGCGCGACTCGAAGCTTTTCATCGATGTGAATCGCGACGTGAACCAGACCGCGGCAATCGTCTATGCGGCGAAATCGTGCGGGGAAACCTCGAGCGTGTTCATCCTCGGCGGCGGCTCGCCGAAAAACTTCATGCTCCAGACCGAGCCGCAGATTCAGGAGGTCATGGGGATCGAAGAGCGCGGCCACGATTACTTTCTGCAATGCACCGATGCGCGGCCCGATACCGGGGGCCTGAGCGGGGCGACGCCGGGCGAGGCCGTGAGCTGGGGGAAAATCGATCCCGCGAATCTCCCCGATTGCGTGGTCTGCTACGCCGATTCCACGATCACCCTCCCCATCATCACCGCCTACGCGCTGAGCAAAGCGGCGCCCCGGAAACCAAAGCGCCTCTACGACCGGCGCGAGGCGCACTACGAGGAGCTGCGACGCCAGTATTTCAAGCACGGCAAAGTTGAGAAGATCGACCATCGGACGGACGTCACCAAACCGAAGCGAGGCCGCTCCGGTCGTTCCGTGGTCGGCAGCAGTCGTCGCGATGGCGTATAGACGGCCCGATCCGCGCGCGATTCTCTTCGAGCGCATCCGCACCTCGCCGCCGAAGTTTGTTCACCTGGTCGGCGTCCCGTACGTTGTCGCGGTCGAATCTGCGGCGGATCCCACCCTCGTTGACCACGTCTGGCTGACCCTCGAAGTGCCGCCCTTTGGCCGTCTGCGCATCGTCATCAACACCCTCTCCCGCCTGAATCGGGACGCGGGATTCGATCCGCGCGTCCGGCTCGCCATCGTCCCCGGCACCTATGCCGACAAGCCGAACACCGGGCTCGAAGAAGCGCCGGGTCTCGATTACGCGAAGATCGAAGCGACGGAGAAGGTCACCTACGAGTTTTACGAGCGCGACGCGCTCGCGGAGTTGCTGGTCGCCAAAACGAAGCTCGCAATCCGGGCCGAGGTCTGGGGGGAACTCTATGCCCGCGACCACATCGGTTTGCACCAGATCCATTGCCGCCGCGCGAGCTGCGCCGTGCCGACCGACTTCAAGAACCGCGACGGCGCCCTGAAGCTCTATTACGCCGCGGACAATCTTGCCGAGCTGATCCTGTTCAAGTTCTGCGGGCAGCCCTGAGCGGCTGCGCCGACGCAGGCGTGCGACGGACCCCGCCCCGGAGCCAGCCCACCCGACGGGGGCGCGCCGCGAACGCACCAGTCGTTTTCCATTCGAGCGCAAACTCCTGCGCGACGAGAGCCTATGGTGGGCCCGGAAGTGTGCCCTTCTTTCTTGATTGCCCCGCGTGCCGCGTCAATATCCCCCCTCCTGATGAGCCGCCTCCTCGAAGAAGCTAAAAAATTCGCCTCCGTCGAGCCCGACTCCAAGGAGTTCAGCAGGGTGAGCAAGGTCGTTTCGTCGCGATTCTTTTATCTCAGTGTGGTCGGCGATGCGGTGGTGATTCTCGTCGTTTCGGTCCTGACGTTCTGGATGCGCTTCCGCACCCTTCTTCCGGGGCTCGGCGAGCCGGCGGTCGGAATCACCCTGCGGGATTATGCCGGTTACATCGGCGGGGGCGGCCTGACCTTGATGCTCGTTTTCGCTCATTACCGGATCTACGACACCTCCCAGGTCCTGCGTTACCGGCAGGTTTCTTTCCTGATCATCAAGGCCTGTTCGCTGTGGCTCATCGGCGTGCTTTGCGTGACCCGGCTGTTCGATTTCGACGTGACGCTGTCGCGCCTCTATGCGGTCGCCAACGCCATCCACCTCACCATCGGCCTGCTCTTGTGGCGCTTCTTCCTCTATCGCATCGCGACCATGGAACAGTGCTCGCGTTATCTTCGCGATCGGATCCTCTTCGTGGGTTGGAATCAGTCCTCGGAACGCCTGAACACCTACATCCTCAGCGATCCCAATCATGCCTATAGCCTCGCGGGATGCATTCCCTCGGCGAGTGGGGATTACGAGACGGAGCCGCCCGACGAGGTCCCCCATCTCGCCGCGCATGGCGACCTCGTCACCATGGTGCAGAAGCAGCGCATCGATATCGTGATTCTCGCCGACCGCACCGCCACGATGCAGGAGATCGATAACATGGCGACGGTCTGCGAAAAGGAGATGGTCCAGTTCAAGGTGATCCCCTCCTATTTCCAAATCCTGGTCACCGGATTGAGCCTTCAGACCATCAGCGGTATCCCGATTCTGGGCATTTCGTCCCTGCCGCTCGACCGTCCCGTCAATCGGCTCTTGAAACGCCTCACGGATATAGTCGGCGCCATCGTCGGCCTGATCCTTTCCGCGCCGCTCATCGCGATCTTCGGCACGATCGTTTACGTCGAGTCTCCGGGCGCGGTTTTCTACCGGCAACGGCGACTCGGCCGCAACGGCGTGATTTTTGACATCATCAAAATCCGCAGCATGCGGCTCGATGCCGAGGCCCCGGGGTCCGGGCCCGGCTGGACGACCAAAAACGACCCGCGTCGGCTCAAGATCGGCGCGTTCATGCGCTCCTGGAATATCGACGAACTGCCCCAATTCTGGAACGTGCTCAAAGGGGAGATGAGCCTGGTCGGGCCACGGCCCGAGCGTCCGGAACTGATTGCCAGTTTCAAGGAAGAGATTACCCACTACAACGCCCGCCATTCGGCGAAGCCGGGGATTACCGGCTGGGCCGCGGTGAATGGTCTCCGCGGCGATACCGACCTCGTCGAGCGCATTCGGTGCGATCTCTACTACCTTGAAAACTGGAGCCTCTGGCTGGATTTTCATATAATGTTTCTCACCTTCTTCCGTAGAGAAGGAGCTGCTTAGCCAGGGATGCACGGCCCCTCGCCGACTCACCCTCAGACTGAGGAGTTGAATGGTCATTTCCTACCTCTACTACCGGAACGCGAGTGATCCGTCGGTGCAATCGGGGCGCCCTTGCTCCATCCTGGAGGAGTTCATCCGCCGGGGCATCTCGCTCCAAAAGGTGTTTCCACTCGAAAAGCGGGAATCGGCCGCCGGGTGGGTGAAGAAGGCGGTCTTGCGCAGCATCGGAATCATTTACCGGCCCGATCGGGAACCGGCCCGATTGCAGAGTTTTGCGCGTGAATTCGCGCGGCGCACCTCCGGCGCTCCGTTCGACCTGGTCTTTAGCCCGGGCTCGGAATGCGTGTCCTATCTGGAGACCGATCGGCCGATCACCTTCTGTGCCGATGCCACCTTTGCGAGCATGGTGGACTATTACTGGGCCTATCAAGGGTGTTCGTCCGACTACCTTCGAAAGGGCCATGACCAGGAACGCCGTTCCTTGACCAAGGCCAGCCTCGCCATCTACCCGTCGGAGTGGGCAGCAAAGTCCGCCATCGAACACTATGGAACGCCGCCCGAGAAGGTCGCGGTCATCCCCTTCGGGGCCAACTTCGGCAGCGACAACCGCCGCGAGGACGTCCTGGCCAGTATCGAGCAGCGATCGATGAAGGTTCCGCGCGTGCTTTTTGTCGGGACCCATTGGGAGCGCAAGGGTGGCGACCTGGTGGTGGAAACGGTGCGCCTGCTGCACGCTCGCGGGTTGCACGTGCAACTCGACATGGTCGGCTGCGAGGTGCCGCCCAAGGTTGCCGCTCTCCCTTATGTGCACGCCCACGGCTATCTCACCGCTCGCGCGCCCAAGAACCGCGAAACCCTCACCGGACTCTTCCGCAACGCCCACCTGCTCTTTGTGCCGTCGCGCGCGGAAGCTTATGGCATGACCTTTGCCGAAGCAAGCGCCTTCGGATTACCCTCCATCACGACCGCCACGGGGGGCATTCCCGGAGTGGTTACGGATGGCCTCAATGGCTATTGCCTCCCGCAGGAGGCCGGCCCCGCGGACTATGCCGCGCTCATGGAAGGCATCCTGGGTGATCGTGAGCGCTATCAAAAGCTGGCCCGCGACTCCTTTACTCAATTCGAGCAACGACTGAACTGGCCGGCTTTTTGCGATCGATACCTGGAATTGGTGCAGCGTCTGAACGGCGCGCCACGCGTCTGAGGCATGACTGCCACCCCGCCTGTCAAGGCTGAGCGTCTTCCGGCCAGTCACGATCTGCCCAAGCATATCCCGGCCCTGGACGGCTTGCGCGGCATCGCCATTCTGGCCGTCATGCAGCACCACTTCATCCCACCGGGGTCGGCCCAGGGACCGGAGTCGCACTTGGTCTTCCGGGTGCTCGATACCGGTTGGTGGGGAGTGGATCTGTTTTTCGTGCTCTCGGGATTTCTCATCACCGGCATCCTCTACGACGCCAGGGGTTCGCGGCATTACTACCGCAACTTCTATATGCGTCGTTTCCTGCGCATTTTCCCGCTCTACTACGGAGTGCTGGCCTTGCTCTTTCTAGTTTTGCCCCTGCTGGCCAGGCTCCCCTCGACCAGCGCGCTGCTGGGCTTGCACCCGGATACTTTCAAAACACTTTTCGGGGATCTCGCGCAGAAACAAGCCTGGCTCTGGCTCTACGCCGCGAACATCAAGATATCCCTCGACGGCAATTGGTTTTCATTGGCTTTCTTGAATCACCTGTGGTCGCTGGCCGTGGAAGAACACTTCTATCTCGTCTGGCCCGTGGTGGTCTTATGCTTCCGACGGCAGGCGTTGATTTTCGTTTGTCTGGCGGTCGTGGCCTTCGCGCTCGCGGCCCGGGCGGTGTGCGCCTGGAAGGCTTACCCATTCGTGGTTGCGTTTACCTTGACCCCCTGTCGTTTCGACGCGCTCGCCATCGGGGGCCTGGCGGCGCTGTTGGTTCGGGGAAGTGCAGGGGTGGCCGGCCTCCAGCCCTACGCGCGCAAACTGCTCCTCGTTACTTTGCCTTTGGTCGCCGCCCTGCTGCTTTGCTTCGACCGCAGCTCCGCCACCATGATGGTGCCGGGTTATACCCTGCTGGCGGTCTTTTTTGCGGCCTGCCTGCTGTGGGCGATCGGCGCCGGGGCCACCACCCAGGCCGTGCTCGGCGGCCGCCTTCTTGGCACCTTCGGAAAGTATAGCTACGCGCTCTACGTCTTCCATTATATCCTGGTTGGACCGTTCGAGAAGTTGTTCCCAAGGGCCGCACTGACAAGGATCACCGGCTCCGCCCTGGCGGGAGCCTTTGCCCACGCGCTTCTTTGCACCCTCGCCAGTTTGCTGCTGGCGCTGGCAAGCTGGCATTTGTACGAGAAACATTTCCTGCGCTTCAATCGCTACTTCCGGGAACGCGCATCTTCATTGCCGCCTCCGCCCGCCGCCGGGCCACTGATTCACCCTGCTCCCTAATATGCCCGCCGCGGACTGTCCCACGAAAGTGAATCCGTTCCGGGTTTCCGTGGTCATCTGTACTTACAATCCCCGGGCGGAAGCGATCAGCAAGACCCTCGACGGGATGCGGCAGCAAACCCTTCCGCTCGGCGAATGGGAGCTGATCATCGTCGATAATGCCTCCGAGCCATCCGTTGCCACCCGCGTCGATCTTTCCTGGCATCCCGCCGGCCGTTGTGTCCGGGAGGAACAGCGCGGACTGGCCTGGGCGCGCCTGCGCGGCCTGCGGGAAGCCGCCGGCGGGCTGGTCATCACCGTGGATGACGACAATGTGCTCGCCCCCGATTACCTCACGCAGGCGCTCCGGATCGCGCAGGACTGGCCGATGCTCGGAGCCTGGGGCGGACAGATCACCCCCATATTCGAAATCGAGCCTCCGGATTGGGCCATCGCCTATCTCCATCACCTGGCCATTCGGCCGCTCACCCGCTCGAGATGGAGTTCATTCATTACCGATCACACGATGCCTTATGGCGCCGGTTTGTGCGTTCGGCGGGAAGTGGTGGCTGGCTACCAGGAAACGGCGGGCCGCGAGCGGATTCTCGCCTGCTTCGATCGCAGCGCCAATGGCGCCGGCGACGCCGACGATACTTACATTTGCTATGTGGCTCACGAGCTGGGGTTCGGCGTTGGCGTTTTCCCGGAGCTCCGCCTCCAACACTTGATCTCCAGGGAGCGTTTCGATCCGGCTTATTTTACGCGGATCTCGCGCGGAAACTCCCATGCCGGGATGCTCCTGGCTCTGCGTGGCAATCCGCGGCTCCGGCGGTTCCGCAGCATGGCCTGGCCGGCGCTCCGATTCATGGTGGCGAGCGTCATCTATCGCGGCATGAAGAGGCGCATTTGCTGCGCGCAGGCGCGCGGGGAGTTTTTCGCCTGCCTCGAATATCGCCGCAAATTTGGCGCGCTCCCTGACCGGCCGGAAGTCCACGATAGCTGACTTCGATTATGGCCACACCTCCTGCGGCTCTCGCCAGCCGGACCCTTCCCAACCGCAGCGGGTCCGGACAACTCGCCGACCAAATGGCCCTGGCGGCCGGGTGTTTGAGCCTGGCGGCGGGACTGCTGCAGTCTTTCTCCGTTTCGCTGATCGGCAAGATGCCGCTTGCGGAGCTGATCTTCCTGCTCGTGGGATGCGTTGCGCTGGTCGCCTTCTGCATGGACCCGCGCGCGATCAATCTCCTTCCGGCGCCCCGCCTGTTTCTGTTTTTGCTGGTCTGTCAGGCCGTCTCCTTTGGCGGATATATTCTCGCGGATCTTTACCGGATGAGTGACACGCGCGATTTGCTCCGCGGCTGGGCGCGCCTGGTCTTCCTTGGAGTCGATATCGTCGCGGTCGCGGCGCTCTTCGGAACATCCCCCCGCTCTTTCCTGCTCTACCAACTGGGCTATGCGATCGGGTATGTGGCCTGTACCGTGGTCCTTGGCCCGCACTTGAACGAACTCTGGAAGTTTGGCTACGCGGTTCCCGCGGTGCTGGGGGCTCTCCTGGTCACGCCGTTCCTCGGCTTCTGGACGGTGGAAATGGCCCTCGTGGGCATGGGGATTTTGAACTTATCGCTGGACTACCGCAGCATGGGAGGAGCCTGCCTCCTCGTCGCCTGTTTGCTGGTCGTGGCGCGCCTGCCCCAGCGCATTCGCCCCTGGGCTCTGCCCGCCGGGGCCGTCGCGGCAGCGCTCGCCGCACTCGCCCTCTACAGTTACAGCGGGCCAAAGGCCAGCAAGCGGGCGACCCAATCGAATGTCGAGCGGACGGCCATGATCTCCGCCGCTTGGCTCGCGATCGTGGACTCCCCGGTGATTGGGCAGGGATCGTGGTTTAGCAGGTCCAAGGTTCTCGATACCTTTTTCTTACTTCGTTACCAGGGGACACAGCTCAGCGGAGGGAAAGGAGTCGAGCGGACTGGAGATACCGACGCGGTGGCCATTCATTCCCAAATCCTGGTTAGCTTCGCGGAGGGCGGAATCTTTGGTGGCTGCTTTTTTGTGGCTTATGGGGGCCTGCTGGTCTGGGCGATCTGGTACGGCGCGGCGGTCCAGCGCGGGAATCGCTTCGCGGGACTCTACCTCCTGGTGCTCACCTGCGCCTTTTGGGACTTATGGATGAGTCCATTCTCCGGGCAGGCTCGCGGCTCGATCGCCGCGGCGGTCGGCGTCATCCTCCTGTTTTGGGAGGAACACTCGCGGACCCGCGGGAGCGCGGAAGCCCCGGCCCAGGCTCGTCGATTGACCTTCACGAAGCGCGGTCTCCCTGCCTGACCTGCCGTGTTTGCCGCGCTTCGAAAATCCACGCGAGGAAAAAGCTTCCTGGCCTTTTTCGCGACGTCCATCGCGTCGCGGGCGGTGGGCATCGCCTGCCAGCTCCTGCAGGTGCCGATCGCGATCGGCGCGATGGGAAGCGAGGCCTTCGGCTTGTGGATGACTCTTTCGAGCATCAGCTACATGATCACCTTTGCCGACTTCGGCATGGGCGTCGGAGTGCAAAACCGGCTGGCGGAAGCATTCGCGGTCAAGCAACTGGATGCGGCGCGGCAGCTCTTTGGCAGTGCGTTTCTTTTCCTGCTCTGCGTAGCCACAGTCCTGGCAGCGGTCTTGTTGCCGCTGGCCTGGCTGTTGAATCTGCCCGTCATTTTCGGCCTCACCGATCACAGCATCAAGGCGGAAGCCCCTCAAGCCGTGGCCGCGATTCTTGCCACCTTTTGCGTGGGCTTTCCCTTCGGCCTCGCCCAGCGGCTGGCTTACAGTCAGCAACTCGGCTGGAAGCACAACGTCTCCCAGGCCTGCGGCAATGTCGTTGCCGTCGCCGCCCTCTACCTGGCCAGCAGGCTGCACTTCGGCATCGGGGCCATGATTCTCTGCGCGGCGGCCCCGGCGGTCCTCGCCAATGTCTGCCTCATTGTTCATCTCTTGAAACGCCTGGATTGGCTGCACCTCCGCGGCTTTCGTCCCGATTTCGCCACCGTCCGGGAACTGTTGGGGCTGGGCATGTACTTCACGGTGCAGCAAATCTTGAATCTCAGCTTGTTCGCCCTCCCGCAGATCGTGATTTCGACCAGTCTGGGAGCGGCTGCCGTCACCCCGTTCAATCTGGCGCAACGCTTTTTCAATCTCTTCGGCGTGCTGCAGAATGCCTTCATGTTGCCGCTCTGGCCGGCCTATTCCCAAGCCAAGGCCACGGGCGAATTTCAATGGATCCGGGCGACTCTCCAGCGATCCTTGCTGGCTACCACCTTTCTGACCATCCTGCCCATGGCGTTGGGAGCTTTCCTCGCCAAGCCGATCATCCTGCTCTGGGTGAAGAGCGCCGCGGCGGTGCCTTCCACCACGCTGATCTGGCTGATGTTTTTGTGGAACGCTTCCGTATTCTTGCAGCAGCCGTTCGGCTTTCTGCTCGCCGGCGTCTCCAGGGTCCAACGGATGACTTATTACTCGGTCCTCGCGGCGGTTTGTTCGGCGGGATTAATGGTCTTGCTCGTCCGCTGGTACGCCCAGGATGGCGTATTACTCGGGATGTTAATCGGCTCCGTGCCCATTACCTTTGTCTGCAATGTGATGGAAACCGTGCTCTACCTCCGAACGGTTGGCCATCCATCACCCGTCACCAAGCCGGAGAAGACCGCGCTGGTTTCCCCCGAACCATGAACCACACATGAGGGTGGCCATTTGCTTTTTTGGCATCACTCGCAATTTGCAGAATCAGACGCTGCGCGCCTTCGAAACGAAGCTCTTCGCGCCCTGCGCGAAACTCGATCCGCACTTCGTGAGATTCGGGCATTTCAATCTCCCCCGCCAGATCTCCAATCCCCGGAGCAAGGAACGCGAGTTGGCGTTGTCGCTGGACGACTATCGGCGAATCGGCTGCGACGAGTCGGCGGCCACGCCTCAGGAGGAGGTGGACGAGCAGATCGATCTGGCCAGCTTCCAGAAGCATGGCGATCCCTGGGGCGATGGGTTCACTTCGACGCGAAATCTGTTGCGGCAGTATTACTCGCTGGAGCAGGTCACGCGTCTCCTGCAGCAATCGAAAGAGACCTTCGACGTCGTCATCTACTCGCGCGCGGACGTCCTCTATCGGCGCCGGCTCACCATCCCGGCCGTGGCGCAAGGCGTCATTTACACGCCGGGATTCGCCCGGTGGGGCGGACTCAACGACCGCTTTGCGCTCGGCGATCAGCCCGCCATGGTGAAGTACGGACTGCGCGGCAAATCCGCGCTCGAATACGTCGAGACCACCGGCCGGCCGCTGCACGCCGAACAGTTCCTGCATTGGTATGCCGATCAGCAAGGCCTGCGGAATCAGGATCTGGATGTCCGCTTCTGGCGCGTTCGCGCGGATGGGAGAATTGCTCCGCTCGACGGACATCTCCGGGTCCTCTACACCGTTTACGGTTACTTGCAGCGCTTCGCCAGGCGGCACCGGCGACCGTAAGGCCCGGTGTTCTTTCGGATCAAGGAGCGGGGAGCGTCGCGCCGGCGACCCACCCAATTCTTTCCCGCTTCGTCGGTCCGTTTTCGAGTCCAACGCCCCCGCACTTTCCCTTTGCACCCGTCGCGCGCTCGCGATAAGTACCTCGCCATATGGCCGACCCTGAGGAGCCAGACAAAATTTGGGACGAATACGATTGGGAGCGGTTTCTCCAGCAACAAGACCGCAAAACCGAGAAATACATGGAGCTTCTCGAACGTTACATCGACGACCCGAACCGCGACCAGATCATCGCTCGCGAAATGGGCTGGTATCATCTGCTGGACAAGGATGGCGAGAAATGGGCGGAGAGTGTGGACTCGCTCTTTGAGGAGGAAATCGGCGCCGCCGATGCGTCGGAGGAAGGGGGCTCGAACGGGAATGGCAGCGAGCACGTGGACGAGGACAACTTCGAGGTGCATCCGCTTTACAAGGCCTCCTTCGCGCTGACCGTCTGGATTGACCAGCTTTTCGAGGAGATGCACGACATCCAGAACCAACCGGCGGCCGGCCGGCTTTCCACCAACGCCGCGATCGCCAGCGCCAAGCTTGCGGCCGCCCTGAGCGATGACGACGTGGACGAGATCGGCATGACCATCGCCTACCTCAAGCGCGCCTTGAAAGCCGTGACCACGGCCATCGAAGCCGCCATGCAGTTGCGCAAGGACCGGACCCTCGATGCCGAGCGCTTCGGCATCCTCAACCAGCGCCTCTTCCAGATTCGCGACGGAATCATCCAACTCATGGGCGAATACCGCAGCGAATGGCGCCGGCGCTACGAGGACCAGTGATCGAGGTCTTTTTGAGTGAATGAAGTCGCGATGACTTCGTCGAAGGGTATGCCGACTGAGGGCACGGAGGCCGTCGGGCCGCCTGGCGACGAGCTCGAACTTGTCGCCCGCTCGCAGACCGGCGACACCGCCGCCTTCGATGAACTCGTCACCCGCTACCGCCAGCGCGCCTTCGCCATGATCTACAACATGGTCCGCAATGAGCAGGACGCCTGGGACCTCGCCCAAGACGGTTTCCTGAAGGCGTGGAAATCGATCGCGCGTTTCCGCGGGCAGTCGTCGTTTTACACCTGGCTATACCGGATCCTGATGAACGTGGCCATCGACTGGCTGCGCCGGAAGCAGATCGAGAGCGGCACGGAGTTCGACGACGCCATCGGCCTGCGCAATATCGAGCCGGGCGCCGTCACCGCCCCGCGAGCGGAGCTGGAACCGGTGGCACGCCTATCCGATAAAGAAATTCGCGAGCGCATCGACGCCGCGATTGCCCGGCTCACTCCAGAGCACCGCGCCGTGATTGTGATGCGCGAAATCGATGGGCTCGAATATTCCGAGATTGCCGGGCAGATGGAATGCTCCATCGGCACCGTCATGTCCCGCCTCTTCTACGCCCGAAAAAAGCTGCAAGCCATGTTGAAAGACGTCTATGAAAACATTTGAAGAACGCTTTACCGCCTGGATCGACGGCCAGCTCGCCGGCGACGAGCTTGCTGCTTTCGAAAACGAACTGGCCGCCCATCCGGGCGCTGCGGCCGAGCGCGAGGGAGCGCTCAAGCTGGGTCAGGTCCTCCGGACCCATGGCACCGCCCACACCATGTCCAACGCCGACTTCTTCAACCTGCAAGTGCGGCAGCGCATCGAGGCCGAAACTCCGCGCCCGCGCCCGAGCGAGCGAGCGGGCGCCGGGTGGTCCTGGTCGCTGCCGCGCCTCGCGTGGCTGGGTGGCTTCTGCCTCTTGATCGCCGTGGTTCTCTTCAAGACCACCATCCCCGCGCGCCAGACCGGCGAGCAAACCCCCTATTTCGCCCAGGTTGTTGAAGCCTGGCCATCCGATCCCAGCATCTCGGCGACGACCGTTTACAGTCCCGAGAGCAATGTCACTGTGCTCTGGCTCGAAGGTCTCGATTACCTCCCGGCCAGCTACCAACTTCAATAGGTTCGATGCTCCGCTGCGCACTAATCCTTGGGGTTCTCGTCCACACGGGTACAGCTCTGCTCCTGGCCGGGCCGGACAGTGCGTCGTCGAAGCCGAATCCGGTTCTCGCCACGGAAGACAGGATTTGGAGCGGCGTCGTCATGGCCACCAATTCTTCGTCTCCCAAGGATCCGCCGCCTGAGCTCCGCGAGTTCGCGACGCGCCTCAAGCGGGTGTTCGGTTACAGTCAGTTCGAGTTGGTCGGCAGCGCCTCGAACGATATCGGCGACCATGGGGAAAGCTGGCTCGTTCCGAGCCAGAACTTCTGGCTCGGAGTCAAGGCCCGCCGCGCCAACGCGAAAGAAGCCCGGGGTGGCTATCTCCTCAATCTTCAGCTCTTCCAGGACAAACGCCCGCTGGTCGATACCGAAGCCAAGCTGGCCCCGGGGTGCCCCCTCTTCATCCGCGGCCCCGCCTACGCCAAGGGCCAATTGATCATCGTGTTGCAGATTGAACGGGCAACGCCCGTCGTCGCCGGGAAGCCGTAGGAGGCGGCTGGCCCCTCACGGGCACGCTCGCCGACCCGACACTACGGGGAGGGGGCCCGGATTGTGTAGGCACGAGGGCAGAGAGCCTCGCGCCAGCGCATCAGCGCTTCTTGCGGGCGGACTGCGCGGCGCGGGTAAGTTGCGCATGGCGCGGGCAGGTGACGAGGTGATCGTTGACCATCCCGGTCGCCTGCATGTGGGCGTAACAAATGGTCGAGCCCACAAATTTGAAGCCGCGTTTCCGCAGGTCGTTGCTCAGCGCATCGGATTCAGCCGTGCGCGCGGGCACGTCGGACATGGCTCGCCAGCGATTCTGGATCGTTTGCCCCCCAACGAAGTTCCACGAATAGCGATCAAAAGTGCCGAACTCTTCCTGCACGGCGAGGAACGCTTTCGCATTCTGGATGGCCGCGGCGATCTTGAGTCGGTTCCGCACAATCCCAGGATTCCCGAGCAACCGCTCGACGTCGCGCGGTCCGTAGCGGGCCACTTTCCGCGGGTCGAATCCATCGAACGCTGCCCGGTAGTTTTCGCGCTTCCTGAGAACGGTGATCCAGCTCAAGCCGGCCTGCGCACCCTCCAGAATCAGGAATTCGAATAGTCGCCGATCATCGTGCAGCGGCACGCCCCATTCTTCGTCGTGGTAGGCAGCGGCAAGGTCGGTGGTGGCCCAGGGACAACGTGGCACCCCGAGAGACTGAACTTCCACCACCCGCCTTTCAAAGCGAATCGTTTAGGCCAGCATCCCCATCAGCGATTGAGCGAACCTGGGTCCAGAGCCGGTTTCCTCGTGCTTGAAATAGACGAATGCCTCCTGCCATTGACGCTCCTGAGCACGGAGAAAGTCGGCCCATCGCGCCAGATCGGCCTCGCTATAATCTTCGCGCCGGAGCCGAAGACAACCGAAGTCCGCGGTGGCCACGCGGGGAGTCTTCAGATCCTCGCTCTCCGCGATGCACAACGCGGCGCTGTGAGTCCGAAGATGCGCAAAGATTTCGTCATCGAACCACGAGTCGTGCCGGAACTCGAACGCCACCCGCATCGCCTGCGGCAGGCTTTCGAGAAACGAGAGCAGCAGGGGCGCGTCCTTTTTGAAATTTGGCGGAAGCTGAATCAGCACGGCGCCAAGCTTCGCGCTCAGGCCCAGGACGACGGTATGGAAATAGGCCATCGTCTCTCCACAATCGCGCAACCTGGCGAAATGGGTGACCTTCTGCGGCGCTTTGAAACTGAAGCGAAACTGCTCCGGGGTCAGGCTGAACCACTTGGTCATCGTGGTCGGGCTCGGGATCGAGCGAAAGGTGTAGTTGCTCTCTGTGGTCGAAAGCCGCTCCGCATAAAATGGCAGCATCTTGGTGGCTGCCAGTTTCTCCGGATAGAAACTGCCTTTCCATTCCGGGTACTGGAAGCCGGATGTGCCGATCCAGACGTTCGAGGGTCGCGTGGGATTCACGATCTCGATGGTAGAGAGCGGTCACGCCCGCGTGCAACACCGAGGGTTGAACGAGCCGGACGGTGCGGCCCTGTCACCCGGACGGCAAACGATTCATCGGAAGTTCATCGCACTCACTTCTCCCTCTTGTCACGAATCCGGGAATACCTATGAAACAAAAAGCATCCGCAGTCTGGCAGGGCAGCCTCAAGGAAGGCGCCGGCACCCTTTCGACCGGCTCCGGCGCACTCGTCGCCAAGCCCTATTCGTTCAAGACCCGCTTCGAGGGCGAAAAGGGAACGAACCCTGAGGAACTCATCGGCGCCGCCCACGCGGGCTGTTTCTCGATGGCCTTTTCGATGATCCTTGGCGGGGCCGGTTTCACGCCCGACAAGATCGAAACCACCGCGACGATCACGCTCGAGCAGAAGGACGGCGGCTTCGCGATCACCGCCAGCCACCTCGACGTCACCGCCAGCATCCCCGGTCTCGACGACGCCACTTTCCAGGACCTTGCCGCCAAGGCCAAAGCCGGGTGCCCCGTCTCCAAATTGCTCAACGCCACCATCACCATGGAGGCGAAGCTCGCGTGACCATCCTTCGCCAAACGCCGATTCTCAGCGGGCGCTGAAAGCTGGGGCGGACGTCGTCCCGCCGCCCAGCAATCGATGCTACGCCATCGGACCGGATTCGGGATGGTCTCGGCAAAACATTCATCTTTTGCGCAGAGATGGCTAAGGTCCGCGGCGTGACAGCCCGCTCGCCGGTGATCATTGCGCTCCGAATCGTCCTGCTGCTCTCCGGCTGGACGGTGGCCGCGGCGCTGGGTCTGCGCCTCCTGGAAAAGCAGGTCGAAAAGCCGGAGATCGCCTCGCCGGGCAAGATCGAACGGACCTTCCGCGAATGGTCGTCCGGCCCGCAACTGGCCGGCGCGCTGATCGGATTCTGCCTGCTCGATGAAGCCGGGCAGACCGTCTTTGCCTCGCCGCTCGCCGGCACCACTCTTTGCCCGGCATCATCGCTCAAGATCCTGACCACCGGCGCGGCGTTCGGATTGCTCGGGCCGGAATTTCACTTCGAGACCGTGCTCGCCGGGACCGCTCCGCTCGATGCCGAGGGAGCCCTCGACGGGGATCTCGTTCTCGTCGGAGGCGGCGATCCCACCTTCTCGCAAGCCGACCTCTCCGAGCTCGCGGACGCCGCCGTCGCGGGCGGCCTGAAGAGTGTGACGGGAAGTCTGCGCGTCGATCCTTCCATCTTCCCGCACGATCCGATGAGCGAACATTGGAACTGGGGCGACATCGGCAACGCCTACGGCGCCGGCGCCTTCGGGCTGAACCTCGATCACAACCGCCTCGAGATCCGTTTCGAGCCGGGCGCGCAACCCGGGGCACCCGCGAAACTCCTCGGCGGCTCCCCTGCTCCTCGCGAAACCCGGTGGGAGAACCAGGTCATCACTGGCCCCGCCGGCAGCGGCGACGAAGTCGTCGTTTACTCGGAGCCCTATGGCCGCACCATCACCCTGCGCGGCACCGTGCCGGCCGGCGAACGCACCTTCACCGTCTCCGGCGCAAATCCCGATCCCCCGGCCCTCGCCGCCGAGTTGCTCCGCACCCGCCTCGAAAACGCCGACGTGAAATTCGGCGACCGCCCCGGCCCATTCGCGGCCTCCGCGAAAACCACCCTCGCCAGTCACCAATCGCCGCCGCTTCCCGAGATCATCGATCACCTCCACCGCGTCAGCGACAACCTCGAAGCGCAGTGCCTCTTCCTCACCATCGGCCGCCGGCAAAACGCTGATCCCGCCGACGCCGTCCGCCAATATTGGGAAAAGGCCGGGGTCACCTTCGTCGGCCTGCGCTTGCTCGACGGCAACGGCCTCGCCCGCGCGAACATGATCCGCCCGCTCGATCTCGCCCACGTCTGTGCCGCCGCCCGCCGCGGCCCGCACGGACAGCGCTTCTACGAAAGCCTGACCGCCTACGCGAAAGACACGGTGCATGGAAAAATTGGCGCAATGTCCGGCGTGAAAACCCAGGTCGGTTTCCTCCAGACCCGCTCGGGCCGCGAGTTCACCTTCGTCGTCATGGCCAACGGTTTGCCCGCCGGGAGATTCTATTGGGCACTCCAGGAGGAGCTGCTGGCGCAAGTGGGCGCCCTGTATTGAGCCCCACCTTCCCGCTCCGTGTCTTCCGCGTTTTCCGTGCCCTCCGTGGTCATGCCATCGCCGGATCCAGCTTATGCGGCAGATCATCCTTTTTTGGCCGTGCGGGGAAGCGGGGGCAGCTATGGCTTGATCATCAGCGCATGGGCCCGGCAGGCCGACGGCGCGAGCCGATCCATTTCTTAAAGATTTTCGAGAGCACAATGCGTCGGTGTATCCGAGCGTCCGCTTTCCGCAACAGCCTCGGCGGCCGGGCAAGCTGAGCGGCGGACCAATCCGTCAGGTAGTTGCCCGCTGACTCCAACGTTGACCGCCTTTTTTCCGCTGACGGCAAGGTGGCGGTCCCCCTTTCAAAGGGCGACCGGAGCGTGTAACCCAATCGTAGAACCGCCCGGCTCCGCGATTGCGCCCGGTCAACACCTGCCGGCCATGCCACGCGCACTCGACTTGCTCGCGCTCAGCGCCATCACCAGCCTGTATTTCAACGGCTGGGCCGGGACGGATGCACAGACGACGGAGATTGCGGCGCCAGCGGACCGGGCGGAGGCATTCGCCTTGTCGCCCGACGGAACCCGGGTCACCGCCGGCAGCCGCGGCGAATCCGGGACCGGAGAATGGTGGCTCTCCGCCTGGTGAGGCTTGCCCGTGAAGTTTACGGCACACCCAAACTCGCGATTTCCTTCATCCCACTCCCCAAGAACTGACATGAAATCCCTCCTCCTTACTCTCTTCGCCCTCGCCATCGCTTCGGCAACGGGACTCGCCTCCCCGCTGCGGGTGCTCGTGGTCACGGAAAGCTCAGACCCGGCGGCGCGCTCGGCGGACGAACTCGCGGACGTGCTGAAACAGCGCGGCGCCCAGGCCGAACGAATGGCAAGCTTTCCCGACGAGACGCGGCTCGGAAAGACCGACGTGCTCGTGCTGCTCGGCTCGGAGATGAAGCCCACGGCGGCGCCGCAGCGTGACGCGCTGGAGAAGTTCGCCCAGCGCGGCGGCGGGTTGGTGGCCATTCACGGTGGTGCGGCGGCGGGTGAGGCGACCTGGTGGAAGCCGCTCATCGGCGGCGCGTGGACGCCACAGAGCCAGCAGTTTCGTAGCCGCATGATGCTCTACACGCTGCCGGACGTGCATCCGATCACGCGCGAAGCGTCGCCGTTCGATATCGATGACGACACGCTCTACGACCTCGATACGGACCCCGCGATCAACGTCCTGGCGTCCGCCTTCACCTCCAAGACGACGAACAGCCGCAATGCCGAGAAGGCCGCCAAAAGTGCCAAAGCGGACCGCGCGAATATCTACGACGTCCAGCCGCAGATGTGGGCGTTTGAAGCGCCCGACCGGCATCGCGCGTTCGTGCTGCTGCAAGGCGCGGAAGCGACGCTCAAGCACACGAGCGTCCGCAGCCTCATCCTGCGCGGCATTGCCTGGACGGCGAAACGCGAAGCCGTGGACGAACTGTGCAGCCAAGAGGAACTCGCCACCCTGCGTTATCCGAAGGACGGGCCGCAGCGCGCGGCGGAGACGATCAAGCAGTTCGAGATTCATCCCGGCTTCCAGGCGAGCGTGGTGGCCAGCGAACCACTGATCAACAAGCCGATCGCCGTGCAATGGGACGCGCGCGGCCGTCTCTGGATCGCGGAAACCGTCGAGTATCCGAACGGCCGGCGGCCGGCGGTGGCCGAGTCCTGGAAGGAAACCGGCGTGCTCGCGCCCGGCCAGTACGACCGGCCCGCGCGCGATCGCATCAGCATTCTCGAGGACCAGGACGGCGACGGGGTCATGGACAAGAAGACCGTTTTTCACGAGGGGCTCGAACTCGTCACCGGCTTCTGCCTCTACGGCGACGGCGCCATCGTGGTCGGCCAGCCGGACATCGTCTTCCTGCACGACACCGACGGCGACGACCGGGCGGACAACGTCGAAAGGCTCTTCACGGGCTTCACGCCGGGCGACACGCATTTCGTCGCGAACCATTTCATCGTCGCGCCAGACGGCTGGATCTATGTGGACACGGGCAGCGGACCGGACGCGGTGTCGATCCCCCACCCCGAGGTCAAAGCGAAGCTCAGCCCCGGCCTGTTCCGCTTCCAGCCCGACGGCTCGGCGATCGAACAGGTCTCGTCGAAGAATGGCAACAGCTTCGGCGGCGAGTTCACGAGCGACGGCGAGTTGTTTTTCGGGCAGGCCACGAGTGGCAATCCGGTGCAGCACGTGGTCCTGCCGGAGTGGGTCCTGGCCAAAGGCAAAGTCGGCAGCACGGCCAGCGCGGAGAGCGTGATCAAGGGCCGCAAGGTCGTGCGTCCGGACATGCCGGAGCGCGCGGCGCTCATGCAGATCGACCAGGTGGGAGGCTACAGCGCGGCGTGCAGCAGCTTGATTTATGAAGGCGGGGCGTGGCCCGGCGAATGGAATCACGGGATCTTTTGCACCGAGCCGATCCTCGACATCATCCATTACGAAAAGCTCGTCCCCGCGGGGCCCACCTTCACCGGCGAGATGGTGCGCCCGGACCAGGAATGGCTGCGCTCGCGCGACTACTGGTTCTTCCCGGTGGATGTTTCGACCGGTCCCGATGGCGCCATGTATGTGCTCGATTTTTACAATCCGGTGGTGGCGCACAGCGACTCCCGCGGACCGCAGCACAGCAAGGCTGGCGCCTCGATTCGCCCCGACCGCGACCACTACTTCGGCCGCATCTATCGCATCCAGCACGAGCAGGCGCGGAAGCTCGAGCTGCCTGATTTGAGCAAGGCCGACGCCGCCGGGTTGGTGAAGGCTTTCGCGCATCCGAACAAGACCGTGCGTTTCACCGCGCACCGTCTGCTCATGGACCGCAAGGATGCGGCGAGCGTGACGCCCGCGCTCACGACGATGGCGGGTGACGGGAAATTCCCGCCCGCGCGCATCCTCGCGCTGTGGGCATTGCAACGTCTCGGAAAGCTGGAGGCGGGCACCTTGCAGGCCGCGCTGAAGTCTGAGGACGCGGGTGTGCGCAAGAGCGCGCTGCTCATTGCGGAAGCCACCAGGGGCGGGACGCCCCGGCTCCTTGACGTGTCTTCCGCGCTCAATGACAGCGACCCGCGCGTCCGCCTGACCGCGCTGCGCGTGCTCGCGTCCACGCCGATGGACAAGGGCGCCGCCGCCCTGCTGCTGGCGGTGCTGTCCCAGCTCGACGACGACTGGTCAAAGAGCGCCGCGGTCGCCGCGGCGGCATCGAACGCCGGACCCATGCTCGAAGCGGTGCTCGCCGCGAAAGGCGCGCCGGGAGAGACCGTGGTCGAACTGGCCGCTTCACTCGCCGCCGGACTCGCGGACAAGGAGGATAGCACCGCGCTCGCGAAGGTCGTGCTCGCGGCCGCCAATCCCGCGGCCAACCCCGCGCTCGCGCGCAGCGTGCTCGAAAGCGCCGCGACCCACGCGGTCCCCGAGCCCGCCGATCGCCGCGGCCTCGACGACGCGCTGAAGACCCTGCTCGCCTCGGACAACGCCGCGCTCGCCGCCAGCGCGTTACCCTTCGCCGCCGCGTGGGACAAATCCGGTGCGCTGAAATCCGCCGTCGGCGAGCGCATCAACGCCTTGCTCGCGCTCAGCGCCGATGCACAGCAGCCCGACGCCACCCGCGCCAGCGCCATTCGCGCGCTGCTCCGCGCTCGGGCCGCGGATGCGCGCATCGCCACGAGCGTGGTCGAGCTGTTGAAAACCAAGCTCAGCGACCCCCTGCTGCTCGACACCATCGCGGCCCTCGCGGCCACGGCCGATTCGTCGCTGGGGAAACCGCTGACCTCCCTGCTCCCGAACCTCTCGCCGATCGGCCAGACCGCGTTGTTCGATGCGCTCAGCACCCGCGCCGAGTGGGCGAATGACGTGCTCGAGGCGCTCGCCGGGAAAGCCTTCGCGCCCGCGCTCCTCGGCCCGCCGAAGCTGAGCAAGCTGCGCTTGCACCCTGATCCCGCCGTGGCGAAACGCGCGGTCAAAGTCTTCGCTGAAATTGGCGCCGGCAGCAATCCCGCGAAGGACGAGATCATCGCGAAACTCCTGCCCCAGATCGAAGGCAAACCGGGCGATGCGACGAAGGGCAAGGTGCTCTTCGCGTCGGTGTGTGCCGTTTGCCACAAGCTCAACGGCGAGGGGAAGGAGGTTGGTCCGATCCTCGACGGGATCGGGGTGCACGGCGCGAGCGAATTGCTCGTCAGCATCCTGGATCCCAGCCGCCTGGTGGACAACGAGCACCGCACCTGGAGCCTCGCGCTCAAGAACGGCAGCTTCGCCACGGGAATCATCGCGCGGGAAAACGAGCGCGCGCTCACCCTCCGCCTGCCGGGCGGCGCGGAGCAGGAAATCAAGGCCGCCGATATCAAGAGCCGTCAGGACACCGGGCTCTCGCTCATGCCCGAAGGCTTCGAAGCACTCGGCGCGGATGGTCTGCGCGATCTTCTCGCCTATCTGGCCGGCGGCAGCGGGAAATTCCGCGCGCTGAATCTGACCGGCGTCTTCACGACCGACACCGGGGCGGGACTCTATAACTCACGCGAGGCAAAGAACGACACCGTGCCGCCGGTGAGATACGGCGTCGTCACCGTCGAGGGTGTCCCCTTTGCGCTCCCAGATCCGACGACGACCCCGACGGGCGGAAACGTCATCGTTTTGAAAAATGCGGACGGCAAGACCTACGCGAGCACCATGCCGCAACGCGTGGAGATTCCGGTCGGTTTTGCGGCGGGGAACCTGCACTTCCTCGGCGGCGTCGCCGGCTGGGGCGGCCGGGCGGATTCGCGCAAGCCTGCGATGAAAGTCACCATCGAGCACGCCGACGGCAAAAAGCAGGTCGAGGAACTCTCCACTGGCGACGTCTTCATTGATTACGTCAGCGCTGACGATGTGCCGGGATCAAGGCGCGCGGACGGGATCGTGACAAAACATCATGTGCGCTACTTTTCGCTCCCGGTGAACGAGCGCGCGCCGATCGCCAGGCTCGTGTTGGAGAGCTACGGAAATGGTATCTCGCCGACCACTCTCGCCATCACCGCGGACAACGAAGCGCCGAAGCCGAGGCCGAAGTTCGAACCCGCTGCGCCGAAGGCGGCGGCCAACCCCGAGCAAGTGATACCCAAAACCGGCGAGACCCTGCCGGCGAAAGCCGACGCCGGAGTCATTCGCGCGCTGTTGATCGGTGGGGGCAGTTCGCATGACTTCGAAAAGTTCTTCCACCAAACCGACAGCGCCACGCTGAAGTCGGCGGGCAAAATCGCGACGGCTTACACCTCCAATCTCGAGGAAGCGCTCGCGCTCCTTCCGAACGCCGACGTTATCGTGCTCAGCGCGAATGACCGCCAGTTCGGCACGCCCGAGTTTCAGCAAGCGCTCAACACGTTCGCCGATGCGGGTCACGGACTCGTCATCGTCCACGCCGCGATCTGGTATAACTGGGCACCCGCGTCCGGCTACAACAGCCGCTTCGTCGGCGGCGGCGCGAAAGGACATGGCCGCGGCGAATTCTCCGTCTTCAACAGGCAGCCTGGGCATCCGGTCATGAAGGGGGTGCCCGCTGATTTCAAAATCACCGACGAGCACTACCGCATCTACCTCGACGCCGGCACCCCGGTCGAAGTCCTGGCCGAAACCGAGCCGGAAAAAGAAACCAAGCAGCCCCATCCCGCGGTTTGGGTGGTGAAGGACCTGAAAGCGCGCATCGTCGGCATTTCGCTCGGCCACGACGCTCGCGCCCACGATTTGGCGGAATACCAGCAACTCTTGAGCAACGCCGTCGCCTGGGTGTCCGGCCGATAGGATCCTAAAGCTAGAGCGGTTTAAGAAATAGTGTGGCCGCAGAGACGGTCGCGGGAGGCGGCCCAAGGAGCGGCGCGCGTCTCGCCGCCGGCCCACCAATAACGCGGGCTCCGCCGCCTCACTTTCGGTCGGCGGCGGGACGCGCGCCGCTCCCAAGCCCGCCCGCTCTAGGCTACAGTGTAACTTAAACCGCTCTAGTTCGCCGGCGCGGGCTTCGGTGCTTCTTTGGGCCTCGCCGGAGCTTTCGGCTTGGCGGTCGCGCCGAAGCCCTCCGCCTTGTTCACGGTGACCTTCGGCGTGGGATCGGACGCGCCGGTGAATTCATTCGCAAGCTTTTGAATCTGCTCGGCGGGGAACATCTCCCCCTGCCCGACGAGAAAGCGGCAGCGATAGGTGGCCTCGGCATTGGCCGCGATCTTCGTCGCAAAGGTTAGCCCGAAGCGCCCGTAGTCGCGATACGCCGAAGTCAGCACCGGCTTCGGATTCCCGGGATGATTGAATTGCACGACGCTGAAGCGCTGGCCGCGCAGCGTGAAGCTCTCGCCGGCCCACGGGAGATCGCGATCCTTGTGCGCGTTCGTCTTTTCCCCCGGCAGCACGAAGACCGTCTGCGTCTTGTCGATCTCCTGGGCCGGCCGGAACTGGAGGCCAGAGTGCTCGGGGTCTGGATTGAGCGAGGTATCGCCGGCCACGGCCTTCAGCGTTGTCGTTAGCTCGATGAGCGCATAGGCCGGCGCAGGCGCGGGCAGGAAGGTGAAGGTGCGCTCTTCCATGAGGATCGGCGGCTCGTCCTTGCGGCCCGTCCAGCGGATTTGCGAGGTGAAAGTGGCGCGCGTCGGCTCAGCGGTTTGCGCGAGGAACTTCTCGTGTACCTGCTCGCCGTCCGGCATGTGCCAGCGGTCGTATTTCTTGGCGCCGATCTGGATGCCATTCCAGCCGACACATACCGCGCGATGGTGCGGCAGATCGCCGCCCGGCCCCTTGGTGATCGGCTCCTTCCCTTCGGCGTCGAAAACGTGGAGGTAGGGCTTGTAAGTCGCGAGCCGGCGCTCCTTCGTCGAGTTGTCGCTCGCATACATGTAGCGCGCGACGATTTTCCCGTCGTGCAGCACATCGAGATGATCGCCGGCCGTGTCTTTGAAAGCGAAGCCGTCGGCCGCGGCGGCGGTGGCCGCGCCGAAAAGGGCGCAAGCGGCGATGATGGAGAAGGCGGGGGGTGGGGTGAAGTGCATCTGGAGCCTGCATTGTTCGCGCATGAGGGCACCTGCGTAAAGAAAACGTCGGCGCGCCTCGGCCTGGCAACCTGGGATTTGCAGGCCGCAGCCGGCCGTGGCTCGCGGCCACTCATGCACCGGGATCGCGGCGCAATTTGGGATGAAGACGCGGCGTGCATTTGGCGCGGCGGGCTGTTAACGCTCACGGCCATCCCGCCTATGAAATCATTCGTCATCGCCTTCCTCGCCGCCGTGCTGCTCTCCGCTTGCTCTTCCGTGAGCGTGAAAAACTTTCAACGAGGAGGAGGAGGAGGAGGCATGGCCCGGCCAAAGCAGGTCTATGTCGTGCCCTTCGACACCGGGGGCGCCACCATCCGAATCGCCGGCACCAAGACGGCTGCGGAGAGCGACGCTTTCAAACAAAACCTCGCGACGGTGCTCGCCGATTACACGGTGAAAAATGTGAGCAAGCACGTGGCGCCGGCGGTGAAGATTGCCTCGGCCGCGGCCGCTCCCGCGACCGGCTGGCTGGTCACGGGGCGCTTCATCCGCGTCAATACGGGGAGCCGCGGGCTGCGCGTTTTCGTGGGTCTCGGAGCGGGCGGGACGAAAATGGAAACCGCCGTGGAAGTCATTGATCTGGCCGGCAACCGCCATCGGCCGATCCTGCAATTCACGACGACGGGCGGCAGCAATGCCATGCCGGGCCTGCTCTCCAGCACCGGACCGGGGAGCGCGGCCTTCAGTATGATGACGCAGGCGAATACCGGCGTCACGGACGATGCGGCGCGGACCTCCCGAATGATCACTGGAGCGCTGAGCGAATACTTTGTCGAACGCGGGTGGATCGCCCAAGGCCAGGTCTTCAAAACGAAGAAGCCCGGCGATTATCAACTCATTCACGGAATGTAAGGGAATTCCCGCAGCCAGCGTTGCCTTCAGAAACGAATTACAGAAAACATCCCCTCCCCATGAAAAAAGTGCTGCTCCTTCTTGCCGCTTCCCTGACCACCCTCTTCCTCGGCGGGTGCGTTTACGACGAGGTTTCCTACACCGGCGTGGCCGTGCGCGGCGGTGGCTATCGAGGAGGCTACTACGATCGAGGCTATTATGACGGAGGCTATGCCGGTGACTACGATTACGCCGATTACGGACCCTACTATTCCTTCGGCGGCCGTCGCTATTACACTTCGGGCGGGCGCTACCTCTACTACGTGGATCGGCGGCCGGTTTATGTGAACCGGTTGCCGTCCGGCGGCCGCTACATCACGCCGCAGCAGCGGTATCAGAATCAGGTCGCCGTCAACCGCTACAAGCTGCAGCAAAACCAGGCGCGGTACACTTACGCTCAAAACCAGCGGCAGTTGGAATACCGGCAGAACGCTTACCGCTACCAGAACCAGGCGAAACTCAATCAGCAGCAGCAGCAATACCAGTGGCAGCAGAAGCAAAGGCAATATCAGGTCCAACAGCAGCAGCAGTTGACCTACCAACAGCAAGTGGCGTTGGCCAAGGCCAAGAAAAAGAAAAAGTAAGGCGGGGCGAACGCCGGTATCCGCGCTTCTGTTGAGGCGGTTG
This sequence comes from Chthoniobacter sp., assembly GCA_034667665.1. Taxonomy (GTDB): domain Bacteria; phylum Verrucomicrobiota; class Verrucomicrobiia; order Chthoniobacterales; family Chthoniobacteraceae; genus Chthoniobacter. The sequence goes on from JAXDQW010000101.1 coordinate 155,348, forward strand.
GGCGGTTCAGCGAGCTGCGGCTGGCCATCGGTTGGATGGGCAGCGCCACAAACTCGCGGCGCCACGGCACGGTGGCACAGATGTAGCTAACTCGAAGAAGAACGCTGAGGTGGTCGAAAGGGCCTCCCAGTGCCCACCGCGCATGGAACAACCGCCAGCAACCCACTTCGAGCAGGTCCCTAAAAAGCCCGGCCAGGCCACGGCCACGGCGGAGACGACCACCGGCCGCGGAATATCGAAAATTTCCTCCAACCGCGATATTGCGGTGGTCCAGGCGGATTATTTCGCCCTTTCGAACGATCTGGAACAAGCCCAGGCGCTCGCGTCGGCCTTGGAGATGCAACTCTCGGGCAAGACGAATGAACTCGCCCGCTTCAAGGTGATTTGGGAGCGGACTCAGGCGGACCTCTCGAAATTCGAGCACGATATCGACGGTTTGCGGCGGGAACGCCACGAACTGGCCAACCAAGTCCAGCGATCTTTCGCCCTGGAGCATCAGCTTGAAAAACTGAAAAAGGCAAATGAAGAGCTGAAGCAGGCGCATGAAGAGCTGAAGGCGCGCGCGCACACGCTCGAGACGGAACTCACTGTCGAACGCGCCACGCACACGCAGACGCGTCGGGAGATGGCGGATTTGAGAGATGAAGTAATGCGCCGCCACGGAGCGCCGGGCGCCTCGCGTTCCTCAAAAAGCGCTGATCCTGATCCGGAGCTCAAGGAAGCGTTGCTGGCCCTTCAAAAGCAGCTCGAACGGGTCTTGTCCGGTGGAACGAGGAAGGTCGTGCCTTGCAAAGGACCGCACTCCATGACGGCGGTCGAGCGCGACGACTCGGACCACATCGAGATTTCTTTCGGGGCATAGCCAGGCGGGGGGGTGGGCGGAAGGCGACGCACTTTTTCAAGTGGCGTCTAGACCTTGCGGGAGCGGTCTGCTGTAATCCGCCCGCATTTCGCAATCACCATGGCCTACACCACCTGCACCCCTCCCGCCGGCGACAAAATCACCATCGCCGACGGCAAACTCACCGTCCCCAATCACCCGATTATCCCCTTCATCCGCGGCGACGGGACCGGCCCGGACATCTGGGCCTCCAGCGTGCGCGTGCTCGATGCGGCGGTCGAAAAGGCCTTCGGCGGCGCGAAAAAGATCGCCTGGTTTGAAGTCTTCGCGGGTGAAACCGCGAAGAACAAATTCGACAACTGGCTACCCGACGACACCGTCGAGGCGTTCCAGGAATATCTCGTCGGGATCAAAGGACCGCTGACCACCCCCGTGGGCGGCGGCATCCGCTCGCTCAATGTGGCGCTGCGGCAGCTCCTCGATCTCTACGTGTGTTTGCGCCCGGTGCAGTATTTCAAGGGCGTGCCGAGTCCGGTGAAGGCGCCGGAAAAAGTGGATATGGTGATCTTCCGCGAGAACACCGAGGACATTTATGCGGGCATCGATTTCCAGGCGGGCGGCGAAGCTGCGCTCAAGACGCTCGACTTCCTGAAGTCGAATTTCCCCAAGGAGTTCAAGAAGGTTCGCTTCGGCGCGGAAGCACCGGAGTTGGTCGGCGTGGGCTTCAAGCCGGTCTCGAAGCCGGGCACGCAGCGGCTCATCCGTGCGGCGATCCAGTACGCCATCGACCAGGGCAAGAAATCGGTGACCATCGTGCACAAGGGCAACATCATGAAGTTCACCGAGGGCGCCTTCCGGGACTGGGCTTACGAACTGGCGAAAACGGAATTTGGTGCCGTGGAGATTGACGGCGGCCCGTGGTGCAAGCTACCGAATGGCATCATCATCAAGGATGCAATCGCGGACATCACGCTCCAGCAGGTGCTGACGCGTCCGACCGATTTCGATGTCATCGCCACGCTCAACCTCAATGGCGATTACCTTTCCGACGCGCTCGCCGCTCAGGTCGGCGGCATCGGGATCGCGCCCGGCGGCAATATCAACTACGTCACGGGACACGCGATTTTCGAGGCCACCCACGGCACCGCCCCGAAGTATGCGAACAAGGACGTCGTGAATCCCGGCAGCGTCGTGCTGAGCGGCGAAATGATGTTTCGTTATCTGGGCTGGGGCGCCGCGGCTGACCTGATCATCAAGGGTTTGAACGGGGCGATCGGCAGCAAGCGCGTGACCTACGATTTCGCCCGCCAAATGGAAGGCGCCACCGAGATCAAGTGCTCCGAGTTTGGGGACAATATCATCGCCCACATGTAGGCGGCCTTGGCCCTCGAACCTGAGGCCGACCTGCAATTTGGACTGACGTCGTCCCCAACTCCCAGGGAGCAGATTCCAGGCTGGTCAAAACTGGCCAACACCCGGCAACACCCAGCTTTCGAGGCCATTTTCAGACGGCGTACCGTGCGGCGAAAAAAATTATGAAAACTGAGTTGCTACGGCGCTGCGTATCGCGCTATCACGAAGCCTCCATCCAGTCCCACAATCCTAACAAAACCTGATCGTTATATGATTGAATCACTCGAAAAACGCATCGCTCCCGCTGGTGTTGTCCATTACGTGGAAACAGACGGCGACATCGTCACCGTCAAAACCTCCAAAGGCACCAACACCGATCTCCTCGGTATCCTCACGGACCAGAACGGCACCGCCATCACGGAGGGGAAGACCGGCGTCAATGGCGTCACGGTCAACTTCATCAAGAACGCCACGACCGCCGGGATCTTTGCCGGAACGGACCTCACGATCAGCGCCTCAGGCGGCAACGTCGCGGCGTTTCCGACCACCGCAAAACTGGCCAACTTTGTGAAAGTCAATGGCTTCGACGGCAATGGTGCCAACAACATCGATTTGAACAAGGTCACGATCAAAGGCGACCTCGTTTTCATCGATGCGGGCGATAACACGCTGACCACCCCTGCCATCGCCAAGCTCGACGTGACCAACTGGCACGCCGATAACGGATTCACCGCCGCCACCTCTTCCCAGATCCGGGGCGACATCCTCAGCATCAAGGTGAAGAACAATTTCGATGGCTTCATCATCTCCAACAAAGCCGACGGCACTGCGAATTTTCAGGATAGTAACGCGACCGTCATCGGCTCGTTGACGGTCGGAAAGAATATCGCTCAACGCAATGGGGACGACGCCGGGCATATTCAGGTCCACCGGATCGCGACCCTGACCGTCAAGGGCACCTTCTTCGGCAGCTCGAACGGGTCCATGCGGAATGGACTGATTGAGGCCGATTCCATCGGCAAGATCTCCATCGCTGCCATGTCGGTCAACCCGAGCATCGTTCTGACGTAAGGAGCTGTCTCGCAGCAGCTCGGAGCCACGCCCGCGATCGCGGGGCTTCACCAAGCGTCAAAGAGAAGCGCTCGGTCGAGATCGTCGCGAAAGATGAAGGGGCGCGGGTGCCGAATGGCGGCACCCGCGCCTCCTTCTTTGCACCCATTCAACGTGCTGGACGCCGGACGGTGCTCCGGCGTAGCTCGACATTCCATTGTCGAGTCTTCCGGGCTCAAATCGGTTTTCGACGTCGTCTCGACATTGGAATGTCGAGCTACGCGCGCCGGCGGGCCCGGCGAAATCCGAGCAGGACACCCAGTCCGCCTAACAAACTAACGAGAGCGCTTGGCTCCGGAACGACGAGCAGATCGCCGGTTGCTTGCGTGAAGGTGAAGGTCTGGCCTTTGGAGTCGGCGGTCCAGACGCCCGAGCTGTTCGTCAGGTCGCCACTGTAGCCGCCGCTGCCGGTCAGCGTCACGTTGAAGAAGTTGCCCGTCGGAGCACTCGTGAAGGAGAACAGGTCGTAGGTGCCATTGGGCAGCGTGCTGGAAATGTCCAGCGTGAGGATCCCGGCGTAGGTCAGGATGGAACTGGCGCCCAGATTGATCGCATCGTAGCCCCCCACCGTGCCGCGCGCGGTGCCTTGGATTTCGAAGGTGCTGTTCGTGGCATTGCCGCCGAGGGTGAGGTTGCTGGCAAACGTCAGCAGGCCGGCGGAAGTGCCGGGCTTTAGATTGCCACCGTTCTGAATCGTGGTCGGCCCACCGATGGTCCCCGTGCCGCCGAGAGTGGCACCGGAGGAGACGGTGACCGCGCCGGTGGCGGCGCCTTGGAGACCGTTGATGAGCAGGCTGCCCGCCGTCACGTTGGTCGGGCCCGTGTAGGAATTGGCCCCGGCCAGCGTTTGCGTCCCGGTGCCCTGCTTGGTGAGGCCCAGCGCATTTGCCGCGTTGGTCAGGATGCCGGCAAAGGTCGGGCTGGTGTTGTCGTTGCCGATCGTCAGCGTGGTCAGCGCACCGGAGTTGGTCACCATGCCGCCGCTGGTCGCCGTGTCGCCGGAGAGCGAACCGACGCTGCTGGCGAAGCCCGCGACGTCGAGGACCGCGCCAGGATTGATCTGCAGGCCCGATCCCGACGGAATGGCCGCGGCGTTGCCGAGCTTCAGAACGCCACCGGCCACCGTGGTGGTGCCGCCGTAGTCATTCGTAGCGCCCGAAAGGAGCAGGGTGCCGGGGCCCGCCTTGGTGAAGTTCGTGCCGCCCGTTAGTTTGCCGCTGATCGTGTCGGTCACGAGCGGGCTGGAGACCGCGATGCCATGCGCTCCCGCTGCGAGGGTCACCGTATTGCTCAGGGTCAGATTGTTGGCGTTGGCCGTCACCCCGGTGCCCCCAAAAGTGAAGCTGCCGGCGACGGAGATCGGGTTGCTGATCGTCCGGGCCGCGGTTCCGGCCATGATCGTGGTGGTGTCAGCCAGGGCGATGGTTCCGGTGCCGTAGGCGTTCGAGGCCGCCGTGCTATCGAAGATCACGGTGCCTTGGTTGATGTTCAATCCACCAGTGAGCGGATTGGCCGTGGCTCCACTGAAGATGAGCGAACCGCCGCCGGTCTTGGCGATCGTGCCGCCACCGGTGGTGTCCAGCGGGGCGGAGATGATCAAGCCGTCCGCCGACAGGCCCGCGGTCACGTTGATGACCGGGCTCGCATTGCTCAGGTTCAACGCCGTGCCGGTGATGGTCGGCGTGGTGGCGAGGTTGTCATTCGAGGCGGTGATCGCGCTGGCCGCGCTCAGGATCAGCGAGGTGCCGGTGGTGACCGTCGGAGTCGTCGTGCCGCCGTTATTGTTGAAAGTGAGGCTGGCGAGAGTATTCGCCGCCGCTGGCAGGGTCAGAGCGCCGCTCCCATTGATGGTCACGTTGCTGCCGATGGCGATCTGGCCGGCGTTGGCGGTCTCCGTGACCGTCGCTCCACCGGTGATGGTCAGGTTTCCGGGAACGACGGTGATACCGGCGCCGGCGCCGAGGGTCACGGTGCCCTGGTTAACGAAGGTCGCGCCGGTGTAGGTGTTGTTCACGGTCGGCGCGAGGCTGAGGTTGCCGGCGCCATTCTTAACCAGGCTCACCGAGCCCGCCGACGCATTGTCGGTGATTTGGCTGCCGATCGACTGGGCCGACGCGCTGGTGTTGACGTAGGCGAAAAGTTCCGCCGCGGCCGCGCTCGTGCCAGCCGTCAGGGCGCCGCCCGTGATGGAAATGCCCCTGCCTTGGGTGTCGCTGAAGATCAGACCGCCAGTGCCGATGGTCAGGGTGTTCGCGGCAGTGATGCTTACCGCGGTCGCAGCCGCAGGGTTGGAAACGTTCAGCGAGTTGATGGTCTTGCTCGCGATGCTGCCACTGGGTGTGGCGGCGATCCTGACGTTATTGACCGCTACCGCCGTGGTCAGGTCGGTGGAGTCGTAGGTGGCAAACCCGGTGGTATTCAGTCCACCGACACCGGTGGTCGCGCTGTAACCCGCGAAGTCAGTCGTCCCGACGGTGATATTCACAGGGCCGTTGGCGGTTACGCCGGTCCCGGTGGTGATGGTGAACGTCGTGGAACTGGTAATACTGGCGACGAATTCGCCGGCGGGGATCCCGGCACCGGACACGGGCATCCCCACCGCCAGATTCGCGGTCGTTTCACCGTTCAAGGTGATCGTCGCACTTGCGGCGACGGTCGTCCCATTCACCAGGTTCGGAGCGACCGTCGCCCAACCGCCGATGATTCCGTTGTTGAGACTCACCGCGCTGCCGTTGACGTTGCTGAGCACGATGTCGGTCACCCCGAGCCCGAAGTTATTCACCGCCCCCGTCAGGCCGAGGTTCACCCCGGAAAAGGTGACCGCCGAACCGGCCGCCCGCGTGAGGTTGCCAATGGTCAGCACCGCCGCGCCGGGGGTCGGGGTGGCGGTGAGGGTATTCGCGTTGATCGCATTACTGCCCTGGTTGAGGGCCACCGCCGAACCGCCGGTCGTGGCCACCGCGGTCGAATCGAAAATGTTCCCGGCGCCGTTGAAGTTCAGCGTGCCGCTGTTGAGATTCACGTTCGCCGAGGTCGGAATGCGGGCGGTGTTGACAATAATGCCCTGGTTATTGAGCGTCAGTAAGGCGCTGTTAACGTTGAGCGTGGTGCTGGCCAGCGTACCGCTGTCCAGTAAGACGAGCGAGCCGCCCTGGATATTGGTGGTACCAGTGTAGCTGTTGGCGCTGGCCAGAGTCAGTTGGCTGGTGCCGGCTTTAGAGAAGCTCAATCCGCCGCCGATGACCCCGGCGAAGACCGTGCTCGTTCCGGTGCTGCTGATCAGGTTGCCCCCGGTGCTGGTGATCAAGCCGCCGGTGTTGGGGTTGGGGTCATTGTTACTAAGGCTGCCGACCGCCTGGCTCTGACCGTTGAGGTCGAGGGTGCCGCCGTTAACCACAAGGTTCTGGACGGTGGGCACGGTCGCCGTCGGGGTGACGACGAGGGTGTTGGCCGCTCCACTGTTGAGGAGCAGCGTGCCCCCGTTGACGGTGGTGGCGCCGGTTTGGTAGGTCGGGAGGTCGAGCTTCAAGGTGCCGCCATCGGCCTTGGTCAGGCCGCCGGTGGTTCCGGCGAGATAGGCGTTCACGTCGAGCACCGCGGCACCCGCGGCGTGGAAGACATAACTCGCGTTGGAGAGGGTGGTCAGTTGGCCGCCGTTGAGCGTGGCGGCTGCGGTCGCAAGCACGCCGCCGGTGGTGAGAGTGAGCGTGTTGAGAGCGGCAGCGCTGGTGAAGCCCTGGGCGATGGAGCCCTGAAGGGCCTGGCCGGCACCGGTACTGGTGATGCCACTGGTCGTGTTCAGGGTCAGGCTGTTCGCGCTTTGGCTGGTGTTGTAGGTCTGCGTCACCCCGAAATTGCCGACGTTGGTTGTCGCAGTGCTCCCGGAGAGGACGGCGAGTTCGGCCGTGGTCAGCGGACGAAGGTTGCCGCTCGCCGAGTCCTTGGTCACAAACCCGGTGCCGGTGCCGGCGACGCTGTTGTCACCGATGATGTCGGCCCGAATCGCCTTGGTCGCCAATCCATTGGCATCCGCGGCTGCGCCCACGACGGTCTGGCCGGCCTGCACGTTGAAGGTCGGGGCGAGCACCGTGGCGTTGCCCGCACCGGCGGCGGTGCCGAGGTTGTCGCCACGCAGCAGGGTACTGGAGCCAACCACCGGCGCAGCCAGCGCGGTGGCGGTCAGGGTCGTGCCGAGTCCGCCAGCACCGGTCACGGAGATGGTGCTCCCTCCACTGCCGAGGGTCAGCGAGCTGACGATTTCGGTGGCGGCGCCGCCGCTGTTGCCATTGAGGGTGACGACGCCGCCGTTAAGGGTCAGGGCCTTGCCGCTCAGGCGGCTGTTGGTCAGGGTCCCGTTGTTGTCGAGCGCAAGAGTGGCCCCGCCCTGCACGGTATCGGTCGTAAAGACCGCCTTGCCCGCACCATTGAAGAGGACCGTGCCGTTGTTCACGGTCAAGGTGGACGCGGCGATGAGTCCGTTGGCGCTGGCGCCCGAGATGGTCAGCGTCCCGGTCCCGTATTCCTTGATCACCGCGAGCTGGTTCGCCGCGGAGTCCACAAACGCATTGGTCGCGGTGACCGCGAAGCCGCCGTTGCCGCGGAAAAACAGACTCCGAGCGGTGGTGTTCGGGGTGAAAGTGCCGTTGAAGGTCAGCAAGCCCGCGGTCGATCCGAGGCCAGTCGCACCACCGCCGGCAGTGAGGGTAAAGCTGCCGTTGATCGTGTTGTTGCCACTGTCGTTGACGACTGCGCCAGGGCCAGCGGTTTGGCTCGTGCTGAAGCTGATCGTGGACGGCAGCACAATGGCCGGACCGGCCCCTGGATTGAGGTGCAGCGAACCGTTACCGTAGCCGCTGTTGCTGAGAATGGTCACCACCTTGGTGCCAACGCCGAGGCCGCTGCTATTCGTGATCGTGAGCTGGCCAAGATTGATATTGACGGGACCGGTGAACAGGTTCTGGCCGCTCAGGGTCTGGTTGCCGGTGCCGGTTTTGGTGAGGGTCAGCGCGTTGGCCGCATTCGTAATGATGCCGGCGAAGGTGGGGCTGAGGTTATCGTAACCGATGGTCAGCGTCGCCGCGGCACCGGAGTCAGTGACCAAGCCGCCGGTGGTGGCGGTATCCCCCGCCAAGGAGGCAAGATTGACGGCCACGCCGTTGATGTCGAATTCCCCGCCCGGGGCGACGACGACTTGAGAGAGCAGAGGAATCGCCCCGGTGGCGCTGCCATTGGGCAAGGTCGTGGTCAAGGCACTGGCCACCCCCGCCTTGAGCACTCCGTTGCTGACCGTAGTCAGGCCGCCGTAGTTGTTGGTGGTGCCGGAGAGGGTGAGGATGCCAGCGCCGGTCTTGCTGAAGTTGGTGCCGCCGGTGAGCTGACCGCTGATCGTGCTGGTTACGGTCGGGGCGCTGACATTGATCGAGTTGGCGCCCGTCCCGAGGGTGACGATGCCGCTCAGAGTCAGGCCGTTGGCGGCGACATTGCCGCCAAAGGTAAAGCCGCCACCCGTCACGCTCACCGCATTGCCGATGGTAAAGTTGGCGCTCGAAAGGATTGTCGAGCCGGCCGTGCCGCCGGAGAGGGTCAGCGTGCCAGTGCCGGCGGGACTATTCGTGATCGTTGGCGGCGTGCCGGTGGAATTGGCTCCGAAGATGATCGAGCCTTGCTGGACGTTGAAGCCTTGCGCAAAGGTGCTCGCGCCGCTCAGCACCAACGAGCCCGTGCCAGTCTTCTGAATCTGGCCGCCGGCGCTGGTGATCGGAGCGGAAATGATCAGGTCATCCGGGGAGAGACCCGAGGTGTTGATCGCCGGGATCGCATTGGTTAGAGCCAGTGCGGTGCCGGCAATAATTGGAGTATGACCCAGGTCGAGGTTCGTCGCGGTGATGGCATTGGCCGCTGAAATGTTGAGCAGCGTGCCGGTCTGGATATTGGCCTGGCCTCCGCTGGACCCATTCGAGTTGAAGGTGACGCTATTGAGGGTGTTGGTGCCCGCAGCGGTAAAAGCCAGCGTGCCGCCGGAGTTCACCGTCGCATTGCTCGTGGACGCGATGCCCCCCTGCACGGTGACGGTGGCGGTCGTATTGCCGACCGTTAAATCCCCAGGGATGACCACCGAGCCGGGCAGACCACTGATGTTGAGTGCGCCGAAAATGCTGCTGCCGCCGTTGGTGACGGTGGCGCCGGTGTAGGTGTTGGAGAGCGCGCCCACGGTCACGACGGCCGCGGCGCTGGTGGCGATGGCCGGTTGCGAGAGGGTGAAGGTGAAGCCTGCGGCGTTGGTGCCAGTAAACGAGGCAATGGTCGTGCCGCCGGGAATGTTGGGACCGCCGATGGCCATGCCGACCACGGGCACGAAAGTGGCGCCACCGGCAAAGGCGTTGGCGGCAGTGGTTACCGTGGTGCTGTTGATCGTCGTCCCCGAGGTCGCGGGCGAGGCCGGCGGGGCGAAGGTCGTCTGGATGTTGGTCCCAGCGGCCACGCCCGTACCGGTGGTGATGGTGATGGTGTTACCCGAAATTCCCGTGATGAACTCACTGGCCGGGATGCCGGTTCCGCTCACCGCCATGCCCACGAACAGACCCGCCGTGTTGTTGACGTTGAAGGTCGCGGTCGCCGCCGTAATGGTCGCCACCGTATCCACAATTTGCGGCGTCAGGGTGATGGTGCCGCCGCCCGACCGGACGAGGCTGACCACCGCACCGGAGGCGGCATTATTGACGATCTGAGAGTTGATGGTCTGCGCCCCCGCGCCGTTGTTCCAGATGTAAAGGCTGGCCGGAGTTGCGGCCGCTCCACCGGCGGTCAACTGACCGCCCTGGATGGCCACCGTCTGAGCCGTATTAATGAGCAAGCCGCCGGTGGCAATGTTGAGCACCTGACTCGCGTCGAACAGACCAATGGTCGTCCCCGCCGCCGGGGCGCGGACGGCGAGGGAGTTAATGGTGCGTCCGGTCACGCTTTGGACGGTCGCAGTGGTGTTGATGTTGTCCGTCAAGACGCCGGCGCCAAGGGCGGTGCCGGAGTAGGCCGGGGATCCGTTGACGCCGCCGAGCGCGACGACGCCCGCGGCGTCGGTGTAGCTCGAGAAGTCGGCGCCGTTGGAGATTGCCCAGCCGCCGATGATGCCGTTGGTCAGGTTGGCGGCGGCGAAGTTGTTGCCATTGAGTTTGGCGAGGAAGATGTGCGGATTGCCGGCGGTCTGACCGAGGGTCACGCCGGTATTGTTCGGGAAGTTGATCGCCGCGCTGTTCGACTGGACGAGGTTGCCCACGTTCAGGGTGTAGGAGCCGGTTTGGGCGAGGTTGCCGTATTGGGCAGTGCTGATTTGATTAAGACCCTGCGCCAGGGTCACGGTCCCGAGGCTTTGGCTTTCCACTTTCTGCCCGGCGGCCACAAAGAGGGTCCCGCCGGTGAGGTTGACCGGGACCGTCGAGGAGATGCGGCTGGTGCTGTCGCTCAGTCCGGTGTTGTCCAGCGTCAACTGGGCGTAGTTGATGTTGACCGCGCTGGTGGCGGTCAGCGCGCCGGAATCCCGCAGCGCGAGAGTGCCGCCGAGGATATTGGTGCTGCCCGTGTAGCCGTTGGTGCTGGTCAGGGTCATGGTGCCGCCGCTGGGATTGCCGAAGCCTTCTTTATAGAACGAGAGGGCCCCGCCAATCGAACCCGCGTAGGTCGAGTTCTGCCCCGAGGCTACGACCGAGATCAGGTTGGCCGCCGCGGTGCTGGTGATGATATTGTTGGTCTGTCCCGGGGCCGTGTTCACGCTGGCGATGCGCTCGAAGGCCTGCGAGTTGCCGTTCAGGTCGAGGGTGCCGGTGTTGACGAACAAGCTCTGGACGGTCGGGACGCCGGCCGTGGGCGTAACGAGGACGGTGTTGGCCCCGGCATTGAGCACCACCTTGCCGCCGTTGATGGTCAGGCCGTTGGTGCCGTTGACGCCGGTGAAATACTGCGCCGCGTTGAAGGACAATGTGCCGTCATCGGCCTTGACGATGCCCTGAGTCGTGGCTGTGATCGAACCGTTCAGGTTGAGGGTCGTGGCCGCACCAACTACGTGGAGGTCCATGGTAATGCCGGCGCTGGTGATCGCGCCGACGTTGATCCCGGTGTTGCCGCTCACGGCAAGCACGCCAGCGGTCCCCAAGGTGAGGGTTTCCAGGCCGGCCCCGCCGAAGTTGCCGCCGGTGCTTCCCAAGCCATTGACCAGGCCGCCGCCGCTCAGCAGCGTCAAGCTGCCGACCGGAGTATTGGTGACGATGCCCTGGTTCGCGCTCGTGGAACTGAGGCCCAAGTTGAAAGCGTTGGCCGTCGCGATCGCGGCATTGGCCGCCAGCGTGGACGTGGTGGTCAGGTATTCATTGGCCGGGTTGAGGAGACGCAGGCCGTTGGTGTCTTTGAAGACAAAGGAACTAACGCCGCTGACCGTATCCGTGGCGATGATGTCTGGCCGAACCGGCAGGAGAGCCGTGCCGGCCGCGCCCGCCCCCGGAGTGCCCGGGATCGCGTAGGTGCCGCTCACGATAACATTGGAGCCCCCGGCCGTGCCGGAGGCCGCGAGGCCCAGGTTGTCGGCGTTGATGCGCAGGCTGGACTGACTGCCCTGGGCACTGACGTTGAACACAGACAGCGTCACTCCCGAGAGATTGGCGGAGCTCAGGTTGATGATACCGCCATTGGCAGGGTTCAACTGACCGATGCCTTCGGTGATGGCCGTGCCATTGTTACCGAGGACATTGAGCGTGCCGCCCTGCATCGTGAGGCTGCGGGGGGTCGTGCTGGCCGTGGCGACACTCGGTGAAACGAGCAGGAACTGGCCGCCGAGGCGGTTGCTCAGCGGATTGGCGCCGTTGTCGAGCGTCAGGGTGCCGCCGCTATTGATGATCGCGGTGGTAAAGCCAATCCTGGCGCTCGTGCTATTGAGGGTCACGCCGCCGCCACTCACCGTCATTGTGCCGAGGTTCGGGCTGTTCAGACTCGCGCCGCTGTTGTCGGCGTTCAGCACCAGGATGCCCTGGCCGATTTTGGTCACGTTGAGCAGAGCCTGAACGAAGGGGTTGGTCAATGTTCCGTCGAAGGCGGTCGCGCCGGCCACGTTATCCGCGCCAGTCGTAAGGGTGCCGGCTCCGGTCAGGGTGCCGCTGGTATTGGTCGCGGCGATGGTATTGGTCACCGTGCCCGTGCCGGTCAACGAACCGATGACGCCGCTGTTGCCGCGGGTGTCAAGAATGGCGCCGCTGGGGAGATTGACCTGCGAATTGATGACCGAGGGAAAGGTCGCCGCGGCGCCCGTGGTGGCCGCCGTCTGGCCAAAGGCGAGGGTGGTGCCGCTGGCCACGCTGATCCCGTTGCTGAAGGTACTCTGGCCGCTGAGGCCGATGACGCCGCCGCCGTTGAGCAGCAGCGGAGTGGTGCCCGGCGCGGTGAGGGTGATCGCGGCGGCGAGATTCAGGCCGACTTCCGCCGCATTGATCGGGTTGGCCGCGATACTGATCGTCGGCGTCGTGCTGGTCAGGTTTACAAAGCCGTTCAGTTGCGGAACGGTGAAACTGTCGGTGTTGTTGGTCTCACTGATCGTCCCAGTGACCGTCAATGTTCCGCTCGCGGTATTCAGGGTGGCGCCCACGCCGTTCAGGTCGCCGCTGGTGTTATCGAGCACCAGGTTGGCGATGGTATTGTTGAAACCGGCGAGGCTCAACGTCGCGCCGCCCTTGAGCGTGACCGTCGAAGTCGTGGCAATCTGATTGCTCTGGCTGAAGGTCGTCGTGGCATTGAGCGAATCGACTGCCGAGACCCCGCCGGTAATCACGAGGTTGCCCGGAATGGCCGGACCGCCAGTCGCGTTCAGCGTGGTGTTGATGTTGTTGAGGTAGGTCGTGCCGAGGTAGGTATTCGGCGCGGCGAGCACCAGCGTGCCGGCTCCAGCCATCGGATCCGCAACGACACTCAGTCCGCCGCTGACGCCGTTGTCGATGATCCTGGAGTTGATCGTCAGGGCGTTGGCACCGCTGTGTAGGAAGAGTTCCGGCTGGCCGCTTCCCGCAGTCAATTGTCCCTGGCCGGCGCTGGCGCCGATGGTCTTGTTGTTCGCGTCCGCGCCGGTCAGGAGGCCGCCGGTGGTCAGCGTCAGCGTGTCGGTCGCGTTCAGGAAGGTGGCCGTTACCGCGGCGTTAATGATCGAGAGGGTGTTGAGCGTCACCCCGCCCGATGGGACGTTGAAACTGGCGTTCGCCCGGGCATTAACGCCCGTCGGGACGTTGCCCGTGCCGATCAGGATCAGATTGGGGTTGAGGGTGACGATGCCATTGCCGGCCGCCGTGCCATTGCCCGTGTTGACCGCAAACCCCGGGTGCACGAGCTGACCGACCGCGGTATCGATCTGGTAGGCGGTGGCCCACCCGCCGATGATCCCGCTGGCCTGGTTCGCGAGATAGACATGGGCGTTGTCGCCGATTCCTCCAAGAGTGCCGCCGCTGACGAAGGTCACGGTGCCGCCGGCGCTGTGGGTCAGGGAGTTGCCCGTGCCGGTGCCGATGGTCAGGTTGGCCCCGCCATTATTCGGGGTCACGGTGACCAGCGAGGAACCGCTGTTGAGGGTGGCGTTGCCGATGGCGATCGCCCCCTGCACGCCATTGCGGGCATTGTAGGTGAAGGCGCCCGTATTAAAGGTGACCGGTGCGGACGCCGGCAGGCGGTTCGCGACCGCCTGGGTGCCGGTATCGGTCCAGGTCAGCGCGCCGCCGTTGAGATTGATGGCGCTGGTGCCAGTGAAGGCGGCCAGATCCTGAAAGATCGTTTGCCCACCCTGGATGGTCGTGGTGCCCGTGAAGTTGCTCGGCGATTCGAGAGTATAGGTAAAGCCAGCCGCGCGGACGAAGTTCAGGTTTCCGTTGATCGAACCGGCGAAGGCCTGGTTGGCATTCTCGACAATCTGGAACGTCGAGGCGGTCCCCGAGGTATTGGTGACGGTGCCGCCGGTATTCGGAAGAGTGCCGGCACTGGTAAGGTTCGCCACCATCTGATTGGTGCCATTGAGATCCAGCGTGCCTCCCAGGTTGACCTGAAGGACCTGGTTGTTGCTGGAGAAGCCCGACGTGCCCGGACTTTGCCCTGCATTGGGCGCGGTGAAGATCGTTTGGCTGCCGCCGTTGAGTTGGAGAGTGCCGCCGTTGACCGTGGTGGCGCCCAGGTGGAGCGCCTTCGCGCCGAGGATCACCGTGCCGCCATCCGCCTTCGTGATGCCGCCGGTGGTTCCCGCGATCTGGCTGGTGATATTGAGCGCCGTGGTGCCGGGGCTGTGGATGATGAGTTCGACGTTGGCGTTGGTCGAAAGAGCGCCCGCTCCCGAGATCGTGTTCGGAGTCGCGGCAGTCCCACTAAGGTTGAGGATGCCACCACTTAGGAGTTGCAGGGTGCTGCCGGCGCTGACGGTGGCGGCACCGCCGTTGAGGGTCAGGGAGTTAATGGCGTTAATGCCGTTGGCCGCGGTGGTCACGCCGGTCGTCGAGAGGACGTTGGTACTGGCAGTCAACGCGTTGCTGACGCCGTCCGTCGCGAAGTTCAAGGCCTGGAAGCCGTTGGTCGCATTGTAAGTCGCAAAGCTGGCGCCAGTGCCGTTGCTGGTGGTATCCACCAACGCCCAGGCGAGCACCCCGCGGTTGGTCACGTTGGTCGTAAGAGTTTGGGTGCCGCTGAAGCCCGGCGCGGCCTGCGTGCCGTCCGCGAAGCCGACATTGCCAGCAGTAAGAGAGGCAAACGCCTGGGTGCCGAGTCCCGGGCCCCGCCAGAGCGAAGTGGCGCCGGCCGACCGGGCCAGGGCCGTGTTGCTGGTAATGTTCAGCAGCGCGGACTGACCGGACCCAGGAATGAGGGTAACAACCGAGCCTGAGTTAGTAAAGGTAAGGTTGTTGGTGGCGACACTGATTAACTCCTGCGTCTGGGCGGCGGAACTGCCCAGGATGGTCAAATTGCCGTTGACCGTGGTCCCATGACCTCCCAAACGGCTGTTGAAATTGGCCGAGGTGTTATCCAGCGTAATGGTCCCGCCGGTGGCAATGGTGTTCAGGGGGGTGCCGGTGGTCGCAATACTTCCGTTGGTGCCCCCGAGCACCAACTGGCCGAGGCTGACGACCGCGCCTCCGGTAAAGGTCTCCGCGTTGGTCAGGAAGAGCGTATTGCTGCCCACCTTGGTCAGAACAAAGGCGCCGCTCACCACCCCGCTCAAGGTGACGTCGCCGGCGGCCGGAACGGGCGAGGCGGTTATCGCCGCCGGAGGCGTGTTGGTGGCGAAGAAACCGGCACTGCCGACGCTGCTCGCGGCAGCCATCGCGACCGGACCGGCGTAGCTGGCGGCGAGGGTGCCGCTGCTGTTGATCAGCGAAGCGAGGGTATTCGGCACGGCGAGGCCGGTAATGCCGGTCCCCGTGATGGTCAGGGTCTTCGCGACGGTAAGGGCCGATCCCCCGAGGTCGAGGGCCGTGCCACCACTCAGCGTCACGCCGTTGGTGATGCTGGTGCCGAGCGAATTGACGCTGCCCAGCTTAAGGATGCCGCCGGAGACGGTCAGCGCCCCAGTGAACGTGTTGTTACCCGAAAGAGTCAGGATGTTCGGGCCGACCTTGCTCCACACCTGGCCCGCGACGTTATCGGAGACCGCACCGCTGATGGTGATGTCGCCATAGCCGCCGATGGCCGGATTGCGGGCGTTGATCGCCCCGCCGATGGCGACGCTTCCACTGACGCTGGCCGCGGTGGCGCTGCTGTTGTAGAGGGCACCCGTGACCGGAAGAGCCACCGGCGAACCATTGCCGTTGAGGACGATGGTCCCGGCCACATTGGAGATCCCGTTGAGATCGAGGGTGGCGCCGGAGAAGAAGGTCAGGGCGCTGGTGCCGGTGCTGGCGGTGCTGGCACCCGGCGAGATCGCGACAAAGTGGGTCGCATCGGTGATGCTGACGACGTAGGCGTTGGCCCCAATCCCGGTGCCGGTGAATCCCTGACCGGGAATCAAGCCCGCCGTGCTCGCCACGGTAATGGTAAATGCCGTGGCCGCGGTCCCGGTCGGGATGGTGTTGCCGGCGGCAGCGAAGGTGGTGGTGCTGGTATTTCCGACCGTGGTGATGCCGGTGCCGCTGGTGGGCAGGGCGGCCGGATCGGCCACGACGACGGTGCCGTTATTGATCGTGAGGGGCCCGGTAAAGGAGGTGCTGCCGCCGAGGATCAGCGAGGCAGTGCCGGTCTTGGTCAGGCCATTGCTGGTCCCAGTGGCGGTGACGGCGGTGGCCAGCGCTCCCGAAGGGCTGTCGTTGACCCCGCCGATCAGATAAAGCATGCCGCTATTGGTGTTGATCGTGACGCCGGAACCGACCTGTGCGGCGGCGATCGATCCAATAAAGCCGGTGCCTTCGGCATTGTTGACCGTCAGGGTCGAGCTGTTGCCCAGATTGAGCGTAGCCACGGTGCTGTTGTATTGAGCGCTGACCCCGTCCAGGGTCGCGGAGGTGGCGGTGAGCAGGTTGACGTTGTTATTCAACTGCGCCGCATTGAGGTAGCCGTTGCCCGCCGTCGCGAGGCCCGCGGTGTTGTAGTAGAGGTTGCTGGCGTTAATCGCCTGCCAGCCCGCGCCGGGCTGCCCGGCGGTATCCGGCCCGTTATACATGACTTGAACCCCCGAGCCGCCGCCGCCGTTCTGGTGCATGACCACGAAGGAATGGAGCCCGGCCGAGAGTGCGGCAGCGCCGCCGGCAAAGCCGTTCCAGCCGCCGCCCCCAACGTTACCAAGGTCGCCCTGACCGGCCACGCGAACCCCATCGACAAAGATCACGGCTTCGTCGTCCTTGGCCAACTGGAAATTGTAGGTGCCGGCGTTGGTGATATTGAGCGAGCCGACATACTGCTCGATGTCCTGAGTCGGCTGCGGACCACTGGCATTCATGAGGGCCGCCGGGTGGTTGCTGATGTTCGCGTCGCTGGAAGGGACGCCTCCGATGACTGCCGCAGCCCCGAAGCCGGAACCGAGGATGGCGTTGAGGAAAGGAGCGTTGGCGGTGCTGAAGTAACGACCAGCCAGGCCGCCCGCGGTGTAACCGGTCTGGCTGAGCGTGTTGATCGTCGGTGTAATCTGCAACGTCGAACCGTTGCCCAGGATCACATTGCCCGAACCATAGGGAGCGGAGACGGCATTGGCCTGCGGGGCCGTGACCTGCGTGCCGGTGATGGTGGTGTCGCCGGTGAAGGTATTGGTCCCGCTGAAGGCGAGCAGGCCCTGGCCGATGTTAACCGGCCGGTTGGCGTTGTTAAATCCGCCGGGCAGGATGATGGTCAGGCCCGAAGCCGGATTGAAGTTGGCTGGGGAACCGGCGGCAGTCAGGTTGGTGCCGCTGAATTGCAGCTTGTAGCCGTTGCCGCCGGTGACGTTGAGGGTCGTCGTCGGCTGGGAGGTCAAGGTGCCAAAGACGAAGGTATTACCGGTGTTGGCCCCGTTGTTGTTGATGTCGATGAAGGCATTGGTCAGCGCGGGATCAAGAGTGATGCCGTTGCCGAAGTTAGCCCCGCTATTGTTCTTCAACTGGAGGAGGCCGCCGCTGAGCAAGATTGTGCCGGTGCCGAAGGGGCTGGCTCCGGTGGCCAGGAGAGTGCCGCTGTTGAGCTTCACGCCACCGGTGAAGGTGCTGGCCGAGCTGGCGAGGGCGAGGATGCCGAGGCCCTTCTTGGTGATGCTCGAGCCGCTGCCGCTCACGTTGCCGCCGAGGGTAGCAGTCATCTGCGGGGCGTTCACCGTGAGGTCCGTGTTGACCGAGGCCGGCAGCGTCGCGTTGCCGTTGAGCGTCAGGTTGGTGATGCCGTCGAAAGTGAAGCTGCCCGAGACGGTCACCGGATTGCTAACCGTACTGGCGGCCGCCGCCAGGAGGGTGGTGTTAGTCCCGATCGTGAGGGTGCCAGTGCCGAGCGGGCCGGAGAAAACGGGGATACCGAAGGCCGAAGGCGAGCTGTTGCCGCTGATAATCAGGCCGCCCTGGCTGAGATTGACGCCACCGGTGAAATTGCTGGTGGTGGAGGTTAACTGGAGGTTGCCGGCACCGGTCTTGATTATCTGTCCCGCATTCTGGATGAGCGCGGAGATGTTCAGCCCTGCGGTCAGCGGAGCGATCACCGGCCCACCGACGGTAGCGGTGGTCGGATCGACGAAAATGGTCTTCGAGCCGTTGGCGAAGTCCAGGGTGCCCGACACCGTGGCCACGGTGGACGGGTTGCTCGGGGTCAGGACGGAAATCGGTGTGGAATTGCTCAGCGAAAGCACGCCACCGCTGGCGACGCTGGGGTTGGCGACGCCGCCGTTGTTGTTGAAGACCAGGCTATTGAGGGTATTCGCCCCGACGAGAGTGAGGACCGAGGCGCCGTTCAACGTGACCACGTTGGTGGGATTGATCTGGCCGCCGTTGGTCACCTCGGTGACGAGACCGTTGGTGAGGGTCAAGCCGCCGGCCGGAATCACCACCTGACCCGCCGCGCCGTTCAACTGGAGAACGCCGGCGTTGTTCCCAATCCATCCATTCATCACGGTGCCGCCGGTATAACTGTTGGACCCGTTGGTCAGGCTGATGTTGCCGCCGTTGAAGGACGTGACGACCAGGCGCAGCGGGTTGGTCACGGTTGGATCGACGAGGCGCGAGTTGATCGTGAACGTGTTGGCGACGTTATAGAGGTAGAGGGGCACGGTCCCGGTGGGCGAGGCCCCGCCAGCAGTCACCCGCCCGCTATCGACGGTCCCGCCAATTGAGGAACTGACACCGGTGTGCATCAACCCACCCGCCGCCAGGTTCAAGGTGTCGGTGCCAGTCGTAAAGGTGACGCTGGCCGCGGTGGCGTTCAGAGTGTTCAGAACGAGGCCGCCATTGGGGACAGCCCCGTTGGCCGCGAGCTTGATATTCTGGGTCGCCTGATTGGAAGCCGGCAAGGTCGTGCCGTCATAGGCCGGCGCACCTGTCGCGCCGAGGGTGGTCAAGCCCAGGGAGGGCGTGTAGCTGGCAAAGTCAGCACCGCCGGATTCGATCTGGGGGGTGACGATGTTATTGGTGACGGTCAGGGGAGTGGTCACCAGGATCCGCGGATTGCTGCCGATCAGGCCGTAGGTGTGGATGTTCAGCGTGGCATCCGGGTTTGAAGCCGTGTTAATACTGGCGAAAACGAGGTCCGCCGAGTTGACGCCCGTGGCCCCCGCGGCCACGGTGATTTCCGAAGCGCCTTGGACCAGCGTGAGAGTGCCCAGGGTTTCCGAGGATGCGGTCTGCGCCCGGCCCGTGAAGGTCATGGACCCAGCGCGAAAATTGATTGGTACAGCGTCGGGAATGCGGTCGAAGCTATTCAACGTGCCGGCGTTGGAGATCGTCAGGGCGGCGCCGTTAATGTTGATCGGGGTGCCGGCGGTCAAGCCGGAGAACTTGCCGGAGTCGATCAGCGTGGTGGTGTTGCCCATGAGCAACAGGCCGCCGGAAAAGGTGTTGTCGTTATAAGCGTTGAACGCGGTGTTGCCCCCCTTGGCGAAGAAGACGTTGCCGGCAATCTGGCCGCCCCAGTTGGACGCCACCCCGCCCGCATCCACGAGGGTGGCCGCAGCCGAGGAGGTCACCGTCCCGCCGGAGTTGACGAAGGCGTTGTTGTTGGGCGAACGCAGCTCGCCCACGAGCTGGGCCGTCCCGTTCAAGTCAAGGGTCGCGCCGGGGCCGACGGCCAGATAGCTTCCGATCGTGCCGCCCTGGACCCCGGGGAAGAGGGTGTGATTGATGCCGGAGGCGAGGGTTACCGTGCCGGCTCCGTTGATCGTGAAGTAGGCGGCGCCGGGGTTGAAATACTGCTTCGCACCAAAGGTCAGGTTGCCGTCGAGGCCCTTGGTCACGTTGGCGGCATTGGTCAGCGTGCCATTGACGACCAGGGTGTTGCCCACGGCCACATTGAGGCCGATTTCCGTCGCCCCCGCGGCGAGGATCGCGCCGCTGCCGATCGTGTTGGTCGAAGCTCCGGTGGAAAGGATGTTCCCGCTGGTCACCGTATAGGTGCTGCTGCCCGCCGCTCCCGAATCCAGCGTCGCGCCTCCGGCCAGGTTCACCGATCCGAAAGTCCGAAAAGCCGAGTTAATGGCGTTGCCGTTGGTAACAAACCCGGTGCCGAGCTTGATGTTCTCACCCGCGGACCGCAGGGAAAGGAAGGAGTTGATGTTGGTATCGGCGGTCGTGCCGTAGGCCAGGTTCGGGGTGCCCGCGGTCGCGGTCGCGCTGAGCTGGTAGGTCGTCGGCGAAAGGATGCTCGTGATGGTGGACCCGGCGGGGACGTTGGGACCATAAACAGCCATGCCGGCGGTCAGAACCGAGGTATCCGCCACGGTCACGGTCGTGCCCGCCACAGTCGTCGAACTAATGATCGGAATGTTGGAGTTGGTCAACGCCTGGATCCCCAGGGTATTGGCCGCCAGTCCCGTGTTGTTGTAGGTGGCGAAATTGGTCCCGTTGACGTCGATGACAATGGCGCGCGGAATAATGCCAATGCTGGGCGCGCTCAAGGTGGGGGCGGTGGTGAAGAGCACAGTGTTGGTAGCTCCGCCGAAGGCCAGCCCGGTGCCTCCCGCCTTGAAGGTCAGGGTCGAACCGCCACTGACAACGTTACTCGCTAAGCTGGCAAAGGTGAGGGTCGAGTTTTGCCCAGTAGTGTCCACCTGGATGTTATTCCCGCCCCAGGTCGAGGTCAGGGCGCCGATCGTCTCCACCGATGCGGCGTTGGCATTCGCGACATATTGGAAGGTGCCACTCGAAAGGTTCATCGTCCGCAAGGCGCCGAGGCGATTGTTAACCGGGGCCGCGCCGGTATCGTCCACCTTCAGCGTCGCGCCAGAAGTCACGGTATCCGCGATCGCGGCTGAGCCGAAGGTGCCGGCGCCACTGAGTGCGAAGGTGCCGCCGTTAACTGTCAATGCGGTAATATACGCAGGACTCGCCGCGGTGAGATTGAATGTGCCCGTTCCAAACTTGAACAATTGCCCATTGTTATGCATGGGGACCTGCCAGTTGATCGTCCCCGCCCCTTGAAAACCGAGCGAATTGGTCCCCGGGGAGAGATAAGTGCCGGTAAAGTTCAAGGTGGCTCCGGCGTCTGCGCCCAGAGTGGCGGCGGTCGCAGAGGTCTGCGTGAGCGTGCCGTTATAAATGTTGACTCCGGAAACGCTTTGCAGCGCACCGCCCGAGTTAATTCCCCCGAGCTGGTTGCTGTTGGCGTTAAGGGTAATCGGATTGACGATGGTGATGCCGCCGGAGAGTTGGAGAGCCGAGCCCAGGTTCGCCACGGTGATCGTGCCCGAGCCAAGGGCCGTGGCGTGGTTGATTAATACCGCACCCGCGTTTACCACAGTGGCGCCAGTCCAGCCCGCGTTGCTCAATGGGGTGGCAACGGTGCCGATGGCGAGAGTGCCGTTATCGTTCTTCGTCAGGGAGGCGCTGGACGTTGTCGCGAGATCGAAAGCGCTGGTCAGGGTCAGGGTCTTCCCACCCACCACCTCGATGGCGCGGGTGTCGGTGGTATTGCCGAACTTGATCTGGCGCGCGGTGGTGATGTCGTCGGTGGCGCGGAGCGTGGAGGTAAATCCGCCGCCCGGAGTCAACACCACCTCGTTGGCGGCGGCCCCCAGGGTATTGGATGCTCCCACCCCGGTATCGCTGGCGATCGAGACCACCCCCTGGGTAACGTTGACGTTGCCGGTGAAGTTATTGCTGGCGCTGCCCAGAACGATCGTCCCCGCACCGGCCTTGGTGAAGCCAAAGCTGCCGGTCACCTGGTTGCTGAGGGTAAGGCCTTGAACGACGTTGGAGGCCGTGGCGGTTCCGACCGAGAAGGTCGGCGCGGCGGTGGTGATCGTGGTGATGCCGGTGAGGTTCAGACCGTAACCGTTGGAGGGGGTCACCGTGAGCGTGAACGCGCCATTGGTGGTCAGGCCCCCGCTCTCGACGATGGACTTGTTGAGCGCCTGCGCGGCGACATTCTTGCCGACGGCAATCGTACTGCTCGCCGCCAAGGTCAACCCATCTGTAAACGTCGCCGCGACTTCCGGATTCGCCGTGGTGAAGCCGGGCGTGATCGGGAGCACGATGCCGCTGGCCAGGCCGTTGCCGTCAGCAACGAAGGTGGTGGTGCCGCCGTTCAGGGTAATGGCGTTACTGTTGGCGAGTTGGCTGCTTCCGCCGACCTGCAAGTTCGCAAACGGGCCAACAATGAACGTCCCGGTGTAGCCGCTGGTATTGCCGGTGAGCAGCAGCGTGCCGGAGCCGGCAGTCGGGCCGACGAGGGTCGCGTTGCCGGAGCCCGTCAGCGTGCCGCTCACGGTCAGGGTGCGCCCCGTGGCCGTGTTGTTGAAGTCCCGCAACCCGAACGAGAAGGGATTGCTGGCGGTGATGGTGCCGGAATAGATGCTGTTGCCACTGTTGCCGCTGATCGTTCCCCCGCCGACTCCAGCGGTAAGATTGCCCGTCCAAGTCGCGTTGGTGACCGCCACTTCGCCGCCGTTCAGGGTGATGAGGGGAGGCGTCGTGCCGAGCGCCTGGGCGTTTTGCAACTCGATGACGCCACCGTTCGCGGTGACCGCACCGGTAAAGCCGGTATTGGCGGCTCCCAACTGCAAGTCTCCGGGTCCGGTCTTCGTCAGGGTTCCCGCCCCGGTCAATTGACCGGCGGTGCCGAGGAAAATCTTGCCCGTAGTCGGGGTGCCTTGCACGTCGATCGCGCCCCCGGATGCGCCGATGGTGATGACGCGGCCGGCTCCGAGCGTCGGGGCCGAGGCGCCGGACTCGGAAAGCGTGCCGCCATTGATGGTAATGCCGTTGGCCGCGTTGCCAAGTTGGTTATCCGCAGTGAACAGGACGCCTCCCTGATTAATCAGGATGGCGCTGGCCGGAGTGCCTCCCGTAAACGTGTTCGCGCTGCCGCTGATCAGCGCCAGGTTGCCGGAGCCAGTCTTGATGATGCCCGCGCTGCCGGACACGACGGCGGAAATGGTGAGTTCGCCGGCCGCCACCGCCACGGTGCTGCTGTCCCCGACGGTAAAGGTGCGATCGGAGGCCCCCAGCGAGACGAGGCCGCTGATCGTAGCGACACCAGGGTTGTTGGTGGCGTCGTAGGTGGTGTTGCCGGGCAGGGTGAGCGTCCCCGTGCCCGTGGTGAGGGCGGCCGTCCCCGCGATGCCGCCAAAGGTCAGCGCATTGGGCGAATAGCTGAGATTGTTGGTGGCGAAGTCCATGGTGCCCCCGCCGTTGACCGTCAAGGCATTGACCGGGATCGCGCCCGCCACACCGGCGCGGAGGGTGCCGCCGCTGACGATGGTGCCGCCGGAGTAGCTGCTGGCGGCGTTGCTCAAAATGACCGTGCCCGCACCGAACTTGGTCAAGCTGAAGCCGGCGCCGGTAATCGGATTATTGACCGTGATGCCCCCGGCCCCGGCGCCGCCGATGCTGCTGTTGCTCGCGAGGGCGAAGGTGGCCGTCGCCGCCGTGCTTGCGGCCGTGGCGCTGCTATTGATCAGCGCGCCGCCGGAGCTGATGCCCGTGCCGTTCAGGACGATGTTTTGCGGAAGGTTCGCCGCCTGAATGTCGAATACGCCTCCCGAAGCCACCGTGACAGTCTTCCCAGCCGTATTACCCAGGCTGTTCGTGTTGTTAATTTGCAACGTGCCGGAATTGACATTCACATTGCCGGTGAAGGTATTAAAGGCCTGCGTTCTGATGGCCACGGTGCCGGTGCCGGCGCCGGTGACCGTCAGATCTCCCGACCCACTGAACTGGGTCGCGTCATCCAAGGTGAGGGTGACACCCGTGGCCACATTGAACGTGCCGCCACCGGTGCCGACGACGAAACCCTTGGTCGAGCTGGAGGTCGGATTCGAGCTGGAAGTCGGCCGGATCGTCCCGCCGTTGGTGATGGTGACGGTCTTGGAGCCGGTGCCCAGGGAATTTGGATCGCCGGCTGTTCCGTTCTGTCCGGTGAAAGCCAGAATACTGCCGGCGCCATCGACCGTGATCCCCCCCGTGAAAGTGTTCCCGTTATTCGTCAAGGTGAGCAAACCACCCGTCACGGCGATGCCACCGGTTGTCGTCCCGATCACGCCATTGAGCGTCAAAGCGCCTGGGCCGGCCTTGGTGATGCCGAAGGTCGCGCCGCTAATCGCACCGCCGACGGTCAGCGTTCCGCCGCTGACGGTGACCTGGCGGGCGGCATTCAGAGCGACGGCCCCCGTGCCGAGATTGAGATCTTTCGTGCCCGTGAAGGTGAAGTTGCCGTTCCAGTTTTGGGCGTTGTTATTGGTCAGCGTGATCGCGGCGGCGCTGGTGTTGTCGATGGTGCCACCCGCGATCGTGAAGGCCCCGGCGGCGGCGCCCAGCGCGGTGGCATTGTTGATGTTGAGGGTGCCGGTCGTCAGGGTGGTTCCGCCCGTGTGGGTGTTTGCGCCCGACAAGGTCAGCGCGCCCGCGCCCAACTTGTTCAACGAATTGCCGGCGAGGATGACGCTCATCGTCACGTCGTTGTTCGCCGTGATCGAGGTGGCGCCCAAGGTCAGCGCATCGGCCGCGGTGGCGCCCTGAAACGAATAGCCAGAGGCGCTGATCGTGATGTTTCCGAGGGTGATCGCATTCGCCGCGCCGCTGGTCGTGTCCACCGTGACCGTCCCGCCCGTGGTGTCAAAGATCGCGTCGCTCGCGTTGATCCAGGCCGTGTTTGCGCTTGGAGGGGTCAACGAATTGTCGAACCAGTTGGTGGTCACGCCATCGTTGATCCAGAGCCCCGACCCGCCCGGAGTAACGCCCAGGGTGCCCGCGTTGCCAACGCCCGGATCCCACTTCAGCACGGCCGCTTTCGCGGCGCCGGCCCCGGCGAAGAGGGCCGCGCAGACGGCCATCGCGGAAGAGAATCGAGCGAGGGAAACGCTCAGCGCACGCGGCTTGGCAAGGGAGACGTTGGGGGTGTAGGGGCGAAGACGCTTCATAAATTTGGATCACGACAGGGCGGGAAGATGAGGGCTGAGAGAAACCGGAGCGGGTGAGGGGTTGACTCAGAGTCGAGGCCCGCCAGAAAACGGGCGCGGGCGCGGTTCAATGCGGGCCAATCGAACCTCCTCCAGCAACACGCCGCCGAGGCACACGCGAGCAGACGTGCGCCCACAAAAGAATGGTTGGGGGTCCGGAGGAATAATGGGACGCGGAATTGAGGGCGGGGATGAGTGATCGCATCTTTTGCAGGTGGGTCAAAAGAAATTATCCGAACGCTCCGCCGTCACGTGCAAACCATTCCCAGCCCTTTGGTTGGAACGGCCCTGCCCACTTTTCGCGCAGAATCCCCCACCCTGGCTACCCGCGTGTAGCTCGTCATTCCATTGTAGA
>JAXDQW010000102.1:0-161683 GCA_034667665.1 Chthoniobacter sp.
TCGGCTCATCACATCCTGGGGCTGGAGAAGGTCCCAAGGGTCCGGCTGTTCGCCGGTTAAAGTGGTACGCGAGCTGGGTTCAGAACGTCGCGAGACAGTTCGGTCCTTATCCGCTGTGGGCGCAGGAAGAGTGAGGGGTTCAGACCTTAGTACGAGAGGACCGGGTCTGACGAACCACTGGTGTTCCAGTTGTCGTGTCAACGGCAGTGCTGGGTAGCTATGTTCGGAAAGGATAAGCGCTGAAAGCATCTAAGCGCCAAGCCTCTCCCAAGATGACTCTTCCCCGAAGGATCGTGGTAGACCACCACGTTGATAGGCTTCCGGTGTAAGCGTAGTAATACGTTCAGCTGAGAAGTACTAATATTCCGTTCGGCTTGGTCATTTCCTCCTCCTTTGATCGGAGGTCGAAAATGACTTTATAAAACTCGGCCTGAAAGGTTCGAAACGATCCTGTATGTAGATGTCAGAGAATCAGCGCGGTTCTTTGATAAATGACTGGCCGCGGTTCAGTGACCCCCGCAGCAAAGTGATTTGGCAATCGGCGGTTGCTCCCATGGAGTCGCCCTTCCCAGCCGGTCGCTAGAAGTCTGGCGAATTTGAGGTTCGACTCATCCCCCAGTGAGAACCTCCCCGGAGCCTAAATGTGGCCTCAAATTCGTCAGACTTCTGGTGATCCTAGCGCAGTGGCACCACCCGTTCCCATTCCGAACACGGAAGTGAAACGCTGCAGCCCCGATGATAGTGCATCTCTAGGTTGTGCGAAAGTAGGACGTCGCCAGTGCTTTAACCCCGCTCCTCGGAAACGAGGGGCGGGGTTTTCTGCTTGCGGAGCGCAGTCCCTCGGCGCGGAGGGTTTGTCCGATCGCGTGATGCTGAGAAAAGTTTTGAGCGCGCGGCGGCGTGCTTCGTCTAAGATGGTCCATGCGTTTTCCCTCCGTCTTTTTCCTGGTGCTCGTTTTGAGCCTGGCCGTTGGGCGGGGCCAGAGCGATCCGGCCACGGAGCCTTCCGTTATCGCGGTCGGCAAGGTGATGCCGGCAGTGGTGAATATAAACACCGAGCGCATGTTGCGGCGGACGGTGCGCGATCCCTACGACGACTTCTTCAACAATTTCTTTGGGGGTCCGATGCGCCCGCCGCGGGAGATCCGCCAGAAGGTGCAAAGCCTCGGGTCGGGCTTCATCGTTGATCCGAGCGGGTACATCGTCACCAACGAGCATGTGGTCGAGCGCGCGGCTGAACTAAAGATTTCGGTGACCACGAATGACGGCAAGACCTATGATGCGACTTACATCACCGGAACCACGGACTCTGACCTGGCATTGCTGAAAATCGAAGCGAAGCAGCCGTTGCCGTTCATCAACCTCGCGGATCTCTCCCCGAGCCTGCTGGGTCAGACCGTGCTGGTTCTCGGCAACCCGCTCGGATACGGCAGCAGCGTTGCGCGGGGCATCTTGAGCGCCAAGGGCCGGACGGTCGCGATCAACGAGACGGAGTATAAGAACTTGATTCAGACCGATGCGGCGATCAATCCCGGCAACAGCGGCGGACCAGTCGTTGATCTCAGCGGCAAGTTGGTCGGGGTGAGCTCGGTGAAAATGGCCTTCACCCCTCAAGGCGTGCCCACTCAGGGAATCGGTTTCGCAATTCCAGGGACGCTGGTCAGGTCGAAGGTCGAAGAGTTCAAGAAGGCGATGGCCGGAAGCAAAGGCGCGAAGCGAGCGGTGACTGCCTCCCTGGCGCGCAAATTCTTTGGTCTTCAGCTACAGGATCTTACTGCGGAACTGAGTGAATCCTTTGGGGTGGAGCCCGGTAGCGGGGTGCTGGTCGCCGATGTGGACCGGCGCAGCCCGGCTGAACTTGCCGGGATCACGCGCGGATTGCTGATCTACCAGGTGGGTCGCTATGAAATCGGTTCAACTCAGCAGATTGAAGATCTGCTTGGACCAGTAGGCACTGGCTCGCAGGTGGATTTCACCGTCGGGGCGATTCGGCGCCTGGGGGGACAGGCGGTGCGCCAGCTTCAGAGCGTGACGCTCACGGCCCGCTGAACTGGTCGTGGCGATGACCTTCCGGGTCGCAATTTTCATTGAGCAACAACGCCTCTCGGTTGTCATAGCTGCCCGACATCACCATGATCCGCCCTCGAAACCGGACGCATCTGCATTTACCCTCGTTGGACTGGCTGCACCGCTGCGTGACGCCCTTCTGGCCAACGCGTTCCTCGCGGGAGACGAGGGCTGTCTCTTTCCCATGATCCAAGTAGAAAACCTCACCAAACGATACGCGGGAACGACCGCGATCGAGAACCTCACCTTCAGCGTAGAAAAGGGCGAGATTGTCGGTTTCCTCGGTCCCAACGGCGCCGGAAAAAGCACGACGATGAAGATTCTAACCGGATATCTGCCGGCGACTTCAGGCCGGGCGTCAGTTGCCGGCTTCGATGTATTTGAGCAATCGATCGAGGCACGGCGGCGCCTCGGATATCTGCCCGAAAACACGCCGCTCTATACGGATATGCGCGTCGGCGAGTATCTTCGCTACCGGGCCAACCTCAAGGGGGTGCCGGGATCGAAAGTGCGCGAGCGGGTCGGCGATGTCCTGGAACTGTGCAGCCTGCGCGACCGTGAGCGTAGCTTGATTGGATCGCTCTCCAAGGGTTACCGGCAACGCGTGGGCCTGGCGGATGCCCTGGTCCACGATCCGGAACTGCTGATCCTCGACGAGCCGACGATCGGGCTGGATCCGAACCAAATTCGCCACGTTCGCGAGTTGATCAAGAATCTTGGCGGCAAACGGACGGTCCTCATTTCGACGCATATTCTCCCCGAGGTGGAGATGATGTGCTCGCGAGTCATCGTCATCCACAAAGGGCAGATTCGGGCGAGCGACACCGCTGAGAATCTGCTCAGAAACCATCGTGCGGCGGGCAGCATGCGGCTGGAAGCAAAGGCGGGTGCGAGTGCGGCGGAGACACTTGGCGCTCTCCCTGGAGTGAAGGATGTCGCCGTGGAAAGAGATGGTGACTGGAGCATTTTCCTGCTTCGCCTCGAAGCAAATGCTGACCCTAGCGAAGACGTAATGCGCCTCGCGACGTCGAACCATTGGGCGGTTCGCGAACTCAGCCGGCGGAGGGCGACGCTCGAAGATGTGTTCGTCGAACTAACGCATTCCGACAACTAGAGTGCCGGCACCCTCTCTCCGGGACCCATAGCCGCTGGTGAATGGGAATCGCCCCTCCCCGCGACTTAATCTTCACCGAGCCAATCTTTTCAAACGATGAAAATCTTCCTCACCCTCCTCACTCGCGAGGTGAAATCGTTCTTTTACACTCCGATCGCGTACGTCGTTTTGTTCTACTTCCTGCTGCTCTCAGGTTTCAATTTCTATAGCCTGGTCTCGTTCATGAACGGCTATCCGACGGCGGAAACGACGGTTGTGGAAGCCTATTTCAGTCAGGCCCTTTTCTGGTTTCCTTTCGTGCTCAGCTTCCCACTCATTACGATGCGGATCTATTCCGAGGAGTTTCGCATGGGAACGCTCGAGACGCTGACCACGGCGCCGGTGTCCGACTGGCAGGTTGTGCTGGCAAAGTTCTTTGGGGTACTGGTATTCTACGTCATCCTCTGGGTACCGAGTCTCTGCTCTTTCGCGGCGTTTCAGTACATCACTGGCCACACTGCGGCAAACGCGACCGGAGCCATCTGGGGCACCTATCTGCTGCTCCTGCTCATGGGCATGTTTTACATTTCGATCGGCAACCTCGCTTCGGCGCTGACCCAAGATCAGATCAATGCCGCGGTGATCTCTTTCACGACCTCGACCCTGTTGCTTTTTCTCGGTTTCCTGCCGGCGATCATGCATGTTACCGCGCCGGCGGTGAAGGATCTCTTTAGTTACATCTCGGCGGTGCAGCATATGGAGGACTTCTCGAAAGGTTTGATCGATTCGCGCCCCGTCGTCTGGTATTTGTCCATGACGGCCCTGGTCACCTTTCTCACCTTCCAGGTGTTCCAATATCGGAAATGGAAGGCTTGATCCACGGACCTCAACCGACAAACTATTTTCTCACATGGTCCAGAAGCCACCTTCCGAGTCCCAGCCCAAGGTCGTCAAAATCCAGCGATTTCAGATCGGCCTGAATGTGCTGATCCAACTGCTCATTGTCACCGGTATTGTGACGATGATCAACTATCTTAGTTTCCGGCACTTCAAGCGCTGGGATTTTTCGCGGGACCAAAAGTACGCCTTGAGTTCTCAAACAAAGAACGTGTTATCCAGCCTGAAGAAGCCGGTGAAAGCGGTGATCTTTTTCTCCAGCGCCTCCGAGATCACGGCGGACGTCAATGCGTTGCTCCGCGAGTACGAATACGCTTCCGACAGAAAGTTCAATACGGAAGTAGTTGATCCCTTTCGCAACTTTACCCGCGCGAGCGAGCTGCAAACAAAGTATAAGTTCGGTGCGAACGAAAACATCCTGATCCTGGATTACGAGGGAAAGAATAAGTTCGTCAACGCCGCGGACATGGCGGACTTCGATCAACCGGACCCGATGGCGATGATGACGGGGGATGTCCAGCCCAGGATCAAGGCGTTCAAGGGGGAGCAGGCGATCACCAGCGCCTTGCTCGAGTTGATTCAGGACAAGCCGAACAAGATTTACCTGCTCACCGGTCACGGAGAACCGGACCTCAACGGACAGGAGTTGAAGATCTTCGGCGAGAGCCTAAAGCGGCAGAACATCCAGATCGCCCCGCTGAATCTCCTGAACGTCAACCGTATTCCCGAGGACGCGCGGGGTCTGATCATCTGCGGACCAAAGTATGATTTTTCGGAACTCGAGATGAAGTTGCTCTCTGATTTTTGGGACAAGAAGGGACGTATCTTTGTACTGCTCAATCCGTATGTCAAAACTCCGCGCCTGGCCGGCTTCCTCATTCAACAGGGGGTGATCCCCCAGGATGATCGGGTGATCCGCACCGGCACCTTTCTTAAGATGGATGCGAGTGGAAGTCCGGAACTCGCGACTGGCTCGATCAAGGAAGCGGTTTTTGTGGTGCAGGACAGCCGCACCAATGTGACCAAAGACCTGGTTGGTGCGAGCAAGAAGCTGCCTGGCGTCACCCAATCGCTGGCGCTCGACCGCACCAAGGAGACGACCGCGAAGGTGAAACTCACGCCGCTGCTTGCGGCGGGCGAGGGATTCTGGGGCGAAACCGATCCGGTGGACAGTGAAGACCGGCCGGCCTTTTTCGATCCGAAAAAGGACCATATGGGTCCGCTAACTCTTGCCGCGGCGGTCGAGAAAGGCGGGGTGGCTGACGTGAAGGTGGACACTTCACGTCTCGTGGTGATTGGTAATGCGGAGCTGCTCAGCAACAACGGCTATCGCCTCTCGGAAGGGATCACCCTCGATCTGGCCGTCAATGCGCTCAACTGGCTTCTCGATCGGGAGGAACTGATCGGCATTCCGCCAAAAGAAAAGAGGAGCATCGCTCTAAGCCTCAATGAAAAGCAGCTCCGCACGATTGCGCTCGTGGTCATGGGCATCGTTCCGGGGTGCGTCGCGATGCTGGGGCTTTTGACTTGGTGGCAACGCCGGACCTGACCGACATGACTGCTTTGCTGAGGAAATTGATCAAATGAAACTCAAGAACACGCTCTTCCTCCTCGTGTTTGCTGGCGCGCTCTTTGCGTTCATCAAACTCTACGAAAGCCGACAACTTAGCACCCGGGAGGCGCAGGAACGCGCCGGCAAGGTGGTAACCTTTGACCGGGACAAGATCGATGCCATCACGATCAAGAATCCCGAGACGAAAATCGAATTGCGCAAGGATGCCAAGGGTAACTGGCGCCTTGAAGAGCCGGTCAAGGATCGTGCGGAGTCGATGGCGATCAGCCAGCTCTTTACCACTGCGGAGTCACTGCGTTACGACGACATGATCGGCGACGAGAAAAAGGGGGCCGACAAAGATCAGCTCAAGGAGTACGGGTTGTTCAACTCGGAAACCAAGGCGAGGTTTTCCGGCAAAGAAAAGACCGTGGAGCTGGTCTTCGGCAAGGATGCTGCGGTTGAAGGAAAAGTTTACGTGAAGCTGGAAGGCGCCAACGCGGCTTACGTCATTGGCAAGGATCTCAAAGAGCAGATATCGAAGAAAACGGATGAGTTTCGCGATCGGAAGCTGACGGACTTGAGTGCGTCGCAAGTCAACAAGCTGGTGATCAAGACCAGCGCGGGCGAGATCGACCTCGAGAAGAAGGACCAGCACTGGTCCTTAACCAAGCCGCTTAAGGCGCGCGGCGACGACTCGAAGATCGGAGACCTTATCTCGCAGGCCGCAACCGCTCGAATCGACACTTTCATTCCCGACGCGGCCAACCTGAGCACCTACGGATTGCAGGAGCCGCGGGCCACGGTATCGCTCTTCGCGGAAGGGGCCGAGAAACCGACGGTCTTGCAGATCGGTACCAATCCGAAGGATGAGAAGGACAAAGAGAAAACATACGCCAGTGTTTCCACTCGCGACGCTGTGGTGCTCCTGCCGAAGTCAATCGAGACAGTCATCGAAACCAAACCGAATGACGTGCGCGACAAGAATCTCGTCCGCGTGGAGGCTGACATCGTGGATCGCATCACCATCGAGGGGGGAGGCAAGGCGAACATCGTCCTGGCGCGCAGCGGCGAGTCGTGGGTGCGCAAGGAGGGCGACAAGGATGTGCCGATCAATGTCACTGCGGCGAAGCGGGTTCTCGACGATGTGCGTTCCCAGCAGGTGGTGAGCTTTGTAGCCGACGTGGCGACGGATCTGCCGAAGTACGGGCTCGATCAACCGCAAGTGAAGCTCACCCTCAGCAGCTACGCCTCGGAAAACACCGCCGAAACGAAAGCCGGTGAGAAGCCGATTGTGACCGTCCATTTTGGCAAGGTTGAGGGGGGCAACGTTTATGCCAAGCTCGAGGACGAACCGTTCATTGTCTCGGTGCCGCAAGCGCTGCTCGAGATTCTAATGACTGATCCGCTCCAGTGGCAACCGCTGGAGATTTACAAATACCAGCCTCAGGACATTACCGCGATCGAGGTCACTCGCGAAGGGCAACCACCCCTTTCTCTCGAGCGCGACAAGGACAAGAGCTGGAAATTGGCGAAGGGCGACGGCACGGTCAATCAGGTCAATGTGCAGTCCCTGGTCAACACGCTTGCCCGACTGCGGGCGGTGCGTTCGATCGGGGCGACCACGCCAGAACATGGACTGGACACGCCGACCCTGGTGGTCGCGTTCAAGGCGGGCAATACGAGCGGCAAGCTCAGCGTCGGCGCGACTTCTTCTGAAGAAGTCTCGTACGCGGGCGCCGAGGGCCTCAACGGCACCTTCGCGTTGAGCAGGCCGGACGTCACGGCCATTCAACTGCCCTTGATTGAAAAGCCCGCTTCAGTTCCCGCAGCGGCGGCGCCTGTAGCGGCCCCGGCCGTCGCTCCAGCCGCGTCACGGCCTGACTCCCCGGCTCCGGCACCTGTGCCGCCGCCGCCGTGAATTAGTTCAAGCGGTTCCGTCGGGCGGCATAGAGCGAAACGATTCCGCCGCTGAGCGCTTCAGCCGCGGCTTCGTCGAAGCCCGCCTGCGAGAGCAACGCGCACATGGCGGTCCCGTGCGGAAAGGCTTCGATCGATCGGCCCAGGTAGTCGTAGGCGGCCTTTTCTCCGGTCAGGAGCGCCGCGACGCGCGGCAAGACATGGTGCAGATACGGCCGATACAGCCACCGAATGGGCGCTGATGGCATTGAGAAATCAAGGACCAGCACGTGTCCGTGAGTCCGGAGAACGCGGCCGATTTCGGCGAGCGCTTTTGGCCACGACTCCATGTTCCGCAATCCAAAGGCGATGGTGACCGCGTCAAAAGTGGCATCCGCGAACGGCAAGCGCATTCCGTCTGCTGCAACAAGGTGGGTCACTCCCTTTCGCTGGGCTTCGCGCAACATCGGGGGACAGAAATCTGCGCCCACGATGAGGGCGTGCGCGTTGAATTGGCGCAGCGTGATGGCCAAATCGCCGCTGCCGGTGGCGAGATCGAGAATCCGCGTCGCCTGCCAGCTTTGGACCAGGCGAGCGGCCCGCCGGCGCCATAAAAAATCGAGGCCGCCGCTGAGCAGATGATTCGCGAGATCATAGCGCTTCGCGATCGCCGAAAACAAAGCCTGAACGAATTCGCTTTTCTGCGCTGGAAGTTCCGTCACGGGCAGATTTTTGGCTGGCAGGATCGCACTGGAGGCATAACAGATGCTTTGCACACGGATGTCGAACGTTCCCGGAGAGCAGACACCCGGTGGGTTGCGTCCGAGATTGCCCGCAACATGCCAAAGACCATCCTCAGTAAAGCGAAAGTTCTCATTGTGGACGATGAGCCGTCGAACGTGCGGTTGCTCGAGCGCATTCTCGAGCTTCACGGCGTCACGCGGGTGCGCAGCACCACCGATTCGCGGCAGACGCTGGCCCTCCTTTTGGAATTCGAACCCGATCTAATCCTGCTCGACCTCAACATGCCCTATCTCGATGGGTTTGGGGTGATGGCGAAATTGCAGGGTGCCATCTCGAAAGACAATTATCTGCCCATCGTCGTGCTGACTGCGGATATCACGGCGGAGACCAAACGACGCGCGCTTTCTGCCGGCGCGAAGGATTTTCTCACCAAGCCGCTCGACAACACCGAAGTCATCCTGCGGATCAAGAACCTTCTCGAGAACCGCTTCCTGCATGTGGAGATGCAGAAGCAGGTTCAGGAGCGCACGGCGCAACTGCAGGAGACGCTCGAGCAACTGAGCTCGACCCAGGAGCAAATCGTCAAGCAGGAACGTCTCCGCGCGCTGGGGATGATGGCGGGCGGTGTCGCGCATGATTTTAACAATGCCCTGACGATGATGCTGGGCTACGGAGAGCTGCTCCTGCCGTGGCTGCAGGAGCACGCCAGCCCCCGGGAGCTCGCGTTTCTCAACCACATCATTGGCGCTGCCCAGGATGCGACGCACGTGGTCAGCCGGCTGCGTGAATTCTATCGGCCGGCCGAAAACAACGAGATCCGCGTGCCCGTTCATTTGAATGAAGTCGCGGAGGCGGCGATCGGGCTCACCGCGCCCAAGTGGAAGGGCAAGAGCCGCGCTGACGGCGTGCAGATTGAAGTGCGGATGGATCTTCAGGACGTGCCTCCAGTGGCCGGGAATGCGGCCGAGCTGCGTGAAGTCCTGACCAACCTGATCTTCAACGCGGTGGATGCGATGCCTC
Organism: Chthoniobacter sp.; assembly: GCA_034667665.1. Lineage (GTDB taxonomy): Bacteria > Verrucomicrobiota > Verrucomicrobiia > Chthoniobacterales > Chthoniobacteraceae > Chthoniobacter. The sequence continues at coordinate 9,273 of JAXDQW010000102.1, forward strand.
AGGGAGGAACCATCACCGTCAGCACCTCGGCGGATGAGCGCGGCGTCGTGGTGTCGGTTGCGGACACCGGCCTGGGGATGGCCGAAGCGGAACTGGCTCGTTGTCTGGAGCCGTTTTTTACGACGAAGGGGGAGCGCGGGACGGGTCTGGGATTGTCCGTCGTTTATGGGATCGTGCAGCGTCATGGTGGGACCATCGATATTGCCAGTGAGAAGGGTGCCGGCAGTGCTTTTGCGATTCGGTTCCCGGCGACCACGGTGAAGGCCGGGGCGAGCCCCGAGAGCCTCCCGCGGGTCGAGCGTCCTTTGAGGATCCTGGTCGTGGACGATCAGGAGATTATCTGTGAGCTCATCGCGGAATATCTGAAGGGCGATGGCCACTGCGTTTCGACCGCCGTGGACAGCTCCGAAGCGCTCGCCGTCTTTGGGCGGGAGATGTTTGACCTGGTGATTACCGATCATTCCATGCCCGGGATGAACGGCGTGCAACTGGCCGCAGCCATCAAGGAGATCGCCCCCGGGACACCCGTGATTCTGCTCACGGGTTTTGGCGAGGAAATGATGGACCGTGGTGAGCGCCCCCATCAGATCGATCTGGTCCTGGGCAAGCCGGTCAGTTCCGCGGACCTTCGGGGGGCGGTTTTTCGCGCGCTCTCCTCCGCGCGCGCGTTGACGGCGGCTTGAAAATCCGAAGCGACGTTTGGCGTTGCGCGCGAGCCTAGTCGCGCAGCGTCCTGACCCTCAGGCGTTCGGCTAACGCGGTGGCCTCAAGAGGATCGTGACCGAGGCGCCGCCGCTTTCCCGGTTGGCAATGCCGATGATGCCGCCGTGCATCTCGACGATTTTTCGTGCCACCGTGAGACCCAAACCGGCGCCGTCCCCGGTCTCTTTCGTGGTGAAAAATGGATCGAAAACTTTGGCGAGATCCTCCGCCGGCACCCCGGTGCCGGTGTCCGCAATCTCGAGGCAAACCACCTGGCTCCCGGCACGCAAAGGCCTTCCGGAACGCCCGCCCGGATCGCGCCAGATTTTTTCGGCGGCGACTTCGCGCAAGTCCGCGCTGACCGTGAGCACGCCATTTCCGGCCATGGATTGAATGCCGTTGAGGAGAACTGCCGCCAAAGCCCGTTCCATGGTGGCTGGTTCAACGGCGACGGGCGGCAGGCCCGGCGCGATTCGGCGGACGAGTTGGATCCGGGATTCGGCAAGCTCAGCTTGCACGTGCGCCAACGCATGGTCGATCAACAAGCTCACCTCGGCATCGGAAGTATGAAGGCTTGCGGTCCCAGTATCGTCCGTCAATGCGCTGATTACCGCATCAGCACGCCGGACTGCTTTTTCCATTTCGTGGAGGATCTCGGCGGCCATCGGGCTGCCCGTGAGCGCCGGTTCGTCCTTAATGAGGGCGACGCCGGTGGTGAGAATGTTCAGGGGATTACGGACCTCGTGAGCAAGACCAGCCACCAGCTTGGCGTTGGATTGAATCTTCTCGGCTTCGATGAGTTGAAGTTGGGCGGATTTGAGCTTCTTGTGCGCCTCTTCCAGGCGAGCGAGGGCCTGCTCCAACTCGGCTTGCCGTTCGGCCAATGCGGCATTCGAAGATTGCAAGGCGTCCTCCATCGCTTTCATCGCGGTGAAGTCTTTGGAAATGCCGCAGGTCCCAATGATCCCGCCTGCTTCATCGCACAGCGCCATCTTCGTGGTCAGCGCCCAGCGGACTTCGCCGTCCGGCAGGGTCTCCTTTTCCACCTTACCGGTGATTGGAACGCCGGTGTGCATGATGCGTTGTTCATCGTCGAAGGCGGCCTGCGCATGCTCGCGCGTGAAGAAATCAAAGTCCGTCTTGCCGGTCAGTTCGCTGCGATCGGTTACGCCGTGAAAGTCGGCCGTTGCCCGGCTGGCGTTGACGAATCGGCAAAGCCGATCCTTGAAGTAGATCTTGTCGGGAATGTGATCGAGCAGGAAATGCAGCAGGTTCCCCTCCCCATACGGCGTAGGGTCCGGTTCGCTGGGGGAGAGCGGTCGAGGTTGCATCGCAGGCGGAGGAACGAGCGAACTCTACCGCGATATTACCCATTCCGCCAATAACCGTCGGCGCGGCTCCAACGTGAGGCAACCCACCCCTGGTTCGTGAGGCCGCCGTGCGCTCGGTCCTGGCGAGCGAAGCGAGGCGGCCCGCGTCGATGGGAGTTGCAGTTCGCTGCGAACGCTGCGGGCCGACTCCAAGTCGGCCTCAACCTCACTGCTGCGGTGCGCTGTTGATCACGCGGATTCGCCGCCGCCCTTCATTACCGGGGGGAGGCTGGACCACGGGTTTGGCGGCTCCAGTGATGGGATAGGTTTGCGGTTTCGGAATACCCGGATTGGTCACGATGGGTTGCGACGGCCGGGGAATGGCGTTGCGAGGCTGAAGGGCATTCGTCACTGGCATCGGCATCGGCATCGGATTGGGACGCGCCATGCCGGGCGGCAGGCCCTGGTTGCCGGGCTGCATCGCATTGGCGGCGCCCTGCAATTCCGCCTGATTGAACTCCAGCGTCGCGGGCAGTCCATCCCTGACGATCGTGACGGTGCTCCTCCCGATGCTCGGGGACCAATCGACGCTCTGCAACGTTACTCCCTTCTCCGGCGCATCCTCGCGGGCTTCCCGCGGTTCGTTTCCAAATAGTGAAAACTGCACGGACAGATCGCGCGATTTGATCGTCACGAAGTCCTTCCCATCCACTCGGGCCAACCCGCTCACGTACCAACCATCGGCGAAATTTTTCTCCGGAATCGCCGCCGCCGCCGGTGCGGTGGCGAGCGCGAACGGAGATCGCTGCACCATTCGCTCGTAACGTTCCGCCGGAAAGGAGCTCGGGATGGCCGGTCCCTCGAGCGCCATCGCCTGGGCGGCGATTCCGCCGGCCGCAACGAGCAGTAAAGTCGCTTTCATAGTTTTGGAAAAAGCCGGCATTCGCAAAAGAGTCGCCACCATCATCGGCGCGTGGACTGGCCTGTCAATGGGGCCCGCCGCACCGCTTCATTTCGGTTTCAGCTTCGGCGCGAACCATTTCGCGATTCTCAGATGGCTGCGCATATGCGTGGCGTCCTTCTCGTCGATCTTGAGATTGGTGCTCTCCAGGACCACGAACTTCTCCGGGCCTTGCAGCTCGTGGAGAAAGGCGATCAGCGACGCCCAGGTGCTTGTCGTCTCCAGATCCACGGAAATCGAAACGTATTCCGGCAGGTAGGATGGCAGGCGGAGCGACGGGGTGACGATCTCCACGGAATTCTTTTTCGCGAGCTCCTTCACCGCGTCCAGCAATTGCACCCCTGCACTGTCCTCCGCACCCAGCTTGGGCTGCGACTCCTGGAGCCAGGCGTCGCGCTGTTCCCAAACGGGCTTTTCACTGAGTTGTCGCTTCATGGCCTCGAGCGCCCCGGAATTTTGCGCCAGCTCCGCGCTCAGCCGGGCGCGGTTTTTCAGGAAATAATCGATGATGATGAAGTTCAGGAAAATAAAAATGACCGCGCCGACCATGATGGCGAGCACTTGTTCGCGCGCGGTCAGTTGCGTCCTCACGGGCGTCCCTCGATGCTGAATTTCGCCTGCTCGCCCTTCAGCAGAGTGGGCGGCGCCGCCGTGATTCTCCAGGCCTCGAGCTCTTTCTCCGCTTTCAACTTTTCCACAAACTCGATGGCGAGATTTGCCGAGGGCGCTTCGCCAATGATGGTCCACTTTCCCGTAGTCTGGTTAAACTCGGTGATCCGCACTTCTTCCGACGGCAGGTTCTTGTGCGCCTGGTAAAGAATTTCCACGGTGTAAAGACGCGGATCGATGGCCGGCCGGAGCTCATTCCAACGGCGCTCGCGACTCTGGATGAATTCAAGCTGCGGCTGGGCGGCGGCGAATTGCAACGCGAGCTTCTGCGCATCGCGCTTGAGCCACGCGAGGTACACGAAGGCCACGGCCACCCCGAGCAGATACATCACCGCTGCGAGGAGAAGCTGTTGTTTGATCCGCTCCGCGCGTTCCAGGCGCCGCGAATCCGCCTGCCAGGCGGTCGGCACGAGATTGCCGCGCGGCTCCGGCAGTGCGTCGAGCGCGATCAGTTCCACGGGCAGCTCGAAAAGATCGCGCAGCGGCTCGCTCAGGGAGGTCAGATCGCGATCCAGGCGAATGCTCGAGCACGCCGTCGGCACGCCTTCCATCTCCGCGGAGAGCATCATCTGCGGCAATAACTCCAGCAGCGCCGCCACATCCAGGCCGTGGACGGTTTGCGCCCAGCTCAGCTTCCCTTTCTCACAAATGGCGATGACGAACTCTCCCTGCTCGGCGTAGATCGCCAGCACGGTCTCATCCGGCGGACAAGCCGCGGCCACGTGCATGGCAAAGAGCGTGATCTTTTCCGGCAGCTTGGCGTGGTCTCGCAGCGGCTGGCAGAGCTCGTCGAGCTGACCGCTATGGGCGGCCACGGAGAGCAGGGTCGATTCATTCTCCTCCGAGGCGATGACCTCGAAGTCGCTCGAAACTTCCTCGACGGGGTAGGGCAGCGTCTTCTCGAGTTGAAGCTGCAGCATCCCCGCGAGTTCCTCGCGATCCGTCGCCGGGAAGGTCAGCCGTTCGAGCAACGCGGCCTGGCAGGGAAGGGCCAGCCGGACCGCGGTCTTCAACGGCAATGCCGCCGCGGCTTCCCCAAGGGTCAGAAATTTTCTCGCGGCTCCCCCCTGGACCACGCGCCAGCCATCGGCATCAGGACTGATCAAGGCGCCGTCGCCGGTTCTTTTCATTCTTTCCAGGAGAGGATTTTCGGATTGCCCGCAGTTTTTACGACAACGACCTCGACTCGTCGATAGGCATTTGCCGAGTGGCCTTCGCTGGTAATCCGCAGGGTCTGGTCCTTGACCATCACCAGCCCGCCGAAGGCTTTTGCCTGCTCTTTGCTCAATCCGAGAAAGAGCCGGACCGCCTCGAGGTCCTTGAACTGGTGGTCGTCCTCCGTGTTATCCACATTATCGCGTCCCCGGCGAAACTGGATAAATCGCTGGATGTTGGCATCGCTGAAGCCCGGCACGAAGCGGAGTGTGTCGGCGTCCACAGAGGAAAGATCGAGCGGTCCCTGACTGTAAATGGTCAGCGCGTCCTTCCATCCTTCGGTTCGCGTCAGCGCTTCGGAGCCGCGGACCTGGGCGATCTCCTCCACGCTCTGGAGCGCGCGGTTCGGTGGGTGGTAATCCCCGTCGTCCTCCACGCCATTGAGTCGGTGGACGTTGTCGGCGTCCACCCAATCGAGCAGACAATCCACGAATCGCTCGCGCTCGTCGAAGGTCAGGTCGCGCGCTTCCAGCCACTGCTTGAGGATGGTGATCTTGCGCGGATCTTCACCTTCGAGCAGCCAGCGAATATTGAGCTTGCCGCCTTCGCTCACCATTTTCACCTGATAGCCGAGCCCGCCGGGAAACGTTTCCTCAAGACCCGGGGTTTGTTGTGTCACCGCCGGATGCAGGGCGATGGCCAGCCCGGAATGGGACATGGCCCGAGCCTCGAGTTCGCGGTTGGCCTCCCCGTGGAGCTGGATGTCCTGCTGCACCCATTTGGCGAAGGCGAAAACCGCCGCGGAAAGGAGGAGCAGCGCCCAGAGCACGAGCAAGAGAGCGCTGCCGCGGTCCTTCGCCCCCGCCGTCATCCCAAAGGTCAAGATAGGTGCGCGAGCCGTCATTGCGTTTGCACGAAGGAGGCGGGCACCGGAAGAATGACATCGTAGGGCAGGTCGTCCGCTGTCTTCCAAATTTTCATGTGCACAAAGCTCGGCCGGGTATTTGGGTCGCTCCATTGTTGCAGCGGTGAGTTCAGGCGCGCGTCCCAGTAACGAATCTCCAGGGCCGCCACCGGCCGGATCAGCGGCAGCCAGTTGTATTTGCTGCTGCCGCCACCCCGCGTGAAGAAATCCACATCCGACTTCGAATCCGCGGTCGCCAGTTCGCGGCGCAAGCCGAGTTCCAGCTCCGATGATTTGTCCTGCGCCGGCTGCACCGTCAGGGTCACCCGGTATTCGCCGGGTGCCGCCCCGGTCATCACCCCCGGCCCGGCGCGGCAGAGCCAGGTCAGCTCGTCACACGAAAGATCGTGAAACTTGTTGGCCTTGCCGAGCAGCACGCCCGGCCCCCTGGGGGGCAGGTCGTTGAGTTCCGCCTGCACCATTTTGGTCAGCGCCTCGACCGCGTGCCGATCCTCGGTGATCTGCGTGGTCACATCGATGGCGCGGAGCGTCGTCGAGATGAAGCGGTAGAGCGCGAAGGTGATCATCGCGAGGATCACCGTCGCGACCATCACTTCGAGGAGGGTAAATCCACCGTTCGCCTTAGCGCGGTCGCGGATAAACATAAAAAGAAAGCTCGCGCGAAAGGTCCTGCCCATCGGCCTTCCAGGTCAGCAGCAGCGTCACCGAGTAGATGCCGAGAATGTCCTGGTCCTTCTCGTTCTTGCGCTTAAGCGGCACCCGGGTCTGCTTGAGTTTCATGCCCTCGAACGCGCCCTTGAGGTCTTCGACTGTGGAATCCGCGAGCACGACCGCGCCCACTTCGATCTCCGCCATGCGATTGGCCAGGGCGAGCCGCGCGCGGACGTCGTCCTGTTTCACGCGCTGGGCGACCAGACAGTTGTTCACACATTGCCCGAGCGAAATCATGCCGAGCGAAAAGATCGCCACGGCCAGGAGGGCTTCGAGCAGCCAGAATCCGTGCTCGTGCTGGCGGCGGCGAGGGCGGGCGGCGCGCGTCATTTCACCTCCATGTCAATGACCTTGCCGCGCGCCGTCAGGCCATTGAATTCCACGGACCAACTGCCGGCGGGGCTCCGGTAATGGACGATCACTGGTTCGCAGGTGCCACTGCGCCAGAACGGCCATTCCCAGACCGGTTTTTTCACCAGCGAAGCCGGACGTTCGAGGCTCCACTCCGTGTCTTCCGAAAACTCGAAACGTTCGACCTCCGCAGACTGGTCTTCGGGCGTCTCGTCGAGCGGATCGAGCGCGATGCCGGTTTCGTCCCAGACCATCAGATAAGTGCGGCGATCCTTGACCGCTTTTGCCTGGGCCCGGCGCACGAAGTCGTCGAAGTCCTCGAAGGTCTGCTTCAGCTTCTGCTCGCGCAGCATGCCCGTGATGCTCGGCACGGCGATGCTCGTGAGCAGCAGGCCGATCAAGATCGCGAGCATGATTTCGAGAAGGGTGAAGCCGTGACGGCGGGACATCGGGGAAGACTAGCATCGCCTGCCGTCCCTGGAAATTAGGCGTTTGAGATGGATCGGACTTTTGCGAAGGCGACTCTCCGCCTCGCCCCTTAGCCCTGCGGCTCGCCGGAAATGATCCTGCCCAAAGTCTCCAGCCCCTTCACCAGTTCATCTTCCGTGGCCTTCGCGCAATTGAGCCGCAGGCAGGCGGGCGCGCCGGGCGCGGTGAAGAAAACATCGCCGCTGGCGAAAACGACGCGCTCGGAGCGGGCGGTTCGCCGAATCGCCGCGAGGTCTGGCGTGCCGGCCAATTCCACCCAGAGCATGTAGCCCCCGCGCGGTTGGGTGACCCGGCTGTCGGCGGGGAAGGTGCGCGCGATGGCCGCGAGCGCGAGTTCGCGGCGGCGCTGGTTGCGCGCGCGCAGCCGCAGCAGGTGCGGATCGAGCGCCCCAGCTTGCAGGAATTCGCGGAGCGCAACCTCGGACACCACTGCGCTGTGCAAATCCTGCTGGCATTTCCGCGCGGCAAACTCTTCGTGCAGCGCGCCGGGGAAACAGATGCCGGCGCGCAGCCCTGGGGAGACGGATTTCGAGAAGCTCGAGACGTACGAAACCGTGGAGCCGTCATCGTAAGCGAGCATCGTCCGCAGCGGACCGCCATCGACGAGCTCGGCGTAAATATCGTCTTCGATCAGCCGCACTCCGTGCTGCCGGCAAAGCTCGACCAGAAGCTCGCGGCTCGTCTCGGGCAAGGTGGCGCCTGAGGGGTTCGACAGCGAGCTGCACACGATCAAGGCTTTCGGTTTCCAGCGCTCGAGCAGCGGCCCAACTTCCGCCGGGTCGATGCCTTCGCCGCCTCGCCCCGGCAGCGGCAGAACGCGCACGCCCGCTTCGCTCAATAACTCGAGCAATCCGTAATATCCCGGCGCTTCGCAGGCGACGACGTCGCCGGGGTTGACCAACACCGAGAGCATCAGTTGCAGGCCCTGGGTGCAGCCGGTTACGGCGACGAGTTGTCCGCCCTGAAGATGCGCGCCGCGCGCGTTGAGGCGGGCGGCGAGCAATTCCCGCAAGGCATGGTCGCCCTCCGGATGATGGTAGGCGAACATCGCCGCGCCCTCATGCTCGAAGGCCCGATGGAACGCCGCCTGCAATTCCTCCACTGGCAGCGAGTCGAGTCCCGGCACGCCCGCCGCGAGATTGATCAAGCCCGGCTCATCGGCCTGGCGCATGAAGTCGATCAGGCGCCCGGCGGCGCGAAAATGATAGGGCGCGGTCATCCGCACGATGGGGCCTCATCCGCAGCGCCGCGGCAAGCCTGAACGGGACGGGTGGGTCCTACTGAAACGCGCAGACGAAGACACGCGTGCCGGCGAAATCCAGTTCGACGGTCTCTCCTCTGTCAAAGGCCGAGCGGAACGCCGCGTGGAGGCGCCCGCCGTCATCGCAGGTCATGCATACGTCGCCGATGAGATCGTGGATGGAGATTTTCATGGCAGATCGGGATTGATCGGGCGGGCCAAACGGGCGTTCGGAGGATCACCAGAGCAGCGGCACGCCATAGGCGGGGAACTGCGAGTCGCACGTAATGATCGTCAGGCTCTCGATCTGTGCCTGCGCGATCATCAGGCGGTCAAAGGGATCGCCGTGGTGCCGCGCCAGCGGAATCAGCGCGCGGTAGTGATCGGGTGAGGAAGGCAGGAAATTGAAGCCGTTTGCGTTCAGCACGCCGGGAAAGAGCGCGTCGAAACCGACCTGAAGCTCGAGCTTGCCGAGCGAAACCTTGATCGCCACCTCCCACGGCGTGGCATGACTTACATAGCGCTCGTTCGTGGAGTCCTCCATCGCCGCACGCGCCGCAGCGCTGAGGGCGGGATTCCCCTCGCAAAACCAGAGCAGCGCGTGCGTGTCGAGGAGCAATCTCATCCCATGTAGTCCTTGAAGTCTTCCAGCGGCTCATCAAAGTCCGGCGCCATCCGGATCTTCCCGCGCAGGCAGCCGAAGCCTTTGAGCGATCCCGTTGCTTCGCCCGGCGGCGGTTGCGCCGCTGCCTCCACGGGCTCCAACTCCGCTTTTACGCGGATGGACAGCTTGCGCCATTCGGCCGGCAGGGGTAGGTGCAGCGTGCCGTCAGCGTCGGGTTCGAGAATGGCGGTGATCGTGCTCATGCGGCGGAAGCTACCGGTTTTTGCGGTGAAAGGAAAGCGGTCGGGCTCCGCGCTGGCTGGCGCTCAAAATTCGCCGCGGAAGGCTTTGGCGAGGACGGCGGGGATGAAGACAACGGCTCGGCTTCCGTGCGGGTTGGCACGCGGTGCTCGCTCTGGTTAGACCGAGAATCAAGCGCGCGCGGCGATCACTCTAAGGCGGTCCACTGGACGGCCTGCTCGCGGGTGGCGAATCGAATGAAGCCGCGGCCGCCAGGACGGCCGTTGCCGGAGTTCTTCCAGCCGCCGAACGGCAACGCCGAGGGTGAGAATGTGGTGGGCAGATTGGCGTAAAGGTTGCCGACTTCGAGCTGATCGCCGAGTTGCCGGAAGAGCGCTTCGGATCGGGTGAAGATGGAGGCCGTCAGACCGAAGGGCGTCGCCTTCTGCATCGCCACGGCTTCGTCCAAATCGCGGGCCGTGTAGAGGTGCACCAGCGGGACAAAGCATTCGCTGTCGGTTCGTCCGTCGTCGCCGCGGAGCGCCACCGCCGGCCGGACATAGTGGCCGCGTTTGCCGGCGACCACGGGTTCGACCTTGCCCGGCAGCAGCCAATCGCCCGGCGTCTCCGCCAACAGCTTTTCGTAGCGAGCGACGGCGGGCGCGTTGATCAGCGGGCCAAGCCTGGTGGCCGAGAGGAGCGGATCGCCGGGCTGAAATGCCGCCAGCGCTTCGAGGAACAGGCCCTGGAATTCCGCGGCAGCCGGCCGTTCGACGATGACGCGACTGGTCGCGTTGCACCGCTGCCCAGCCGTGAGGCACGCGCCTTCCGCCGCGGCGATCGCGGCCTGGCCGAGGTCGGCATCGGCGCAGACGATCAGCGCGTTGCTGCCTCCGAGTTCCAGCGCCACCTCCTTGGCAAAATCCTCGGCCAGCGCGCTCGCCAGGGCGCGCCCGACCGGCACCGAACCCGTGAAGCAAACCGCCCGGACCCGCGGATCCAGGCACAGGGCCTGGCCTTCTGCTCCGCCACCCTGGCACACCGCGAAAACTCCGGGCGGAAACGCGGCGGTCATGATGGTGCCGTAATCGGCGGCCACATTCGCGGCGAGCGGCGACGGCTTGAAGATCACGGGATTGCCCGCCAGCAGGTGGGCCACGTTGGCTCCGTGTCCAAGGTGCAACGGGAAGTTGAATGGCCCAATGACCGCCGCCGGCCCGCGCGCGCACCGTCGGACCAGCGCGGGATGCGGTCCGCCGAGGTTCGTCTGTTCGGCCAGGTGCTCTTCCGCGTCCGCGATGGTGAGGTCGATTTTTGCGAGCACCCCAGCGACTTCGCCGAGCGCTTCGGTGATCGGTTTGCCGGTCTCCAGCGCGATCCCGTGCGCCAGCCGTTCCCGACCGGCGGCGAGAGCCTGCTGCGCCTGCCGGAGCCGCGCGATTCGCTCGGGAAAAGGCGTCCGCGCCCACGCCGGCGCAGCCTCGACGGCGGCAGCGACGAGCGACGAAACGTCGCCTGCCTGGACTTCGGGGAGCGGGATCGAAAGATCGCCGGGACTGAAATTCTGCCAGCGCCCCGCAGGCGTTTCTTCACGGTTCATCCCGGCGGCGCGATCAATCTCCGGCATAAACCTCCCTCCGTGCCTCAAACGTGTTGAGATGCACGCGAACCACCTTGCTCACATCCTCGGTGTAGCCACCCGCCAGGACCCAGGCGATCGGAAGGCCGTGGGATAGCGCAAAAGCAAAGACGCGGCGGTCACGGGCGAGCAGATCGCCGTGATCGAGGGCGAGCGGCGAAAATGGGTCTTCGAAAAACGGGTCCGCGCCAGCCTGGTAGAGGAGCAGGTCCGGCGCGTGTGCGGCGATCAAGGGCAACGCTTCATCCATGATGCGGAGCAGCGTCGAGCGGTCGCACCCCGCCGGGAGCGCGAACGAGCGATGGTTTTCGCCGTCCTGGTGATGGCGCGTGGTCACGTCCCGGTAATACATATTGTTCCAATAGTCGTTGCCGTAGAGCGAGAGCGCAAAGATCCACGGTCGCGAGGCGGCGAGCTGCGCGGTGCCATTGCCGTAGTGCAGATCCATATCGAGGACCGCGGCGGTGCGGATTTCACCCGCGTCGCGCAATGCCTCGAGGGCGACGATCAGCCCGTTGAACGTGCAGAAGCCCTCGCCGTGGTCGGCGCACGCATGATGAAAACCGCTGGCCAGCGCGGCGGAAACGCCGTCGCACAGCGCCTGGCGGGCTGCCGCGAGACAGCCGCCGCTGGTCAGGCAGACGCTGGGGAAGAGCTCTGGCGACCACGGAAACTTCTGCCCTTCGGCAAGCTCCCGCGGCTCCCCCGTCTTGATCGCATCGATGTAAGCTCCCGTGTGCACCCGCCGAAGTTCCTCCTCCGTCACCGGAGCTGGCTCGCTCAGCCGTACATCCCGCGCGCCGCGCAGGCCGTCGGCGACGAGGCCAAACTTGCGGATCGGCATGAGGTGGGTGCCAATCGGCGCCGCGTAGCCGGGGTGGTAAAATGCGGTGATCATCCGGCGCACATTGGCTCATCAACTCACGTTCCTGCCGTCGGCGGGACTAAAGCGATGCGCGCGTCCGGCCCGGGATAACTTTCCAACTGCTTCCACACCGCCGCCATATCCCGCGGACGACACTCCTGCGCATACATATGGTAAAAGCGTTCCACGATCGAACGCACTTCCGCGCCGGCGAGGTGCGTTTCATTTTCCCGGCCCACCCCCCGGACGACGAGTTGAAAGCGCAGCGGCACCGCTCCGCCGCTCGCGTCGATCGCCTCCGGGGCGCGAAAATCCGGTTGATGATAGTCGATCACCGCCGGATCGACTTTCCGGAATCCCGCCCGTTCGTAGGCCTTCAGCCGGATGATCCGCGCTTCGTCCGCGCCATCGGGATACTCCATTTCCCCGGCCAGGGTGACCGGCGCTTCCGGAGAGAATCCTCCGCGCGACAGGCACGCTCGCGCGGTCTGAAGCGGGAGCGCGCGCAGCCAGCCGGCGAGGCCGCTGCGGCGCCATTCCGGTTCCACGAGCAAGTGCGACAGGTGCACCACCGCGCCCGCGGCGTCGCCGATGGCAGTGTGATCGCGCACCGCGACGAAAGCGCCACTGCTGCGCACCACGAGCAGATCGTAGAGCATCGAGAAGCCCGCGCGTGGGACCGCCGGATCCCAAGCCAGGCGCCGGCCCAGCACCTCGGGCGTTTCGATTTCCGCCGCGGCGCCGAACTGCGCCCAGAGCCGGCCATACGCTTGAGCAAAGAGCGGATCGGCCGCGGACGGCACCCGGATCACCTCGATCTGGCCGGCATCAAAAGCAGCCGAACGGGCGTCGCCCGGAGCCAGATCGCCTGCGTCGAATCGATAGTGGGCCATATCGTTTGCGGGAGGCCAGACGTTCGTGATTCATTGAACGCATGGCAAGCACCCGCACGCCCCTCCAGCAAATCGACGAACGTTATTACCTCCACCCCTTCACCAATCATGACGAGATGCACGCGAGCGGCACGCAGATCATCGTCTCCGCGGAGGGCGTCTATGTGCAGGACGCGCTGGGGCGCAAGCTCCTGGACGGTCTGGCGGGCCTCTGGTGTGTGAATGTCGGCTACGGCCGCACCGAGATCATCGACGCCGTCGCCGCCCAGCTTCGCCAGGTCGCCTTTTATCCCTCCTTTTTTAACAGCACCACCGAGCCCGCGATCCGTCTCGCGCAACGCCTCGCCGGTCTCGCGCCGAAGCGGCTGCAGCACACTTTCTTTTCCAACTCCGGCTCGGAGGCGAACGAAACCGCGCTCAAGATCATCCGTGCCTACTGGAAGCTGCGGGGCGCACCGCAGCGCACCAAGATCCTCTCGCGCACCTTCTCCTACCATGGGGTGACCCTGGCCACCGCCAGCATGACGGGGCTGCCGGGCTGCTACGAACCTTTCAGTCTGCCGCTGCCCGGCTTTATCCAGGTGCCCGGGCCTCACGCCTACGCGGCCAACCAGGAGCACGATCCCGTGGCCTACGGAAAGTGGTGCGTCGCGGAGACGGCGCGGGTCATTGAGCGGGAAGGTGCGGGGACGATTGGCGCGATGTTTGTCGAGCCGGTCCAGGGCGCGGGTGGAGTCATTCCGCCGCCGGAAGGTCATCTCGGCGAACTGCGCGCGTTGCTGCGGGAACACGGCATCCTCTTCGTCGCGGACGAGGTGATTACCGGATTTGGACGCCTTGGCGAATGGTTTGCGAGCGAGCTCTGGAAGCTCGATCCCGATCTCATGACCCTCGCCAAAGGCCTGAGCAGCGGCTATCTGCCGCTTGGCGCCACGATGGTCAGCGACGAGATCGCGGACACCCTCCTGCACAGCGGTTACTTCGCGCACGGCTTCACCTACAGCGGCCATCCGACCTCCTGCGCCGCCAGTCTCGCCAATCTCGATCTTCTCGAACGCGACGGCTTGATCACCCGCGTGCGCGCCGACGTGGGGCCGTACCTTCAGCAAAAACTCCGGGCCTTTTCCGGTCATCCCGCGGTCGGCGACATCCGCGGCTGCAATCTCATCGGCGCCCTCGAGCTCGTCCCGCGCGGCGGCAAAGCCGCGCTCACCGCCACGGCGATGCTCGGGGTGAAAGCTGCCGCGCTGGCCCGTGAGGAAGGCGTGATTGTCCGCGGCATCCGCGACATCGTCGCCGTCGCCCCGCCGCTGACCATTACCCGGGCGGAGATCGATGAACTCTTCGCCGCCGTCAGCCGCGCGCTGGATCGCCTGTGGGATTGACGTGAGCGCATCAAACAACACTTTGGACATGGCCTGCAAGTTACCCAACCTTCGCGGCGGGTTAAGCAAGTGAACAACCCTCCAGCGGGTGACTTACCGACCGATCGAGAGCCACCCACCCTTCCCCCGCTCTGTGTCGATCTGGACGGGACTCTGCTCAAGACGGACACGCTCGTGGAGGCGCTGCTGGCGGTTCTCGGAAGAGAACCCTGGCAGGTGATTCCCCTGCTGTTTTCCCTTTGCAAGGGCCGGCAGATTCTCAAGGAAAAGGCGGCGCGGCACGCCCGGATCGACCCTAATTGCCTCCCGTACCGCGCCGACTTCATCGACTTCCTCAGGTTGGAAAAGGCAAAGGGTCGTGAACTCATCCTCGCCACCGCGGCGCACGAACAGGTCGCGACGGAGATCGCGCGGCACGTTGGGTTATTCTCTCGAGTGATCGCGAGCGATGCGCGGAGTAATCTGAAGGGACCGCACAAGATTGAAGCCATCCGGGCGGCGATCGGCGGGCAGCCGTTTGACTATGCCGGAAACGATGCCGCGGACCTCGCGATCTGGAGGCACGCCGCCAATGCCATCGTCGTGGACGCTTCCGCCTCACTGATCGAGCGAGTGAGGAAAGTTACTCATGTTTCGGTGGTCTTTCCGCGCGACAGTAACTTCACCCGCACCCTGTTGAGAGCCATTCGCGTTCATCAATGGGTCAAGAACCTGTTATTGTTCGTGCCCTTGGTAATGGCTCATCGGATCGGCGATCTCAGGTCAGTGGCACTTACCTTCCTGGGATTTCTTAGTTTCAGCCTGTGCGCTTCGAGCGTGTATGTCCTCAATGATCTCCTCGATCTGCGCTCCGATCGGCTGCACGCGACGAAACGCCGACGCGCCTTTGCCTCCGGCGATCTCGATCTTCGCCTCGGTCTTGTCCTCATTCCCCTCCTTCTGCTGGCCAGTTTCGCGCTCGCCTCGTTCCTGCCTCTGGCCTTTTCCGCGATCCTCCTCCTCTACGGGTTAGTTACCCTGTGCTATTCGCTTTATGCCAAGCGCATCATCATGCTCGATGTCATGATCCTGGCTTCGCTTTACACCATTCGCCTTTTTGCCGGAGGCGTTGTTACGGACGTGGTCATTTCCCACTGGCTGCTGGCCTTCTCGATGTTCGCTTTCTTTAGCCTGGCCATGATCAAGCGCGTCTCCGAGTTGCAAAACCTGATCAAGAGCAATCTGCTTCAAACGCAAGGCCGGGGTTACCATGTCGGCGACCGCGAGCAACTTGCCGCACTCGGTGCCGCCAGCGGCAATTGCTCGGTGCTGGTCCTGGCGCTCTATGTTCACAGCGAAACGGGTGTTTACCTCTATGCGCATCCGGATCGTCTCTGGCTGCTTTGTCCGCTGGTTTTCTATTGGATCAGCCGAATGTGGCTGCTCGCGCATCGCGGGGTGGTCCACGAAGACCCTTTGGTTTTCGCGATCAAGGATCCGGTCAGTTATCTGCTCGGTGCGCTCATCGCTCTGGTCCTGTGGGCCGCGGTGTAGTATCCTGATCCAGGCTGCTTGCCGGGGCAGACCTGCATTTGCCACCTCCATGAGGAGGATTGACGAACCCTCCCGATTGCTTGAAAAGAACCCGCTTCCGTCCAATCCCCCCGTCATCATGAACCAAAGACCTTCGTCTCTCCCGAGCATTTTCTTGATTGCCGCCGCGCTCCTGGTCTTCTCCTGCGATCGCCGCACCATTCCCGCAGAAAGCGCTCCGTCCACGGGAGAAGCGGAACCGCCGGTGGTGGAGATGGGTCAGTATGATGGGTCGCACGACACCGTTCCGGGACAGGAGCGGATGGTGATCGGATGGGCCATTGACAAGAACGATCTGAACGCGGCCGTCAAGGTGGACATTTTCGACGGCGAAACGCTGCTGGATACCGTGCTGGCCGATAGCTTCCGCGAAGACTTGAAGGAAGCCGGAAAGGGCAACGGGAAACACGGCATTTATTACCCGCTTCCCCTGAACCTTGCCGATGGAAAGCCTCACTCGATCCTAATCAAGCTTTCCGGAACGAACATCCCGCTCTACTCTTCGCCGCACGAGATCACCCTTTCGCCGAAGGAGTGAGCGTTGGGTGTAACTTCACCCAGATGACAGAATGGGTTTGGAGCCTGTCATGCACTTTACCGGCTCCGCGACGGGAGCGCCAAAGGTGCGAAAACAAGCCAGCCCAGGGCAACGCCCTGGGTCTGTGCCACCGAAGGAACCAGCCCTGAAAGGGCGACAGAGTCTGTCTCGCTCATCGAATCTTCTCACCCAGGGCGTTGCCCCGGGCTGGCTTGTCTCCGGGCCTTTGGTCCATCAAGCCGGGCAAAAGTGCATGACGCTCCAGGGCGTGTTTGTGATCCTTTCGAGGCCGCGCTCCGAACCCGCAGCCGGCCGCGGAGCGAATCCGTGCTGAGGCAGTTGCCATGAGCACGGATGTGGCTATGGAAGACTTCACACTTCCCGCCTTGAACCTTTGCACCAGCCCTCCACAGTTGAGCTTCGGATGAACACGCCGGAGTATCCCACACCGTGGCAGAAGAAGACGATCTGGGCCGCCCTGACCGCCGTTTCGGTCGTGAGCATCGGGGCGGTGGGCGTGGGGCTCATCTGGCTGACCTCGCGCGTGCTGGGCTTTTTGCAGCCCATTCTGATCCCGTTCGCCGTGGCCGCGGTGATGGCTTACCTGCTCGATCCCGTGGTCACGAAAATTGTCGAGTGGGGAACCTCGCGCAATCGCGCCGTGCTGTTCGTTTTTGCGGTCGTCAGCCTGCTGCTCGCCGGCATTCTTCTCTGGATCGTTCCGGCGCTCTCAAATCAGACGGTCAACCTGGCGCGCAAGGTGCCGCACTACACGGAGCAGGTGAAGACGCTGGTTGTGACCTTTGCGCACGATGTGCAGCAGAAGTATGGAGTGAAGCTGCTGCCGCAGTTTCAATCGCCGATCGACCCCGCGACCGACGCCGTTTCAACAAAGGCCACTGCCTCTCCGGCGCCGCCGCCCGCACTTCCGGCCAACGGGCCCGTGACCTCGCCCGCCACGCCCCCCACCGGACCGCCCGCGCCCGCGCCCGCGCCCGCGCAAGACATCGCGGCGGAGGTCCAGTTCGACCTTCAGCAACTGCTCACCGGAGATTGGGTGCGGACCACGCTGCCCACCGTCATCCGCAATGGGGGGAGGTTCGTCACGAGCAGCGTCGGGGGCTTTCTCGGGGTGTTCGGCTTCCTGCTCTCGATGGTCATTGTCCCCATCTATCTCTACTACTTCCTGATCGAAGCGCGGACCATATCCCAGTCATGGGGTGATTACCTGCCGTTGCGCGCATCGGCCTTCAAAGACGAGGTGGTTTCCGCGATCAGCGAAATCAATGGCTACCTGATCGCGTTCTTTCGGGGGCAACTCGTCGTCAGTCTCATCAATGGGACCGCCACCGGCATCGGGCTCGCGATCGTCGGCCTCGATTTCGGGCTCTTGATCGGCTTGTTGCTCTGCGTTCTCGGTCTGATTCCTTATCTCGGGATCATCCTGTGCTGGGTTCCGGCGGTGATCATTGCTTCGGTGCAGGGCGGGGTCGGAACGTGGGTGCCCGGCCATCCGTGGTGGATTTTTCCGGTGGTGGTTAGCGGAATATTCGTATTGGTGCAGCAGTTCGACGGCCTCTTCATCACTCCGAAGATCGTCGGCCAATCGGTAGGTCTCCACCCGATGACGGTCATCGTCTCCGTGTTCGTCTGGACCCTGCTCATGGGCGGCTTGCTCGGCGCGATCCTCGCCGTGCCGATGACGGCCACGATCAAGGTGCTGCTCAAGCGCTACGTCTGGCAGCGCAAGCTGCGCGCCGATGCCGAACTGACCGTGACGGAGGACTCTCTGCCCGTCTTGCAGGCGCAGGCGGCGATGAACGCGGAAGTCCCCGCCGGCGAATGACCCAGCCGCGCCTCATCTTGCCGAACACGACCCGGCGCGACACGCTGATCGCGGTCGGTCTCGGGACGATCGTCCTCGGCTGCGTCTTGTGGGGGATGATGTCCATGTCGAAGCCGCACGAGAGCAAAAACATCCTGACGGGAGTGGTCATGGAGAAACAGTTCACTCCGCAGAGGGAGGAACAGGTCAGCTTTAGCGGCCGGCGGATTGAAGGCGCGAAAGTGATCGACGGGGAATACCTGCTCAAGGTGCGCGTGGAGGCGGAAAACCGGGTCTATGAAGTGCCGGTCGAAAGGCCGCTCTACGAGAGCAAGAGCAAGGGGGACAAACTCGAATTCATCCGTCCTCCCTCGGAGCACCGCTGAACTGGTGCCTCGCTTTTCCGCGGAGCGAACCGGCCGAGGGTTGAACCCCAACCCGTCATCCTGAGGGACCACGAAGGATCTCTGGCTCCTGCCTTGAGCTCGGTGGTTGGAAGAAGACCCGCGCGCCTCGTGCCAGCCGCACGGAAGAAGAAAGGCCGAGATCAGAGATCCTTCGTTCCTCAGGATGACGAGGATGAGGGCACACCAAGAGAACGCGCCACGACGAGAGCCGCGACCCGAGCGCGGAGCGCTCCTCAGGCCGAAAAGCTCTCGCCGCAGGAGCAATGGGCGACCGCGTGCGGATTGGTGACTTTGAAGCCGCCTTTTTGCAAATCGTCGCTGTAATCGAGGAGTGAGCCGCTGACGAAGAGCGCACTTTTTGGATCGATGACCACGCGCACCCCCGCGCTTTCCACCAGGATATCGCGGTTCGCCGGGCCGTCCACGAGGTCCATCTTGTATTGGAGCCCGGAGCATCCGCCGCCAATGACGGCGACGCGCAGCGCGCCCTGCGGACGGGCCTGGCGGGTGAGGAGCGAAGTCAGCTTGGTGCCGGCCTTCTCGGTCACCTTGACGAGCTTCTCGTTGCCGAGCCGGTATTTGATTTCGGGTGGAGCAGTGGTCATGGGCAAAGGTTGGTCCTTCATCTGTAAGCGGATCGCAGCGCCCGCGCCAGCGGTGGTTCTGTTCTGCCGCTCGGCGCCTACGGGAGGGCCGGCTCAGTGAGAGTCGCCTCGAGCGCCCGGGACTGATTTTCCTCGGCGATGCCTTCGAGCTCCGCCAGCGAGGCCACATGGGAGAAACGCTCGCGCAGCCGCTTCGCTTCGGGCATGCCCCGCGAGTAAGCCATCAGCCGCGTGCGCATGGATTGCAGGACGTGCAGTTCGCTGCCCTCCCTTTCGACCTTCCAGCGGCAGTGTCGAAGGATGTGCGCCCACTGCTCGGGCAGGCTGGGCGGCGGGAGGACTTCGCCCGTGGCAAGGTAGTGTTTGATCTCGCGGAAAATCCAGGGCGCGCACATCGCGGCGCGGCCGATCATCATCCCGCGCACGCCGGTCTGGAGCCGCCGCTCGACGTCGGCGGCTCCGGCGAGGTCGCCATTCCCGATCACCGGCACCCGCACCGCCGCGGCGACCTGTGCGATCACCTCCCAATCGGCCTCGCCGCTGTAGCCCTGGGCCTTGGTGCGGCCGTGCACGGCGATCGCCGCCACCCCCGCATCTTCGAGTAGCCGCGCCGTCGTCACCGCGTTGATCGATTGTCCATCCCAGCCGATGCGGATCTTGGCCGTCACTGGAAACGGTGCGACCGCGTTCACCACACCGCGCGCCACCTTTTCCAGCAACGGACAATCGCGCAGCAGCGACGAGCCGCCGTTCTTGCCCACCACCTTGTTCACCGGGCAGCCGAAGTTCAGGTCGATGAAATCCGGCTGTTTCCAATCAAGAACCATCCGCGCGGCCTCGCCGAGATGCCCCGGATCGGCCCCGAAAAGCTGGACCCCCAGCGGGCGCTCCGCCTCGACGAATTCGAGATACTCCAGCGTCCGCTCATTCCTCCGGAAGATGCCCTCGGCGGAGACAAACTCCGTGACCATCACATCGGCGCCGTAGGGCTTGGCGAGCTGGCGGAAAATGGTGTCCGTCACCCCGGCCATCGGCGCGAGGTAAAGCGGGAAACGGTCTTGAAACCAGGGAAGCATCAGGACCGAACATACCCGCGAGGCTGACCTTTCACATCCAGAACTGCTCATCGCGCGCTCGCGCGAGGGCCCGTGCCCTCGTGCGCACCCCGCCCCGGAGCTCTGCCCCGTAACCCGCCGCGCGTGTGAGCTTTCTCGGCTCACGTCGCGCAGAAGGGGCCTACCGGACGATCTTCAGCACGCGATCGTTGTAGCTGTCGGTGATGAAAAGCGTCCCGTCGCGGTGCACGGTGACCCCGTGGGGGCGGCGAAGTTCGCATTGCAAGGGATCGCCGCCGACGCCGGCCGCGCCCGGTTTGCCCGTGCCGGCCACCCGCGTGATGGTGCCGTCCTTCGGCGAGTAGCGGCGGATGACGTGGTTCTCGGCGTCGGCGATGAGCACGCTTCCGTCGTGATCGAGGCACAGGTTTTTGGGTCCGTTGAGCGTGGCCAGCCTGGCGTCACCGCCATCGCCGGTGTGGCCCGCCTTGCCCGTGCCCGCGACGGTCTTGATCTTTCCGGCGGCATCCACGTGGCGCAGCGCGTGGCCGCTGCGTTCGAGAATGTAGAACCCGCCCGCGGCATCCGGGGCGACCGCCCGCGGATCCACCAGTGGCGAGGTCGCGGCTTCGGCTCCGTCCGGCGGCACCCCTGCCTGGCCATTGCCCGCCACGGTCGCGATGAGACCGCTCGCCAGATCGAGCCGCCGCACGCGGCGATTGCCGATGTCGGCAATGAAAAGCTGCTTTCCGGTGGGATCGAGCGCGATCTGAATGAGCGTGGAAAACTGCGCTTGCGCGGCCGGCCCCCCATCGCCGGCAAACCCCTTTTTCCCATTGCCCGCCACCGTCGCGATCACGCCGCTCTTCGCGTCGATGCGGCGGAGCGTGTGATTGAAGCTATCCGCCAGGAGGAGGTCGCCATTGGGCAGAATGGCCAGGGTGTGAATGCCGTTGAAGGTCGCGGCCGTGGCCGGACCGCCATCGCCGGAATAGCCTTTCACGCCCGTTCCGGCGATCACGCGGAGCCGGCCCTGCGCGTCCACCTGCAACACGCGCTGCCCTTTTTCCATCTCGACGATCACCATCTCGCCCGCCGGTGTGAATTCGACCCCGAACGGCTCGCGCAACTGGCATTCGAGCGCCGGGGCGTCCTTTTCCGCGGTGCCGCCTCCCGCCACCAGCGCGATCTTTTCCGCGCGCAGAAAAGCGGTGGCCGCGCAGCAGAGGAGAGTGGTCAAAACGCGAGAGTTCATGCGCGCAGCCTGCCCGAAAGAGCAGCGCAGCGGCAAGAGTTGCGCAGGGGTTTAGCGGGTGAACGCGCGGCCTTGCGCGGCCGGCTTTCTCCGAAGTGTTCGCTTATTCTGGCGATCCGGGCGAAAGGAGCGCCGCCACTTCCTGCTGCACCTGCTCGAGCTGATCCAGCCGGAGCTGCGGGTCGGGCACGACAAAGACTTCGCCGGTCTTGGTGTGCTCGTAAATGCGGGTCAGGCTGCCTTCCTCGCGCTGGGTTTTGACTTCCTTGAGCAGCTTCTTGCGCTCGAGCATGGCGGCGAGCAGATATCGCGCAGCCGCGTGCTGCGGCGATGGCTCCTCCATGTAACGGCGCAGCAAATCTTCCGCCGTCTGCTTGCCGAGCGGCTCCGGCGCGGGCGGCGCCGGCGGCTCGAAGCGGGAGCGCCACATCGAGAACGGCTGGATGTTGTCGTTCCGTTGCTGGTAGGCGGCTTCGCTCAGGTCTTCCCGGCGATACCCCTCCTTGCCATGAAAGAGGAGGGTGTAGAAGTACTCGCCTTCCGCGAAAGGCGCCCCGGTCAGGGCGCACCGGTCGGAACGATGTTGGATGGTCCAGTCTTGTTGCATGGCACGGATGACTAACTCACTAACAGGCAGGGACGAATGACGAACGGCACCCCACTTTGGTCATTTGGCAAAATTTGGTCATTTGGTTTTCTCCCGATTCCCGGCCCCCCTCAGCACGTCGAAATGAGCTTTAATCCAAACGACCGAACTCGACCAAACGATCCAATGGAACGGCGATCGTCATTCGTCATTTCCGGCGGGCCCGGAACAGCTTGGGCGGAAACTCGCGATTTGAGCCGCGGAAATAGAGCAGGATCAGGCCGACCCCCAGGAAAAAGAGGTTTGGAATCCAGACGGCGAGCCGCGGGTCGAGCCGTGAGCCCTTGCCCAAGGCCAGAAAGAATTCGGTGCTCAGGAAGAGCAGGACGTAGAGACCCAGGGCGGCCGCGACCCCTCCGATCACGCCCCGGCGGGAAAAAACGATGGCCAGCGGCGCGGCGAAGAAAATGATCACGAAACACTGCATCGGCACCGCGAAGCGGTTTTGGAGGTAAGTGCGATACGGGGCGAGCTGCACCGCGGGAAAATCGGAATTGTTCGAGAGATAATTGCGCAGCTCGGGGACCGTCAGGCTGCGCGCTTCCGCCCGCGCCGAGCCGATCCGCCAGGGCGTCTCGCTCCAATCGCGGACGATCCGGAAGTCCATCTCGAAGTTGTCCATCTTCGCGATATCGCCCGCGGCATTGAAGTCCAGGATCACCCCACGATTGAGGGTCCAGACCTTGGTGCGCGGATCATAGATCGCGCGGCCCGCGTACCATTTCTTGACGATGTTGCCTTGCTCATCCTGCTGCGAAATATGCACGCCATCGAGCTGCATGGAGTCCGGGCGATATTTCCGGACAAACCACGTCCGGCCATTCTGGCGGTCGCGAAAGAGGTGGCCGTTGACCGGCTCCACTTCACCGACCGCGCGATGGCGGCTGATTTGCTCGAGCGCGGTCTTGCGAATCGCCTCGGCCCGGGGTGCGAGGTCGTAATTGAGCGCCACGAGGGCGCCCGCGCAGAGCGCCCCGACGATGGCGAGGGGGATGACGACTCGCGGGACGCTGACCCCGGCGGTGAGCATCGAAATGATTTCGTTGCGCCGCGACATCCGGCTCAACGCAAAGAGCAGCGCCAGGAGCACGCCCACGGGCAGCGAAATGATAATGATCTGGGGAAGCTGCGTGAGGTAGAACCGCGCGATCACCTTCAGGGAAGCCCCGGCCTGGATGAAATCGGCGACGTTATCGCTCAGATCGAAGACCAGCCAGATGCCGAGGAATCCGAGAAAACAAATGACAAAGGGCTCGAAAAAATTCCGCAGGACGTAGCGATCGAGCAATCTCATTGAAAGGGTTGGAGATTCAACGGCGGGAGCCGGGGTTTGCCAAGCGAAAGCTCGTGGCGGTGACGCGGTGGCGCACGGTGACCAGCGGAGGCCGGAATCAGGCGAGCGCCGAGGAGGCGCGAGGGCTCCCGGCATTCCATTTGGTCATTTGGTTGAAGCCTGCCCTTCGACCCCGCTGAAGCGATCGCCCATCGAATCGGAGGAAACCAAATGACCAAATTCTGCCAAATGTCCAAATGGGGATGCTCTTCGTAATTGGCCCGCTCCGCATTCGCGCTGGTTATACGGTAGGCGCCCGGCGTGGCGCGAAAAGGATCATGAACGGGGGTGCGCAGCGCATCGCGAAGAAGGTGGCGGCGCCACGCGCGGCGAACCGCGAAGCGCGGCAGCCGGCACGGCGGCAGGACGCGGCGATTTGCGTGTGCGTCAAAACGACGGCCATGGAGCACCTGCGAGGTTATCGCGTCGCGGCCAAAGTCGTGGTGAATGTTTTCGACCGTTGTCCGCAGGATGTCGCCGAGCGTGTGGGCGCTCGGCGGGAAGTATCACCCGCCGCTGAAAGATGCGGGAGTGGCCTTCGAAGCGCCCGCGCTCTCGCTGCGTGGCTGTCTCATGAAACGAGACGATTCCGCAGACAACTCGATCGCCAAAAGGAAACCACAGAAAATCAATGTTCGACCAAGTTTCACTCCAATGCCCAACGCGCTCTGCCGCAACGCCTGTGAGGCGCTTTGGAAATAGTCACTTAGTGTGCTGCGTTGTGTTGAAGCGATCGAGATCGGCGTCGAAAGAGCGCACGATGATGTTTTCACCCACTCGGGTCTCTGTCATCACTTTGCAGGTCTTAACGTGGCATCGGTTCAAAAGGGAAAGCAGATCGACCACCGTATCGAAGCTGGTCTCTGCATCAGGTCGAACTTCGAGGCCCCAATACGAGTTATGCAAAAACCAGGACACGATCTGTTCGCGCGAAATCGGCTTCTCGTTGATCTGGTAAGAAACGGCCTTGTCTTTGGTTTGGATGATCAGGAATGTTTGGACAGGCTCGAAAGCCTGCACGTAACATGGCCGACCCAGAAAAAGAAGTGCGAGTATGACGAATCCAAGACGAGTTAGTCTCATGGCGGCTAAGGCGACGCTATCATTACCAGTTGGGTTAATCGGAGATGTGCCTGCCAATCAGTTGGCGTTCGCTATCGAAGGTAAACTCGAAGGAGACCGGAAGGTAAAATGTGCCGACGGAATAGCGGAGTGCTGACGCGATGCGCTGTGCCTCCGCCGGTGGAAGCAGCTCGTCGTCCCATGAGGGGAACCAATGCTCGCTCGCTCTGCCGCCGGGGTGAGCCATAAGAGCCTCGACCTGCTCGAACCTCATGCCGCGCTGCACCCGCTGGTAGCGTGCATGGAGTTGCCGGACGGTGCGGAACGGCCACACAAGGTAAAGCGCGCAGCAGACGAATATTGAGGAGACGATGAGGGCGGAAATGATGGACTTCCGGTTCATGTTGGCGATGGGAGGCGCCACTTTATGCCCTTCGATGCCTGAAAGCGAGCGATGATCGTGGGGCGACCAGTCGCGCACGCGGGTTGCCAGCGTCGCGGAGCGACATGCGTTCAAGTCGCTCTCTCCACATCCATATCCCGCTCCAAGGCACGGTCGATTTCGACAACGATATCATCCGCAACGTCGCCGTCACCACGGGCGATGTTGAGGCAGAGGGGCACGATACCGTCGGCGATACCATCATTTCAATGAAATGCCCTGCCTCCGAGAAGCTTTTGGACAGCCGTAAGGAACTCGGCGTAGTCTCTTGGATAGTCATTGCTGCCACTGCTCGCGACTCTTCGTCCCTCGTATTGGATGCTTATTGACCATTGAGTGCCGTCCAAGACGTTGCGTTCATATTTCTTGCGCCAACTCCAAACTCCCAGCTCGTCGAGGGCTTTCCTAAATGATGTCCACTGGTCGAGAGTAGGTTCCAACGTAGTCAGCGTCTCTTTAGCTCCACTTTTCGCGCTGACTCCGTAAAACAACTTTTCCTCCTGCCAAAACACACGGTAATTCGGGCCAAAAAAACCTCCACTGGCAAGAAACAATTCCTTCGGCTTCTGCGCCTGGTCCGCAAATGCGCAGCAGAGGCCTATGGCAATGAAAACAACAACATTAAGAGCTGTTTTAACGATAGGGCTCCGGCGCCGTAGATTATAGCGCGTTGGCAAAGGCAGAATCCGTCGGGTTGTGTTCATGGCCGGAGGCAAGGCAGCACTTTATGTCCTTCGAGGCCTGAAAGCGAGCGAGGATCGTGGTATGACCTAATGTCAAGCAGCTCCACGTGTTCCAGTTCAAGGCCGGCAGGTAACCCGGCGAACCAACAACCCCAATACACAGCTTACTCACCATGCTTCTGTTCCGACTAGCCGCGTTCCTCCGCCACTCATGGCGCCGGAGGTTTCTCGAAGATGATTTCGCCGAGCTTTTGGGCGACCGCTTCCTGGCCCTGGCGGACCTCGTTGAGGCCTTCCATGGTGTCGCTCAGCCGGTTGGCGAGGTCGGCGCGCTTTTCGAGCTCGCTGACGAGGCGGGCCTGGTAGTGATCGAGGGTGCCGATTCCCGGACCGGTGACGTTGTTGGTGTCGAGGACTTCGAACCAGTAGTCGATGGTGTTGCCCTCTTCGACGTGCGGCGTGATTTGGCCGATCTTCCAATTGAAACGGCGCGTGAGGGTGCGCGGGCTCTCGTTGCCGAGATCGAGGTCGATGGTCCGGTGCGGCGCGCCTTCCACGTAATCGACGGCGTAGTGCAGCCGGACTTTGCCGAGGCCGTAGTCGTCGCGGGCTTCAAAGGCGAGGAGCATGGTGGCATTGCGGGTGAGCAATTCTTCGCGCCGGTCGGGCCAGAGGATCTTGATCGTGGGCGGCTGATCCTGGAGGAGCTCGAGGCGATAGACGGCGCCCCCGCGCGATTCCAGGCCGTCTTCATCGACGAGGCGAAGGGTAAGTCCGGCGGCGTCCTTCGCGGGAATCTCGATTTCGCCGGCGAGCATCAGGTGGCTGGCGTCGGGCACGAGCGGGGCCTCGGCCAGCACTTTGTCGGGTTCGGCGGCGAGCAACTGGATGGTTGCGGTTTGGACCGGGTTTGTCGCCTTGACGCGCAGAGCGAGGCGGCTGCCGGCGAGGATTTTCAAATCGCCCAGCGCGCGCCGGAGCGGTGGGAGCCGGGTGTAAGCGGGAAAGATCTGCGTGCATTCCACGCTGGCCACGGCGGGACGCGGCTTGACCTTGACGCGAAAGACGTCCGTCCGCGCGTCGCCGAGGGCGATCGAGTAAGCGAAAGGCTCCTGCACGCTCTGGAGAACGCGGACGAAATGCGCGCGGTCTCCCGCTTCCGGTGCGAAGACAAATTCCTGCCGCCGGCCAGAGGCGGTCCGCACGAGCAGGTGGCCGTGCGCGGGAATCATGCCGCCCGCCGTCGCCTCGAGTTGCACGTCGTCCCCGATGGCCACGACGCGGTGGCCGGTGACGCCGCTGATCTGGGTCTTGCGCGGGACGGGGTTGTTCCAGAGCAGCGCGCGGGTGAGCAAGGGCAGCGTATTGCGCCCGCCGAGCGCGGCCAGCGCCGCAGCGCCGAGGAACGACGCGATCGCGATTTTCAGCCAACGCCGAAGACGGTCCGTGCGCACCACGTCGCGAAAGGTCAGCGTGGCCGCGAGGGCGGTCGTCTCCGCAACCAGCGCGCGCACCAGCGGAGTGGAGGCGGCGTCCCCGCGCGCGAGCTGGACCGCGGCGATGAAGCGCGAGCGAAAAGCGGGCAACGCCCGTTCGACCATCAACGCGACGGCGTCGTCATCGGGCCGGTGGCGCCAGGGACGCAGGCCGCAGCGCCAGCCGAGAAGGCCCGCGACGCCGATCCCGGCGACCAGGAAGGCGAAGCGCGCGAGCCACGGCAGCGCAACCAGCCAATCGGCCACGCCCTCAGCCGCGAGCCAGCCAAGGATCACGACAAGCGCCATCGCGGCGCCCGTGGCCAGCGCCACGCCGCCGTGGCGCCGGCGCACCGCCTCGGTCCGCGTCGCGAGCTCGCGCGCGGTCTCCGTGAGCGGCGGCGACGGGGGCGAAGGAGAACTCTGCATCGCCGAGTGAAATAGCATTAGCCGGCGGCGAAGTCGCGGGTCTCCTTTGCGAACCTCTGCGCACTCCGCACTGCTCTCTGGAAGAATCGCCCATATTCGCGAGGATTTATTGGTACAGCCCCCGACGTTCGCGCTTGAACCTCTGCGTCCTCCGCGCCTCTGCGTCTCTGCGTCTCTGCGTCTCTGCGTTTTCCCAGATTCGGTCCCCTACACTACACCGCTATGGTTGAAAAACGCAGAGACGCAGAGGCGTAGAGGTACGAGGGGAAAGAATCCCCGCTCGCGGACTCGCTTCGCCAACCGATGATTTCCGTCAGCCCTCCGCGGGTAGTTTGACAGCAAGCTGGGAAGCTGGAAAGCTGGCTGCATGAAGACAACGCTGGATTTGCCTGATGAATTGATCCGCGAAGTGAAATTGCGAGCCGTCCACCAAAGGCGGACGGTGAAAGATCTCGTTGCGGAATTTATCCGGCAGGGGCTGGGCTTGGGACCCCTCGGGCAAACGAAGAAACGCCCAGCCAGTTCGATGGTGACCATCGGAGAACGCGGTCTGCCGGTGATCCAGTGTAATCCGAATGCCCCGGCGACCCGCATGAGCGTGAAGAAACTGGTCGCACTCGAACAGGAAACTCAGACGGAGGAGGACTTGAAGCGTGCCGGGCTCTCTCTTTGACTCGAATGTGTGGATCGCTGCGATCTTCACCACCCACCCCTTCCACCAGCGGGCCCAGACTGCCTTGCAGGACGCGACACCCGCAAATCCGGCGGTCTTTTGCCGCTCCACCCAGCAGAGCTTTCTGCGGCTGGTCTCCAACCCGGCGCTCTTGAAGACCTACGGCGCGGATGGATTGACCAATCGGGATGCTCTCGTGGCGCTGGATGCGTTGCTGGTGCTGACGAAATTCTGCGAACGGGAAGAACCCCCTGGAACCGTGGCGCTCTGGCATCGGCTGGCCTCCCGCGACACCGCTTCGCCAAAGGTCTGGATGGATGCTTATCTCGCCGCGTTCGCGATCAGCGGTGCCTTGCACCTGGTGACCTTGGACGGCGATTTCAGGAGCTTCGTCGAGCAGGGACTCGATTTGGTCTTGCTCAACCCCTGACCCGCCATGCCTTTTGCGCGAGTTGGGAAGATCGTTTGGGCGAGACGCCCAAACCGGCAGGCGGGACGCCCACCCCTGCCCCCCGCCAGACTACTTCAACTGCCCGCGTTTGCGCAGCGCCCATTCGGTCGTGGCGACGGCCAGGATGAGCAGGAAATAGAACGGTGACGACCACAGTTCGGCGTCCACGGTGGAAGCCACGCGCTCCTGCTTCGAGCTCATCGCCTCGGCGAGCTTGGAGAGCGTCTCTTCGCGGAAGTAAGCGCCGCCGCTGATCTCAGCCATTTGCTTGAGCAACGGCTCGTTCATCGCGGTCTCGCCGCTCTCGAACTTTGGCTCCGCAACACTGAACTCGACGAACGTCCCTGGATCGCTTTTCACCGAAAACTGATGGGTGCCGGGCGCGAGCGCGGTGAAATCGCCGCGATACATCCCCGGCTGCTCGGGTACGGCGCGCAGCGTCACGGTCTGCCGTTCGCCGGCGGCCGGCCCGCCGGGCAGCTTGACGGTGTAGCCGCCTTCGACGGAGGCGTCCTTGATCGGGTTGAAGTCGGCGCCATAGAGCCGCGCATAGACCGTGACCCGGTCTCCGGTGCTGTAGCTCTGCTTGTCCACGGTGAGCTGAGTGCGCTTCGAACCGCCGAGCAGATGGCGAAGTCCGAGCTTCTGGGCGATCTGTCCCCAAAGCAGCGGATAAAGGCGTTCGTCGGCGTTGCGGCGCCAGCGCCAGGTGTTGTCGGTGCCCACGTAGAAGACCTGGCCGAGGCCAAATTGCTGCTGCGCCACCACCGGCATCTTGCCGAACTTGCTGGCCTTGGTTTCGTCGCTGTCCTGGAGCAGCACCTGGGCGGCGGGCTTGGCCCGCGCGACGCGCGCGACGGAATAGACCTTCGGAAAGCGGCGCCAGATCGCGACATTCTCGTCGTCTTTGGCGGAGAGCTTGAGCATCGGTTCGGTGCGGCCGTGGGCGGTGAGTTCGAGCAGCGTCGGGCGCTCCGGGCCCTGCTTGGTGGCGGCGGCCTCCGCGAGCTCCACGGGCAGCATTTTCTCCAGCTCGGTGCCGCGGTAGCCCGCGGGGTTGCTGCGCGGGCCCGCGAGAAAAAGACACGAGCCACCGAATTTCGCCACGAACTCAGCGAGCCACTGCATCGGCGCGGCCCCGAGTTCCTTCGGCCCGACGTCGCCGAGAATCACGAGGTCGTATTGGAAAAGCTCGTCTTTCGTCGTCGGGAAAGTCTTGAGGTACGGCGAGCCCTCGCCGCCCGCGATCGACGGATCGCCTTCGACCAGCCAGCACTTCAACTCGAGCCGCCGGTCGCGCAGCAGCACGCTCTGCAAATAGCGGAATTCCCAGCGCGGCGCCTGCTCGGCGAAAAGCACCTTCACTTTGCTGTCGATTACCTTCAGGCGTTGCGTGACGACATTGTTGTCTTTGACGGCTTCGTCGTCGCGCGGGTCGATCGAGGCGCTCAATTCGAACTCGCCCATGGCTGTCGGCGTGAACGGCAGGGCCACGGTCTGCTCGTCGTCGTCGGCAAAGGTCAGCTCCTGGCTGGCCACCACCTCATTCCCCAACCGCAGCACCATTTTGGCCGATTGCCCCCGCAGGCCCTGCCCGCGCACCCGCACGGTGACCGGGAGCTCGTCTTTCACGAAGGCGACGTCCTGGGTAAACATGTTCGCGACGATGATGTCGCGCGGCGAGGTGATGCCGACGCCGTAGAGGTAGAGCGGCACGCCTTCCGCACGCGCCAGCCGCGCTGCTTCGAGTGCTTGCGAGCCGGTGTTGCTCGCGCCGTCGGTGCCGAGAAAAATTCCCGCCAGCGGCTGCCCGCGCTTGCGCATGAGCAGGTCGCGCACGGCGTCGCCGAGGGCCGTGGACGGGCTCTTCGCCTCGAGCTGGTCCACCCACGCGGAGGCGGGCGCCTCGGGCATCGCCGGTCCGGCCGCCAGTTCCGCGAGCGCCTGGCCGAAGGTGTAGGTCTCGAGGTCAAAGCTCTTCGCGAACTTCTCCAGCAACGCGAGCCGTGGATTCTTGAGCACCGCCTTCAGCACCTCGACGCGCGGCACGAGCTTGAGTTCGCCGGCCCGGGCGGGATCGAGCATCGCGTCGAGACCGCTGCGCGGATCGAGCAGATCTTTCGCCAGGGCCGCGCGCTTGAGGTCGGCTTCGTCGAAGCGCGGGTCGCGGATGTTCATGCTGCCGCTTGCATCGAACAGCATGAGCAGCGTGCGCCGAATGCTCGTCTCCACCTTGAACACAAGCACCGGCCGCAGGAGCAGCAGCAGCAGCAGCAGGAAAAGCAGCATGCGCAACCCGGAGAGCACGCGCCGCCGCGCGGGCGAAATCATTTCCCGCGCATCCCGCCAGTAGCTCCACCACGCGAGCGCGCCGAGCACGATGGCCAGCGGCACGATCCAGCCGAGCATCGAGCTGTTGCGGAGCGCGACCTGCGCGCCGGCGATCTGCCCCGCTTGATCAAGCTTCACACCGCACAGACGCAGGAGCCAATCGGTCACAGAGCGCCTCCTTCCATTTTCATTTGGACCGGCTGAAGCGGTTGCCGAGCACCGTCTCCGCGACGGCCGTGCAGAGCCCCAGGATGGCGAAGGCCAGCCAGAACTCGGATCCGGTGCGCTCGTGCTGGAGCAAGCCGCGGAGGCTCGTCTCCGGCGACCAGTGGATGATCTGGGCCACGCGGTCGAAGATTCGCAGCTCCGCCTCGGACACCTCCGCCAGCTTCGATTCGCCGGGATCCGGCTGCGCCGCGAAACGAAGCAGGGCAGAGGCGTCCTCGCCGCTGCGCACTTCATAGGCGCCGCCGAGATCGGTTTCATCGAAAGAGATCAACGGGAGACCGTTCGTCATCGCCACCCGGCGCAACACCGGCGGCTCTTTCTGTTCCCCGGGTTTGGTCACCTGGGTCTCCTTTCCAATCAACTCCGCATCCATCACCGATTCGAACTTCGCCCCCACGCGCACATTCAAGTGTTCCTCCTGTCGGGTGACCAGGGCTCCGAGCACCCGGTGCAGCAGCGGCACGAAGACCGGCCGGATGCAGAGGTCGTTCCAGGCGGCGTCGGCGGTGCTGCTGAATTGCACCACCCGCCCGAAGCCCCAGGTCCGCTCCATGACCGCCGGCTGGCCGTCCGCGTAACTCAGCACCAGCGCGGGTGGGCCGGCCTCTGCTTTCGGCACCTCGGGTGGCGCGGGCTGCAAGGTGAAAGCGCGATAGGTTTGCGCCGTGGTCAGGCTGCCCGCCGCGGCATCCTGCCACAGCCTCACGATCGGATGGTCGTAGCCCTTGGACTGATAATGGAACGATTGATCCGGCTGCTCGGCAACCCCGCGGAGCGGACCGAAGGCGGCGGGTAGAATTCCGCGCTCCGTGAACATCCTGTCGTTGTAGAAACTGACATTGAGCTTCCCGCCGGGGAAAACCATCAGTCCGCCGCCGGCGCGCAGATTCTTCTCCAGCGTGGTGAGCGCCGTCGCGGAGACATCGACCACATTGGCGAGCACCACCGCCTCGTAATCGCTCAGCTTTACCGACTCAAACTCGAGCGGCGTGACCGTCTTCGTTTTGATGAAATACTTCTCGCGCAGCTCCGGCGGGACTGGCGTCAGTGCGTTGCGCAGGAAGAAGACCTCGCTCTCTCGTGCCTCCACGCCGGGATCGCCATCGACGAGCAAGACATTGATTTCCCCGATCGCGCGAACCGCCACGGTGCGCTGGTCATCCGCCGGCGCGCGGTCCTGCGGGAGGCGGGCCGTCACCGCATGAAAACCGGTGTCGCGAAAACGGACGAAGAGCGAAACTTTCTTCGACTCACCCGCTGGAATGGAGTCGATCCCCGCGGCATCGCCCGGCGGCTCGGCATCGACGGCGAGGCTGATCTGCACATGGCTTGCCTCATCGATGCCGGCATTGGTCACCTCGACTTCGAAGCGGATCGGCTCGTTGATTGGCGCGAGCGCGCTGGCCATCCGCAAGCCCGTGACGGCGAGATTGTGTTGCTCGCTCTCGCCGAGCAGCACGAGCCGGGTCTTCACTTGCGCCGCCGCCGCTTCGAGCATCGTCCGGGTTTCGCCGAGTTGCTTCCAGCCGGCGGCCTGGCCGTCGGTGATCAGGAAGAGCTGCTTCACCGCGGCCGGATTGCGCTGGAGGACTTCGATCGCGCGGCGCAGCGCGGGCTGCATCTCGGTGGCGCGATCGGAGCGCTGGCCGTCGCGAATCGCCTTGCGCGCCAGCCCGAAGTCGCGAGTGGGCTCGGGGATCACCGCCTTGACCACATCGGAGACAAACCACACCGCCACCGACGATCCGCTGGGCAGAGCGTCGAGCACTTCCTCCGCGGCCTGCTGCGCCCGGGCGAATTTCGAGGAGACGCCGTCGCTCTGCGCCATGCTACCCGACTGATCGATCGCGATGATCGCGGCTTCATTGTTCCCGCCGAACGCGCCGAAGCCGCCCGCTTTGAACGACGGCCGCGCCAACGCCAGCGCGAGGAGGATGAGCACGAGACAACGCAGGAGGAGCAGGATCAGGTCTTCGAGCGTCATCTTGCGCTGATTGCGATCCACCACCTCGCGCAGAAAACGCGTGGCTGCCCAGACCACGCGCTGAATCTTCCGCTGGTTCATCAGGTGGATGATGATCGGCGACGCCACGGCCAGGATGCCGAAGAGAAGGAGCGGGTTGAGAAAAGCCACGGCTACTTAAACGTAGAGGGCGCAGATGGGGGCGGCTGGAGCGGGCCGTTGGGCCGCTCTCCGATGTTCTCCCTCTGCGTCCTCTGCGCCTCCGCGTCTCTGCGTTTTTCAACCATAGCGGTGCAATGGTGCAGGGGACCGAATCTGGGAAAACGCAGAGACGCAGAGGCGCAGAGGACGCAGAGGACGCAGGGGTTCAAGCGCCCGAAGGTCGGGGGGCTCAGGTGGTTCATCAGGATCGATGAGTTCATTCACGACGCGTGGATGGAAAACGCAAAGACCCAGGCAGGAGGCTCAAAGCGTTCAGGCGGCTCCGATGTTCTCCTCCGCGTCTCTGCGACCTCTGCGCCTCTGCGTTTTTCATCCATAGCGGTGCAATGGTGTAGGGGACCGAATCTGGGAAAACGCAGAGACGCAGGGGCGCAGAGGCGCGAAAGTCGGCGGGCTCAGGTGGTTCATCGGGATCGATGAGTTCATTCACGACGCGGTGGATGCCGTCCTTGAGCACCGCGACGTGGAAGTTAATGACCAGGCCGAGCCGCAGCCTGAGCAGGCGCAGATAGGTCAACACCTTAAGCTTGTCGATGGCGCTCACTTGATCCTTCGCCTTGAGGTCCACGATGACCTTGTCCTCGACAATGAGGTCGGTGCGCAGGTCGATGGAGAGCCGAATGCCTTTGTAAACAAAAGGCACCGCGCGCTGCCGCACAACTTGAGTCCTCGCAGGTGCAACTCATGACAGAGCGCCTCTTCGTAAGGCTTTTCAATCAGCCCCGGTCCCACCTCACGATGCACGTCGATGGCCGCCCCGATAATCAGCCGCGAAATTTCATTCTCGTGCATCATACAAAATCTCTGCGGCCTCCGCGTCTCTGCGTCTCTGCGTTTTATCCATACCGGTGCAACCTGGTGGCGAGGAAGGCGCTCAAGACGTCGGCCCACGGCTGGTCGGTCGAGACCCGCAGGTAGGGGCAGCCGTTGCGTTCGCAGCCGAGGCGGATGCGCTCGAGGAAGGCATTGAACTCCGCGAGGTAGCTCTTCCGAATCTCCGCCGGGCGGGTGAGCACTTTGCCCGTCTTTTCGAGCCCGTGAAACTCCACCGTGCCCTGGAAGGGAAAGGTCAGCTCGAATGGATCGAGCACATGGAAGACGATGACCTCGTGCCCGCCGAAACGCAGATGCTGGATGCCTTCGAGGATCTTCGCCTCCTCATCGAGCAGATCGCTGATCAGGATGATGATGCCGCGCCGCTTCACCTGCCGCGCGATCTCGCTGAGCGCATTCGCCACCGCGGTCTGCCCGGTCGGGACGAAGCTCGCGAGCACGTGGCAGATTTGATGGATCTTGGCGAGGCTGTCCGTGCGCGGCTGGTACTCGCGGATCGTCGCGTCGAAGACGCCCACCGCCACCGCATCGCGCTGGAGCAGGATGAGGTAGGCGAGGCACGCCGCGATGGTCCGCCCATAGTCGAGCTTCGTGATTTTGCCCGAGCCGTATTTCATCGACTCGCTTCCGTCGAGCAGCAGATGCGCGACGAAGTTTGTCTCCTGCTCGTACTGCTTGAGGTAATAGCGATCGGTGCGCCCGAGCACCTTCCAGTCGAGGTGCCGCGTGTCGTCGCCCGGCACGTATTCGCGATGCTGCGCAAACTCGATAGCGAACCCGCGAAACGGCGACCGATGGGCTCCGGCCATGTAACCTTCCACAATCGTCCGCGCCTGGAGCCCGAGCTGCTCGGCGCGCTGGATGGCCTGGGGATCGAGGAGGGGAGAACGGGGCACGCTTGGGATTAAGCCCCCGCGCGTTGGCAGGACAAGCGCGGACCGACTCCGCAAAAACACCGCCAGCGCTCGCAATTGACGTATCGTCTCCGCGATCGCAATTTGAATTCATGAGTCTTACCGAGATCCTCGATCAAGTGGAGCAGTTGTCGCCCTCGGAACGCCGTCAGCTCGGACAGCGGCTCGCCTTGCTCGAATTGGCCGAAGACTCAGCGCATCAGGACGAGGTGGAACGGCGGTTTGCCGCGATGAAGGCTGGGCAATTCCTGACCGAGGAAGAGCTCCGTGAACGCCTGGACAAGCTTCGGGGTCCCGCGGCGGCGCCGTGAGCGCCGGTTACCGATACATCGTTGATGAAGCCGTTTTGACGGCGATGCTGATGCTCGACGACGGCGAGATTGCGGGTCTGCTGGCGAGCTTCGAATGGCTCGCGGCAAACCCGACCGCACCCGCTGACGGACACTATCGCAACCGTTCGGGCTGGCTCGATTTCTTCAAGAAATCCGGAAGCTTTGCCATCACCTATCGGCGCGAGGACCGCGAACAACGCATTTACATCCTGAAGGTGGACCGGCTGCGGCGATGATCATGCGACCGCTCGGTCACTCATCCTGCGGGATTCTCTCCAGGATCATCCGCGTGATGTCATCGCTGGTGATGCCCTCGCTCTGCGCGGCGAAGTTGGGGATGAGACGATGGCGGAGGATGGACGGCGCCACGGTCGCCACGTTCTCGCAACTGACGTAAATCTGGCCGGTCACGATGGCGTGCGCTTTGGCGGCGAGAATCAGATTTAGCGAGGCCCGCGGACCGGCCCCCCAGGCGAGCCAGCGTTTGCAGAAGTCGAGCGCCTGCGGGCTCTTCCCGCGCGTGGCGGCCACGATTTTTTGCGCATAGCTGAAGACGTGATCGGCCACGGGCATGCGTTTCACGGTGCCTTGCAGGTAGAGGATGTGCTCGAGCTCGATGATCGCTCGCGGGCTGCCGCCGCCGGTGCCCGTGCCACGCTTCATGATCTCGATCTCTTCCTCCTGACTGGGATAGTCCACGAAGATCATGAACATGAAACGGTCGAGCTGCGCCTCGGGCAGCGGATAGGTGCCCTCCTGTTCCACAGGATTTTGCGTGGCCAGGACGAAAAACGGGTCCGGCAGTTTGTGGTTCACACCGCCCACGGTGATGCGCCGCTCCTGCATCGCCTCGAGCATCGCGGCCTGGGTCTTGGGCGGGGTGCGATTGATTTCGTCCGCGAGGATCACGTTGGCGAAGATGGGGCCGTGCAGGAACTTGAACTCGCGCTCGTTGGTCTGCGGGTTTTGATAAATGACCTCGGTCCCAGTGATGTCGCTCGGCATCAGGTCGGGGGTGAACTGGATGCGCTTGAACGACAGATGCATGGTCTGCGCCAGCGTCGAAATAAGCAGCGTTTTCGCCAGGCCCGGCACGCCGACGAGCAAGGCGTGGCTGCGGGTGAAGATGGAGATGAGCAGCTCGTCGATCACCTTGTCCTGGCCCACGATCACCTTCGCGAGCTGGTGTTTGATGGCCGCGTGCGCATCTTTGAAATACTGGATGGCCTGGACGTCATCCGCCTCAAACGTCGGGGTCGCAGGAGGCTCGGCAGTGGTGCTCATAAGCGGGGAGACGGCAATTGCGGCGGCAAATTGGCGGGCCACTTAACCACCTGCCTTTCGCTTTGCCAACCGCCATCCGGCAAAGCCTGGCGCGCCTCCGGGAGCGGCCGCGGCGGAAAGTGTTGCGCGGCTGGGGGAGGCGCCGAGATAAAGACGCGTGGCCTACACTTCCTTCCACGAATATGTCACCGCGCTGGAACGCGCGGGTGAGCTCAAGCGCATCGGGGTCCCGGTCGCGACCGAGCTGGAGATTACCGAGGTGGCAGACCGCGAGATGAAATCGCCCGGGGGCGGCAAGGCGCTCCTCTTTGAAAAGCCCACCGTGAACGGCGCGGTGTCCCAGTTTCCGCTGGCGATCAACACGATGGGCTCGTCGCGGCGCATGGCCATGGCCCTCGGACTCGGCTCGGTGCAGGAACTGGCGGAGCAAATGCAGCTGATCTTAAAAGCGAAACCGCCCACGTCGCTGAAGTCCGCCTGGAAGCTCGCGATGCAAGGTCTGGACTTGCTCCAGGCCCGGCCGAAGCATGTGAAGGACGGGCCGTGCAAGGAGGTGGTGCGGAGGTTTGAGGAACGTCGAACGTCGAACGTCGAACATCGAACATCGAACGAAGAACCGCTTCTCCCCACCCTCCTCGACCTGCCGATCCTGAAGTGCTGGCCGAAGGACGGCGGCCGCTTCATCACCTTCCCGTGCGTGCACACGCGCGATCCCGACACCGGGGAGCGGAATCTCGGGATGTATCGCATGCAGGTCTATGACGCGCAGACCACTGGGATGCACTGGCAGGTCCACAAAGTCGGCGCGCGGCATGGCCGGCGATACTACGAGCGCGGCGAACGCATGCCCGTGGCCGTGACCATCGGCGGCGATCCGGCTTACACCTTCGCCGCGACCGCGCCGCTCCCGGATGGGCTCGACGAAATCCTCTTCGCCGGCTTCATCCGGAAGAAATCAGTCGAACTGGTGAAGTGCGAAACGATCGATCTGGAAGTGCCCGCGGATGTCGATTTCGTGCTGGAAGGTTACGTGCAGCCGGGGGAGATGCGACCCGAGGGACCCTTCGGCGATCACACCGGATTCTACACGCTCCTGGATCCGTTCCCGGTCTTCCACCTCACCGCGATCACGCATCGGCGCGGCGCGATCTACCCCTGCACCATCGTCGGCATCCCGCCCATGGAGGATTTCTACATGGGCACCGCGAGCGTGGCCATCTTCCTGCCGGTCTTCCAAATGAACTTTCCGGAGATCGTGGACCTGGCGCTCCCGGCAGAAGGCGTCTTTCACAATCTCGTCTTCGTGAGCATCCGCAAACAATACCCCTGGCAGGCTTACAAGATCATGCACGGGCTCTGGGGCATGGGGCAGATGATGTTCAGCAAGTACATCGTCGTCGTGGATGCCGACTGCGACGTCCACAACACCAGCGAAGTCCTCTTCCGCCTCTGCGCGAACACCGACCCGCAGCGGGACTCCACCTTCATCAAGAACCCTTCCGATCAGCTCGATCACGCCCCGACGGTCCCGTG
Source organism: Chthoniobacter sp. (assembly GCA_034667665.1). Lineage (GTDB taxonomy): Bacteria > Verrucomicrobiota > Verrucomicrobiia > Chthoniobacterales > Chthoniobacteraceae > Chthoniobacter. The sequence goes on from JAXDQW010000102.1 coordinate 47,504, forward strand.
CCTCGGCTCACACATGGGTTTGGATGCCACGCGCAAACTGCCCGGCGAAGGCTATGCGCGGGAATGGCCGGAGCTGCTGAGGATGGACCCGGCGGTGAAAGCGAAGGTGGATCAGTTGCTTGGCAACTGAAGGCGTTTATCACCGCACATGGTGAATAAAGAGCGGGTTAGTCAACAGTCTTGGAGTACTCCTCCAAGACTTTGCGGAGATTCTCGCTCGTGAGCCATGACCCCGTCCACCTGTCCTTCTGCTTGACTGTCCAGAGCCAGAATTTGTAGTCGGGGGAATCCGCCGGCACAGAGAAGTATCCATCCCAAATTCCGTGTTCGTTGCAGCCCCCGGCTTGCATCACGATCGTGCCATCCTCGCGAATCTTTGCGAGGTCTGGATGATAAAACGTCTGACAAACGGACTGGTCTCCTGGTGAGGCGTTTTCTGCCATGTCAAAAGCTCGTCGTGTCGCCCCGTAGAGTAGGCGCGGAAGGCGACGGATTGAAGGCCAAAGGTAATGACCATCGGCTCCTGCCCTGATCGAAGCCGTTGTCCAGCGCACGGCATTTCGGATCGCAGTTCAATGCCGCATGTCTAGGTACGGCCATGCCTCCATTGGTATGGTCGCTCAGCCGGAAGCCAACCCCGGCGGCTTGCGTCGTCGCCCCGCGACCAGGGCTACTTTTCTTCCTTCTTTTCCTTCTTATCTTTCTTCTCGGCGGGAGCAGCGGGCTTCACCTCTTCCCGCGCCGGCACGTTGATGAATTCCGGCAGCGATAGTTTTCCGTCCCCATCGAGGTCCTTCTTCTTAAAGACCCCTTCGATGCGCGAGGGATCCATTTTCTTGGTCGCGAGCTGGGTGGTTTTCCACTCCTCCAGGCTGATTTCGCCGTTGCCGTCGCGATCAAAATTCTTGAAGAGACGGCCTGGGTCACGCTTTTTCGGGGCGGGAGCGTCATCGGCGGCGAAGGCACTGGTTGCGCTGGTGACAACGAGAAGGGCGAGCAGGGTTTTGATTTTCATAAGGCAGGAGTTGAGGGCGCTGAGCGCAGCGCGGCGGGGCGATCAATCGACGGCCACGCGCTCAGATCGTCAAGCTTGGATTCTCCCACCGTCCTCCGCGGCAGTGATTAAATGTGGTGCATGACGACGCATCGCTGAGTGGAGCTGCTCCGTTCCAACCAACCGTCATCCTGAGCGGAGCAGCGCGGGGTGTGCGGAGTCGGGGTGGGGGCGTGCGCTGCGCAGTCGAAGGATCTCCAATCTCGTGGGCGGTTAGGCGGTGCGGAGCCAGCCTGCAGCCTGCCTCCCTCCGCGCCTGAGAAGTCAGAGATCCTTCGACTCCGCCGCGCGCCCCCCCGCCACTTTTCCCCACGCCGCCGCGCGGCTCCGCTCAGGATCACAGCCTGGTTGGATGCGGCTGCGCCGCTGCACAGGTCACCCGTCCTCCTGCACCACATTTGATCCCGCCGCCCGCGACCGTGACCCGAAAACGCATTCTTCATCTTGGGCCGGGATAGGCATAGCTTGGCAGACCTCCAAAGAAGACAACGTCTTCCTGATTATCCTATCGCGATGCCCCGCCGCCGATCCATCCTCCCGCTCTCGTGCCTCGCCATCTTGGCGCTGGCCAACGCGCAGGCTGCGGAGTCCGAGGACGTCCAGCGCCTCTTTGCCGAGCACTGTCTCGCGTGCCACGGGCCGGACAAAGCGAAAGGCGGGCTCGTGCTGACAACGCGCGAGGGCGCACTGAAAGAACTCGAGAGCGGGGCGCGCGCGGTGGTGCCCGGCGATGTGAAGGCGAGCGAGTTGATTACCCGCATCATGACCGACGATGTGGATGACAAGATGCCGCCAAAGGAAAAGAAACCGCTTAAGCCCGCGGAGATCGAGTTGCTGAAGAACTGGATCGCCAGCGGCGCGGAGTGGAAGGTGCATTGGGCTTATCGGCCCTTGCAGCGGCCGGCTGTTCCGGAGGTCAAAGACACGGCGTGGCCGCGGAACGAGATCGACCGCTTTGTCCTCGCGAAGCTGGAGACGAAAAGTTTCCAGCCATCTGCGGAGGCCGATCGATACACGCTCATCCGTAGGGTCTCTTATGACCTGCTCGGATTGCCGCCCACACCGGAAGAAGTGGACGCCTTGGTCAACGACGGCGCGCCCGAGGCCTACGAGCAACTCGTCGAGCGCACTTTGCGTTCGCCTCATTTCGGCGAACGCTGGGGCCGGCATTGGCTCGACCGCGCGCGTTACGCCGACTCTGATGGCTACGAAAAGGACAACGCGCGTCCCGACGCCTGGCGCTATCGCGACTGGGTGATCGACGCGGTGAACCGCGATCTGCCCTTCGATCAGTTCTCGATCGAGCAACTCGCCGGCGATCTGCTGCCCAACCCGACGCCGGAGCAAAAACTCGCGACTGCCTTTCATCGGCAAACGCTGACCAACACCGAGGGCGGCGCCGACAAGGAGCAGTTCCGCGTCGAGGCCGTCTTCGATCGGGTGGAGACCACTGGCGGCATCTGGCTGGCGCACACCGTGGGCTGCGCGCGCTGCCACACGCACAAGTACGATCAGCTCACCCAGCGCGAGTATTACCAACTCTTCGCGTTCTTCAACGACGCCGACGAGGTGACGGCTTCGGTCAAGATTTCCGACCAGGCTGTGCGCGACTACGAGCAGGCGAAGGCGCGGCATGGGACGCAGCTCAAGGCGCTCGAAACCAAGCTCGCCGCGGTGAGGAAGGAACTCGCCGCCCGGGAGACGGCCTGGGAGCAGGAGTTGCGCGACCGACTCGCGCAGGTTCAGGCGGGCGAGTCGAGTCCGCAGCCATTGAAAATCATCAGCGTGACGAGCAAGGGCGGAGTGAAATTCAAAGCGCTGTCCGACGGCTCGCAACTGGCCACGAGCGCGCAGGCGAAGAAGGACACCTACACCGTGGTCGTCGAGCTGCCGTCGCAGCCGGTGACCGGCCTGCAACTCGAAGTGCTGCCCGACGATTCGCTGCCGGGCAAAGGTCCCGGTCGGAGTGAGCGCGGCAATTTCGTGCTCACCGAAATCAGCGTCCGGGCCGAAAGCGCCATCCCGCTGCACTCGCCCACCGCGGATTTCAGCCAGGGCGGATGGCCGGTCACTGCGGCGCTCGACGGCAAGGCGGACACGGGCTGGGGGATTGCACCCGAATTCGGCAAGGAGCATCACGCCGCGTTCTATTTTGCGCGGCCGGTGGACGGTGCGAAGGCGAAGCGGCTCACCGTGACGCTCGAGCAGCAGTATCCGAAGGACAGTCATGCGCTCGGACGTTTCCGGCTCGCGGCGCTCGTCGGGGAAACCGCCGCCACGATTGCTCCTGCGTCCGTCCGCGAAGTTCTGGAAATGCCGGTGGCCGATCGCAGCGAAGAGCAGCAGGCGATCCTCAGAGATTACTTTGCCAGGATCGATCCGGTGGCGCAGCAGGCGGCCGAGCAACTCGCCGCGGCGACTGCGGCTGCGCCCAAGCCGCCGTTCATGGACGTGCGAGTCCTCGCGCAACGCCCGCAACCGCGCGAGACGCACGTGCTGCACCGTGGCGAATTCCTTTCGCCGACCGATCCGGTCAAGCCGGGAACGCCCGCGATCCTTCCTCCCTTGGTTCCTCGCAAGGACGGGCAACCCGACCGGCTCGATCTCGCGCGCTGGCTCGTCAGTCCGCAAAACCCGCTCACCCCGCGCGTCGTCGCCAACCAAATCTGGGCGCATCTTTTCGGCGAAGGACTCGTCCGCACGCTGGGTGATTTTGGCGTCCGCGGCGACCAGCCGACGCACCCGGAATTGCTTGACTGGCTGGCGAGCGAATTGGTGCAGAGCGGCTGGAGCCGCAAGCACCTGATCCGCTTGATCATGAACTCCGCCACCTACCGCCAGCGCTCCGAGGGGCGTTCCGAAATGGCCGAGTCGGACCCGCTCAATCTGCTCCTCCACCGCCAGAACCGTCTGCGGGTTGAAGGCGAGATCGTCCGCGATCTGCACCTCGCCGCGAGCGGCCTGCTCTCGCCCCGAATCGGCGGCCCGAGCGTCTTCCCGCCGATGCCGCCGGAGATTGCGAAGCTCAGTTATGCCAACAATTTTTCGTGGAAGGAGAGCGCGGGTGAAGATCGGTTCCGGCGCGGCCTTTACACCTTTTTCAAGCGCACCGCGCCGCATCCCGACCTGACCACCTTCGATTGTCCCGACGCAAACCTTGCGGCGCTCAAGCGCAACGTCTCGAACACCCCGCTCCAGGCGCTGACGACGCTCAACGCGCAGGCCTTCGCCGAGGCGTCGCGGGCGATGGCGAAGCGCCTGCTCGCCGAGCCGCTGCCAGGCGATCCGGAACGCGTGGCGCGCTGCTTCCGGCTCTGCCTGGCCCGCCCGCCGCAACCGCGCGAGGTCACCACGCTGACCGGGTTGCTTTCCACCGCTCGCGCCTGGTACCTGCAACACCCGGAGGAGGCGAAGGAGATGGCGGGCGACGTGACTCCCGCCGCCGAAGCCGCCGCCTGGGCCGCGACGGCGCGCATCGTTCTCAACACCGACGAATTCATCACCCGCGAATGACGCCATGAATCCCCTCGAACAAGCCATCCACCTGACGCGGCGCAATTTCTTCACCACCGCCGCCAGCGGCCTCGGCCTCGTGGCGCTCGGCTCGCTGCTCGATTCCGAGCGGCTCCTCGCTTCGCCGACGGCGGATCCGCTGCTGCCGAAGCCGCCGCATTTTGCTCCGAAGGCGAAGAACTGCATTTTCATCTTCATGGAAGGCGCGCCGAGCCAGCTCGATCTCTTCGATCCGAAGCCGAAGCTCAACGAGCTGAACGGCCAGCCGTTGCCGGAGTCGCTGCTCAAGAACGTGCGCTTTGCGTTCATCAAAAAAGAAACCGCGCGGCTGATGGGCTCGCCTCGGAAGTTCCAGAAACACGGGCAGTGCGGGATGGAATTCAGCGACCTGCTGCCGCATCTCGGCACCTGCGCCGATGACTTGCTGATGGTGCGCTCGATGCACACCGACCAGTTCAATCACCACCCCGCGCAGCTCCTCATGCAATGCGGGCGCGCGACATTCGGCCTTCCGACGGTGGGCGCCTGGCTCAACTACGGCCTCGGCAGCGAGTCGCGAAATCTGCCGGGCTACGTCGTGCTCAATGCCGGACGCGGCACGAGCGGCGGGACAACGTTGTGGCAATCGGGCTTTCTGCCCTCGGTCTATGCGGGCGTGCTCTTCCGCAATCAGGGTGAGCCGGTGCTCAATCTCCGCAACCCCGCCGGACTGCCCGTCGAGTTGCAGCGCGCCGGACTCGACGCGCTCGCGCAGCTCAACCAGGAGCATTTCGAGCAGGCGCGCGATCCCGAGATCGCGAGCCGCATCGCTGCTTACGAGCTCGCCTTCCGCATGCAATCCGCGGCGCCTGAACTGATCGATCTGGCCAAGGAAGATCCGCAGACGCTGGAACGCTACGGGGTCACCCGCGACGATCCGCCGATCAAAGCCGATCGCGCCGGCGGCCCCGGCCAATATCGGGCCTTTGCCACGAACTGCCTGCTCGCGCGCCGGCTCGTCGAGCGCGGGGTGCGCTTCGTCAATGTCATCCATGCCTCGTGGGATCATCACTCGAACCTCGACCGGGAGCTGGGCTACAACGCCGGGATGGCCGATCAGCCCATCGCCGCGCTCATCCAGGATCTCAAGGAGCGCGGCCTTCTGGACGAAACGCTCGTCGTGTGGGGCAGCGAATTTGGCCGCACTCCGCTCGGCGAGAACCGTGGCGGCAATACCAAAAACGTCACCGGTCGCGACCATCATCCGAACGCCTTCACGATCCTCATGGCGGGCGGCGGGATCAAAGGCGGGCAGGTCTTCGGCGAGACCGATGAGCTGGGCTGGGACGTGGTGCGCGATCCGGTCCATGTGAACGACTTTCACGCCACGCTCCTGCACCTCTTCGGGCTCGATCACCTGAAGCTTGTCCACCGGTTCCAGGGCCGCGATTTCCGCCTGACCGACGTAAGTGGAAAGGTCGTCAAACCATGGCTCGCGTAGGAGTTGATAGTTGATGGTTGATCGTTGATAGGCGCCGCAGTGTAGGCGGCGCCGACCTATCTGCGACGCCTATCAACTCTCAACTCTCAACTATCAACTTTCCCATGAACACCACCCGCCGAACCTTCCTCAAAACCTCCACGGCCGCGCTCCTTGGCTTTCCGGCCATCCTGCGCGCGGCGAATCTGAACTCGAAGCTGCAAATTGCGGCGGTGGGCTGTTCGGGCAAGGGCCTCTCCGACATCGCCGAGGTCGGCTCGCATCCGCGCGCGAAGTATGTCGGCTTCTGCGATGTGGACACCGCGCGTTTCGAGAAGGCGGATCAAAAGTTCCCCGGCGTCCCGCATTTTCAGGACTCCCGCGAGATGTTCGCGAAACTCGGTGACACCTTCGACGCGGCGATCGTCTCGACGCCCGACCACATGCACGCCTTCATCGCGCTCGAGGCGATGCGGCGCGGCAAACATGTCTATTGCCAGAAGCCTCTCTCGCACACGGTCTGGGAAGCGCGGCAGATGCGGCTCCAGGCCGCGAAGTCGCAGGTGGTCACGCAGATGGGCAACCAGATTCATTCCGCGAGCGAGTATCGCACCGCGGTGAAATTGCTCCGCGAGGGTGCAATCGGGAAGATCCAGGCCGTGCATTCGTGGCAGAAGAACAACGGGAACGGCTACACCAACCTCACCGCCCTGCCCGCCCCCGGGCCGGTGCCGGAGTCGTTGAATTGGGACTGGTGGCTCGGCGTCGCGCCGGTTCGCGACTACGCCCCGGACGTTTATCACCCGTTCAAATGGCGCGACTGGCAGGACTTCGGCGCCGGCACCATGGGCGACTTCGGCTGCCACATCCTCGACCCCGTTTTCACCGCGCTGGAACTCACGGCTCCGATCAGCATCCGCGGCGAGAACGAGGGCCTCAATGCGCAGACCTGGCCCGCTGCCGAGACGATCAGCTACGTCTTCCCCGGCACGGCTTACACCTCCGGCAAGACGCTGCCGCTCACCTGGTACGACGGCGGCCGCCAGCCCGACCTGGCACTCGCGCAAATGCCCGCCGACAAAAAGCTGCCCGCCGCCGGTTCGCTCCTCATCGGTGAGGGCGGCGTGCTCGTGATCCCGCACGTTGCGATGCCGCAGCTCTATCCGCTGGATAAGTTCGCGGCGCTGGAGATCGAGAAGGTCCCCGGATCGAGCCACTACCACGCCTGGGTGGACGCCGCGCTGGCGGGCACGAAAACCACGGACAGCTTCGAATACGCCGGTCCGCTCACCGAGGCCGTCCAGCTTGGGAATGTCGCCACGCGCTTCCCCGGGACGACGCTCGAGTGGGACGCCGCCGGCATGCGCATCCCGAACAAGCCGGAAGCAGAGCGCCTGCTGACCAAGGAATATCGGGAAGGCTGGAAGATCACCGCGACGTTGTAGGCGGGGACTCTTCGCTGGCGAGCAATCGAAGGCAAAACACCCAACACCCAACACCGCACACCCAATGGCACGCCCCGAACGTGCGCCAGCAACTTGGATGTTGGATGTTGGGTGTTGGATGTTGGATGTTTCAGGAATCCCCCACCCCATGAACATGACCCGCCGCTCCGCCCTGCAACGCACCGCCGTCCTCTCCCTCGGCGCTGCTCTCACCCCTCTCCCACACCTCCGCGCTGCTGACGCAGCAAATAAGAAACTCCGGGTCGCCGTGGTCGCGCTCGGTCGTGGGATGGGGCACGTGCAGGCGCTGCTGACGCTGCCCGATGTCGAGATCGCCTATCTCGCCGAAGTGGATCCGATCCGCCTGGAGCGCGGCTTGAAAGCGGTGGCGGACAAACAGAACACGACCTGTGTGGGCGTGAAGGATTTCCGCAAGATCCTCGAGGATCAGTCGGTGGACGCGATCTTCATCGCCACGCCGAACTTCTGGCACACCCCGATGGCGCTGCTCGCGATGCAGGCGGGCAAGCATGTCTATGTGGAAAAACCCGGCAGCCAGAATCCGCACGAGGCGGAGATGATCGTGGCGGCGTCGAAGAAGTACCAACGCCTGGTTCAGATGGGAAACCAGCGCCGCACCTGGATGAAGGATGCCATCGCCGCGCTGCACGGCGGAGCCATCGGCAAGCTGCACTATGCCCGCGCCTTTTACTACAATGCCCGCGCGGCCATCGGCCAGGGCGCGAACAAAGCGGCGCCGGACATCGATTGGGATCTCTGGCAGGGGCCGGTGCCGGACGAACGCGACATCAAGCCCTTCGCCCATTACGACTGGCACTGGCTCTGGCACTGGGGCAACGGTGAGTTGGGTAACAACGGCATTCACTATCTCGACATCCTGCGCTGGGGCTTGCAGGTGGAGTATCCGCAGCGCGTGACTTACAACGGCGGGCGTTACTGGTTTGACGATCCGCAGGAGACTCCCGACACGGGCACGGCGGTCTTTGATTTCGGCAAAGTCGGCATGGAATGGGTGCAGAGCAGTTGCCATCCGCGCCCGGCGGAAAAGAACCTTGGCGAATGCGTCTTCTACGGCGAAGGCGGCACCCTGGCGATCAATGGGCCCGCCTGGACGATCTATGATTCCAAAGGCGCGAAGACCAGCGAAGGCAAAGGCCCCGGAGGCGGGGACGCCGCGCACATCGGCAACTTCCTGGACGCCATCCGTGGCAAAGCCCAACTGAACAGTCCGATCGAAGAAGGCCAGAAGAGCACCATGCTCTGCCATCTCGGCAACATCGCCTATCGCACGAACACCGTCGTGCAAACTGATCCCAAGACCGGCCAGCTCCTCAACAACCCTGCCGGAGAAAAACTCTGGAAACGCGAGTATCGGAAAGGTTGGGAGCCGACGGTCTGACTCGCGATGACCCGCGGTGGCCTCAGATTACCCGCCCTTCCCGAGATCGAGGAAAATGATCATCGAAGGATTGCCCACCGGTGTGAACTGTCCGGTGAAGGTCAGTCCGCCAGATTTTCGATCCACGCGGAAAGCGGCAATGTTGTCGCCTCGCTGATTGCAGGAGTAGAGGAAGCTCCCGGTGGGATCGAAGTTGAAGCTGCGCGGATAGTCTCCGCGCGACCATTCCTCTCCGAGGAAAGTCAGGGCACCCGTTTCGCCGACCGAAAAGATCGCGATGCCGTCATGCAGGCGATTGCCCGCATAGATAAACCGGCCGTCGGCAGAAATCATGATCTCGGAGGAAAAACTGCTGCCGGCAAATCCTGCCGGCAAACTGGAGATGGTCTGTCTCGAGGCGAGCCGACCCATTGCGGAGTCGTAGTCAAACAAAACAATGTTAGAGCCCTCCTCCTGCAGGGAATAAAACCAGCGCCCATTGGGGTGGAAAACAAAATGCCGCGGGCCGTCACCCGCCGGCAGCGAGATCGCGGCGGGATCGTTCGGGGAGAGAACTCCCGCGCGGCCATCGAACTTCCAGATGAAGATTTGATCCAAGCCCAAATCGGCGTGCAAAACAAAGCGCCCCGACGGATCCGCTTCGATCATGTGCGCGTGAGCCTGGTCGTGCCCGCTGATGGCAAAGCTACCCTGGGGTGCGTTCGTGGCCCTTTTCGGTCCCACCGCTCCCACATCCTTTTTGAGGTCACACGCGTCACCAAGACGGCCGTCGGCTAGAATGGGCAGGACGGCGACGGATCCTCCGAAATAGTTGGCCACCAGGACGAACCGTCCGGACGGATGGACGCTCAGATAGGCGGGGCCGGCGCCTCCGGAGCTGACCGTGCTCAGCAATTTCATCTGCCCATCGGCGCGATTGATGGCGAAAGCGCTGATCGAACCCGAGTTATCCTCGTCCATCCGGTCTGTCTCATTCGCTGAATACAGGCAGGTCCCGGCGGCATTGAAAGCCAGGCAACTCGGACTCGTCCCTTGCTCATACACGCCGGACGGCGACATGGCCCCGGTGGTGCGATCCACTTCAAAAAGGTGAATGCCGCGTCCATTTCCGGGCGGCAAATCCACCTGCGTCGGTCGCACATTGTGGAGCGGAGAACTATAAGTGCCGACATAAGCCATGAGCGGCCCCGCGCCGGTGCCCACCTGCGCCTTCAGTAACGAGGCAGACATCGGCCCGCCACCGGCCAGTGCGATGGAAGCTTTCAGAAACGAGCGACGCGTGATTTTTGCTGGAGTCATGGTGGGAGGAGTCTGCGGGACTATTTGACGATGCCGTCGGCAGATTTCAGATCAATGTCTGGTTTGGCTTCTTACCCTGGAGGCTGTCGATGAACACCCATCATCCAAAATCCAACATCCAATGAACGCTGCGCGTGGTCTCCTGCGCGTAGCGTCGGTTGGATGTTGGATGTTGGATGTTGGATGTTGGTTGTTTTTCCGGCGGGCAGAAGCCTGTGGGATACCTTCGATTCCAAATCGCAACGTGGCGCGGTGGCCGCGGGTTACTTCAGGGTCCGGAGATAGGTGAAAAGGTCGCTGACTTGCTCCGGGGTAAACGCGTCGAGCAAGCCTTCGGGCATGAGCGAGCGGCGCAGGTATTTGGCGGCGCGGATGTCGCTCTTCGCGATGCGCCGGTCGTCGCTGCCGGGCAGGCGCACGACCACCGCGTCCTTGTCTTCACTGACAAAGAGTGCGTCCACGAGGTCGCCGCTCTTTAGCTCCACGCGGTAAATGCGGTAGCCGTTTTCCATCGCGGCGTTGGGCTGAAGGATGTTGCGCAGGATCGCCTCGGTGCCCATCGCGCCGACGCCGCTGAGGTTCGGGCCGATGTTGCCGCCGGTCGGCCCCATGAGGTGGCACGCCTGGCAGAGGGCGGCAGCGAGCTTGCCCCTCGCGGGATCGCCGGGTTGCGCGGCGAGGGCCCGGTTCTTCGCGTATTTCGCGTCGAGCGCGGCGGCCTCGTCGGCGGTGAGGATGGGGGGAAAGTCGCTGGTTTTCACGATCTTCGCCCCCGTGCCCAGCTTGCCCCAGCCATCGGAGGCCGAGGCAAAAATGAGCCCCTGGGTGAGCCCCAGCGGATCGATCTCCGCGGCGGTGATGCTGCGTTTCCCGTCGCCGGTCGCGGGCCGAAGATAGCTCCGATCAGAATCCCGGCGAATGGCGTCCGGCGTGCGATCGATGTTCCAGATGCGGAACTCGCTCAAGGCCCCGGCCGTTCCGCCCTTGGCCTGCGTCCACGCGACGCGCACGTTTTCAAATTTTCCCGGCGCCGGCTTGGACTTGTCGGAGACGAGCTCTCCATCCTGATAGAGTTTAAACCGGCCTTCGCTGTCGCGCGTGACGGCAACGTGAGTCCAGAGGTCCGGGGTCATCGGTTTTTTCGAGACGACCGCATCATTGACTCCTCCACCGACCCAGACGCGCAGCCTGGCACCGGAAAAGTTGATGTCCAACTTGCCGGACGCGCCGAGCAAGCCGTCGTTGTTGTCAATGCCGGGATCGAGACGCACCCAAGATTCCACGGTAAATGGGCCGTCGAGCGGGAGACCAGTTTCGGTCCAGGCGGCCTCGCTTCCATCGAGGGCGAGCACCGGCCGGAAGAGCGTCCCGAGTTCCTGGGCCAGCGCGGCAAAATCGGGGTCCTTCTCGCCGAGCACGGCCTGGAGCCGGTCGAGCGCGGCGGCGTCGAGAGCGCTTTTCGCGAGCGTCCCTTGTTTGAGCGCGGCGATGATGGCCTGCGCGCCAGGTTTGGTCGTGCTGAGGCGGCCAAGCGCCGTGCGCTGCTGGCCGGGCGCGAGCCTTGGCCAGAGCTCGAGCAGGCGCTGCGGGGCGTCGGCGGCTTTGGACGCGGCAAGCGCGGTCAGGGCTTCGTCCCGGACGGTTAAATCGGCCGAGTGTTCGGCGAGCTTCGCGAAGAGTTCGCTGTGTGCACTCCCCATCTGCGCCAGCGCGCGAAGCACGGTGAGAACAAGGGGAGCGCGGGCATCCTGCCCGTTCTGGCCGGCATCCTGCCGGCCAGCGGTGGACGTGCCGTTCGTGGACGGACCCCGGCCATTGTTCCCGGCGCCGCTTCCGGCGGCGGGGCTGGGAAGCCCCGCCGGACGAGCTGGAAGCTCGCGCTCCCCATTCAACACCGCGATCAACGCGTCCTCGACGCTGGTGAGCTGAAAAGCCCCGGCGAGTTGCGCGCCGAGTTGCACGCTCGAGGCATCGGTGGCGGCGAGGAGTTGCCTGGCGGCGCCGGCCAGGAAGGGGGTGAGCTTCGCGCTGTCGAGGCGGGTGCGCGTGGCGAGCAAGGATTCGAGCACGCCGGCCCGCGTGGTCGGATTGGAAAGCAGGGCACGCAGGGCGTCTCCGACGCCCGGCTCGCCGGGGAATTGCGCGAGGCGGAGCACTTCCTCCTGCCCGGGCGCGCGCTGGAGCTGCGGCAGCAGCTTCGCCACCCGCCCCGCGCTGGCCTTCGGCTCCAGCGCGAGCGAGGCGAGGAGGCGGGCTTCGATGGGCAGCGGCTTCGCGGCATCCGAGTCGAGGAACTTCGCGACAGCGTCGGGATGTCGTTCGAGGAACATCCGCACGAGATAACGCTCGAACTCGCGCTCGTAAGCTTCGCGGACTTTAATCGGCTTGCCGTTCTTGGTGGAAGGCGCGACGGGCTCGGCGAGCGGCGCGATGTCGCGCTCCAGCAAATTAATAAACGCAGACCTGCCGATATCGTCGTTCCTCTCGAGGAGCATTTTTTCCGAGCGGATGGCTTCGAAGCGAACCTCGGGATCCGCGTCCGGCAGAAGCTGCCAAAGGAAGTTGAGCCTCACGAGGGAGGCAATCGTCTTCTCGTTGTCGGACATCGTACGTGCGAGTTCCCGTCGAATGTTGCGGTTCGGGGCAATGAGCAATTCTGCAAGAGGAAAGTCGGACGCCACGGTGAGAGCATTCAGTGCTTCCAATGCCCACAACGCCGCGATGCGGGTCGCCTCGGGCGAGGTGGGCTTCCCAACGACGATCTCGCGCAGCCGCGGCGCAAGTTCCTTCATCCCGCGATCCCCAATCGCCTGCCACGCCAGATGACTCTGCGCGAGCGAGTCGCCGCCGAGCTTCGCGATCAGCTCATCGCCGTTGAGCTTGGTGAAGTCCGGCACGTCGAATGGCTTCTGCACGGTCGCTTTCACGCGCCAGATGCGGCCGCGGGTTTTGTCGCGGTCGGGGTGGTTTCGCGGGACCTCGTTGTGCGAGATGATCTTGTTGTACCAATCGACGATGTAGAGACAGCCGTCGGGGCCAACGGTGATCGCGACCGGGCGGAACCACGGGTCGCTCGCGACGAGGAAATCGGTCGGCGGATCGAGCCGCCAGCGCGGGCCGTCGCGGTGCATCTTGATGCCCTGAATCCGATTCGTGATCGGGTTCGCGACCAGCATCACGTCGCGCCACGGCTCCGGGAACGGCCCGGCTTTGTCGGTGAGCGCGAGGCCGCTGAGGCCGGTGCCGCCCATCTTGAAATCCGGCGCGGTGCCGGGGAATTCGGGCGCGTAGCTTTTCCACTGGCGATCGGAGCAGCCGGGGTAGTTCGCGTATTCGTGGAAGGGCATCACGGGATAGCCGAAATCATTCGCCTCCTGGATGAAGGCCTCGCCTTCGCCGTTGAGCACGAGGCCCCAGATGTTGCACGGACCGTTGCTGGTAATGTCGAAGCCGCTGCCGTCGGGCCGGAATTTCGCCATGCGCGTCTGGTCGAATTGCTGCGCCTCCTCGGGGTGATCGGGGCGCGAGACCTTGCCGTAGTTGAACGCACCCTGCGCCATCCAGATCCAGCCGCCGGGTGCGCGGGTGAATTGATGCGGGAAGAGATGCGAATCCTGCACGCCGAAGCCGGTCAAGATCACGGTGCGCTTGTCCGCTTTGCCGTCGGCGTCGGTGTCTTCCAGGAAGGCGATGTCGTGGCCGTGCTGGACGTAGCAGCCATTTTTGTAAGGGAGCACGCCGAGCGGGATGGCGAGGCCCTCGGCGAAGACCCGCGGTTTGCAGGCGAGGCCGGTGGGCGACTGCGGATCGGGATCAAAAACGAGCACCTTGTCTTTCGCCTTGCTCGCATAGAGCGCGTCGGCCGCGGCGGGGTTTTCGTTGCCGTCCACCGGATACTCGAAGGCGGTCGTGGTCCAGAGCGCGCCGTGTTGATCAAAGGCGAGCGGGACGAACTTGCCGATGCCTTCGCTCTCCGCCGCGACGAGCTGCACCTCGAAGCCGTCCGGCACTTTGAAGGTGGCGAGCTCTTGCGGCGGAGTCTTCGCCTGGCCGGCGTTGGGCGCGTTGCCTTCTTTCATCGGCTTCCCAGCCGCCGCCGTGTTTTCCTGCGCCTCCGAGTCATTTCCAGCGGCCGCTTTCCTGCCGCCAGGCCGGCCGACTTTGTCCCACGTCGGCGCGTCCGGTGTCGCCGGGAGTTCCTCGAGGGTCACGTCTTTCACCTGCACCCTGGTGTTGCCGCCGCCGTGGACCTGGAAGCCGATGATTCCGTCCTGCGCGATGTTCGCCTCCGCCTCGAGATAGTTCACACCCAGCACGCCATTGATCCAGGTTTGCACGCGCGGCCCTTCCGCCCGGATCACGTATTCATTCCAATCGCCGCGCTTGAGCACGGGATCCAGCGCCGCCATGTCGGTCTTCGCCAGGAGCTTGTTGCGCCGGCCCTCGTCGTAAATCGCGCCCCACCAATCCGGGTCACCGTAGTCGCATTGATAGCCGCTCACCTCGAAATGGCCGGGGATGCGGGCGGTGCGAATTTGCACGCCGGAATTGATCAGTCCGGTTTTCGGATCGCCGGTCAGCTTGATCTTCAGCCGCAGGGTGAAATTGCTGAACGACGCCTTGGTGCAGAGGAAATCGTTGTGCGGCACGCGGGTCGTCCCGTCGCCGCCGGTCAGGCAGCCATCTTCGACCTTCCACAATTCGGGCGTGGGCGATTCCCAGCCGTCGAGGGTCTTGCCATCGAAGAGCGGCACCGGCGCGGCGAAGGCCTGGAGGGCGAAGAGCGGAACGAGAGCGAGGAGGCGTTTCATAAGGGGAGAGTGATCAGCAGTCCTCAGCATACTCATTACTCTCGGACCCCACGCAACACCGTTGCTCCCACGATCTCGTGCGTTCCCAAAGCCTCACTTTCGAACCGCGGCGTGGGATCGAGAATGCCGAGCGATGGCTGGGCGCGAAGTAAGTCCGCGATGACTCCCGTTCACGAGGGTCGAAGACAGGCCGGTCAACCGCTACGAAGCAGGTGACCTTCGCGATCGTCTTCATCGCGAGTGGCTCACCGAGGCCGGGATTTGGATCGACACAATGGATAAATTCATGATATTCTTCTCTTGTTCACCCCCCAAAAAAAGAATGAAAAAGAAAACCAGTAAAGCTCCGCAGACCGCCGTCAAACTGAAGGATTTAAAGCCGAAGAAAAGCGCCAAGGGCGGGCGCTCCTCCGCCCCCGGCAATACCATCGGCGGGACGACTGCGGGAGCTAGATAGCCTCGATTATCGAACGGCCGCATCCTCCGGTGCGCGGCGGAGGCGGCCCTGTTCACCCCCCAGAATGAAAAAGAAAACCAGTAAAGCCCCGAAGAGCCCCGTCAAACTGAAGGACTTGAAGCCGAAGAAAAACGTCAAGGGCGGGCGTCCACAAGCGACCTTCGCCGGCACTTAGGCAGACCCGATCATAGAGCCGGCGCATCCCTGTTCGCGGGGGAAGCCGCATCTTCTGCAGGTCACCAGTTATCCTCGAGATGGCCGGGCAGTGGCGGCTTCGCGAAAATACTCGACGAGCCGCGGAACGGCTGCCTCCGCCGCGTAAGTCTGTCGAACGCGCTCGGCGGCCATCCGTCCAAGCTCCCGGTATCGGGACGGCGAGCGGAGGACCTCCAGCGCCTGCCGGGCCAGATCATCCACATCGAAGAACTTCGCGAGCAAGCCATTGCGACCATGCTCGATGACTTCCCGAACCGGTTCCGTGTCTGAGGCCAGGACGGTCGCGCCGCAGGCCAGGGCGCTGAAGCATGACCACGACAGCGGGAAGGGAGTCGTGAGATAGATGTGCAACGAGCTGAGGTTAAAGAGCTGGGCGAGGCGGGAAGTGGAAAGCCAGCCCACAAAGCGAAACTTCGCTAAGTCATACGAGTCCTGTTTCAAGACCCATTTCTTGAAGCTGGCCTGGCCAAGAATCCTTGGATCGTTGCTATAGGCGACTGTCTCCAGTCCGGCGACGACAAAGATCACGTTCGGATAAGTCGTATAGATCCGCTTCGCCACTTTCATGAAGATGTCGAAGCCGCGCATCGATTCGAAACCTCGCGAAACATAGGTGACGACGCGCGCATCCTTGGGGAGGGCGATCCAATCAATCGCGGCGCGCGTTGGGAGCGGTCGAAAAACCGTGGTGTCAATGCCGTCAAAGTGCACGCGGATCTTCGATTGGTATTCCCTTGGGAAGAGACTTCGCTGCCAGCGAGTGGGTGAATAACCCGACCGGCAATTAACGAGGTCCGTGAGGAAAACCGCATTGAGCGCTCGGCGCCACAGATGGAACCATTCCGGATGGGTAAAGTCGGTCCGATAGAGCATATCGTTCCGCTCCGTATCCATGAAATACTCGAAGTAACTGACAATCGGGCAATCGAGCACCTCGGGGAGAAACAACGTCGGGCCGAACCCCGAATGTCCCACCACCAGGTCGGGCTTGAGGTCGGGCCTCTTTCGCACCGCTCGGGCCACGCGCCGGCATTGGAGCAGGTGGCGTTGATAAACGCCCATCCAATACCGGTCGGTACCCGCCTCGGGCGCGGGCGAGTAAGGATAGGAAATATTTTCGATCGCGCCGCAGCGCCGCCTTGGATCCGTCGAGACAAAGGTCACGCGATGCTCCTTCGAGCGCGACAGCCATCTGGCCACGGGGCCAAACTGCGAGGGAAAGGCTTGATGGACAAAAAGAACGTGCATCTCCCGAAGCGTGCGATCTTATGCCCGTCGTCGCCATGCGAATTCTTTGGACCTCGGATTCCCCAGCGTGGCCCACCAGCTTTGGGAATATCACGCGCGCTATGTGCTCAGGCCTGGCCGGGCTCGGGCACGAGGTCGCCGTCCTCGGTGGCTACGCGGCTTCCCCCAGGCGCTGGCATGGATTTACGGGCTATCCCGGGGACGGCCGCAACCCCGATCCCAAGGTGCTGCTCGGCTACTTGCGGAAGCTTCGCCCCGATGTGCTGATCAGCCTGATGGTCCCCGAAGAGGGTTGCGCCATAATAGAACCCCGCATCGAAGCGTTCCGGCGTTCGGCGCGGATTCCCTGGATCCTCTATTATCCCATTGATTGCAGTCTGCAGGAAGGTGGACTGCCCGAGGGCACGGCGGCTTGTCTGCAGAGAGCGGATGCGACCGTGGTGATGAGCCGGTTCGGGCAGGAGGTCGCGCGTGCGAGCGGGATTTCCTCGCTGCGGATTCCGGTGGGCGTCGATTTGGGCGTCTTCCGACCAGTGGAGGACAAACTCGCCGCCAAACGGGCTCTCGGCTACGGGCGGCGATTTGTCGTTTTGTCGGACGCGCGAAATGAAATTCGGAAACTGTGGCCACGGACCTTGGAGATTTTTCGGCGTTTCGCGGCGGGAAAAGACGACGTGCTGCTGCATCTCCATTGCGATCCTTTCGATCCGCTCGCGGCGAGCGAGGACTACCACTATGACCTTTTAGCGGACGTAAAGCTTCTGGGATTGGGCGGCACCGTTCGATTCACGAAAGGAATGTCCATTCGCCGGGGCCTTTCGCTCCTTCGGCTGGCTTCGCTTTACCAGGCGGCCGATGTGCACCTCCTCACCGCCTTTGGCGAGGGCTTCGGCATGCCGACCTTGCAAGCCGCGGCGGTGGGCGTGGTCCCGCTCGCGCCGGATTATGCGGCCAATCGCGAAATGCTCGGCGCGCATGGCGAGGCGATCCGCGTGCGGGGCTTCGTGCCAAATCACGAAGGGTTGCAGTGCGCCCTGGTGGAAATGGACGACGCCGCGGCCAGGCTGGAGCGGCTCTATCGCGAGCGGAACTTGCTCGTGGAAAAAGGTCTGGCCGGGCGGCGGTTTGCCGAGGCGTTCGGTTGGCCGTCCATCGTTCGGCAGTGGCACGAGATGCTGGAGGAGGAGGTTCCGCATTTATGTGCGAAAATCGTACGGCGAACGAATGGGAACCGAAGCGTGGCGCCGCCCGCGGAAGTGAATGGCGATCGTGTGGCCTGCGGAAACCGCTTCACCATGCCGGTGACTTTGCCCTCGGCGGACCCATCACTGCTGCGGCTGCGGGTAACCGGCCGTGTCTGCCTGGCCGGCGCCGCTGATCGGCCCGTCTTTCAAGATTTGCGCCGGGTTTTCCCACGCCTGACCGCCTGGTCGCCCAGCAAGTTGAAGAGGCCCTTCGTATGCGAAACGGTGCCCGTGACCAGCCCGCAGTTTCGTTCCTATCTGGCCAGCAGCACGCTGGCGCTCGACCTGGGCTCAGTGAATCCAATCTTGCCGATTTGGGCGGCGGAACTGGCGGTGCCGCTCATTGGCTTGAGCCGCAACGTGAAACAGGGAGAGCTCTGGCCCGGTCTAACCCTGGCACGCCCCAATCTCTTCGCCGCGACCCGGAAAGCGCGAACGATGCTCACCGATCAAATGGAGGCCGCGGAAGCATGCGCCCTGGCCAGCCGTCAGCTTGGAGTAAGAGCGACGGAGTTAGCCCGACTTAGCCGCCAGGTCGAGTTAGTGTCGAGAAAGCGCTGAGAGAGAAATGAGCGAAGACCTGCGGGTTCTTCGTCTCCGTCGGCATGATCGAAACCTGCCGGGAATCAATTGCCGCCGCCGGTCGTCTTGCCGCCCGTCTTCGTCACGGGCGGCTTCTTTTTCGTGCTGGATCCGCCCGTTTTGGCCGCCGCGCCTTTGCCGTCTTTGGCCGCCGCCAGTCCTCCCTTCATCGTCTCGGAAAGACCGCTGCCCGCCCCATCGGTGAGGGCACCTTGGACGAGCGGCAATACCTGTTCCGCCATCTTTTCGAGGTAAGCCGTGTAGGTCGCGAAATTCTTGGCCGCATCCGCCGAGCCAGCCGTTGCCCCAGCCGATGCGGCCTGCAACGCCGCCTGCGCGAGGGCGGCGCTATTGCCGCTCATGTCTCGGAACAGATTGCTGGCGATCAAGGCTTTCGCCAGCTCGGCGGTGCCGTTGAAAGCCGGCAGGGCGGGCGCGGTTGCGAACTGCGCGGCTCCGCCTTCCAATTGGCCCGTCTTGGTATCGACGCCTCCCGGCTGAGGCCGAGCCTTGGTATCGACCGGCGAGATTTCCGGAGGAGTGAATGGAATCGGGGCGTCCTGCCATTTCCAAAAGCGAGTGACATCGATGGGTTCGCTGGCGATTGACTCGCCCAGCACCGACTCGGCATAGACCCCACCCGTGGGAATCGCGATCTCCGAGCGGATCGCTTCGGCCCCCAGGTAGCTGTTGCGAAAGCTCACTCCGTTTTGCCCTTGCACCGCCGGGAACGGCCATTGAAAGCCGACCATATTGCCCGTGATGGCGATCGGGATCGGCACCACGCTGGCGGCCAGCGACTGGCCACCATAAGAACGATCGGCCAGCAACTCGCGAATCGTGACCTGATCGAGCGAAGCCCAAATGGCCTGACTGTATTGGAGGCGGAAAGGCGCCATCAGCTCCGCCAAAGCCAGGGCGACAGAGCGATCGGGCGCCTTGACGGTGAGGATGGAAACACGGTCCCGGGTCGGTTGCACCACGAGCAGCGTCGGTTCGGCCCCGGTCGCACCGCCGCTCGCCCGGATTTGCAGGCGGAGCAAGACGAGCAGGTTTTCGGGGCTGGCTCCTTCCGACAATGGATTCGGGAGAAACGAAAGCTCGACGACATCCGCGAGGGCCACTCCGTTCGGATCGGCGATCGCCTTGAGCTGCGAGATCTCATTCGGACCGGCGTTGCGGCGGTTAAGCGTGAGCAGGCCGGCCTGGCGCAGGCCGCCCAATTCCGCCGGAAAACTGTCCTCCCCGAAGCTGACGATGCGGGCCTCGCCCGGGACGGTGAAGGTCAGGTTGTCGTCGCCATTCGCGCCGGGGATCGTCAGCAGAGGCGCCTGGCGATAGGTGCGTAACTTCGTCTCGTAAAGGAACGGGACGGCATCGACCTCGGGACGCTCGTTCTTCACATGCGTGCCCAGCTTGCCGAAATCGACGAGCGCGGTGGGATTGATCTGGACCGTCACCCGATCATCGACCGCTTGCAGTTGCTTCAGTTGATTCCTGACCTCGTCATTGTGGGCCACACGCTCGAGGACCGGCCGGTAGCGGTGAAGCACGCGGGGATCCGAAAAATCGAACAAGGCCAGCGGCAGAAACAGAATCCGCTGCGCATCGATGATTCGCGTTTCCAGGTCGTAGGTTTCCAGCACTTCAAAGTACTGCGTGGTGAGGGCATGGCCGTGATTGTAGTTGGCGACGATGCGGGTCGTGGCCACCTCGTCGTCGGCCTCGGTGGTCTCCGTGACGACGGTCGCCCGGCGCGTGCGCGTGGCATCGGCCTGCTCGTGGGTTCTTTGATGCACCTGCTGATTCGCCGCCTCCGCAACCGATCGCGACCCATCGGAGAAACCGACGTGGGTGGCGATCGAAGCATTGCTGCCGCCGCCGCCGGAAAAGCCGAGGAAACCGCCGAGTCCACCACCGACTCCCGCTTGGACGGAGCTGCCCTGCGCAGCGTCCGTGGAGGCTCCGTGTAAGCTCTCTTGCGCCGTGCCTTTGGTCACCTCCGCGATGGCCCGGGATTGTTCACCGGCCCGGGAGAGCGCTTCCTGCTGGGTGGTGGCCTGCTGGCCCACCCCCCGGCTGGCGTGATGCCAGTCGATCATCGCCACCTTGGTGATCTCGCCGGGAGTCAGGCAAAGCGAGTGCAGGAGATTGCCCAGCGCCAGACCTTTGCGCCGCCAGGCTTGCTCGTGGGTGAGGAGCACGCCCTGCGCGACGCGCATCGATCCGGTCGCTCCGCCGACGGTCATCGGATCCAGCGGACGGTCGATCTCGAGGGTCCCATCCGACCCGGGCATCTCGGTAATGTGCAGGGTTTTGTAATAGCACGGATCGATCGGCCGGTGCGGATCGGGAAGCAGGTGGTTGGGGGCGGACGGGACGGGAATGAACCCGTTATCGAGGCGACTATCGTCCTTGGTTTCCGCAGGAATTACTGGGGTAGGTTGAGTATCAGCCATCGGGTTTTTCTTTTTTCGCAGCCGCCAAAATGGGAGCTGCGGGGTTGGGTGGTCTTCACGGCGAGGCGAGATTTCTCAGAAGGTATTGTCAAGCTTCAAACCTGCGGCCTCGAGCCGGCCGACCGAACACCGCGACGGTTGGTGCGCCCACCGTTTCTGCACTTTGCGGACCGACCGGTCCGCGCCCGGATCACGCTCACAGGTAAATCCGCGCCATTTGCCTCCAGTAGCGGAAGCGGTGGGCGTTGCCGCACCAGAGGTGCAACTCGTGCTTGATGCGCTTCGCGGCGAACGCCCGGGTCAATGCGACGTTGTCCTCGTAGAAGGGATCGTCTTCGCCGATGGCGAGCGTGAACTGCACCTTGCGCAGCTCGCGCAACCTCCGCGCGTCCTTGAGCGTGGGCACGAAATGACTGGGCATGATGGCGGAGAGCGATTCGTCGTAGAACCCATGAAAGAGGGTGTGAAAATCCCCCACGTTCAGGGTCAGATCGTAGCGTCCGCTGAATCCCACGGCGCGCTCGAAGTGCCGCGGATGGCGCAGAGCGATGCTCACCGCGTGATACGCCCCCAGGCTGCATCCGTGCGTCGTCACGAGGGTGCCGGGATTGGCTTTTTCCGAAAAGGGAAGCACCTCGTCGAGGATGTAGCGTTCGAATTGCAGGTGCCGCGCGATGCGCTGCTCGGGGCTGATTTCGAAGCAATAGAGGCTTTCCGCATCCACGTTATCCACACAGACGAGCTGCAACTTTCCCGCCTCGATCGGCTGGCGCAGGGAGTGCACCATGCCGTGTTCTTCGTATTCGAAAAAGCGCTGCTTCCGCGAAGGAAACGCCAGCATCCGCGGTCCCGCGTCGCCGAAGACAAGCAACTCCATGTCCCGATCAAGCGCCGGGCTGAACCACTTGTAATATTCGCGTTTCATCGAGGAAGGCCGGTCTCGGCGAGGACCGCGCGGAGCTGGTCGGCCCAAAGACGGTAACCCGCGCGGCTCAGATGCACACCATCGCCGGTAAAGAATTCGCGCCGGACTTTACCGTCCGGGTGCAGCATCAGCGAAAACAGCTCGAGCCAGCGCACCTGAGGCCACGTGGCGGTGGATTCGCGCAGCAGCGTGTTGGCCCGGCGAATGTTGGAGAGATTCGCCAGGCGGGCGGGGCTGGGCTTGATGGAAATGAGGACGACCGGGACGGCGCCGAGGCGCTCCTCCAGCCGGCGCATGAACTCCTGGAAGAGCTTCTGCACCTGCTCGGGAGTCGCGCCGTGATCGAGATCGTTGTCGCCCGCGTAAAGCACGATCGCGCGCGGCTGCAAGGGAAAGACCAGGCGCTCCATCTCTCGCACGCATTCAGCCAGCGTCGAGCCGCCGAAGCCGCGATTGATTGCCGGCAGACCGGGAAAATCCGCCGCGAGGGTGTCCCACAGTCGAATCGACGAGCTGCCGTAAAAGAGCACGGCGTTGCGCGGGGGCGGGACGCGCGCCTCCGCGAGGGCAAACGCCCGAAACTCTTCTTCAAATGGCGATTTGAGCTGGGACACCGGGGGAGGATCAAGGTCACGTTGCGCGAGCGTTGGCGAGACTGGAATCCTCATTGTGCGGCTGACTTGCAATCGGCAGGCGGCGCAGGAGAGGGGAGGGAGGGGTGTAGAGCAGGCGGGCACAAACGGTCCCTGGCCCGCGCGCCTCTCACTCCGTCGCTTTCCGCCTGCTCTACACCGCTCAACCGAAGCGCGCCAACGCGGCCCTCGACGAAGCCACCCGGCCTCTCGCGGCGCTGCTCATCGAAAAAGCGATGCGCCGGGAAGCGGTGAGGGCAATGTGGAGGTTCCGCCGGAAACTCGTTGCCAGCCCCACACATTCTTTGACAGCGTTCTGCGATGAAACGAACCCCATCGCTGGCAGGCGCAGTCTTGCTCCTGAGTCTCTTCACCTGGCTGTCCGCAAGCGCCGCACCGGGCGAGGAAGCCACCCCGGGAAAGTCCCAGGCCCTGCTGGAGAAGGTCAAGCAACAGGAGCTTGATCGCCAGATCAATGCCCGAAAGACCGAGAGCGACCGGCTGAACGAAGATCTCACCAAAATCAAGACGGAGGCGGACAGCCTCCAGCAGACCATTGATTCCACCGCCTCACTGATGACTGAAAGCGGCCAGAACCTGGAACAGTTGCTGGCCCAGCGAAAGCGCCTTCAGCACACCTTGAATGTGGTCACGCAAAACATCGACGCGGAACGGCGCCGCGCGGAAGGACTGCAGGCTTTGAGCGAAGCGCAGAACAAATCCCTCGTGGCTCTGACGAAACGCATCGAGGAGATCAAAGTCGCGAGCAGCGTCCAGGAGGAAGAATCCAAGCTGCTCTCGGAAGGAAAGTCGCTGCCGGACGCAGACTCTCCCGGGCAGAGCCGTTCGGAACTGATGCAACTGAGAAAATCGCTCGCGGCGGCCGCCTCGAGCACGGCCGCGCAGGAAAAGGCAGCGCGGACGGCAATGAAGGCTGCCGACGCGAAACTCCAGCTCGCCGATGAAGCCGCGGCGAAAGGTCAACGCATGGCCAGTGAGCCGGACGCCGTAACGGAGAAGGCCGCCGTCGCGGAAAAGAAAAGTTCCTCCAGCCCGACCGCGAGCACGCCTCCCAAACCGATCGCCCAGGGCCCCTCGGCTCCCAAGGCGAGCGCGGGCGCTCCGAAAAAGCCCGGCCTGCTCAGGATCTTCAAAGGCCGTTAGCTGATTCGCGGGGACGCACGCCACCCGGATTGAGGAAAGGAAGCATATCGCGGGCGGGGGAGTTCACGCCTCCGTTGTTGGGGTCGGCATCCTGCGCGAAGGCGATCACGTCGAAGACGAAGGTGAAGTGGACTTGCAGTCCGCTGGTGCGGGAGGTCTCCGGGGAGAGTTTGTGGAGGCGTGAGGATCGCAGACTGCAAGTCTGCGTCACATTCCCTCCTTCCGGCCGCCAATGACATTGCTACGGCTTGGAGCTCCGTGACGGAGATTCGATGAGTCGATGAAGATTGAGAATATCCTCCCGCGCGGTGCTGGTGCGGATTCGAGTGTCGCCAGGGCGTCCCGCCACGCCCCGGCGTTGCCCAGGCGGAGCGATCCGGGTCGGGATCATCGGCCAGGGGGTGTTGAAGTATCGGGAGTTTGCGAAGGCGGATGGGCGTGCATGTAGGCTTCGAGGTCCGCGCTCGGAAGGAACCACATCACTCGCTCGGGCCACGACGGGAAAAAGTGTCCCTGCTTCGTCGAGATACATTTCGACGCCCCGAGCCGGTGCGGGTGCACCTCGCGGGCGGCTAGTTGCTGGGGAACTTTAAATTCCAGCGGCAGCGTTACTCTCTGATAGCCCGGGAGGAACAGGTGGAGAAGCGATGGGTTTGGACCGCCGTAGGGGGTGTAAACGCGACCGAGCGTTTCACCGTAAACGATGGTGACGTTCGGGGAGAAATCGTGCCACGCCGTGGCCGTTCGCCATGTCCCAGTCTGCGGCGAAAAAGCAAAGGTCGCGGTTTTGGCCGTCGAGCGTAGTTCACTTGCACCCGGCCCGGACAAAGGGCGGCGTTCATTGGCAGTGATCCAAAGTTCTCCTCCGGCGGGCGAGAGGGCCATGGATTTGAATTCCAGCGTGGGATCATCGAGGGGAGTGGCGGCCGGCGTCCGCTGGGAACTCGCCAGCAGCTCCGCGGAATGCCGCGCAGGATTCAAACGAACGAGTCCATCCACGCCGCGCCAGCGGGTCATTTGGAAGCAGTCATCGCCGAGAAGGATGGCTGTGCCATGCGGTTTGATCTCTTCATTGATCTCCCAGCGTTGCGCGGCGCAATCGTAGATGGCGAGACACCGGTTTTCGAGACCGCAGAAGAGGTGGGTCTCCGAAACAGCGAGCCAGGTGGCATCGGAGTCCGTGCCGTCCGAGCTCTTTTGCGGCGTCTTGGGCAGCGCGATCTTCGTGGTTTTCAACGAAGGAATCTCGATCCGAAAGACGCAACCGTAAGCGGGACTCGTGCGCAAATAGCCGGGCGTGAACACGCCATACACCCAGCCACAGTCAGCTTTCACCGTAAGGGTGTCGAACTTCAGATCGAAGTCGTAAGTCTCATCAGGGGCCAGGTCGTAGGGATGCCACACTTGAGTCACCTGCAGCGGTGGAGAGCCTTCGAAGCTGGTGGTGTTTCTCCGCCCTTGCCGGGGCGCGGATCGGGTGGGGCTCGCTCCGCCCTTCTTCAGGGTCCGCTCGTCCATGGCCGCCCGCCTGGCCTTTTCTTCTTCCGGCGTCGCTGGCCGGGAGAAAGACAAGCTGGTCCAGCCCGCATCCAAAGGCGCATGCTGGAGCAGGTATGTTTCCAAGCGCACTTTGAGCGCGCGGAACCCTTCGTTGTCGCGCATGGAATAGTCATTATCCGCGGGGTCTTTTTTGAAGCGTTCCTGCGCAAACTGCGGCGCCTCGGGATCGCGCCCAAGGGCGAAGAACTGCTTCTCGAGCGACGCGACCGCTTTCGGATCGCTGGCGAGGAAATCGCGCATCTCCCAGACCAACTCGAACATGCGCCGGGAGTGCGCGCGTTTCTCCGCGGAAGACGAGGCGTAACGGAATGACAGATAGCGTGCGGCGAATTCATCCTCGGGGGCGCCGGAGGCCATCAAGTGCTCGATCACGGCGCGGCGAAGGGCCTGGCCCCCGGGCATCCGCACTGGAATGGGTAGCCAGGAAATTTCATTTCTGGCCGAATCGAGACGGAGTTGGGACCAGTTTGCGGACGAATCGAGCGCACCGATCAACTCCCGGATTTTCGCTCGCGTGCTCGCATCCTTTTCCGGGAAATGCTTTGCGAGCAGATTGCGCAGCGCCGGGATCGCGGCGGCATCGTTGGGATAAAACACGCGCGCCAGATACATGCGGCCTTCCGCGAGCGCATTTTGCGCCCGAGTGGCGCCGGGATATTGGCTGGCGCGGAGCTCCGTTTCATCGAGGGCGGTGCGAGTTGCTTCCCGCAATTCGTTGAGCTGTGCGCCGTAGTCCAGCTCGCCGGCGGCCGTGTCGAAGATCATGAAGGTCAGGACCGACGACCCGATGAAATCGTTGAGGAGCTGGAAGTATTCTTCCGCACGGCCCGGCTCTGCTTCCAGTTTCGCGAGCCCGTCCCGCCAGGCGCCGGCGTTATCGATCGCCAGATCGATGAACTCCTTTGGTCCGAGCCACGGCTGCCCGGCGAGGCGGTCATTCAACCACTTCGCCGTCCACGCGCGGCCGCGGACTGGTTCCCTCCCGGGGAAGCTGTCCCTGCCCGCCATGCATTCATATTGCCATTGGAGAGTGCGGACCCCCGAGAGCACACGAAGTTGCGCGGCCTCGAAGGTTGGCTCGCCCAGCATCCAGGCCGTTTCCGCCGCGCGGTGCGCCGCGAGGAACATCCGGCAGCTCACTGCGTTTTTGGCCTCGTCGAGATAACGCTGGGCCTCGACCGCGAAATCGGAGGCGGGCGTGGCGGGTTGCCGGGTCAGGGCCTGGGTGATCTGGGCGACTGCATCCGACACAGCCTCGACGAGCTTCGCGCGGGTGCCCTGGACGGTGATGGTGATGGTCTCACCGGGCTTGGCGGGCTGCAGCCGCAGAATGAGCGAGAGTCGTCCGGAACGGTCCGGGGCGGGCTCGACAACGCCATCGAGCAGCCAGCTTCCGGCCCAAAACTCGCCCTCGGTCCCCAAAGCGTGCTCGCGGGTGAGGGCGTCGATCGCCACGCGCTCGAGCAGATGAAGCTGCGGCTCGCGGACGAGGCGGTCGGTGAGCAGCAGCCCGGCGGCCCGCTCGAGTTCCCCGCCGGTGGTCGTCGGCACGCTCGTGCGCCAGCCGACAATCGAGAGCGCCATGGCGTCGCGCGCGATCGCTTTGCGCGCCAGCGGCGCAATGCGCTGAGCGAGGGAATCCGCCCATGGCGCGGGCGCCGCCAGGGGGTGGACGGCGTGATTGGTATCGAGAATGAGGCCCGGGTGCACCCGAACGAATCGGGCCTGCACGAGGGCGTTGCCCCCAATGACAATCTTTTGCACGAGGATCAGCGCATCGGCGCCGAGCAGCGCGCCAACTTTCACGGCGCCGGCCGGATCTTCAGCGATGGAACTCGAAAGGCTTTGCTCGCGCAGAATGCGGTCGAGCTCGGCGCGCTCGAGAACCTCGAAGCCGGCGTCCTGCGAAAGGCGGGCGGTGAGCAGATCGGCGGGCGCGGCGAGCGCGGCGTCGGCGATCACGGCGAGGCGGCACTTTCCGGTTGGCGCGGGGAGAAGTTTCCGTTCCGGGGACGCGGGCAGCAACTCCGTGAGACCGAGCGCCGAGACGCTCTGCTTCGCGACCGGCGCGGCCTCCTTGGGTGGCGCGCCCGCGTTTTCCCTGCCGGCTGCCGCGCGGAGCAGTTTCAGGCTTTCGGTGTCGCAATTGAGATTCGCGTAATTTGCCGCGCCGTGTTGCCCCCAGGAAGCGTCGGCTCCCGCGTCGAGCAGTTGCTTGACCAGCACCGGCTCGGTGAGGTACGCGGCAAAGACCAGAGCCGGATGAGTGGGGCAGTCGGGTTCGAGACAACGCCCGATGCCATTCGGATCGACCCCGTGCCGGAGCAGCGTCTCGACGATCCGGAAATCGTGATTGCCCACCGCAATCAAGAGCGGGAGATGCCCGTCGATACTGCGCCGATTCGGATCCGCTCCCGCCGCCAGGAGATTCTCAACGAGCTCGAACTTCGCGGCGACGATCGCCTGCAACAGGGCGGTGCCGCCGGCGAGGGAGTTCGCGCCTCCGTTCGCGTCCACCAGCGCCCGGGTCGCGGCGATATCGCCGCTCGTGGCCGCCTCGCTAATTTTCGTGGCGACATCCTGCGCGAAGGCGATCGCGCCGAAGACGAACAGCGCGACAAGTGGGGGGACGATGCGCATGGGACCCGGGTTTTGAAGATCCGCGTTGAGCGGATGATGGCGGGACGCAGAACCCGTGACAAGACCGCCGCCGCGAGGTCGGTAATGTGAGGTGGACTTGCAGTCCGCCGGAGCGGGAGTCTCCGGGGGAGTTTGCGGGGGCGCGGGGATCGCAGACGGCAAGTCTGCGTCACATTCTACGGACGCTCGTACTCGATGGCCGCGATGCGTTCCATGACGCGCTCGCTGAGGCTTTGGTAGAGCGCACGGCCTTCCAGGCGGGCCAAATCGGCCTCGGTGAAACGCAGCGGATGGCCGACCACGAGCGTGACCGGTCGAAACGGATGCGGTTTTCCTCCCCGCGGAAAAGCCTCGAACGCGCCGAAGATGCGCATCGGAACCACCGGTGCGAGCGTCTTGGCGATGATCAGCCCAATCCCGGGCTGGGCCGGCTGGAGCTGGCCGTCCAGGGTGCGGGCGCCCTCGGGAAAGACCACGGTGCAGCCGCCGGCGCGGACGAGCTTGATGACCGTCTTGAGCGCGCTCATGTCGGCCCGTTCCTGATTCACCGGGATGACGCGCAGCTTGGGGAAAATTGGTCCGAGGATCGGCCACTCGAGCAGGGTTTTGCGGGCCAGAAAGTGAATCTCGCGGCGGCAGGAGATGCCCGCGAGTGGCGGGTCGAGGTAGCTCTGATGGTTCATCGCGAGGATCACGCCTCCCTCCTCGATGATCCGTTCCCGGTGCACGGTTTTGAAGGAGAAGAGCGTCTTGGCGATGCCCTTCGCGAGGTAATAGTGGAATTGGTACCAGGCGCCCATGGGATCAGTAATGGGTAATCAGAATTCAGTGATCAGTTGAGGGAAGTGAGTCGCTGGAGCACTGGCGTTCCTCACAGTTCCCCCAGGGGCAGGCCCTTTTGCTTGAGCCGGCCGAAGATTTCCCCCACGACGCCCTCCACGGTCAGGTTGGAGCTGTCGATCACGTGCGCATCCTCCGCGATCACCAACGGCGAGGTGCGCCGGCTCGAGTCGATTTTGTCCCGGGTCAGGATCGAATCCTCCAAGCCTTGCTTCGCGCGACGCATGGCGCGGACTTCGGGCGAGGCATCGATGTAGAATTTGAAAGGCGTCTCGGGAAAGACGGCGGAGCCGATGTCGCGGCCCTCCATGACGAGATCGTGCTCGAAGGCGTAAGCGCGTTGCCGGGCCACCAGGAGCCGGCGCACGTCGGGGAGGCTGGCCACGGCCGAGACGCTGGCATTCACCTCCTCCGAGACCAGGAACGGCGTGGGATCGACCCCATCGAGCAGAATGGTGGAAGCGAGATCGGTGATGCCGCAGCGGAGATCGGTGTAGTGCAGCAGTTGTTGCATGCGCCCGGCGTCCTTCGGCGGAACGCCCTTCGAGACGGCGAGCCACGTGACCGCGCGATACATGGCGCCCGTGTTAACGTACACGAAGCGCAACTTGCGCGCGAGCAACTGCGCCACGCTGCTCTTGCCGGAGGCGGCCGGTCCATCGATGGCGACGACAACGTGCGGGTGATCTCCGGGCACGGGGTCAGGAAGGCAGGGTGGTGACGACGGGCGTCGAGGGGCCCGATGGTTCTTTCAAAATCTTTTCCAGGGCCTGGTAGAAACCGGGGTAGGAAGTGTTCACGCAATCCGTATTGGTGATGATGCTTTCACCTTCGGCAAAAAGGCCCGCGATGGCGAAGGCCATGGCGATGCGGTGATCGCCGAAGCTATCCATGCGCGCGCCGCGCAGCGCGAGGCCGCCGATGATCTCGAGTCCATCCTCGGTCTCGCCGACTTGCGCGCCCATGGCGCGGAGATTGGTGGCGATCGCGGCGAGGCGATCGGTTTCCTTCACGCGCAATTCGCCGGCATTGTAGATCGATGTCTTGCCCTGGGCGAGGGCGCCGGCCACGGCGAGGATCGGCAACTCGTCGATGACGTTCGGGATCTCCTTGCCCTCGATGGTCGTGCCCTTGAGCCGGGCGCCGCGGACTTCGATGGTGCCCATCGGCTCGGCATCTTCCGTCTCGACGATCTCGCGGACCTGCGCGCCCATGCGCAGGAGCACGGCGAGCACGCCAGTGCGCGTCTCGTTCAAGCCCACGTTCTTGACCAGCAAATGCGAGCGGGGTTGCGCGGACGCGGCCACCAGCCAGAACGCCGCGCTCGAGAGGTCGCCCGGCACGGTGAAGTCGCGCGACTCCGGCGTGAGGCCGCCATGGACCGCAATGGTCAGCCCTTTCTTCTGCGGCCGCACGAGGAAGTATTCCAACATTCGCTCGGTGTGATCGCGGCTCTGATAGGGCTCGGTGACGCTCGTTTTCCCATTCGCAAACAACCCCGCGAGGAGCACCGCGCTCTTCACCTGCGCGCTCGCCACCTCGGTGCTGTAATGGATCGGCTTGAGCTTGGTTCCTTCGATCGAGAGCGGAGGGCGGCCGTGCTCGCCTTCGGCGTGAATCTTCGCGCCCATCTGCGTGAGCGGCTCGATGACGCGTTTCATCGGCCGCTTCGAAAGGGAGGGGTCACCGACCAATCGGCTCTTGAACGGCTGCCCGGCGAGCAGGCCGGCGAGCAGCCGCATGGTGGTGCCCGAGTTGCCGCAGTCGATCTCCTTTTTCGGCGCGCTCAGCACGCGGCGCTTGCCGTGGACGATCAGCGTGGTCTCATCCGCCGCTTCGATCTCGATGCCCAGGGAGCGCATGGCGGCCACCGTGCAAAGGCAGTCCTCGCTGGGCAGGAATCCCCGGATCACGCACGGGCCATTGGCGAGCGCCGCGAGCATCACGGCGCGATGCGAAATGCTCTTGTCTCCGGGCACTTCGAGCTCGGTGACGATCGTCGGGGCGCGGCGGATTTTCCAGTCAGGCATGCGGAGTTTTCGGAAGCCGCAGGCGGTCGCGCTGCGCTTTGGCTAGGGTGAGGAAATCGGTCATGGGTCGATCGCGGTCGAGCAGTCTTACGATTTCGCGAAGATTTTCAATCAAAGCCTCGACGGCCCGGCCCACCGCGTCCCGGTTCGTGCCCAGAATCTCCGCCCACATCGCCGGCGGGCCGCCCGCGACGCGGGTGGTATCGCGAAAGCCGGGCCCGCAGAAGTCGAAGGCCTGCGCGTTTTTCGCCGCCACGGTATTGACCAGGGTCGCGGCGAGCAGGTGCGGGAGATGGCTGACCAGGGCGACGATTTCGTCGTGCTCGCCCGGCGACAGTTGGAGGACCCGGCAGCCGAGCGCGGTCCAGAAGCCGCTGATCGCCGCCGTCGCGGAAAGTTCCGTTCGAGCGTCGGGCGTGACGATGGTGACGGCGTCTGCGAAGAGATCCGCGCGCGCGGCCGCCAACCCCGTCTGCTCGGACCCGGCCATGGGATGGCTGCCGACGAAGCGTCCGCCCAGGATGGCCCCCAGTTGCTCGCAAAGCGGCGCTTTCACACTCCCGACATCGGTCACGAGAGCATCCCCGCGCGCCGCAGCGGCCACTTCGCGCGCCAGCGCCGGCATCGCCCCGACGGGAACGCAGAGGACCACGAGATCGGCATCGGCCACCACCGAACGCAAGTCGGTCGAAGCGCGATCACCGATGCCCGCGGCCTCGAGCTCCGTCACCGCCTCGGCACGACGCGCCCACAGCGCGACGCGATACCGATGCCGCGCGGCGAGCGCGATCGAACCGCCGAGCAGGCCCGGTCCGACGATGGCGAGATTGATCATCTGAGGGAAAAAAAGCCCGGCCGGAAAACACGCAAGGCTTTCGGGCCGGGCTAAAGGTCAAACGGACTCGGCGTCAGAAAGGCGGGACGAGGAAAGTCTTCCCGGAATAAGGGTCCTTGACCTCGGTCCCCGGAGGGAAGCCCCGCACATCGATGTAGCCTTTGTAGGGATCGTACGGGCTGGTCACGAATCCCGGCTTGCCCGGCACGGCTTTGGCGTAGGGCAGTTCGCCGACCTGCTTGGGCGGCTCCGGCACCACGGGTCCGGGAGGCGGATTGTCCACCGTCGGTGGCGGCTTGGGTGGCTCGACCGGTTCATCCGGAGGCTGCGCGGGCTGGTCCGGCGGTTTCGGCGGATGCCAGCCTCCCGTGCCTTTTTTCGGCTGATTGGGATTGTAAGGCTCGCAACCGGCAAGCAGGCCAAGAGCCACAATGACGACTGCCGGTACGAAGATTCGGTTCATAAACTTGGGGCTGGCTATTAACGAAGGCCGGCAAAGGTGCCAAGGCCAAATTTCCCGCGCTGCCGACGGCGTGCCTCCAGTGTCATCCCGGCCGGCGCCGGGATTGCCGGAGTCCAGGGCAGCGATCGCCCGGCAGTGAGGTTTGAGTGCAGCCACGTCGCGAAATCGGCAACGGAGAGCACCTTGCGCTCATGCCGCGGTCTTTTTCTTCTCGGACGGGAATTCCAGCCGCACCACGCCCGTGCCCTTTTCAATCCGGCCGATCACGCGTCCCCTGGTCAGTTGCAGGGCTCGGGCGCGGTCGTCGGCGGCGACGATCACGGTCATGCCGATGCCCATGTTGAAGACCTGATACATCTCCGTGCGGTCGATCTTTCCGCCGGCAATCCAGAAATACGTCGGCGCCTCCGTCCGGCAATCGTCCCCATGCCGCTCGGCGTGGGCGCCTCGGTCGAGGAGCAACTCAACGGGCGGGCGGAGTTCCATGGACGCTTCAGCGGCTTCGTCCTCCGCGGAAGCCTGCCATCGCGACGAGGATAAATAGCGGAGACCGAGGCCAGCCCCGTCGTCTATTCGCCGGCTTGCGAAAGAATGAAACCTTCGATGTCTGCGCGGATGAAGAAACGCGCTTCGCTCTTCAGCTTCCGCATTTCCTCCCGCACCGATGGCAAGTCGCCGGTAAATTTCGCGTGGAGCAACTCGCCGAGCACGCCGGCGACTTTGAGGCAACGGTCGCGCGCCGCGATTCGTCCGCGTCGCTCATCGATCAGGAGCACATCCGTCGTGGTCGCTGCCGCCAGCGCGATCGCTTCCGCCTCGCCAGCGTCCAAAGTCCGCCGCAATTCTTCGAGCGCGCTTGGGGTCGGAACCGATTCCACGACCAGCCATCCCTCATGGAAAGCAGCGTCGATCGTTTGACGCCCCGCCACATGACTGACCGCGCGGAGTTCGCGGGCGACTTCCGGCGGCACGGCCACCCGCCCATAACGGAGAGACAGCCGCCCAATGATCGCGAGGTTGGAAATTGGCGACGTATTACTGACCACGCGCATGCGCCAAATCCTCGACCGCTTCCGTGATCGTGTAGTCGCGCGCAATACTGCGCTCGGCCAGCTCGACCGCGAAAGCGAAGTGATCCAGCCCCGCCAGGCGCGCCGCCTGGCCGAGGGTCAGCCAGCCGCGGGCATAATAGCGACAGGCCAGCTCGATCTGCATGTGCCGTTCGCGCTCGCCCGGACCGAGCGGCAACATCCGCAGCGATTCTTCGTCTAGCTCCAGCGTGATGGACATGCCGGGAGCATAATCGGGACGACGCCGCTGACAAGATCGCCGGACCAGCGAGAGGGCTGTCTCGTTTTGCCCCATTGCCGGCGTGGGGTGGTCGGGTTCACGCGCCGCCGCACTGGCTCCAGACGGTCCCGCCACTCACCACGAAGCTCAGCTTCCCCGCGCCAATGCGGCGGCGTTGCCAAGTCCTCGGCTTGGCAACGAGGGCGAAACAATGAGCGAGATTCACAGGTCCCCGCCCGGCTACACCGCTCGCTTTTTCTTCGCGGACGGGAATTCCAGCCGCACCACGCCCGTGCCCTTTTCAATCCGGCCGATCACGCGTCCC
This sequence comes from Chthoniobacter sp., assembly GCA_034667665.1. GTDB lineage: Bacteria > Verrucomicrobiota > Verrucomicrobiia > Chthoniobacterales > Chthoniobacteraceae > Chthoniobacter. The sequence continues at coordinate 81,415 of JAXDQW010000102.1, forward strand.
CTGGTCAGTTGCAGGGCTCGGGCGCGGTCGGCGGCGGCGACGATCACGGTCATGCCGATGCCCATGTTGAAGACCTGATACATCTCCGTGCGGTCGATCTTTCCGCCGGCGGCGATGTGCTGGAAAATCGCCGGCACCTTCCACGATCCGGCGTCGATGACGGCATCGGCGTTTTTGGGCAAAGTGCGCGGGAGATTGTCGATGAGCCCGCCGCCGGTGATGTGCGCCAGGCCTTTGACCAGGCCGCGAGGGAGGCGCGCGAGCAGCGGCTGATAGTTCCGGTGCACCCGGAGGAGTTCGTCCCCGATGGTCCTGCTCACCCCCGCGAGCTTCGCTCCGAGCTGCAAGCCCAGCTGTTCGAAGAGCACCCGCCGCGCAAGCGAATAGCCGTTGGTGTGCAGGCCATTCGAGGCGAGCCCGATGATCACATCGCCGGGCCGGATGCGGCTCCCGTCGAGCGCCAGCGCGCGATCGACCACGCCCACGATGGTCCCCGCGAGGTCGTACTCGCCACGTTGATACATCCCCGGCATTTGCGCGGTCTCGCCGCCGATCAGGGCGCAGCCGGCCTCCTTGCAGGCTTTGGTGAAGCCCTTGAGCAACTGCTCAAAGACCGGCGGCTCGAGCCGCTCCGCGCCGATGTAATCGAGGAAAAACAAAGGCCGCGCGCCCACCACGGCGATGTCGTTCACACAATGATTGACGAGGTCCTGGCCAACGGTGTCATGGCGGTTCATCGCGAACGCCACCTTCAGCTTGGTGCCCACGCCATCGACGCTCGAGACGAGCACCGGCTCTTTCAGGCCCTTGAAATCCGGACGGAACAGGCCGCCGAACCCCCCGATCTTCCCCAGGACTTCCGGGCCATGGGTGATCTTCACGCGCTCGTGGATGCGGCTCTTGACGCGGTTGCCCAGGTCCACGTCCACGCCGGCGGCCGCGTAAGCCTTTTCGGATTTCGGATTTCGGATTTCGCTTTGGCGGGCATCGCGCGCGGGCTCAGAAAACCTGGTCGAAAAGTTCCGGATGATCGTCTTCGGCGGCGAGCAGGTTCAGGCGATGCGCGCGGCGCTCCATGATGAATTTGTCGAGCGTGGGATCCACCGGCACCGGGTAATCGCCATTGAAGCACGCGAGGCAGAAGCTCGACTCCTCCTGGCCGGTCGCGCGGACCATGCCCGGCACATCGAGATAACCGATGGAGTCCGCGCCCAGATAATCGCGGATCTGATCGATGCTGCACTGATTGGCGAGCAGCTTCTCGGGATCCGGAAAATCGATCCCGTAATGGCAGGCATGCCGATGCGGCGGGCAGGAGATGCGCATGTGGACTTCCTTCGCGCCGGCTTCGCGCAAATTGACCACCCGGGCGCGCGCGGTGGTGCCGCGCACGATCGAGTCGTCCACCACGACGACCCGTTTCCCTTCCACGGCTTCCTTGATGAGGTTGAGCTTCACCCGCACGTTGAAGTCCCGGATGAGCTGCGTCGGCTGGAGGAAGGTGCGCCCGATGTAGTGATTGCGGACGAAGGCGTGGTTATAGGCGATCCCCAGCTCTTCCGCGAAGCCCAGCGCGGCGTAATTGCCGGAGTCCGGCACCGGCACCACGATGTCCGCCTCGACCGGGTGCAGGCGCGCCAGTTCGCGGCCCATTTCCGTCCGGACGCGGGCGACGTTGATATTGTTGATCAACGAATCCGGGCGCGCAAAATAGACATACTCGAACATGCAGAACGCGCGCTGCTCGACGTTGAAGGGGAACTCGGAGCGCAGGCCGTCCTCGTTGATGATCAGCACCTCGCCGGGCTCGAGCTCGCGCACGAATTCGGCATGGATCAAATCGAGCGCGCAGGTTTCGCTGGAGAGAATCCAGGCGCCTTCCAATTTCCCCAGCGCCAATGGCCGGAAGCCGAAGGGATCGCGCACCCCGATGATCTCGCGTTCGCTCATCAGGACCAGCGAGAAGGCGCCCTGGATCTTGCGCAGTCCCGCGAGCACCCCGTTCCCGCCGGCGGGCTGCGCGAGCAGGTGCAGGATGATCTCGCTATCGACGGTGGTCTGAAAGATGGAGCCGCGCTGTTCGAGCTCGTGGCGCAGCACCGCGGCGTTGATCAGGTTCCCGTTATGGCCGATCGCGATCTGACCGCGGCCGGTGCTGAAGGTCAGGGGTTGCGCATTCGCCAGGGTGCTCGAGCCGGTGGTCGAGTAACGCACATGGCCGATGGCCCGATTGCCCTTCAGCCGTTCGAGGTGGTTCGCGGAAAAAACCTGCGAGACCAGCCCCATGTCCACGTGGCGGATAAAAGGCGTATTCGGTCCGCTCGCGGTGACGATCCCCGCGCTCTCCTGCCCCCGATGCTGGAGCGCGAAGAGCCCGTAATAAGTGAGCACGGCCGCGTTCGGATGGCCAAAGACGGCGAACACGCCGCATTCATGGGTGGGGTGGTGGGGCTTCAAGCGAGCGAGGCGAACGGCGACACTAGCGGCCCACTGGATGCGGTCAAGGGGCGTCGCCCGGCCGGGCCGCGCCCTCTTCGCCGGGACGACGGGTTGACGAAACCACGGTGACCGTATTTGCCATGTGCCATTGGCCATTTGCCATTTGCCATTGCGCGCGAAGCGCGCCAGCGCGCCTACTCCCAGCGATCGACAATTTCCCGCAAATCCCCGACCAGGCTTTCGACCTTCTTCAGGTCGCGCCGGCGTCCCTTCGGAGGTTTGATGTCGAAATTGCGCAGGAGCATGAGCATGTCGCGCAGGTCGGCGACGCGGCTGGCCGGCAGCTTTTTCTTGGATTCGCTCTCGGCGGTGATCGCGATCTGGAGCTGGGCGATATCGGCCTCCACCTGGGTGGAATAGGCGGAGATGAGTTCCTTGAAACTCTTGCGCAGGAAAGCCAGTTCCTCCGCCACGGGTTTGAGCGGCAGAGCAGTGGGAAGTCTGGACGTCAACTCGGATTTCACGCGATGGCGAAGGTTGAGGGCCATCCTGACCGCGTCAATCGCGATTTTGTAACAACCAGGTGACGGCAAGGAAAGGAACCGAGGGCCGCGATCCGGCGCGCGGGTCAGTGCAGCACCCGTTTGACGGCCCGGCGGGTCAAGGGGTCCCGCACGTGGAGTTCATAAGCGGCGCGCAAAATCGCCGCCACCGTTTGGCGTGGTGGTTTGCGAGCGCGGCGCGTGGTGCGCTCAGGCGGTTTCAGAAGATGCGATTTCACTGTCGCCCAACCTGAAAGCAGCCTGCGGGCCTCGCGCGTCAGCGATGTTACGATCAGGTGAAATCTGCCGTGTCCCTCGTCTGTGGCTTTGACTTTGCGGACCGGGACCCGTTTCAAATCACCCATGAAACGTTATCGCACCGGCTGGATCTCCGACGTCCACCTCGGCACGCGGGGCAGCCAGGCTGAGACCTTGCTGCAATTCCTGCGCGAATATGAGTTTGAGACGCTCTATGTCGTCGGCGATTTGATTGATGTCTGGTCGCTCCGGCGCGGTATTTACTGGCCGCAGGCGCACAACGATGTGCTCCAGAAGCTGCTCCGGGCCGGCCGCAAGGGCACGCGCATCATTTACATTCCGGGCAACCACGATGAATTCGTCTCCGGTTTTCTCGGCGATTTCGGCGCGGTGACCATCGAGCCGCGGGCGATTCACATCACGGCGGACGGGCGCCGCCTGCTGGTCATTCACGGCCACGAGCTCGACGCGGTGATCCAGAACATCAAGTGGCTCGCCTATCTCGGAGACGTGGGTTATCAACTGCTCCTGCGCCTCAATCGTCCGATCAACGCGCTGCGCCGGATCTTTGGCCGCGAGTATTGGTCGCTCAGCGCTTATGTAAAAAAGAGCGTCAAGGATGCGGTCAGTTACATCGGCGACTTCGAGGAGGGCATCGTGCGTTTCTCCCGTACGGATGAAGTGGACGGCGTGGTCTGCGGCCACATCCACTCCCCGATGATTCGCCAGATCGAAGACGTCACCTATTACAACAGCGGCGACTGGGTGGAGAGCATGTCGGCGCTGATCGAAAACTTCGACGGCAGGATCGAACTGGTCACCGGCTTCGGCGCCGCGCCGGAACGGCAGACCGCGCCGCCTCTCCTGGAGATGAATGAAGCGGTGGCGTCGGTTGCCCCACCGCCCGACTCCACGGGCGTGCTGACCTCGTAAGGATCGGGCACCGCCAGCCTCGCCCGAGGATCGGGGCGCGGACACTTGGACCTTGCCTGCGCCGGGCGGCCGAAACGAGATTCGCCCGTCCGCCGCTCACCATGACTCGTCCTTGCGCGCTCTTTGTCCTCTGCACGCTGCTCGCCGTCCAGGCCCACGGTGGGGAGATCCATGAAGCTGCCGCCGGCGGCGATCTCGAGCGGATCAAAGCGCTCTGCACCCCCGACTTCCGCGCGTGCAACGAAGCCGACGCGGATGGCCTGAGGCCGCTGCACCACGCGGTGGCGCACCGCCGGGCGTCGGCCGCAGCGGCGCTGCTCGCCGCCGGCGCGCGGATCGATGAGCGCGATCGGGAAGGCCAGACGCCGTTGCACCATCTCGCCCATTCGGTCGAGGAAAGTGTCGTCGAGAATTTCAAGAACGCGGGCAGCGGAAGCTTTGCGGCCGCCTTGCGCAAGGTGACGGAGAGCGGACAGACCGTGACGCTGGCGGTTCTGCTCGAACTGCTTCGCCAGGACCTGTCCGGGCTGAATGATCCGCTCCCGCTGCTGAGCAATTTCGCCGCCGCCAGCACGCCCGAGCAGATGGCTGCGGAAGTGCAAACCGTGACCGTGCTGCTCGCCGCGGGCGCGGAGGTGAATGCGCTCGACCGGGAGCGCTCGACGCCGCTGCACCACGCCGCGATGAGTCCCCGCCCGGACCTTGCGCGCGCCTTGCTCGACGCCGGCGCGAAGATCGATGCGCGCAACCAGACCGGACTCACTCCGCTGCACAACGCGGCGCTCTTCGGTGGACGTGAGACGCTGGAATTCCTGCTCGATCGCGGCGCCGATCCGGAAGGTCGCGCGCTGCTCACCGGCGTGCCGCCGTTGCTCATGGCGGTGACGCGCGGCGACCCCGCGATCGTCCGGGTCCTTCTCGATCACCGGGCCGACGTGAATGCCCTCGGCCCCGAGGGGGAGACCGCCCTGTGTCGGGCCGCCATCCTCGGCTCCGGCGACCTCGTCCGATTGCTCATCGAGCGCGGCGCGAATGTGAATGCGCGCTTTTCCCCGACCAATCGGACGCCGGCGCATGTGGCTGCCGCGCGCGGCTTCGTGCCCTTGCTCAACCTGTTGCTCGCCCACGGCGCCGATCCCGAAGCCAAAGATCGTGCCGGTTTCACCCCGCTGCACGATGCCGCCGAACATGGCCGAACGCTGGCCGTCCGCGCCTTGCTCAATGCCGGCGCGCCGCCGGATGCCGTCAATCTGGCGGGTCGCACCGCGCTCTGGCAGGCCGCCTCGCAAGACCAGTCGGAAACGGTCGCCTACCTGCTCCAGCACGGGGCGGACGCTGGATTGGCGCCAGCCGATGGCCAATCGCCGCTGCACATCGCGGCCTTCAACGACCGCCCGGCGACGGTTCGCGTGCTGCTCGAAAAGAGTCCGCCGCTCGGTGGACTGGCGCGCCTCGGCACGCCCCTGCATTGCGCGTCGTTCGGACCCGGCTTGCACGCCATCTTTGCCGCCCAGGCACCCGGGCAGAAGTTTGCGCCGGTCGGGACCGCCGCGGATTCGACGGCGTGCGCGAAGCTCCTCATCGCCGCCGGTGCGCCGCTCGAAAAGCCGGATGCCAATGGCGTCCTGGCCGTGCACATCGCGGCCCAATTCGGCAATCTGGAGGTGCTGCAATGCCTGATCGGGAAGCAGAAATGGGCGCTGACGGCGCGCGATGCGAAAGGCCTTACCGTGCTGCATCACGCCGCGCGGGGGCCTCTCGTGCCGGGGGCTTCCGCCGAGGCCGCGCGAATCCTTCCCACCTCCGTCGCTTCGGCCTGCGGCACGACCGTGCAATGGCTCCTCGCCCAGGGAACGGCGATCCAGGCGCGCGATAGCGCCGGCCTGACTCCGCTGCACCACGCCGCCGGATCTGGCAATCTAGCCGCGCTCAGCGCCCTTCTCGCGGCGAAGGCCGACGTGTCCCTCGCGGATAAAGCGGGGGCGACGCCGCTCCATTGGGCGGCCGCCCGGGGACAACCAGAAGCCGCCGCGGCGCTGCTCGCCGCCCGCGCCCGGGTCAATGCCACGGATGCCGAAGGCCAGACGCCGCTGCACATGGCCGTGGCCGCCGGACAGACGGAGGTGGTCCTCATGTTGCTCGCCAAGGGAGCCAATCCCAACCTCGGGAACCGCACCGGTCAGAACGCCTTGAGCTATGCGGAATCCTACCGCCGCCCTGAAATCAGCAAGCTCCTCCGCCAGCACGGCGCCACTGCGGCCGCCACCCGCTGAGCGGCGTCACTCGCGGCCGAAGAGCTCGCCTCATCGAGCCGGGGGTCGCACCCAAAAGAAATGCCTGGGTCCGGTGAACGGACCCAGGCATCTTCCCAGCCAGGAAAAGATTGGCCGGAGGCTTGCTTAGAACACCAGTCGAACGCCGAGCCGGGTGCTCCAGAAGTTCAAGTCCCGCTCTTCGAAACGATCGCCGAGATAGGTCCAGCGCTCGTCCAGGAAAATGCCGACTTTGTGGGGCACGATGCGCCATTCCACTCCGAGTCCGGCATGGCCGCTGGCCCACTGTTCGCCATCCACATGGAAGCCGCCACCGACGTAGGCGTAGGGGGCCAGGCAGGCGCTATCGATCGGGAGCCGGAAGATGAGGCTGCCGCTGAAATTGTGCAGGACCGTGCGATCGTGGTCCGCATCGACCGGGCCGGCCAGCGCGTTCTCTTTGGCGCTCAGCCAGGCGGCGTCCACGCCAAGACCAATGTTGCGGTGGAAAAAGTAGTTCAGTCCCACGCCGCCGCCGACGGCGACGTCACGAAACATACCGATGTGGGATTCAGACCCGTAGGAAGCCTGTCCGAAGGTATCGATCTGCAATTCGCGATCATCGAAGCAGGTGGGGGGCGGGGGTGCCACCACTTGTTTGACGGACTTGGTTTCCTTGCCGGAATACACGGTGGTGCCGGCGAGGCTGGTGCCGATCAAGCCAAGGAGGGCAAGAAAGGAAGGGGTCAGTTTTTTCATAGAGGTTATTTTTGGTTGGTATCGTTTGGTTGGAACGCTGGCCTCGGAGGCCCTCGCTGGCAGGTCACCGCCGTAGGGAAGGCGGCAACCGGGCGCAGTGTTTCAGCGTTCCGGGACGAAAGCAAGCTTTCACCTCCCGGTATTGGATTGCCTTTGCCGAGACGTCCACCTCCAGCGGCACGGTCGCCCGAGGGCTCTGTGCAAACCTTCCCGGGGCTCCGCCCCGTCCGCCGCGAGTGGAAGGCAATGGCCGGGCTGCGCTTTACCCCGGCAGAGGCTCCGACGGTGCCGGCTACCCGGTTCAGGATTTGTGGGCGGTCGCGCTCCCACCGCCAGCCGCCGCATTCCCCGATTGCATTCGGGCCGGAGTAGGAGCCTCATTGTCCCTTCCATCCCCATGAAAAAACCCCTCTTCACTGCCCTCCTTCTCACCGCGCTTCTCGGTCACGTCTTCGCCGCCGACTACAAGGTGGTCCCGGATTGGTACAAACTCGCGCCTGGACGCCCCCAGATGGGCAACCTGCACGGCGACGTCGCCGTCAGCTCCAAGGGCGAGGTTTATGTCAGCGTCATGGATCCAAAGGCGGCGCTGCAAGTGTACGCACCGGATGGGACGTTCCTGCGCTTGGTGCCAGATGCGCCGCCGGATTTCCACGGGTTTGTCATCCACAAGGAGGCCGACGGCGAGTTTATCTACGGACCGCGCCTGGTCGCGGGGAACATTCTCAAGCTCGCGCTCGACGGAAAAGAGGTGCTGAACATTCCCTCCACCGCGATCCCCGATGAATTCAAGAGCAAGGGCAAGGACGGCAAGCCGATCGTCCGACTGACCGGGATGGATGTCGCCCCGAATGGCGATCTCTACGTGACCGACGGCTATTCGAGCGACTACGTCCATCGCTTCGACAAAACCGGGAAATATCTCAAATCCTTTGGTGGCAAGGCGGAGCCCTACGGGTTCAAGACGCTGCACAAGATCGCCATCGATACGCGCTTCGATCCGCCGCGGATCATCGGCTGCGACCGCGCCAATCTGCGCGTGGTGCACCTCTCGCTCGATGGCGATTTCCTCGGCGTGATTGCTAAGGACCTGCTGCTCCCCGCGGCGGTCGCGGTCCAGGGCGATCTTGCGGTGATTGGCGAGCTAAAGGGTCAGGTGACGATCCTCGACAAGGAGGGCAAGGTGGTCGCGAAACTCGGCACCAACACCGCCGCGGACGAGGTTGGCAACAACAAGACCGAACCGGATAAGTGGAAGCCGGGCGTCGTCACTGCGCCGCACGGCGTCGCCTTCAATGCCCACGGCGATGTCTTCGTCTCGGAATACAACATCTACGGACGCGTTCACCGCTTCAACCGCGAGTAACAAGAGCTCTTCGGAAGCGACGTAAGGTTGGCCCGGATGAAGGCGCTTCGTTAGACGGCATTGCCCGCCAGGATTTGCTGAATCCAATCGCTCCTGGCCCATTCCAGGACGGACTTGCCTTTCGCGTCCTTGAGGGTCGGGCTGACGCCCCGCTCCAGAAACGCCTGGATGATTTCACGCTGTGCGGTCCGCGCCATCTCCGAACCGGAGCCGCCGCGGCCCGTGTTTTGCACCGCCAGGTGAAATGGTGCGGAGCCGGGTTTGTTTCTGATCGTCGGATCGGCGCCGGCACCCAGAAGACACTTCACGGCGGCAGCAGATCGGGTGCGCACTGCGCGGTGCAGCGGTGTAGCCCCGTTCTTGTCCGGGGCATCAATCCGGGATCCCGCTTCGAGCAGCAGGCGAATCATCGCAACCTGCCGTCCGGCGTTCCAGGATGGGCTGTCCAGACAGCCGTCGGAGGCGTAATGGAGCGGCTGACTACAGCGACGGTTCCTTGCCGAGCCAGCCTCCGCCCCGGCCGCCAGAAGCATCTCTGCGATCTCCACCCGATAACCGGCTGCGGCAACATGCAAGGCGGTATCACCTGAATAGATCCAGTGCGCAATATTCGATTCGTAACGCTCCTCATCCGCAACGCCGCGCCTGGTCAGCCCGGGGTCGTTATCGAGCAGCTCTTTCACGTCGGCGCGATCATCATCGAGGATCGCCGCGAGTAATGATTGGAGGGGGGGCGGCATCGTTATTTTGCTAAATCCGTGCGTGCTTTGTAGCCATCTCATTCCTTGGTAGCCGGAATGATGCAGTCAAAGAGACGGCGCATCGCAGCGCCCCAAGGAGCGGCGTGCGTCTCGCCGCCGGGTGGGTTCTGCGGGAGCCCTCACCGCTTGAGCACGGCCCCTCGGGCGTTAGTGGGTCGGCGGCGGGGCGCACGCCGCTCCTTGGGGCGCAATCGGGGCAACCAAGAACCAGGAACAAAGAACATGAAAGCCCCGTTCTTTGTTCTTTGTTCCTTGTTCTTTGTTCGGCGTTCCGCCGATGGAAAGCGCCACCCCGCGGACCAAGGAACGTCATTTCAGACGGTTCTGAATTCCGCCTGGCGCTGCGGCGGGATCGGAAACCGTCGATGAGGACCTGACGCTTGAGATCACGAATGATAAATCGAACGCCGCCCGTGCCGAGGGCGCCCACACGGCGTTATTGAAGAAGGCATACCAACGGTGGTTCACTCCTTCTGCGGAGCGCCTGCCGCTCAGCGCCCATCCCTATGTCCCCTCGATTCCTCCCTCGCTGCGCCATTGCGCTTCCACTGTTCGCCCTCTCATTCGCTCAGGCCGATGAGCGGCCTAAATTGACCGCGGAAAAGTGGTCCGCCGAGATCAACGTGCCCGATCCCGTGGCCTGCTCCGTGGATGAGCAGGGCCGCGTTTTTGTCACCTCCACCACGCGGCGCAAAACGGGCGACCTGGACATCCGGGAATGGACGCAGTGGATTCCCGACGATCAGTCGTTTCAGTCGATCGAAGACAAGGAGGCCTTTTATCACCGGGTGCTCGCGCCGGGTTTGGCCAAGAAGCCCGATGGTCCGCTGACCGATGCGAATCACGACGGCTCGATTGATTGGAAAGACCTGACCGTTCCGACCGAGCGCATCTATCGCCTGGTGGACTCGAATGGCGACGGCAAAGCCGATCAGATCACGACCTTTGCCGAAGGCTTCCAGACCGAGGTCACCGGCATCGCGGCAGGAGTCCTGGCGTTTGGAGGCAGCGTTTATTCCACCATCGCGCCCGATCTCTGGCGGCTCGTGGACAAGGACGGCGACGGCAAGAGCGACAGTCGCGAAATCATCGCGCACGGCTTCGGGCTGCACATCGCCTACGCGGGACACGACATGCACGGTTTGCGCGTGGGTCCCGATGGCCGGATCTACTGGAGCATCGGCGACAAGGGGGTGAACGTGACTTCGAAGGAAGGGCGGAAGTTCTTCTACCCGAACGAAGGCTGCGTGCTGCGCTGCGAGCCCGACGGTTCGCACTTCGAGGTCTTCGCACACGGCCTGCGCAACGTGCAGGAAACCGATTTCAACGAAGTCGGCGATCTCTTCGGCGTGGACAACGATGCGGACAAGCCCGGGGAAAAAGAGCGGCTCGTTTTCATCGCGGAGCAGAGCGACTCCGGCTGGCGCTGCGGCTTCCAATATATGAAAGGCGTCTGGTGCCCCTGGACGAGCGAGGGCCGCTGGCAGCCCGAGCACCCGATGCAGCCGCTCTTCATCACGCCGCCGATCGTCAACTCGCACGACGGCCCTGCCGGCTTTGTCTATAACCCCGGCACGGCCCTGGCCCCGGCGTGGCGTGGCTGGTTTTTTCTCGATCAATTCCCGTCCGGGAAAATGAACGCGCTGCGGCTCGAACCCGCCGGGGCCGCCTGGAAGCTCGCCGAGGACGTGCCCATCTCGAGCGGCATCATGGGCATCGGGATGAGCTGGGGGCCGGAAGGAAAGCTCTACTTCGCGGACTGGATGGGCGGGTACCCGCTCGATCAAAAAGGCGCGGTCTGGACGCTCGACGCGCCGGACGCCGACCGCGACCCGTTGCGCGCCGAGGTGCAATCGCGCCTGCGCGACGGCTTCGCGAAACTCGCGCCGGATGCGCTCCGCGCCTTGCTCGGGCATGCGGATGTGCGGCTGCGGAAGGGTGCGCAGTTCGAGCTGGCGAAGGGCGGTGCCTGGGAGGTGCTGCTCGCCGTCGCCCGCGATCAAAAGGCGCCGCCGCTCGCGCGGCTCCACGCGGTCTGGGGATTGGGCCAGGGACTGCGCTGGGGGAAGTGGGCGGCGCCCGAGGCGCTTGTCGCGCTGTGCGGCGATCCCGATTCGGAAGTGCGCGCCCAGACGGCGAAGATTCTCGGGGAAGGCCCGGCGCAGGCGCCGCTTACCCGGGCGATCGTGGCGCTGATCAAGGACCCGAATCCGCGGGTGCGCTTTCACGCCGCGCTCGCCAGCGCGCGCCTGAAAATCCCCGAGGCCTCCGCTCCGCTGCTCCAGGCCGTGCGCGAGCATGGCGACGGCGATCCGTGGTTGCGCCACGCGCTCGTCACCGGTCTCGCGGGCTGTGCGCCGGCGGGCGATCTCGCGGCCAACGCGCACGAAACCGATCGGGCCGTGCGCCTGGCCTGCCTGCTCGCTCTGGCGCGCAACCACGACGCCGCGATCACCACTTTCCTTGGCGACAGAGACCCGCGCCTCGCCGCCGAAGCGGCGATCGCGATCCATGACGATCTCGGCATTCCCGACGCGCTCCCCCAGCTCGCCGCCTGGCTCGCGAAAGCACCCGCCGACAGCACCGAGGCGGCGCTGCGCCGCGCGGTCAACGCGAACTTCCGCCTCGGCACGCCCGAAGCCGCCGCTCGCGTTGCCGCCTTTGCGCTCGGCTCCGCCGCGCTGGCCTCCGTGCGCGAGGAAGCGCTGACGCAGCTCACGCTCTGGCTCGAACCGCCCCCGCTCGACCACGCCGACGGCCGCTTTCGCGCTTTCCCCGCGCGTCCGCTCGAACCCGTGCGCGCGGCGCTCCAGCCGCAGGTTGCCGCCTTGCTCGCGCTCGAGGCGCCGGAGTTGCGCGCCCTCGGGCTCGAATTGCTGGTCAAGTTTCATCTCGAGGCCCCGGCGGACAAGGTCGCCGCGCTGGTGGCCGAAAAGAGCATCCCGGCCGCCGTCCGCCTCGAAGCGCTGCGTCTCCTCGCCGCGCAGGAGCCGAACTCGCCGGAGCTGGCGCGAATGCTCGACGCCTGGCTCGCCGCCGCAAAAGGGGCGCACCCCGCGGCGTTGCGCAGCGAAGCGCTGCGGATCGTGGCCAAACGCGACGGCCACCGCGCCTTCGAGGCCGCCCGCAAATTCCTCGCCGAGGGGGAAGTCGCGGAGCAGCAGGCCGCCTGGTCGGTGCTCGGCGCGCTCGCCGCGCCCGACGCGGACGCGCTGATCGCCGGGGCGGTCACCGAGCTCGCCGCCGGTCACCCTCTGCCGCCGGCCACCCAACTCGACCTTCTCGAGGCCGCCGCCACCCGCGCCGCCAACGCCCCAACGATCGCCGCGGCCCTCGGCGCCTTGGAAAAAAATCGGAGCGCACCGAGCGATCCGCTGGTGGCCTTCGCCGAGTGCCTCGAAGGCGGCGATCCGCTCGCCGGGCGCGAGATCGCGCTGACCAGCGTCGCGGCGAATTGCGTGGCCTGTCATCGTTTCCAGCGCGGCGGCGGCAGCGAAGTCGGACCGCCGCTCGAGACGGTCGCCTCGCGCCGTGATCGCCACTACCTGCTCGAATCGCTGATCGCTCCCAGCGCGCAGGTCGCGGCCGGATTCGGTCTGGTCACGGTGACGAAAAAGAGCGGCGAGCCTCTCGCGGGCACGCTGCTCGGCGAAGACGCCAAGGCCATCCGCTTGCGGCAACCCGACGGGCAGGAAATCAGCGTGGCGAAGGCCGACATTGCTTCCCAGACGCCGGCGATTTCGGTGATGCCGCCCATGGGAGCGCTGCTCACCAAACGCCAGATTCGCGACGTGGTCGCCTACCTCACCACGCTCAAACCCGCACCGAAAGAGCCGAAAAAGGCGAAGCCGAAGGGGCAGGAGTAGCCTGGAGCGGTGGAGTGGTGGAGTGGTGGAGTGGTGGAGTGGTGGAGTGGTGGAGTGGTGGAGTGCTGAAGTGCTGGAGTGCTGAAACATTACTCCACTACTCCACTACTCCATCACTCCATCACTCCATCACTCCATCACTCCATCACTCCACTCCTCGCCGGCCCCCAGATCCGGACCGGTTCGTCGAGGCCCTTCACGTACTGCGCCGGGAATTCCCGCAACTCGGCCGGCCGGCGCAAGGCCTGGCGGGTGGCGTCGCTGACGATGAGCGATTGACCGATCAATTTGGTGAGGCCCTCGATCCGGGAGGCCAGATTCACGGTGCTGCCGATCGCGGTGAACTCCAGCCGTTCCGGTGAGCCGATACTGCCCACGATCGCGGGACCGGTGTGCAGGCCGATGCCGATCCCGAGCGCTGGCTCGCCGCGTTCCGTGAAGCGCGCATTGAGCTCATCGAGATGGGCCAGCATGGCCAGGGCGGCGTGCAGCGCTTCATCGGCATGCTCGTCGCTGGCCTGGCCCGCGCCGAAGAGCGCCATGAAGCCGTCGCCGAGGAATTTGTTGATCATGCCGCTGTGGTGCCCCTCGACCACGTGAACCATGATGGTCAGGAATTCGTTCAGCACCGCGACGACCCGCTGCGGCTGGCAGGTCGCCGCCCAGGAAGTGAAGGCGCGAATGTCCACAAACATCACCGTGATGACCTGCTCGCTGCCGCTCAGCCCCGGATCGCGCGCCAGGATTTGCGCGGCGGCTTTGTGTCCCACGTGCAAGCCGAAAGTCTGGCGCAGGCGTTCCTTTTCGCGCAGTTCCGCCACCATGTGATTGAACTCGCCGATCAGCGCGCCGAACTCGTCGGCCCGGCGCAACGGCACGTGGACATCGAGGCGCCCTTGGGCCACCGCCTGGGCGGCGGCGCGCAACTGGTCCACCGGCTCAGCCACCAGCCGGCTCATGAGCATCGCGGAACACAGGCCGAAGGCGATGCCGACGGAGCCCACGAAGAATTCGAATCGGACGGGGTCCACGTCCGGCGACGGTGGCGCGAAGCTTAAAAGGAGCAGCGAACCGATCGGACAAATCCCGATCGAGATCGCCCACATCAGACCGCGCGCGCGCAGCGACAACGGATGAATGCCCGGGATGCGGTCCGGGCGCTCGTCCTTGAAGAACACCGGGAACAGGCCCCAATGGCTGACCAGCTCGACGAGGAAAAAACTCTGCGTGATGGAGATGAACGACGAAACGAGGAAAGAGATCGGCAGGTGCCAGAGCAATTGCTTGCTCAGACCCGTGCCCACCGAAGCGAGGGAGGCCAGAAACACCGGGATGCAGAGCAGCCATCCCGCCCCCGAAGCGGCCACGGCAAACCACGGGAGGTGGATCACCCGGCGTCGCGTTCGAGCGAGCGTTTCCGGCTCGACGGCCGCGCCGCGGAGCAACGCCTGAAAGGGAGGACGCAGGGAGAAGACGATCCACAGCCACGCGCTCACGGCCAGCGGATAGACGAGCAGGTTGTAGCCGATGATCGTCGCGGTGAAGCGATGTTTCAGCGCGTCGGTGGTGAGCAGCGGATCGACGACGACGGCGTTGTACCAAATGTTGAACCAACTCCCCAAAAACTGGGGGAGCAACGGCGAGAGCGCGGTGACGAACAGGCCATGCCGCGAGGGCGGGCGCGGGCTTTCTGGCGTCACCGCAGGGTCCATGGCTGGAAGTAGTCGAGCAGGATCAGGCGACCCGGGAGGTGCTCACGCGCAAAGGCGCGGCGCACTTGGGGGAAACTGGTCAGCTTCCCGAAAGTGAAGCCCCGGTCGAACGGCTGGAAAAAATCGTCCTGATGACTGGGCAGGACATAGCGGGGCCGGAGCCGGCGCACGGTTGGAGCCAGGCGTTCCCGGCTGTCGCGGAGCGCCACGCCCAGGATGGCGAGATCGACCGGCCCCGCCCGAGGGGGTGGAAGCACTCCGGGCCGGCCACCCGCATCCACATAGATGCGGCGCCCTCCGGCCTCGACGCTGAAGGCGAGCGGCTCGCCCAGCACCCAATCCCCGGCCCTCGCCGGCGCGGCGCCGGGCGCCGCCACGGTCCCGGGAAATGGCAGGTAACATCCGAAGAGTCGGTCGTGCGCGGCGGCGAAAACGCGGATCGTCCAGGGACCGATCCGGCGGACGCTGCCGGGCGTGACGAGCAGGCATTTGGTGCGCGCGGCCCCCGCGGCGATGGCCAGATTCACGGCGGTCGGGCCCGCGACGAGCCGCGCTCCGGTTCGCTGCATGATCGGGGGCACATCGAGCAAGTGGTCCACGTGTGCGTGCGTGACCAGCACGGCCTCCACCCGCGGGCGCACGTGGCGGAGCCCAGCCTGGATGCGGTGCGGGTCGGGTTCGAGGCGGCGGTTCAAGGCAAAGGCGCCGAGGCCCGCCCGGGTGAAATAAGGATCGACGAGCAAAGCCCGGCCGCCGGCCTCGAACTGGTAGCCATTCACGCCAAGGTATGTGATGCGCAGTTCGCCCTGCCGCGGCGCGCGCGTCCCGGCGCCATCCGCCACGAGCAACTGGGAATAGGGTTCCAGGCCAGCGATGGCGATCCGCGCGAAGGCCAGCAGCGCGATGAGCAAAGGCTTCATTCGATCATGATTGGCAGGGTCCCGTGCGGCGGGAAGGCTAGAGTGGGGCAGACTTGCAGTCTGCCCGGTCGCCGTTGCCGGGCGTGCGCATCCTCCACGGCGGGCTGCCGGTCCAATGACCAGCGCCCTCCACTTCTCCGCCTGCCCAGGCAGACTGCAAGTCTGCCTCACACTCGCGTCCAGGCAGGCGACACGTCTCCTTCAGCAAACAAGAACGCCGGCCTTGAGGGCCGGCGTTCGTGTGCAAAGAGCCCGGTGAGGTTTCCCCCTTGTGTGGCGCCCGGGTGGCACCGTGAAAAGCTTGAGGTTACCGTTTGACCTTCTTGGGAGCAGGCGGGACGCCCGGCGTCGGATAGTCGGCCACGAGCTGGCGATGGCTGGTCGGGACGAGGCGTTTGGCGCCTTTGGCGTTGTTGCGCCAGCCGTTCGGGTCGGCGTATTCCTCGCCGCTGTGGGCCAGGCCGGTGACCTGGTCTTCGAGACCGGTGCCGTAGCCTTGCTTGATCACCGTGGGCGTCACAAAGATGAGCAGATTGCGCTTCACCCGAGCGGCCAGCTTTTCCTGGAAGGCATAGCCGAGGAGCGGGATGTCGCCGAGGATCGGGACTTTCGTCCGGCCTTTGGTCTGCTCGTCCTGCAGGAGCCCGCCGATGGCGAGGGTGTCGCCGCTGTGGATGAGCACGTTGGAGTTGAGCTCGCGCTTGTCGATGACCGGGCTGGTGACGGTGGCGCCGCTGAAGGTGAAGGTGGCGTCGCCGACTTTGTTGCTGATCTCCGGTTTGACCATCAGGGAGATGAAGTCGTCCTTGTTGATCGAAGGGACGACGGTGAGGGTGTTGCCGAACTCCTTGTCCTGGAAGCCGCTGAAGACGGCCTGGGCGGTTTGTTCGTTGAAGTTGAGCTGCGGCACCGGCTGGTTGCGGGTGATCTTGATGATGGCCTGCTGATTGTTGGCCGTGACGACGCGGGGGTTGGCCAGGAACTCGGCATCGGCGTCTTCATTGAGAAAGCGCATGGCGACGGACATCTGCGGCACGTTCAGGATGGCGAGCTGGCCCCCCACCGCGCTGCCGAGACTGGAGAAGCTGGTCGCGTTGCGCAGGAAGCCGCCGGCGCTGGAGGCAAAGGCGTTGGTAATGGCGCTCCCCACCGTGCCGGTGTTGTTGTTCGAGCTGGAATTGATGTTGTTCGTCGTGACCACCGGGTCGCCGTTGGTGGTGGTGAAGGTGCTGTTGCTCACGCCGGTTCCGCCGATCGTTCCGGTGCTGCTGTTGGTCCGGGTGCCGGTGACCGCGGTGCCGGTCAAACTGATCGTCTGGGCGGAGGCGGACGAGCCCAGGACGCCGGCCCAGTTGATGCCGTAGCTTTGCTTCGGGTTCGCCGTCACTTCGACGAGGCGGGCCTCGATCATGACCTGCTGGGTCGGCGAATCGATGGTCTGGAGGAAGAGCTTGATCTTATCGAGGTTGGAGCGGTTCTCGCGAAAGAAAACGGTGTTCGTCCGCTGATCGGCCTGCGGGGCCACGCCGCTCTGAAGCTGGGTTTGCAGCAGCGGCAGGACATCCTTGGCCTGCGCATAGTTCAAGGTGAAGCTCCCGCTCTCGGTCGGCTCCTTCTGCTTTTCCCCCTGCGTCTTGATGTAGAAAACGCCGCTCTTGCTCTCGTCTAGGACGAGGCCCTTGCTCTCGACGATGATTTCGATGGCCTCACGCGGCGTCTTGTCCTCGATGCGCATGTTGACCGTGCCGCCGGTCTGCGACACTTGATCGCTGACCACGATGTTCATCTTCGCCTGGCGCGCCAGGGTGCGCAGCACGAGATCGATCGGATCGCCCTGAAAATCATTGAGGTGCGCACCGTTGACCTGCGGCGCGCCCGGGGCGGCCCCCGGGAGCGGAGGGGTCAGGGGTGCGCCTGGAATCGGCGCGGCGGCGATCACGGCCCCGTTGGTCGTGGTGGTGGTGGTCGTCGTGGTCCCCGGCAGGATCGGCGTGGCCGACACCTGAACCGGCGGCTCGATCGGGGCCGGAATGGCCGTGGGAATGACAGGCTCGATGGGAGCCTGGGCGAACAGCGAACCCGCGGAGAGAACGGCGAGGACGCAAAGAGTGGAGCGGAATGGGACCATGGATGGGTTTCTGGTTCGGAGTTGAGAATCCGTTTGAGCACGATGCAGGCCACCGCGGTCCGAGGGTTGAAAAATGAGAGATTCCTCCCGAATGCGAGAATCCAAAGCTCTCACTTTTGCCATTATGAGAAAACCCAGCGGGCGTGACTGCCGCGCGGGGAGGGCAGAGGTGAAAGTGCTCAGTGCTCCACCGCTCCACCGCTCCAGTCCTCCACTGCTCCCTGAACGCTCTCCGAGTGAGAACTGAGCACTGAGAACTGAGCACTAATTAGTGGATCACTGCACCGCCCCCCGCACCGCCTCCACAAACGCGCGCACGCGCTCGGGATCCTTGCGCCGTGGATTCCCGGCCAGCTCGACGCCACTGGCAACATCCACCGCAAACGGCCGCACCGTGCGCACCGCCCCGGCGACATTCCCGGGGGTGAGGCCCCCGGCCAAAATCAACGTCAATTCCGGCTGGCGCCGCGCAAACTCGGCGGCGAGCTCGAGATCGATGAGCGTGCCCGTCCCCCCGTAGGCCGCGCCGGCCTGCGCATCGAGCAGGACGTGCCGTGTCGAAAACCGGTGCGCGCGGGCGATGGTCGCCGCGTCGCGGAGACGGAGCGCCTTGATGAAAGGCTGGCCGGGGAGGAGGTGGGGCATCGCGGGGGCCGGCGCCTGGGCGAAGTCCGCGCACCACCGTTCATCTTCGTCGCCGTGCAGTTGCACCCAATCGATGGCGGGATGCGCTGCGACGCGCTGCGCTTCCTCGAGCGGCGCGTTCACCAGGACGGCCACCCGCGTGACGAACGGTGGCAGCGCGGCCATCCATTCGCCTTCGCGATCCAGGCTGATGCAGCGCTTGGAACCCTCAAAAAAGTTGAAGCCCAGAGCATCCGCGCCCAGCGCGATCGCCAGCTCCGCATCCGCGCGGTTCGTCACCCCGCAGATTTTCACCCGCACCCGGCTCATGGGCCGAGGGGCGGGAATTCCAGCCCCGGCATCTGTTCGACGAGTTGCACGATGCCCTCTCCCCACTTCCGCTGGATGTCGCGGAAATACGGATCGCCGTCCTCGAGCCGGCGCCGGTATTTCACCTGCAGCGAATCGCGCTCGTACAGAAACAGATCGAACGGCGGCCCCACCGCGACGTTGGACTTGACCGTGGCTTCCATGGAGAGGATCCCGAATTTCACCGCATCGCTGAGTTTCGTTTCGTACTTGAACCCGCGGTCGAGGATCGGCTTGCCGTATTTGTATTCCCCGATCTGGAGGAACGGCGACTCGACGTTCGCCTGCAGCGAATTGCCCTGCGGATACACGTAATGAATCTGCGGCGGCAGCCCCTCGATCTGCCCGCCCACGATCACGTTGATGTTGAAACTCAGGCCGTCGCGTTCGAGCGCCGCCCGATCCATTTCCCCCACCCGGCGGATCTTGCTGCCGACATAACGCGCCGTCTCAAACATCGTCGCCTGATTCAAGAGATGGGGCAGATTGGGGTCGGCGCGCGCCCGCAGGCCATCCTCCTCGATGAGCGCGAGGACGCTCTGCGTGACGGAAAGATTCCCCGAGGTCATCAGGCAGATGACGCGATGCCCCGGCTCGGAAAAAATCCGCATCTTGGGCCGGACATTGATGTTGTCCACGCCGGCGCTGGTGCGCGAATCGGAGAGAAAGATGATCCCATCACGGCAGAGCAGGCTGAGGCAGTAGGTCATGGGGGTGGAGCTTGGTTCTGACCGTTGGATTCTCGAAAGGGTGAAGGCGCGCCCGAACGGAGCGCCAGGGCAGGAATCTTCATTCGATGATCCGTCCGTGCACCGGCTTTTCCGCGCCCGCCGCGATTGGCCGGCCACGAGTGACCAGGTGATACTCGCCGTCGCTGCCGCGGAAGAAGATGCTGAGCGCCCAGTTGACGACGCTGACGATGAGCGAGCCGAAGAAGGCGTTCCAAAAGCCGCCGACGTGAATGCCCGGCACCAGGCCGCCCG
This sequence comes from Chthoniobacter sp., assembly GCA_034667665.1. Taxonomy (GTDB): domain Bacteria; phylum Verrucomicrobiota; class Verrucomicrobiia; order Chthoniobacterales; family Chthoniobacteraceae; genus Chthoniobacter. The sequence continues at coordinate 101,327 of JAXDQW010000102.1, forward strand.
CCAGCCAGAAGAGCAGCGCGTTGACGATCAGGATGAAGAAGCCCAGCGTCACGAGGATGAAAGGGATGCTGAGGAACAAGAGGATCGGGCGGATGAAAGCGTTGATGATCCCGAGGACCAGCGCCATGCAGATCAGCGGTCCCCAGCCCGCGGAGTGCATGCCAGTGAGATGGACCGCGACCGCGACGGCGAACGTCGTGACCACCCAGCGAAGAAAAAATGAAGCCATGCCCGTGACGATAAGCAGCGGTGCCTGGGATTGCCATGATCGGTTCGAAATTCCGGTGTGGGCCCGTCCCTCTTCCCCTTCCGAAAGAGGGAGCGGGAGAGGGAGAGGATGCGGGAGAGGATCACCGACGCAGGCCCCTTGTGTGTGTGCATTCGTCTGCTAGCATCCGCCGCGTGCGCGCCACGTTAAAGTTGTTGATCGGCCTCGGGATGCTCATGAATACAGGGCTTCGCGCGCAACAGCCGGGTGAGGTGACGGATGCGGAAAAGAAACGGCAGTTCCTCAAGGCGCGCGAGGAAATGCACACTTTGCCGCCCGCCACCCCGGCGGAGGCGACACCCAAACCGAAGCCAAAACCGATTCATCCTCCCAGCACTCCGGAAGCGACCCCGCTGCCCCAGGCGACGCCGATACCCAAGCCGGAAGCGACGCCGAAACCGAAACCGGAAGCGACGCCCAAACCCGAGCCCGAAACGACTCCCCGACCGAGGCCCGAGCCCACGCCGAAACCCCCGCCCACCCCTCGCGCGACCCCCAGGCCATCGCCGAACACCCCGCCGCCCATTACTCCGCCACCGGTCACCCCCGCGCCGCGGATCACTCCGCAGGTCTTCATCGAAAAATCCAATGAGCGAGGCGAGGCGCCGGCTCCGCCTTCCGGCTGGTTCACCAAGTGGAAGTACCTGAGCAGCGCCGTCCGCACCGCGATCGACCGCGCCCCGGTCCAGAAAGCGCGCTGGCGTTACATCGTGGTGCACAACAGCGGGACCCGGCAGGGCAATGCGAAAGCGTTCGATTACTACCACAAACATGTCCGCAAGATGCAGAACGGGCTCGCCTATCATTTCGTGATCGGCAACGGCACTTCGAGCGGCGACGGCGAGATCGAGATCGGCAACCGCTGGACGCGCCAGATCAACGGCGGCCACGTCCACAGCGACTACCTGAACAACATCGCGCTCGGCATCTGCCTGGTGGGTGATTTCAACCGCGATCTTCCCACCCGCCGCGAGCTCGAGGCGCTCGAAGAGCTCATCCGCTACTTGCGCGTGCGGGTGGGCAAGATCGACCGGCAGTGGGCGATCGTGAAACCGCACCGGCAAATCAACCCGCCCCGCTGGCCGACGGACTGTCCTGGCGACCGGTTTCCGTATGGCTGGTTCCAGGGGAGGTTTTGATCCGCGCGCGAGGGCGGATGGCTGACCCATGAATCTCGGCATTACCGGCGCGACCGGATTCGTCGGCGGAACGATCGTGGATCTCGCTTTGCGCCGGGGGCACGAGGTGATCGCCTTCACCCGCCGGCCGGAGCGCGCCATTCCTGGGTGCACCATGCGCGCGTTCAGCCTCACGGCGCCGCCGGACCTCACCGGCTGCGAAGCGATCATCCACCTCGCCGGCGAATCCGTGGCGGGCCTGTGGACCGCCGCGAAGAAGCGGCGCATCCGCGAAAGCCGGGTGCAAGGCACCCGCCGCCTCGTGGAAGCCATTCAGGCCAGTGCGCAAAAGCCGGAAGTCCTCGTTTGCGGCTCCGCGATCGGATTCTACGGCGACCATGGAGACGGCGATTTGACCGAGCAGTCGCCCGCGGGCACGGGATTCCTGGCGGAAACCGTCACCGCGTGGGAAGCCGAAGCGTTGCAAGCGCAAGACGTGCGCACGGTGCTGCTCCGGACCTCGCTGGTCCTGGGGAAGAACGGCGGCGCCTTGCAAGTGATGGCGCCGGTCTTCCGCGCCGCGCTGGGCGGGCCAATCGGCGACGGCCGGCAGTGGATGCCGTGGATCCACCTCGAAGATGAAGCGCGGCTCGCGCTCTTTGCGGTCGAGAATCTCGACGTGCGTGGCCCGCTCAACGCCGCCGCCCCGTGGCCGGTGCGCAATGGCGACTTCACCCAAACCCTTGCGCGCACCCTGCGCCGGCCGGCCTTTTTTCGCGTCCCGGCCTTCGCGCTCCGGATCTTGCTGGGTGATTTTTCGCACGAACTGCTCGACAGCAAACGGGTCCTCCCCGCCGCTGCGCTCGAGCACGGGTTTGGGTTTCGTTTTTCCGAGCTGGCGCCTGCGCTGAAGGACCTGCTCGGATAGGAGCTGGCGGACATTCGGCATCACAGCCGCGGAGCGGCGACAACCCGAGTAGCCGTCTCGCCCGCCCTCCGCCCTCCTCGATTCCCCTCCACCACCTCGGTGGTCGAGCGAAGCGAGGCCACGGAATCGGAAAACGCCGGGCAGCCGCGTCAGCGGCGAAACATTGCTTAGGCATCGGGTCTCGCCGCTACGCGGCTTGCGCATCAACCCTGGTTCCGTGGCCTCGCTGCGCTCGACCACCGAGGCGGCGGTGGGGCATCGAGGAGGCCGGAGGGCGGGCGAGACGGCTACTCGGGTTTGCGCCGCTACGCGGCTACGCACACGCACGTCTGCTAGGCGCTCCCGCGTTGCGTCTTTTCCCGGCGTTGGCTTCCGGCAGGCGCCTGGGTAGCATCGGGCAATGCGGAAGCTTATCGAATGGGTCCAGGAGCACTGGCTCGTCTGCTCCTTCCTCGCGTTCTGCGGCTTGTGCTGGGGCGGGCACGAGCTCCTGAACTGGCAGGCGGAACGCCGCTGGCAGCACTACCAGACAGAGGCGCGGGCGCGGGGCGTGAAGCTGACGCTCGTGGAATTCGCGCTCCCGGAGATTCCCGACGAGGAGAATTTCGCGTGCCTCCCGATGTTTCGCGCCGCATTTGCAGCCGGCGGAAGCAGCGCCTTTGACCTGCCCGATGCCTGGCCCAAAAGAATGCCGCGTTTTGGTGATGTGCTGAAAGGGGAACGAATGGATTGGCCGGCCTGGCAGGACTATTTCCGGGGTCTCGGCTGGCTGGCGGATAAGTCGGATGATCCCGTGCAGGACACGCTCCGTGCCCTCGATCACTTCGCCCCGGAACTCGCGGAATGGCGGGAGTGGCACGAGCGCCATCGGTCGCGATTTCCGTTGGATCTGAAGGCCGGAGCCGCGATGCCGCTGCCGCACCTTTCCGTCATTCAGCACGCCACGAGAATCTTCGCCCTGCGCCTGCGCGCACATCTGGCCAGGGGGGAATCCGCCGCTGCTTACGAGGATTTCCGCGACGGTTTCCAAGGCTACCGGGCGCTCCGGGACGAGCCCACGCTGATCTCCGAGTTGGTGCGGATTTCCGTGCTCGCCCTGCTGTCCTCCGCCGTCGGTGACGGTTTGCGCGAACAGGCCTGGTCCGAGGCGGACTTGCAGAAGATCGAAGCCGAGCTCGCGTCGGTGCGCTTCTGGGAGGATTACCGTCTCGCTCTGGCCAGCGAACGCGGGTTCATGAATGCCATTGTCAACAAGCTCGCGGAGGCAAGCCCAATGGACCGCCATCAGATGCTCGCAGGCTTCGGCTCGCCGATCTTTGCAGGTGCACTGATTCCGAGAGGGGTCTTGATCGACAATCTGCTGCGGCAGAATCGATTCTTCGACGAGATGCTGGCGCGGATCGATCCCACGGGCCACCGGCTTGACTATCAGCGTCCGACGCCTTCGGGCCCCGAGTATTTGCACGGTGCCGTCGAAAGTTACTATTACTTCCTGCTGCGCATCTGCGCGCCAGTTTACTCATCGGTGGAGGAACGCGTGATCCGGACGAAGACGCAACTCGATCAGACCCGACTCGCGTGCGCGCTGGAGCGGTATCGCCTCGCCAACGGTGCCTTTCCCGAGCATCTCGAACAGCTCGCGCCATCGCTCATCCCGGAAGCGCCCCTCGATCCCTACACGGACGCAGCGTTCAAATATTCCCGGCGCGAACCGGGCAGCTTCGTTCTCTATTCGGTCGGCCCAAACCTCCTCGACGACCGCGCCGTGCTGAATCCGAAAAAAGGCGAGCGCTACCAACTCGATGTGGTGTGGCTCTACGCGCCTCCGCCGGCTCCGGCCGCGCCCGCGGTTCAGCCGTAGCGCGATACCTCCGCCGAAAATCCATTGCCATCGATGTGCGCCGTCGGATACTCGCGCCCCTATGCAAGACATCCGCATCCTCCTCAAGACTTCGCGTGGCGACATCGCTGCCACCATCTTCGCCTCCAAGGTCCCGATCACCGCGGCGAACTTTCTGAATCTCGCCAAGCGCGGCTATTACGACGGACTCAAGTTCCATCGGGTGATCAAAGACTTCATGGTCCAGGGCGGCGATCCCACCGGCACCGGTTCGGGCGGGCCGGGCTACAAATTTGCGGACGAAATCAACCCCGCGCTCAAGCACAGCAAGCCGGGCATTTTTTCGATGGCCAACGCCGGTCCCAACTCGAATGGCAGCCAGTTCTTCATCACCCACGTGCCGACTCCGTGGCTCGACGGCAAACACGCGGTCTTCGGCGAAGTGACCAAAGGCCAGGAGGTCGTGAACGCGATCGCGCAGGGCGACAAGATCACCGCGATCGAGATCCTCGATCCCACCGAAGACCTTTTCGCGGGACAGAAGGCGCAGCTCGACAAGTGGAACGCCACGCTCGGCTGAGCCAATGGCTCAGGTAGGGACGGCGACGGCCAAGACGCTGGCGCACATTCACGTCACAGCCGCGTAGCGGCGCCAACCCGAGTAGCCGTGGTCGAGCGAAGCGAGGCCGCGGAAACGAAAAAACGCGCGACAGCCGCGTCAGCGGCGGAACCATTGCTTCCGCGCCGGGTCTCGCCGCTACGCGGCTTGCTCATCAGACTCAGATCCGTGGCCTCGCTACGCTCGACCACGGCTACTTGGGTTGGCGCCGCTACGCGGCTGTGATGCCGCAAAGTCCAGGCCGTAAAGTCCAGCCGCGGGCTTGCCGCGGGCTTGCCGCGGGCTTGCCGCGTCGGCGGGCCAGCCGGTCACGCCAGCACCGAGCGCACTGCTTCGTGGACCAACGCCCAATCCACGTTCTCCCGCTGGCACCAGCCACCGGCCCCGGTTGGCAGCACGAAGAGGTTTTTGCCGTCCCGGAATTTCTTGTCCATTTGCATCGCGCGCAGGATCCGGTCGAATAGCCCCGGGGAGTCGGGGAAGACCGTCGGCAGCCCGGCCCGTTCGATCAAAGGCTGGAGGCGTTCCAGGAAAGCGTGCGCGCACACTCCCAGGCGCACGGCCAGGCGGGTGGCGGCGATCATCCCGATGGCGATGGCCTCGCCGTGGGTGAGGGCGTAATCCGCGCTCAACTCCAGCGCGTGCCCGATGGTGTGCCCAAAGTTGAGCACGTTGCGGATGCCCTTTTTGTCGAACTCATCCTGCTCGACCACCCGCGCCTTGAGCGCCACGCATTGAGCCACGATGTCCGCGACCACCGCGGGCTCCAGCGCCAGCAGCCGCTCGAGCTGCCCGCCTTCGAGCTGCGCAAAAAGGGCGGCGTCGCAAACCGCGCCATATTTGATCACCTCGCTGGTGCCGCTGCGCAGCTCCCGCGCGCTGAGCGTCTGGAGCAGCGCGAGATCGCACACCACCAACCGCGGTTGATTGAAGATGCCCATGATGTTCTTCACGCCGCCGAAATTCACCGCTACCTTCCCGCCCACGCTCGAATCCACGGCCGCGAGCAGTGTGGTCGGCACCTGCACAAAGGGAACGCCGCGCCGGAAAACGCCCGCGGCGAAACCACCGAGATCGCCGATCACGCCGCCGCCGAGCAGAATGACGAGCGGCACCGAGCCGGTGGTGGGAAAGTTTTCCAGCAACGCCGCGCAGGTCTTCGAGAACTCGTCCCAATTTTTCCCTTCCTCGGTCGCGGGGATGTCGTGGCGGACCACCTGGCGAAAACCGGCCGCTTCCAGCGCCGCGCGAGCGCGGTCGAAATAGAGCGCCCCCACGGGCGGATTGGTGAGAACGAACGCGGCCTCCTCTTTCAACCCGGCGGCGCGCAAGTTCGCGCCGAGATTATCCAACAGCTCGTTCCCGATGAGCACGGGATAGCTGCGGGAACCGAGTTGGACATCGACGCGGGCGAGGGCAGGCATGGGAACGGAGCCGCGTTTTGTCGCACGCGCGCTGGGCGATGCGAGCCTTATCGCACCTGGCCGGCGACCTCGCCGAGGACTTCGCCCAGCAGCTCGGGATGGCGCGGGGTGAAGCCGCGATTCGCTTTCAGATCGAGCAGCTTCCAGCGATGGGCATGCAGCTTCAGCATGGAGGGGAAGCGTTCATTATATTCCGTGGCCCACCACACTCCGCTGCGCTGCGCCCAATTGCCGAAGGTCACCTCGAGCTCCGCGCCTTTGGCCTTCTTGAGGCCATTGAGCGTCATCAAGACCCGGCGCAGGCGTTGGTTTTGGCGATCAATGGAAAGCACCACGCGATCTTCGTCGGCGAAACCAAAGCCCGGTCGCAGCACCGCGAGCACCCGGTCGCATTCCGATCCATTGACCGGCGCCGGCTCGAGCGCGGAGAGCATCACGCCCGGACGATCAAAGTAGAGCGGCCCGAGCAGGAACATCTTCTCCGCATCCGCCACCAGCGCGGCGGCGCGTTTGACCTCCTCGCGTCCATCGGGCTGGCCATTGTACCAGACCGTCACGCGGCCGGGAGCGCGGAAGACGAACTTCCGTCCGCCCGGTCCCTTGTGCAGGTGCACGGTGGTCCCGGTGGTCAAATCGAGCGCCTCTTCGGACTCGCGCCGGTAACGCCGGTCGGCGAGCACCGGCTGCGAGCGGGAGCCGAGGGTGCTCCACGTTCCGGCCGAGCGCAGGTTCAAATCGCGAATCGTGGCGAAGGCCGCCGCTCCATGCGCCCGCTGCGACGCCGTCAGCACCGCCAGGGCCTCCGGATTCGAAGCGGCCACTGCCTCCCGCGGAATCCTGCTGGAAGCGCAGGCTCCCAGGAGCCCCGCGAGGACGATCGCGGCGCCGGAGCGGATGGCATTGAGCATCGTGAGCGTCATCGTCGCGCGCTTTGTGCCAGAAGCGAGCTGCCTTGGCGAGGCGATTCAGGACGGCGCTGCTTCGCGTGCCGGGGGAGCCGCTCTCGTGCGATGGAACGCGGGCCTGCCTTGCGCAGCGGTGGGCATCTTCGTGTAATCTCCGCGCTTGATGGATTCCTGGTTCTCGTATTTCGGCCACGCCGCACTCACGCTCGTCGCGCCGATCGGGATGCTCTGGCTGGGGCTGGCCGTGCTGACCGCCGCTCTCTGGTGGAAACGCCAGCGCCGCTTTGCCCTGGCCAGCGGAATCCTGCTGTTCTTCGTGCAACTCATCGGTGGCACCGGTTTCTCGGGGGCGCTGGTCAACGGGCTCGAGCGGCCTTATGCCGGCTTGACCCCGGAGCGGATTCCGACTTGCGACGCCGTCGTCATGCTCGGCGGCGGCGTTGAGCCTTCGCCCTATGAAGTCGCCCGCCTGCACCTCACCGCGGCCGGCGACCGTGTTGCCATGGCCCTCGAACTGATGCGGCTGGGCAAGGCGTCGGCGCTCTGCGTGTCCGGCGGCCACGCCACCCGCGATGAACACCGCTGGATCGAGGCCGATCTCCTCAAGCAAGCCATCCTCGAACGGCAGCTCACCACCGCGCCGGTCTTCAGCCTCGGCGGCTGCGCCGACACCCACGACGAAGCCCTGCGCGTGCGCCAGCTCGCCCAGGAGCAGGGCTGGAAGCGGCTGCTCCTGGTCACCTCGGCCGTGCATCAGCGCCGCGCCCTGGCCACCTTTCGGCATGCCGGCCTCGACGTGGTGGCCGCGCCCTGCAACTTCCTCACCACCATGAGCCCCGACACCGGACCTCCTGCGCTGGGCCTGCCGAGCCATCTCGGATTTCTTCTCTGCTCGGTTTGGCTGCGCGAAGAAATCGGCTGGTGGGAATACCGCCGCCGCGGCTGGATCGGTTCGAGTCTTTGACCTGATCCCGGCCGCGCCGGCCCCGCCAAACCCCTCCACTTGTCACTTGTCACCCGCTGCGCAGACCGTGAAACTCCGGGCGCCATGATCTTCATCGAGACCGTCTTTCAGAAACTGAAGCGGCATCCCAAGCGCATCGTTTTTCCCGAAGGGACGGAGCCGCGCGTGCTCCACGCCGCGGCCCGCTACGTGAAATTGCAACTCGGCGCGCCGGTGGTGCTGGGCAAACGCGACGAGGTCGAGAAAGTGGCGCTCGAGGAAAAACTCAGCCTGGATCACATCGGGATCATCGATCCGGCCACCTCCTCGGAGATGCCGACTTTCATCCAGCGGCTGGAAAAGTTGAAACGCTACCGCGACCTGGGGCCGAAGCAGGCCCACGAAATCATGGCCAACCCGAATCATTTCGGCGCGATGATGGTCCAGTACGGCCAGGTGGACGGCATCGTCACCGGGGCCCGCGATACGGCGAGCAGCTCGCTGCGGCCGCTCATCCAGCTCATCAAGCCGCTGCCGAACACCACCAGCATCTCGAGCTGCACGATGCTCGATCTTTCCAACAAGCGCTACGGCGAGCGCGGGGTGATGCTCTTCGCGGATTGCGCGGTCATTCCCGAGCCGACGGTCGAGCAGCTCGCGACCATCGCCGTGCAGACCGGCACCATCTGCCGCCAGCTCACGGGCAACAAGCCGCGCGTCGCGATGCTCAGCTTCACCACCAAGAGCGACAGCCGCCTGGCCTCGCCCGCGAAGGTCGCCGCCGCCACCGCGCTGGCGAAGCAGAAGGCGCTCGTCGCCGGCCTCGAGATGGAGATCGACGGCGAGATGCAGGCGGATACCGCGCTGCTGCCCGATTTGGCGGGCAAGAAGGCCGCCGACAGCCTCGTCGCGGGGAAGGCCAATGTGCTCATTTTTCCCGATCTCGATGCCGGCAACATTGGTCTGAAGCTCGTGCAATATCTGGCGGGCGCGGAGACTTACGGCCAGATCCTGCTCGGCCTGTCCAAGCCGTGCGCGGACATGTCGCGCGGCGCTTCGGCCGACGATATTCTCGGCGTCGCGGCGATTCTCGGGTTGCAGGCGATCGAGTTTCGGAAGCTGTATCCGACGGAAGTGGCGGGGTAGCTGGAGTTTGATGGGTCGGAACTGTCCCAAATGAATACTGTCACGCCCCGGGTCTTTGTTGCGGCGACGCAACAGAACGACGGCAAGACGACGACGGCGCTGGGGCTGTTCGCGGCCCTGCGCAAGACTCATGGTCGAATCGGATTCATCAAGCCGGTGGGCCAGCGCTTCGTGGAAGTGGACGGCCTTCGCATCGATGAAGATTCGGTCCTGATCGACCAAACCTACGGGGTGCAGACGCCGCTCGAGGCGATGAGTCCGATCGCCGTCGAGCCCGATTTCACCCGCCGCTACATCGAGCATCAGAACAACGATTTCCTCGCCCATCGCATCCAGAACTCGTTCGACCGCGCCGCCTGGGAAAAGGAATTCGTGATCATCGAGGGCACCGGCCACGCCGGCGTCGGGTCCGTCTTCGATCTCTCCAACGCGCGGGTGGCGCACTTGCTCGGCAGCAAAGTCATCCTCGTCACGAAGGGCGGCATCGGGAAACCGATCGACGAGGTGGCGTTGAACAAAGCGCTCTTCGACAAGGAAGGCGTGGAGCTCGTCGGCGTGGTGCTCAACAAGGTGCTGCCCGAAAAATTCGAATACGTCTGCGACTTCGCGCGCCGCGGCCTGGACCGGCTGGGCATCGAGTTGATTGGCGCCATTCCCGACGAGCCGATTCTCTCGAATGCCACCCTGGGGCAGATCGCGAAAACCATCCGGGGCTCTTTCATCAACGGCAAGAGCAAGTCGCGGCGGCGCGTGCAAAAGGTGGTCATCGGCGCGATGAGCTCGACGCACGCGATGGAGTATTTCAAACCCAGCACGCTGATCATCACGCCGGGGGATCGCGACGATGTGATCCTCGCCGCGCTCTCCGCGAGCACTTTGAGCGAAAACGATGGCCAGACCATTGCCGGTCTGGTTTTGGCGGGGGATCTGATCCCCAGCCCGCCGGTGCTGGAGCTGCTCCAAGCTTCGGATGTCCCCACCATCACTTCGGCCCTCGATAGCTACAGCGTCGCGAGTTCCATCCACTCGATGACGGTCAAGACGCTGCCCGGCGACCTCGAAAAAATCGACAAGATCCAGGCGCTGATCGAGCGCTACGTCCAGATCGACCGGCTCCTGGCGAAGCTGTGACGCGGACTTGATGTGACGCGGACTTTCAGTCCGTGATCCCCACGCCCACCTGACTTCTCTGCAATGAGCGCGCCCCGAGCCCGCGGCCCCTCCCGCTCCCGCAGACTGCAAGTCTGCGTCACATTAAACGCAAGTCTGCGTCACACTTAGTTAATCCCGGAAGTTCTTGAACCCAAGCGCGACGCCGAAGTCCTTGCCCCGGCAGAAAGCGATCACTTCCTGGAGCTCGTCCCGCTTCTTGCCGGTCACGCGGACCTGGCGTTCCTGGAGCGTGCTCTGCACTTTAAAATCGGCGGCCTTGATCGCCTTGATGACCTCCTTCGCCTTCTCCCCATCCAGACCCTGCTTGATCACAAAATCCTGGGTGGCATGACCGAGCGGCGAAATCGCGGGATCCTTCCTCTCCACGTTGCGCAGATCGATGTTCCGTTTCGCGAGCTTGCCGATGACGATCTCGTGCAGGCTCTTCAAGCGGGAACCGTCCTCCGCTTTCAACTCGATCTTCGACTCCTTCTCGTTCCACTCGATGGTGGCGGTGGAATTCTTGAAATCGAAGCGCGTCGCGAGTTCCTTGCGCGCCTGGTTGATGGCGTTGTCGATTTCCTGCGCATCGACTTCGGAAACGAGATCAAATGACGGCATGGCTTGGAGCGCGGCGGTGACCGGGACAAGGATCGGCGATGGTCGCCGGGAAAGCTCCGGCCTTCATTCTGCCGGAGTCTGCGGGAGCGTTTTTTCGGCTTTGGCTTCGCTGCAACCGCAGCCGCCCCCGCAACCCTTGCCGCCCGCGCGGCGACGCAGCAGGAGCCGGCCAAAGTAGGCGATCGCTCCGAGGACGATGAGCGCGACAAGTAGTTGATCGAGCAGCGGATTCATTGGAAGCCGAGCAGTTTCCCGCCCTGATAAACGACAAACGCGCCGATCCAAGCGAGGCCGGTCATGTAGGCGATCTGGAAAAGCGGCCAGCGCCAGGAGTTTGTCTCGCGCCGGACGATGGCGACGGTGCTGATGCACTGCATGGCCAGAACGTAGAACACCATCAGGCCAACGCAAACCAGCGGCGTGAAGACGGGCAGGCCATTCGCGCGCCTTTCCGCCCGCATCGTGTCCCGCAACGGCTCGGTGTTCTCGCTGTCGCCGCTCTCCACGTTATAGACGATCGACATCGTGCTCACGAAAACCTCGCGCGCGGCGAAACTGCCGATCAGGCCGATGCCAATCTTCCAGTCGTAGCCGAGGGGCGCGATCAACGGTTCGAGGGCGTGGCCCATGCGGCCGGCGAGACTGTGCGCGATGGCCTCGGCCCGCGTGGCCTTCGGGTCCGCCGGTTTCGGATACGTGGAGAGCGCCCAGAGCAGGATGGAGAGCGCCAGGATGACTGTCCCCGCGCGGCGCAGGAAGAGTCCCGCGCGCTCCCACATGCGGATCGCGATCGTCTTCCACGAAGGCACCCGGTAGGGCGGCATTTCGAGCAGCAACATCGGGGTTTCGCCGCGGAGCAACGTCTTCTTGAAAAGCCACGCCATCCCGAATGCGGCGACCAGGCCGAGCAAATACATGCAGAGCATGATGCCCGATTTTTTCAACGCGGAGGCCGCGGGGATGAAGACCGCGATCATGATCGCATAGACCGGCAGGCGCGCCGAGCAGCTCATCAGCGGCGCGACCAGAATGGTGACGAGCCGGTCCTTGCGGTTTTCGATGGTGCGCGTGGCCATGACGCCGGGAATGGCGCAGGCAAACGAACTGAGCATCGGGATGAAGGATTTGCCGTGCAACCCGACGCGCGACATCAGCCGGTCCATGATGAAGGCGGCGCGGGCCATGTAGCCGGTGTCTTCGAGAATCCCGAGGAAGAAATAGAGGATCAGGATTTGCGGCAGGAAGACGACCACCGCACCGACGCCCGCAATGACCCCGGCGGTGAGGAGGCTGCGCAGATCGCTTTCGGGCAGCAGCCCGCCGACCCAGCCGCCGAGCCCGGCCACGGCGTCGCGAATCCAATCCATGGGATACTGCGCGACGGTGAAGATGCAGAAAAACATCAGCACCATCATGCCGAGGAAGGCCAGCCAGCCCCAGATCCGATGGGTGAGAATGGCGTCGAGCTTGTCGGAAATCGAGGTGGCATCGAGCAGGCCGCGATGATGCAGCGCGGCGCCGCAGACCTGGCCGATCCACTCGTAGCGCGCCTCGACGGGCGCGGAGAGGGGATCGAGGCCGGCGGTGCGCAGGCGTTTTTGGGCCTCGAGCGTGGCGTCGATGACCGGGCGCTCGTGATGCGCGATCTCTTCGAGGGCCTGATCGTGGAGGGTGAGCAGGAGCAGCGCTTCGCCCCGTGCGACTTCGGAGGCGACGGGGAGCGCGCGGGCCAGCGCCATCACTTCGCGCTCGAGGACGATCGGCATCTGCGCGCAGACCGTGGGCGGGGGCAGCGGCGAGCGCGAGACCGCCTGGCGCAACTCGATGAACCCGACTCCGCGCGTCGCGACCATGGGGATGACCGGCACGCCCAGCTTTTCCCGGAGCGCCATCAGATCGATGGCCACCCCGTTTTTCTCCGCGACATCGACCATGTTCAGCGCGACGACCACCGGGATCTGCAACTCGAGCATCTGCGCCACGAGGTAGAGATTGCGCTCGAGATTCGAGGCATCGACCACGCAGATGATCACGTCCGGGCGCGGCGTGTCCGGCTGTCGGCCGAGGAGGACGTCGCGCGCGACCGCTTCATCCGGGGAACGGACCTGGAGACTGTAGCTGCCCGGCAGATCGAGCAGTTCCATCGGCTCGCCGTGACTGCCAAACAGCCGGCCGGTCTTTTTCTCGACAGTGACGCCGGGATAATTGCCGACCTTTTGCCGCAGGCCGGTCAGCGAGTTGAAGATGGTGCTCTTGCCGCAGTTGGGATTGCCGGCGATCGCCACGTGGCGGACGACATCACGGGCCGGCGCGGCGGCCAGAACTGGAGCGTTGGCGCTCATCGCCTACAAGCGGACAATGCGCACCCCCCCCGCCTCGCGCTTGCGCAGGGAAAGGTGATAGCCCCGCACTTTGATATCGATGGGGTCGCCGAGCGGCGCGAACCGCACGACCTCGAACTCCGCGCCCACGGTCAGGCCCATCTCCAGCAGGCGTTGCCGGTGTTCCGGCGGCAGATCGAAGCCGACCACCCGCCCGCGCTGGCCCAGTGGCATGGTCCCGAGGGTTTCGCCCGCCTCGTCGCTCATGCCGCGACCCGCTCGACCCGCACGTGCTCGCCGAGGTCGCGGCCGATCGCCACCCGCATGCCCATGAGCGAACAGATGATCGCTGCGCCATCCGCCACCTTCCGCACTTCCATGGCGTCCTGGAAACCGAGTTCCCGCAGCCGGATGCACTCCGGGCAATCCGGACAGATCGTGACCACCCGCAGGCGGTCACCGACTTTGGCGCAGGCGAGCGTCAGGGTTCCAATGGGAAAGGGAGGGGGCATTGAATGAGCGCGGGAAATTACCAACTATTGAGATTTTGTCGCAATAAATTTCTTGATGGGTGATCCGCGAGCGATGGCACTTCTTAGGTAATTCAGTGACGAGCGCGCCAGCCGACCGGCTGCGGCTCGGGGGCGCCGCACCCTCCCGCCGCACCGGGCTACGGCTGCGCGGTAATTTCGCGGACGTAGATATTGATCTGGCCATCCGCTCCCTTGCGGATGTCGCGAATTTCGAAGGGACGCGAGGAGTCGCGGGCGATCACGGCGCTTTCGTCGGGCGGGACGGCCCCCGCCGGGTATTCCGCAATGATGCGCACTCCGTCCACCGGCGACGGATTGGCCGGGTCCGCACCGGCGGCGCGATCGCGCAGGACCGCGCGGTTTTCCCCGGAGGCGGTGACGCGAAAGTCCCCGCGCAAATACAGTCTCTCACCCAGATCGCCGCGATCCGCGAGCGAGGTCGCTTCGGTGGGCGTGATCGAGCGCGCCGGGGGCGCCTGCCCCGGCGCGAAAGTCCGCCACGTGGCCCCAGGCACGGGCGGCAGGGTGCCGGGCGCCGGTGCGGCGACGATGAAAGGTTGCAAAGGCACCCCGCTGGACGACACGCGCGGGGTGCTCGCCGGTGGGACCAGACCCACGTGCGGCACCACCATCGGCGCAGGCGTAGGTGAGGCAATGATCGGCGCGGGAGCGATCGGCGCGGGGGTGGTGACGGGCCGCAGCGGGGGCGTGTTCAGCATCGCCACATTGATCCGGGGAGTGGGAGTGGCGATCGCCACCAGGCGCGGAGTCGGCTTGCCCGGAATCGGCACCGGCGTCGCAATCGGCACGGCCGGCATCGCGCCGGTTTCCGGGACTTTGGCTCCCGGCTCCACGGTATCCACGCGAACCAGTTCCGGCCCGGCCCGAACCGCGGGCGCGTCCGGTCCATTATCGGCGAGCGGCCGGGTGCGCCGGTAGTTGATGTATTCGGTCAGGGCGCTCTTCAACAACTGGTCTTTGATTACTGGAACACCGCCTTCCATGTTCAAGTCGGCGGGCGGCTCGAGGCTGAACGTCCCCACCCCCTGCTTGAGGGCGTAGGTGCCGTAGAGCAGCGGGACGAGCGTGAATTGAAGGCGGCCGTCGTAAATCTTCTCGATGTGAATCAGGGCCGAGAGGTCGTTGGTGCGCTCGATTTTCATATCGAGGCCGGTCTGCAGCATGGTCCGCAGCTGCGAAACATTGTCCTTCGCGGTGGGGTAAACGTGCTCGATCAAGACCTGCGGAAAATCGATCGACTGCGCGAGCGCCACCGCGCCGGAGGCGAACATGTCGCTCGGCTTCAGCTCGTAGGAGTTGATGATGCTGAAGCGCCCGGCGATGTAGGGCGTGAGCTTTTTCGTTTCGTGGAAGTTCTTGATGTAGTTCCGGATCAGCTCGCCGTTCTCCTGCTCGAGCTCCAGGCGGGTGTATTTGCTGTATTTCTCGAACAGCTTTTGCGGGTTCTGAAATTCCCCGGGCGGCGCCGCGATGATCTCGAAGCGTTTCGGCGCCTCGATCTTGCCCAGCTTTTTCAACAGCTTGTAACACCACGGAATCTCCGGGTGCCCGAAGATGTAAAAGCTGCCCAGCCAGCAGGTGAACGCCACGCCGATGAGCAGCAGAATGAAAATCGTCCAAAGGAAGAGATTGTCTCTGCCCTTCTCCTCCAACTCTTCCTCCTCGAATCCGTAGAACTCGTCAGCCATGCGTCGCGCCGGAGATGGCTCCGTTTAGTGGTGCGCGTGCGCCGCCGGATCGGTGGCCGCGTCCGCCGCCTCGAAGGACGTGCCGCAGCCGCAACTCCGCACCGCGTTCGGGTTCTGGATGCGAAAGCCGGTCCCGGCGAGGTCGTCCGCATAATCGACCGTCGAGCCGCGCAAAAATTCCAGACTCTGGGGATCGACGATCACCTTGACCCCATCCTTTTCGAAAAGCTCGTCGCCCGCCTCCGCATGATCGAGGGACATGCCATATTGCATGCCGGCGCAGCCGCCGCTTTCCACGAAAATTCGCAGCCCTTTGGTCTGATCGTCCTGCTCGCGGACGATGGTTTGAAGCTGCTGGAAGGCTGAATCGGTGACGTTGATCATCGCATCGGGACGTTAGAGCAGGGTTTTGCCAGTGTCGAGTGCCGCTTGGTGATGAAGTAAGCAGTGGTCAGAAGTCAGGAGTCAGAAGAAGGTATCCGCTGCCCGAAGCAGGCTAAACTGAGCACTGAGCACTGACTACTGACCTCCTCCTGCCCCACTTCCCATGCCCCGCATTGCCCTGCTCACTGAAGACGTCGCCAGCCAGGTCGCGGCCGGCGAGGTCGTCGAGCGCCCGGCGTCGGTGGTCAAGGAATTGGTCGAGAATGCGATCGACGCCGAGGCCACGCGCGTCGAGGTGCTCATCCGGCGCGGCGGCATTTCGACGATTCGCGTGGTGGACAACGGCATCGGCATGGATCGCGATGACGCGCTGCTCTGCCTCGAACGGCACGCCACGAGCAAGATTCGCACGGGTGCGGATCTGGCGGCGATTCACACGCTCGGCTTTCGGGGGGAAGCGCTGCCGAGCATCGCCAGTGTCTCCCGCTTCCGGCTGACCACCCGGGAACGCGAGGCTCTGGCCGGCACCGAAGTGATCGTCAACGGCGGCAAAATCGAGAAGGTGCGCGATGGCGGCGAGGCGCCGGGCACCCAGATCGAGGTGCGTTCGCTGTTCTACAACCTGCCCGCCCGCCGGAAATTTCTGCGCACCGAAAATACCGAAGCCAGCCACGTGGAGCATCAGCTTCATCTCCAGGCGATCGGCCACTCCCGCGTTGGCTTCGTCTTCGTGCAGGATGAGCGCGTGGTCTATCAGCTCCCGCCCGCCGCGCACTTGCGTGATCGCATCCGCGATCTGTGCGGACCGGCGCTGACTGCCGAGCTGCTGGAGGTGCCGGAATTTGACGCCGGCGGGCTGATCATCCGCGGCCTGATCGGCAAAGCCGGCGTCAGCCGTTCCTCGCGGGCGCAGCAGCTTTTTTTTCTCAACGGGCGCGCGGTCGAAAACAACACGCTGAACTTCGCGCTGCGCGAGGGCTATCACACCGCGCTGATGAAGGGGCAGCACCCGGTGACCTTCCTTTTCATCGAGATGGATCCCGCCGCGGTGGACGTCAACGTGCATCCGGCCAAGCGGGAGGTGCGCTTCCGCGACCCGGCCCACGTCCGGGAAGCGCTCGTCGAAGCAACCCGGCGTGCGCTGGAGAGCGATCGCGGAAGCTGGACCCGCACCTTCCACGCGGCGCCCCAGCCGGCGGTGCCCGAGGCCACGATCCCCTTGATCCCGGCCCGAGAGCAGGTGGCGCTGCGCCACGATTGGGCGCAATTGCCATCGGTCACCCGGATCCCGGACGAGGCGCCGCCGCCTCCCGTCGCCCACCCGGCGCCTGCCCCGCAGGCGGCCCCGCAAGCGGAACCCGGCTTCGGTCTGCGCCCTTCCACCCCCGTGGTGCCCAGCGAAGATCGCTCGCGCGCCTTCCGCATTCTCGGGGTGCTGGGCAAGCTCTACATCCTGATGGAAAATGCCGACGGCCTCGTGCTCGTCGATCAGCACGCCGCCCATGAGCGCATTCTATTCGAGGAAATGCGCCGCCGCATGGAGACCCAAGGCGTGCCCTCGCAGCGCCTGCTCATGCCGCTGACGCTGCAAGTCAGCCCGCGCGATGCCGACTGGCTTGCGCACCATCTCGAAGTGCTCCAGCGGGCCGGGATCGCGCTCGAACCATTTGGCGCCGGCACCTTCAAGATCGATAGCCTGCCGACCTTTCTACGCGCCGGCGAACCGACGCAGCTCGTCCGCGACATCATCGACGAGCTGCGCGAAACCAGCGCCCAGACCTCGAAGCTCCGTCTCGGCGAGGACATGATCGCGAAGACCGTCTGCCGCCATGCGGTCAAAGCGAACGACTTCCTGCGCGAACCGGAGCTGGTGCGGCTGATCCAGGATCTGCTCGCCTGCGATCTTCCCTACTGCTGCCCGCATGGCCGCCCGACGATGATCCAGATGAGCTACGGCGAACTGGAAAAAAAGTTCGGCCGCAAAGTCTAACCCCACCGGACTGAGCCAAAACCGATTTTAACGCAGGCTCGCCCGTTCTCCGGCCTCCACTTGTCCCGAACACCGCCACCTCGGAGGGCGCAGAGGGATTTGAGAGCGACGCAGAGGGATACTCTGCGTGCCTTTGCACTGCTATCTGGAAGAATCGCACATCTTCGCGAGGATTTGTTGATGCACATTGCGCAACGGGTTGAGGGATCGGCGGTTGTCAGCCATGGAAATTCGGCGAAGTGTCGTGTGCGTTGCTCTTCCTCTGCGGCCCTTTGCGTCCTCCGCGTCCTCTGCGTTTCAATTGCCTGCCGAGTTTGGTTGCGGCTCCGCCGCTTTGCGCCCTCTGCGTTAAGGGGGCACCGCGGTCACGACAGATGCGAGAAGAAGGTGCGATGCGCCGCCACGAAGCGGTAAACTGCTCGCGCGATTGGCATGAATCCCGGTATTCGGCGCAGCCCACAAAGCCATCGTTTTTCGGGCGCAAATTCGAGGACGCGGAAGACGGCATCGGCGCCGCTCAGGACGCGGCCATCCAATTCGACGAACTGAACCGCCTGCTCGAAGGCCGCGCGGGGAATCTCCGGGAACTGTCCCGCGACTTGCTGGAACTCAACGTAGCCGACGCGCTCTACGGTGGTGGCCCTCCAGCGATCGATCCAGCGCCGGCAGAACTTGCAGTCGCCGTCAAAAATCAGGAGCGGCCGGTCCGTGGGCGGATGGGCAACAGCCATTTTGAATCTAGAATTCAGGATTTAGGGTTTAGGAATCGTGCGCCAGTCGCGCTCCCACAAACGATTCTTGATTTGGGACCATGAAACTGAGTTCCGCCATTCGTAAATTCGTGGCGGTGCGCGCGTTTGCCAATCGCTGGTTCGCCGGCGCTCCGGCGCTCACCGGTTATTGGCTGACGCGGTTCGTGATCCTGCGCCTGCTGGGCCTGGTCTATTTCGTGGCCTTTTTGGTGGCGGCGAATCAACTCGTGCCTTTGGTGGGAACCCGCGGGCTGCTTCCCGCGGACTCCTATCTCCGCCGGCTCGCGGAACATTTCGGATCGCGCTGGGAAGGATTTGTTCACGTGCCCACCCTCTTCTGGATCGGCATCTCAGACCGCGGACTCGTGGCGGTCGCGTGGCTGGGCGCGGCCCTCTCGCTCGCCGTCCTCCTCGGCTACGCGAATGCCATCGTCCTGTTGCTGCTCTGGGCGCTTTACCTGTCGATCGTGAGCGTCGGGCAGCTTTGGTACGGCTACGGGTGGGAGATTCAGCTCCTCGAGACCGGCTTTCTCGCCATCTTTCTTTGTCCGCTGCTCGATGGCCGGCCCTTTCCGCGGCGCGCCCCGCCCGTCGTGGTGCTGTGGCTGTTTCGCTGGCTCATCTTTCGCATCATGCTCGGCGCGGGTCTGATCAAGCTGCGCGGCGACGCGTGCTGGCGCGATCTGACCTGTCTCTATTTCCATTACGAGACGCAGCCGATTCCCAGTCCGCTGAGCTGGTGGCTGCACTTTCGGCCGCACTGGTTTCAGCAGTTTGGGACGCTCTGGAATCATTTCATCGAGCTGGTGGTGCCGTGGTTCGCGTTCGGGCCGCGGCCGGCGCGCCACGTTGCCGGAATCCTGCTCACGAGCTTCCAGGTGTTCCTTATCGTGAGCGGCAATTTGTCGTTTCTGAACTGGCTGACGATCGTGCCGTGCCTGGCCTGTCTCGATGACACCTTTTGGTCGCGGCTGCTCCCGCGTTTCATTGTCGAGCGCGCCGTCCGGGCGGTTGCGGTGGCCGAGCGCTCGCGACCGCAGGAGTTCGCGGCGCTCGCGCTCGCGGGAGTCGTAGTGCTGCTCAGCATCGAACCCGTCAGCAATCTGATCTCGCCGCGGCAGGTCATGAACACCTCCTTCAATCGGCTCAATCTCGTCAACACCTACGGCGCCTTCGGCAGCGTAGGCCGGGAGCGCAACGAGATCGTGTTCGAGGGCACCACCAGTTTGTCGTCGGAGTTTGCAGTGTGGACGGAATACGAGTTCAAGGCCAAGCCCGGAAACCCGCGGCGGGCGCCTTCGTTCATCGCGCCCTACCAGTGCCGAATCGACTGGCAGATCTGGTTCGCGGCGATGTCCACGCCCGGTCAATACCCGTGGACCATCCACTTTGTCTGGAAGCTCCTGCACAACGATCCCGGCACCCTCAGCTTGCTCGAGAACAATCCCTTTCCCAAGGAGCCGCCCCGCTTCGTGCGGGCCGTGCTCTATCGTTACCGCTTCACCCGGCCCGACGAGTCCGACGGCTCGTGGTGGAAGCGTGAGCCGCTCGGCTTGTGGTTGCCTCCCCTTTCGGCGGACAACCCGGAGCTGCGCCGTTTCCTCACCGCGCAAGGCTGGCTTTCAACCGAGGAGGAGGACGGGAAAGCGCGCTAAGGAGGCCAGTTGACGCCGCTCCGAATTGCGGCGATCCGGAGCGCGGCTGGTTATCTTATGAATTCACTCTCTCGCTTGCTCGTTCGGCTTGCCGCAGGTGCCGCGTTCGCGGTGGCCATTACCCCCTGGCTGCGCGCGGAACCGCCGCCGGCGCCGACCTCGCTCGCCTTTCTTCGCACCACCGATCTGGCCGACGAAACCCGCGGCCTGCAAACGGTCAGCACCGAATACCGCCCGGCCAACGGATCCGGACCTAGCGTCTGGCTGGTCGGCGTCGCGCATCTCGGCACCGCGGAATATTTTCACGCCATCCAGGAGCGGCTCGATCGCCAGACGGTGGTGCTCTACGAAGGCATCGGGCTTCGCGACGTGAAGAAAGGGCCTGGCGTGGCGACCGATCGGGCGGGCATCCAAACCGCGCTCGCGACGGCCTTGGGGCTGAAGTTTCAACTCGATGCCATCGACTATCGCCGGCCGACCTTCATCAACAGCGACCTGCAAGCCCCGGAGCTCGAACGGGAAGTGCGCGAACGCACGACCGCGGCCAAACGCGAGGATCGGGACGAGACGTTCAACCAGTTGATGGATGCGCTCCAGGGCTCCGGCGCGACCGGCGGCGCGCTCTCCCAGGTCGCCGGCGTCCTCGGTTCGTCCGCACAGACGCGCGAGATCACCAAGCTGATGCTGATCGAGGTGCTCGGGCGCGCCGGCGAGTTCCTGGAGCTGGCCCGGAACTATTCGCCGGAGATGAAGGATCTTTTTGATATTGTCCTGACCGAGCGCAATACCGTGGTCCTTCGCGATCTGCGCGCGCAACTGGCGCGGCTCAAGCCGGGGCAGAGCATCGCCGTGTTTTATGGCGCCGCGCACATGGATGAGATCGCGCAACGGCTCCGCAACGAGCTGCGCTATGTCCCGGCGAAGCAGGAGTGGGACACCGCCTTTACTGCGAAGACCGCGGAGTCGGGGATCAAACCGGCTCAGATTCGCATGATGCTCGATCTATTGCGCACGCAGCTCCAGCCGGCGGCGCCGGCCCCGAGGTAATCGCGCTCAGCGCCCGATCGAGCCGCCCACGGCGACATGATGGTGCCGCGTGCCGACGGCGACGCCGGACGAGCAACCGGTAGCAACGAGCAGCAGCGCGATGCCAGCGAGGAGGGGAATGAGGAGAGGTTTCATAGGAGTTCCACTTTTTAATCGCGAATTGGTGCCGCGGTGCGCTTTGAAAAAGTGCTGATCGTGGAGCGTGCGCTGTCCCGCGGCGTCAGGCTCGGGCAGGCTTCCCGCCTGCCAAAAAGTGATGCAGGCGTCCCGCCTGCGTAGTGGACACGACAGGCGGGACGCCTGTCCGACTTTCCGGCAGGCGGGACGCCTGCCCCACTTCCGTCGGCGCGCCCAGGCCGCTGAGTTACCCGTTGGCGACCGTGTAATAGAGGTAACAAATCGCCGCGGCCAGCGCGAGCAGGAGCACAAAAAAAGTCAGCCGTCCCTGGCGGCGTTCGGCCCGCATCCGGCGTTGCTGCGCCGGCGCGGCCACATTGGCTTCCAGCCCAAAGCGCCGGTCGGTGAGCGCCGCGACCGAGCCCCGGCGTTTGTCGGTGCTGGCGGCGCGGCGGAGCAGCTCTTCGCGCGCCTCGCGGGCGCGATCGGCGGCGATCTTCGGGGCGTCCTCGATGAGCTTCTGATACTTCTCCACTTTCTCCCGCAGCATCTGCTCCTGCTCCTCGAGGACCCGCTGCTTGTTGTCGAGCGGGGTCCCGTTCGAGTCGTCCTTGCTGGGACGTTTGGGACTGCGCGCCATGGGCTTACGCTGGGCGAGTGAAGACAGCAATGATGACCACGATCAAAATGACGCCGATCCCGAGGAGCGGGAGGGTGAAGGCGAAACCGGATTTAAGCCAGTAGGTGAAATCCTTTGGTTCGGGAGAATTGTAGTCGAGCTGGAAGCCCGCGCTCGCGGCGACAGGATCATGTCCTTCGCTGTCACTCGCGGGGCTGATCTTGGGGATCGATTTGGAGTACTCGGCGCGGGCGTCGTCCACCGCGCTCAACGCCTTGTTCAGCTCCTTGTTGATGTCGAGGCCCTCCCACGTTTTCGGATTGATCGATTCGAGCAGCGCGACATGCGAGGTGAAGGAATCGTGAATGCTTTGCAGCAGCTCCACGCGCTTCTGCGCGTCGTAGGTCTCGCGATCGAGCACCACGATGGCGCGGGTGAATTTCTCGACCATCTCCTGCTTGCCGCCCTGGAGTGACTCCTGCCGCCGGCTGAGTTCCTCGAGCTCGCGCTTCTGCTTCTCGATCTGCTCCTGCTGCCGCTTGAGCGCGACCAGTTGCTCCTGCGCCTTTTGGACCTGGTTGTCCAGGTGCTCGCCGCCCATGGCGTCGTCGTCGGGAAGTTCGAATTCGGGTTCTTTGGATCGGGCGCGCTCCTGCATGGGGCGCGAGTCTAGGACGGTGCGTTTAGATTTCCAGATTTTTCACGCGGCGCGCTGCGGCGACGAGCGGAATGAAGAGCACGCACAGGCTCAGCGAAGCCGCCAGCGCGAACGCCGCGGCGTCCGGCAGGGGCAGGTCGATCTTGACCACGCGGCGCAGGTCGGGCAACGCGGCGAGGGCCACGAAGAGGGTGATATACATGAAGCTCACCACGAGGCAGAGCGTGCCGCCAAAACCGCTCACGATCTTGCTCGGATTGTCCTCCTTGAAGTTCGGAAAAAGCGCGCCGAGTCCGACGGCCAGCCCGCTCAGCGAGGCGCTCATGAGCGCGATCGCGAGCGCGAAGAAGAAGACCTTGCCCGGCTCGAGGTGGAGCATCACGCTGGAAACAATCATCAGCGTGGTGGTGATGCTCATGGCGGTCAGGCAGCTCAGCCAAAACTTTTGCAGGAGCACCTTTTCGAGTCCGAAAGGCGCGAGGCCGATGATCCAGAGCCGGCGGCCTTCGAGCGAGAATTGCGGGAACACGAAACGGGTCGTGAGCGTGGAAAGGGTGAGCGCGGACGCGGCGAGATTCAGGTAGCTGATCATCGTTTCCCAAAAGGGATTTTGGAAATTGAAGGCGACGTTGCGCAGGTTGAGCACGTAGATGCAGAGCAGCCCGAAGAAGATCATGAACTGGATCCACTGCGCCGGATCGCGCCAGAAAAGGCGCACGTCCTTGAGCACCAGCGCCGCGGCTGGCTGGGAAAAGGGCCGGAGCCGGTCCACGGCGAGCTCGAGCCACGTGCGCCGCCGGCCGCGCCGCCGTTTGGCTTCCGCCGCGCGCTGGAAACGCTCCGCGCGCGAGCTCAGCGCGAGTGTCCAGCTCCCATAGAAAAAGCGGCCCACGATTTCGAAGCCGACGAGCAGCCCCATGAGCGCGTTGCTGAGCAGCAGCAGAAAGAAGAACGCGCCCTGCCGGGTCAGGCCTTCGCCGAGGGACAGGACCGATTGCGCGAGCCAGGCGCTGGGCAGAAACGGATTCACGCTCAGGCGCGTGTGCCGCAGCAGCTGGTCAAAGGAGAGCACGTCCTGCGATACCGCGGCATCGGCGTCGCTGACCGGTTTGAGGCCGAAGACGAGCAGGAGCAGGATCGCCAGCGCGAGGACCAGGGCGATTTTCTTGACGCCGCTGCGGGCGAGAATCCGGACCAGGAAAACGATGATCCAGGAGCCGGCGACCGCCGGGAGAACCACGAAGGGGAGATAGACCAGCGTGATTTGAAAATAGAAAAGGAGCGGCACGTCGTGGACTCCCCCGTAGGCGGCCATCATGGGCGCGCTGAGAAAGATCAGCGCCCAACTGGAGACAACCAGGGCTTCGAGGAATTTCCAGCGGTAGATGTTCCGGTGGGGGATGGGGAGCGAGAGCAGCCAGCTCGTCTCGCGATTCTTGAAGAGCGTGGAGTAACCGATGATGAGGTTTGAAAAGACCAGCATCACGAAGAAGAAGGCGAAGATGAGATAGAGGATCCGTTGCGAGAGCAGCGAGCCCACCAGGGGAAAGTGATAGAGGTATCCGAGCCCCGCGTGGAACAGCCAGTAACCCACTCCGAGGTAGCTGATGATGAATCCGCCAAGGACGAAGATGAGCAGCGGCGCTTCCTTGCGCATGATCCGCCACCGCGCGCACGACGAGCGCCAGTGCACCCACAGCAGGAGCCGGAAAAGGCGCAGGGTGGAGAGCGGCGGGTGAACGGGGAAGGGGTCCATGCGGTTAGCGGAGCCTCAACTCACCCCAACGAGCCGCAGGTCGTGCTCGTCCTCGTCCTCGCAGGTGCGAGAACGACGACGAGGACGAGGACGAGGAACGCGTCACCTTTTTCACGGCGCCAGTTCGAAGCCCATTTTTGCCATATTCCATCTGCATCTGCCATCTCAACGCCCCGGCACCATTTCGAAAACGTAACCCTTCAAGTACTCCGTCTCCGGCAGCGTCGGAATGATCGGGTGATCGAGCGCCTGGGTGAAGGTGGCGAGCTGACGCAACGTCTTCTTCGCATCGACCGTCGCTTCGTTGATCACGCCGCGGAAATGCTCGTGGCTGACGTGATACGAGCAGCAGAAGGTAGCGAGCAGGCCCTCGGGATTGAGCAGCTTCAGCGCGCGCAGGTGGATTTCCTTGTACCCCCGCAACGCATCGGTGAGTTTGCCCTTCGATTTGGTAAAGGAAGGGGGATCGAGAATGATCAGATCGTACCGCGTCTCCTGCCGTTCGAGATCCTTGAGCAGATCAAAAACATTTCCAGCGTAGGCCTCGATCGCCAGGCCATTCAGGTTCGCGTTGTGTTTGATCAACTCCACGCATTCCGCATTGATCTCGATGGCCTGCACCTTTGCCGCGCCAGCCTGCGCGCAGGCCAGTGCGAACGCCCCCTGGTTCGCAAAGCAATCGAGCACGCGCCGTCCTTGGGCGTGGGCGGCGACTGCGGCATAGTTTGGCACCTGATCGAGGTAGAATCCGGTTTTCTGACCTCGCAGCAGGTCGATCTCGAAGCGCAGTCCCGCGATCGTTACCACCAGGGGCGGGGGTTCGTCTCCAAAGAGCATCCCGGTGTGCAGCTCCAGGCCTTCCGCTTTGCGGATCGACGTGTCGTTGCGCTCGACGATGGAGGCCGGAGCGAGCACCGCCCGCAACGCCTCGACGAGCAGCGCTTTCCGCCGGTCCATCGCCAGGGTCAGCGTTTGCAGCACGAGATGATCGCCATAACGATCGACGATCACGCCGGGCAGCCCGTCGCTTTCACTCCAAATCAGCCGGCCCAGGCGCAGATCTAGCCCGTGACGTTCCCGATAGGCCAGCGCCTGCCGCAACCGGCGCTCGAAAAAATCCCGATCCAGGTCCTGCCGCTGGCGCGAGATGCGCCGCGCCACGATCTGCGATTTCGAGTTGTAAATGGCGCTCCCCAGCATCCGGTCGGAGCCGTCCTTTAAGGAAACGACGTCCCCGTCCTGCGGGCTCCCGAAGGCCTTGAGCACCTCGCTCGAATAAACCCAATCGTGGCCGTGGAAGATGCGGGAACGCGGTTTGACGACAAGGCCGGCCATAGGAATGGGCGACCGTACGGGAGGGGCCCGTGAAGTCAACGCGCGCGCGGCCTCTCCGCGTCCCCGTGTCTCCGCGTCTCCCCTTGTGGCACCGGCACGGCGCTGATACTTTCCGCCTCCCCTATATGAAGCCTCTCCCCGTGATTCTCTCCCTTGTCGCTGCCGGACTCGCCGTCGGGTTCGCCTACGAAGTCCAGCAAGTCACCCACCTGCAGCAGGTGGTCGCCCAAATGGAACGGGACGCCGCGGCGGCCCGCGGCCAGGCGGACAGCGATGCGGGGGAAGTCCGCAAGCTCAAGGAACAGGTGAAAACTTATCAGGTTTCGGTTTCCCAGCTCGAGGCGATCAACAAAGAGCTGAATTCAGGCAAGCCTGGTGGCAACGCGGCGAATGCCGCGCCAGGGGAGCCTGCCGTCGAGAAGCCAGCCGGCGCAGGCTTCATGAAGAATCTCGCGAAGATGTTCAACGATCCCAAGATGAAGGAGATGATGCGCGCGCAGCAGGCCACCGGCGTGAACATGATGTACGGCAGTCTCGCGAAGGAACTCGGGCTCTCGCCCGATGAAGCGAAGCAAGTCCTCGCGCTGCTGGCCGAGCGCCAGGGCGAGCTGACGGCGAAGGGGATGAAGGCGTTTGACAAGGGCGCGGTGGACGCCCAGGCGCTCGCGGAAACAGGGAAGGAAACCGAGGCGGCGCGCGCCGCCTACGATGAGCAGCTCAAGAACGTGCTCGGCGCCGACAAATTCGCCAAATTTCAGGAATACGAAAGGACCATCGGCGAGCGCTTCGCCCTCGATCAGGTTCAGCGTCAGCTCGCGGCCGGAGGCACACCGCTCGAAGAAAAACAAACGCAGGGGCTGCTCGAGATCATGAAACAGGAGCGCCAGCAGACGCCCCCGACGCCCTTCGATGCGGCCAATCGCGGGGGCGCCGCGCAGGCCCAGGCGATGCAGTCCGATGAGGCGGTGAACGGCTGGATCAAGACCCAGGAGGATTACAATCGCCGGGTCCTCACCCGCGCCCGCACGGTGCTCTCGCCGGACCAGATCCTGGCCTTCGAGGCGGCGCAAAAGCAGCAAATGGAGATGCAGCAAATGGGCGTGAAGATGGGGCGGGAGTTTTTCAAGGCGAAGTGAGGTCGAGGCAGAAGTGCTCAGTGCTCAGTTGCTCAGTGCTGCGCGCTCAAATCTCCTCCACTGAGCACTGAGCACTGAGCACTAATTTCCTCGGCCCGCCCATGACCCTTCCGCTCCGCTACAATCTGCGCAATGTGCTGGTGCGCTGGCGGGCGACCGTGGCGACCATTCTGGGCATCGGGCTGGTCGTTTTTGTCTTCCTGCTCGTCCAGTCGCTCGCCGCCGGCCTCGAGAAGGCGAGCGGGAGCACCGGTGATCCGCGCAATGTGATGATCGTCCGGCGGGGATCGAATGCGGAGTCGGGCAGCCAGATCACGCGCGATCAATTCAACATCATCCAGTATGCCACCGAGATTGCGCGCGACGGGGAGGGCAAGCCCTTCGTCTCGGCCGATACCCTGGTGATTGTGAACCTTCCGCGCAGCGGGAACCTCGGCGGCGAAGCCAACATGACCCTGCGCGGGATCTCGCCCAGCGGCTTCGCGCTGCGGCCGCAGGTGACGCTGGTGGCCGGACGCTGGTTCGAGCCGGGAAAGCGCGAGCTGGTGATCAGTTCGCGGCTGGCGAAGCGCTTCGCCAATTCGCAGATCGGCGATGTCGTGAAAATCGGGCTGCGCGAATTGTCGGTCGTCGGGCACTTCGACGGCCGCGGCAGCGCCTTCGATTCCGAAGCCTGGATGGCTGCGGATGAAGTCCGCTCGCTTTTTAGCCGCGAGAACTACTCAAGTGCCCTGCTGCGCGCGACCGACCCGGCCAGTGCCGCCGTCTTGAGCAAGAGACTCGAGGCGGACAAACGCCTCGGCGTGCGCGTGCTCAGCGAGGTCGATTACTACAAGGAACAGACCAAGACCGCCGCGCCGATCAAAATGCTGGGCAACTTCCTCGCGACGGCCATGTCCATCGGCGCGATCTTCGCCGCGATGAACACCATGTATGCCAGCGTCGGAGCGCGGACGCGCGAGATCGGCACGTTGCGCGTGCTCGGCTTTCGCCGGCGCTCCGTGCTGCTCGGTTTTGTCATCGAAGGGGCCCTGCTGGCTTTGATCGGAGGAATGGTCGGCGTGGTCGGTGCGCTTTATTTCAATGGGCAGAGCGTCGGCACGATCAGTTTTGAGACCTTCAGCGAGACGGTGTTCGAGTTTCGCGTGACGCCGTGGCTGGCGCTCAAGGGGCTGATCTTCGCCGTGGTCGTCGGCATGCTGGGCAGCTTCCTGCCGGCGATTCGCGCCGCGCGGCTGCCGGTGATCATGGCGCTGAAGTCCGTATGAATGCCGATCAACTGCGCAGCATCCGCATCGAGCCGGCCCAGCGCCAGCGGCAGCAGCGCTCGACCTGGCTGATCTTCGTGGCGGTGTGCACGGCGTCGGCCGTGGCCGCCTTTTTCGCCTGGCCCAGGGCGGGCGACGAGCGGCGCGTCTTCAAAGGCAACCGGCAGGTGAAGGGGCTCGCGGCCGCGGCCACGCCCGCGCCGACGGCCACGCCGGCCCCGGCGGCGGCGACGAAGCGTGGGACCGCCGACGTGGTGCTGACCACCAGCGGTTACATCGTGAACCGCGAGCGCATCGAGATCAGTCCGCGCATGATGGGGCTGGTGACCTGGATCGGGGTGAAGAAGGGCGATGCGGTGCAAAAGGACCAGGTGCTGGTCCGCCTCGACGATGCGGAGCAGCGGGCGCGGCTGCTCGAGATCGAAGGTCAGTTGCTCGGCGCGAAGGTGGCGATGGAGAAGGCCAGGATCGCGTATCAGCGCGTGAAGAAACTGCGCGCCACCAATAATGAAACCGCGGAGCGGGAAGACGAGGTCCGCCTCGCGGTGCAAGCGGCCGAAGCCACGATTCAGCAACTCGAAGGCGTCCGCGAAATGGCGAGGGTGCAACTCGATTGGACGGTGATTCGTTCGCCGATCGAGGGCGTGGTGCTGGAAAAGCTGGCCGTTGCCGGGGCGCTGGTGACGCCGCAAAGCTTCGGTGGCACGCGCGGCCCGAGCACCGCGCTGGTCGCGCTGGCCGATCCGAGCGACCTCCAGGTGGAGATCGACGTCAACGAATCCGATCTGCCGAAGGTGTTCTCCGGCCAGCGTTGCCGGATCACCCCCGAGGCCTTCCAGGACAAGCACTACGGCGGATCCGTGGCCGAAGTGGCGCCCGAAGCCAGCCGGCAGAAAGGAACCTTGCAAATCAAGGTGCAGATCGAAAAGCCGGACCAATTCCTGACGCCCGAACTCAGCGCAAAAGTGGAGTTTCTCCGCGCGGAGATCCAAACGCCTTGAGGCGGCGCGAGCCAACCCTGAACATCCTCCCCAATGACCAAATCCGAGATAATCCGCCGTCTGCTCGATCCTGGCATCCTTGCCATCATTCGCGCGGATTCCTCCGCGCAATTGATTTCCGTGGTCGAGGCGCTCCTGGCGGGCGGCGTGACCGCGATGGAGGTGACGATGACCACGCCGAACGCGCTTCAGTTGATCAGCGAGGTAAGGGGGCGTTTCGGCGACGAAGTGCTGATGGGTGTGGGCAGCGTGCTCGATCCGGAGACGGCGCGCATCGCGATCCTCGAAGGCGCGGAATTTGTGGTCACGCCGGTGACGAAGCCCGAGATCATTCGCATGTGCAATCGCTACGCGAAGCCGATCGCCAGCGGCGCGTTCACGCCGACCGAGGCGCTGACCGCGCACGAATCTGGCGCCGATTTCATCAAGATCTTCCCCGCTGACCAGGGCGGACCGAAATACATCAAGAACATCCTCGCGCCGCTGCCGATGCTGCAAATCATCCCCACGGGCGGCGTCACTCCCGAGACGGTGGCGGACTTTCTCGAGGCCGGCTGCGTGGCGCTCGGGGTGGGAAGCAGCCTGGTGTCGAAAGAGATCCTCGCCGGCGGCGATTGGCGCCGGCTCACCAGCCGGGCGCAGGAGTTCATTCAGGCGGTGAAGAAAGTGCGCGGTTGATCAAGGCCTGAAAGAGCCTCGGGCGAAGCTTCAGCTTTCGCCGAAATTCGCCGGGTCCATGGGCATGGAAGTTGCATCACGTCCTCGTGCGCCACTTGCCTATTATGATGAAACATGCCCTTCTCGCCCTCTCCGCCGTTGCTGCCCTGACCGGCTGCGCCACGGTGAAAGTCGCCCACACCGATGTCGCCAGCGGCGCCTCCGCCCCCCGAGCGATCTACATTCGCAGCTACGTTACGGATGACACCAAGTTCAAGGGCAACCACGGGCACGACGGCGAAAAGCCGATTCGCCGTTCGCTGGCGCCGGCCGAGTATTCGAAGATTTTGAAGGAGGAACTGAGCAAGCTCGCGCCGGCGATGGTGCTCAAGGATGACGAAGAGCCGAGCACCGGCTGGCTGGTGGAAAGCGAGCTGCGCTGGGTTCACGCGGGCAGCCCGGTGCTGCGCGCCTCTCCGCTCGGGCCGCTCGGGGCGGGTCGCTCCTACGTGATCATCCATGTCCGCATTACCGATCTCGACGGGGCCAACGTGGCCGTCGATGCGAAAAAGGAAACGACCTTCGGCCCGGCGGCGCAGGTCGCAGGAGCGCACGGCCCGGTGATTTACGAGTTCGATCTCCGGGGCGGAAGCCGCATGTCGGCCTTCGACGGTTCCGTCTATGCGCCCGGCATCGGCTACGCGACGCCCTTCGATTACCGCAATGCCGCCGAACGCGTTCTGATGACCCTTTCCCTGGACCCGCACAAATACGCGGTCCGCACCGCGGCGATGATTCGCTGACGATTTTTCTGGTGGTGGATCGGGGGGGCGGGATTTCAGCCGAGTAAGGTGACCAGCGAGTCGCCGCTCGGCGGAAGTCCCGCCTTCTCGATTTTTTTGGCGGTGGGCGTCGGACGGGTCGGACCAGTCCGACGGTTTCGACGCGATTGCCGCTTTGCGGGCTGGCCGCGGCCCGGTAGGATGCGCGAGCGCCATGAAAACGTTCTCCGCCTCGCATTTCATCAGCCGGGAGCTGAGCTGGCTGGAGTTCAATCAGCGTGTGCTCAACGAGGCCCTGAGCACCTCCAATCCGCTGCTCGAACGGGTCAAGTTCTTCACCATAACCAGCTCCAATCTCGATGAGTTTTTCGAGGTGCGGGTGGCGGGTCTCAAGCAGCAAATCGAGAGCGACGTGGTGGAGCGCAGCGTCGATGGGCGCACCGCCACGGAAACCTTCCGCGCCATCACCAAGCGGGTGCAGTCGATGGTCGAGCAGCAATATCGCTGCTGGCGTGAAGAACTCGTGCCCGCCCTGGCCAGGAACGAGATCCGCTTTCTCACCTGGGACAAGCTGAACGCCGCCGACCGCGATTTTCTCGAGGATTATTACCACCGAAAAGTCCGGCCGGTGGTCACCCCGCTGGGGATCGACCCGTCTCATCCCTTCCCGCAACTGCTCAATAAATCGCTCAACATCACCGTGCAGCTCGACATCGAGCGCAATGGTGAGACCCAGCGCCGGCTCGCGGTGGTCCAGGTGCCGCGGGTGCTGCCCCGGCTGGTCAAGCTCCCGCGTGATGACGACCGGCAGGACTACGTTTTCATGGGCTATCTGATCGGCCATTACCTCGCCGATCTTTTCCCCGGCACCACGATTCTCGGCTTCTGGCACTTCCGCGTGACCCGCAACAGCGAGCTCTACATCGACGAGGAGGACGTGGGCAATCTCCTCAGCGCGGTCGAGCAGGAACTGCACAATCGCCGCAAAGGCGCCGCGGTGCGGCTGGAAGTGGACCGCGATTGTCCGGCGGAGATCTATCATTACCTGCTCGAAACGCTCGATCTGACCGAGGACGACCTTTACGTCATCGATGGCCCGCTCAACCCGGTGCGCCTGATGGCGATCTACGAGGGCGACCATTCGCCGGAGCTGCGCGACAAGCCGTTCGTCGCGCCGATTGCCGCGCCGTTGCGGGAGGCGGGCGATATTTTCTCGGTCGTCCGCAAGCGCGACGTGCTGATGCACCACCCGTACGAGAGCTTCACCAGCGTGGTGGATTTCCTCGAGCTGGCGTCGCGCGATCCGCATGTGCTGGCGATCAAGCAGACCCTCTACCGCACCGGCGGCGACGCGCGGATCGTCGGTGCGCTGATGAACGCGGTGAAGAATGGCAAGCAGGTCACCGCGGTCACGGAACTCAAGGCGCGGTTCGACGAGGCGAACAACATTCTCTGGGCGAAACGGCTCGAGGAAGCCGGCGTGCACGTCGTTTACGGCATCGTCAATCACAAGGTGCACAGCAAGATCGCGCTGGTGGTGCGCCGCGACGACGATGGGTTGCGCTGCTACGTCCACCTCGGCACGGGCAACTACAACCCGAGCACCGCGCGCGTTTACACGGACCTCAGCCTGCTCACCGCGCAAAAGGATTTCGCCGAGGACGCGACGAATTATTTCAACCTGCTCACCGGCATCTGCCAGTTCCAGGGGGCGCGCAAATTCCTGATCAGCCCCTTCACCGTCCACGACACGATGATGAGCCTGATCAAGCGGGAGACGGACAACGCCGGGGCGAAAAAGCCGGCGCGCATCATCGCCAAAATGAATTCGCTGGTGGACCGCGAGATCATCGAGGCGCTCTATCGCGCCTCGCAGGCCGGAGTGAAGATCGACCTGATCATTCGCGGAATCTGCTGCCTGCGGCCGGGAATGCCGGGGATCAGTGAGAACATCACCGTTCGCTCGATCGTCGGGCGGTTTCTCGAGCACAGCCGGATCTTCTATTTTGAGCAGGCGGGCGAGCCGAAGGTTTTTGTGGGGAGCGCGGACTGGATGCCGCGCAATTTTTTCCGCCGCATGGAGGTGGTCTTTCCGATCGAGGAGCCGGCCTTGCGCGACCGTCTGGTCAATCAAGTGCTCGCCGGGCAACTGGCGGATACCGCCAAGGCTTCGATCCTGGGGTCGGATGGCGTTTACGCGCGGCCGCCCGTGGCCAAGGAAAGCGAGCGGCGCAGCAGCCAGGCGGAATTCATGGCGCTCGCCCTCGGCGAATCGAAGCCCCGGAAGAAGAGCAAAGCCGCGGCGAAAAGGTATCCCGAGATTCAGGTCGCCGCGATGCCGGCCTAGGCGGTCGCGCAGTGCCGCCCGACCTGCGGGGCTGACCCGACACTGCCCCTCTGCGTCCCTCTGCGTTCTCCGCGCCCTCTGCGTTTAAGCAGCCGTGGGTGAATCGACCGCATCCCTTAACGCAGAGGACGCAAAGAACGCAGAGGTTCGCAGAGGAGGTTTTCTCCCTGCGTCTTGCGGGAGCGGTGTTTGATGCAAGGGTGAGAGGCGACGGGTAAGCCTGGCGCAAACTATTTGCAGTCCACACCGCCCCTGACTATGCACACCACCACCATCGAACCGACGACCACAGATTCATCCCGCAAGTTCCCGCCGTTCAGCCTGAGCCGGCTGCTCACGACGGTCTTTGCGCCCAAGGGAGGCGAGCGGATTTGCATCCTGATCGACCTCGATGATCCGCGCGAAGCGGCCGGCTTTCGGTTCCTGCAAAATCCTGACCTCTCGATCCAGCGGCATGCGCACGACGTGTTTTACCAGGGCCTGCGCAGCGAGGTCCTGTATGAGCTCGGACTCCAGGGCGGGGAGATGTTCGCTTACCAGATCACCGGCGGCAGCAATCTCGACCTGCCGGAAAAGGGCTGCGCGACGGACGGCCGGGAGATCGATTTGATCAAGGACGTTTACCAGAAGTACGACATCATCCTTTGCATCTCGACCTACTCGGCCACCGCCCCGCTGACGGCGTTTGCCAAGGTCTATGGATTCCGTGGGGCGACCTTGCACGGGGTGAACCAGGTCATCCTCGCTTCGGGCCTGGCCGTGGATTACAACGAAGTCAGCCGGCAGGCGGAGAAGCTGCGGCTCGGCATGACCCACGCCGACTGGGTGGAGATCGATTACCTTTTCGAGAGCGGCCGCTACACCCTCCGGCTCGACCTCGCCCAACAGGACGCGCAGAAAAGTCACGGCCTCTGCCGGGGCGGTCCCGATGTGGCCAACCTCCCGGCCGGCGAAATTTATTACGTTCCGGCGAATGCCACGGGCCGCTTCCCGATGAAGTACGAGGACGGCACGGTGGGCCTGATGGAAGTGATGAACGGCCGCATCTGCCAGGCGACGCTGCTCCGCGGGAACGAGGCCACGATCGCCGCGCACAACCACAAGCTGACCAGCGATCCCGTGACCGGCGAACTCGGCGAGCTCGGCTTCGGCACCCAGGAACTGCCCGTCTCGGGCCGCGACATTCAGGATGAAAAGATCCTCGGCACGCTGCACGTTGCCACCGGTCGCAGCGATCATCTCGGCGGCCCGCTGACGCCGGATCGTTTCGCCAACAAGAAGAACGCGACCCACGACGACATCCTCTTTTCTCCGAGCAAGACGCCCGAGATCAACGTGCCGCAGGTGCGCCTGCACCGGAATGGCGAGACCGTGGTGCTCATCGAGAATTTCCAGCCCGCGGCTTATCTGCGGGCGCTGCTCGCCGAGTGATCGAAGCGCCTTTGCCTCGCGGGCTCCCCGAGGTGCGCCCGCCGGCGACGCTGCACGACCTGCTTCCCCGGGAGGGCCGTCCCGACAATGATCTGCTGCTCGGCAGGTTTCTTGACTACGTCGCGGGCCGGCAGCTCGAGCTCTATCCCGCTCAGGAAACCGCGATCCTCGAGCTGTTCGACGAGAAGAACGTCATCCTCAACACCCCCACCGGCTCGGGCAAATCGCTGGTCGCCGCCGCCCTGCACTTCAAGAGCGTCGCGCAGGGTCAGCGTTCCATCTACACCTGTCCGATCAAGGCGCTGGTCAATGAGAAGTGGCTCGCGCTGTGCCGCGAGTTTGGGCCGGACAACGTCGGGCTGAGCACTGGCGACGCATCGGTCAATCGCGAGGCGCCGATCCTCTGCTGCACCGCCGAAATCCTCGCCAACATCGCGCTCCGCGAAGGCGCGCTCGCCAACGTCCAGGATGTGATCATGGACGAGTTCCATTACTACGCCGACCGCGGGCGCGGAGTGGCCTGGCAGGTGCCGCTGCTCACCCTGCCGCAGACCCGGTTCCTGCTCATGTCGGCGACGCTCGGTGACACCGCTTTTTTTGAAGAAGCGCTCACCCGGCTGAATGGACGCACGACGGTGAGCGTCGCTTCCAGGGACCGGCCGGTGCCGCTCGAGTATTCCTACGCGGAGACGCCGCTGGCGCAGACCCTCGAGGGCCTCGTCGCCGGGGGCAAGGCGCCGGTTTACGTCGTCCATTTCACCCAGCTCGATGCCGCCCAGAGCGCGCAGGACTTCACCAGCCTCAACGTCTGCACCCGCGAGGAAAAGGCGGCCATCGCCCACGCGCTGGAAGGCTTCAAGTTCAGCAGCCCGTACGGGCCGGAGATCAAGAAATGGCTGCGGCACGGGATCGGACTGCACCACGCCGGGCTCCTCCCCAAGTATCGCGTGCTCGTCGAGCAACTCGCGCAACGCGGGCTGCTCAAGGTGATCTGCGGCACCGACACCCTCGGCGTCGGCATCAACGTGCCGATTCGCACGGTGCTCTTCTCCCAGCTCTGCAAGTTCGGCGGGGAGAAAACCGCGATCCTCAGCGCGCGCGATTTTCATCAGGTCGGCGGACGCGCCGGGCGCAAAGGCTTTGACGATTGTGGCTGGGTGGTGGCGCAGGCGCCCGAACACGCCATCGAGAACCTTCAGCTCGAACAGAAGCAGGCCGGCGGCGGGAAGAAGTTCGTGAAACGCAAACCGCCCGAGCGGAACTTCGTCAACTGGGACAAGCAGACGTTCGCCCGGTTGATCGCCGCGCCGCCGGAGCGGCTGGTCAGCCAGTTCCAAGTCACGCACGGGATGCTGCTCAATGTGCTCAGCCGTCCTGACGACGGCTGCCGGGCGATGCAGGAACTGATTGCGCGCTGTCACGAAATGCCGAAGGCGAAGAAGGCGCTGACGCGGCGCGGCTGGCAGTTATTCCGCGCGCTCGTCGAGCGGAAGATCATCGAGTTCATCCCCAAGACTCCCGAAGGCGCCAGGCTGCGGGTCAACGTGGCGTTGCAGGAGGATTTCTCGATGAACCAGACGCTGTCGCTGTACGTCCACGACACCATCCCGCTGATGGACCCGCAGGCGCCTGATTACGCGCTCGTGGTGCTTACCCTCGTCGAGTCCATCCTCGAAGATCCGGACCTGATCCTCCGCAAGCAGCTCGACAAGCTCAAAGGCCAGGCGGTCGCAGAGATGAAGATGCAGGGGCTCGATTACAACCAGCGCATGGAGGAGCTCGAAAAACTCGAATACCCGAAGCCGAATCGCGAGTTTGTCTATTCGACCTTCAATGCTTTCGCCGAGCGGCACCCGTGGGTCGGCACGGAGAACATCCGCCCGAAATCGATCGCGCGGGAGATGTTCGAGGAGTTCCGCTCCTTTGCCGATTACATCAAGATCTACGAGCTCCAGCGAGCCGAAGGCCTCCTCCTGCGGCATCTTTCCAGCGTCCACAAGGTGCTCGCGCAAACCGTCCCCGACGCGGCCAAGAACGATGCCCTCCGCGACATGGAAATCTATCTCGGCACCATGCTCCGCCAGGTCGATTCCAGCCTGCTCGAGGAGTGGGAAAAAATGCGCGACCCGAACTACCGGCCTCCCGGCGAAGCGGCGGAGGTGCGGCCGCCCGGCGCCGAAGAAGCCGCCCGCGATATCACCCGGGATCCGAAGGCTTTCACCGCGGCGATCCGCAACCGCATCTTTACCTTCCTGCGCGCGCTGGAGAGCGGCGATTTCGAGGCCGCGCTGACCACTTTCAACGCGCTGGCGCCGGGCGATGATCCGCCGTGGACGGTCGAACGTCTGCGCCAGGCGCTGGACGCCTACCACGCCGGGCACGAACGCATTTGCCTCGATCCGGAAGCCCGGAACTTGCGCCACACCTATGTGACGCCCTCGGAAGACCGGCGCCACTGGGGCGTGCAGCAGATGCTCGTCGATCCCGGCGCCGCCAACGATTGGGTGGCCGAGTTCGAAATCGATCTGCTCGAATCGCGCGCCAGCGGCGAGCCCGTCCTCCGGCTGCGGCGGTTGGGGAGCCTGGTCTGAGGCGGCGCCGTCACCCCGCTACTGCCGCTCTCAGAGATCGAAGAACGCGGAAAGCTTTTCGAGGAAGCTTTGTGTGTATTCTTCCTGCCTGGTCTTGACCGCGTTTTGATCGGCGTGCTTTTCCCTCACGCCTTCGGTTGCGACGCGCCGTTCGGCGAGGATTTCGCCCAGCTTTTGGAGCAGCGGTTGATTTTCCTGAAGCAGCTCGCCCATGGTGCTCTTGTCGATTTCCCACATCTCGCAATCGCTCCGCGCGACGACCGTGGCGCTCCGGGGCTCCCCCGTGAGCAGCGACATCTCGCCACAATAATCGCCCGCGCGCAGGGTTGCCACGTGCGTCTGCGCGCCGTCCTGCCCGACGAACACATCCGCCTCGCCTTGGAGCAGGATATACATCGACTGTCCCAGCCCGCCCTCCTCGATGACCCGTTCGCCGCGTCCGAAGCGCTGGCGGCGCGCGTGCTCGAGCAGCTTGCTCATCTGCGCCTCGTCGAGCAGCCGCAGGAACGGGTGCTTGCGCACGGACCGCTGGGCGACCTCGAGGGTGGGGTCGCGCCGGGCCGATGGACGTTCGATGTGCAAGGTCCGAATCGGAAACGGAACGCGGAACCGGGAGCGTTGCGCCGCGTACCAGATGTTCGTCTGAATCCCATCGACGATGTTGTTGAACTGGGATTCGTCTTCCAGCCAGAACTTGATTTCGTAAATGACCGCCGAATCGCCGAAGTCTTTCAAAAAGACTTTCGGCGCCGGCGTGGCCAGCACCCCTTTGACTTCGGCAGCCGCGCGCTCAATGACCTCCCGGACGGTGTTCGGCGGCACCGTGTAATCAAAGTGCACTTGCAGCCGGAGGGCATGCTGGCGCGTCGGAAAGGTCAGGTTGATGATCTTTTCTCCGACGATCTTCTTGTTCGGAATATCGAGATACACGTCGTCGTTGGTCCGGAGACGGGTCGAGCGCCAGTTGACCTCGATCACTTCGGCGTGCTGACCGTCCACAATCAGCCAGTCCCCGATGCGAAAGGGCTTCCCGACTTCCAGCGCGACCCCGGCGATAATGTTGCCGAGCAGATCCTGCATCGCGAAACCGATGATGCCGAGGACCACCGTCGAACCGAAGATCGCGCCCTGAATCGAGTACCCATAAATGCCGCCGATCACCACGAGGAGCGCGACGATGAAGAGGAGCAGTCCGATGAGTTGGCTGAGGAATTTTGGGGCGCGCGTTTTCTGGGATCGCTCGAACCAGCCCTCCCACAAGAAGCGCCGAATCACGGCCAGCAGGCACAACGTGCCGAGCAGGACGGAAGCGGCCCCGAGGTGGCGCAACATCTCCTCCCGCCAGGGGAATTGCACCGGCGAAAAAGTGCACGGCAGGTAAAGCGCCAGGGTCACACAGAGGAGCTTGTAGGCCACCCCGAGGCGGACGTGGTGGCGGCGCTTGAGCACTCGTCCCAGCGCCAGCAGGACCACGAAGATCACCGGCACGGCGATGGCCTCGACGATCATGGATCGGGCTACATCGGCGAAGGTCAGGGCGAGCATTTGGGGATTATCGTCTCAACAATTGACTGCAACTTCCGAGACAAGGAGACAAGGAGACAAGGTGAGGGGGGCGACAAGAGAAAAGCGCTGCCCTCTCCTGGTCTTCCTCTACCGCGGCAGCGGCGGCGGTTCGAGGAAAAGGAGGCCGGCCCGCCGGCGCGCGTGCCAGCCGCCGGGCAGATTCGTTTGCGCGCTTCGTTCGGTGAGCAACCGGCGCACCGCTTCCACCTCCTCAAAGCCCACATTGGCGATGCCGCCCGCCTTGAGCCACCGATGCACGATGCGGCGCTGCATCGCCGCCGGGCGCTCGCGCAGCCAGGCCACCGGCATCTCGCGGTGCTCCTCTGCCAGTTCCGGCAGGCTGGCGATGAGCAGATCCTCGTCCCGGAGGATCTCCGCCGCCCGCCAGATCGCGCGGCGGACGTCGCGCCCGAAAGCCGCCGAAAGCGCGGGAATGATCTCGTGCCGGAGCCGATTGCGGGTGAAGCGCGGATCGGTGTTCGAGGCGTCCTCGCGGAATTCGAGATGGTGCGCGGCGATGTAGGAGTCGATTTCCTCCCGCCAGACGCCGAGCAAGGGCCGGGCGAGTTCCAGCCCCTCACGCTCCCCGCTGAGCGGGCGCATCGCTCCGAGGCCGGCGCTTCCCGAGCCGCGCAAGAGATTGAAGAAAAACGTCTCGACCTGGTCGTCGGCGTGGTGGCCGAGGAAAAGGCGCGGACAGCCACGCTGGCGGGCGACGCGGCTGAAGAATTCGTAGCGCGCCTCGCGCGCCGCGGTTTCGATCGACTCCTTCCGTTTCGTTGCCCGGGCGGCGACCTTCGCCACCGCGCTCACGGCTTCCAAATGCCAGTGCCGCGCGAGGCCCTCGACGAAACGCGCGTCATCCCCGCTTTCCGGCCGGAGCTGGTGATCGAGATGGCAGACGATCAGATGGCAATAGCCATGCGCCACCAGCGCGTGCAGCAGGGCTACCGAATCGCGGCCTCCCGAAACGCCGATGAGATGTGGCTGGTCAGGTGCGAAGCGCGAAAGCCACGGCCCGGCGTGGCGCAGCAGGTCCGGCGGCTCGTTGCGCCGCCCGCTCATCAGGCGATTCGCTCGAAACCGAACGCCGCGCGGAGCGCGTCCGGGATGCGCACGGTGCCGTCGGCCTCCTGATACGTCTCGAGCAGCGCCACGAAGAGCCGCGGGAGCGCCGTGCCGGAGCCGTTGAGCGTGTGGCAGAGCTGGTTCCGGCCGTCCCCGCCCTTGAAGCGCATGGCCATCCGGCGCGCCTGGAAATCGACGAAGTTCGAGCAACTCGACACCTCAAGATAGGCATTCTGGCCCGGCGCCCAGACCTCAATGTCGTAGGTCTTCGCGGAGCCGAAGCCGAGGTCGCCGGTGCAAAGCTCGATCACGCGATAGTGCAGCCCGAGCCGTTTCAAGACCTCCTCCGCGTCGCGCGTGAGGGCTTCGAGCTCATCGAACGACTTGTCCGGCGTGGTGATCTTCACCAGCTCCACTTTGTCGAACTGGTGGGTCCGGATCAGCCCGCGGGTGCCGAGTCCCGCCGAGCCCGCTTCGCGCCGAAAACACGGCGTGTAGGCCGCATACTTGATCGGTAACTGGTCGAGCCGCAGGATCTCATCGCGGTGCAGATTGGTCACCGGCACTTCCGCGGTGGGCGCGAGATAGAGATCGTCGTCCCGGCAGCGGTATTGCTGGTCCTCGAACTTCGGGAGCTGCGCGGTGCCGACGAGCGATTCGGACTTGATCAGAAACGGCGGGCTGACCTCGGTATAGCCGTGTTCGCGGGTGTGCAGGTCGAGCAGGAAGTTGATCAGCGTGCGTTCGAGCCGCGCGCCCAGCCCGGTGTAGAGGGCGAAAGCGCTGCCGGTGATCTTCGTGGCGCGTTCGAAATCGAGCAGGCGGAGGCTTTCCCCGAGTTCGATGTGGCTCTTCGGAGGAAAGGCGAACTCCGGTTTTTCGCCCCAGGTCCGCACCAGCCGATTCTCCTCGGGCGTTGAGCCCACGGGCGCGCCGGGGTGGGGCAGGTTCGGCAGGTTGAGCAGCCGCGAGCGCTGCTCGGCCTCGAACTGCCCGGCCTCGTCCTCCAGCCGCGCGATCTGGTCGCCCAGCGCCCGCATCTCGGCTTCGATGGCCGCCGTGTCCTCCCCGCGTCCCCGCTTGCCGCCGATCTCTTTGCTGATCCGCTTGCGGTCGGCCTGGAGCTGTTGAAATTGCGTCTCCGCGGTGCGGCGCTGGCGGTCGCATTCGAGGATTTCGTCCACCGCGGCCCCCAGGTTCGGGTCGCGCGTCGCGAGACGTTCCTTCACGAAGGCGGTTTCGTCGCGGATGAGCCGGATGTCGAGCATGGCGGGGGAAGCTAAGAGTCGGGTGGAAGAAAGGCAACGCTGTCGGCGGTCCAGTGGCCGTCCATCAGCGCGGCGTCGTCCCAGTATTCCACGTCGGCGATCACGCCGGCCACCCCCATCGACTTCGGGTTGCTACCTGAATGGTACGCGGCTACGGCGGCCCGCACCGTGAAGGCCACCGCAAGGGGGTTAACCGCCGCGCTCCGGATCGAGATGTTTGTCAAAACCGATGTAGAGCCGGGCGTTGGCATTTTGACCCAGACCTTTGAGGGTTTCGAGCTCGAGGAGCCGGAGCAGCGCGGGATGCGCGGCATAGGCGGCGGCGGCTTCTTCGCGCTGGCGCAGGCTTTCCACTTCCGCGGTGGTGCGGATGCGTTCGATTTCCGCCGCGCTGTCGGCGGCGAGTCGATCCGCGGCGGCGCGTCCTTCGGCATCGGTGCGTTGCGACTCGGCGCGGGCCTGAGTTTCAATTTTCTGGATGTCGGCTTTGGTGCGGGCTTCGACGAGCTGCACCTGGCTCATGCGTTCGGCGGCCAGCACGCGATTCATGATTTCCTGAAGGTTGCCGGGAAAGACGAGGTCCTTGACGTCGGCACGCAGGATATCAACGCCGTAGCCACCCGCCGCGCCCTTCACGTCGCGCAGGATGTCTTCGCTCAAGCGATTGCGGTTGGTGAGAATCTCTTCCAGGGTCATCGAGGCGAGGGACCGTCGCGCGGAAAGCTGCACATCGCTGTAAAGACGCTCCTCGAAATTTGCCACCTGGTGGAGCGCGGCCTTGGGATCGACCACCCGGAATTGCACGATGATGCTGACCCGGATCGCCACCTTGTCCGAGGTGAGGATTTCCTGGCCTTTGATCGTGATCTCGCGTTCCCGAACGTCCACCAGCGAGATTTCCACCTTCGGCTGCCGTCCCCAGAGCCGCTCCTTGGGAAGCTCATACCGCCCAGCTTCGAGGATGCGGAGCAGCACGCCGTCCTCGTACCAGAGGCCGCGATGGGTGTCCTTGATGATGATTTCCCGGGAGCTCATGCGCGGATGGATGGTGGGTCAAATATGGACCCCGGAACAGAGCCCGATATGGAGAACGACATTCCAGATTGGCGCTGGCAAGCCACACTCGCATTGGGTGGCACTGGCGCTGGTTGTAGGTCGCTCCTGAACTCTGCCGGGGCAGCCGCAGCGAACACCTCCGGCGATTTCGGGTCAAGCTTCGCGGCTGGTTCCGTCAGCGATAGAGCAACACCTTCCGCCGCCGCTCGGCGAAGCTCGCGCGCGCAGGGAGCCACGCCGCTTTCATCGCGCTGATCTCGCGCAGCTCGCGCACGGCGGCTTCGGTGGCGGGATGGATGAGCAGCTCCGCGAGCTGTTCGCCCTTCCACTCCGCCGGATGCTGGCGCTGGAGGGTGCGGGCAAGGGCGAGGCCGACATCCACGGGTTCAGGCTGTCGCGGTCGGTGATGAGGATCTGCACGCCGCCGCAGTCTTGGCCGGCGAAGACGGAACTCGCGGGCGTAAAGCGAGTGGGGATGAAGCGGACGCCGGGGAGCTGCTCGGCATTGAGCGCGGCAGCGAAGGCGCGGTCATCGATGTAGGGTGCGCCGACGAGCTCGAACGGCCGGTCCGTGCCGCGGCCGACGCTCACGCTACAAAACTCGACGAGACCCACGCCGGGATAGAGCGTCGCGGCGGTGAGGCTGCGCATGTTTGGCGAGGGATTGACCCACGGCAGGCCGGTCTGATCCCACCACAGATCGCGCGTCCAGCCTTCGCACGGGATGAAGGTGAGATCCGCGCCGAGGCCGCGCTCGGTGTTATACAACTGCGCCAGCTCGCCGAGCGTCAGGCCGTGGCGGACGGGCACGTCGTGCCACGCGGTGAAGCTCGCCTCGCCGTCGCGCACCGGGCCGTCGATGAGCACGCCGCCGATCGGGTTCGGACGATCGAGCACGAAATACTTCAGCCCCGCCTTCGCCGCGGCGGCGAGTCCTTCGCCGAGCGTCGAGCTGTAGGTGTAAAAGCGGCAGCCGATGTCCTGGATATCGAAGACCAGCGCGTCGAGTCCGGCCAGGTGCTCGGGCTTCGGCGCCCGGCCTTCGCCGTAGAGCGAATACACCGGCAGGCCGGTCGCTGCGTCGCGCGTGTCGGCGACTTTCCCATCGGCCTTGCCGGCGATGCCGTGCTCCGGGCTGAAGAGCGCGACGAGCTTCACGCCGTCGGCTTTCGCGAGCAGGTCGATGTTGCGCCGCCGCTGCCGATCGATGCCCGTGTGATTCGTGATCAAGCCCACCCGCAGCCCGCGCAGCGGCGCGAAGTTCTCCCGCACCAGCACATCCAGTCCCGTGAGGACCTCCGCCGTCGGCGTCGCGCGCGCGGTCGCCAGCGGACCGCCCGGCCGCGGCGCGAGCGCGCCGGGCACGCGCGCGAAATTGAACCCGCGCACACTCTCCGCCGCCAGCGTGCCGAGGATCTGGCGCAACGGCAGCACGTTGCCGGCTTCCGTCGGGTGATTGCGGTTCGACATGAAAACCACGAACGACTGCGAGAACGGATCGATCCACAGCGAGGCGCCCGTCCAGCCCGTGTGCCCATAGCTGCCGAGCGGAAACCATTTCCCTCGCGGGCCGCTGTAGCCGGTATCGATGTCCCAGCCGAGCCCGCGCCGGCCCGCGATCGCGTCGGGCGTCTGCACGCTCGTCATCAGCCGCACGGTCTCGCTCTTCAAAATGCGCACGCCCTCGAGTTCGCCGCCCGCCAGCAGCATCCGCGCAAACCGCGCGAGATCGCCCGCCGTCGTAAACAGCCCCGCGTGCCCCGCGACGCCGCCCATTCGGCTCGCCGTCGGATCGTGCACGACGCCGCGCGCGGTGTCGCGGGTGGTCGGCGCGATGCGCGCGCGCCACTCCGCGCCCGGACGGAAGGTCGTGTCCTTCATGCCCAGCGGACGAAACACCGCCGCGGCCGCAAATTCATCCAGCGGCTGCCCGCTGACGCGCCGCACGATCTCGCCGAGCAGGATGAAATTCACATCGCTGTAGCGGATCAACGTCCCCGGCGGATCGCCGAGCGGCAGCGCGCACGCCCGCGCGATGCCTTCCTCGTAAGTCGCGATCCCGTTGTTCGCGATACCCGGCCTGGTGCCCGACGTGTGGGTGAGCAACTGCCGCACAGTCACGCGGTATTTGTTCTCGCCGACGAATTCCGGCAGGTACCGCGCCACCGGCGCGTCGAGCTCCACCTTGTTTTGCTCGATCAGCTTCATCACGCACGTCGTCGTCGCCACGGCCTTCGTGAGCGACGCGGCGTCGAAGATCGTGTCCGCGGTCATCGGCTCGCGCACCGGCTCGACCGCCCGCTCGCCGATCGCCTTTTCGTAATGCTCCCCGCCGTGCTCGACCCACACGACTCCACCCGGTAGCCGCCCATCGGCAATCGCGAGCCGGATCGCCGCGTCGATCTCTGGGAAAACCTCCGGTTGCAACTGCGCGACCGCAGAGACGACAAGAACGACGAGGGTGACGAAGGGGCGGAACATGCGCGCGGCGAATTTTGGGTAAAGCTAGCCTGCGAGTTCCGCGGCTGCTGCGCGAGGTCGAACCAACACGCGATCCATCGCACCCAGCCTTGCCGCTCGGCTCGTGCCGCTCGTTCCAAAGTTGCACTTGGGAACGAGCAGAATTGAGGTTTTGGGGACGCCCGCTTCAGGGCGAAACTGCGTTTCGGCGGTAAGGGGCAGGCGACTCGCGCCCCGACCGTTGGCGCCGCGAAATGGGATTGCGCCGCG
This sequence comes from Chthoniobacter sp., assembly GCA_034667665.1. Taxonomy (GTDB): domain Bacteria; phylum Verrucomicrobiota; class Verrucomicrobiia; order Chthoniobacterales; family Chthoniobacteraceae; genus Chthoniobacter. Next base: position 146,068 of record JAXDQW010000102.1, read on the forward strand.
CTAAGTGCCTTCCTAAAGCCTCACTTCGCGAACGAGGGCATTTCAAAAGAACTTCGGCTCGTATTCCAGTCGGTGCCGCGCCGGGACTTTGATCTGTTTCATGTCCATCTCCAGACCACGATCACCGCTGGGATTGACGACATACTCAAATGTGAACTCGTCCTCCGAACTGAGGGGACGCGGCGAGAAAAGAATGTTTCCCAGCATTTTCCCATACAAGGGTCCTGCCGGATCTTCGGAACGAATCTTCAGATAGTAGATTCGTTCCGCTCCGTAGTATTCGCCGGTGAAGCCGCCCGCGTTCTCATCGGCCTTGGCGAAGGTGATGGTATATCCCGATTCAGGCGCTTCGTGAAAAGATCGCAAGGTACTGTAAACGATTTCGTGCTTCAGGCGTTGGGTCACCGCGCCGTTGCCGTCCCCAGGAATGCTTACCCAGACGAAGTCCCGGGGATATTCGCCCTTGGTAATGTCCGGCTGCCGCCACTCGATGACGAGGTCGGCGACGTTTCCGTTTCCGTGAGGTGGAAGACAGTCCCCAGCGATCAAGTCATACTCCAGACGAGAAGAACCCACGGGCAAAATGATCTTCGCCCGCTTCCCGATCATGGGCTGGGGTTGGTGCACTTTGTTGAGGAGGATATGCAGGTTTTCGCTGGGCCCTGTGTCCCCGATCGAAAGGGACGAAGGGTAGTAGCCTTCTTTCTTGGCTGACAATCCCGTGTAGTAACTGTGTCCCGTTCCGGCGAATCGGCCATTTGCATCCGAGCTAAGCTCAACGATGTGGCTTTCCGAAGGCCCTTTGGTCGGGTTGAGTCCGAACTCGACGCTCCATTTGAGGGTCACCTCAACACCTGGCACTTGCTGCCCTGTCTCGTCAACGATCTGACCCGATATAGCGCGCCGCATGTTGCTGAACGGCCCGCAACCCGGCCGGTAAATCGCCAGAAGAACTATTCCTGCCGCGAACAACCCGACGAGCACTACCAGTGTACGGTAGCATCCTCTCGGCAAAGTTTGATTTGGTTCCGTGTCCACTTTCTGTCAGGGGGCGAGCATCCGCCAAGGCTGCCGTGACTGGCAACGACTCGATTGCTAATCCCTCTTCTTCTGCGCCATGTCGAACCAGCTCGGGCCGCTCGGCGCGGTCGCTTTGCCGGCTCCGTTTCCGGCGCCAGCGGCGAAACGCTGCACGTCGCGCTTGCCGGCTTCGGCTTTGCGGTCGCCGCGCGGGCCGATCTCGACTTTCGTCTTCAGCGAGAGGGCGATGCGTTTGCGGGGCATGTCCACTTCCATGACCGTGGCCTGCACGCGCTGGCCGACCTTCAGGACCTCGGCGGGGTTCTTCACGAATTCGTCGCTCATCTGGCTGATGTGGACGAGGCCGTCCTGATGCACGCCGATGTCCACGAAGGCGCCGAACGCGGTGACGTTGGTGACGATGCCGGGGAGCTTCTGGCCGGGCTGGAGGTCTTCCATTTTCTCGACTCCCTCGGCGAAGCTGAACGCCTCGAAGCCCTGGCGCGGGTCGCGGCCGGGCTTGGCCAATTCGGCGAGGATGTCCTTGAGCGTGGGCAGGCCGACCTCGGTGGTGACGTATTGGTCGGGGCGAATTTTCGCGCGCTTCGAGCCGTCGCGCAGGAGGTCGAGCACGGAGCAGCCGAGGTCGGCGGCCATTTTATCGACGAGCTCGTAACGCTCGGGATGCACGGCGCTGGCGTCGAGCGGATGCGCGCCCTCGCGGATGCGGAGGAAGCCGGCCGCCTGCTCAAACGCCTTCGGGCCGAGGCCGCTGACCTTGAGCAATTCCTTGCGTGACTTGAAGGGGCCGTGCTCGTCGCGGTGGGCGACGATGTTTGCCGCGACGCGCGCGTTCAACCCCGAGATGTAGGCCAGCAAATGCTTCGAGGCGGTGTTCAGATCGACGCCGACCCGGTTCACGCACGAGACGACGACATCGTCGAGCGAGCGCTTGAGGGCGTTTTGATCGACATCGTGCTGGTACTGGCCCACGCCGATCGATTTCGGATCGAGCTTCACGAGTTCCGCTAGTGGATCCATGAGCCGGCGGCCGATGGAGACGGCGCCGCGGACGGTCAGGTCCTTGTCCGGGAACTCCTCGCGCGCCACTTCGCTCGCGGAATAAATGGACGCGCCGCTCTCGCTGACCATGACCACGGGGATCGCCGCGGGCAGGCCGAGCTTGCGGATGAAAGTCTCGGTTTCGCGCGAGGCCGTGCCGTTGCCGATGGCGATGGCCTCGACTTTGAATTTCGCCACCACCGCTTTGATCATCTCCGCCGCCTCGGCCTGATCGCGCGCGCCTTTTTCGGGATAGACGACGTCGTTCGCGAGCAGCTTTCCCTGGCGATCGAGGAGCACGACCTTGCAGCCGGTGCGGAAGCCGGGGTCGATGCCGAGCGTGACCTTCTGCCCGAGCGGCGAGGCGAGGAGCAGCTCGCGGAGGTTGTCCGCGAAAACGCGGATCGCTTCGGCGTCGGCTTTCTTTTTGTAAAAGGTGCGCGCTTCGCCCTCCAGGGCAAAACCGAGCAGACGCTTGAAGCAATCCTGCACGGCGAGGTGCACCTGCTCGGAAGCCGGCGACTTGCCTCTGACGAAGAGCCGCTCCAGCAGGCTCACGGATTCGATCTCATCCGGCACGAGGCGGGAAAACAGGAAGCCTTCCGATTCGCCGCGGCGGATGGCGAGGATGCGGTGCGACGGCGCGGTGGCCGCCGGTTCGCTCCAGTCGAAGTAATCCTTGAACTTGGCGCCTTCCTCTTCCTTGCCGCTGATCACCTTCGATTTGATCACGCCCTTGGAGACGTAAAGCTCGCGCAGCTTCGCGCGGGCCGTGGCGTCGTCGTTGATGCGCTCGGCCAGAATGTCGCGTGCGCCCGCCAGCGCGGCGGCGATGTCCGGGATGCTGTATTTCTTCGCATCGATCTCGATGGACGGTCCGACGAACGGCGCCGCCGCGGCCTGCGGATCGGTCTCCGGATCCTGCGCCCACAAGATCTCGGCCAGCGGCTCCAGCCCCAGTTCCTTGGCGATGCCCGCCTTGGTGCGCTTCTTCGGCCGGAAGGGCAGATAGATGTCCTCCAGCGCCGTCATGGTCTCCGCCGCATCGATTCGCGCGCGCAGCACCTCGGTCATCAGCTTCCGCTCCTCGAGCGAGGCCACCATCGACTCGCGGCGCTTGTCGAGTTCCTCGAGCTGCGCAAACCGGTCCCGGATTGCGGCGATCTGCACCTCGTCGAGCTCGCCCGTCTTCTCCTTTCGGTAGCGCGCGATGAAGGGCACCGTCGCGCCTTCTTCCAGGAGCACCGCGGTGGCGGCGACCTGCCGCGGCTGGAGCTTCAGTTCCCGGGTGATTTTGACGATGTGCTGCTCGATCATTGGGGTAAAAGGTCGCGCATGATGCGCCGGGAAAGCGCGGAGTCAATGCCCGGCGGATCGAGCCGGAAAGACCAGCCCGCGGGCCGCTCCGGCGTGACATCGGGCGTCACCCCGTGTAGCCAGGGCTGTGGTCAATCACCTCTTCACCACCCCGGTTTCGCACGCCCGCCTGAAACCGGACCCCGCGGACCTCGCTGAGGTTTGCGCCTACCTCCTCGATCTCCGCGCCCGCGACACCGGCCTCGCCCGCTCGAATCGCGGCGGCTGGCATTCCGCGGGCAACCTTTTCGCCAGCGAGCACCGCGCCTTTCCGTGGCTGCGCGAGATCGTGGTCAACGGCATTTTGGAATATGCGGGAGAAGGCCTCGCCCTTGAGGGGGACTTCCGTTTCGAGCTCACCGGGTGGGCGGTGATCAATCGCGCGGGCGACTACAACGTGCCGCACAACCACAGCCCGAATCTGATCAGCGGCGCGTTCTACCTGCGCGTCCCCGAGGGGATGGGGGCGGGTGAAATCGTTTTTCTCGACCCGCGCCTGAACCTCAACGCCAGCGTCACCCCCACCCTCCACGAGCGCGGGCAACTCCCGCCCTGGTGCAAAACCTCGCTCGCGCACGCCCCCGCCGCCGGCGACCGGCTCATCTTCCCAGCGTGGCTCGTCCATTACGTCAACGCCTTCACGGCGCCGGACCCCGCGGCCCTGCGCATCGCCGTTTCCTTCAACGCCAGCGCCTGACCGCCCGCACCGCGCCCCACATTTCCCTTCCCATCCGCGGAAGCTTTCGTGTTTCATCCGCGCCCGATGCCGAAGTCCAAGCCGCGAGCAAAATCTCCGCAATCCCCGAAGCCCAAATACAAGCGCATCGTCCTGAAGCTCAGCGGCGAGGCGCTCAAGGTCAAAGGGAGCACGGACAGCATTTCGCCGGAAATCGTCCACGAAATCTGCCGGCAAATTAAGGAAATCCACGCCCTGGGCGTGCAGGTCGCCATCGTCATCGGCGGCGGCAACATTTGGCGCGGGCTTTCCGCGAGCCATCGCGGCATGGAGCGCACCACCGCCGATTACATGGGCATGCTGGCCACGGTGATCAACGGCATGGCCCTCCAGAGCGCGCTGGAGAAAATGGGCATGCCCACCCGGGTGCAGACGGCGATCCACATGGAAAACATCGCCGAGCCTTTCATCCGCCGGCGGGCCATCGACCAGCTCGAAAGCGGCCACGTGGTCATTTTCGTGGCCGGCACCGGCAACCCCTTTTTTTCCACCGATACCACCGCCGCGCTGCGCGCCAACGAGATCGGGGCCGAGGTGATTCTCAAGGCGACGAAGGTGGACGGGATCTACACCGCCGATCCCTTCCTGGATCCCACCGCCACGAAATACGACCGGATCACCTACGCCGAAGCGCTCTCGAAGCGGCTCTCGGTCATGGATTCCACCGCGTTCAGCCTTTGCATGGACAATAAAAAGCCGATCATCGTCTTCGACATGATGAAATCGGACAACATCAAGAAAGTCGTGCTCGGCAAGCGGGTGGGCACGCTCGTGACCGTCTAGCCGAAGCGCTCAGTGCTCAGTCCTCATCTTCTCACCACCGTTTTCCGATCTGACTGCTGATCACTGAGCACTTTCCACATCCCTTTCCTCAACCAATGGACCCCGACGAAATACTCCTCGATACCGAGGCCGCGATGGAAAAGGCCTTTGAATACATGAGCCACGAGTTTTCCGCCGTGCGCACGGGCAAAGCCTCGCCGGCGCTCGTCGAAAACATCGATGTCGAAGCTTACGGCTCCGCGATGAAGCTCAAGCAACTCGCCCTGATCACCACCCCCGAGCCGCGCCTGCTCGTCATCCAGCCGTTCGACGCCAGCACCACCAAGGATATCGAGAAAGCGATCAAGGAATCGAAGCTTGGGATCAACCCTTCAGTCGATGGCAAGATCATCCGGCTGCCCATCCCCGCGCTCAGCGAAGAGCGGCGCAAGGATCTGGTCAAGGGCATCAAGCAGATGGCCGAGGAAGCGCGGGTGCGGATGCGCTCCGCCCGGCGCGACGGCATCGATGCGATCAAGAAATCGCAAAAAGGCGGCGAGGTGACCGAGGACGAATTTGAAACCTACGAAAAGGAAATCCAAAAGCTCACCGATGGCTTCGTCAAAAAAATCGACGACGCGCTCATCAACAAGGAAACCGACATCCTGAAAGTCTGATCCCATGCGTTCCATTCTCTTCACTTCCTTTCTGCTCCTGGTCCTGGCCGCCGCTCACGCGGCCGTGGTGCGACCAGCCCCCGAATTCGCGTTTATCGGCGCCGGCGACAAGGCGCGCTCGCTCCGCAGCCTCCGCGGCCAGGCGGTGATCGTCGTCATCGCCGACTCGCCGAAGAGTGGCGACCTGAAAAGGCAACTCAAGTATCTCGAGGAAATTTACCAGCAACTCGCCAGCAAACAGGTGGTGCTGATTGCGGCGGTCAAAAGCGGGGATGGCCCGATGCCGTCCAATATTCCCGTGGCCATCGCCAGCAATGGCGCCGGGGTCGCCGCCGCCTACGGGGTGCAGAAAGGCTTCCAGATCTCGATCATTGGCCGGGATGGAAACCTCGATTACCAAAGCGGCAAAGTGGTTCCGTCCGAGCGTGTCCGCGACGTGCTCCAGAATTCTTACGAAGTCCAGGCCAGCGCGCGGAAGGCCAATTGAGAAGCAGAACGTCACGAGCCCCGCGATCGAGGTTGCTGCGCCAATCGATCATTCCCTGAGCGCGCTCACGAAGCGCTGAGCACCGGCGCCATGGCCATGCGCATCGCCGTCCTCGCCGACACCCACGACCGGCTCCCGTCGCACCTGCCGCGGCAGTTCGCGAAGGCCGATGAAATCTGGCATCTCGGTGACGTTTGTGCGCCGGCGATCCTCGAGACCCTGCGCCAGCTCGGCCCCCCGGTGCGGGTCGTCCGCGGCAACTGCGATACCTGCCTCGAGTGGCCGCTCGCGCTCCAGTTCGAGCTCGAAGGTTTCACGATTCTGCTCACGCACATCCCGCCGGTGACCGGCCCGCCCGGCATCGACCTCCTCTTCCACGGCCACACCCACGTCCCACGCTACGAGCGCGTCGGGCGCGCTCTTTTTTGCAATCCCGGCTGCATCACTCGTCCGAATCGCGGCGCCCCGGCGAGTTGGGCCTGGCTGGAACTCGAACGCGGCCAGCCTCCCACGTGGACGTTGGAGTACGTGTGATTTGAATTCCCGGGCCGGCCACCCGGTGCGGCAAGGCGGTGGTGGCGCACGGGTGACGTCGGGGCCTTTCGCGGCAGCACCGGGCTGAGCCGGAACGATGCCGTCAAGGAGACGGCGCTTCGCCGTGACCCAAGGAGCGGCGTGCGTCTCGCCGCCGGGTCAGTTTTGCGGGGCGCTCACCGGTTGGTTTGGCCCTTCGGGTGTTGGTGGGGTCGGCGGCGGGACGCGCGCCGCTCCTTGGGGGGCACCCCGTGCTCGCCGTTTCCAACTGCTTCGTTAGTGGCCGAAGAAGGCGGTAATATCGAAATAGATCGTCTTCGTCCTGCCGTCTGCGGTCGTGAACTCGATCGCATCGAAAGCCCTGCCCTTGGAGTTGAGGAGCGATTGGGAACCGCGCTTGTAACCTGGGTAGTGTTGCGCCAGGTACTCATATTCGGCCCGCACGCCGGTTTCTTCGGTCGTTGCTCCTTTAATGATGACGGCTTTCTCGAGCGAGGAGCCGTCGCCGCCCGCAAAAGAAATCCCCGGTGGCCTGGCGAGCAGGAGATCTCCGGAGCAGAACAGCAAAAGAGTGAAGACGATGCGGATTAGTTTTTGTGGGTTCATCGTGCGAGTTGAGGAAACTCGGTGACCAAATCCTCCAAGTGCTACTCCTAAATCCTGGCGGCGTATAGCCTGCCGGCCGGCAGGTCAGCCTGTCTCGATGACCCGACGCTCGCGGATGCGCGCAGGGCCGGTGGTTTGGCTTTGACTTGGACGGGCTCCCCCCCAGATTCCCTGCTCCCCTCTGCCTCAGGTCGATGCCCCTTCGACCCGGCGCCTGTCCCCCCAAATCCATGACCTGGTTCATCAATCTCAAGACCCGTACCAAACTGAGCCTGGGTTTCGGGTCAATCATCGCCTTGTTTATCGTGATGCTGGTGGTTGCTGTCGCCGGCCTCCTCGAGGTGGGGCGCGACTACTCGATCACCGTCGCGATCACGAAGCTGGAGAGTGATCTGAATGCGCAGCGCGCCACCTTGCTCTCGATGATGGCGATGACTGATCGAGCCCAGCAGGAGGCGGAGCGCGCCGTCCTGAATGAGCGCTCGCAAGCCAACCAGCGAATCATCGATAGCCTGACGGAACGCACGCGGAATGAGCCCCAGATCGCCGCGCAGTTCCGGGAATGGGTGGCGGTGCGCGACGAATTCAAACAGGTCCGCGAGACGCAATTGATCCCGCTGATCCTGGCGGGCAAGGCCGAGGAGGCGCGGGCGCTGGCGATCGGCGCCCAGCTGGAGCGGTACGTCAAAATGCGCTCCCTCGGCGAAAAGCTCGCCGACTACGCACGGATCCAGGCCGAGGAGCAAACCAAACAGGCGATCTGGATCCTGGCCATTCTCGGACTCGTCGCGCTGGCCGGCGCCCTGCTGCTGGTCGTCTTCCTCAACCGCATCATTGCCGAGCCCCTGGGCGAAATCTCGAACGCCGCGGAACGCATTGCGGCCGGTGATCTGGACGTGACGGTGGGCACGAATCACCGCAGCGACGAAGTGGGCGTGCTCGCGCAATCCTTCAGCCGCATGACCGGGTCCTTGCAAGCCATGGCCAGGGGAGCGGAGGAAGTGGCCGCAGGGAATCTCGCGGTGGTGATCAAACCGCAATCGGCCAAAGACACCGTCGGCAACGCCCTCGCGACCATGGTCCAGCGGTTGTCCTTTTTGATCGGCCAGGTGCAGAAATCCGGCATCCAAGTCCGGACCTCGGGCACGGAGATCGCCGCGACCGCGAAGCAGCAACAGGCCACGGCCAACGAGATTTTTTCGACGACGACGGAGATCGGCGCGACTTCCAAGGAGATCTCCGCGACGGCGAAGGAGCTGGTGAAAGCGATGAAATCGGTGACCGAGGTCGCCGAGGAAACCGCGACCCTGGCGGCCAGCGGCCAGACAGGACTCACCCGCATGGAAGCGACCATGAAGCAAATCATGGAGGCGTCCGGCTCGATCAATGCGCGGCTCGCCGTGCTCAGCGAAAAAGCCGGGAACATCAACAAGGTCGTCACCACCATCACGAAGGTCGCGGATCAGACGAATCTGCTTTCGCTCAACGCCGCGATCGAAGCCGAGAAGGCCGGCGAATACGGCCGCGGATTCGCCGTCGTGGCCACGGAGATTCGACGGCTCGCGGATCAGACAGCGGTCGCGACTTCGGACATCGAGCAGATGGTGAAAGAGATGCAGTCCGCGGTCTCGGCCGGGGTGATGGGAATGGATAAGTTTTCCGAGGAAGTGCGCCGAGGCGCCGAGGTGGTCGGGCAGGTGAGCATGCAGCTCACGGAGATCATCGGGAAAGTGCAGACCCTGACGCCGAGCTTTGAAACCGTGAATGAAGGGATGCAGTCGCAATCGCTCGGCGCGCAGCAGATCAGCGAAGCGCTCGCCCAACTCGGCGAGGCGGCGCAGCAGACCGTCGAATCGCTGCGCCAATCGAACCTGGCGATCGAACAACTCACCGAGGTCACCGCCGGCCTGCAAAGCGGTGTCTCGCGGTTCAAAGTCGAAGCGTGAGCCGCGATGTTGCTCCTCGTTTTCCAACTGGCCGCCCATCGCTTCGCGCTCGATACGCGGCAGGTCGTCGAGGTCCTGCCGCTCGTCCAGTTCCGGCCGTTGCCGCACGCTCCGCCGGGGGTCGCGGGCTTCTTTAGCTATCACGGCGCGCCGGTGCCGTTGATCGATCTTGCCGCGCTCGCCTTGGGGACGCCTTCCCAGCCGCGGATGAGCACCCGCATCATTTTGGTGAACTACGAAGACGGCGCCGAAGTGCATTTGCTCGGCCTGCTCGCCGAGAAAACGACCGAGACGATTCGCCGCACGGAAGCGGACTTTGCGGATTCCGGTGTGGCGGTCGAGGCCGCGCCGTATCTCGGACCTGTGACCAACGACGCGCGGGGGATGATCCAGCGCGTGGAGATCAACGCGCTGCTGCCGGAAAGCGTGCGCGCGGTCTTGTTTCGCCAGCCGCTCCAAACTGCCTGATGTCCCAGAGCCATATCGCGAATCTGCTCAAGCAGGCCATCGGCGTCGATGCCGCGACGATCGGGCTTTCCGTGATCGATCACGCGGTGCGCTCGCGCATGGCGGCGTGCAAGGTCAGTGACCTCGGTGTGTACTGGGAGCGATTGCGGCATTCGCCCCCGGAGCTCGCGCAGTTGACCGAGGCCGTCGTGGTGCCCGAGACTTGGTTCTTCCGCGACGCGGAATCGTATGCGGCGCTGGCGCAGATCGTCCTGAACGAATGGGCCCCGGCGCACCTGACCGGGCGGCTGCGGATCTTGAGCGCGCCGTGCTCGACGGGCGAAGAGCCCTACACAATCGCGATGGCGCTCCTCGACGCCGGCCTGCCGCCGCACCGGTTCCAGATCGACGCGATCGACATCAGCGCGCGAGCGCTCGGCGAAGCCCGCCGCGCTATTTATGGCCGGAACTCATTCCGCGGCCATGAGCTCAGTTACCGGGATCGCTTCTTCCGCGCGTCGCCGCAGGGCTATGAGCTCATCGAATCGGTGCGCGAACGCGTGGAATTTCAGCCGGGCAACCTGGTCGCCGACGATCTGCTGCCGGGCATCGGCAGCTACGACATCGTCTTTTGCCGTAATGTCCTCATCTACTTCGATGGCGCGACGCAGGAGCGCGTAATCCGCACACTCGATCGTTTGCTGGCGCCGGAGGGAGTGCTCTTCGTCGGGCCGGCCGAAGCCTTCATCACGCGGACCTCCGGATTTAGTTCCGCGAAATTCCCGAGCGCTTTCGCCTGCCGAAAGTCCAAGGCAGCGCCTGCACCGCCTCCGTGGGCGCCGCCGGCGGTCAGAACGAAGGCACCGCCCGTCCGGCGAACGGCGCCGCAGGCGGTCAGCAAGTCAAACGCGGCGAAAATCGAGCCCGCGCCGGCGCCGGCGCCGAAGACCGATTTGGAAGCCGCCAGCCTCCTGGCCGATGCCGGACGCCTCGCCGAAGCAGGGTGCGCGTGCGAAGCGCATCTGCAGGAGCACGGTCCCTCGGTGGCCGCTTTCTATCTGCTCGCGCTGGTCCGCGACTCCCTCGGCGATGCGGGCGCGGCGATCGAGTATTATCGCAAGGTCCTTTACCTCGATCCGAACCATCCCGAAGCGTTGCTGCACCTGGCGCTGCTCGCGGAAAAACAAGGCGACGCGGCCGGCGCGCGCCGCTTGCAGCTTCGCGCACGGCGCAGTGAGGAGGCGGCCAGCGAAGGCGAATCGCATTGCAGGAGCGGCGGCCTTCCCGCCGCCGCAACGATCGGCGACCGGCAGGCCGCCCCTCCCAGTAGAGCCCGATGAACGACGCCACGCCCTCCAGCGGCCAGGCCGCGACCGGCGCACTCCGCCTGTTGGACCGCGAATCGCCGGCGGACTACGTCCGCGAATGGACCGAGCGCATCGCGGCCGAAAACAAAATCGCGGACGCCGGGACGACCTCGGCGCTCATCTTCCGCATCGGCGTCGAGCTGCTCGCGCTGCCGACGCGCATCTTCCAGGAAGTGGCCGAGCAATGCCCGGTGCACAGCGTGCCGCACCGCGCCGGCGGGATCGTCGCGGGCATTGTCAACATTCGCGGCGAGTTGCTCGTCTGCGCCTCGCTCGGGAGCGTGCTCGGGCTCGAAAAAGGGGCCGAAGCCAGACGGGAAGCCGGCCGCCGGATCTATGGCCGGCTCCTCATCGCGAACCGCCAGGGGAATCGGCTCGCCTTCCCGGTGGACGAAGTTTTTGGCGTCTACCGCTATCACCCGCGGGAGCTGCGGCCGGCCCCGGCCACGCTCGCGGAGAGCAAGGTCACGTACACGACCGGCCTGTTGCCGTGGCGCGACCGCACGGTCGGCTGCCTCGATGACGAGTTGCTCTTTTACACCCTCGACAAGAGCTTCTCATGAGCGCGCCAGACGGCGGTAATCTGAGGGATGTTTCCCTGCTCGACATGTTTCGCATGGAGGTCGAGACGCAGGCCGCTGCGATGACCGAAGGTCTGCTCGCGCTCGAGCGCGATGCGGGCGCGACGCACCTTTTCCCCGAGCTGATGCGGAGCGCCCATTCGCTCAAAGGCGCGGCGAGCATCGTGGATCGCAGCGCCGCCGTGCAGGTCGCGCACGGCCTGGAAGATTGCTTCGTCGCCGCCCAGCGCGGCCAGATCACGCTGCCGCAGGAGCGCATCGACATCCTGCTGCACGGCGTCGATCTCCTCTCGCGGATCGCCCAGGCTCCGGAGGAGGAGATCAGCCGCTGGAACACCGCGCATCGCGCCGAGATCGATGCCTTCTTGAAAGCGCTCACGGCTTCCCTGGCGGAAAAGCCGGCATCCGCGCCGATCACCGTCCCGACGGGGTCCGCGCCGCCGGAGAGCGCCCCGGAGCCCGCGCCGACTCCGGCCGCGGGCGCGCCGACACTGGCGCGAGCATCCGCCGCGAGCAAGGCCAGCGACGCCGCCAGCCGCGCCTTGCGCGTCACCGCCGAAAACCTCAACCGGCTGCTCGGACTCGCCGGCGAATCGGTCGTGGCCTCCCGGTGGGTGGACACCTTCGCCGTCGAACTGCTGCGGCTGAAGCGGCTCCAAAATGTGGTCATTCAGTCGGTCGGCAATCTCCGGCAATCCCTGTCCGGGATGGAGCTCGACGAGCGCGTCCAGGGCCAGTTCATCGACGTGCAGAACCGGGCCGCCGATTGCCGCGATCTGCTCGCCAACCGGCTCGACGATCTCGAGCTCTTTGACCGGCGGTTTTTCAACATCTCGAAGCGGCTCTATCAGGAGGTGCTCGATTGCCGGATGCGCCCCTTCTCCGACGGCGTGCACGGCTTTTCGCGCATGGTGCGCGACGCCGCGCGGACCCTCGGCAAGGAAGTGAAATTCGAGCTCCTCGGCGAAGCCACGCCGGTCGATCGCGATGTCCTCGAGCGCGTCGAGGCCCCGCTCGGACACCTCTTGCGCAACGCCGTCGATCACGCCATCGAGCCGCCGGCGGAGCGGCTCCAGGCGGGCAAACCCCGCGAGGGCACGGTGCGGCTCGAGGCGCGGCACAGCGCGGGCATGCTGCTCATCGAAGTCGCCGACGACGGCCGCGGCATCGATCCGGAAACCATTCGCCGCGCGGTGGTCAGGAAAGAGCTCACGACCGAGAAACTGGCCGCGGAGTTGACGGAACCGGAGCTGCTCGAGTTCCTCTTCCTGCCTGGCTTCACGATGAAGGAGGTCGTCACGCAAATCTCCGGGCGCGGCGTCGGCCTCGACGTCGTCCAGACCATGGTCAAGGAGGTGGGCGGCGGCGTGCGGATTTCTTCGCAGCCGGGCAAAGGGACGCAGTTTCAATTGCAACTGCCGCTCACCCTTTCGGTCCTGCGCACCCTGCTCGTCGAGATCGGCGGCGAGCCCTACGCCTTCCCGCTGGCGCGCATCACCAGCGCCTTGAGAGTGCCGCGCGAGCAGATCGAATCGGTCGAAGGGCGCGAGCATTTTCGTTTCGGTGAGCAGCAGGTCGGACTGGTCACCGCGCATCAGATCCTCGGTGTCACCGCCTCGAGCTCGGCCGAGGCCGAGGTGCCGGTGATCGTGCTCGGCGACAAGGCCAATCGTTACGGGGTGGTCATGGATCGCCTGCTCGGCGAGCGCGAACTGGTCGTGCTGCCGCTCGATCCGCGCCTCGGGAAAGTCAAAGACATCAGCGCCGCCGCGCTCATGCCCGATCAATCGCCGGTGCTCATCGTCGATGTCGATGACATGATTCGTTCGATCGAAAACCTCGTCTCCGGCGGACGGCTCGCGCACGTCTCCCGCGGCGATGCGGCGGCCGCGAAGAAGCAGCGCAAACGCGTTCTCGTCGTCGATGATTCGCTCACCGTCCGCGAGCTCGAGCGGAAGCTGATCGACAGCAAAGGCTACGAAGTCGAAATCGCCGTCGATGGCATGGACGGCTGGAATGCCGTGCGCACGGGCAATTACGACCTGGTGGTGACCGACGTGGACATGCCGCGCATGGATGGCATCGAGCTCGTCAATCTGATCAAGAAAGACCCGCGGTTGAACTCCCTGCCGGTGATGGTCGTCTCCTACACAGACCGCGAAGAGGATCGTCGGCGGGGCCTCGAAGCGGGCGCCGACTATTACCTCACCAAGGGCAGCTTTCACGACGAGACGCTGCTCCGTGCGGTCGCGGATCTCATTGGGGAGGCGGAAGCATGAGGATCGGCGTCGTCAACGACGTCCCGCTGGCGGTCGAAGCGGTGTCGCGGGTGCTCGAACAATCGTCCACGCATGAAGTGGCGTGGATCGCGCGCAACGGCCACGAAGCCGTCGCGCGTTGCGCGGAGGACCGGCCCGACTTGATCCTCATGGATCTCATCATGCCCGGCCTGGATGGGGTCGCGGCCACCCGGCAAATCATGGCCAAAACGCCCTGCGCCATCCTGGTCGTCACCGCGACCATCGAGGGCAACACGGCGAAAGTTTTTGAAGCGCTTGGCGCCGGTGCGCTCGACGTGGTCAAGACCCCGATTCTGGGCGCCGACGGACGCGGCGAAGGAGCGGCCGCGCTGCTCGCGAAAATCGAGATGCTCAGCCGGCTGATCACCGGGAAGTCCACCCGTCCGCCCGCTCCGGCGGGCCCGGACGCGCCGCCGACTTCCCCCGCCCCCAACCGTCTCGTGGTCATCGGCGCCTCGGCCGGCGGTCCTGCCGCGCTCGCCGCGGTGCTGGGCGGGTTGCCGCGCGATTTCCCGGCGGCGATCGTGATGGTTCAGCACGTGGACGCGCAGTTCTCGTCCTTGATGGCCAAATGGCTGAACGAGCAATCCCGGCTCCCGGTGCGCACCGCGGAAGAGGGCGATCAGCCCGAGGTTGGCGTCGCGCTGCTGGCCGGAACCAACGATCACCTGATCTTCGAAAGCGCGCGCGCGCTCGGCTACACTTCGGAACCGCGCGCCTATTCTTACCGCCCGTCGGTCGATGTCTTTTTCGAGAGCGCGATCCGGCATTGGAAAGGCGAAATCGTCGGGGTGCTGCTCACCGGCATGGGCCGCGACGGCGCCAAAGGTCTGAAGGCCTTGCGGGATCACGGCGCGCTCACCATCGCGCAGGACCAGGCGAGTTGCGTCGTTTACGGCATGCCGAAAGCCGCGGCGGCCCTCGGCGCCGCCGTGGAGGTGCTCCCGCTGGACGAGATTGCACCACGGCTGATCCGCCAATTTTCCCCGCACCGATTCGCTCCCGCCCCATGAGTCCCGAAGCACCGCCGCCCGCCACGCCCGTCATCACGGTGCTGCTCGTCGATGACCAGCGGATCATCGGCGAGGCGGTGCGTCGTCTGTTAGCCGATCAGCCCGACATCAAATTCTGCTACTGCGCCGACCCCGAGCAGGCCCTGGACCGGGCCAACGAAATCCAGCCGTCCGTCATTCTCCAGGACCTGGTCATGCCGAAGATCGACGGGCTCGCGGTCGTGCGCCTGTTCCGCGGCAATCCCGGAACCGCGACGACTCCCATCATCGTCCTCTCCGGGAGCGAAGACGCCGAATCCAGGGCCCAGGCCCTCGCCGCCGGCGCCAACGATTACCTCGTGAAGCTGCCGAACAAGAGCGACTTGCTGGCGCGGATCCGCGCTCATTTACGGTGATGGAGCGCGTGCTGGAGAGCATGAAGAAAACGCCGTAGGCTGGACCTGCGAAACAGCCGCGGAGCGGCGCAAACCGAATAGCCGTGGTCGAGCGAAGCGAGGCCACGGTATCGAAAAACGCAGTGCAGCCGCGGAGCGGCGAGACAATTCTTTGCGCGAGCGGGTGTCGCCGCTACGCGGCTCGCGAATCAACCTCTAATCCGTGGCCTCGCTGATACCGTCTCCAAAGTTATTCATAAGCGGCGCAGGAAGGCCCCCGCAAAGCCTTCCCCGTCGTCTGCGCCGCTTGTGAATAACTTTGCCGCGCGTGCGGCCGAAGTTGTGAAC
>JAXDQW010000103.1:0-18648 GCA_034667665.1 Chthoniobacter sp.
GATCTCGCCTACGCCGCGGGCAAAGTCTTCAAAGGCCGCCGCCTTTTCATTCTGGGCGAGATCATTCACAACCCGGAGGTGAACGAGCAGATCCGCTCGTTAGGCATCAAGAACCTGATGGGCAAGAACAAGGAAGCCGACATCGTGGATTTGCAGCCGGAGGATGTCGTCATCGTGCCTGCCTTCGGCACCGAGGTTTCCACTTTGCAGCACATCAAAGAGCGCGGCTGCCAGATCGTGGACACGACCTGCGGCGACGTGATGAGCGTTTGGAAACGAGTGCGTCAGAACGCCAGCGACGACGTGACCTCGATCATCCACGGCAAGGCCTCCCACGAGGAAACCAAGGCCACGGCGTCCCGCGCGGTGCAGAACGGCAAAGGTCATTATCTGGTGGTGCTGACCCTCGCCGACACCGACTACGTCTGCGAGTACATCCGGCGCGGCGGCGACAAGCAGGCCTTCCTTGGCAAATTTCGCGGCGCGCACTCCGAAGGTTTTGATCCCGATCTGCATCTGCGGCGGGTGGGGGTGGCCAATCAGACCACCATGATGCGCGGCGAGACGGAAGAGGTGCAGCGCCGCGTGGAGGCGGCGATGCGCGATCGCGACGGCGCCGAAAGAGCCCGGCAGAGCTTTCGCTTTTTCGATACGATCTGCGGCGCGACCCAGGAGCGGCAGGACGCGTTGCGCGACATGCTCGTGGACAAAATGGATCTGCTCCTCGTGGTTGGCGGCTACAATAGCTCGAACACCTCCCACCTCGCGGAGATGGGCGAGGCGAAGCTGCCGACCTACTTTATTCGCAACGCCAGCCGGCTCGAGTCAAAGGAGCGCATTGTCCATTACGATCAGCATGAGAAGCGCGAGGTGCTCACCGAAGGGTGGCTGCACGGCCCTCCCTTGACCGTGGGCGTGACCGCCGGAGCGAGTTGTCCGAACAATTTGATCGAAGACACCATCATCCGGCTCTACGAGCTCCACGGGATCAGCGCCGAAGCGCTGCTGGCGTGATGCTTCGGGAGCGGTTGCGCTAGCCAGTCTCCCGGCCGCAATCACGCGCCGAGCCGCTGGAAGAAGGTGCGCAATTCGCCCGCGACGTAAGCGAAGCTGACCCGCGTGCGCGCGAGGTCCAGCGCGTTCTGGATGACGCCCGCCACGTCGTGGGGATGCTCGAGCAGGCGGGCGGCGAGGTCGAAGAGTTGCTCCGTGCCGCGGCCGTGGCCGCAGAGATCGGGAAAGACGAGCCGCTCGGTGGCGCCATTGCCCCCCACGCACGGCACCCGGCAAAGCAGCGCGTCGCCCGCGACCTGCCCCGGGACGGCGCTCGCATCGAGTTGAAAGACCAGCTTGTGCCGGGCGAGCACGCGCAGATATCGCGGGTAGGGCAGCCGCCCTTCCACCACGCGGAGCTGGCCCTCCGCATAGCGAAGCCGGTCCAGGAGCCGGCGCCCGCGCCAGCCATCCACGTTGAACACCGTCACCGGCTCCTGCATCGGCTCGGCGAGTTGCTTGATGCTCAGCAGCGCGGCGAGGTGATTGCGCGAAGGGGTATCGAATTCGCGCGTGCCGATGAAGATGCCGCCGCGCTCCTCGATCGGGATGCTGAAGTCCCAGCGGTCATCGTCCACCGGGTAGGGGGTGGGAATGAATTCGGCGGCCCGCACGCCCGCGGCACGGAACAAAGGGAGCAGATCCGGCGTGGTCGCGATGGCGGCGTCCGCCCGCGCGCAAATCTCGTGAAAGAGCTGGAGATTGGCCGGCTTCGCCAGCAGTTCCGCCACCTGGAAGGCACCCGCTTCCTTGAAGGCAATCGCGGCCTTTTTGCCCGCCCGCCGCAACTCGAGCAGCGCCTGCCGGCACGCTTTCAAATCCCGCCGCAGGAGCACCACCACCGCCTTCACGTCCGCGGGCAGCGCCTGGTCCTTCCGATAAAAGCCGCCGTTCAGGCAGGCGGCGAACGCGTGATAATTGACCGGAGGATGCGCCCGGTCGTCGGGCGTGCCCGCTCCCTCGGGGAAGTGCTGCTCCGGATCATTGCCGCTGGGATTGAGGACGGCGAAGGAAGTGGGCACGGCGTCGATTAGGCCGCAAACAGCCCACGCCCGCAATCGGCGACTCAGAATCTGCGCGGAAGTGGGCCCCGTGTCGCGCTGGCATCTGTTCAAATCAGCCCCACGCTTGCACGCGTGCGCGATACGTTGCTACCCTTCGCTCCCCGCCGCAGCAACCCGCCCCCCAAACCATGCCTCCATTGCCCCGCCTGCTTCTCCCTACCTTGATCTTCGTCTCCGTGCTCCCGCTCGCGAAGGCGGACCGCGGATCCAGCCGCGCCGAAGAGAATGAATTCATTCAGGTCGCCGCGCCTGCCCGACCGGCGGCCAAGCCGCCCGCTCATCAGCCGGGTCCGGCGACTCCCGCCCCCGCGAACGCTCCTGCCGCCGCCCCCGCGACTCCCGACCCCGCGACCGCAGCAGAACCCAAGGGTCCGCGGCGCGCCGGGGGCGGACCGGAAAACCCCGAGATCAAGTTCAAGCTGCCTCCGCCGCCCGTGCTGACGCCGCAGGAGGCGTTAAAGACCTTCAAGGTCGCGCCGGGATTTCGCATCGAAGCCGTCGCCACGGAGCCGATGATCGAGGCGCCGATTGCGCTCAGCTGGGACGACCAGGGCCGCCTCTACGTGCTCGAAATGCGCGGCTACATGCACGATGTGGATGGCGCCGGTGAGGACCAGCCGCTTTGCCGCGTCAGCCGGCTCGAAGATACGAACGGCGATGGCATCATGGACAAGAGCACGGTCTTTGCGGACAAGCTGGTGATGGCCCGCGCCGTCATGGCCCTCGGTGATGGCGCGCTCATCGCGGAGCCGCCCAAGCTCACCTTTTATCACGACACCAATGGCGACGGTGTCGCGGACAAGACCGAAGTGGTGAATGAGAAGTTCTGCACCGCGGGAGGCCAGCCGGAGCACATGGCGAACAGCCCGACTTGGATGCAGGACAACTGGATCTGGTCCAGCAACCACGGCAACCGTTACCGCTTTCAGCAGGGGAAATTCATCACCGAGCCAATTACCGGGTTCGGCCAATGGGGACGCACCCAGGACGATTGGGGTCGGCAGTATTTCAACTACAACAGCGACTTTCTGCGCACGGACCTGGTCCCGCCGACCTTTTACACGCGCAATCCCCGGCTCTCCGATAAACTGGCGATCAACTTCCAGGTGGTGAAGGATCAGACGGTCTGGCCGTCACACCCGACCCCCGGCGTCAATCGCGGCTACAGCGGCAGTCTGCGCGACGATGGAACGCTCAAAGCCTGCACCGCCACGTGCGGCGCGACCATTTACCGCGGCGATCTGTTTCCGCCGGAGTACCGCGGCAACGCCTTCATCCCGGAGCCGTCCGTCAATCTCGTCAAGCGCATCATCGTCAGCGAAAGCGACGCGGTGCTCAAAGGGACGAATGCCGCCGAGGGCAGCGAGTTTCTGACTTCCACGGACGAGCGTTTCCGTCCAGTCAACGCCTACACCGGTCCCGACGGCGCGCTCTACATCGTGGACATGGCGCGCGGCGTTCTTCAGCACAAGGGCTTCCTCACCTATTACCTCGTGGCCAACATCCAGGACCGGAAACTGGAGCAGCCGGTGAATCTCGGCCGCATCTACCGGATCGTGCCGGAGGGCGCCAAACCCGCCGCGGTGAAGCTTCCGCGCGAAACCGCCAAGGTCGTTCCGATGCTGGCCCACGCCAACGGCTGGGTGCGCGATACGGCGCAGCGCGTGCTCGTCGAACGTGGCGATGCGGCGGTCGTCCCGGCGGTGAAAAAGCTCACCGCCGACGGTGCGACGCCGCAGGCCCGGGTGCAGGCACTCTGGACCCTCGAGGGCCTGAATGCCTTGACCCCGGAAATCATCACCGCCCGATTGCACGATGCGGACGAGCATGTCCGTGCCGCGGCCGTGCGCCTCGCCGATCCCAAGGTCCTGCCCGAGCTGGTCAAGCTCGCCAACGATCCGAGCACCCAGGTGCGCATGCACCTCGCGTTCCACCTCAGCGGTCAAACCGGTCCCGGGGTGAATGAGACGCTCGTCACCTTGCTGCAGAACGATGCCAGCCCCATCTTCGGTGACGCCGTCGTGAGCGGCCTGGCCGGGCAGGAACTCGAGTTTCTGGAAATGCTCCTCAAGCAGCCCCCGGCCGGTGACGACAAGCTTGCGGGCAGCCGCATTTTTCAAACCCTCGCCATGTGCGTAATGCAGGAGCGTCGCGGGGCGCGGGTCGCTCAGTTGCTCACGCTGGTTGCTGCGCAGCCCGCCGACAGCCCCCGCCAGTTGGCGCTCTTGAGCGGCATGGCCGGCAAAGAAGGCGGCAAGGCTGGGGCGAAAGGGTCCACCTCACCGACCGCGGTCAAGCTCGAGGCGCTCCCAACCGCTTTGGCAGCACTCCAGGACGCCACCCATCCGAAAGCAAAGTCCCTGGTCGCGAAGGTCGAGCAACAACTCGCCTGGCCGGGCAAGGCCGGCATGGCCGCCCCGGTGAAAGTCCAGCCGCTCACGCCTGCCCAGCAGGTTCTCTTCGAAAGAGGCAAGAACATCTACGCCACGATCTGCGGCGCCTGTCATCAGCCGACCGGGGCCGGCATGGCCGGTCTCGCGCCGCCGCTGCTCAACTCGGATTGGGCGCTCGGTCCGGTCGAGCGGCCCATCCGCATCGTCCTCCAGGGACTGACCGGCCCGATTGAAATCCACGGCACGAAATGGCAGCTCGAAATGCCCGGCCTGCCCACCTTGACCGATGAAGACATCGCCGGGGTCCTCACCTACATCCGTCGCGAATGGGAGCACGGCGCCAGCCCCGTGTCGCCCGCCGAGGTCGCCAAAGCCCGCACCGCCACCAAGGAGCGCAGCAAGGCCTGGACGGCCGAGGAACTCGCGCAAGTGATCGAGCCCAAGGCGGCCAAGCCGAAGTAGGGTCTGGACTGTCCGAAGGGCATTCCGCCTGCGTCATCGGAAGCCTTCGGGCACTTCTGCCCGCGGCAATTGAATCAGGATGGGCTGCTGTCGCGGATCGAGCCAGGCCATGATCTCTTCCAGGTCGGACTTGCGGAGCCCGGTGCACCCCGCGGTTCCGCGTCGGTCGCCGAGCCAGAGGTGCAGAAAGATGCACGAACCGGCTCCCGGCTGATTTCGTGGGTTGTGCGCCACCACCAGCCCGAGCGCATAGTCCGGGATCAGGGCCATTTTCTCGGATGACTTCCAGTCCGGTTTCGGCACCGACGATCGCGCGACGATCTGATTGTAGAAGCGTGATCGCGGATCGTCGATCGCCTCGGTATCTGCCGTGACCCGGCGATACGGCAGCTTGATGGTGCTGGCTTGCGGCCCGGCCCCAAACGCCGAGACGAGGCGAAAGATTCCCGCTGGCGCGCAGCGGTCGCCCTCGCGTTTTCTGCGCAGCGCAGTGGCGGGCACCTGGTGCAGACCGAGTCCCCAGGCGAGGCCACGCTCGCCGGTCAGAACGTCGCGCGCCCGGCCGATTATTTTCCAGCGATCGTCCGCGCGGGTGCGCTCGAAAAGCCTCAGGCTGCCGTGGGATTCGCCCCAGTCCGGGGTGGTCACGAAGATCAGTTGTCGGCAGTCGCCGGGGATCGCGCTAATAAGGTCCGACGCGGGGCTGCAACTGGTGACGGCGAGCAGGGAAAGCAGGTGAAAAAAGCGCATGGAGCGGAGCGGCGCGTGCCCGTGTGCGGGCCTGACGCCAGCCGAAGATGACGGGTCGTGAACGGCGGAAAAGAATTCTTGCATGGGCCGGAAGCGTGTTCCACGTTTCGCCCTTCCAAAAAGCTCGGGTGGTGAAATGGCAGACACGTACGTTTGAGGGGCGTATGCCGTAAGGCGTGAGGGTTCAAGTCCCTCCCCGAGCACTACTATCCATGCGGGTCGTAGCTCGACATCCAATGTGGATGTCGTAGCTCGACATTCCAACGTCGATGTAGCTCGACATTCCAATGTCGAGTTTTTCAGGGGATGAAACTCGCCCCGCTCGCGACATCGGAGTGTCGAGCTGTTTTGTGCGCCTACCTCTGAGCCCTGATCCCACTCTTGGCGACCCGCACGCTGCCTGCGCAGAACTATCGCCGGGTCTGGCAGCTCATCTGCTCTACAAATCCATTAGACGCGAAAAAAAGGGACGCTAAAGTTGCCTCTGCAACGGGGTGCTCCCAGCCGTTCGCGCAGTTTTTCCTTATGCACCTCGATCGCCGTTCCTTCATCAAATCTACTGCCGCCGCTTGTGGCAGCTTTCTCCTCCCCTCGGCAGGCTGGGCGGCGGCAACCTCAGCGAAAACCACGCGAGTCCTCGACTCCGCCCTGCCGCTGGATCCGGCGGAAGAGGCGGTGCTGGCCTTCGCCACCCGCTACGCGAACAGCGTCCGCTTCGTCGGTGCCGGCGTGCTGGCCAGGGTGCGGGGGATCGCCCCGCGCACGGCTCACCTGCTCATCGAGGTTCCGGAAGTCGCGAAGCTGGAATCCAGTCTGACCGAAGGCGCGACCTTCGGCGAGATGTATGCCCAGGAAAATGCCCTTTCCTTCGTCTCCGGGGGCATCGAGTTCACGGTCGAGAACCTGTTGCCCGCGGTCTTCGCCGCGCGCCTGGCCGGCCTCACGGTGAAAAAGAACCTCGTCTTCGCGCACGACGCGCTCAGCTACGATCCAGCGACCCGCCAATTGAGCGATCCCTTTACCGCCGCGAGAGTGGCCACGCTGAAACTGGTCAATGGGACGCTTGCCGGTCCGGCGGGCCTCGATGCGGTGCTCCGCGGAACGCTCGACGGCTCGCAGGTGGGTCTCCGCGAAGATGCCGCGCTGGCTGCCTGGCAGCGTCGCCTCCTGCGCATGCTCACCCGCGGGAAGGAGGCCCGCGCCACGGCTCAAACTTTCCTCCAGCAAGTGGCCACGCTCGCCGAGCGGCTTCCCACGGAGCGGATGAAAGCCCTGCTCGGTTCGCGGGCGGTGTCCACGGCGCTGCAGCAGGTTTTCGGGATCGATACCGCGGCGGTCATCGCGCAATTCGACCGCCTGCGGCCTACGCTCAGCGGAGAGACCTCGAACGCGGCGCTATGGCTGGCCTTGCTGCTCGCCCCGGAGATCGAGAGCAATGCCAGCGATGGCGCCGCCACCACGTGGCTCCGCAGCGGAACGCGCTTCGCGGTCCTTCGTTCGAGTGCGGCGCTGGCGCAAGCGCGTGCGCTCGTGGCCGATCCTGATTTCCCGCAGGGCTAGCGCGGGCGCGGAAGGTCGGAGAACGTCGAACGCCGAACGTCGAAGTCAGAAAAGCGGCCGCACACCCCCCCGGCAGCCGCCATCCAAGTGCGGGGTTGCCAAGACCGCGAGCGTGGATACGCTTCCGGCCCTCATGCGTCACCTGCTGACCCACCGACTTACGCCGCTCCGCGCTCGGCCGGCGCGCATTTTCCTGCGCGCGGATCGCGGAGCCATCCTCGCGTAAGTTGGAGTTCAGGCGGTAGTCTGAACCTTCAGCCGGAAGGCTGAACCCCAACGAATCGGCTGGCGCTGCCCCGGGCGGAGGCGTCGGCTGTCCTGTGATTTCCCGTCCGGCGAACCTTTCTTTTGCCCATGTCTTCCCAATCCCGCAGCAGCAAGTATCACCCTTTTCCACCCATCCCGATCACCGATCGGCAATGGCCCGCCCGCACCCTGACCAAGGCGCCCACCTGGTGCAGCGTCGATCTCCGCGATGGCAACCAGGCGCTGGCCGTGCCGATGAACGTTTCGCAAAAGCTCGAACTCTTCGACGCGCTGGTGAAATGCGGCTTCAAGGAGATCGAAGTCGGCTTTCCCTCGGCGTCGAACACCGAGTTTCAGTTCAACCGCAGCCTCATCGAAGAGGGACGGATTCCGGACGACGTTACCATCCAGTGCCTGGTGCAGGCGCGCGAGGATTTGATCGAGAAGACCGTGCAATCGCTGGTCGGGGCGAAGCGCGTGATCATTCATCTCTACAACTCCACCTCGCCCGCGCAGCGTCGCGTGGTCTTCGGCCTGGAGAAATCCGAGATCGTGCAGGTGGCCGTGCGCGGCGCGCAATGGATCAAGGACCGCCTCCCGCGCCTCGCGGGGACGGAGGTGAGGCTTCAGTATTCGCCCGAGAGTTTTTCGGCGACCGAGGTGGAGTTTGCGAAAGAGATCTCCGAGGCGGTGATGGACGTCTGGCAGCCGACGCCGGAGCGTCCGATGATCCTGAACCTGCCGGACACCGTGGAAGTGGCGATGCCGAATGTTTATGCGGACCAGATCGAATGGATCAGCCGCCATTTGAAAAACCGCGAGTCGGTGATCATCAGCCTGCACACCCACAACGACCGGGGCACGGGGGTGGCCGCGACCGAGCTGGGTCTGCTCGCGGGGGCCGAGCGCGTCGAAGGCACGCTCTTTGGCAACGGCGAGCGCACCGGCAATCTCGACATCGTGATCGTGGCGCTGAACCTCTACGCGCACGGGATCGACCCCGGCCTGGATTTTTCGAACCTCAACGACCTGATCGAAATCTATGAGCGCTGCACCGGCATGACGGTGCCGGCTCGACAGCCCTACGCCGGGGAACTCGTTTTCACCGCCTTCTCCGGCTCGCACCAGGATGCGATCAAGAAGGGTCTCGCCGAGTGGGAAAAAGGCGGCCGCGTGCAGTGGGACGTGCCGTATCTGACGCTCGATCCGAACGACATCGGCCGCGAGTATCGCGAAGTCATCCGCGTCAACAGCCAGAGCGGGAAGGGCGGCGTCGCCTATCTGCTCGAGAACGAGTTCGGGATCGAGCTGCCCAAGGACATGCAGCGCGAATTCGGTCCGATCGCCAACGACGCCGTGGATGCCCTCGGTCGCGAGGTCACGGCCGGCGAGTTGAAGGCGATGTTTTGGAAGGAATACGTCGAGCTCACCCAGCCGTGGGAGCTCATCCATTTCCACGCGGACGGAGTCGATAACGTCTTTGAATGCCGCTCCTCGGTCCTGCGCGAGGGCCGCGAGATCCATCTGGTTGGACGTGGCAACGGGCCGATCGCGGCCTTTGTGCATGCGTTGCACGAGGCCGATGCGCCCGGATTCGAGGTGGCCTATTACAAGGAACACGCGCTCAGCTCCGGCAGCGAGGCTGCCGCCATCGCCTACATCCAGATCAAGCTCGCCGACGGCTCGACGCGGTGGGGGGCCAGCGTGGATACGAACATCGAGCTGGCCTCGATCAAAGCCGTGCTCAGCGCGGTCAATCGCGCAGCACTGGTGGCGGAGCACACCCGTCCCGGCTCTGCGGACGGCGGGCATCCTGCCCGCTGATCCGGCAGGCGGGGCGCGTGGGACCCCTGCTGTCCCCGCGCTCCTCCCGTGCGCCGCCTGGCAGGATGCCTGTGCTCCGGCCGAGAAGCGTGCTTTCCGATCGCCGCCGGGCCGGCTATAGACCCTCGCCCTGATGAAAACGACATATCTGGCCATGGCGCTCTGTGGCGCTCTAGGTTTGGGAGCTTGCTCGCACACGCACACGCACCAGCGGGTCACCTTCGCCCCGCGCGGGACACCGCCGATGCGCGCGGAGGAGGCCCCGGCACCCGCCGAACGCCAGGCCGCTCGGAAGGTCACGGCGAAAGGCCGCGCGCCGGCGCCGGGGATCAACCTGCAACAGATGATCATTCCGCCCGGGCGCGTCGGGCGGCGCATTCAGTTTCCGCTGCGGGCGACCTACATCACCATTCACAGCACTTCCAATCGCGGGGCGACCGCGCTCCAGCACGCCCGTGGACAGTTGAACGGCTCGTTTCGCGGGCGCACGCGCTGGAATCGCACCGGCTACGTGAGCTGGCACTTTACGGTGGATGACCGGGTGGCGATCCAGAGCCTCCCGCTCGACATCCAAGGCGAGCACGCCGATCACGAAGGGCCGGGGAACCAGACTAGCATTGCCATCGAAATCTGTGAGTTCCGCGATCCGCGGCGGCAGGCGGCCGCGGTGGACCGCGCCGCGCGGCTGACCGCGTGGCTCATGCGCGAGAAGGGGATCCCCCTGAGCAATGTCGTTCCGCACTACCACTGGCCGCAGCATCATTTCCACGACTATCAAAAGCCCTGCCCACGCATCTTCATGGATTGGGGCCGGCCGGGGCCGCGCTGGCAGGCCTATCTTCGGAAGGTGGACGGTTACTCCTGATCCCGCGCGCTGTGTCCGGGTCCAGGGACAGGGAGGCGGCGTCGGACCATATTTTGATGTTACAGCTGTAACAATCGAAATACTCCCCGGCCGGGTCCTGGTGGGGACAAAAACCGGGGTTTCATTCGGACCTTTTCGTGGCTTGTTACAGGCTGCCATGACGACCGCCCACGCCCCTGAGCTCCTCGCCCCCGCGGGCAATTGGGATTGCGTGCGGGCGGCGGTGGCCAACGGGGCGGACGCCGTTTACTTCGGTCTGCCGCGGTTTAATGCCCGGCTGCGCGCGGACAATTTCACCGAGGCCGAGCTGCCGGAAGTGGTCGCATTTTGCCATCGGCACGGGGTGAAAGCCTATGTGGCCTTCAACACCCTGGTTTTCACCGGCGAATTCGCCGACGCCGGCGAGTATTTGCGGCTGCTCAATCGCGCCCGGGTGGATGCGCTCATCGTCCAGGACGTGGGCCTGGTGCGGCTGGCGCGCGAGCTGACGCCGGAACTGCCGATCCACGCTTCGACGCAAATGACCATCACCTCGCCCGAAGGCGTCGAGTTCGCTCAGGAACTGGGCATCGAGCGAGTGGTGCTCGCCCGGGAGCTGGCGTTGCGGGAGCTCGAGAAATTCGCGAGCGAAAGGATGCCTCTGGAAGTCTTCGTGCACGGCGCGCTCTGCGTGGCCTACAGCGGGCAATGCCTGACCAGCGAATCGCTGGGCCAGCGCAGTGCCAACCGCGGCGAATGCGCGCAGGCCTGCCGGATGCCGTATGAGCTGATCGTCGATGGCGCAGTGCGTGATCTCGGCGACCGCCGCTACCTTCTCTCGCCGCAGGATCTCGCGGCCGTGGATGAAATCCCGGCCTTGCTTGAGCGCGGGGTGACGAATTTCAAGATCGAAGGCCGCCTCAAGTCGCCGGAATACGTGGCCGCCGTCTGCCAGGTCTATCGCAAGGCGATCGATGCAGCGCTCGACGCCCGGGAGTTCCGGCTCGGTGCGGCGGATCGTTACCAGCTCGAGATGACTTTTTCGCGCGGACTCTATTCGGGATGGATGCACGGCGTGAATCACCAGGAACTCGTCTGCGCGAGATTCGGCAAGAAGCGCGGACCGTTCGTAGGACGCATCGAGCGCGTGGGCCGGGATTTCGTCGAAGTGCGCTCGGAGATCGAGCTGAAGCCCGGCGACGGGGTGGTCTTCGACACGGGTGGCGACACCGATGCCGAGCAGGGCGGCCGCATCTTCGAGATCAAAGGCGGGCGGCTCTTTTTCCAGCATGGCCACCTCGACTTTGCGCGCTTGAAGGCGGGCGATCGGGTGTGGAAGACGGACGATCCCGCGCTCATGAAACGGCTGCAGCAGTCGTTTGCGGGCCGCCTCGCGCCGCGCCGCAGCGTGCGCGTGGACCTGCGAATCACGGGACGCACCGGCGAGGCACTCGAGGTCCGGGGAAGCACGGGAGACGCGGGCGCTCCGCAGAGCGTCCGCTCCAACCTGCCATTGCAAACGGCGCGCACTGCGCCGCTGACCACCGAGAAACTCCGCGAACATCTCGGGCGCTTCGGCGAGTCCGGGTATGCGCTTGGGGAGTTGAGCAACGAGCTCGAAGGCGACGTGATTTTGCCCATTGGCGAGCTGAACCGGCTGCGGCGTGAACTCACCTTCCAGCTCGATACCGCCCGCGCCGTGCAGCGGCCGGAAAGCGACAGAACGCTGCGCGAGATCCTGGAACCGATCCGGCTCCCCGCGGGTAGGGTGGGCGTCCCGCCCGCCGTGGCCGGCGTCTCGCCGACCACCTCGAACGAGGACCAGCCGCGGCCGCAGGAACGCCCGACCCTGCGCGTCTTGTGCCGCACCATGGCCCAGCTCGAGGCGACGCTCGCCGCGGGCGTGCGTGAGATCTACGTGGATTTCGAAGACATCCGCCGCGGCAAGGACGCGGTGCGCCTGGTGCGCGAGGCCGGCGCCACGGCGCAGATTTTCCTGGCTACGCCGCGCATCCAGAAGGCCGGCGAGGAGGGCTTCTTCAAGGTCATCGAGAACGCCGCGCCCGACGGCGTCTTAATCCGCAATCTCGGCGCGATCGAGCATTTTCGCTCCTCGCCCCTGCGGCGCATCGGCGACTTTTCACTCAACGTCGCCAACCCGCTCACCGCGGACTGGCTGATCCGCAAGGGACTGGAGCGGGTGACGATCAGCTACGATCTGAACATCGACCAGGTGCTCGATTTGCTCGGCGCTGCGCCGCCCGCCTGGTTCGAACTAACGCTGCACCAGCACATGCCCATGTTTCACATGGAGCACTGCGTCTTCGCCGCCTTCCTCTCGAACGGCACATCCTTTCTCGACTGTGGCCGGCCCTGCGACAGCCACCGCGTCCACCTTCGTGATCGCGTGGGCATGGAGCACCCGCTGCGCGCCGACGTCGGCTGCCGCAACACCCTCTTCAACGCCGTGCCGCAGACCGGCGCCGGCTTCTTCCCCGCCCTCGACGCCGCAGGCTTGCGCGACTTCCGCATCGAGTTGCTCGAAGAAGACGCCGGGGAAACGCAACGCGTCATCAACGCCTATCAGGCCCTCCTTGCCGGGGAGCAGAATGCGGAGCAATCATGGCGTGCGCTGCGTGCCCAATCGCAACTCGGCGTCACCCGCGGAACGCTGGAAGCGCGCGGGCCGTGATCCGAGTCTCCGACGTCCGGCAGGGTTGGCGTAGCGGGAGGATGCCGCACGAATTACCGCGGGCCGCGGACAAATTTGCCCGGATTCAAGATGCCCTTCGGATCGAGCGCGGCTTTCAGCGCGGCGTGCACCTGGCGGCTCACGGGAGAGGTCGCGGCCGGAAACCACCGCTGCTTGGCGATGCCGATCCCGTGTTCGCCGGTGATCACGCCGCCCCACGCCAGGATCTGCGCGAACAGCTCATCGAGCGCCGCGCCCACCTTCTTCGCCACGGCGCGGTCGGTGTGATAGTTCGCGGCCATGATGTTCACGTGAATGTTGCCGTCGCCGGCGTGGCCGAAGCAGGCAATCGGATAGCCGTATTTCTGACGGAGCCGTTCGGCAAATTCAGCGAGATCCACCAACCGGCCGCGCGGCACGACGATGTCCTCATTCAGCTTCGTCA
The DNA here is from genome assembly GCA_034667665.1 of Chthoniobacter sp. GTDB lineage: Bacteria > Verrucomicrobiota > Verrucomicrobiia > Chthoniobacterales > Chthoniobacteraceae > Chthoniobacter. Next base: position 13,334 of record JAXDQW010000103.1, read on the forward strand.
GCCCGGTCGCCTTGAGCGATTGCGAGAACGCGCGCCGCAAGCCCCAGAGCGCCTCGCAGGCCTCCTCGCCGACTGCGGTCTGCGCGTTCACCGTTTTCAACCGGATGAGCAATCCCGCCAGCGACTTCGCCTCGGAGGCCACCGAGCCGGGCTGCCCGTCGAGATCGATGAGCAAGTGCGCGCTGCCGCGAGGCGCGAGGGATTTGCCCAGATACTCGCCGGCCGCCGCCAGGGTGAAGGCATCGGCGATCTCGAGGGCGCACGGCAGGAACCCGGCCGCAAAGATCTCCTGCACCGCATTCGCCGCCTGGCGAAAGGTGCGGAAGCTCGCGGAGAGCGTGGCGCGCGCAGGCGGCAGCGGCAGCAGCCGCAGCGTGGCTTCGGTGACCACGCCGAGCAGGCCTTCGGAGCCGACGAACATTCCGATCAGATCAAAGCCGGTCTTGTTCTTGTGCGTGCGTCCGCCCGTGCGCAGGATCCGGCCGTCGGCGAGCACCACCTCGAGGCCGAGCACGTAATGGCGCGTGACCCCGTATTTCAAACAGCGCGGCCCTCCCGCGTTCGTGGCGATGTTTCCGCCGAGGCTGCACTCCTTGAGGCTCGCCGGATCGGGCGGATAGAAAAGTTTTCGTTGCCGCGCCTCGCTCTGGAGCACGCCGGTGATCACGCCCGGTTCGACCACGGCGACCGCGTCCGCGCCATGGATCTCCTTGATCCGATTCATCCTCGCCAGGGAAAGGGCGATCCCGCCTTTGGCCGGCACGCAGCCTCCCACGTAGCCGACGCCCGCGCCGCGCGGCGTCACCGGGATGCCGCGACGATTGGCGAATCGGAGTAGCTTGCTGACCGCGTCCGTCGAGCCTCCGAAGACCACCACGTCGGGCGGGCGGGCGGCGAACCATTTGTCGGTTGCGTGCGTCGCGAGCGTTTCCGGCTCGGTGCTGATCGCGTCGGGCCCGAGCAGCCGGACGAGCTGGCGGGCGAGCGTCATCCCGCGTCAGCGGCCGCCGCCAAAAAGCCTTTGGAAGAAGGGCACGGGCTTGGGCGGCTCGCGCGGCGGCGGCCGGCTCTGCGCCGGGTCGCGGTACCGGGTCACGTATTTTTTGCGCGCCGATTTTGATAATTCCCGGTCGCGCGCCCGGTCCCGTTCTTCGATCGAATCGCCCGGAAGCTTTAACTTGTCCGGCGACGGTTCCACGGGGAATCCGGAGTGCGAAAGCACGCTGCCCTTGCCCGCCGCCACGACCACTTCGCCGAGCCGCTTCCCGCCTTGATCGATGCAGGTCACCGTCCAGGTCGGGGCGTTTTCGTTGTCCTTCTTGAGCTGATAATTGAGCGACGCGGCGACCAGGTTGTTCGCCTCGGCAAAGTCCTGCGCCATTTGTCCGGCCAGGTCGGAATCGATCTTCACTGCGTCATTCCCGATCACGTCCTCCGGTTTCACGTTTTCGGCGAACTGCGAGAGCGCGCGCGAAGCGATGATCTCCCCACCGGCGACCACGTATTCGTGCAGCCCGGTTTCTTCCTTGGGATTGTGCACGAGAATGTACCAGCGCTCGGGCGTGGGACTGCCTTCGCGCGCTTCGATGCGGGCGATGCGCTTCCCTTCGCCTTTGGGCAGCAGCTTGAGCGCGCTGAGCGCAGTGGTCGCGTTTTGGGCACGGAGGCCCGCCGCGGGAATCAGGAGCACGATGGCAGCAAGGAACAACGGGCGCATAGGGACGGATTGGCGAAACGGCGCATTTTACCCTGCTCGGGCGCTTTTCCAAGCGAATGTCTGGCGCACTCACCGGCGACACGGGCAGGAAAATCTTTACCGCCTCGGCGCCCGTCGCCCAAAGTCAGCGCATGATCATCAAGCCCAAGATTCGCGGATTTATTTGCACCACCGCCCACCCGGCGGGTTGCGCGGCGCACGTGCAGGAGCAAATCGACTACGTGCGCGGCAAGGGCCGGCTGGAGGGGATGCCGCGCCGGGTGCTGGTCATCGGATCGTCCACGGGCTACGGGCTGGCCTCGCGGATCGTGCCGGCGTTTGCGGGCGACGCGGCGACGCTCGGGGTCTTTTTTGAGAAGCCCGGCGAAGAGGGACGCACCGGCAGCGCGGGCTGGTACAACTCGGTGGCCTTCGAGAAAGCCGCGCATGGCGCGGGACTCTACGCGAAGAGCATCAACGGCGACGCCTTTTCCGAGGCGATCAAACAGCAGGTCGTCGCGACCATCCGCGCGGACCTGGGCCAGGTGGACGCGGTCATCTACAGCCTCGCTTCGCCGCGCCGGACCCATCCCAAGACCGGGGTCACCCACAGCTCGGCGCTCAAGCCGGTCGGCGCGCCTTTCACCGCGAAGACCGTGAACACGGACAAGGGCACCGTGACGGACATCACCATCGATACGGCGAGCGAGACGGAAATCGCGGACACCGTGACGGTCATGGGCGGCGAAGATTGGCAAATGTGGATCGACCTGCTGATCGCTGAAAACCTGCTCGCCGCGGGAGCGCTGACCGTCGCCTACAGCTATATCGGCCCGGACCTGACCTGGGCCATTTACCGCAACGGGACCATCGGCCGCGCCAAGGAACATCTCGAGGCAACCGCGAAGGAACTCGCGGCCAAGCTCGCCGCGACCGGCGGCCGCGCGTATGTGTCGATCAACAAAGCGCTCGTGACCCAGGCCAGCTCGGCGATCCCCGTGGTGCCGCTCTACATTTCACTGCTCTACAAAGTGATGAAGGCGCACGGCACCCACGAGGGTTGTATCGAGCAGATCTACCGGCTTTTTGCCGAACGCCTCGCGCGCGGCGCCGACCCCCAGCCCGATGCCGATGGCCGGGTGCGCATCGACGATTGGGAGATGCGGCCCGAGATCCAGCAGGAAGTGGCCGCGCTCTGGCCGAACGTGACGACGGAGAATCTCGACGCCGTCTCGGACATCGCCGGCTACCGCACCGAGTTTCTCAAGCTCTTCGGCTTCGGCCTGCCCGGCGTCGATTACAACGCCGAAGCCGAAACCGTGGCGCCGCTCCCCTCGGCGTAACGCAGGCACGCGCTCGTCACCCACGTCGAAGCTTCTCGACCTGCGCCCGCGCCTACTTGCCGCCGAGCTCCTCGGTCGTCACCCAGCGCACCGCGTGCCGGATCATCTCCACGTTGGTCGCGAACTCCATCTTCTCCTTGATGTGGTCGCGGTGCACCGCAATGGTTTTCGGGCTGAGGTTGAGTTGCGCGGCGATTTCCTTCGCCGTCTTGCCTTCGCCGAAAAGCCGGAAGACCTCGAACTCGCGGTCGCTGAGCTTTTCCAGCGGCGAACTGGACCCGCGCGGACGGGTGCCGGCGAAGGCGTCGAGGACGCGCGCGGCGAGGCGGTCGCTGACGTAGATGCCGCCGTCGAGCACGCGGCGAATGGCGCCGAGCATCACGGGGCCGGAGCTGTCCTTGGTCAGGTAGCCTCTTGCGCCCGCGCGGAGCGCGCGTTCGGCGTGGAGCATTTCGTCGTGCATCGAGCAGACCAGCACTTTCAGGCCGGGGTGCAGGACGACGAGATCCTTGATCAGCTCGATCCCCCCGCGGCCGGGCATGGTTAAATCCATCAGGACGAGATCGGGGAGCTCGCGCTCCACCGCGCCGAGCGCGTCGGCGGCATGGGCCGCGGTGGCGCAGACTTCGAGATCGGGCTGCGCGTTGAGCATCAGCTTGTAGCCGTCGAGCACCACCGGATGGTCATCCACCAGGAGGAGGCGGAAGCGGCCGCCCGCGCCGGCGGGTTTGCTGGACTTTTGCGGGCTCATGGGGACGACGCAACGCCGCAGGCAATGCGCGTTCCTCCTGCGGGCGGCGAGCCGATCTCCAGGACGCCGCCCACGATTTGCGCCCGATGCCGCATCACCGTGAGTCCGATGCCGCCGCCCGGCGGCAGCGGCTCCGGCAGGCCGTCGCCATCGTCGTCCACCTCGAGCACCACCGTGCCGTCGCGCCGCTCCAGGCCGATGCGGATCTCGCCCGGCGCGGCGTGCTTGAGCGCATTGTTCACGGCCTCCTGCGCGATGCGGTAAAGATGTGCGGCGATCGCCGCATCGGGCACCCGCACCGGTGTTGGGCAGTCAAAGACACAGCGCAAGCGGGCGCTGCGCGCGGTCGAGTCAGCGAGTTCATGGAGCGCGTTCATCAGCCCGTCATCCTGAAGCTCCACGGGAGCGAGGCCATGAGAAAGCGCGCGGACTTCGGCGATCGTGGCCCGGATCTGCGCGCCCAGACTCTCCCCCATGGGCGCAAGGGCGGGCACGGCGGACTCGAGCGCGGTGACGAGCCCGTTGGTCGCCAGCGAAGCGGCGGTGAGTTGCTGGCCGATGCCATCGTGCAAGTCCTGCCCGATGCGTCGCCGTTCGTGTTCCGAGGTTTCCACCACCTCGCGCTCCAGTCGCACGCGCTCCGCTTCCCGCTCCGCGAGGCGTGTCCCCATGGCTGAAAAAGCCACCGACAAGGCGTGCACCTCATCGCCGCCGGGAATCGCCACGACGGTGGCGGAACGCCGGTCGCCGAAATCCCGCACGGCCCGCGCCAGCCGTTCGAGCCGGACCGTGAAGCCAAAGTGCAACGCCGCCCACAGGCCGAAGCAGAGCAGGGTGATCGCCGACGCAGCCCAGCGCAGTTGCCGGCCCGCATCCGCCCGCGCCTGCGTGACCGCATCCGCGCGGTCAAAGACGACCAGCACCCAGCCGTTCCCGCGGGCCCCCAACGCCACCGGATACGCGCCGAAGACCATCGCGCCATCCGCTCCTGGCCGGGCCCTCTGCCCGCCTTCGCCGCGGCTCTTGGCCGCGAGCTTCATGGCGGGTGCCAGGGGCGTCTCGCGCGCCGCGTGGCCCGACCAGCGTTTGTCCGAATCGGCGATGACCACGCCGTTTCCATCCACGAGCGCCGCGAGCTTCAGCCAGGGCTCATCGGCCCAGGCCGCGAGTTCGTCCACGAACTCCGTCGTCTCCGCCCGAGCGAGCTTGCTCTCGCCGAGCTTGGCCAATCTGGTGCCCGTGGCCTCCGCCTGGGCGGCCACGTCCCGGAAATTGCGCGCGAGGTCGTTCGCCACATTGAATTCGTAATCGAGCCAGGTGGCGGCGAGTCCGAAGACCAGAACCAGCAACGGCGCGTAGTAACGGGCGGGCGGCGGAAAGCGCATGGCTCACTCTAACCCTAGGAGCGGGAATGGAAAAGCATCGCCCAGGGCGCAAAGGTCTGCTGTGGTGAGGGATGCCGCCGTTGGAAAGGGCCGTCACCGTTCCCCCGCTGGGTGAATCCACTTTGGAGCAACTTCCGTGG
>JAXDQW010000104.1:0-6006 GCA_034667665.1 Chthoniobacter sp.
CCGACACGGGATGTCGCAAAGGTGCTTGGCTTCATTCAAGGTCATTCCGACCGCATTCTCACGACCGCGGCACTGGCTCGCGCGTCCGGAATGTCGGAGCGCACCTTGTATCGGAAAGTGAATCAGGTGCTCGGCGTGACGCCCTACGAGCTGATGCTGCGCATCCGCATCCAGAAAGCCGCCGAGGCGCTCATCAAGACCGCCGACAAAGTCATGGAAATTGCCGTCGCTCACGGCTTCTGCGACCAGAGCACCTTCACTCAACACTTCCGCAAACGCACCGGGATGACGCCCAAGCAGTTTCGGTTAAGGCATCAGCTTTAGCTGCTTCCAATCCGCTTGCCGGAGAGCGCGTGTCAAAAGGAACTCTGCGCGCCGCAGCATCACGGGTCGAGTCGCCCCTTGCTGAATTGTGCCGATGACACGCGCGACGGCGAAGTTGCAGGCATCGCGCGCCGGTGTTCGCCGGGTCGCGAGCAAGTTGCTCCTGCGCGGTTTGTGCCGCCGCGAGAAATGCGCCGACCGCCTCGAGCGGCTCGCGCCTTTGCTGGTCGAGCGCCGTGCTGATCCGCCGTTCGACCGGCGCGAGTGTGGCGACTGAATGAGAGCGCGGCCTGACCGAAGATACGCTCGCATAGGGCGCGCAGCCGGCGCTGCTCAGCGCCGGCACGATGGCGAGCAGTGCGAGGAAGCGTTCTGATTTCACGAGAAGGAGACTCGTTCATATCAGATGGGTCATCAGAACAATCGGCGAACGATTCCCGAGAAGTGCCATGACCATCGGTGATCCCGCTTCAGCGTGAGGAGGTGCAGCAGTATTCTCACGATGGGCGTGTTCGACAGAGTAAGTTGTGTGGAAGTGATTCATGATCTCTGGTTAGGTTCACTTTCTCGTTTGCCTTGTGGTCGTGACTTCCCACTACACACGTCGCGTGCCAGCGTTTGCGCGATTCTAGAAGCGCCGGATGCAGAAGCACTAACGCAGACTGTCCGTGAAGACAGCGCAGTCGAAAGGTCGAACGTCCGAAAACTCGTTCTTAAGAAGCCGCCGGCTTCTTAAGCCCCAATTTCTCAATGCGTGAGAGCAAGGTCGTGGGTTTCACTCCGAGAAGTTCCGCCGCGCCATCCGGACCTTTGATCTTCCAGTTCGCCTTGTTAAGGATGCGCAGCAGATTGTCGCGCTCGCGGAGCTGAAGTTCCGCTTCGGTTAGGAACTGCGGTTCATCAGCTTCGACGGCCGCCGTTTCGGCGCGCGACTTCAAAACAGGCGAAGCGGACGCGCCGGTTTGTAGTGGCAGGTCAAACTCCAGGCTTCCGCCGCGCGCCAGGATCACCGCGCGCTCGATGACGTTGCGCAACTCCCGAACATTGCCCGGCCAGTCATAGCTTTGGAGCTTGACCACTCCCGCTCTCGTCAAGCGCGGCTTCGCGCATTTCAAATCCTTGACCGAGAGCTCCACAAAATGCTTCGCGAGGAGTGGAATGTCGTCCTTCCGCTCCCTCAATGGGATGACTTGGATCGGGAATACGTGCAGCCGGTAGTAGAGGTCTTCGCGGAAACGACCGGCGGCCACCTCCCTTTTCAAATCGCGATTCGTAGCAGCGACGATGCGGACGTTCGCTTGACGCGTGCGATCGTCGCCAACGCGCTCGTAACGTTTTTCCTGGAGCACGCGCAGCAGCTTGCCCTGCATATCCAAAGGAACTTCGCCGATCTCATCCAGAAATAGCGTGCCGCCTTCCGCGGTTTCAAAACGTCCGGCGCGGTCCTTAATTGCCCCCGTGAATGAGCCGCGGACGTGTCCAAAGAATTCACTCTCGAAAAGCTCTTTCGGAATCGAGGCGCAATTGACCCGCACGAGCGGCTTGTCCTTGCGCGCACTGCGCCGATGGATTTCGCGCGCGACCAGTTCCTTGCCAGTCCCGGTTTCGCCCTGAATCAGCACCGAAGCGTCGGTGGGCGCGACGAGATCAACCTGGCCGACGATCTGGCGCAACGCACCGCTCTGACCAATCAAATCGCCGAATGCGCGCGCTTCCAACACTTCTTCCTCGAGATATGCGTTCTGTTGTTCGAGCTGCTCCTTGAGACGCTTGATCTCTTCAAATGCTCGCGCGTTCACCACGGCGGCGCCGATGTAACCCGCAAGCATCGCTCCATAAGGAAGTGATTCCGCTAGCATCGCGTGCCGCAGAAACGCCGCGATAACTCCCAGAACTTCATCTTTGAAGGCAATGGGTAGAACAACGAACGATTCAATGCGCTCTCGCTCGAGCCACGCCGGGCCGGCGAGCTGTTTCCAATCCGAATCGCTTTTGCGGCGGGCCATTCTTTGCCCCGTCGCCACGACCTCTCCAAGAATGCCCGAGCCTGCCGGGACGGGAGCTGTCGGATCAATGAAATTAGGAGGAACGCTGCCGTCTGCTATGGCCAGGTGCAGACAACCATCGGCCTTGTCCAGCAACCAGACCTGAGCGAAGGCAATGTCGGGTCGAGCTACGGCTCGGGTGAGGAGTTTTTTCAGCAGGCCGTCGACCGATAACTCCTGCGCAGCGTCGAGGATCATCTGCACCGCGTAGTTCGGGTCAAAGTTCGTATCGAACCGGCTGTCGAAGCGGCTGTCGCTCGTCGGCTTCACGCAACGAAGGCTGCAAGTTGACGGACGATCCGTCGAGCAAACAGGTTCGATTATTCGTTTTGGTCGATTTCTCGAACCGTATCCCACCAAACAGGCTATTTTGTAAGTCGCTTTAGACGTGGGTGTTATGGCATTGGCAGTCGCACTGGCATGGCGCGTGCAAAAGGGGGCGGCAGCGAAGAATACCAGTCGAAAACATGAACCTGACCCACACCAAATTGAGTTTAAGATTCGTCGGCGAGGCGAACTTCGAATCGCAAGTCTTGCAGTCCAGGAACGCCGTGCTCGTCGCGTTCTGGGCACCGTGGAGCAAGCCCTGTCACGTCATTGACCCGGTGCTGCTGGAGGTCGCACAGACCTGCGCCGGCGAGGTCGAGGTCGTCAAAGTCAATGCCGACGACAACCCAAACCTCAGCCTGCGGTTCGGGGTGCAGCACATTCCGACTCTCCTCTATTTTCAGGCGGGGCAAATCCGTGGGCGATTGGTCGGCACCGCCAGCGAGGCGGCAATTCTCAAGCTGCTTTTCGCAGACGCTGATACCGGAAGCGGGCGCAAAGATTCAAGCGAAGGAGGAACTATATGAGCACTGGATATGTGAATCCGCGCATCATCCGTCGAGTTCTCTCGCTGGTCATCGTCATCTCGTTGCCATTGGGTTGTTCGCGCAAGCAAGGCAACGTTTTCCCGGTGAAAGTGGAGGTGCAGCGTGTCGAACTGACCGAAGCGGCGAAGACAATCACACTAACTGGTGAGATACGCGCGCAGGTGGAGTCTGATCTTGGTTTCCGCACCGACGGTCGGATTAGGGAACGGCTGGTAGGTGTGGGCGACCACGTCACTTCCGGCCAGGTCCTCGCAAAGCTCGATCCGCAGGAGCAACAAGCCGCGGTCGATGCAGCGGAATCCGAAGTTCGCGCCGCTGAGGCAAAACTTGCCAATGAAACCTCCAATTTGGACCGACAGAAACGTCTGCTCGCCGCCAAAGTGAATCCGCCATCGGAGTATGATCGTGCGGAGGAGTCGTTCCGCACCGCGCAAAGCTCGGTCAAGGCCGCAAAAGCCAGGCTTGGGACCGCGCAGGACGCCTTGGCGCAAACAGAACTTCGCGCGAGCAACGCCGGAACGATCACTGCACGAAACGCGGAGATCGGCCAGGTGGTGTCGGCCGGACAACGCGTCTTCGTGCTGGCCCATGACGGTCCGCGCGATGCCGTCTTTAACGTGGATGAATCGGTGTTTGGCCAGCAGCCCATCGATCGGAACATTCCGATTCAGATCAAGCTCGTCGCTGATCCGGGCATCCATACGACCGGCAAGGTGCGCGAGATTACACCGACCCTCAGTGGCGCGGGTGGAACGCTGGCGATCAAAGTCGGGCTGGATGAGTCGCTTCCAGCCATGACGCTGGGAGTGGCGGTCTTTGGTGAAGGGCCGCGGCCGCTGGACTCGCTGGAGGCGATCACGCTTTCTCCAGGTTCATTAACCTCAGCGGCCGGCCAGCCCAGTGTGTGGATCGTGGACCCCGCGACCGGCGCGGTATCTGCGCGGCCGATCACGATCGCGCGCTATGAAACTGACCGGGTCATTGTCGCGGCGGGGCTGCGTCCGGGCGACCTCGTCGTCACGCGCAACGCGCAGAAGATGAGTCCAAACCAGACGGTCGCCGTCGCGGAGGAACACCAACCATGAAAACTTCTTCGATTCTTTTGTTAGCCGCGGTCGCCGGACTGACGGCATGCCACCGACGTGAAGCCGCACCCGCACCGCTCATTCGGCCGGTGCTTAGCATTGTGGTCGCGCCGGAAGCGGCAGGAGGAGCGGCCTTCGCCGGAACGGTGGGTGCCCGTTACGAATCCATCCTGGGCTTTCGAGTGCTTGGCCGGATGACCGCTCGCGATGTCAACGTGGGTGATAACGTCAAGCAAGGCGCGCGACTCGCCGCGCTCGATCCCACTCCCTTCCAACTCGCGTTGCGGAATGCGGAGGCCGAACTGGCAAGGGCAGACGCTCATCTGCACGAGGCAAAATCGAATGCGGAGCGGCAGAGCCAGTTATTCCAGCGGGGAGTGAATGCGAAATCGGAATTCGAGTCGGCGCAACATGAGTTCGAAAGCGCCGAGGCGACCCAGAAAGCGGCGCAGGCGAATGTGCGCGTCGCGCAGGAAAAGCTAAGCTACACAGAGCTGCGCGCCGAGTTCGATGGCGTGGTGACGGCGACCAAAGCCGAAGTCGGCCAGGTGGTTCAACCCGGGCAGGAGGTGGTGTATGTGGTTCGCCCCGAAGAGCGCGAGGCTGTCGTCGATGTGCCGGATCATATCGCGGCAAACCTACGTCCAGGGACTAGCTTTATAGTGACCTCGGAAGCAGAACTCGCCACGCGCGTCAAGGGACAGGTGCGTGAGATCGCGCCCCAGGCGGATCTGGCGACGCGCACGCGACGCGTCAAGATCACGCTGGCCGATTCACCGCTGAGTTTTCGGCTGGGAACCATCGTGAAGGCGGTGGCCGGGATGGATGCCGGCGCGGAGATCGAGCTGCCTTCGTCCGCGCTCCTCGAGCGCGATGGCAAAACGTTCGTGTGGGTGGTTGATGCCGCCACCAGGAAAGTGTCGATGCGAGAAGTTAAGATCGGCGCACGCGGCGCAGCTTCGTTCCGGGTCGCGGAAGGACTCGCGACCGGCAGTCGCGCCGTCACGGCGGGCGTGCACAGCCTCTTGCCCGACCAAGTCGTGAAAATTCAGGACACACACCTATGAAGATTAGAGGCCGTCATGCACTTTGGAAATTGGGCGCAGCTCCGTGCGGAAGGAGAACGCCAACAGCGTTCCATCTGTCAGCCCAGGGTTGGCGGCCGCCGCCTACCCTGGGGATCGCCCCCCACAACACGCTCAACCCTGAAGGGGTTGCATCGTCGACCCCTGCGAATTCAACCCTTTCAGCCCGCGGCGGAACCTCTCCATGTCCGCCTCATCCTCTGCAATCCATCCCGCCATTTCCTCCTTGGTGAACTTGCGTGGCGCCGGCATTTGCGCGCCATCCGCTCGCAGCCGTGCGGCCAGAAAAAGAATCAACTCCTGCTTCTGCTCCGGCGTCAGTGCATCGGCGGCTTGTTCGATTTCGGCGAGCGTGCTCATGGGCGGGAAGATGCCCGAACCGCGGGGTGCCGACAACGGGGAACTGCCGATCCGCGCTGAGTTCAACGGCTCCATCGCGCGAGCGAAATTCTGAAGCTGGTGCGCCCGTGAAGCGGGCGTCAACGCGGGTGAAAGTCCCGCCGGTGCAGTTAGACGGTTCAGCACCGAAGACCATGCCAACTGCGTCGCCGTGAGGCGGGGTGGGGAGCAGGCATGGAGTCGAACCGACAGG
>JAXDQW010000105.1:0-41964 GCA_034667665.1 Chthoniobacter sp.
TGATGGAGTGATGTTTCAGCACTCCACCACTCCACCACTCCACCGGGTGCTGGATGTCGTCGCCTCCACGCCCCGGGGCTGGTCACGTTGCAATCACCGCTTTGCCCGCAACGAAGCTCGGCACGCGAATAGGAGGGTGACATGCTACTGTTCCTCCTCGCGCCATGAAGCCTTCCACTTTTCTTTCCCTCTACGAAAAACTCGAGGGGCTCGTCCATCGACTGCCCGAGTCGCTCCAGCAGCCGATCCTGCGGGAAATCACGCCGATCAAGACGCTTTTCCTGCTCCAGCGGGCGCCGCGCCTCGTGCTCCTCGGGCCGGGCGGCACGGGCAAGGTGGAACTGGTCAATGCGCTCTTCGGTGGCGAGGCGCTGCGTCCGGGTGAAGAGAACCTGAGCGATGGAACCTGGCAGGAGATCGGCCGCACCGGCCGGGGCACGCTCAAGCTGCTCGATGCGCGCCGGCCTGCTTCGCTGAACATGCTGCGCGCGGCGCTCGCCGCGGAGCCACCGGACTTGTTCGTCTTCGTCCGGCCCGCATCGGCACTCGAAGAGGAACTCGCGCCCGATCTCGAGCACGCGGAGCAGATCCTGGGATTCGCCGAGGAACACCACGGCGCCAAACCGCGCCTCCTCGGCGTGCTGGTGCCCGGCAGCCAACATCCCGATCCCGAACGCGCGCGACAGGAACTCAACGCCAGCCTGCACTCCCGGCAGCGGCTGAGTGACCGCATGGTCGGCACGCTGGCCATGTCCACGCGGAGCGAGATCGAGCGTCTCGCGGAGTTGATCGCCATCGAACTGCCGGGCGAATCGCAGCTCGAGATGGCGCGGCTTTCCGGCAATCGCGCCCTGCAAGCGCAGATCGCGAAGGTCGTGATCAAGTCGATGACCGCAATCTGCGCGGCGATCGGCACCCAGCCGATTCCGCTCGCGGACTTTCCGATTTTGACCTCGCTCCAGGCGACCATGGTGGCGGGGATCATGCACATCAGCGGGCGCGAATGGAGCCCGAAGCTGGCCGGGGAATTCATCGCCGCGCTCGGAGCGAACATCGGCGCGGGTCTGGTCTTGCGCGAAGGCGCCCGCGCCGCGGCGAAGTTCGTGCCGATTTGGGGAAACGCGATCTCGGGCGCGGTGGCCGGAGCCGGCACCTACGCGGTGGGCCGCGCGGCGACCGCCTACTTCATCGAGGGGGTTTCGCTTCCGGACGCGCGCAGCGTCTTTCGCCGGCGCCGCAAAGAGAAGCCGCTGCTCAAGGACTGAGCCGCCGCCCGCGTGGCGCAACACCAGCGCATGAAACTGTCCACCATCCAATCCAGTCTGGCCGAAATCGGGATGCAGCCGACGCGGAGCCTCGGGCAGAATTTTCTGCACGACCAAAACCTCGCGGATTGGATTGTCGCCCAACTCGAACTCAAGCCGGACGAAGCCTGGGTCGAGCTCGGACCCGGGCTCGGGGCGCTGACCGAGTTCGCGGTGCGCCGTTCGCCGCGCGGTCTGGTCATCGAGAAAGACGGGCGGCTCGCGGAATTTCTGCGCACGCGTTTCCCGGAGCTCGAGGTCGTGCACGGGGACGCCAGCGACTTCGACGTGCGCGAGCTTTTTGCGCGCGGCCCGGTCAAGGTGCTGGGCAACCTGCCATATTACGTCTCGAGCCAGCTCCTGTTTGCCTTTACGGCCGAGCCCAGCCCGGTGAGCCGGCTGATCTTCACGCTCCAACGGGAGCTGGCCGAGCGGCTCTCCGCGAAACCGAGCACCAAGGAGTACGGCGCGCTGACTTTGCTGATTGGCCGGCGCTGGCGGGTGAAGTATTTGCGCACGCTGCCCGGCAGCGTCTTCGTGCCGGCGCCGAAGGTGGACTCGGCGATCGTCGCGCTCACCCCGCGCGAACCGGGCGAGGTGCCGGCGTGCGACGGCACGCGCTTCACGGCGCTGGTCAAGCAGGGCTTCTCGCAGCGGCGCAAGCAGCTCCGCAAGATGCTCGCGAGCTACGCGCTCGATTGGCCGGCGCTGTGCGCCCATCTTCGCGTGCCGGAGACCTGCCGGGGCGAGGAGCTTTCGCTCGCGCAATGGGTGGAGCTGACCAACGTCGTCGCCGATGCGACGAGGCTCAGTTCTGCGGCGCCGGTCGAGACCGAAGCTGAAGCCTCCGCGCGCCGTCAGCTCCAGGCGCAGGACGTGCACGGCGAGATCTTTGACGTGGTGGATGAAGCGGACCAGGTCCGGGGGCAACTTTCCCGTCACGAGGTCCATCGCCAGAAGCTGCTCCACCGCGCGGTGCACATCTTCGTTTTCAATCAGCGCGGCGAACTTTTCCTGCAAAAGCGCTCGAAGTGGAAAGACGTTTATCCGCTGCGCTGGGATTCGAGCGCGGCCGGCCATGTGAACGCCGGCCAGACCTACGACGAGACGGCGCCACGCGAGGTCGAGGAAGAACTCGGCGTGCGCGCAGATGTCGCGCGGCTCGCCACGCTTCCCGCGAGCAAGGCGACCGGCTGGGAGCACGTGCAACTTTACCGCGCCGAGCATGAGGGCCCTTTTCGCCTCAATCCGGCGGAACTCGACGGCGGCGGCTTCTTTACTCTGGTCCAGGTCGCTCGCTGGGTGGCCGCCCGGCCCCAGGATTTCGCCACGGGATTCCTGGAATGCTTTCGCGCCTTCCACGCAGCCTCGTCGTCATGATCCGAAATCAAATGAGGCCGACTCGCAAGAATGTGAGGCCGACTTGCAGTCGGCGCGGGCGAGCGGAGCGAGGCGGTCTTCTCCCGATGCGCACCCTGCACCTGCCGCCTCGCTTCGCTCGCCCATGGCCGACTGCAAGTCGGCCCCACTCTGACCGACTGCAAGTCGACCTCACACTTAATGCTTTGACGCGCCGCCGCTTCCTTGCTTTAAGGCGCGCCATCGCCAGCGCGCCTTACTGTGAATCCACACCTGCATCCCGTCGTTCTCCCCGCCGCGTCTCCCGCCGGGCCGTGCTGAAATTTGTGACGACGGGCCGCCGGCCGGGGAGCTAGCACGGCGGGAAAGCAATCAAAGCATGGGACCTTCACTGGACGTTAACCGCCCCCGCAATGTGGACTGGAAACGCGCGGCGGCGCTGCTCTACGGCGATTGGGGCACGAGCAAGGCCTACGTCATCGGCGCGGCTTTTCTCACCATGGGCTTCTCGTCGATGCCCGTCATTCTCGCCGTCTGCACTCTGACCGGCATCGTCGGTTGCATGTACATGATCGTCTGCCGGTATTTCCCGGAAGGCGGCGGGGTCTATTCGGCGGCGCGGTTGCAAAGCCGGCTGCTGGCCTCGATTGGCGGGCTGCTCCTGGTCGCGGACCTGACCGTTACCGCGGCGCTGAGCGGGTGGTCGGCGCTGACCTATTTTGGAGTGCCGCCGACCTACGTGCAGTGGGCCACGATGGGCATGATCATGATCATGGGTGCGATCAATTTCTACGGCCCCAAGCACAGCGGGAGCCTGGCGGTGAGCCTCGCCCTGCCCACCGTCCTGACCGTCCTGGTGATCATCGGCCTGAGCGTGCCCCACCTCGTCCCGATCCGCAGCCTGCTCAACTTCCAGCACGTCCCTTCCGGCCAGCATGGCTTCAGCCATCATTGGGTCGCGTTCGTCAACGTCATCCTCGCGTTGAGCGGCGTGGAGGCGATCGCCAATCTCACGGGGGTGATGAGGCTCGACAACTGCAGCACGCTCGACGAGCCGAAGGTCGGCCGCACCGCGTTCAAGTCCATCAGCGTGGTCGCGCTCGAGGTGGTGCTCGGCACGGCCGTCCTTGGCTGGGCCATGCTCTCGCTGCCGCAGACGATGAAGGAGGAGCTGATGCGCCGCTGGGAGGACATGCTGCGGGTGCTTGCCGAATACTACGGCAGCGAGACCTTTGGGCCGGTCTTCGGGCACTGGTTCGGAGTGGTGGTCGGCATCGTCGTCGGCCTGTTGCTGCTCAGCGCGGTCAACACCGCCATCAACGCGCTCATTGGCGTGATGTTCATGATGTCCGCGGATGGCGAAATGCCTCCTCCGCTGACCCGGCTGAACACCCACGGCGTGCCGCTCTACCCGCTGATCATCGCCGTCGCGCTCCCCATTGCCGTCCTGGTGCTGACCGACAATTTCGAGTCGCTGATGCATCTCTATGCGATCGGGGTGGTCGGCGCGATCGCGGTCAATCTCGGCTCCTGCACCTCGAACCTGAAGCTGCCCCTGAAAGCTTACGAACGCCTGGTCATGGGCCTGACGTTCCTCGTGCTTTTTGCCGTCGAGATCACTCTCGCCAAGACCAAGCCGGAAGCGCTCTTCTTCGTCGTCTGCATCCTCGGCGTCGGGCTGGCTTTCCGCGCCTACTCGCACAAGATTTCCGGCCTCAAGACGCTCACCGTGACGGAGGAAGTGGCGGAAGTCGTCTCCCCGAGCTCGTTCGAGAAGCTGCGCCCGAAGCTGGTCGAAGGCCAGCGCATCATGGTCGCCGCCCGCGGCGTCACGCCGGTGCTTCGCTTTGCCCTCGATGAAGCGAATCTGCGCAAGGCCACGCTCTGTGTGCTCTACGTCAAGGAGGTCGCCGTCTTCATCGGCGCCGCGCAACGCCCAAGCGGCCGCGCCCGCTGGCAGGATGACTCGCATGCCTGCGCGATCATGTCGCTCATGCTCAAGCTGGGAGAAGAAACGGGGATCGATGTCCTGCCCGCCTACGCGGTGAGCACCGACCCCGCGGCCACCATTCTCGACCTCGCCGCGACCCTCGGCGTCGATTACCTGATGCTCGGCGCGCAGCATCGCTTCAGCATGGCCAAGCTGCTCAAGGGCAACGTCGTCGAAAAAGTCGCGGCCGGGCTGCCCGAGGACATCCAGTTGATCATCCACGGCTGAGCGCCCCCGCGCGCATTTGACCTCCGCGGCGGACTGTCGTAACACCGCCGCCTTCCTTCGATTCACCGTGGCCGAATTAATCACCTCAGGGCATCGCCCACGCAACGTCGATTGGCAGCGCGCCGCCGCGCTGCTCTATGGCGATTGGGGCACGAGCAAGGCGTACGTCATCGGCCTGGCCTTTGCCGCGGCGGGGTTCGCGTCGATGCCGATCATCCTTGCGGTCTGCGCGCTCACCGCGATCGTCGGCTTCAACTACGCCATCGTCTGCCGCAATTTCCCGGATGGCGGCGGCGTCTATTCCGCGGCCCGCGAGCAGAGCCGCATCCTCGCGGCGATTGGCGCGCTGCTCCTGATCGCCAACTTCCTTGTCACCGCCGCGCTCAGCGGTTGGGCGGCGATGAGTTATTTCGGCGTGCCGGAGCAGTTCATCGCCCCCGCCACCATGGGCGCCATTCTGCTTCTGGGAGCGGTCAACTACTTCGGCCCCAAGCACAGCGGCAGCCTGGCCATCGGGATGGCCATTCCCACGGCGATCTGCGTCGTCGTGATCGTGGCCATCAGCCTCCCCTACCTGACCACGGCGCATCTCACCCGGCCCACCGGCGGCTTCCCGCAATTGTGGGTGCAGTTTGTGAAGGTCATCCTCGCCCTGAGCGGCGTCGAGGCGATCGCCAGCATGACCGGCGTGATGAAGGTGAATCCGGGCAGCGATCCGACGCAGCCGAACGTCTCGAAGACCGCATCGAAAGCGCTCCTCGTCGTGGCCATCGAAGTCGTCCTCGCCACGGGGTTGCTCGGCTGGGCGATGCTCTCGCTGCCGCATTCCTCTAACGCCGTATTGCTCACGCACAAGGAAGACATGCTGCGCTTCCTCGGGGAGCATTTCGCGGGCGCGCTGGCGGGGCCCGCCGTGGGCTCGCTCTTTGGCTGGATCGTCGGCCTGGTCTTCGGGGTCTTGCTGCTCAGCGCGGTGAATACCGCGATCATCGCGGTCATCGGCGTCTTCTACATGATGGCGCTGGACGGCGAGTTTCCCCGCCCTCTCACGCGGCTGAACCGCTACGGGGTGCCCACCGTCCCCCTCATCCTCGGCGCCGGGCTGCCCGTCCTGATTCTCGCCGCCACCCAGGACTTCGACGCCCTGGCCAGCCTTTACGCCATCGGCGTGGTCGGTGCCATCACCGTGAATCTGGGCTCCTGCTCCGTGAACCGCCGCCTCCACATGCACGGCTGGGAGCGGGTGCTCATGACCCTCACCGCCGTGGTGCTCGCCGCGGTCTGGCTGACCATCGCCTACACCATCGATCACGCCCTCTTCTTTGCGATCTGTGTGCTCGGGGTCGGTCTGTCCGTGCGCGCCTATTCGCACAAGGTGGTCGGGCTCAAGACCGTCACGGTCTCGGCCGCCGCCGCGGAGATGGTCAGCCCCGAAGCTTTGGAAAAACTGCGACCGCGCTGTGCCGAGGGCCAGAAGGTCATGGTCGCCGCACGCGGCGTCACCCCGGTGCTGGCTTTCGCCCTGGAATACGCGGCGCTGAAAAAGGCGACGCTCTGCGTGCTCTACGTGAAGGAAGTCGCCGTCTTCATGGGCGGCCCGCCCGGCTCGCGGACCCGGCCGAAGTGGCAGGACGATCCGAAGGCCGCGAAGATCATGTCGCTCTGCCTGAAGGTCGGCGAGGAAATGGGCGTCCCGGTGCTGCCGGTCTATGCCGTGAGTGCCGAACCCGCAGCCACCATCCTCGATTCCGCGGCGACCCTCGGGGTGGATTATCTGATGCTGGGAGCCACCCACCGGCTTTCCATGACCCGCCTCCTCAAGGGCGACGTGATCCAGGAAGTCGCGCGCGGGCTGCCCGAGGATATCCAGCTCCTGATCCACGGCTAAATAGGTTTGAATTCTGAGTGGGGACGGTACTCTCGGGCTGCGCAAGTTCAGGGTCCGAAATCGCCCCCCTTATGATCCGCAAGCTCAACGCCGCTGTCGTCGGATGCGGCATTGGCAAGTGCCACATGCAGGCGTTCCAGAAATTGCCGGACCACTTCAATCTCGCCGCGATCTGCGACGTCGATGCCGAGCGCGGCAAGGCTGTCGCGGCCGAGCTCCACGTGCCGACCGTTTACACCTCGCTCGACGCGCTCTGCGCCGATCCGGCCATCGACGTGATCGATCTCGCCACCCCGCCGCACCTGCATCTCGCGCAAATCCTGGAGGTCCTTGCCGCGGACAAACACGTCATTTGTGAAAAACCGCTCGTCCCCTCGCTGAAGGATGTCGATGAACTGGCGCCGGTGGAAAAGGCGAGCGGCAAACGTATTCTGCCGATCTTCCAGTACCGCTACGGACACGGCTTGCAAAAGCTGAAGTTCCTCAAGGATCGCGGGCTCACCGGGAAGGCCCACACCGTGAACATCGAAACCGCCTGGCGCCGTCGCGATGATTATTACGCCGTCGCCTGGCGTGGCAAATGGGCCACCGAACTCGGCGGCGGCTGCTGCACCCACGGCATTCACGCGCACGACATCCTGACCTATCTCAACGGCCCGGTGCAGCGCGTCTTCGCCCGCTGCACGACCCGGGTGAACCCGGTCGAGACCGAGGACTGCGCCGCGATCACCTTCGAGATGAAGGACGGCTCGCTCGCCGCCTCGACCATCACCCTCGGGCGCGCCGACGAAATTTCGCGCCACAGCTTCGTCTATGAAAAGTTGAGCGCGGACAGCAACCTGCGCCCCTACGACAGTTCCGGCGACCCCTGGAAATTCGCCGGCGATACCAGGGAGTTGCAGGCGGAGATCGACGCCGCGCTCGCGGAGTTTCAGCCGGATCACGAGCACTTCGAGGGGCAGTTCGTCCGGTTCCACCGTGCGCTGCACGAGGACGGCAAACTCCCGACCACCCTGGCCGACGCGCGCCAGGCCCTCGAATTGATCACGGCGATCTATCACTCCGCGGAAACCGGCAAGGCAGTGGAGTTGCCCATCCCTCGATCTCATCCCAAGTACGCGCGCTGGGCGCCGGCCAGCGGGCGCTTTTGACGGCGGGTGTCCCTTCCAACCATAGTGTCATCCTGAGCGGAGCCGCGCGGCGGCGTGCGGAAACGCGGCGGGAGCGCGGCGGAGTCGAAGGATCTCTAACCTTCATGGGCGGAGGCGGAAAGAGTCTGCAAGGGTTCCGCCCCACCGCTGCCCTCAGAAATTGGAGATCCTTCGACTGCGCAGCGCGCGCCCCACCCCGACTCCGCACACCCCGCGCTGCTCCGCTCAGGATGACAGTTGGCCAGGCACGGCGCCACCGCTCCCTTCCCCGCGTTTGCCTTTCGCCCGCAGTTCTGGCATTCCAAGCGGAATGAACCGCCGCATGTTCCTCCGCACCGGTGCCGCCGCGCTCGCGGCCTCCTCCCTCCGCAGCTTCGCCGTCGATTTCGCCGACCAACGAAAACGGGTCGGCCTGATCGGCTGCGGCTGGTACGGCAAGTGCGACCTCTTTCGACTCATCCAGGTCGCGCCCGTCGAGGTCGTCTCCCTCTGCGACGTGGACAAAACGATGCTCGCGGCTGCGGCGGAGATGGTGGCCTCGCGGCAGGCTTCCAAAAAAACGCCGCGCACTTACGGGGATTACCGCGAGATGCTGCGCGAGAAAGATCTCGATGCGGTGCTCATCGCCACCCCCGACCACTGGCACGCGCTGCCCATGATCGAGGCGGTCAAATCCGGCCTGGATGTCTATTGCCAGAAACCAATCGGCGTCGATGTGGTGGAGTGCCAGGCCATGCTCGCCGCGGCGCGCAAATACAATCGGGTGGTGCAAATCGGGACCCAGCGCCGGAGCACCCCGCACCTCATCGAGGCGCGCGACCGGATCATCAAGGAAGGCAAGCTGGGCAAAATCTCCCACGTGGAAATCTACTGTTACTACCACATGCGCGCGAAAGAGAATCCGCCGGACAGCGCGCCGCCGGACAATCTCGACTACGAAATGTGGACCGGCCCCGCCCCTCTGCGGCCTTACAACCCCCTGGTTCACCCGCGGAAATGGCGCGCCTTCATGGAATATGGCAACGGCATCGTGGGGGATATGTGCGTGCACATGCTCGACATGACCCGCTGGATGCTTGACCTCGGCTGGCCCAGCCGCGTGAGCTCGAGCGGCGGCATTTTCGAAGACAAGGCGAGCAAGGCGAACATCACCGACACGCAGACCGCGACGTTCGAATTCCCCGAGCTGAACGTGGTCTGGACGCACCGCTCATGGGGCGACGCGCCCGATCCGAAATACCCGTGGGCCGCGACCTTCTACGGCGACAAAGGCACCCTCAAAGCGGGCGTCATGGGCTACGACTTCACGCCGCAGGGAAAGGGGGCCGAGGCCGTGCACAAAGACGTGACCTACGAGCTGGAACAATACCCGGAGGATCAAACCGAAAAGGACCTCGAGAAGCACGTGGCTCCCGCCATTCGCGGCCACATGAAGGATTTTCTCGCCGCCATCGCCACGCGCGGCCGGCCGGTGGCCGACATCGAACAAGGCTGCATCTCCAGCGCCTCGAGCATCCTCGCCAACGTCTCCTTGCAGCTCGGGCGCACCCTCACTTGGGACGCCGCCGCCGGCAGGGTTTCCGGCGACGACGAAGCGAACCGCCTCCTCGCCCGCCCCTACCGGGCGCCGTGGCTGCACCCGAAACCGGAGACCGTGTAGCGGCAGCGGCGCCTCACCGCGCTCGGTCCCCTCTCCGCAATCGCGCACCGGCCATTGTATGTCCCTCGCTCCACAGTTCCCCGAAGAACAGTCCGCAGACGGCGAATTCGAACGGCAGGAAGACGCCTTTCGCGAGTGGGTTTCGGCGGACGGCAGCACGCCCTATCCTGCCGTGCCTGGGCGTTACCATCTCTATGTTTCGCTGGCCTGCCCGTGGGCGAGTCGCACGGTCATCGTCCGGCATCTCCTGGGACTCGAAGACGCGATCGGAATGACGGTGGTCGATCCGATCCGCGACGAAAGGGGGTGGGCGTTTCGTGAAGGTCCCGGCTACAGCAGGGATCCGATCGAGGGTTTCAACTTCCTGAGCGAAGCCTACGAGGCCTCCGACCCGGATTTTCACGGACGCGTCACCGTCCCGGTGCTCTGGGACAAGCACACGCGACGGATCATCAATAACTCCGAGGACGACCTCTGCCGGATGTTCAACGATGCCTTCGCCCCGCTCGGCCACGGCGGCGTGGATCTCTTTCCCCAGGATCTCGAGCCGGAGCACGCCCCGCTCGCCGGGTTCATTTACGAGCGGGTGAACAACGGCGTTTATCGCGCGGGTTTCGCCAGCTCCCAGGCGGCCTACGAAAAGGCCTTCCGCACGCTCTTTGCCGCCCTCGATGAACTCGACGCGCGCCTGGCCACCCGCCGCTACCTGTTCGGCACGCGAATCGTCGAGGCCGATTGGCGGCTCTTCTGCACCCTCGTGCGCTTCGACGCCGTCTATCACGGACACTTCAAGTGCAACCTCCGGCGCATCCTCGATTACCCGAATTTGCAAGGCTGCCTGATGGACCTCTACCAGCAGCCCGGGATCGCCGCGACGGTCAACTTCGACCACATCAAACGCCACTACTATTACACCCACGACGACATTAACCCGACCCGCATCGTCCCCCTCGGCCCCGCGCTCGACCTGACGCTGGCTCACGGCCGCGAGCGGCTCGCCGGGTGAAGTGGCGAGACTTCCAGGGCGCCGACCCTACACTCCGGCAAGCAGCCGGTCGGCAAGATAGGGCGGGAGACCGGCAGCGAGGATCGCGCTCGCCGCTCCCTGGACGTCGTATTCCACCTTGACGAACTGCACCGCCAGCTCAGCGGGATTGAAGATCACGAACTGCGCCCTCGGATCACCCTCGCCCCGAGGCTGGCCCACGGAGCCGGGATTGATCAGGTAGCGCCCATCACGACGGAATTGAAACTTCCCCTCCGCCAGCATCTCGGGCGGCGATCCACCCCCGACGAAGAGTTTCGGCCGGTGCGTGTGACCGTAGAAACAGAGTGGCGTTTCCTGAAGGAGAAGGGATGGGCGGGCCTGTTCGCTGCTCACGATGTATTCCCAGCTGAGCGGATCATGGAGCGATGCATGCACGAGGGTGAACGTGTCTGCGGTGAAGACTTCGGGCAGGTCGCCGAGCCATTGGCGAGCGGCACGGGTGAGCTTGCGAATGGAATACTCAACGCCGGCCTGCGCCAGATCGCTCAAGTCGTCGCCCCACTTTCCGCAGGCCGCATAGAAGTCGTGGTTGCCGATCACCGTGGGGCACTTGAGGGAACGCACCAGTTTGAGACACTCGGCGGGATGCGCGCCGTAGCCCACGATGTCCCCCAGGCAGCAAAAGCGGGGGATCTTGCGCCGCTCACATTCGGCCAGCACCGCGCGCAGAGCGTGCAGGTTGCTGTGGATATCGCTCAGGATGGCGACTTCCACGGAAGGGGCCGGCGGAGCAGGTCGAGCTGGTATTCTGGATGCCGGGGAGCGTTGCGAAGAGGGCATGATGGCGAAAAGAGTAAACAGCAATGCCCCCGGCCGCTGCCAAGACCTTCCAGCGCGCCAGCGCGTCCGGTCGAAGTTTCAGGTCGCGATTCTCGGCGGAAAGCGCAGTTCCGGCGTGCCGTCGAGGCGTTTGGAGAGGTCGATGGGATCGCCCAGTTTCACTTCCGCGGGATCGACCTGGTAATTCCAGACATTAAACCAACTGAGGCTGGCGGCGCCGTAGAGCGTGGAAAAGGCGCATTCCACGGCATCGAAACCGCAGGCAATGTGGATGCGTCCGATGCGCGCCACGTTGAAACGAGCGTCGTAGGTGTTCCAGCGCCGGCCGAAGTAAACCTGAAAGTAGGCGTGGAAATCCATCGGCGAGCCCGGATCGTGACAGGCGACATCCGGCAAATGCCCGGTGACATAGCGCGCCGGCAGATTGAAACATCGGCAAAGCGCAATGGCGACGTGGGCGAAGTCGCGGCAGATGCCGAATCTTTGCGCCAGCACCTCGCTGGCGGTGGTGTGCGGACTGCCGGATCCCCAGCGATACTCGATATGTTCATGGACCCAATCGCAGATCGCCTGCACGCGCCGCAGCCCGTGCGGAATCTGGCCAAACTCGTCGAAGGCGAAGTCCATCAGCCGATCCGAATCGCAGTAACGGCTCGGCAGCGTGTAGCGGAGCAGTTCCGGAGTCATCTCGCCCACCGGCAACGGCCCATCGCCGGCGCCTTGATTTTCCGGCAGCGAAGATAGCGAGACAAACGCGTCATGGCGGACGGTGGTTCGACCCGACGGCAGTTCAAAGCGCCGCACGATGTTGCCATGGACATCCTGATATTCATCCACCTCGACTCCCGGGCGGAACTCCAGTTGCTCACTTTCAATGCGCTGTCCCTCATCCAGACGCGGTTGGATGAGCAGGACGATGTGCGTGGGATCGAGGGCTTCGTAGGCAAAGTCCACTCCGCAGCGGATGGTCACGGACCGGGAATCACTCGTCATATTCGCGCAACATAGCCGGCTTTCGCGCCAAGCCGTAACGAGAATTTGCGGAGGCGCGCCGCCTGCTCGAGTGCGGACCGTTTGCCGACCAGGCCTTCGGCGAAGGCCCTCGCCTCAGGGTGACGGCGAGGTCTTGAGGGGCTCGGCAACACGTTCCCCGGAGGGTGCCACCTGCACGCCAAACGGAGCAAACTTCTGGATGCCGCCGATTTGCACCTGGGCGAAGAGACGATAAAAACCGGGCTGCGGCGACCAGAATTGAAACTCGAGCACGGGCCCCCCCCGCGCTTCCGGGGCCAGGACCGGCGGTCCTTTCGGGTGCAGATGCAGCACCGTTTTGTGGTCTTCGGCAAAACCGACCAGGTGCGCGAAGGTGGCCATCACCGGTTCCAGACCGATGAACGGCTTGCCGTCGGCGGTGGTCACGCGCAGTTGCGCGGAGATTGGCTGTCCGGCTTTCAGCTCCGGATTCGCGAAGGTCAGCTCGTAAACCAGCTCATCGATTTGGGTTCTGAGGTTGACTCGCTTGTCCGCGAGCGGGTCGGGTGTCGTCTCGGCGCGAATGTCCGCCAGCGCGTATTCCTGCAAGCCGGTCGCCAAAGTTCGGACATCGGCCCAGGCCCGGTACGGGCCGGGTTTGCGCGGGGTAAAGGTGAACGCATACTGGCCGGGCGCGCCGGTCGGCGTGGGATGCTCGTGATGATAATCCGTGAGGCTGCCATCCACGATCAACAGATGGATTTTCTTCGTATGCACCTCCCGCAACGCGCTCATTTCCAATGGCTGGTTGCGCAG
The DNA here is from genome assembly GCA_034667665.1 of Chthoniobacter sp. Classification (GTDB taxonomy): domain Bacteria; phylum Verrucomicrobiota; class Verrucomicrobiia; order Chthoniobacterales; family Chthoniobacteraceae; genus Chthoniobacter. The sequence continues at coordinate 13,197 of JAXDQW010000105.1, forward strand.
GTCGGCGAGTTGGAGCGTGGCCCTGGCCTCCCGGCCGGCAGCCAGCGGCTCGACGGTGGTGATCGATGCCCGGACGGTGTGCTGCGACGGAACCCCGCCGCTGAAAAACAAGGAGGGGCGCACCGGTTGGTCGAGCAGCATCCCACACTTGGGACATGGATCGCCCTTCACACCGGTAATTTCCGGGTGCATTGGGCAGAGGCGCCGCGCCGCGAGGAACCTGGCCTGCGCGAGAGTCTCCTCGTCGCACCGTGACTTCAGCGCTTCAAAGGCTTCGAGCATCACCGCCAACTTCGCTTGGGCGCCGGCCTGGTCGGACTGATCCGCAGCCGCATGAAGCTCGGCGACGAGCCGGCCGAAAGCGCTCAATGCCACTGCCTTTGCTTCATCCGTCTGGCCGGCCCGCCGCGCCTCGGCGTTAAGAAAACTGAGGGCAACATTCAACTGCATGTCTTCGTTATGCACACCACCAAGCTCCCCCTCAGTGACGTAGCCTCGCGCGCTTTCGACCACTTGAAGCAGGAGCGCCCAGGCTTTTACGGTCTGGCTTGGCGGCGCTACGGAATCCGCCGCACGCATCGCGGAAGGACCAAGCAGGAGAAGGATGGCGCAAGTGAACGCTTTCAAAACGCAGTGGATTCGACTGACCGGCCGCTCGAAGCATTCGCCGGCGGTTCAAGCGTGAATTCGATTTCGTCCGCGCTTTGGTTTTTGTTTCGCTTTTGGGCGATGATCTGGACCGAGCTGGATTTGGGCTTCGCGGCGTTGAAGAGATACACACTCAAGGTGGGCAGATGCCGGCTCACCAGGGTCAGCCGGTGCGCGCCGGCCGGGAGGGGGCTGGTCGTTACGGAGAATTCCACCTTCATGATGCCCAAGCCCGCGCGGATTTCGGCCGCCTCGGGGAATGTTGATGCGGTGAGTTTCAATGCAACGTTGCGTTCGTCCAGCCGGACGATCAGGTCGCGTTTCAGCATTTCGGCGTAGGCCGCCGCTTCGTTCGTCGAGATCACGCCATCGCGATCACGGTCGATCAGGGCGAGCACCTCGTCGGCGACCGCCACCCCGGGCACAAGGTTGATTTGCAGCCGCACGTCACCGGGTTCGACGGCCACCAGCGTCGCCTGCAGATACTCGTCAAGCCGATGGGCTGAAACCGCGAACGGAATTGCCAGCGCAAGCAACGCGAGGAACCGCAGCCGCGGCCAACGACGCCGCGTCGTGTTTACGGCTTCCACCATTTTGCTCCGTAATCGTTCGTGGGATCGCGGTAGATCGTGTGGATGTGCCTGGTCGGGTCGCCGCCGAGGCGTTGCGGCGCGTATTCGATGAGGACCGTTGGCCCCTGGATGCGGAAGTAAGCGGCGGCGCCTTTTTCCGTTGAGCCGCTCCACGCGAACCACGTTTCGACGACGTTCTTTTTCATTTCGTCCATTTTCCCCTTCGCGACCGCTTCGTTCTGGATGCCGATCCATTCGCTGGCCAAATCCAGCAGCATCTCGCGTTGTTTGTCGGTCAAGGCCGCGCCTTTGATTCCTTCCGGCTGAATCGTCTGCCCGTCTCGTCCCGGGCCGAGCACCAGGTCGTGCATCTCGACCCCGAGAACGGCCTGCTTGCGCTGCGCCTCATCCAGCGAACTGATCAGGGCAAAGGCCTTGTCCGTCTCGCGGCCAAGTGGCCGCACCGTCCTGCCTTCGAGCTCGTAAATCGCCGGCTGCGCGGCGGTGTGGCTGGGAGCGAGAGTCCCTTGCTCACCCACCAGCGTGACGTTGATCCCGAGATGATGGCCGCCGAACTGAATCATCCACGGCTCGGTGGCGGAAGGCTGCCCGAGAAAAGAAATGTAATACTCATCGTGTCCGAACATGGCCTGTCCACCACGTCCGCCACCACCAGGCCCGCCGGGTCCACCACCACCAGGTCCGCCGGGTCCGCCACCACCAGGTCCGCCGCGACCGCCACGGTCGTTTTTCTTCAACATTTCGTCGCCCTCGACGATCTGCAAAACCTTCTCGTAACCCTGCGGACTCAACGCCGCTGCCACCACCGCCATTGCCGCGTCGCGCTGCGGCTGTGCGAGATCACCCATGCGCAAACCCGCGCGTTTGACAAACGAGGTCGGCAAATTCGACCACCGCTTGCGCTGCGCTTCGTCTTTGAAATCAAAAACGACTTTGCCCCGCTGGGCATCATCCAGCGTGGCGAGGAATTTTTTCGCGGCGGCGGCAATTTCTCCCGTCGCCTTGCCCGTCGCCGGGCTGGGTGGTGCGCCGCCGTCAGCGCCGGTTGCGGCTGGGGTTGCGTCTTGCGCACGCAGGCTGGCGGCTGCGCAGGAGAGCACGCCAACGGTGATGCCGAGTGTGAGGATGACTTTCTTCATGCTGCTGTGGAGTGCTTGTCTTGGTTTCGGGGGTATAGCTTCTTCGCTTCGGGTAGGAACCACCAGGTCAGCGCTTCCTGACGCCGGCGGCTCCGGAGGTTGGGCGCTTGCTGGGTTTGCGGAGGGTTGGCGAATCGAGATCGAGCTCGGATTGGGGGATGAGCTCGAGTTTGGGGAACAGCTCGCGCAGCGATTTCGCGCAATCCTGCGCGCGGCCGGCGACGACGATGCAAACGCGTTCCGACGAGAGATACCTGGCGCCAAAGGCGCGCACCTCGCTGGCGGTCACTTCGCGGATGCGGTGCAGATAGGTGTTTAGGGAATCAAGCGGCAGGTCGTGCACGGCGAAGTCAGCGATCCGCTTCACGTAGCCCGTGTTGGTCTCGAGCTCGCGCGCGAAGCCGCCCACGAGAACCGTCTGGCGCGTGACGAGGAAATCGGGGGGCACGGCTTCGCTGCCGAGCCGATCCAGCTCGGTTTGCACGAGCTTGACGACCTCGGCCGCGGACACGTTTTTGGTCTGGCAGTGGGCGGAGCAGATTCCGCCGGCGCGCCAGGCGGTGAGAGCGCTGGCCGCCCCGTAGGTCAGGCCGCGTTTGACGCGGATTTCCTGGTTCAGGCGCGAGGAGTAGCCGCCCCCGAGCACGGAGTTCGCGACTTCGCCGGCAAAGTAATCCTCGGCGCCGCGCGCAATGCACGGCACCCCGACGACGACCGCCGCCTGACCCGCCGTGGGCAGGTCGATGAGCACGGCACGCGGCCCCGCCTTCGGCTCAAAGTTTCCTGGCGCCGGCGGCGGTTTCGCGGGGGCCGCCGCCCAGTCGCCGAAATGCTTTTCCGCGATCGCGAAACCGGAGTCGGCGGTGAGATTGCCCGCGACGATCAGCAGCGCCTGCCCCGCGGCATAGCGGCTGGCGTGAAAGCCGGTGATGGCCTCGCGCCGCAGGCGCTTGATGGAGGCCGGCGTACCGGTCGGCGGATGGGCATACAGCCCGGCGCCGAGCAGGACTCGATTGAGGGCGAGAGCGGCCACCGTGCCAGGTTCCTCCAGCGCCACGCGCAGCTCGTCCAGCGTTTGCCGCCGCAGCCGTTCGATCTCCGCGGGCGCGAATTTCGGGTGCCGGGCGACATCCGCGAGGAGAGCGAAAGCCGGATCCGCCTGCGCGGAAAGCGTCGTCAGCTCGATCACGGTGCCATCCCAGGCCGCCTTGGCCTTGAGCGTCGCGCCGAGCGCTTCGACTTCGCGCGCGATTTGGGTGGCGCTGCGCGTGGTCGTCCCTTGCGTGAGCAGCGCCGCGGTGAAGCTGGCCAGACCGGAAAGCTCCGCCGGATCGCTCTCCGCCCCGCTCTTGATGACCAGTCCCGCACTCACCAGGGGCAGGCCCGGCCGCTCGACCACGATGACGCGCAGGCCATTGGCCAGCGTCTTCTCCCGAGGCTCGGTGAATTTCGTCTCGCGCAGTTCCGCCGGCTGCGGAAGGCCGTCGATTTCGACGGCCCGGCCAATCGTGGCCAGCGCCAGGGCAGTGGCAAACAGGGCGGCGCCTCGCATTCTCATCGGCGGCCTTTCGTATTCATGCGCTCGGGCAGGTACTCGATGGTGAGCCGGTTCGTTTCGGGGAACCATTTGCGCGCCGCTTCCTGAACCTGCGCGGCGGTGACGGCCTGGATTTCCGCCAGGGTCGTGTCGGCGCGGGCGGGATCGCCGAGCAGCGTCGCCGCGTAGCCGAGCGCGGCCGCTTTGCCGTCGCACGTTTCGCGTTCGAGCAGACTGGCCGCCAGGACCTGATTCTTCGCCGTGGCGAGCTCGGCTTCGCCGAGACCTTTCGCGGCGATGGAGTTGATCTCCTCGCGCAACGCCGCACCGGCCTTCTCGACCGTGATACCGCTGGCGAGTACGAGCTGGAAGGTGAGCAGGCCCGCATCGGTGCGTTGATCCGCCTCGAACTCGGCGGTCTGCGCGAGCTCTTTTTCATAGACCAGAGAGAGGTTCAGACGGGACGATTCGCCGCCGGCGAGGACCCGCGCCAGGACTTGGAGGACCGGCGTTTCCTCGCTGGTCACGGCCGGACCGAGATAAGTCACCGCGAGCGCGGGCAGCGGCACTTTCGCGTCGAACGCGCGAATGGTGCGGCCGGCGGTGCGCGGCGACTCCTTGATCGTGACCCGCGGAATGGGCGCTTCCGGTTTCACCAAGGACCCAAAGTAACGGTCCACCCACGCGTGGAGTTGCTTGAGCTCGAAGTCGCCGGCCACTACGAGGACCGCGTTGTCCGGCCGATAGAAGGTCGCGTGAAAGGCGCGCACTTCCTCGAGGCTGGCCGCGTCGAGTTCCTCGATGTTGCCAATGGTCGGCCGCTTGTACGGGTGCTCGGCAAAGGACTGCTTGATGATGAATTCGCCGAACTCACCGTAGGGCTCGGCGAGCACTCGCTGCCGAAATTCCTCTTTCACCACCTCGCGCTCAGTATGGAAGTTGGCTTCGTCCACGTTCAATGATCCGAGCCGCTCGGCCTCGGCCCAGAGCAGGCGCTCGAGATGATTCGACGGCACCGTCTCGTGATAAACCGTCACGTCATCCTGGGTGTAGGCATTGTTTTCTCCGCCGACGTCCTCGGTGAGCCGGTCGAGGAATTCACTCGGCATCCGCTTGGTGCTCTTGAACATCATGTGCTCGAAAAGGTGCGCGAATCCGCTCCGCCCGGCCGGGTCATCCTTGGAGCCGACCCGATACCAGACCTGGATCGAGACGGTCGGCGCCGCGTGATCTTCCAGCCAGATGAACTGGAGTCCGTTGGGAAGCGTGCGTTGCTGAAAGTCCAGCCGGGGGATCGCCTCCGCAGCTCCGAGCGGGAGCGCGCAAGCGCAGACAACGAGAAAAACAAGACGGCGAAGACTCAAGCGGCGCTGACGTTGGTCGCGGCGCGCCGGGTTGGCAACAGGGAAGCGGATGCGCCAGTGAGCAGCGCGCGGTGCTTTTTGTTTCCCTCCCGCGGCTTTTGGTTTAATTCCCACGCCTTGGCGCGCCCCGCGCCCGCAACCTCCCATTTCTCATTCCATGGCCAAATACATCGAAATGCCGAAACTCAGCGACACGATGACCGAGGGCACCCTCCTCAAGTGGCGCAAGAAAGAAGGGGACAAGGTCGAAACGGGCGACGTCCTCGCCGAGATCGAAACCGACAAGGCGACGATGGAGATGGAGGCGTTTGACGATGGCATCCTGCACAAATTTCTCGTTGCCGAAGGCACGAAGGTTCCGATCGGAGAGAAAGTCGCGCTGCTGCTCGAAAAGGGCGAGGCTCCCCCCAAGGAAGGCCAGGCGCCGGCCACGGAGTCCAAAAAAACCGCTTCCGCCCGCGCCGACACCATTGCGCCGGCGGCGGCTGAATCCAAGCCCAAGGTCGCGGTGGCTCCGGCGCGCGCGAAGGGCGAACGGATCAAGGCATCGCCGCTGGCGAAGAAAGTCGCCGCCGCCAAGGGCGTGGACCTTTCCGCGCTCAGTGGCACCGGCCCGGGCGGGCGCATCGTCGCCAAGGATGTGGAAGGAGCCGGTCCCGGCGCGCCCTCGGCCAGGGCCGCCGCGCCCGCGGCCATCGCCGCGACGCCGGCCGGCCAGGGCGACCAACGAATTGCGCTCAGCGGGATGCGGCGGGTGATCGCCGAGCGACTGCTCGCGAGCAAGAGCACCATCCCCCACTTTTATCTCAATATCGAAGTGGATGCCGGTCCCTTGATGAAATTCCGGGCGGAAGCGAATGCGGCGAGCGAAGCCGCCGGCGCGGCGAAACTCACGGTCAACGACTTTGTTCTCAAGGCGGTTGTGACTGCCGCGATCCGGGTGCCCGCGGTCAATGCCAGCTTCGCGGGCGACGCGATCATCCAATATGGCAGTGTGAACTTGAGCGTCGCCGTGGCCGTCGAGGAAGGACTGGTCACGCCGGTCATCCGCGACGCCCAGAAGAAGTCGCTGCGCGAGATTAGCGAAGCGGTCAAGGATCTGGCGGGCCGCGCCCGCAGCAAGAAGCTGAAGCCCGAGGAATACCAGGGCGGCACGCTCACCGTCTCGAATCTCGGTAGCTACGGCATTGAAAGCTTCAGCGCGATCATCAATCCGCCGCAGGCGCTGATCATCGCGGTCGGAGCGATCGTCAAGAAGGTGGTGGTCAATCACGAAGAACAAATCGTGGTCGGCCAGCGCATGGCCATCGGCCTTAGCGCCGATCACCGCGTCGTGGATGGCGCCGTCGGCGCGGCCTACCTCGCCGAACTGCGCAAGCTCCTCGAAAGCCCGACGCTCATGCTGCTCTGAACCGCCGCGAAACGCCGAGTCGGAGAGCGGAGCGAACGAGGACCACGTCGGGGACGCTGCAACCTCGCCGGCTCTTCGCGAAGAATTCATGGAGAGTGCATCATCGTTTCATGACCGGCCGCCAGGTTGCGCGCATGAAATCGATCTCCCCTTTCCTTTCCGCCGCTGCCTCGTGACTCGCCAGGGCTCCTTTCAACTTTTCGCGCGGACAAGCCGGTGAAGCTGCCGGGATTTGAGCTGCTCGAACGCCGGTTGGCGGGCGTTCTTCGCGTCTGGCTGATCGTCGGCATCCTGCTGCGCGTCACGCAACTGCGCGACCGGTTCGACGGCCTCGCTTTCGTCTTCTACACCACGCCGTGGCCCGCGCTCGCGCTTGGTTTCGTCGGCATGACGATTCACTCCCGCCGCACGGGCCGCGGGCACGCGACCCGCCGATACGTCCTCTTCACCGGCGTCGCGTTGGTCACGTGGATCGCCACGAGCTGGTATTCCGCGGGGCCGCCCGGGCGCGGGCCGGATCTGCGGCTCGTGCATTGGAATGTCGCCCGTCCCGAAACGCGGCTGCCGCGGATCGCCGCCTGGCTCCGGGCGCGGGACGCCGACATCATCTGCCTCGCGGAAGCGCAGCCGCGCGACATGTCGTCGATCGACCTTTGGCGCGCGGAGTTTCCCGGCTATCGCGTGCAGGAAGCGCCCGGGAGCATGCTCTGCCTCGTGCGGGGTGAGGTGCTGTCCACCGAGCCGGGGGCGCTCGCGGACGGTTCGTTCTTCGCGCGGCATCGGCTCAAGGTGCGCGGGCGGACGGTCGAGGTCTTGCAGGTGGACGTGCGCGCGACACCCTGGCGTTCGCGCCGCGAACCGCTGCAGCGCCTCGTGCAAATCATTCAGGCGCAACCCGGCGCCAGGCTTATCGTGGCCGGCGATTTCAACACGCCGCGGGAATCCGTTCTCTTGCGGCCGCTGCGGGAACAATTCACCCATTGCTTCGAGGCGGCCGGGACCGGCCTGGCCGAGACCTGGCCCGTCCCGCTGGTCGCCCTCAGCCTGGATCAAGTCTGGGCCGGCCGCGGCTGGCGGGTGCTCGGCTGCAAGCAACCATTGACCTGGATGTCGGACCACCGGCCAGTCGAGGTGACCCTGGCTGCTGAATGAAGCCCGGGTGAACTCGTGGACTGCATGGTCGCCCTCACCGCCAGCTCATCGACAGCACGCAGATTCCCTTCTGCCTGTAGTCTTGGGCGAAAAGCAAAGCGCTCGAGCCTGCGAACGATACCCTTTTTGTTCGATGGGGAACGGAACTCAGTTTGGCAGCATGACGACATGAAACTCGCGGCCACGGCAAACTCCAGAGAACGGCAGGAGGAACTCGGACAGTTCCTCACCGCCTCGCCTGTAGCCGATTTCATGGCGTCAATGTTTGGTCCATTTCCGCTAACAGTCCGATTGCTGGATGCTGGCGCTGGCACAGGCTCACTCACCGCGGCTTTCGTCTCTTGGTGTTGTGAGAAGCGCGACGGTGTTCGTGCCATCGAAGCCACGCTCTATGAAATCGACGGTGAAATCCTCGACTTGTTCCAGTGAGTCCAAATTCACATCTCCTGCTATTCTCAGCACATCAAAGGCTTTGCCGTGCACGATGAAGTCGGATTTCGCGCATGCCACGACCAAGTTTCGTTTCTGTTGCGAGCGCGTCCAGCGGTGGCGTTTCGAGACCATCGCGGACCTCGAAATCCTTTGCGGATTCCGTAGCCGACGAAATCGCCCATCACGAACACGGGGCAGTGGTGCGAGAGGACCCGCCGGAGGAATGAGCGGGACGTTGAACGAATCCATCATTGAAGACGCCGCGCTTGAATGGCTCAGGGAAGTGGGCTATGCGGTCGGGCACGGGCCAGAACGTCGCGCCAGGTGAATCGGCGGCGGAGCGGGACTCATTTTGGCACTTGCGCGAGGCGATCCGGTGACTGAGCCCGGCATGGGGGCGGAGGCGCGGTTCGTGACCGGCGCGGATTTTGAACGCAGAGACGCAGAGGGATGAGGAGAAGCGAGAAACGGTCACCCTGCAAACCTCTGCGCCCTTTGCGTCTCCGGCGCCTCTGCGTTTCCAAATTCTGGTCGCGGCGCGGTTGATAGCTGGCAGCCGAAGCCGTTGCGCTCGGTCCCCTGGCTCCGTTTCTCGCTCCAAGAAGTCCGTCACAGCAACTTCGAGGTTTGCCGAATTGCGCGTTTTGAATTCCTGCAAGGCCGCCTTCATTTGCCCGGCGGTGAAATCCTTGCGGATTTTCGCGTGGCATTGCGGGCGAGTTGGTCGCAGCGGAATTGCGCAAGCTCCTCGAAAGCCCGACGCTGATGCTGCTCTGAGCCCAGCTCGACGCAGACCAGTCGCTCGCGCAGAGCCGCGAAGGCGGGAAGAAGCAGAGTGGGCGTTCCCGGCCACTCACCGTTCAGTGACAGACGAGCCGCTCATCGGAATGGAAGACTTCGAAGCCTCGCCAGAGGTCGAAACCTTCTCCGCTCGCCGCCAACGTCAGACGCGCCGGAACCGCTTTTTCGAGAGCCTGAAGAACGCCTCGGGTGCGCCGGGGGGATGACGCTAATTTTGGGTGCCGCTCTGGTACGACGTTTGCACCTCAAGCCAGCAATGAAACGAATTCTGATCGTAGATGATCAAATTGATGTCACCAATCTTTGCCGGATGATTCTCGAAACCACCGGCACTGCGCTGGTGTGCGAAGAGAATTGCGGAAATCGAGCGTTGGAAACAGCGCGCGAGTTCCGGCCCGACCTCATCTTCCTCGATTGGAATATCGGAGACAAAAAAGGCGGCGAACTCGCCATTGAAATGCGCAATGATAGCGCACTCTGCTCGATTCCGATCGTCTTCATGACCGGTTCAGTCACCCGCGAGGAAGCCGCGACGGAGCGAGTCCTGGGGGATTTTCCGACCCTGGCCAAACCATTCTCGATGGATGAACTCCTTCAAGTGGCAGCCGCGCACCTCGAAGACCCGAAGCCGGCAGCCTGAACACTTTCCATTGTTAGCAGGGCAGGTGCTCCGGCCAGGCCCGGCGGACAGGATGTTGCCGTCTTTCTTGAGTCGGAAATGAATTCGGGGATCTCCGCTCCTCACGCGTGCGCCGGCTCCAGCGGTCCTGCTTGATCTTCTTGGAGACGTACTGCTTCGCCGGCTCGGTCGCCGGGGGCTCCGGAGTGCGGCGAGCGACCTGCTTGCCTCCGACCTGGAACTTTGTATGGTAGCCGCCGTGTTCAGCGCGAACGAGACTTTCACCGACGTAATTCCGCAGGGGGTAGCGCCCCGTGCCAGATGGTTGCAAGTCGCTGAAAAAAGAAAGAGTTGGTGAGGTGGCTGAGTGGTCGAAAGCACCGCTTTGCTAAATCGTAAATGCGTCTCGCGCCGAGTCTCGCCGGACCCCGCCGAGGAATTTTACAGAGGGAAACGGGATTTTTGAAAACCGCCGAGGCCCGCCGAAACCCGCCAAAATCGGGCGAGGTCATGGAAGCAAGTCCTGGAAGCAAAATCATCGGTTTCACGCCAAATGAGCGGTGGTTTCGGCCATGAATCGTTCCAGCTCCGCATGGGCAAAGAGAGGCCAGCGGGTCGCCCGGCTTGGCCGAATCAGTCCGCGCTTCACAAGGTCGTCCAGTGTCGTGAGGCTGATTGATAACAGAGCGGCAGCTTCTGCGCGCGAGTAGGCGATCTTTCGAGGAATCACGTTGTCCGCGGCTTTGTAGCCGCGTTCATCGGTCACCTGTTCCATACGTGTCTTTAGTTTGAATTCCGGCGGGAAGTTTATGAGCGATGCGGCTCCAGACCGAGTCGCCTGCAAGCCTTGAAATAGGCGACCCGAATGTCGCCGATGCTCGTATTGGGGCTGTAGTAGCCGAGACGTTTCATTTCGAGGCAGATCGCGGTCGCATCCTCGCGTGCGATTCGATCCCGATTGGCTTGGAGCCACTCGTCGCGAAGATGCTGCGCATGATTACGGCCACACGGAATTGCCAGGATCGCGCTCATCTCCCCTCCTCCAGATTGATTCCCAGCTCACGAGCGAGTTGCAGGCCGACCTGCACCGAGGGCCGCAGCTCTTCGAAAAGCTGGAGCTTGCGCTCTTTGGGCCAGCGGTTCACGGGGTCGTGGGTATGGACCTGCGTCCACCAGCGATCGAACATTTGCCGGAAGCCCTGGATGGTCGGCAGGCCGCGGCTGCCCGCGGGCGTTCCCGTCTGCTTCACCACTTCGCCGGCGGCGATCGAATCCTTGAGCTGCGCGGCGCTCAGGTGGTGTTCCTCCGCGGCGGCAGCCCAGCGCTTGGTCTGATCGTCGTCGAGCCCGCTGCGGCCGAGCACGAAGTAGTGCTCGCTGGTCAGATAATCCGAGCGCAGCTCACCGGGCACATCGGCGATCGCCAGCGCCCGGCTCACGTCGAGCTCGGTGAATTCGAGCTGCACGAGCGCTTCCTCCACGGTCTCCTGCTGGAAACGCTGGCGGCCGCACTTGATGAAGTCGGCCAGCCAGACGGTGTAGGCCGTCTTCATCCACGACAGCATCAGCATTCCTTCCATCCATTGGGCCAGGGTCATCTCGCCTTTGAACTCGACGCCGGTGCGGCTGAGCACAAAGAGGCGATTCTCACGCAGCTTGGCGCCGGGCGCGAGGCCCTGGGTCAGCGCCAGCTCTACGCTGCTTGGTTGAGGGATTTGGGGGACAAGGTGCATTTTTTGTTTCTCCAGTGGTTGGTTCGTTTGTCATGTGCGTAAGCCGCCCGGGCCTCCGCGCTTTTCGCCCCCTCCAGGGGCGGAAGTTCGAGCAGGTCACACCACTTCCAGGCCACGCGCCGCATCCACTCGACGCTCACCCCGCACAGGAGCGCACTGTGGCGCAGGCTGCGCAGCCCGTTGAGCGAGGCCATCCGCGCGGCGTGAGCGAGGCCGTGCGCCCGGGCCTGCAAATTCTCGGAGCCGGCCAGGAAGAATCCCACGATGCGGGCTAGCATCAGGGAATGGCGCTCGCGCAACGCGTCGTTGGTCCGGCCTTCGATGAATTTGGCCAGCGCCTCCGCTTGTGCTGCGGTGACTCCGAAATCCTCCGCGAGCTGATCAGCGAGACCATCCGCGGCGGCCGCGTAGTCGATCTCCACTCCGCAATGCCGGTCGCAGATCACCGCCGCGTCTTCGCGGCAGACCACTTCGCGCCCTTGATCCGGCGCCGGTTCCCGGCCGCAGTCGGGGCCGTCGATGCCCGCTGCAGCGAGCGCTGAGCGCTCTTCCACACTCAATTCATCCCACGCCCGGCGATACTGCGCGTCGAGCGCGGCTTGTCGTTCAATGTAGCTCACAGCTTTCCTCCAGGTTGACAACTTGTTATAGTGTTCATGCGAACAGTTATTTGCAAGCGTTACTAACGCGCTGCGCAATACCTTGCAACATGATTGTTGAGCTTTTTTTCATTTTCCGGTCGTTTCCTTGCCGATGAGTTATTTCAGCGCCGCTCTCGATGCCCTCATGCGAGAAAACGAGTTCACCCAGCTCGGGCTCTCGCGCCACGCCGGCGTCCACCAAGGCCAGCTTTCCCAGTATCTTCAGGGGCTGCGCTGGCCCGAAGCTGAAGGGCTCGAACGCCTCTGCACCGCCTTCGGCGCCGGGGGCGCCTCCCTGCTGGTCGCTTATCTGCGCGACCAGGTTCCCGAAAGCCTGCGCGACACAGTGGAGATCGCGCCCCGGCAAAAGGGCGCCAAGGAGAAGCCCGGATTCGTGGCGACCTACGAGCGTCTGCCCCGCCGGATTCGGGAGCTGCTCGAGGACGCCGCCCGCGAATGCGAGCGGCGTCCCGCGCTGGTGGCAGCGCTCGAATCCACTCTGGCGCTTACGCGCCCGATGTGACGGCCTTTTCGAGTTCCTGGCGGAGGCGTTGGCAATCCTGCTCCAGCCATTGGAGCAGCACCGCCGCGGAGTGTTGCACGTCCTCCTCTTCCGACGCCTCCAGGAGCAGCCGCAGATGTTTTTGGAAGCGCTCGTGGGAACGAATCGTCTCCTGCTGCGCCCGGCGATTGTCTTCGATTGCCGGCACCTCCGCTTCGATGATCTGCGGCCAGCCGAATTGCACCGAGAGCACGGTATAGATCCGCTGGAGCAGCGGCACCGGGAAGACCCGGATGATACCGAGGGACCTGTCCACGGTGGTCATGTAGGAGAGCTGAAGGGCTTCCGCCGCACGGCCGACTTTGTCGCCGAAACGGGTGATGTCCTCAATGTGCCACCGGTTGGAGACGCGGCGCATGAAGCCGGGTATGGTCAGATGCTCGATCTTCGCGGCCTCGGCGAGCTGATCGAAATCCTGTTCCACCTGGGGCACGGGGGTTGGGGATGGGCGTTGTTGCCGCTGGGAATGTTGAGTGTTCATGTGAACACTTTTCCCCAAAATCTTCCTTTGGAAACAAGAAATTGTGCTGCACTGTGCAGCATGGCCACCAAATACAAACGCTACACTGTGAACACCCCGCCGATGCTCGCCGAGATCATCGACAAACGGGTGCCGGAGTGCCCTTATTCTTCCGCCTCCGCCTACTTCCTCGGCCTCGCCATCTTCGATTGCTGGTCCCGGCGGGAACACCGCTACACCGCCAAGCTCATGGCGCAGCCGCCTCCGATTCGAGATGCCGCCTTCGAACGGCTCGCCACCGAATTCAAACAGCGCAAGGGGGCGACAACCCCCGGCTGGTTCGATCACTTCGTGCAAGAGGTGGTCGAGAGCGAACTGTCAAAGGCACACGAGGCCGAATACCCAAAAAAGCGGGCTCAGCAGAAACGATCGCGTGGGCGAAAATCGTGACCGTTAGAACGATGCATGTTTGGCCACGTTCGTTCCATTGGAGTCTAGTTTCGGTCTGATTGCGGCAAGAAAACGCTCTCGATTTTTTGGGATGAGTCGAAGCGTATGACTCCTGCCTGAACTGTCATTGTATGAGAGAAGCAAACTGTCGGAGCCGAAGAAGCGTGCGGACTCGATGAATGAGATGGCTGGCAGCGGAATCACATGCACCCCGTCGTAAATTGGGGCAATCAGAGAAAACGGGAACCAAGAGGTAACCCAAAGAAGATCACGGGTGACGACAAGACGAAGGCAGTTCCGGGCGCCGCCAAGCTTTGTTAAGACGTTCTTCTGGGAGGCTCCCGAGGCGAAATACTCCTGATAGACAATGTCCTCCTTTGCAATGTTTGGGCGTGTGCGGAACGTCACGACGTGTCGCTGGATAATGTAGCCGAAGAAAACCACCGCTGGCAGAAGACTCAGCCAGAAAAAGACGTTGTGGACATCATTCATGCGCGTGTCAGTCCCCAGCTCGACGGTCGAGAAGCGGTGGCAGGTTTTTCATTGCTCTCGTGGATCGAAGACAATGGCGAAAGCAAAGGGGCACGGCCGAACAGAAAACCATTGTCCTGCATCCGGCAAGGTTAGGCGCCGGGTGAAACCCGCTTAGTTTTGGGAGGCGTAGAAGTCCCCGGCGACGACCGATCCTCGGTAGGTGTGGCTCATATCGTAGTTGCCGAGCTGACTGAGAATGGATTTCGGCGCTACGTAGGAAAATCCTCCCGTTCCTGGGGGATTCTCCGTGCCGGTATCTCCGACATTGCCGGTCGCGCCGATGGGGTTCCCGTTTCCGCCGATACCACCAGATCCGCCGGCCCCGGCAACGCCGGCCATTCCGCCCATCCCGGCAACGAACGAGAATACCCCGCCGACGAAGGACTCGCGCACGACGATCTCGCCGCCGTTGCCTCCGTTGCCTCCCATTCCTCCGGGTCCGCCAAAGCCGCCATTTCCACCATTGCCGCCAGGTCCAGGCTCAGTCCCCCCCTCTCCGGGCGCGCCGCCGTCTCCTCCGGAGCCTCCGGGTCCGCCATTGCCGCCATTGCCGCCGGCTCCGCCCGTCCCTCCGTTCGAGATCACATCCCCGAAAACATACGCCCTGATCAGCGTGATATTCGCCCCGTGCTGGGCATTGCCGCCATTTGCGCCGGCCTCTCCCATTGAGCCGCCGGTTCCGGGATTGCCGGGGAAACCGTTCGACCCCGGATCGCCACCACCTCCGGGATCTCCGTTGGTTCCAGGCGCGCCCTCTGCGGCGGATTCGCCAGCGTGACTGACGCCATCGGCTCCGCTCCCCGTCACGAAGCGAGCCCACACCCCGACCAGATTCAGCCCGGTGCAGCCCTGCACGGTGATCGACTCCATCAATACCGTCTGATCGCTCGTAATGGTGGCGATGTAATAGCCGGTGTTTGTTATCGAGACCGCCGCGATCACTGAGTCTGCCGTTCCTCCATCGATGGTATCAGGCCCCGCCCCGCCCTCGCCGTAGATGTGGAAAGTGACAAAGCCGCCCAGGGCGTCAAAGGAGAACCCAGGGAATGCCCCGCGGCCGATGCAGAGCGTTCTCGCCCCTTGATCCACCGCGGCTTGCGTGCCGGCAAAGGGCTTGGATGGGTTTCCAATTTCGCCGGTCGCGTCGTCGCCATTCGACTGGATGTAGGCCACGCCGGGATTCGAAATCGCGCCGCCGCCGCCAGCAGCGTCCCACGTCGCGATCTGCGCGTCCGTCACCGTGCGGTGCGTCGAGTCGTTGTTGAGCAACGCCAGAGTGCCGAGTCCGAGATTCGTCCGCGCCGTGCCGGCGTTGGAGAGATTCGAGAGCGTCGCGTCCGCCTTGGCGTTCCAGGCCGAGATTTGCGCATCGGTCACGACCCGGTGCGCCGCGTCGCTATTGAGCAGCGCCAGCGTCCCGAGTCCGAGATTCGTCCGCGCCGTGGCTGCGTCCGCCAGATCGGAGAGGTTCGCGGAGATCGAGAGCTTCGTGACGCCCACCCCTTCGAGCGCCGCAATCGTGGCCTCGTCGGTCTGGAGCTGCGCGGCGATCTCCTGCAGGGTGTCGAGCGCGGAGGGCGGCATCCCGACGAGAGCCGAGAATCGGCCATCGACGTATTCGGTCGTGGACAGCGTGGCGAGGGTCGCATCGAGCCCGGTGATGTCCGCCGTAAAGAGCACGACGGCCCCCGTGCGCCCGGCGACGGTGAGCACCTGCCCGGAAGCGAGCCCAAGGTGGTCAATGAAGGAGACCGCGTCGGCTTGATTGAGGAACTTGAAGGTCTTGCGGACTTCAATCTCAAAGACGCCCTCCGGGGTTTCGAGGGCGACGACTTTCAGGAAGGGTTTTGCGGGAGCGCTCATACCGCGAAGGGGCCTCTGTCAACTGGCGCGCGCCGAAGAGCGGACTGCACTTCCAGATGCTCGCAGCGAACCTGCGGATGCACGAGCAGCCGCGCGCCGGCCGCGGTGAGATCGAGCCCGAGATTGCCATCCCAGGCCATCAGCCCACCGTCAGGCGTCATTGAACAGCGCAGTGGCAGCGCCGCCTGGAGCGCCCGATTATCGATGAGCGCGAAGCCCCCGCCGGTCATGCCGACTTCGAACGGTTTCGCCGGCAATGCATCGTAGCGGGGCACGTCGCGCCAGGCGGCCTTGTCGCGTGAGGCACAGATGTAATCCGGGTTCCTGCGGCTGCGATAAACGCCGCTGGCGATGGCCACATCGTCCCGCATCAGTTCGACGAGTTTGCGCAGCCCATCGCGCGGCGGCCGGATGTCATCCTCGAGCGTGACGACCATCTCCTCGCGAACCCGCGGAAAGACCTGGTTGTAAAGCGCCGTCACATGCGCGTGACGGGCGAAGCTGAGATAGGGCTCGCCGCGCCGCGATTGGTAGGGTTCGCCGGCCGAGAGCAGGATCAGCCCCCGAAATCGCGCGCACAGACGGCCCCAGGCACTTCCCAGCTTAGGCGCCAGCTTGCCGCCCGAGTTATCCACCCAGTAGAGGAAGCTCTGCGGCGGGATCTCGGCGGTGGCGAGCCACTCGAGCACGGCATCCGCCGCAGGCCGGCTCCAGAGCGTCACAAAAGCGTAGCTTTTAGTTGTCCACATCCACTCGTTGGCGGCTTTCATCCTCCGTTAGGCCGGTTTGTGGGTTCCTTGTTGCACGCTAGGACCATCGTCGGCACGCCAATCTATTCTTCCTTGTGGTTGGAACAAATAAAAGAGACTTTACCTTAGGCTGGAAACAATCCCATGAATGCATTTTCTTTCATAGCGGCTTCCCTCATCGGTCTAACAGCAGTTCCGGGCCAATCACCGTCTGGGCCGGTCCGATTCGGCCGCACTAAAATAAACGATGATTCTGGCAATGCCTTGATTGAGTTGATCAACTCGCGGCCGGAGAAAAAAGCTGTTGAATCTCTACTAGCAAGAGGTGCTGATCCCAACACTTTGGAAGGCAACGGACGCAGTGTGCTCCTAACAGCAGTGCTCAATGCAGGCGACCCGCGGGATGAAACAGAGTCCAAGGCATGGCTAGAAATCGTCAAGTTGCTTCTAGATTCAGGCGCAGATCCCTCGAAATCCTTCGCTGATGGATTCACTCCATTAATGGCAGCCGCAGCCGCCAATCTCAAAGGCGGCGTCAAGCTGCTCCTGCAATATAAGGCAGACGCGAAGGCGCAGGATTCACAGGGATGCACGGCGCTGTTTTTCGCTGCGAGGGAAAATGATCTCGACTCCCTTAAAATGCTTACAGACGCGGGAGCAGATGTCAATGCGGGAACCGACAACCGACCCTTGCATATGGCGGCTAAGGCCGGCGGCAAGGAAGCAGTTGCCTTCCTTTTGTCCTCCAAAGCGGACGTAAACTTGAGAAATGCGGACCGACAGACTCCACTTGGCGTAGCACAAAGTCTATTGGACGCGTGGCTCAAGGAAGATGCCACATACTACGCTTACCAAATCGCGCGGCTAAGAGCAGTCATCGAAGTTCTCCGTCAAAACGGTGGTAAAGAATAGCGTTCCAGACCTGAGTAGCGAGAAGGCCGAAATAGTTTAGCGTCAGAATAATAGGCTTCAGCGCCAGCGCTCATCCTTTGTAAGGGCTATCGCTCAATGTCCTCGACGATCGTCACTGGGAAGCTGGCACTCGAACGGGCCTCGCCGGCATGCACGAAGCTGATTTCGCCGAGCAGTTGAAGACTGACGATCGAGTCGTCACCCATGGCATCGTTGAGCGCGTCGCTCTCCACTTCGATCGTCGTCGTGAAGTAGCCGAAGCCGTCGAGCGTGGCGGGGGTGCCGGTCAGCTCGAATACGTATTCGCCATCCTCGGCGTCCTTCTCGCGGAGCGTCATCTTCACTTCGCTGATACCCGCCACGGTCGTGTCGATGCCGTCGCGGAAGATGATCCCGAGCGTCGTCTTGTCGCCGCGCTTGAGCGTGAGCAGATTGGCCGACACTGCGTCCACTTTCGTCACGATCGTCGTGTCGCCGGTCGTCGTTGTGCTGGTCGAGGCAGGCGTCGCCGCCGTCTCGTAATGGGACCGGACCCCGCGCCGGGAGACATCGCCACGGAGCGGCACCTGAAGATCGAGCCGATAGGCATCGTTGTGAAACCACGGCAGGAACAGCCCGCCTTTGACGAGCATCACGAAATCAATCGAGTAGCACTCGAACACGCCGTCCCGAACCACCTGGGCACTGATCGTCGCCCGGAACAAGCCGGCCTGCGTCGGGGCGCCGCGGATCGCGCGCCGATTGGAAAGCGGAGCCGGTCCATAGCCGCCATCTGCCATGTCCCACAGTTCCAGTCCTTCCGGGGCATTGCTCAGCCACCAATCCGTGACGCTGCCCGCGCCTTCGTAGGTGACGTATTCGAGCAGGTGCCGGCCCGTTGCGCCTTCGATCGGATCGTCGAGCAGGAACAGCTCGCCCACCGTGAGGGTGAAGGTCTGGCTCGCGGACGATTCTCCGATCGTCGCGATGATGTCGAAAGTGAACAACTCGGCCAGGGTGTTGTCGGGCGGAGTGCCGGCGAGAACGCCGTCCTCAATTTCCAGCCACGCGGGCGCGCCGACGAGCTCGAACTCCGCCCCGGTCGGCGACGTGACAATCTTCTGCCGGAACTCCTGCCCGATGGCTGCGGATAGCGTCTCGCCGCTCTCGAACTCCAGCGCTGCCACCGTCATGGTCACCGTGAGGCTGTTCGAGGCGCGATCGGTGTGCGCCGTGATGACGAACGTGAACTCGCCGTCCTCCGTCGGCGTGCCCGTGATAGCGCTCCCCGAAAGGCTCAGGAACGACGGCAGATTGTCCGCCGTGAAGGTGATCGGCAGCGCCGTGCCACTCACCACACGCGCCACGATGTTGTAGGTGAACGCCTGGCCGAGTTTGCCACGCGCGGTGGGCAGCGACAGGAATCGAATGGACGATGCCGCGACAGCAAAACGGATCGTTGCCGCACCAGTCGTCACGCCGTCTCCGACCGTCAGAACGGTGGTTGTGATTCCCGCGGTCGTCGGTGTGCCCGAAATCTCATCGTCCGTAAGGGTCAGGCCGGTAGGCAGCGCGTCCGCGCTCCACGTCGTAGCCGGCGTGTTCGTGCGAATCGTGATCGAGGTCGCCGCTCCAGTCTCCAGATTCACCGTCGAGCCTGGATACGGCGACGTGACGAGGATCGCGGGCGGCCCCATCTTGAAGGTGATTGTGCCAGACCACACGCTCGTCACGGACGGCCGTTTGACCGACGTGCCGGCGCCGCCCACCGCCCGGATGCGCGCATCGACAAACTGATTGGCGATGCTGTAGCCGCTGAAGTAACTGCCGAAGAGATTGCGAAGGTCGATCGTGGTCGTCTCGCTCAGATCATCGACATAGACGGACCGCTCGACGCGTGAGCTCGAGGGGGAAGTCATGGCGAGCTGGATCTCGAAGAAGGCTTCGTTCGTTGATTGATCCTCCCAGGTGAAGGTCGCGCGAGACGAGTCGATGTCGGAAACCGCAAAGCTGGAGGGCACCGTCGGCGGGCTGCCCGTCGTGGCCATCGCGGGCGAGGTCCAGCTCAGCGTTGCGTATCCCGAATCGCCGTCCTCGTCCTGCGCCTTCGCGCGGAAATCGAGCGGCGTGCTCAGCGGCAGGCTGCGCACCAGAGCCTGCGTCGCGCCGATCCCGACAATGGTGCCGAGCAGCCACGTCGTTCCGCCGTCCACGGAATACTCTATGCGATGCTGCGCCGTCGTCGGCGCGCTGTTCGTGAACGAAAGCAGCGCCGCAGCCTTGTTCGAGACCTTGATCGTGCCGTTGTTGTTGATGACCCAGAGAATCGCCGATTCAGCAACGGCGAGGCCGGTCGGAGCGGAAGGAGCGGGCATGGCTTACTGGATGTCCGACTTGCCGGTGCTCTCATACCAGATGAGGCCCTTGGCACCGGGGATGGAGTTTTCAGTGTCGAAATCCTTGAGCCGCGCGCGGATGACGAAGTTGCCGCTCGATGGCGCGTTGTCGGCCGCGGCGCTGGCGCCGTAGATGAACTTCGTGCCGGTGACGGTGGCCGTTGCGCTGATCGCCACCGCGGCGCCATAGCTGTGCTTTTGCTCCACATCGCCAATGATGATGCGTTGCTCGAGCAGCGGCGTCTCGGTGTCCCACTGTACGTCCTGGAGGTTGAGCGAGGTCGGGCTCGGAGTGCCCTGGCTGGGAGCTTCGCCGATCTCGATGACCAGCAGGCATTGCATTCGCGTAGTCGCCGCCGCGAGCCGGATCTTCAAATCGCCGTCCACCCGAAAGACGAAGCCTGGGCGAAGCATCTTGTCGTTGATCGCCAGCATCCACAGCTCGCGCTCGAAATCGGTCGGGAAATAGGAGTTCGTCGCGTCGTTGCGAGTGAGCCGATACCAAAGCCGACCATCGCTGCCGAAGAAGCCGCCGTCCGCCAGATCCGCGGCGCGTCGCCCGAGGCCGCCCGGAATGGTGATCGCGGCGCCGGTGTCGTTGTAGAACACGCTGCCCGCAAAGTCCGCCGCGTCTGGCAGCGGAAGAGTCGTGAAGGCCGTGACCGCGGCATCGTGGATCGCCGGGAGCAGGCCGGCCGCTTTCAACTTGGAGTTGAGGTCCGGGATCGACGCGTAGCGGCCGGGGAAAAGCTCCGTGCGCTTCGGCAGGTCCGTGGCCAGGTCCTCATCCTTCGCCTCCGTTTTCGACAAGCCGCCCGTGATCGTCACGAGCGACTCGATGGCCGTGAGCCGCGCGGAGAGCGCGTTCAGCTCCTGCCGCAAGGTCTGCGCGCCGTCCGTGTCGCCGATGATTTGCCCGATGCGATGCTGATGATCCTGGAAGGTCGCGACGTTGTTAATCGTCGAGATGATGACGACGAGCGAGTTGTTCGCCGGGGCGGGATGGAACGAGAGCGTGATCTCATCCTCGCTATCAATCGAGAGGTTGAACTCGCCGGGGCCGAGCACGCGCCCGCCCGACACGTTCTCCCGCACGAGCACGTTCGCGATCTCATCGGTCGCCATGCCGTGCGTGATCGTAATTTCCTCGCTCTCCCCATCGCCGATGACGAAGCGCGCATACTGGCTCCCGGTAATCACCGCATCGGGAGAGAAGGGCACGTAGCTGCGACGATAGGGGCGCAGCCAGTTGTGCGAGGGAATGAGCGCCAGCTCGTCATAGATCAGCTCGCGGACGAGCTTCACGTCGCTCTGGACGGTCAGCCTCCGGACGATGGTATCGGCGTTTTCGATCTCCTCGTCAGCGCCGATGTAGCGAACCTCGATCTCGAACACCGTCGTCACCGTCTTTTCCGTGCGCAACGCCGCGTGCAAGGCCGGCCGATCCAGAGGGAGCCGGAAGGTCAATGCTCCCGCCGCGGCCGTGTTGACTTCGACCGCGATGAGGCTCTGAGGGGCGGCCTTGAGCGCGCCCACGAACTCGATGTAGGCGTAACGCTTCTCCGGGTTCGTGACCTTGAAACGCTCCGCGCCGTCGTCGAACATCCCGTTGAGAGCCTCGGCGATCTCGTCGATGCCCGCACCGCTGCCGAGCACTGCGGAGCGCCTTCCGCCCCACGTCAGATAGTAAGTGCCCGCGAACTCGACCGGCACGAAAAGCTTTTGGATCTCATTGAGCGGCGGCTCCGTCGGCGTCTCCTCGACGCCGGCAAGAACGCGCGTCGCTTCAGGCGGCTCGGGAAGGACGGTTTCCGACGTGTCCGCGAAAGCGTAGGGCGTTTGGATCAAGCGGATCTCGTGATACCAGACCCCGCCCTCTTCATATTGCCGCACGCGGACAAACGATTGCGGGGAGAGCGTATTGAACCCCGAGACCGACTCATCGGCCGCTGCCAGGGGGGCCGCGTTCTCGCCATCATCGGTCAGGCGCACGACCCAGCAGCCCGCATCCGGCTTGCTGCAAGAGAGCCCGACGCCCGTGCCGAGCGCAGCGAGCATCTCCTCCGCAGTCGATCCATAGCTGATCTCGTCCGTAGTGGTCTCGTCCTCGCCCTCGCCCAGCTTCAGCTTGAACTTTCCGCTCGTCGGAGCCGCCAGGACGGGACCAATCGCCGCCTTGATTCCGGCGACATTCAGGGAGCGCTCAACAGCGGCATCCTCTTGCTTTTCGAGGAAGCGCAGCGAGCAGATCCAGGTGTCGCCGAGCTTGCCATTCGGCAGCGCAAAAGCAGAACCCTCGGACGTGACCAGATTTCCGCTGATCGTCTCGGCGTATAGAGGCAGGGCAACGTCGCTCATGTGGTCAATCCCTCGCGCTCCATGTAAACTTCCCGATCTGCACCAAAGTAGAAGGGATCGAAGTGGAGTTTCGTGAATGGAAAAGAGACTTCGAGCGCAGGAGGGTCCTCCTCCTGCGTTCGTCTCGCCTCGCGCAGAGCCAGCGTGATTTGCGGATCAAGACTGGCCATCGGCCATCCTTACGTAAGGTCAAAACGCCGCGCTTCGTCCGTCAAACCGTGAAACGAATTCTCGTTTTGATCTGTGAGAGATTGCGCCGCTTTTCAAACACCCCGCCGCCTTCACGGGAGCCCGCTGCATCCGTGTTGCCTTCGATCGTCTTGACCGTGTCGCCGTCCGCATCCCCCACGGCGAGGCCGACATGAGAGAATTTGAAGATGACGATGTCCCCGGCCTTGATGTCACTGCCGGGACTCCGCTTGGTTTTCGTGCTGTTGTCCTGCTTCAGCGACCAATTCTCCAGGTCCCACGCTCCCGCCGTTGTGGGGCGGGTGAAGGTGTAGGTGCCTCCTTTTATTGCCTCGCGGACGAGCCAGTCGATGAAGGCGGCGCACCAAGGCCACGATTCGGTAGGTGGAAGGTTGGTCGCAGCCTTGTATTGGTTGACTCGAGGACCGCAATTGGACCCATTGACCTCTTCAACCCCGACTTCACGCCTGGCCAGCGAAACTAGCTTTTGTGCGAGCATGGTCGTGGCGGTTAGGCTGGGACGATTCCGCCCGCGACGGGCTTAAAGTTGAGCTTGTCGCCCGGTTTGCCGCTGCCCACGAAGATCGTTTTCATCCCGGCCGCCAGGTCGCCCGCCTCGCAAATCTTGCCGGGAGTCGCGCTCAGAAAATACGGCGTGCCGGAAGTGCCCGCGCCGATTTCGAGATCCGCATCTTCCGCCACGTAATTGATCGGCTGCCCATCCGCGCCGCTGCACACCGCGATGCCGTCCACGGCCTGCGCCGCAGCGGCCCCGTCGGCGTCCGAAAGCTGGAGCAGGCCCGTGCTGTCCTTGTAAATCAGATCGCCGGCGTTTATCGCGGTGCCAGCCGTGCCGCGAAGGAAGCTGGTCGTGCTGGGAATGATGTCCGCGGGAGTGAGAGAGAGGTTGGCCATATCCCACTTGCGCCCGTGTCAACTCCTCTGGAAGCAGCAGCGTATTTTCCTCTTCGCTTGCATCGCCCTCCGGTGCAGCGGATCTTCACTCGTTAAGCAGAAATGAAACTTCTCGTTGCCACCCTCTTTTTGACCTTAACCCTTAGTGCTCAAGCTGGTGAATACCGCTTTCAGTGCCTAGGTGAAGTTACGGGACTTTGCGATATTGTTTACGATAAAGACGGAAAGGAAACTACGATCAAGATCGATTACGGCGACCCAGAATCGGCCGCGATCTTTCTAGCTCTCCAGAAAAAACGAATTTACGGAACAAATGGATTTAAAGAACACATGGGAGTCAAATGGATGCAAGAAATTCACTTACTCGGTGAGTTCACTTCTGAGATGAAACGAACTCCAAGCGGCCCGGGTATGGCAGCATCCGAGCCTTACCGAGATTTTCGGATGACGGGTATTAAACTCGTGTTCCCAGTTTGGCGTTTCCAAGAAGCCTCAGTCGATCAGGTCGATCCTCCGGTTTTTTTGGAAACTCATTTTGATTTTGACTCGCTTTTCCCCCAAGGCCTCAAGTTGGAGGGAAAGCAGATCGACCTTAAGAAGCACGCGATTGATCACACTCGCTAAAGGGCGCCCTTTAAAGAATATGACAGCGCGAGTCGCCTGGCAGCCCGCCAGACATCGTGCCCGACAAGCTTCTAGGTCGTCCAAAACTTCCCGCGCACGTCTCCGGCATCGCGCAGGAACGTAAGCGCCTCGTTGAGCATGCCATTGAGCACACTGACGATGCCGTTGATGACGCCTTGCGCGGTGCCGAGCGCGAGCGGGACGATGAAGACGATATTATCCTCATTCGGGCTGCTCGGCGGGATGTTGCGCGGCGCATGGTTCAGGTTCCAGAAGACGAAGTGCTGCACGAACGGCTCCCACGTCCCGTCCGGCTCGGCATCGGAGTCGGCGCCGGGCGGCGAGAGCATCCAGACCGTCGCCATGTGGAGCTCGTCGAATTGCGGATCGTCGCCGTTGAGCAGGGTACCGAAGGTAGCCTCGATCGGATCGTCGGGCAGCGGCTGATACTTCGTTGTCGCGCGCAGCCTGGCGCGGCCGTTGTGAAGCTTTACGTAGTCGCGCAGGTAGTTCGTGCTGATCTGCGCCGTGGCGACATCCGCGATCGGGTGTCCCGGAACGAACTCGAGCTTCGCCCCGATGCGGGGCTGAGTAAGGACGATGTCCACGGCTCGAATCTCCCGTGTGCGCGAAGGGTCGAATTCGGCGCTCTGCGTGGCGAGCTGGTTCAATGATCCCGCCCCCGCAGGAGGCCGAACGCCGAGGCTGTCGAAATACTTGGGATACCCCTCGGCCGCGCCGACTCGGATGTCGCCGGTCTCGCTCACGCTGACGCCCGCAGCCGCGGCCGGATTACGCCACGCACCTAGGACCATGTAGGGAGCCGGGGAGTTGGTGAGGCGCACCGGCCCGCCCGTGCCCTTCGCTCGCTCAGGGCTTTCTCCGCGCTCATGGTTAAACACCCATGCCTCGAAATACGGGCGCCCGGTCAGGGGGTTGATTCCGAAGTCGCGTTGCGACGCCGCGCCGCTCTTGACTTGCTCAGCGAGCCACGTCGCCGGCATGTCGATGAAGGCAGGGCGGCCGTTCACGAACCCAGGATTGACCGTGGCGCGCCACCGCTGATCCACAAAGGCCATGTCAATATTCCACGGATGCCGCCACTCGCTCAATACCCGCGGATGCAGCGTCACGCCGATCGGGGTCGAGCGCAGCTCGGAATTCATTCCGGGCCAGAATCGATTCGCGGCATCGCGCCGCTCGAGTTCTCGCCTGTTCATCACACCTGGAAGTGGGACAGGCGTCCCGCCTGTCGTAAAGTGGGGTGGTCGTCCCGACTGCCCAGTGCCCAAGACGGGCGGGACGCCCATCCGACTTTCCGACAGGCGGGACGCCTGCTCCACTTCGGTTTCAGGCGCCCCATTTCAGAAAAAGAAATGCCGCGCCGCGGAAATGCCGTCCGCCTTCAGCGCGACGCGGTGGGTGAGATTGAAATAGACGATCTGGAACAGCTCGCGAGAGCCCTCGCTGTATTCCTGGATCATCGCGACCGGCCAGCGGGCGCGGAAGCCCGAGAGCGGGCGCGCTCCCCCGCTCGCGTTGAGCGTTGAACCCGCCTCGCCGTTGTCCGTATCAGGATCGGCGACTTGGACCATCTCAACCTTCGTGACGGACCACGGAGGGCGATCTTTCTTGCCCGGATCGGCGCAAGCGACCTCCGCGCAGAACCACCCCATACCGTCCGCGTTGAGGCGCAGCTTGCTCCACCGAAGCACGGGAGTTTCTCCCTTCTTGTTGCCCGACAGCGGCACACCCTTGATAGCCGCCTGCACGCCGTTGACTGATCCGGGCAAAAAAGCCGCGGAGCTCTCGCTCAGGAGCGTCATTTGCCACGGATGGTTGAAGTCTGCGCCCTGCGACTTGAACCGAACGATGCGGCCAAAGCCGCTCTGGAAGACGGCTGCGCCAGGGCCGCTGCGAAGCTGACTCGCGCGCCCGGAGCGGTGGAGGCGGTCGAGTATCTTCATAACGTCCCGGAGGTAAGCGCCGATCCGCCGCCCGCCCCGGCGTCGCCCTCCTCCTCAAGTTGCGCGGCTCCGTAGATCTCCTTCACGATGCCGTGCCGGCCGGACATGATGTAGTTCTCCTCGATGTGCACGCAGTTGCCGCGGAGCGTGATCTTCGGCGCCAGCTTGAGCCACTTGCGATGCTTCGCCGCGGCCGGGAGGGGAAAGGAGGAAAGCCCAATCGGGCGGGCGATGATCGTGCCGATGCCACGCAGCGCGCTCGGCGGAATCGCCCTGCGCACGTAGCTCTTCTTGAACGTCGCGCCGAAGCAAAGGAAGCTGTCCGTCCCGTAAAGCGGGTTGATCTTCCTGGACTCCGAGGCGCCTTCGCCATTCAGGCCGCTCGCGCCCGAGCCCGAGAGGTAGCGCTGCGTGAATCGCTTCAGCCGCGTATCGAAGCGCCCGTAGATCTTCTCAATGGCGGCGAGGTTCGGGTGCGCTTCGATCGACACTTCCTCCATGGTGATGTCCAGCTCGAACGTGATGAGCGACTCGTCGTCGCCCTGGCCGGGATCGATGCCCTCGTAGGAGTAGGTATAGACGCCGTAGGGCGACTGATAGTCCCGCGTCACGCCGACGCACGGAATCAGCATCTTTGGAGCGGCCTTGGGACTCAGGAGAGTGAAGTCGACCTTGTCGTAGGCCTCCTTGATGTGCCGCTGCACACTGCCCGAGATCAGGCCGCGCCGGTCGGTGCTCCACTTGCCGACGTGGGCTTCCTGATGCTCGCCGAATGTTTCGGTGTTCGCCATGCCAAGGCGTTGGTTGTCAACAGGTGCGCAGGAAGCCTGGAGGCACCGCCGGCATCAATGCGCTCGCAGTGCGGGGTGCGACGTGCTCACGTGACTATTGGGCGGTTTCCTCGCCGAATTATTCGCAACTCGCACACCTGCATCGATTCTATATGCTTTTGACGAAGTGAGCAGATTAGCATGACGACCTTCTCCGACACCGTGTTAAGCGATTCACCGCTTAGTTCATTCTACTTCGGGGTGGGTTGGCTGTTCGGATACGCGAACTCGACAATCCTTGTAGTCAGTCTTGCCGCTTTATTGATCAGACGCCGTCGCCGTGTGCTCACCGCATCTGTTTCAGTTCTTTCTCGAATCGTCCTTGCGACTGGAACGCTATGCGCCGTTGCTTACTTCGCCGAGATCGTATTCGCGCTCAGCAGCAGAAATAAATTTGAGAGATACACTTTCATCACGTTCGTCTTTGGCCCGTATTGCTGGCTATATTGGCTGCGGTTTTTTGGTGCCGTTATCGCGCCGCAGTTATTTTGGTTTCGTCGCAGCAGAACAAATCCCTGTATTTCCCTTAGCATCGCGCTCGCGATTGTCACACCATGGGCGTTAGAGGCCGCTATTCGATACCTCACTGAACAAGCAACCTTTTTGCCCGATTCATGGAAACACTAATGCTTACCTTTTCGAAGCGGCTCAGTAGGGATTGTCATCTGTTGGCATCGGGTTGTTGCTCTTGCTCGTCTCGCCGAGCTTGGCGTCAATTTTCATGAGGTAGTCCCGCATGTCTTTGTTTAGGTCGCGGATCTGCTTCTGCACGTCGTTGCCGCTGCCGAATTCGCCGCCGAGCCCGAGGCGCGCGAGCCGGTCTGCCCCGACCGTGGCGCTGCTCATGATGTCCGACTCCGCGAGCGTGCGCGCTTTGCCGGCCGCATCCTTGTCCCCATACATCTCGCGCAGCCGCTCGTAATGGCCTGCGAAGCCGCCGAGGTTCCCAAGCCGGACCACGCCTTCAGGATCGTTTTGCAGCGTCGCGTTTGCGATGGCTACCTCGCGATCCGTCGCCGCGCGTTCTGGCGTGACATAGCCCTGAGCCGGGTCGAAGCGGCCCTTTGCCGTTTTCTCCACTTCACGCGCCCGCAGGTAGTTCGCCTTCGCATCCTCCACCTTTGCATTCGTCTCGTCGCTTGACGTGAAGGTGTTCCTCCCGGTGAGGCGGGCGACGATGCCTTTCCATCCGGAGGGATCAGCCTGCTCCCTGGCCTGGTCGGCAAGCGCATCCTGAAACTCTCTGTAAGCAGCAGCCGTGTTCTGTGCCGCCTTGGCCACGGCCTCGTGCTGCTCGCGGAGATTGCGCGCGTTCTGGATCTGCTTTTCCATCGCGCGGTTCGTCTCGTCGTGCGCCTTGCGGACTTTCTCCTGCGCTTCCGCCGCACGCTCGGCGGCATTGGCGAAGTTCATGTAAACGCCGTACGCCGTCGCCGCGAGCGTGATGAGCAAACCGAGGCCGGTCGCAATCATCGCGCCCTGGGCGACGCGCCCGAGCGTCATCACGGCGGTGGCCAGCACCCCGGTCGCGCCGGTCGCGGCGACAAACGCGGTGGCCATCGTGGCCGCGCCGCCCGCGGCTGTCAGCAGCCACGTCGCGATGCCGATCGTCGCCACGGCGCTAAAGACGCCCACCATCGTGGTGCCGATCTTGACCAGATTGCCGAGGGTAGAGACGAGCGGCTCATTCGCGGCGGCCCACTTCGCGACGGCGGAGGCGGCGGTGGAGAAGCCTCCGGTGAGCTTCTCGAGAAATGGCGCGACCCGCTCCACCAGTGGCGCGACGGCAATCATCGCATCCGCCATGTTCTTCGTGTTCTCGATCTCCGATTGGGTGAACGGCTCGCCGAACTTC
Source organism: Chthoniobacter sp. (assembly GCA_034667665.1). Taxonomy (GTDB): domain Bacteria; phylum Verrucomicrobiota; class Verrucomicrobiia; order Chthoniobacterales; family Chthoniobacteraceae; genus Chthoniobacter. The sequence goes on from JAXDQW010000105.1 coordinate 41,910, forward strand.
TCCTTCAGCGCGTCGCCGGCCGCTTCGTAGCGCTTCTCGACTTCCGCCAGGTCGC
>JAXDQW010000106.1:0-38810 GCA_034667665.1 Chthoniobacter sp.
CCGACACGGGATGTCGCAAAGGTGCTTGGCTTCATTCAAGGTCATTCCGACCGCATTCTCACGACCGCGGCACTGGCTCGCGCGTCCGGAATGTCGGAGCGCACCTTGTATCGGAAAGTGAATCAGGCGCTCGGCGTGACGCCCTACGAGCTCATGCTGCGCATCCGCATCCAGAAAGCCGCCGAGGCGCTCATCAAAACCAACGACAAGGTCATGGATGTTGCCGTCGCTCACGGCTTCTGCGACCAAAGCACCTTCACCCAACACTTCCGCAAGCGCACCGGGATGACGCCAAGCAGTTTCGGTTAAGGCATCAAATTTAGTTACTTCCAAACCGCTCGCCGGGGAGCGCGTGTCAAAAGGAACTCACGGCGCTGCATCTTCGTGTCTGAATGTCGATGCGACTGGATGCGCCTGTCGTAGCTCTCCACGTTCGTAACGTACGTTGCGGCGGGCCTTCGGGGCGCTGCGCGGACGCATCAACGGGGAGGCAGCCCGCCTCAGCCGGCCCGCGATGAAAGTGCCCTGGAGGCTTTGCGCACCGAGCACGCACGCCGCAGTATGCGGAACGAGTGATTTCTCCTCCCGGATTGAGGGAAGCTGCGCAAGCGTTTCCCCCATCCTCTAAATTCTCACTTTAGAGAGTAAAAAAGGTGGAGGCGAGGGGAGTTGAACCCCTGTCCTGATGGCTTTCGTCACAAGCTTCTACATGTTTAGCCTCGCCTTTGATTTAGGAGACCGGCTGCCGACGGGCGGGCTGCCGTTCTCCGAGCGTCCACGAAATTTTCTCGCCTTCGAGCGCGGTCGCACCGCTCTCAGGCCAGCCTGCTGTCGTCGCGGATGCATCTAGCAGGCGTTGATGCATCCACGCTGCGGTCAATTAAGCCGCAAGAGCGAACTGCTCGGAATTACCCGAGAAGTCCACTTCAGTGATATTAGCTTTCGCGTTTATCGGTTTGCCCAGGAGTTTAACGTGGCCAACCAGGCTTCCACGACATGCCGCCTGCGTCTCGAGTCAACAGTCGAAACCAGTACGCCCCCTTTTTGGGAGGGGTGAACGTGCACGCATCTGGCGCGCTTTGCAACTGCCAGCGCGAGGGAATGCTGGCTACCACCCCAGAGCGTGCCTAAGTTGCACAATGCGAAAGTTTTTGTTCGTCCTCCTCGTCGTCGCGAGCGCGATGTGCCTGCTCCCTGGTTGCGCCTCGCGAAAGAAATCCTCGGTTCACATTTACGATGGGGACGGGCCCTCGATTCGCTACGCCCCCTCCCGCGCCGGCGGACCCCAAAGCGTTTACTAGGTCATTGCCATGCGCATTTCGAAGAAGGCGGAATATGCGCTCCGGGCCCTGGTTGCGGTTGCCCGGGAGCCCCGGTCCTGGTCGATCCAGGAGCTGAGCGCGCAGGAGAATATCCCGGTCAAGTTCCTCGAGCAGATCCTGCTGACGTTGCGTCATGCCGGTCTGCTCGCCAGCAAGAGGGGGGTCGGAGGCGGCTATACGCTGCTGCGCGCGGCGAATGAAATCACCCTCGGAGAAGTGTTGCGGGTGCTCGACGGCCCCCTCGCGCCGGTGGCTTGCGCCGCGGAGTGCCCGACCGAGCGATGCACCTGCCCGGATCCGCGCAGGTGCCCGTTGCGCCTGGTGATGACCGACCTGCGCCGGGAACTCACGACGATGCTGGAGAGCCGCACCATCGAGGACTTGCTGCGGCTCGCACCGGCCTCAGACGCGCTCGCCTTCGAGATATAGCGGGAACGTTGGCAGCGAATCAGGGGTGCCAGGCTTCTGGCCACGGCGGTTTCGCGAAAGAGCGACCGGGCTTGAATTTTCGTCAACAACGGCAACTGCTCCTGCCGTGCGACGCGGTGATGGTGGCGAGGGAACCAGACCTCCGATGACATTTTTTTCCTCCACGTTGTCCTGGGACGGTCCGAACTGCGGCTTTGATCATGGAGGAGCTTTCCGACAATACTTCACTGCTCCATGAACGCCGCGTTCCTTCCCTCCTTCGCTCGCCGCCGCTGGCGAGCACTGCTGGCGGCGGTGCCGGCTACATGGGCGCTCATCGGATGCCCTGCCTTCGCCGCGCCGGAAGCGACGTTTTTTGCCAGGAAAGTTCAGCCATTTCTCGAGCAGCACTGCTTCGATTGCCATGATGACTCCACGCAGAAGGGCGGCGTGCGGCTGGATGATCTGGCCGGCGATCTGGCGAAGCGCGAGACCTCGGAGCGCTGGATCGACGTGCTCGACCAGATCGAGTCCGGGGCCATGCCGCCGAAGAAGAAAGCGCGCCCGCCGGCCGGCGAGGCGAAGGCGGTGACGGGCTGGCTGCGCACCGGATTGCGCGATGCCGCGCTGGCTCAGAAGAAAGCAAACGGCGCGACCGTGATGCGCCGGCTCAACCGCGCGGAATACGAGAATACGGTCCGCGACCTGTTCGGCATCGAGGCGGAGTTGCAAGACCTCCTGCCGGAGGATGCTCGCGCTGGAGGATTCGACAATATCGGCGCGGCGCTGAGCACTTCGTCCATCCTCATGGAGCGTTATCTCGAGGCAGCGGATGCGGCCCTTGACGCGGCGATTGCGAACGAGCCGAAGCCTGAAACCAAGAGCGGGACCTACTCCTACGTCGGCACGAAGTTGCCCGGATATCTGCTCGGGAAAACCATCTTCGAACTGCCCGACGCGGTGGTGTTCAAGAAGGAAGGCATGATCTTGAGCGGGGTTCGGACCCATGCCGGCGGGGTCTTCCGGATCCGGGTCCATGCGGCGGGCTACGAGTCGCAGGGCCGCCCGGTGCTTTTCGCCGTTTACGGGGGGCGCTTTTATCGCGAGCCGACCCGGCTCCTCGGCTATTTCCAGGCGCCGGCGGATGAGCCCGGCGTGATCGAGTTCACGGCGCCGCTGCCCTCCCAGGCGAGCATCAAGATCACGCCGTATCCATTCGCCGAGGGCGAGGCCAGCGCGGATGGCCCCTCCCCGGGGCTAGCGGTACATTCCGTGGATGTTGAGGGGCCGCTCCTCGATGCATGGCCCCCCGCGCCGCACCGGCGCATCTTCGGCGACGCCGAACTGCTACCGCTCTCGAAAGCGAAGCCGGCCGTCCTCGAGCACATGAAGCCCTATGACGCTGGCCGCATCTTCACGCCGATCTCGGCGCAGCCCGAGGCGGATACCGAGCGGATCGTCCGCGCGTTCTTGCCGCGCGCGTTTCGCCGGCCAGTCGAGGATCCGGAAGCGGGCATCTACGTCGCGCTCGCGTTGGCGCGACTGAAGGATGGCGGCACCTTCGAGGAAGCCGTGCGCGTCGGTCTCAAAGCCGCACTCTCCTCGCCGTCGTTTCTCTTCCTGCACGAGACGCCCGGCCGCCTCGACGATTTCGCGCTCGCCTCGCGGCTTTCGTATTTCCTGTGGAGCTCGATGCCCGATGACGAACTGCTCGCGCTCGCGCGGAAGGGCCAGCTCAATCAGCCGGGCACGTTGCACGCGCAGGTCGAACGCATGCTTTCCAGCGCCAAGGCGAAGCAGTTCACCGAGCGCTTCACCGACCAATGGCTCGAACTGCGCAACATCGACTTCAACCTGCCCGATTCGAAGCTCTACCCGGAGTTCGACGAATGGCTGGGCATCTCGATGCTCGGCGAGACGCGGCGCTTCTTCGACGAGGTCCTCGCGCACGACTCGAGCGTCGCGAATTTCATCGCCTCCGATTTCTCCATGCTCAATGGGCGGCTCGCGCACCACTACGGTATCCCCGGGGTGAGTGGCACGGAGTTGCGCAAGGTGCAGTTACCTGCGGAGAGCCATCGCGGAGGGGTGCTCACCCAGGCCTCGGTTTTGAAGGTCAGCGCCAACGGAACGACCACCTCACCGGTGATCCGCGGCAATTACGTGCTGCGCAACATCCTGGGCAAGCCGGTGCCGCCGCCGCCCGCGGCCACCCCGGCGATCGAGCCTGACATCCGCGGCGCTCAGACCATCCGCGAGCAGCTCGTCAAGCATCGTCAGAGCGATGCCTGCGCCGCCTGCCATGACAAGATGGATCCGCCCGGATTCGCGCTCGAAAGCTTCGACCCGATCGGCGGCTGGCGCGACCAATACCGGGCGCTCGGCCCGGGCCGGGAGCGCATCATGGTGAAAGGCGGGAAGGCCCAATACCATTTCGTCGCGACCGTGGACTCGAGCGGCGTCCTGCCCGGCGGCAGGGCCTTTGCGAACCTTGACGAGTTCAAGAAACTGCTCCTCGCCGACCGCAAACAAATCGCGCGTTGCGTCACGGAAAAGTTGCTCACTTACGCGACCGGCCATCCTTTGAATTTCGCCGATCGCGAGTCCGTGCAGCAGGTCATCGAGCGCACCCGGGCGGGGGACTTCGGGCTCCGCTCTGTGATTCACGCCGTCGTGTTGAGCGAAACGTTTTTGACCAAATGAACCAGGACAAGGAGACACGGCGACAAGGCGACAAGGGGAGTCGGAAACGATTGTCCGGCATACTGACCTCGAAGTGTATGAGATGGCGTTTGCGGCGGCGATGAGCGTGTTTTCGCTGTCGAAATCCTTTCCAGCGGAGGAGCGATACTCGCTGACGGATCAAATTCGGCGTTCCTCGGGCTCGGTGTGCACGAACATTGCAGAAGCTTGGCGCAAGCGACGCTACGAAGCGGCATTCATGAGCAAGCTCAGCGATTCCGAAGGCGAAGCTCCCGAGACGCAAGTCTGGCTGCAATTTGCATTAAAGTGCGGCTATCTTGATCCAGTCGCGACCAAGCCTCTCTACACCGACTACGACAGCATCCTCGGAATGCTCGTTACCATGATCAACAACCCCTCACGCTGGATTATTCAATGAAACTCTTTTCCCCTTGTCCCCCTGTCTCCAAGTCCCCTTGTCCTCCGATCACGCGCCGCTCCTTCCTCCGCGCCTCGGGCATTGCCCTGGCCTTGCCGTTGCTCGAAGCGATGCGCCCGCGGCTGCTCTCGGCCGCGGGGCCCAGCGCGCTCCGCCGACGGATGGTTTGCATCAATACCTCGCTCGGTCTCCACGGGCCTTTCCTTTTCCCGGAAAAGGCCGGACGCGATTACGCCCTCACGCCTTATCTCGAGCCACTCACGGCGTTGCGGAACGACTTCACCATCTGCTCCGGACTCGCCCATCCCGACGTCGATGGCGGGCACGCCGCCGAGTCGAGTTATCTGACCGCGGCACCGCACCCGGGCAGCACCGGCTTTCGCAACACCATTTCGCTCGACCAGTTCGCGGCGGAACGGATGGGTGCGGAAACGCGTTTCGCCAGTCTCACGCTGGGGACGGGCAGCGGCAACACCCTGTCCTGGAGCCGCGCGGGCGTGCCGATTCCCGCCGAAGCGCGGCCTTCCAAAGTCTTTGCCCGTCTTTTCCTCGACGGCACGCCCACGGAAGTCGCGGCGCAAGTCGCCCGCTTGCGTGACGGCCAGAGCATCATGGACGCCGTCGGCGCGGAGGCGCAACGGCTCAGCCGCTCGGTCGGGGCACAGGATCGGGAGAAGCTCGAGGAATATTTCACCAGCGTGCGGGAGCTCGAGCAGCGGCTGGTGAAGAACCAGGACTGGGCCAAAACACCGAAGCCGGTCGTGGCCATGGCCCCGCCCAAAGACAGCACCGATCCCTCCGACATTATCGGCCGCAGCCGCACGATGTACGACCTCATCCATCTCGCGCTCCAACACGACTCCGCGCGGCTCATTACCCTGACCATCAGCGGCAACAACTCCGTTCCCCCGATCAAAGGCGTCACCATGGATCACCACGGGCTCTCGCATCACGGCAAGAACCCCGAAAAGATCGAGCAACTCCGCCTCGTCGAGCTGGCCGAAATGCAGGCGCTCGCCGACTTTCTTGCCAAACTCAAAGCCACGCCGGAAGACAGCGGCAGTCTTCTCGACAAAACCATGGTCTTTTTCGGATCGAATCTCGGCAACGCCTCCAGCCACGACAATCGCAACATGCCTGTGCTTCTGGCCGGTGGCAGCTTCCGCCATGGCCAGCACCTAGCTTTTGATCCCGCAAAAAACGCCCCGCTGCCCAATCTCTTCGTCTCCATGCTTCAGCAACTCGGCATCGAGACGGATACCTTCGCCTCGGGGCGGGGGACGCTGAGCGGGCTGGAGATGTAATTGGTCGGTCCCACGCGCCGTCATTCTCTGAATGTGACGCAGACTTGCAGTCTGCGATCTCCACGCGTCCACCAACTCCACCACCAAGGACCTCCCGCTCCGGCAGACTGCAAGTCCGCCTCACATTCGCGTTTTGGCAATTCGTCCGGTCTCGAGAGCAGCACTTCTCCCGTCACTGCGAGGCCTGCGACAAGTTGATCGGCCAGCCAAGGGAGTGGAGGAACACGGCGGTGCGATCGACCGCGTCGGCGGCGAGCCGTGGATCGAGTCGCACATGCGTGTGACCGGCACCCTCGGCGGTGACCAGATCACAACGGTTGCCCGCGGCCAGCATCGCGTCGCGGAAGGCCAACGCGCCTTTATAGGGAGCCGTGGTGTCGGCGGTGCCGTGGAAAAGAATGGCCGGCGGAGTGCCGGCGCCGACGCGATGGAGTGGCGATAGCTCGCGCCAGTGCGTGCCCAGGCGTCCATTGCCATAGCCCTCTTTGGAAGTGTCGAGCACGGCGTAACGCAGAATGAGCGCGTTCGGCACCGGGCTAATGGCGAGGTTGTCAGTGGCTTCGTTGATCTCGTCGAAGAGGGCGGTGCCGGCGGCGAGATGCCCGCCCGCTGATCCGCCGGCGACAGCAATGCGATCGGGATCAAGGCCCAGCTCCGCCACGTGGGCGCGCAGGTAGCGCACCGCGGAGCGGGCATCCTTCACGCAATCGGCGATCTCGACTTTTCCGCTGGCCAGCCGGTTCCGCGAGAACGCGACCATCCCGCGTTGTGCCATCTCGGCGGAGAGGAAATACTCGACGGCGGGCGTTCCACCGCTCCAGCCACCGCCATGAATGGCCAGCAGGGCAGGGAACTTGCCGCCAGCCTTCCAGCCGGGCGGCTGGAAGAGGTGCAATTGCAGCTCACGGTCCCCAACTTTCTTGTAGGTGACGAGCCGCGTCGGCGGCGGCTCTGTCGGCGGCAAGCGGGGTGGCGCCGCGAGGAGCTCCGTCCCAGCGCACGCGATCGCGAACCAGGCGCGGGCCACCAGGGAAAAGCGCGGGAGGAACATGAGGGCTCTATCTCGTGACGGGCAAAAGTTTGGGCAGCATCGTGTGCGCGATCGCCTCGTTGCCGGCGCCGTCGGGATGCACCCCATCGCGGGTCAGGCTCGCTTCCGGCACGACCCCATAAAGGCTAACGAAGTCGCATTTGAGTTCTTTCGCCAACCCGGCGAAGGCGGTGCCGAGCTCGCGCACCTTGGCCTCGCGTTCGTTCGCGATGGGACGAGTCGGGCCGAGCGCGTCCTTCCGGATATTGGTCGGACCGACCAGCAAAACGGACAGCTTTTCGCCGTAGGTCGCTCGCGCTCGCGCGATCATCGCGCGGAGATTGGCCACCGCCTTCGGTACGCATTGATCGGAGATATCGCGTGCGTCATTCGCCCCGAGGGCCACGACGAGGAGGTCCGCATGCGGCTGGCGGGTCAGCATGGCTTCGAATTCCTTCACCGAATCCGTCGGCCGCCCGCCTTTGCCTTCGTTGACCATGCGAAGCTGCCCTTTCGATTGGGCTTCCACGAGGCGCACCCAAAGCTGCGCCTGCTCGGCGGCCGGCAGAGCGCCTCCCGCGGTGATGGAATCGCCAAAGACGACCACGACCCTCGGTTCCGCCGCACCGACCTGCGGTGAGGCAAACAGGCCGGCGATGCAGGTGGCAAGGAGATGGAGAGTGAATAGCTTCATGTTCAGTGGAGTTTCGAAATTAGTTGGCCTTGTGCCGGATCGGTTTTGTAGCTGGCCGCTTCGGGTACGGGGCAAGAGCCCCGGAGCGGGCTTTGCACGGAGGCAGAGCCTCCGCGCGAGCGCACAGTAGAGGGCAAGGCCAGCGAACTTCACGGCGCCGCCTTGAAGAGCCACTTGCCCCAAAGGGCGGGCGTGAGTTCGGCCTCGCTGGGCACGTCGGCGGTGATGGCGGTGGCTTTGTTGTTCCAATAGACGCGCTGAAGCGTTTGGAAGCCGTTGCCCCTCAGGATGCCGAGGTCGGCTTTGATCGACTGGCCGTCCCCGGCTTTGAGACCGAGCGCAGACAGGGGCACGGACAGTTCGTAAAACGCGCTCGCCACCTTGCCCTTGTCGTTCTTCTCGATGCTCGTTGCGAGTTGCACTTGCGCGCTCACGTCATCCACGCGGTCGATCGTGATGGTGCGCCACGGTGAGGAAAACGGGACCGGTTCCTTGGTGCCCGGAACCACGGCGCGATAAAGCAACGCCAGCGTCTTGCCGCCCACCTGCGTGACGAGCAGGCGCTCGTCACCGGCGACCGGGCGCGGACGTTTCGGATCGGCGGCGGGATTGGCGCCGAGCATGAGGTCGAGGCAGCCGCCGGTCTTGAACGGCGCGTTCGGAGTCTCGCCGGAGTTTTTGAGCAGCTCGGCGTCCTGGGTGCGGAAGGCCGCGTAGAGCCGATCGCCGGCGATCGCGACCGCACCGGTAAGGTCATACGGTTTGCTGTCACTGTTGAAATTGGCGGCGGTGCCGCGGCGATCAATCACCGCCCAATCGGCCCCCGCCCAGTCGTCGAGCTTGCCATCCACGACCGGAGCTTCCTTGCGCAGGGCCACATTGAGCGTCCCGCTGCCGCGCGCCGCCTGACGCTGCGCCTCGGCCTGCCCGCGCCACGCCGTCGCATTTTTCAGATCGTCAGCCGTCACGCGCAGCTCCGTCACTGGCAGCCGGCGGATGTTCTCCAGGCCATCGACGCGGACGAGACTGGTGCGCGCGCCGTCGCAGAGATAGACGAGGCCGTCGCTCGTCTGGGTGATTGTCGGAAAGAAGTTTTCGTCGTGTAGCGTGACTTCGTTGAGCAGCGTTCCGCGCTCGGCTTTGGGCATGCTCCACGGCTTGCCCACGCGCCCGTCCTGGAAGAGCTGCGCCACGAAAAGGCCGTCGGCGGTGAGGAGATAAAGAGTGCCGCTGTTGCCGTTGATGCACCAGAGCGGGCCGGCGTCGCTCTTCTGCGGAGTGACGAAATCGCCGAGCAGACGCGTGCTGCCGATCACTTCGCCGGGACGATCGGACACCGGGGCTTCGTGGGAAGCGTGCAACCCAGGCCAGAGGCTCGGATAACTCCAGAGCGGCTCGCCGTTTTTCACGCCGCCGAAGCCTTCGCGCGCCAGCGGCTGCGGTGCGACGGTGAGGACCGTCCAGCCGCCGGGGCTGATCAATACTTGATCGCCGCCCGACGATGCCGGCGACTGCGCGCCGCTCGCGAGCGTCTCGCCGGTGCCGAGCTCGTAGAACGGCACACCTTGTGGGGTGAACCGGCGCGGTGCGAAACGCATCGCTTTCTCGTCCACGCGGGCGACCAGAAACGAGAGGTCCTGGGCAACCGTCACGCCGCCGGTTGTGGCTTTGCTCATCGTCACTTCGTCGGGTTGCACGCGCCCGTCGCCGTTCGCATCGCTCCAGACGAAGAGCGCCGAATTTTTCGAGCGGTCGCCTTGCAAATCCACGCCTTCCGGCCAGCGCGGCTTGAATTGATCGCCCTTGAGCAGCTCCCAGTCATTCGCCCGGCCGAGCGCGGCGACCGGCACGGCGACGCTGTCTTTCATCAGCCAGATCGTGGCGTGGGGATGGCCGCCGGTCGGATTGCTGTTGTAGCAATTCGTCATGTATTGCCGGCCCTCGGCGTAGATCGGCGTCTGCGGCGGACCGGCCCGGACCAGCGAGCTGACGTCATCTTTTCCGCTGCGGCTGAAGATGGCGACGGGCTCGTTCGCGCCGGTTTTCCAATCGAGTTTGAATTCCATCCCGTCGTAGTAAAAGCGGGTCTTCTCCTGCGGATCGAGCGTGCCGCCTCCGCCGTAGCGGCCCGGGCCGTAGAAGGCGCGCTCGAGCTTGCCATCGAGCGTCCACACGCTCACGCGTTTCGGTTGGAAGTCATTTTCCGTGACCCAGAGCCGCTGCTTTTCGTCGATCGCGAGACCGTGCGGGTTGTTCATGTGGACCGGATCGTAAGACCCGGCCTTCGGTGCGCCCGCGCGGCCGATCGCGGCGAGGAACTTGCCCTCGGCGGAAAACACTTTGACCTGATGCGAATCGCCGTGGTCGCTGATGTAGATGCGGCCCGTCGCGTCGGTGGTGAGGCCTTGCGGGGCTTCCAATTGCGGCTTTGTGCCGATCACGGTCTGAGGGTGCGGGAGAGGAAGGGGAGTCGCGCCGAAGGAAAAACGGAGCAGCTTCGTTCCCGAGAGCACGAGCAGCCGGCCTTGCGCGTCGAACGCGAGGCCGCGCGGGCTTTCCACGGGAGCTTCGCCGAGCACCTTGCCGTTCTGCGCATCGACGAAGAGCAGCAAGCCCAACTTGTGCAAACTCGCGACGAGCAAACCGTCGCGCACGGCGATCCCGCCGAGCTGCCCGATCCAATGGTTATCCTCCTCGGGGCCGCCTTCCGCATGGGCGGGCGGCGTGAAGGGATACTTCAGCACCGGCTTGTCGCCCTTCGCGGTCAGCGCGGTCAGCCGCAGTTCGCCATGCGTCTTGTCCGCATTGCTCGTGCTCGCCGTCCAGGTCGCGCCGACATAGGCGAAGACCTCGGGCACCGCGTTCTTTCCCTCGTCACGGGCGAGCGTCGGCGCGGCGGTCCAATTGCCGCCGATCCAGCCGCGTCCGCCGAGCTTTTTGCCGTCGAGATCGACCCACGCCAGCCCGGCACCGCCCTCCGACACCGCGCTGCCGAGGTAAATCATCGGCTGTCCGTTCGGCGTTTTCTCCGCGGGGACGAAGATCACCGCTTGCGGCGGCGTATGGTTCGTGAGCCAACCGCCGGCGGTATCCGCCGTGGACCAGGCGGGATTACCGGCGTTGTAAATGGAAAACTCGTACCGCAATTCCAATCCCTTGTGGGAAAGGCCGCGCACGCGATAGGCGCCCGGCGCGACGGGTTGTTCGGGGATGTGGTAAAGCCCGTGCCGCGCGGCGTCGCGATCGCGCCCGAGGTCGTCGGTGCCGTCCCACCACGCCACGTTTTCGCCCGCCGGAAAGCGCGTTTCCGAAACGAGATTGCGCACCCGCTTGCCGGCGGCGTCTTCGATGACGAGCGTGACGTAACCCGGCTCCGCGAGCTTGAAGCGCACCGGAATCGGCGGATGCGGCTCCTCGATCGTTGCCGTCGGGAGCAGCGCGGTTTTCAGCTCCGCTTTCCCGATCGGCTGCAAGGCCATCAGTTCGCCCAGCCAGACGCGTTTTCCGTCCTTCATGTGGCTCTTCAAGTGCGGGTGTCCTTCGGTCGTCGTCCCCGTTAGCCGCAGGCGCACCGCGCGCGTCGTGACCGCCTGATCGAACTCCAGGGCATTCGGCCAAAGTGGCAGCGGATAGCCGTTCTCGAGCTTGCTGAAACTCTTCAGCGTCTTCCATTCGGCGTCACCCGCTTCGCGCGGATGCGTGGTGGCGGGGCCGGTGAAGATCTGCACGTCGGCCGAGCTGAACCCGGTCCACAGCGTCTCCAGCCCGCTGAGCAAAACGGCGCGGGGCCAGACCAGCATCAGCCATTCCGGGTGCTCCGGCGAAACCGGCTGCGCGGCGCCCTCCTTGCCGTTGTCCCACGTTTTCCATGATTCGTCCTTTTCGTTATTGATCTTCGCGACCACTTCATCGCCCGCGCTCGCCACCGCCTGGGCCTGGGGAGCGATGTTGGCCAGGCGGTCCGGCCAGATCAGTGCGCCGCCCAGCCAGCCGCCGTACTTCGTGTCCGACGCTGGCGCCAGGTGCGTGAACCGCAGCGCGCGGGTCGTCGTGCCCGGCGGAAACGTCCAGATCGCCAGCTCCTCGCGCCCGACTTCCTCGTGAGAAATCTCCGCGCTTTTGATGCGCTCGGCGGGCAGCCAGTCGGTTTCGCGCGCGAGATCCCCCGGATAAGCCGCGCCCGTTTTCAGCGCGCTGAGTTGCCCACCGCCCCGGACCAGCACCGAGCCGACCGCCACTGGCGTTTTGAATCCGCACCGCAGATGCCGGATGCCCGGTGCCGCCGATTCCCCAAACGTCACCCCGCGAAGGTCCGGCCGGCTGTTGCGCGTCCAGAGGGCCTGTTTCGGGCCGTCTTTTTCCGAAGCCAGGGTCCGCTCGCCGCCGTCGCCGTTCCACTCGGCAAAAACCGCCGCGTCCAGGTCTTCGACTTTGAGCGAGGTCTGCGCGTTTCCATCCGCCCGCGCGGCCACCACCGAGACCGCAATCAATAGCGCAGTGCTGAGGCGCACCAGCGCAGGCGGGATGGAAGGCGGAAGTTTGGGGAGGGCGGGCATGCGATGATGGGGAGAAATGCGCCCGGCGGGGGTCGAACCCACAACCTTCGGGAGCGGGGATGGTGTTGTGGGCTGTCGGAAAATGTCGTATTTTACAGGGAGTCGTCTGGCAATTTCTGACGAGTTTGCTACCGCTTGTTACATGGCATCGACCTATCTTCGCAAGAGCTCCCCGTTCATCTGGATTCGAATCAAAACCGCCGATGGTCAATGGATTTCGAAGGCCACGGAGTATCGTAAAGACAATATCGGTGACCGTAGGCAGGCGAAACTCCTCGCGGAGCGGCTCAGCGTCGAAGAGCGCGCTCGGCGCGCTGCGACCGGCAACGAAACTTGGGACGACTGGGTCGATAATTGGATGATCACCCGCTACGGCAATCGCAAAACAACCACGCTCGGGCTCTACAAACGCTACTGGAAGTATTTGCGCCGGTGGATGGCCGCCGAGCAGATCCATGCTCCCGCACAGGTATCGTTCCAGACGGTCCTCGACTACAAGGCGCACCGGGAAAAGGCCGGCGTGAGCATCAACTCGATCATCCACGAGCTGAAGTTTCTCGGCGTCATCATGAACGAAGCTGTGCGGCGTTTCGGTGGCACGAATCCATGCCAGAAGTTTGGCTTTGAGCGAGTCCCGACGAAGGGAAAAGAGCCGTGGAAGGACGTAGAGGTCGCCAAGGTCGCCGCGGCGATCAGCACGCAAAACGATTTCATCCAAGCTTCGTTTATTCTCGGCTACTACCAAGCGGCCCGCCTCCGTCAATGCGAGGTACCCCTGCGAGACATCGACCTTAAACGCCGGCGCATCACCTACTGGCGCAGTTTGAGTGGCCGGCCGCTTACCAAGGGGGACAAGCCGTTCACGCAACCGTTGGCAAAGGCGGCGATCCCTGCACTCACGGATCTCATCGCGCGCCGCCGCGCCGCCGGGCACTTGTCGCTTTGCGACGTTCCCATGCTGCCGTCCTTGGAATGGCGACGCTTTCTCGATTCTTTGGGTGATCTGCGGCATCTGTCCCATCACGGGTTGCGCACGACTTGGATTACGCACGCTGCGTTGAGCCGGAAGAAGATCTCGCGCGAGGAGGCTAAGGCGTTTGTGAACCACGGCTCGACAGCGATTCACGAGATTTACCAGCGGCTGAACGCAGACGACGTAGCTCACGTTGCTGACGCTCTTGATCGTCCCGGTTTTCAGCTGAATGCTCCGTCGCCTGCGCGCGGAGCCAAGCCTTGTAATGCCCAGGCGTTGTGAGTCTTTTGGTCGCGAACTCAAACCGGTAACCGGCCTTCACATCCGCATAGATTGAATCCTTGCCGAGCGTCATGTAGGCCGCGAGCTCGCGGATGCGCATGGGGGTGTCGTCGTTGGCTTTGCGCAATTTCAATACTGCTCGCGGAATACTTGCTTCAAGGGTCATTGCGTAGGGGGCTGCTTCTTGCATCTCGCGGCGCTGTGAGGGCACGACTGCGCTCATCGTCTACTTGCCCTCCTCCAGATTGATTCCCAGCTCGCGGGCGAGTTGGAGGCCGACCTGGACTGAGGGGCGCAGCTCTCCGAAGAGCTGGAGCTTGCGCTCTTTGGGCCAACGGTTCACGGGGTCGTGCGTGTGGACCTGGGTCCACCAGCGATCGAACATTTGCCGGAAACCCTGGATCGTCGGCAGCCCGCGGCTACCGGCGGGGGTGGCCGTCTGCTTCACCACTTCGCCGGCGGCGATCGAGTCCTTGAGCTGCGCGGCACTGAGGTGGTGTTCCTCCGCGGCCGATGCCCAGCGCTTCGTCTGATCCTCGTCGAGCCCGCTGCGGCCGAGGACGAAATAGTGCTCGCTGGTCAAATGATCCGAGCGCAGCTCGCCGGGCACATCGGCGATCGCCAGGGCGCGGCTCACGTCCAGCTCCGTGAATTCGAGCTGCACGAGAGCTTCCTCCACGGTCTCCTGCTGGAAACGCTGGCGGCCGCACTTGATGAAGTCGGCCAGCCAGACGGTGTAGGCCGTCTTCATCCACGACAGCATCAGCATGCCTTCCATCCATTGAGCCAGGGTCATCTCGCCTTTGAACTCGACGCCGGTGCGGCTGAGCACAAAGAGGCGGTTCTCACGCAGCTTGGCGCCGGGCGCGAGGCCCTGCGTCAGCGCCAGCTCTACGCTGCTCGGTTGAGGGATTTGGGGGACAAGGTGCATTTTTTGTTTCTCCAGTGGTTGGTTCGTTTGTCATGTGCGTAAGCCGCCCTGGCCTCAGCGCTTTTGGCCCCCTCCAGCGGGGGAAGTTCGAGCAGGTCACACCACTTCCAGGCCACGCGCCGCATCCACTCGACGCTCACCTCGCACAGGAGCGCGCTGTGGCGCAGGCTGCGCAGCCCGTTGAGCGAGGCCATCCGCGCGGCATGTGCGAGCCCATGCGCCCGGGCCTGCAAATTCTCGGAACCGGCGAGGAAGAATCCCACGATGCGGGCGAGCATCAGGGAATGGCGCTCGCGCAGCGCGTCGTTGGTCCGGCCTTCGATGAATTTAGCCAGCGCCTCGGCTTGTGCTGAGGTGACGCCAAAATCCTCCGCGAGCTGATCGGCGAGACCATCGGCCGCCGCCGCGAAGTCAATCTCCACCCCGCAATGACGGTCGCAGATCACCGCCGCATCCTCACGGCAGACCACTTCGCGCCCTTGATCCGGCGCCGGCTCCCGGCCGCAGTCCGGGCCGTCGATGCCCGCCGCAGCGAGCGCCGAGCGCTCTTCCGTGCTCAATTCATCCCACGCCCGCCGATATTGCGCGTCGAGCGCAGCTTGTCGTTCAACGTAGCTCACAGCTTTCCCCCAGGTTGACAGCGTGATATAGTGTTCATGCGAACAGTTGTTGTGAGCGTTAGTAACGCCCGTCGCAATAGTTTGCAACATGATTGTTGAGCTTTTTTTCATTTTCCGGTCGTTTCCTTCCCCATGAGTTATTTCAGCGCCGCTCTCGATGCCCTCATGCGCGAAAACGAGTTCACCCAGCTCGGGCTCTCGCGCCACGCCGGCGTCCACCAGGGCCAGCTTTCCCAGTATCTTCAGGGGCTGCGCTGGCCCGAAGCGGAAGGGCTCGAACGCCTCTGCACCGCCTTCGGCGCCGACGGCGTCTCCCTGCTGGTCGCTTATCTGCGCGACCAAATTCCCGAAAGCCTGCGGGACAAAGTGGAGATCTCGCCCCGGCAAAAGGGCGCGAAGGAGAAGCCCGGGTTCATGGCGACCTACGAGCGTTTGCCCCGGCGGATTCGGGAGCTGCTCGAGGACGCCGCCCGCGAATGCGAGCGGCGTCCCGCGGTGGTGGCAGCACTCGAATCCACACTGGCGCTTACGCGCCCGGAGTGACGGCCTTTTCGAGTTCCTGGCGGAGGCGTTGGCAATCCTGCTCCAGCCACTGGAGCAGAATTGCTGCGGAATGCTGCACGTCCTCCTCTTCGGACGCATCCAGGATAAACCGCAGATGTTTTTGGAAGCGTTCATGTGAACGAAGCGTCTCCTGCTGCACGCGGCGGTGGTCTTCGATCGCCGGAACCTCCGCTTCGATGATCTGCGGCCATCCGAATTGCACCGACATCACAGAATAGACCCGCTGGAGAAGCGGCACCGGAAAGACACGGATCACGCCGAGGGACTTGTCCACGGTGGTCATGTAGGAGAGCTGGAGGGCTTCCGCCGCACGGCCGACTTTGTCGCCGAAGCGGGTGATGTCCTCGATATGCCACCGGTTGGAGACGCGGCGCATGAAGCCGGGAATGGTCAGGTGCTCGATCTTCGCCGCCTCGGCGAGGTGATCGAAATCCTGTTCCACTTGGGGCACTGACGATGGATTTTGGGACGCGCGTTGCTGGCGCTGGGAGTGGTTAGTGTTCATGGGAACACATTTCGCCGGCCACGTGCCCTTTTGGAAGTGGATTTTGTGCTGCATTGTGCTGCACTATGCAGCATGGCCACCAAATACAAACGCTACACGGTGAACACGCCTCCAATGCTCGCCGAAATGATCGACAAACGGGTGCCGGAATGCCCCTACTCCTCCGCCTCCGCCTACTTTCTCGGGCTCGCCATCTTCGATTGCTGGTCCCGGCGGGAACACCGCTACACCGCCAAGCTCATGGCGCAGCCGCCTCCAATTCGGGATGCCGCCTTCGAACGGCTCGCCACCGAATTCAAGCAGCGCAAAGGCGCGACGAGTCCAGGTTGGTTCGACCACTTCGTGCAACAGGTGGTCGAGAGCGAGCTGTCAAAGGCACACGCCGCCGAATACCCGAAGAACGAGGCTCAGAAGAAACGACCGCGTAGTCGAAAATCGTGAGCTTGGGAGCGCTGCAACAATGGTAAGGCGTTAGGCGCGCCACAGGCCTGAACCTATCTTTTCCCATCCGGTTGACGATCTCCGAAAGCCAAAGGACGTTCCGCCACCGTCCAAAGGCCCGAGAAGGACACCGGTCATGACAACGACTATTCCGTCAGGCTCTTCGCGAACGGCGACCATCGGTTGAAGCGTCTCTAACCGAACAGCGAACCGAATGCGGCTAAGATCTGCAAGCGACAAAGATCCGGGCATCCGGGCGCGGATTAGCCCGGCAACGATAAACGCAAAGTCCTTCGCAAACAGTATCAGACGGGATGGCATTATGAGTATGCAGGGTGGCACACGCCTAGAAGCGGGTCGTAAGAAACGGCGTGCCTTCTTGTGTAAACCTGCACAAACCTCGCCTGGATCGACGGCGATGGCGAACGCAAAGGGCCATAGCCTAAGAGAAACCATTGTCCTGCATCCGGCAAGTCCACGCGCCGGTCCCGTTCCGGCGGGCCTTCCGACCCGGAATCTCCGACATTGCCGGTCATGCCGAAGGAGTTCCCGTTTTCGCCAGTTCCACCAGATCCGCCGCTCCCTGCGAGCCCCCGCCCCCGGGACATCGCCCCGACGCCTCTCCGCTAGTGCCCCACCGGGGCTAAGCCGAGGCGCTCTCGCATGTCGTTAAAAGTTCTTTTGGCCAGGTAACTTGTTGGCTCGTTCGGATTTCCTATGAATCGCGCCACAGCATCCAAGTCCCTTTCGGTTCCATGCTCTCCTAAAAATGTTATTCCGGTCAATGTTCCCAGGTGAATGTGATCCAAGGGTGTTTCCGTAAGCACCTGCCTCACTGCGGTCAAAGCCTCGTCTCGAACTGGGTCAGACACGCGACGCCACTTTAAGAAGGACGAGAGCAGACACATTGCGCCAATTTTGCGACGAGCGGCTCTCGGCTCTTCACTCCGCTTCTGGTTTCCATCCAGTCGGAGGATCTTCAACGCTTCTACCGCGTATTCCGGCGGTAGGTTTTTCGCCTCTTCGTAGGTCTTTATCTGTGCGTTTGATTCCGGGGACGGACCCATCAATAAAGCGCCAATTTCGTCTCTCTCGCACCACTCGATCGTCCTCTCGAAAAGTGACGGCTCCGCTCGAACGCTCGTGGCGAACTGCACAGCAATAACTAGCCCTACTGCGGCGTAGCCTACCGTCTCCCGGAGCGCCGCAACATGGTTAGGCACGATAGTGGAAAACCTCACTTCTCAAAAAGCTTATCCATCGCTGCAATGAAGCGAGGATATGATTCGGGTTCCTTGTTTGCGCCGGAACTGTTTATTGTTCGGTCGGAGAATTTGAGGGTTAGCCTATAGGAATGCCCAGCTCGAGCGAATGAGGGACCCTTATATTGATTCCTCCATCTCCAAGCCCCCATCTCGTCCAACGCCTTCCTGAAGGCCAACCATTGAGCAGCAGTGGGCGTAGCGACTATTGTTTGATCCTTCGCGGGACCAAAAGTTTCGCTGATACTCTTAGACAGCATCCCATCTTGGTAGATAACGCTCATGTACGATTGCCCTACGGGCGAACCATATATGGATACGAATGAGAACTCAGAAGGTGCATTCATTTCCGCTTGGGCAAAGACGAGCCGAGCAAGAAAGAGAACAACGACGACGAGAAGTTGCGGCTTCATATCCGAGGCGTTCCGGTCCAAGATGGGGGTGGCTGGGGAGTATTGTTCATCCAGAGCGGTGACCGGAGTGAAACGTTTGGGAATGGAATTTACGGTTGCCCCTTCGATTCTTCAACCTTCGAGCGCCGGGTCAATCCCGCAAAGGGGCCGCTCAGTTCTGCGTGGCGTAGAAGTCCTCGGCCGCGACCACGCCTCGGTAGGTGTGGCTGATGTCGTAATTGCCAAGCTGGCTGAGAATGGATTTCGGCGCCACGGAGGAGAACCCTCCCGTTCCTGGAGGGCCTTCCGAGCCGGAATCTCCGACATTGCCGGTCGTTCCGGTGGGGCTGCCGTTGCCGCCAATCCCGCCGGCTCCGCCGCTCCCGGCGAGTCCGCCGCTCCCGGACATCCCGGCGACGAACGAGAATACCCCGCCGACGAAGGATTCGCGCACGACGATTTCGCCACCGTTACCGCCGTTGCCGCCCGTTCCTCCGGGTCCGCCAAATCCACCGTTTCCGCCATTTCCGCCAGCGCCAGGCTCAGTCCCGCCCTCGCCGGGCACTCCACCGTCTCCTCCCGAGCCTCCGGGTCCGCCATTGCCGCCATTGCCAGCAGCTCCGCCGGTCCCTCCGTTCGAGATCACATCCCCGAACACATACGACCTGATCAGCGTGATATTTGCCCCGTGCTGGGCGTTGCCGCCATTGGCGCCGGCCTCTCCCATTGAGCCGTCCGTCCCGGGATTGCCGGGGAAACCATTGGACCCCGGATCGCCACCGCCTCCCGGATCTCCGTTGATGCCAGGCGCGCCCTCTGCGGCGGTTTCGCCTGCGTGACTGACGCCATCGGCTCCGGTCCCCGTGACGACGCGAGCCCACACCCCGACCAGATTCAGCCCGGTGCAGCCCTGCACGGTGATCGACTCAATCAGTACCGTCTGATCGCTCGTAATGGTGGCGATGTAAGCGCCCGTGTTGGTGATTGAGACCGCCGCGATCACGGAGTCTGCCGTTCCTCCATCAATGGTATCAGGCCCCGCCCCGCCCGTGCCGGTAATGTGAAAAGTGACTAAGCCGCCGAGGGCGTCGTAGGAGAACCCAGGGAATGCGCCGCGGCCGATGCAGAGCGTTCTCGCCCCTTGATCCACCGCGGCTTGCGTGCCGGCAAATGGCTTGGCTGGGTTGCCGACTTCGCCGGTCGCGTCGTCGCCATTCGCCTGGATGTAGGCCACGCCCGGATTCGAAATCGCGCCGCCGCCGCCCGCGGCGTCCCACGTCGCGATCTGCGCGTCCGTCACCGTGCGGTGCGTCGAGTCGTTGTTGAGCAGAGCCAGAGTGCCGAGCCCGAGATTTGTCCGCGCGGTGCCGGCGTTGGAGAGATTCGAGAGCGTCGCATCCGCCCTGGCGTTCCAGGCCGAGATTTGCGCATCGGTCACGACGCGGTGCGTCGCGTCGCTATTGAGCAGCGCCAGCGTCCCGAGGCCGAGATTCGTCCGCGCCGTGGCTGCGTCCGCTAGGTCGGAGAGATTCGCGGAGATCGAGAGCTTCGTGGCGCCCACCCCTTCGAGCGCCGCTATCGTGGCCTCGTCGGTCTGGAGCTGCGCGGCGATCTCCTGCAAGGTGTCGAGCGCGGAGGGCGGCATCCCGATGAGATCCGAGAATCGTCCATCGACGTATTCGATCGTGGAGAGCGTCGCGAGGGTTGCGTCGAGCCCAGTGATGTCCGCCGTGGAGAGCACGACGGCGCCGGTGCGTCCGGCGACGGTGAGCACCTGCCCGGAAGCGAGCCCAAGGTGGTCAATGAAGGAAACCGCGTCGGCTTGGTTGAGGAACTTGAAGGTTTTGCGGACTTCAATCTCGAATACGCCCTCCGGGGTTTCGAGGGCGACGACTTTCAGGAAGGGTTTTGCGGGAGCGCTCATACCGCGAAGGGGCCTCTGTCAACTGGCGCGGGCCGAAGGGCGGACTGCACGCCCAAATGCTCGCAGCGAACCCGCGGATGCACGAGCAGCCGCGCGCCGGCCGCAGTGAGATCGAGCGCGAGATTGCCATCCCAGGCCATCAGCCCACCGTCAGGCGTCGTGTTACAGCGCAGCGGGAGCGCCGCCTGGAGCGCCCGATTGGCGATGAGTGCGAAGCCCCCGCCCGTCATGCCGACTTCGAACGGTTTGGGCGGCAAGGCATCGAAGCGGGGCACGTCGCTCCACGCAGCCTTGTCCTGTGAGGCGCAGCTGTAATCCGGGTTCCTCCGGCTACGATACACCCCGCTGGCGATGGCCACATCTCCCCGCATCAGCTCAACGAGCTTGCGCAGCCCATCGATCGGCGGCCGGATGTCATCCTCGAGCGTGACGACCATCTCCTCGCGAATCCGCGGAAAGACCTGGTTGTAGAGCGCCGTCACATGCGCGTGGCGGGCGAGAGTGAGATACGGCTGTCCGCGTCGCGCTTGATAAGGATCGCCGGCCGAGAGCAGGACCAGTCCCCTGAATCGCGAGCACAGACGGCCCCAGGCACTTCCGAGCTTGGGCGCCAGCCTGCCGCCCGAGTTATCCACCCAGTAGAGGAAGCTCTGTGGCGGGATCTCAGCATTGGCGAGCCAGTCGAGCACAGCATCCGCCGCTGGCCGGCTCCAGAGCGTCACAAAAGCATAGCTCCTAGCGGTCCAAGTTGTCTCAGTAACCGGCAGAAATGGGGCCGCCACTAAAATCGCGCTCGGCATCCCAAGGAAGCTCTTTGTCAACCCGCTCCGAACTACCAGCCGCCATCGCTCACCTTGCCTCGTTCTGCGGTACGTTGCGGAAATTGCTACATTTGATAATGATGGAGATATGCTTCTTTTCCCCTCGCGCTGTGTCTCCCCTCTTTTCGCTCTTTTGCTCGTTCTCTTGGAAGTTCCAGCGTTGACCCAAAACGCACAACAGGACTGGAAGATGCCCAAAGCTGATTCACAGAAGTGGGCGCTTCGTCTTAAAAAACTATGCCGTTCCTATGACTGGACTGTCACCGCCCGAGGCAATGATATTATCATGCAACGCGTCAACCCAGTTAAGTTTGGCATATACATATTCAATGCTCCTCCCAAAGGTGCCCCTGCCAGTGGTCCCACATTTGACGGAACGTATCGCATCACTTTGCGATTTGCGCCAGAATTGAGTCTTGACGACTACGAAAGACTTGTCGTTGAAAACGAAGCGAGCGAGGCAGAAGATAGAAAGCTCCAACAAAAATACGGGATCACCAAAAGGTTTGGAGAGATTTCTTCTAGTAACGAAGCGAAAAAACAGGCTTATCTAGAAGAGTCCAAAAGGTTGCTTTTTCATTGGCTTCCGCACTTTTACGCGCCTGACTATAGCATTACGTTCTATCAATCATGGCGTTGGTTTGAACATCTTGATTCCGGTGATGCAGACGTGGATAACGAATGCAACGGGATCAAAGAGGCCGTAGCAAAATACTTTGGAAACTATAATTATTTGGTAGCAATTGGTAGTAGCGAATTCGGCTATCAGGAAACCGACGAAAAAAATTAACGGCACGCTAATAACTTGCCGGACACAGCTTCAGAGGACGAAATGCGCTCGGCTTCCCGAGGAACTCTCCCACCAGCGCCCCACTCAGGTGGACGCGCCCAGCGCCTCATAGGCCTATGTGTTTCATTTTCGCAACGCCTCGCTGATTCGGGCGACAGTTTCTTCACTTACCGGTTTTGCGTGATTTCCCCACGATGCTCGAATGTAGGTAAGAAGGCCGGCGATTTTGGCGTCCGTAAAGAGTATCCCTTGGGCAGGACATTCAGACGTATTCGGCTTGTGGTGATAAGTCTCCGTGGCTTTCGAGCCTCGGAGTATAAATGCAACCAGGCGTGTCTCCTCACCGTTTACCCAGTCGGAGCCAACAAGGCTTAGTATCTGTGGGGAACCACTCCCATCTGCTTGGTGGCAGACAGCGCAGTTCACAAGGAAATTACGCTTGCCAGCGTCGTATGATGTTTCATCACTCTTGAGGGATAATGCCCATAAAGGCGTCGTTCCTACTACTGCGATGATAAGAGCAATAAGAAGAGCGCGCTGCATAGGAAGTGACCAACTCAGACTGGACAAAAACCGACTACATCTCAAAAAACAAGCGGCCAGCCTTGGCTTTCAACTAACTCCCACAGAGGCAGTCACCCTTTAGTTCCTTGGAAGGCGACGTTGGGTTTGTCATTCGATCGGTATGGAACTGACTCGAACCTTGGTGTGCCTGCCGCAGAAATCGGATCCTGCACTCCCGGCCCAGTAGTCGTGCGGATGTGCAAGTCGGGCGGTGCAGCCGAAAGACGCACTTCGATGTCGTAGCGTATGCGCTCTCGACCGTCGAAGAAGCGTATCCACTGGCCGTCCTTGAGTGTGAAAGACTGGCCTGCGTAAACAAAGCGACCGACAACGCCGCCGTCGTCGCCAATGAGCATCAGCTTTGCTGGTTTGAGGGTCACAACGACAGTTTGGTCTTTGCGTGCGACGGACGTGAACAGGGGTGGTGGTGCGTCCTGAGCGCCAGATGTAGCGCTGCATAGAGCGGTCGCGACAAGAAGCAGATTTAAGAACTTCATGTTTCAAATAGCGCGTGCCGAGTCGCCTAACGCCAAAGGTGAGCTACAGCGGAGCGTGGCGCGCTGGCTGCGCGGCGGGTCTGCGGGGAGCAGCCAGCGTGACACGCGGAGCAGTTAGTTCGACCGAAAATGTTAGGCGCTTCCGGTCTCATTGGTTCATTGATCGGCTCCAATGATAGTTAGGAATGGCATCGGCTGGAGTGATGACCTGCCATGAAGTGCGTGGCCTGAAAGTCTCGGTGAGCGTGTATGCGTGGCCAGCGATGCGACAACGAACGGAGACATCGTAAGTTCCGGATGCGGGAAAAACGCCGACGCCATACCGGTTGCGGGTCGGGTAGTAGTGCGGAACGAGAATGCGCGACTCGGCGTCGTAGTCAGGTGCCAGGCGAAGACGGGATTGGTAGCCCGACGAGTCGCGGACTGTGCCGCCAAGAAAGACAAACGAAGCTCGGAACAGTTCGGGCGCCGAATACAAGACGCTAAAGCCGACGTTTTGGAACGTGTCGAGTGCTGGACGCCCTGCCGACAACGCGGCGGAGTTGCGGGTCGGTTGCGACGTTGTGGTTGCGACCGGCGCACAAGCGGCGAGCAAACCGGCACTGAGGATGGCAAATGCTTTCATTACAGGGCGCAAGGAAGTGTCTAACAAGTGATTGTGCAGACTCGGATAGCATGCCGTCGGGGGTGGTATCCGACGATTTAAGACAGGGCAAACATATCGCTGTAGAGTCCACCGCCGGCAAGGAAAAGCTACTCGCTTATTGCAGGCCTCCGCAGGCTAGTTTGATAGTCGCCCTCTGAAATGAAGCGAAACTCTGGACTGCAATAGAGGACGAGCCGTTTGGGTGGCCGGCTGAATGGTTGAGGAAATGGGGCAGCAAGTATGATTCGATCTGGCGGCGCTGTGCTGAGAGAGGACGGTGGAAAGTAGAGCCAAGGGTATCGCCGCGATGATCGATAGTCGTAGTCGCAAAACTCGTAATCGATGAGAGCACCTGGCAGGTATTCCGGGAATAGCTCCTGAAGGTTGCTTGGGAGTCGGTCGCCATGATCGGCAGCGTAGTAACGAAGCGCCTGCAAGACTTGCTTGCCGTGTGCGACGGAAACCGTTGTCGTGCCGCGAAAGCTGACGGAGCCGAACTGACGAACATAAAGTCCGACACCGAGAACGCCGACAATAAAGCAAAGCGCGACGATGGCGACTCTAAAGCGTCTTGATTGGCTTTCACTCACAGGAAATGTGTTGCTGCTTCATTTGGCCTAACGCCCAAGGTGAGCTACTGCGGAGGGCGGCGCGGCTCCTGCGTGGTGGCTTTGCGGGCACGAGCAGGAGCCGTGACGCCCGGAGCAGTTAACTCGACGGCAAATGTTAGGCTTATGTTGCACTTCGCAGTTCAGGCTGTGCACTTCATCGGTGCACTTGAGTAGGCGTAGGTTCTAGGACTTTGCCGTTAAGCAGGACGGTCAGCATAAAAATGCGCTCTTCGGCGGGATCCAGTGGAATCAGGGATTGCTTGTCCGACTCGGGCAAACGGTAGAGGTTAACGTAGTAGTAGAACCGCCCCTGCGAATCCTCGTTGTTGCGGGTGAGACCGATTGAAGTGGTGGAATAGAGCTGCCAGTCATTGGGCCTTAGCCGCTTCAGAGCTTCGCGCGCGCGGTTGTGCGCATCGTTAGGGAGCAACGGCGGCTCTCCGTCTCCGGGCTTCCAAACGGGTGAGCCGAGGAAATCCTGGTCTGTGAAGCGAAAACGGTAGCTGACCCAGCCTGTGCGGAATGAAACGTCTGTGACGAACTTTGGCCGATCCTCCGCTGCGGAACCCAAGCCGGTGAATGAGAGAAGAACTAAGAGTAATATTCTCACGGGAGACGCACCGAATTCCAAAGATATTCAAAGTACGACCGGGGCGTTAAACCCGTTCGCCTCGCCTCCACAGCCGGGTCGGGCCGGGGTCGTTGCAGGACACGGGTGGAGCGTGCCGAGCCGTTCGCTGTGGCGAAAAGGTGGGAGGCGGACGGATAGCAATCATCTTGCGTTTGTGCTGCATCGTTCCTAGGCCATTTTTGGGATGTCAGATTCATTGAGCCATTCGCGTCGGGCGGCATCTGCTACGAGATAATCTACCCATTGGCCGAGCGTGTTGAAATGAGGATAGCATTCACGGAGCGTGCCCTCTGAGCTGCCTTCGTAGCCACTGCCTACGTCGAGGGAATGTATGATGCCGCTCCGAAGGTCGTAGATCCACGCGTCACCATCGGACCGGCCCGTCCAATATCCGAGGGCCATGAAGCCAAAGCGTGTGTTATCCTCAACGGGTGCAGCCCCTGTCTGATAATCGCGAAGGTCGGAAGGTGTCATCAACTCTAGCACGCCGAGGCGGATCGTTGCATCGGGCGCGACTGCACACAAAAATTTGGTCAGTTCAGGCGGCGGAGCGACGGGCAACAGCATGAAAAGCGGGTCCATGGCAGTTTCGATGCATCCAAAATTGGGAACTCGTTGGTCCCACTTTCGTTGGAGAAACGTCGCGAGGTGCTTGAGCCTTGTTGCGGCAGCGTGCCAGGTTGCGTCCATGTGTTTAGTGGCCTAACAAGAGAGTATGCATTCACCCTATAGTTCCTTGGAAGGCGACGGTTGTGCGCTGTTCGGTCGTCCAATTGGATTCATTTGATTGTGACCATGCTCTCGATAGCCGAAACCGCGTCGTAGTAGTTGATAGTTGGTTTCGCGTTAGGAACTTTGTTGTCTGGATAAGGTGGCTTCCGATAGGCAACGTTCTGGATGACAAGTATCTCGATGGGTTCTGTGCGATGAGGAAACAGCATCGCTGTGGAATCGCCCCCCGCCCCGAATCCCAACATGAAGTTGAGCACCTTTCGTCCCGCTGTCTCACGAACGCCGAAAGGCGGAGCACTGTTGGAGCCGAGCTTTTCGAGCTTGTGTTGTCGTTCCAGCAGATCACGCTCAAATTCAGTTCGTTTCGCGCCAAAGGCCGCTCCGACAGGATAAATGAGAACCGTGTAGCTGTAATCTGATGCGGCGAAATCTCTGAACCCGAATGCGGAAAGCGGCTCACCGAGAGCGCGCTGGAGATCAGAGTCGATCTGATCAAGAGGGCGTGCAAGGAGATTGGCGGGTTTGTCGAACTTGAGGCTCTTGGCCATCGATTCGGTGGGAGCGATTGTGTAGGAATGCGGCCCACACGCTGACACTAGCGTGACAGCGGCAAAGGTAGTGGCAAGTAGAATCAAACGCATTGGATGTGCGAGTCGCCCTAACAAGTGATGACTGGGATAGGATGCCGTCGGGGGTATACGACGGTTTAAGACAGGGCAAACATATCGCTGTAGAGTCCGTCGCCGGCAAGGAAAAGCTGCTCGATTTTGCGCAGGCGGCAGAGGGTTATCGCTCGATGTCCTCGACGATCGTTACCGGGAAGCTGGCGCTCGAACGCGCCTCGCCGGCATGCACGAAGCTGATTTCGCCCAGCAGTTGAAGGCTCACGATCGAGTCGTCGCCCATGGCATCGTTGAGCGCGTCGCTCTGCACTTCGATCGTCGTCGTGAAGTAGCTGTAGCCGTCGAGAGTGGCCGGCGTGCCGCTCAGCTCGAACACGTATTCGCCATCCTCGGCGTCCTTCTCGCGGAGCGTCATCTTCACGTCGCTGATGCCCGCCACGGTCGTGTCGATGCCGTCGCGGAAGATGATCCCGAGCGTCGTCGTGTCGCCGCGCTTGAGCGTGAGCAGATTGGCCGACACCGCGTCCACCTTCGTCACGATCGTCGTGTCGCCGTTCGTCGTCGTGCTGGTCGAGGCCGGCGTCGCCGCCGTCTCGTAATGGGACCGCACCCCGCGCCGGGAGACATCGCCGCGGAGCGGCACCTGAAGATCGAGCCGATACGCGTCGTTGTGGAACCACGGCAGGAACAGCCCTCCTTTGACGAGCATCACGAAATCAATCGCATAGCATTCGAACACGCCGTCGCGAACCACCTGGGCGCTGATCGTCGCCCGGAACAAGCCGGCCTGCGTTGGGGCACCGCGGATCGCGCGCCGATTGGAAAGCGGAGCTGGGCCATAGCCGCCATCTGCCATGTCCCACAGCTCCAAGCCCTCCGGGGCATTGCTCAGCCACCAATCCGTGACACTGCCCGCGCCTTCGTAGGTGACGTATTCGAGCAGGTGCCGGCCGGTCGCGCCTTCGATCGGGTCGTCGAGCGAAAACAGCTCGCCCACCGTGACGGTGAAGGTCTGGCTCGCGGACGATTCTCCGATCGTGGCGATGATGTCGAAGGTGAACGACTGCGCCAGAGTGTTGTCTGGCGGCGTGCCGGCGAGGACGCCGTCCTCATTCTCCAGCCACGCGGGCGCGCCGACGAGCTCAAACTCCGCACCGGGCGGAGACGTGACGATCTCTTGCCGGAACTCCTGCCCGATGGCCGCAGACAGCGCCTCGCCCGTCTCGAACTCCAGCGCCGCCACAGTCATGGTCACGGTGAGGCTGTTTGAGGCGCGATCAGTGTGCGCCGTGATGACGAACGTGAACTCGCCGTCCTCAGTCGGCGTGCCCGTGATCGCACTCCCCGAGAGGCTCAGGAAGGACGGCAGATTGTCCGCCGTGAAGGTGATCGGCAGCACCGCGCCACTCACCACGCGCGCCACGATGTTGTAGGTGAACGCCTGGCCAAGTTTGCCGCGCGTCGTGGGCAGCGACAGGAAGCGAATGGACGAAGCCGCGACCGCAAAACGAATCGTTGCCGATCCAGTCGTAACGCCATCTCCGACCGTCAGAATGGTGGTAGTGGTCCCCGCGGTCGTGGGCGTGCCTGAGATTTCATCGTCCGTGAGGGTCAGTCCGCCAGGCAGCGCGTCCGCGCTCCAGCTCGTAGCCGGCGTGTTCGTGCGGATCGTGATCGAGGTCGCCGCACCGGTCTCCAGATTCACCGTCGATCCCGGATACGGCGACGTGACGAGGATCGCAGGCGGCCCCATCTTGAAGGTCAGCGTGTCCGACCACACGCTCGCCACGGACGGCCGCCTGGACGACGTGCCGGCGCCGCCCACCGCCCTAATACGCGCATCGACGAACTGATTCGCGATGCTGTAGCCGCTGAAGTAGCTCGCGAAGAGATTGCGCAGATCGATCGTGGTCGCCTCGCTCAGATCATCGACATAGACCGACCGCTCGACGCGAGAGCCCGAGGGCGTCGTCATGGCGAGCTGAATCTCGAAGAATGCTTCGTTGGTCGATTGATCCTCCCAGGTAAAGGTCGCGCGGGACGAGTCGATGTCGGCCACCGCGAAGCTGGAGGGCACCGTCGGCGGGGCGCCCGTCGTGGCCACAGCGGGCGAGGTCCAGCTCAGCGTTGCGTATCCCGAATCGCCGTCCTCGTCCTGCGCCTTCGCGCGGAAATCGAGCGGTGTGCTCAGCGGAAGGCTGCGCACCAGGGCCTGCGTCGCGCCGATCCCGACAATGGTGCCCAGCAGCCACGTCGTTCCGCCGTCCACGGAATATTCTATGCGATGCTGCGCCGTCGCCGGCGCGTTGTTCGTGAACGAAAGCAGCGCCGCGGCCTTGTTCGAGAGCTTGATCGTGCCGTTGTTGTTGATGACCCAGAGAATCGCCGATTCGGCGACGGCCAGGCTTGTTGGGGCAGAGGGCGCGGGCATGGCCTACTTGATGTCCGACTTGCCGGTGCTCTCATACCAGATGAGGCCCTTGGTGCCGGGGATGGAGTTTTCGGTGTCGAAATCCTTGAGCCGGGCGCGAATGACGAAGTTGCCGCTCGATGGCGCGTTGTCGGCCGCGGCGCTGGCGCCGTAGATGAACTTCGTGCCGGTGACTGTGGCCGTGGCGCTGATCGCCACCGCCGCCCCATAGCTGTGCTTTTGCTCCACATCGCCAATGATGATGCGTTGCTCGAGCAGCGGCGTCTCCGTGTCCCACTCCACGTTCAGAAGGTTAAGCGAGGTCGGGCTCGGAGTGCCCTGGCTGGGAGCCTCGCCGATCTCGATGACGAGCAGGCATTGCATTCGCGTGGTGGCCGCCGCGAGCCGGATCTTCAGATCGCCGTCCACGCGGAACACAAAGCCGGGACGAAGCATCTTGTCGTTGATCGCCAGCATCCAGAGCTCGCGCTCGAAATCGGTCGGAAAATAGGAGTTCGTCGCGTCGTTGCGCGTGAGCCGATACCAGAGCCGGCCGTCACTGCCGAAGAAGCCGCCGTCTGCCAGGTCCGCGGCACGCCGGCCGAGCCCGCCCGGAATGGTGATCGCCCCGCCCGTGTCATTGTAGAAAACGCTGCCGGCGAAATCCGCGGCATCCGCCAGCGGCAGTTCCGTGAAGGCCGTGACCACGGCATCGTGAATCGCCGGGAGAAGGCCGGCCGCTTTCAGCTTGGAGTTGAGGTCCGGGATCGACATGTAGCGGCCGGGGAAAAGCTCCGTGCGCTTCGGCAGATCCGTGGCCAGGTCCTCATCCTTCGCCTCCGTCTTGGAGAAGCCGCCGGTGATCGTCACGAGGGACTCGATTGCCGTGAGCCGAGCCGAGAGCGCATTGAGCTCCTGCCGCAACGTCTGCGCGCCATCTGTGTCGCCGATGATTTGCCCGATGCGATGCTGATGATCCTGGAAGGTCGCGACGTTGTTGATCGTCGAGACGATGACGACGAGCGAGTTGTTCGCCGGGGCGGGGGTGAACGAGAGCGTGATCTCATCCTCGCTATCAATCGAGATGTTGAACTCGCCGGGGCCGAGCACACGCCCGCCCGACACGTTCTCGCGCACGAGCACATTCGCGATCTCATCGGTCGCCATACCGTGCGTGATCGTGATTTCCTCGCTCTCCCCGTCGCCGATGACAAAGCGCGCATACTGGCTCCCGGTGATCACCGCATCGGGAGAGAAGGGCACGTAGCTGCGACGATAGGGGCGCAGCCAGTTGTGGGAGGGAAGCAGCGCCAGCTCGTCATAGATCAGCTCGCGGACGAGCTTCACGTCGCTCTGGACGGTCAGCCTGCGGACGATGGTATCCTCGTCTTCGATGTCCTCGTCAGCGCCGTTGTAGCGAACCTCGATCTCGAACACCGTCGTCACCGTCTTTTCCGTGCGCAGCGCCGCGTGCAAGGCCGGCCGGTCCAGCGGCAGCCGGAAGGTCAATGCTGCTGCCGCGGCCGTGTTGACTTCGACCGCGATGAGGCTCTGCGGGGCGGCCTTGAGCGCGCCCACGAATTCGATGTAGGCGTATCGCTTCTCCGGGTTCGTCACCTTGAAGCGCTCCGCGCCGTCGTCGAACATCCCATTGAGCGCCTCCGCGATCTCGTCGATGCCGGCGCCGCTGCCGAGCACTGCGGAGCGCCTTCCGCCCCACGTCAGATAGTAAGTGCCCGCGAACTCGACCGGCACGAAAAGCTTTTGAATCTCATTGAGCGGCGGCTCAGTCGGCGTCTCCTCGACGCCCGCCAGAACGCGCGTCACTTCAGGCGGATCGGGCAAGACGGTTTCCGACGTGTCCGCGAAAGCGTAGGGCGTCTGAATCAGCCGGATCTCGTGATACCAGACCCCGCCCTCTTCATATTGCCGCACGCGGACAAACGATTGCGGGGAGAGCGTATTGAATCCCGAGACAGACTCATCGGCCGCTGCCAGGGGGGCTGCGTTCTCGCCATCATCGGTCAGGCGCACGATCCAGCAGCCCGCATCCGGCTTGCTGCAAGAGAGCCCTACGCCCGTCCCCAGCGCGGCCAGCATCTCCTCCGCAGTGACTCCATAGCTGATCTCATCCGTAAAGGTCTCGTCCTCGCCCTCGCCCAGTTTCAGCTTGAACTTTCCGCTCGTCGGAGCCGCCAGGACCGGACCGATCGCAGCCTTGATTCCAACGACATTCAGCGAGCGCTCAACAGCGGCATCCTCCTGCTTTTCGAGGAAGCGCAGCGAGCAGATCCACGTGTCGCCGAGCTTGCCATTCGGCAGCGCGAAAGCAGAACCCTCGGACGTGACCAGATTCCCGCTGATCGTCTCGGCGTAAAGGGGAAGGGCTACGTCGCTCATGTTGCCCCCTCGCGCTCCGTGTCAACTTCCCCATCTGCACCAAAATAAGACGGGTCGAACGGAATCTTGGAGAACGGAAAAGGCGGTTCGAGCGGCGGTGCCTCGTCCTCTGCGGCGCGTTTCTCAGCGCGACGCTCGGCACTGATTTGCGGATCGAGGTTCTCGGTGGACATGCCACTGAGTCCTGTGTCAACGGCAGTCCACCATTCACGCCTTGCCGGACAGGGCAGGAACGTGCTCTTTTCCTTGGTAGTCGGCAGTGCCCTCTCTCAAAAGCAAACGGCGCCGCCCGTGCGCCTCCATCAATCCGCAATGAGCAGATCTCTCAAAGCTGTCTTGGTGGTCACTATTGTCATTGTGATTGCCGTGGCATTAGTCACGGTTGTCTTTCAGGTCGCATTAGATTCCTGGAGCACTGATTATTCTGGAGCGCGGATTACGCCGGATATCATCAGGCATTACTGCCCTGCCTACGTAACCCTCGAGGGAGCGCGAATACTCCATGTCCGCAACAACGAGGGTATGACTGGAGGCCAGACCACAATCCAGTTTGAGCTTCCCGCCAACCAGTTGCCAGTGTTTCTTGAGAACAGTCCTTTCGAAGAGGCTCGTCTCGAATCGAAGTCCGTCCCTGGCGCATTCCTCGATCCTTCATGGCTACCCCAACGGCATTACGACGAGCTAGAAAACAATAAACGGTTCTCTGCAGCTTCTATTTCCGTGGGCCAAACTCACTACATCATCCTTATCGATCGCACCCGTTCAGACGTATATGTTATCTACTTCCAAATCACCTCATGAGCCACCCTTATCCGATTGTGGTTGGCAAGGAACGCACCGGTTTTCCGTTTCGTATCCGGGAGGAGACTGTCTCTCCGCCGGATAATGACGCTTCCGGCACCGTTCCTCCCGCGACTGCCTTGAAGTTCAGCTTCTCGCCCGCCTTGCCGGTGCCCACGAAGATCGTTTTCATGCCCTCCACCAGGTCGCCCTCCTCGCAGATCTTGCCGGGAGTCGCGCTCAGGAAAATGCGGCGTGCCGGAAGTGCCCGCACCAATTTCGAGGTTGGCATCTTCCGCCGCGTAGTTGATCGACTGTCCATCCGCGCCGCTGCACAGCGCAGAAGGGATCGAAGTGGAGTTTTGTGAAGGGGAAAGAGACTTCGAGCGCAGGAGGGGTCTCTTCCTGCGCTCGTCTCGCCTCGCGCAGAGCCAGCGTGATTTGCGGATCAAGACTGGCCATCGGCCATCCTTACGTAAGGTCGAAACGCCGCGCTTCGTCCGTCAAACCGTGAAACGAATTCTCGTCTTGATCTGTGAGAGGTTGCGCCGCTTTTCAAACACCCCGCCGCCTTCACGGGACCCCGCTGCATCCGTGTTGCCTTCGATGGTCTTGACCGTGTCGCCGTCCGCATCCCCCACGGCGAGGCCGACATGAGAGAATTTGAAGATGACGATGTCGCCGGCCTTGATGTCACTGCCGGGACTCCGTTTGGTTTTCGTGCTGTCGTCTTGCTTCAGCGACCAATTCTCCAGATCCCACGCTCCCGCCGTTGTGGGGCGGGTGAAGGTGTAGGTGCCTCCCTTCATTGCCTCGCGAACGAGCCAGTCGATGAAGGCGGCGCACCAGGGCCACGATTCGGTAGGCGGAAGGTTGGTCGCAGCCTTGTATTGGTTGACGCGAGGACCGCAATTGGACCCATTGACCTCTTCAACCCCCACTTCACGCCTGGCCAGCGAAACTAGCTTTTGTGCGAGCATGGTCGTGGCGGTTAGGCTGGGACGATTCCGCCCGCGACGGGCTTGAAGTTCAGCTTCTCGCCCGGTTTGCCGCTGCCCACGAAGATCGTTTTCATTCCGGCCGCCAGGTCGCCCGCCTCGCAGATCTTGCCGGGAGTCGCGCTCAGAAAATACGGCGTGCCGGAAGTGCCCGCGCCGATTTCGAGGTCGGCATCTTCCGCCACGTAGTTGATCGGTTGCCCATCCGCGCCGCTGCACACCGCGATCCCATCCACGGCCTGCGCCGCAGCGGCCCCGTCGGCGTCCGAAAGCTGGAGCAGGCCGGTGCTGTCCTTGTAGATCAGATCGCCGGCGTTGATGGCGGTGCCAGCCGTGCCGCGAAGGAAGCTGGTCGTACTTGGGATGACGTCTGCGGGAATGAGAGTGAGATTGGCCATATCCCACTCGAAGCGATGTCAACTCAGCTGGAACCGACAGAGGCTCGAGGCATTGGATATCGCCTCCGAAAGCGACGTGGACAATGCGCACGAAAAACGTAAAATCCGCATATCCTCCCAGAAATGGAACGTTCCCCCGAACTCGCCCCTACCGCGCAAGTTCGGCCGTAAATGAAAATCGCCGCGAAAACCGTAGTCTTGCTAGGCCTCGCTGTGGGTCTGGGCTTCTTCGTCTTGAGAGCGCGGCACCTCCAACTGAAATCAAAAGGACGTAACGCCCCACCGACGGCAACTCGCACAGTCATCGATGCGGTCATTGATGAATTTTTGACCTTGCGCCGTGGACCGACCGGCCCGCCCAATCTGGGACCAATTCCCGAATTTGTTCCGCCGGCGGAAACACCCGAAATAAAGGAACTCTGGAAGTTGAGTCGGGAGAGCGTCCAAAGAGATAAGTATTATGATCACTTGGAAGGCTTGATCCGAGAGCGTGCGCTGTCGGCGCCGGCGGAAACGGCGAAGATCCTCAATAGGCGCCTCGAAGTCATGGACCGTATGGGGTATTTTCAGCAGTCGGTTGCGAATAGCGGTCAGATGTACACCTTCGTTGGATACCTCCTGAAACACCGGAGTGACCTAGAAGAAATCGGTGCAGTTGGCTGCCTCAAAGCGCTTGAGGGCCTGGCACCGTTTTATCAGGAGGAGCAGCGCATGCCGGAGGAGACTATGCGGCGTGAATACCGTTGGAAGACTCAATCGGCACGCGAAGCCTTTGAAACAATCGGCGAGGACTATGACGTGCTCCGCGAGTTGCTCATCAATTACGCCAACACAACACTCGCGGGATTCTGAACTTAACTCTGGCCGACCGATCCCATGAAATTCTCACTTTGATCACGTCGTCCAAAACCTACCCGTCACGTCGCCCGCGTTGCGCAGAAACGCCAGCGCTTCATTCAGCATGCCGTTGAGCACGCTCACGATGCCGTTGATCACCCCTTGCGCGGTGCCGAGGGCCAGGGGGACGATGAAGACGATGTTGTCCTCGTTCGGGCTGCTCGGGGGGATGTTGCGCGGTGCGTGGTTCAGGTTCCAAAAGACGAAATGCTGCACGAACGGTTCCCATGTGCCGTCCGGCTCAGCGTCAGAGCCAACGCCGGGCGGTGAGAGCATCCAGATTGTCGCCATGTGGAGCTCGTCGAACTGCGGATCGTCGCCGTTGAGCAGGGTGCCGAAAGTAGCCTCGATCGGGTCGTCGGGCAGCGGCTGATACTTCGTTGTCGCGCGCAGCCTGGCTCGGCCGTTGTGAAGGTTCACGTAGTCGCGCAGGTAGTTCGTGCTGATCTGCGCCGTGGCCACATCCACAAGGGGATGCCCTGGAACGAGGTCTAGCTTTGCTCCGATGCGCGGTTGAGTCAGGACGATGTCCGCGGCTCGAATCTCCCGTGTGCGCGAAGGGTCGAATTCGGCGTTCTGCGCGAAAAGCTGGTTCAATGACCCTGCCCCCGCGGGAGGCCGGACACCGAGGCTGTCGAAATACTTCGGATATCCCTCGGCCGCGCCGACTCGGATGTTGCCGTCCTCGCTCACGCTGACGCCCGCAGCCGCGGCCGGATTGCGCCACGCGCCCAGCACGATATAGGGCGCCGGGGAGTTGGTGAGGCGCACCGGCCCGCCCGTGCCCTTCGCCTGCTCAGGGCTTTCTCCGCGCTCATGATTGAACACCCACGCCTCGAAATACGGGCGTCCGGTCAGCGGGTTGATTCCAAAATCGCGCTGCGCTGCCGCGCCGCCCCTGACTTGCTCCGCAAGCCACGTCGCCGGCATGTCGATGAAGGCAGGGCGGCCGTTCACAAACCCAGGATTGACCGTGGCGCGCCACTGCTGATCGACAACTGCCATGTCGATGTTCCACGGATGCCGCCACTCGCTCGATCCGCGCGGATGCAGCGTCACGCCGAGCGGTGTCGAGCGCAGCTCCGAATTCATTCCGGGCCAAAAGCGATTCGCTGCCTCGCGCCGTTCAAGTTCTCGCCGGTTCATCACACCTGGAAGTGGGACAGGCGTCTCGCCTGTCGTAAAGTGGGGCAGTCGTCCCGACTGCCCAGTGCCCAGGACGGGCGGGACGCCCATCCGACTCTCCGACAGGCGGGACGCCTGCCCCACTTCGGTTTGATGCGCCCCATTTCAGAAGAAGAAATGCCGCGCCGCCGACACACCGTCCGCCTTCAAGCCCACTCGGTGCGTGAGATTGAAATAGACGATCTGGAACAGCTCGCGAGATCCTTCGCTGTATTCCTGGATCATGGCCACCGGCCAGCGGGCGCGGAAGTCTGAGAGCGGGCGCGCTCCCCCACTCGCGTTGAGCATTGATCCTGCCTCGCCGTTGTCCGTGTCAGGATCGGCGACCTGGACTATCTCAACCTTCGTGACCGACCACGGAGTGCGATCCTTCTTGCCTAGATCGGCGCAAGTGATCTCCGCGCAGAACCACCCCATGCCGTCCGCGTTGAGGCGCAGCTTGCTCCAGCGAAGCACGGGAGTCTCTCCCTTCTTGTTGCCCGACAGCGGCACGCCCTTGATAGCCGCCTGCACGCCGTTGACCGCTCCAGGCAGAAAGGTCGCGGAGTTCTCGCTCAGGAGCGTCATCAGCCACGGATGGTTGAAGTCTGCGCCCTGCGCCTTGAAGCGGACGATGCGGCCGAAGCCGCTCTGAAAGACTGCCGCGCCGGGGCCGCTGCGAAGCTGACTCGCGCGCCCGGAGCGGCGGAGGCGGTCGAGTAGCTTCATAACGTCCCGGAGGTCAGGGCCGATCCCCCTTCCGATCCGGCGTCCCCTTCCTCTTCCAGTTGTGCGCTGCCGTAGATCTCTTTCACGATGCCGTGCCGGCCGGACATGATGTAGTTCTCCTCGATTTGGACGCAGTTGCCGCGAAGTGTGATCTTCGGGGCCAGCTTGAGCCACTTGCGATGCTTCGCCGCGGCCGGGAGGGGAAAGGAGGAAAGCCCGATCGGGCGGGCGATGATTGTGCCGATCCCACGCAGCGCACTCGGCGGGATCGCCTTGCGCACGTAGCTCTTCTTGAAGGTCGCCCCGAAGCAAAGGAAGCTGTCCGTGCCGTAAAGCGGGTTGATCTTCCTGGATTCAGCGGCGCCGTCCCCATTCAATCCGCTCGATCCCGAGCTGGACAGATAGCGCTGCGTGAATCGCTTCAGCCGCGGATCGAAGCGGCCGTAGATTTTCTCAATGGCGTCGAGGTTCGGGTGCGCTTCGATCGACACTTCCTCCATGGTGATGTCCAGTTCGAACGTGATGAGCGATTCATCGTCGCCCTGGCTGGGATCGATTCCCTCGTAGGAGTAGGTATAGACGCCGTAGGGCGACTGATAGTCGCGCGTCACGCCCACGCACGGGATCAGCATCTTCGGAGCGGCCTTGAGATTCAGGAGGGCGAAGTCCACCTTGTCGTAGGGCTCCTTGACGTGTCGCTGCACGCTGCCCGAGATCAGCCCGCGCCGGTCCGCGCTCCACCTGCCGACATGGGCTTCCTGATGCTCGCCAAACGTTTCGGTGTTCGCCATTGCCAAGGGCGTTCGCTGTCAACGGGCGCGCAGTGAGATAGACGTGGCGCTGTCAAAGCGTCCATGGGCTTGCCTGCCGTGGGAGAACGTGCTCTTTCTAATTGATGGAGTCGCCTAGCAACCGAATTTTGCGCAGACAAACGGGATGAAAATCGGCCTTACCCTCCTCTTATTTCTCAACGGCATTCTCTGCCGTGGTGAGGATATCGCCTCGCGATATTCAAACGAGCTACCTGGTTACCGCTTCGTTCAGACCGCAAAGTGGCGTTCTCTTTTATCACCGGCAACGACTACCACAGACGTTCTGAACCTGATGGGCACCCCGATTAAGGATTTCACCATCGATCAATCCGCGAAGCGGAGCGACGGCGATGACTACCTCGTGCGACACCTAAGGTTTGCACACGACGCAGGTTGGGAGGTTGCATTTCTTCTGACGCTCCGGGACAAAGACAAAAAAGCGGTGAACGCACTTAATGCGGTTCGGTTATACCCCACGAGAGACATAGACTTCTCCAAAACAACGTTCCCGCCGGAGTTCGAAGCGAGCGAGCGCTCCGGAGCAGCATCAACTTTTATTCTCTATTCGGACCCTCGAGGGCTCACTTATCGAGTTCACGAGAGCACCTTGCAGGAGGAGCCCCGTCCTCCAGGGACGCTTATTAGCATTGAATACCGGGTTAGATGAGTCCCCCCACCTCCAACCCGTAATAGCTAGCAGCGCTGCTGCCATCGCACTAGATAGGGTTGTCATCTGTCGGCATCGGATTGTTGCTCTTTCCTGTCTCGCCGATCTTTGCGTCGATCTTGATGAGGTAGTCGCGCATATCCTTGGTGAGGTCGCGGATCTGCTTCTGCACGTCACTGCCATTGCCGAATTCTCCGCCGAGGCCCAGGCGCGCGAGACGGTCTGCTCCGACCGTGGCACTGCTCGTGATGTCTGCCTCCGAGAGCGTGCGAGCCTTGCCGACCGCATCCTTGTCCCCATACATCTCGCGCAGCCGCTCGTAGTGGCCGGCGAACCCGCCGAGCTTTCCGAGGCGGACCACGCTTTCAGGATCGCTCGCCAGCGTCGCGCTGGCGATAGCCACCTCTCGATCCATCGCCGCGCGCTCTGGCGTGACGTAGCCGCGGGACGGGTCGAAGCGGCCCTTCGCCATCTTTTCCAGTCCGCGAGCCCGCAGATAGTTCGCCTTCGCTTGCTCGACCTTCGCGGTCGTCTCGTCGCTCGACGTGAAGGTGTCCCTCCCGGTGAGGCGGGCGACGGTGCCCTTCCATCCCGAGGGATCAGCCTGCTCCCTGGCCTGGTCGGCAAGCGCATCCTGAAACTCCCTGTAAGCGGCAGCCGTGTTCTGCGCCGCCTTGGCAACGGCTTCGTGCTGCTCGCGGAGATTGCGCGCGTTCTGGATCTGCTTCTCCATCGCGCGATTCGTCTCGTCGTGCGCCTTGCGGACTTTCTCCTGCGCTTCCGCCGCACGCTCGGCAGCATTGGCGAAGTTCATGTAAACGCCGTAGGCCGTCGCCGCGAGCGTGATCAGCAGGCCGAGGCCGCTCGCAATCATCGCGCCCTGGGCGACGCGCCCGAGCGTCATCACGGCGGTGGCCAGCACCCCGGTCGCGCCGGTGGCGGCGACAAACGCGGTGGCCATCGTGGCCGCGCCACCCGCGGCCGTCAGCAGCCACGTCGCGATGCCGATCGTCGCCACGGCGCTGAACACGCCCACCATCGTGGTGCCGATCTTGACGAGATTGCCAAGTGCGGAGACGAGCGGCTCGTTCCCGGCGGCCCACTTCGCGACGGCGGAGGCGGCGGTGGAGAAGCCTCCGGTGAGCTTCTCGAGGAAGGGCGCCACGCGTTCCACCAGCGGCGCAACGGCAATCATCGCATCCGCCATGTTCTTCGTGTTCTCGATCTCCGATTGGGTGAACGGCTCGCCGAACTTCTCCTTCAGCGCGTCGCCGGCCGCTTCGTAGCGCTTCTCGACTTCCGCCAGGTCGC
>JAXDQW010000107.1:0-19322 GCA_034667665.1 Chthoniobacter sp.
TCCTATGTTGAGTCGTCAGTAATGTGGAGTTGAGGCGGAGGGAGCTTGATTTTCCGGGCGTTCGGCGGTGTCCACTCCACATTTCTGAGAACGCCGGCCGGAGGATGCGGGGCCTAGCCTCCGGCGATGAAAGCAACTACATCTCTCGCCCCCGTTACTCCACAGGCTGCGCAGTGTTCCCATGAACCGGCGCAGCCACTCCGCCAAATCAAGCCGCGTGCGTATCGGCGTTATCAGGAGTTGCCCATCTTCGGCAGCATCGTCGAGGACTTTGCGCGCTGGTGTCTGGGCCGCGGCTTTTCGGTCAAAACGATCAGCATGCAGTTGGACAGCTTGCGGCGGCTGGTGCCGTGGTTCCGCCGGCGCGGCAAGCGATCGATAAAGGATGTCACAGCAGACGACATCGCCGAGGCACGGTCTTTCTACCGTCGGCGGAAGTGGTGGTTGGCGGCCGGCATGCGTGAGCTCGGCGACTTGTTGCGTGGGCAGGGACGACTAAAACCAGGCCGGCCGCTGGCTCCTCCGACACGGCCTGAAGCGGAACTCGCCCGATATGCGGCGCACTTGCACAAGGATTGTCGGTTAGCGGAGAGCACGATTCAACGGCACTGCTTTTGTGTGCGCTGGTTCCTGAAGGTTCTGCGCGCCAATCCGGGCGACGCGGCTTTCAGGGAACTTGAGATCGGTCAGATCGATAGCTTTCTGCGCCGGGTAGCTCACCACTATTCGCGGCGGACCATGCCGCTGGTGGTCGGCACGCTCCGCAAGTTCCTTCGCTTTGAGTTTACCCAAGGAGTCCTCCGCGAGCCGCTGCATCTGCGTTTGGAGTCGGTTCGCATCTACCGAGAGGAACAGCTCCCGCATCCTCTGCCGTGGTCGGAGCTTCAGAAGCTGCTGCGGATAATGGATCGCTCCACTCCGCAGCGACTGCGCGATTTCACCATGCTGCTGCTCGCGGCCTCCTATGGACTGCGCCGCTCGGAGGTGGCAGCGCTGACATTGGATCACATCGACTGGCGAGCCCGCATCCTGCGGCTTCCTCAGCCCAAGACCGGCAATGTCTTGACGCTTCCTCTGACCGACGAGGTCGCCAACGCGCTCGTGGACTATTTGCAGCGGGGCCGACCGGCGACGACGGATCGGCACCTGTTCTTTCGCGGGCGTCCTCCTGCCGGGCCTCTTGGAGCCAAGGGGTTGGCCAAGTGCCTGAGGCGTGCCGTTCGGGCCACCGGGGTGAAGATCGAGACCACAAGCTTTCACGCTCTGCGCCACGCCTTCGCATTGCGCCTGCTGACTGAGGGGACGGCGCTCAAACATATCAGCGAAGTCTTGGGCCATCGCAGCTTCAACACCACTTCAGCCTATCTCCGGCTCGATGTTGAAGACCTGCGACAAGTAGCCTTGGCTGTCCCCAAGCCTGTTAAAATTCACCGCTCCGCCGGACCCGCATGCGGTCTCGCTTGTTCGGGGCGAAGGAGTCGCCGCTCAGGTCCTGTGACGGCGCCCGCGTCGAAAGGGTTTCGCAGTTTCCTGGCCAGGCCGATGCGGGAGTTTCTCGCTCTTCACCGTGCCCTGGGTCGCAAGTATCACGGACAGGAATGGGTGTTACGCAACCTCGATTTCTTTCTCGCGCAGCACCATGTCACGGCGCGCTTCTTCACCGCGGGCATGTTCGAGGGATGGGTGGCCGACCAGGCTGCGGTTTCACCAACGGTGCGCTCTCACTGGATGCGATTCGTACGCAAGTTCTGTCTCTACCTGGCGCGCACGGTTCCAAAGACCTTTATTCCGGACCCACGAACCTTCCCAAAGGAACAGCCGTATCAGGCACCCTGTCTGATTTCGGAGCGGGACGTGGCTCGGCTTCTGGCGGCGACCCACAGACCAAAACCGCTCCGCACTCCCGAGCATCCGCTGCGGCCAAAAACCATGAGGATCGCCGTGCTGCTT
Organism: Chthoniobacter sp.; assembly: GCA_034667665.1. Taxonomy (GTDB): domain Bacteria; phylum Verrucomicrobiota; class Verrucomicrobiia; order Chthoniobacterales; family Chthoniobacteraceae; genus Chthoniobacter. The sequence goes on from JAXDQW010000107.1 coordinate 1,951, forward strand.
TTGTATTGCTGCGGTCTTCGCCGGGCAGAGCTGCTGGGGCTGCGGCTCAAAGACATCGACACCGAACGCCATCTGCTGCGGATTGACCAAAGCAAGTTCAACAAGACGCGCCTGGTGCCGCTGTCCCCGACAGTGAGCAACGAACTGCAAAGATACTTGCAGCTACGGCGTGATTACCAGACGCCGATGGACCCCTCCGCTCCGCTATTGTGGAGCGGGCGGCCAAACCGACTCGCCGGCGCGCTGAGCCCGACCGGCCTCAGATTTAACTGGCAGCAGATTTGCCGCTATGCAGGCGTGCTCAATCACCGGGGCTATCCGCCCCGGCTCCACGACCTGCGTCACAGTTTCGCCATAGCCGTCCTGCAGCGGACCTACGATGCGGGAAAAGACCCTCAGGCGACACTGCCCCGGCTGGCCCGCTACCTGGGCCATGTAGCGTTCCAGTTCACTCATCATTACCTGCAGTTCACCGAACCGCTGCGCCACGCCGCAGACGCGCGCTTCCGTCGGTCGTTCGCTCACCTTTTTGCCGCGCCCGTCGCAAGTAAGTCCACGAAAGGAGGCGCCCGATGAACAACGGCAAAGCCTTCACGCTGGCAGCGGCCTTGAGGAGATTCCTCGGGGAGTATCTGCCGCACCAAAGGGCCTACAGCGTCAATACGATCCTCAGCTACCGGGATACCTTCAAGCTGTTGCTCCAGTTTGCGGCCGGCAAGCGTGGCCGTGTTTCCGAACTCTCGGTCGCGTCTCTCAACGTCGCCACGATCACCAGGTTCCTCGATAGTCTCGAGGCCCAGCGTCATAACGGAGTGGGCACGCGCAACGTGCGGCTCAGCGCGATCCACAGCTTCTTCCAATATCTCAGCCGTGAGCACCCAGAGCATCTCGAGCAAGCTCAACGCGTGCTCAGCATCCCGTTCAAACGAAGCGCCAGCCGCCTCGTCGAGTATCTCGAAGCCAGCGAGGTGGCGGCGATTCTCAAAGCCATCGACCAGTCCACCCCCGCCGGGCGCAGGGACTGCGTGCTGCTGACGGTGATGTTTAACACCGGCGCGCGCGTGCAGGAAGTCGTCTCCCTCCAAACCACAGACTTCCGACTCGCACCGCCGCCGACCGTGACGTTCCTGGCCAAGGGTCGCAAGGAGCGCATCTGTCCGCTCTGGACCGAGACAGCCCGGCTCCTGAAAGGCTACTTTCAGGAGCGTGAACTCAAGGCAGACGAGCCGCAGCCGGTCTTCCGCAATCAGCACGGCGGCCCCCTCACGCGTTTCGGAGCACGCCTGATCCTGCGGCGACACATCGAGCGCGCCGCAGAGATTCAGCCGACGCTCAAACGTAAACGCATCCACCCGCACAGCCTCCGTCACAGCACCGCGGTCCACCTGCTGAAATCGGGCGTTGATCTCAGCACCATCGCCCACTGGCTGGGTCACTCCAGCATCAATACGACTCACAAATACGTAACCATCGACCTCGAATCCAAAAGAGCCGCCATCGCCAAGGCCAAACCGATCACCGCGCGATCCAACGGGCTGCGCCGCTGGAGAACCGATGAAGACCTCCTCAAATGGCTGGAATCGCTCTGACCTTCGGACGCATTCAAAAATGTGGAGTGGACACCGCCGAACGCCCGGAAAATCAAGCTCCCTCCGCCTCAGCTCCACATTACTGACGGCTCCACATAAGCACTGGAAAAAGCCGAGCTGATCGCCCTGACCAAGCCCTTCTACTTCCAACACCATGCCGGTCAGCTCGCCGTGTCCTCTTCGGTTGAGGCACGCTCGGCCGAGGGCAAAGTGGTGCGGGTCGGCTTCTCCAATGCGTATCGCGGGACCAGCGATGAGCCGGCGCTGGTGCGTGTCGCCGGCGAACAGGCCACGCGCTTCTTCAAGCAGTCCTTCGAGATCAAAATGAAGGGCGACTTGATTCCGGAGACCTCCGTCGAGCCACTGCTGACCGGCTTGCGGGCGCTCTTCGCGCAGCATGGGGCCACTGCCGCCCTCACCGCCAAGGCGGTCTTCAAACCGACCAAGGAGTTTCATCTGGCACGGCACACCTGCTTCAATCTCGCGCAGAACTGCGAGCTCGATAAAATCGTGCCACTGAGCGCGAGCGTGAAGACGAAGCTGGGCCGAGGAGGCGACGATGATGAATGAAATGATACCCACCCAGGTGGTGATGCTGCGGAGCGGGAAAGCGCCGGCGCTAATGAGTTTCCCGGCTCGTCCGATCGAGGGTGGTCGGCTGGAGCTGGCGCCGCCCAAGCGCGGTGTGTGGTATGCCGAGCCTAAGCTCAACGGCTGGCGGGCGATCGTTCATACCCCCACCGGCGCCATGTGGAACCGCTACGGCGCCCGACTCTCGATCGCGGGCTGTTTTCAGCCTGCCCTGAAGCGGCTGCGCGTTCTGGCGGAGAGGGGTCTGATCTGGGCGGACTGCGAGGCCCTGCAGCGTCGCCACCACTTGGGTCGGGGCACGCTCGTCGTGCTCGATATGATGCCCGAAACGGGTACCCCCACCTATGTGGAGCGGCGCACCTGGCTGGAATCGTTCTTGGCGCTGGAACCGCTCTATGCGGGTGATCTCTCCTCAGGAGTGCGGGTCGCGACCGACACCGTTCTGCTGGTGCCCAACCTCCACGCGCAATCGCACGAGGAGGCGCTGGCCTTTTATGGGCGCCTTCGGGAATGCAACCTCACGCTGGGTTGCGAGTTCTTCGAAGGCGTCGTGATGAAGCAAGCGCAGGCGCCCTATCCCTTGCAACTGCGCAACCCCTCGGAAGGCTACCGCGGCTGGCAGAAGCACCGTTGGGCCTGACACGGCAAGATCAACGCCGTGAGAGCGGCGTGGTCGTGAATAGCTAAAAAAAGAACCCGAAGGGGCCGGCCTGGCACCACGTAGGTGCGGGGCCGGCCCTCTTCATTTCCACAGAAAGGAATCCCCATGAAACATTTTCTGCGGGCCTGTGGCGCCCTTCTGCTCGTGGTGATTGTCATAGGCGTTGGCCTCCTCTGGTGGCTGGCGCGGGAGGAGAAGCGCCGGACTGGATCGGCCGGGCCATCGTCGCCACCGCCCGAACTGGTGCCCTTCCGAACGGCCGGCGGCACCCTGCACACCAACGGCTTCCTCAAGACCGAGGTGCTGCACAAAGTCACAGGCTCGTGGCGAGGCACGACCTCGTCCGAGATCCGGCTCAATGCGACCTACCGGTACGAAATCGAGCTGCGGAACAAATGGAACATCTATCTCGACGACGCGAGACACGTCGCGTTCATCGTCGCTCCGGCATTCAAACCCCAGCTTCCCGTGGCCGTCGATTCCCGCAGCGTGGAGGAGTGGACGGAGTCCGGCTGGGGCCGATTCGACAAGTCGGAACAGCTGCGCGCTCTTCGCCGGGAAGTTTCGCCCTACCTCGAGAAACTGGCCGGAACCACCGGCTATATCGAAGTGGCTCGGGGGCAGGCGCGGCTCACCGTGGAGGAGTTCGTGGCCGACTGGTTGCTCAAGCGCCGGGGATGGCCCAATGACTCCGAGCGCTTCGTGAAGGTCTATTTCGCCGACGAGGCCGACGTCCCCTTTCCAGAGAACAAATCGCTGAAGGATTTCTTACCGTGAACCGAAATAATCGGATTCGATTCAGGCAGTGCCCGCCGTGTGAGGAAGTCGGCTGCGACACGATTCCCCACCGATCACAGGCCAGGGAAAAACCGGCTGATCGAAACCTTCAGCGAGCCAGCGATGCGCATCAGCGCATCCACCGAGATGGTCTTTTCACCCCGCTCCACCTCGCCGATGTAGTTGTGATGCAGGTCGGCCTTCTCGGCGAGCGCCTCCTGTGACAGCGCGGCGGCTTTCCGCGCCTCGCGGATGGCGTTGCCGACAATCTTCCGGTGTTTCGGACGGGCTGGCACAGCCGCAAACCGCACCAGCCCGAGTCACATTCGACCACCGCCTATAGCTTGTATTTTCACGTTGTGCTTCCGTATCGCTCGACGTGAAATCGATCACGTCAGGTGCGGGCATGCCTCTCGAACTCAGCTCATTTACTCAATCGATCAAAAAACGGAAGAATCATGAATCATTCACCCACCACGGTGCGCACTGCACCTTCCTCTTTCGCGGTCTTGGTGCTGACCACGTTGCTGACCCTTCCCGTATTTGCGGCCCAGTTCCAGCAGGGAGACGAGATCAAACCGACCCGGGATGAATCTCTCTATTTCCGCGACCATGTGTTCCGGCAAGCCAAAGCTGGCGAGACGTTCTCCGTGCTCGCCCACAGTCCAGACACAAAGAAGGTCTTCGTTCGTGGAACCGACACGGACGGTAAGCAGATCGCACTCGCAATCGCCGAGGACGCCATTGCTGCTCTTCCGATGGATGTAGCGGAGGTCCAAGCTGAAGCCGTGGCAGCCGCAAAGTCCGGCAGGTTCTCCGATGGTCTCCACCGCCTCGAACATGCACTTCGAGCCAATCCCACCGATCCGAGTCTCCAAACGGCATTCAAGGGGATCTCCCAATTGCAGGTTGCGGCGACGACCCTTGAGCGAGCAAAGGCAGTCAAAGAAAGCGTCCTCCCAGAGATAGCCCGAAAACGAAAAAACGCCACGACCGCCAATCGGTCAAATCCCCTCGACCGAAATGACAGATCGGGTCAGACACGTGCCGCGCAGATGCGGGCGGATGCCGATCAGACTGAAGCGATACATCGAGCTTCGGTCGAACACGCACAGAAAGAGTACGACTCAGCCTTGGCCCAGCTCGGTGCGGCACCTGGATCCTCAGGAGCAGCGACAGACGACTTCGTTGAGCCGATACTCGCGGTGGAAGCACCGAATCCAACCTATGCGGAGACTATCGAGTTTATCAATAGCCGGCTCCGTAAGGGCGCAAAGATGGGATACGGAAAAAATCTTCAGAAGATGATCTATCGAGATCGGCATTACACCTACGTCTTTGATCCAAAGGATCTAACTCCGGAGGTCAAGTTCCTCACCTCAGATAATCCCGGGTCTCCTTACTATGGCAAGAATGTCCTCTTCCAGTGTCGGGGCAGGAGACAGCTTATTGAGAAACGAGGCATTTTACAACCCGAGACAGCAATGGTCCGTAACTTCGCCATTCGGGCTTCAGACGAGGTCGAGATGACAAAATTAGGGAATGCTGTTTCCCATCTGATCCGAATCCTCGGTGGAACGGATGAGGCCTTCTAGCCAAGAGTAAAAGTCGAAAAATACAACGGAGCAAACCTTAGGGGAGCCGGCCACCAAAAGTGTCCGGCTCTTTTTCTTTCAACCACACACCTACAACCAGAAAGGAGAACAACACCATGGAGCACATCACGCTCTTTTTCCGGCAGGGCTCGTCCGATAAGACCTATCGGGCGGCCATCGAGCCGAAGGACGGCGGCTTCGTCGTCCAGTTTCAATACGGCCGGCGCGGCAGCGCCCTTCAATCCGGCACCAAAACCCAGGCGCCTGTTTCGTACGAGAAGGCAAGGGTCATTTATGACCGGCTGGTAGCCGAGAAAGCGAAAGGCGGCTATACGCCCGGCGCGGATGGCGTGCCCTACCAGCAAACCGATCACGAAGAACGGGCCACGGGCATTCATTGCCAGTTGCTCAATCCCGTCGAGGAAGACGAGGTGGATAGGCTCATCGCCGATCCGGCCTACTGGATGTCCGAGAAGGTCGACGGGGTGCGCCGCTTGGTTCGAAAGGAAGGCCAGATCATCACCGGGATCAACCGGCTCGGGCTGGCCGTCGCGCTCCCCAAGCCGCTGTATGACGATGCCGTAGGCTGCCCAGTGGACTTCGTCATCGACGGGGAAGCCATCGGCGAGACCCTCCACGCCTTCGACGCCCTGCAGATCGGGGACGAGGACATCCGGGGCTTGGGCCACGGGGAGCGTTACGTGCGGCTGATGAACCTGCTGGCCTCGTTTCAGCACCCGACCATTCAGCTCGTCGAGACGGCGTTCCTTCCCGCGCACAAGGCGGAGATGTTCAGTCGGCTCAGGACTGGGGGTGCGGAGGGCGTTGTTTTCAAGCACACCGACGGTCCCTACACCGCCGGGCGTCCCGCTTCGGGCGGGCCAAACCGGAAGCACAAATTCTGCGCTACGGCCTCGTTCATCGTCGGGAAGATCAACGCCAAGCGCAGCGTCTCATTGCTGCTCTTTGAGGGCGACAAGATCAAGGCGGCCGGCAACGTGACCATCCCACCGAATCACGAGGTCCCCCAAGCCGGACAGGTCGTCGAGTGCCGCTTCTTGTATGCGCTCCGCGAAAGCGGCTCCATCTATCAAGGAGTGTTCCTCGGCGAGAGGGACGACATCACTGCCGCCGAGTGCATCACTGCTCAGCTCAAGTATCGGGCAGAGCCCAAGGAGGAGGCCGCATGGGCACCAAACTCATAAGGACTTCGCCCTGGCGGTGGCGGCGCATCGCTCCCACCAGTGAACGCGAGTCGGCGCGGAGTTCTTAGTCCGAGCCACCACCAAACCCGAAAGCGAAAACGGCCTGTCTGCCTTCACCGGCGGACGGGCCGTTTCGCTTTCATACCAAAGAAAGGAAACAAACTGCATGAGCCCCATCGCTCTTCCCATCGCGGAACTCAAACCCGCGCTCACCGGCCTGGCCAAAGTGATCAATCGTCACTCGGCACTGCCGGTCCTCAATCACCTCAAGATCGAACGCACTTCCGACGGCTGGGTCGCCCTCACCGCCACCGACCTCGATCATTTCGTCACCGTCCGCCTGGAACAACCGGCGCCTGGTGATAGCTTCGCGATCCTCGTCCCTTACGAAGAGTTGCTGAAGACCCTCAAAGGGCGCGGCAAAGGCGAGGAGATCTTGATCGAGCCCGGCGAGAACAACATGGCCACGGTCCGGTATGCCATCGGCGATCAGTTCGCCGAAACCAGGATCGCCACGTTACCGGTGGAAGAGTTCCCACCGCACCCCGCGATCAAGGGTGAGCCGATCCCCGTGGAGAATTCGCTGCGTACCTCCATCCGCGAGGCCTTGCAGTGCTCCAGCACCGATGAAACCCGCCTCATCATCAATGGCGCCTACGTCGATGTCTCCAAGCCGGAGGCTCACTATGTTGTCGGCACCGATGGCCGGCATCTTTACAGCAGCAACTCCTTTGCCCTGCCCTTGAGCGACTCCCTGCTCATCCCGAACCATCGGTTCCTGGGATGGAAAGAGTTCAACGCGGACGGTGAATGGCAATTGCGCGTCGGGGCCAAGGACAAGGAGAAGGACAATGACGCCCCCCCACCGTTCCAGTTGACCAGTCGCCGCTGGCGGTTCATCAGCCGGCAGTTCGAAGGGAACTACCCGAACTGGCGCCAGGTGTTGCCCAGCGGCAGCAGCACGCAGACAACGATCGAGCTTGCTCCCGAAGCCGTGGAATCGCTGCTGCAGACCATCGGCCAAATGCCGGATCACGACGCCATCAACCACGCGATCGGCCTGGAGGTGATCGGGTATACGGCTCGCCTCCTCGGGAGGTCGTCTCAGGACGACGTCTGGACCCGCGTCGCCGTGCCCGGAGTCAAGGTCACCGGCAAGGAGGTCACCATCTTCTTGAACCGGGAAATCCTGTCGAAGGCACTGCGCTTCGGTCTCACCCGGATCGATTTGATCGATTCCATGTCACCCCTGCGTTTCAGCCATGACGGGCGGCAGATGATTGTCATGCCCACCCGGCCGACCCCTGCCCCGAACGCACCCAATCCCACGTCCTCGGCCAGTCCGGTGGCGGCGGCAGACAGCGAACCGCAGCCTTCAACCCCTCCGCCTAAAGCGGAATCACAAGAAAGGAAATCCATGCCCGATCAAAACGGCACCACCACCAGCGGGACTTCCAATGGCACTACCACAGCCACGGCGGAGAAGCCGGCGCTGGAAACGGCGCTCGCACAGATCGAAACGATCCGGGGCGAGTTCCGCAGCACCATCGCCGGCCTCAACAAACTCGCCGATGCCCTCAAACAGGCGCAGCGCGAGCAGAAGGCCAGCGACAAAGAGATTCAGTCCGTGCGGCAGACCCTCCGCTCGCTCAAGAGCGTCCGCATCTAGCAACGCAAGTAGAACTGCGAAGTCCGCACACGATGCTGGGCCGGATGGGCGAAAGCCTGTCCGGCCCGGCGTCGTTTAACGGCCAAAGACCTCAAGTATGCCATTTCAAGTCACCACTCCGGCGCCACCGCCGATGCATCGATACAAGAATCTTTCGCGCTGGCGCATCATGCCGCCGGAGAGCGCTGTGGCCGAAGGCTACTTCGACCGCGGCTTCAGCAACAAATCCAAGGCGCTCGCCTATCAGAAGCTGATCAAGACCCTCTTCCCGGCCGATCCGTGCGCCCTCTGCGACACCGGTCGCTACTACGACATGCTCGGGCACATCTACCACTCCCGGGAATAGTCCGAAGCCTTCCCGCCACCCGAGGTGAAAATGGTCGGTCTGCCTTCACAGCGGACCGGCCGTTTCGCTTTCGGACAATGCGTCCGCCGGATGGGCGAAAGCCTGTCCGACCCGGCGTCGTTTAACCCCTCATTTCAATCCAACCGCGGCAGGAACTCACCTGCCGCCCATTCACGAAAGGAACCCCAATGAATTCCAGCAACCAGACACTCCTCGACGTACTCACCCGCGAAGGCGTGCTCATCAATGTCAGCGTCCGCTACTGGCGGGGCTGCAAGAAACTCAAACCGGAGGATCTCGGCCTCCAGGCTCAGGACGTGTCCGACCGGCTGATCAGCCTCGGGCACAAACGACTCCTGCCCAAATCTGCGACCGCGGACCTAGGCCTCATCGAAGGCCGCGCCCACGCCCTCATCGAAACCAATACCTTCCCGTTCCTCAACGGGCTCGGCCACTTCCTGCCCAACGCGAAGCTGGCGGAGATCACCGACAAACTCCGCTGCCTCGAAGCTGAGTTCTGGCAGGCCAAGGAGGAGTTCGTGGCTCACTACGCCCGGCACCGGACGAGCGCCATGGAAGAATGGCGCACCGCCGCCACCAAACTCGTGGCCGACCCCGAACGGCTGGTCGCCACGATCGCCGCTGCCTTCCCGCTCTCGCTCGAAAAGCAGTTTGGCTTCGACACCACGTTGTTCCAGATCGCCGTGCCCGAACAACTCACCACGGACCTGATCACCCTGGCCGAACAGCAGCAGGTCATCCAGGCCCGGCAGCACGCCGCGCAGGAAGCCGGCACCAAGATCCGCAGCGATGTGGAAGCCTTTGTTGCGGAATGCGTGGCCTCCATGCGAGAGCAGACCGCCACGCTCTGCGAGGAAATGCTGCAGAGCATCAGCGCGGGCAAAACCGACGGCGTCCACCAAAAGACGCTCAACCGGCTCGTCCGGTTCATCGATCAGTTCAAAGCGATGAACTTCGCCAACGACACGGTCATGGAGCAGCAGCTCGAAACCGTGCGGCGCGAATTGCTCTCGCGGACCGCCGCGGAATACCGGGACAGCAGCTCCGCCCAGCAGAAGCTGCGGCAGGGACTCAGTGCCCTGGCCGGCAAGGCGCGGGAGCTGTCTCAGGCCGACGCCACGGAACTCGTCCAGCAATTCGGCACCATGGGCCGGCGCCGGATGCACCTCGCGGCGTGAGCCGCGCCAACCCGAAAGGAGGCTTCAATGGCCCAGCAGCGCATGATCCTGGTTTCACCCGCCGGCACCGTGATCACCGGCACGCTCGAAAGACTCAGCGGCCGGGCCAACATCGTGCCAGGCTCGGCGAGGGAAGACCCGTTGGGCGGCATCGAGTTCGACTACGAGGGATCGACGGAAATCTGGTGGGACGAGCAGAGCACCGTTATCCGGGACGATGAACGGGTCTTCCTCGACGAGGAAGGCGACGAGTTCCTTGAGAGCGACCTACGGCTGGTTCCGGCGGAAAGCATCCGGGCTCCGGCATCGGGAGCTTGCGTGAGCAAAGTGCAGGGCGAGGGCGCGACATGAAAACCGCCGCCATCGCCAGGTGCTGGACGTTTGTCTCCTCCAAAGGCGACAAGCGTTACCAGACGCTGCTCTACGCAGATGGATCGACGAGCTGCGACTGCCCCGGCTGGTGCCGGCGCGTCGCCCGCGACGGGTCACGCAGTTGCAAGCACACCCGCTCGGCCCTCATGGGCACCGCAGACCGCGAGTCTGAAAGCATGCACGATTACCGGGGCGGGGTGACCCCGCCGGTCGCCGCCGCCGTTTCGGCGACACGGGCCATCCAGCACTTCGGGCAGATCGGGCGGCGAAAGATCCAGACCTGAACCATGACCTTCCCCGCGCCGCCATTCTTGCGGGCGCGGGGCGGATCACAAACACGAAAGGAAATCCCATGGCCGATTACTTCACCAACTTCAGCCTGAGGGTGCCGCTGCCGGATGAACGCGCGCAGGCGCATGCACTCAAGCTGGCCGAGCAAGCCGGTGCGGTGCAGCAGGGCGATGAAATGCCCGGTGACTTCCCGGCATCCCTTGCCGACGTGACCGAAGACTGGGTCTTCGAAACGAACCCCGAGAGCAACGCCGGCCAATGGGGCCTCTGGATCCACTCCAGTTCCGGCGGCATCGATGCCGTCTGTGCCTTCATCCAGCACTTACTGCAGAAGTTCGAACCCGCGGGATGCGTGAGCTTCGAGTGGTCGCACGACTGCTCCAAGCCGCGCCTGGATGCCTACGGGGGCGGGGCCGCCGTCATCACGGCCCGCAAAATCAAAACCATGAGCACGGGGCAATGGCTGCGCAAACACGCCGCCGCCCGTGCTCTTTCACCATCAACCGAAAGGAGGAACCGATGAGTCATTTCGCGACCATCACCACGCAAATCAAAGACCTCGCGGCGCTCAAAAGCGCCTGCGCAGAGCTGGGCCTTGCCGTCGTCGAGAACACGACCGCCCGCGGCTACAGCACCAACACCGTCCACGGCGAACAGGTTATTCGGCTGAAAGGCCCGTATGACATCGCGGTGAACCAACAGCCCGATGGCACCTACGGTTTCACGACCGACTGGTGGAACGGCCACGTGGAAAAGGAAGTCGGCCAGAACTTCGGCCGACTGCTTCAGCTCTACGCGGTCCACAAGGCCACTGCCGAGGCCCGCAAACGGGGCCACCTCGTCCGGCGCAAGGCCGGGCAGAACGGCGCCATCAAACTCGTGATCGGAGGTGTGTGAACCATGAAAACCACACGATCCATCGAAGTCACCGTGCAGCCCACCGGCGAGATCGCCATCGAAGCCGTCGCCTTCAAAGGTGCCGACTGCGAGCAGGCAACAAAGTATCTGGAGGAAGCACTCGGCGTTGTCCAACAGCGCAACCGCAAGCCGGACTACTACCAGCGTAGCCGCCAGCAAACGCAGCAGAGGTTGGGACAATGAAAAGCAGCGTCCTGACCTTCGAACCCAACGGGACAGTCTGCGGCCTCTACACCGAGGCGATCCCATTAACCGAAATCGGTGCACTCCAGGTCAATCGACTCACCACGATCGAGTTCACCGACTCGACCCAGCAATGGGACCTCAGGGACCGGGCAGGCACGCTCCTGTTCTCGAACCCCTCGCGTGAGCGCTGCCTCCAATGGGAGCACCGGCAGTTCAACCAATAGCTACAAAGAAAGGAGAATTCGTGAGAGAAACAATCACCCATTACATTCGGGCCGGATACGCCGGCCTTTACCTGGTCAGTCACGAGGAACAGCGCGTGGAGGCGGAGCTGAAAATCATCGCCGCGGAGCTGCAACATGGCCTCTTCGCCTGGTCGATCACCGAAGGGCTGATCGACACCGCCCGGGGCAGCGTCCGTGACTGCAACGACCCCATGGAGGTGCTGGCAGCCGCCGGCGACCTTCCGGAGAACTCGATCCTGCTCCTGCGGGATTTCCACCAGTTCTTCGACGAGCCGAACCCGGTGCTCATCCGCAAGCTCAAGGACGCGATCCGCGAGGCGCGGACCACCGGAAAGACCATCGCGGTGCTCGGCTGCCGCCTCGCCCTCCCGCCCGAACTGGAGCGCGAGTTGACCGTGATCGAGTTCGCGTTGCCGGACCGGGAGCAGCTCCGCGCGGTGCTGGACGGAATCGTCGCGTCCCACAACGAGGCGTTGGCGGAAGAAAAGAAACCGCGCATGCCGAAACCACAAGGCGATGCCCTCACGGCCATCATCGACGCAGCCCGAGGCATGACCACCACCGAGGTCGAGAACGCCTACGCGCTTTCGATCGTCGAGTCTGGGGGGCTCAATCCCGTGGTAGTCGCCCGCGAGAAAGCTCAGGCGGTCAAGAAAAACGGGCTCCTGGAGCTGATCGAAACCCGCGAATCGCTCGCTTCGATCGGCGGACTCGACTTGCTCAAGGAGTGGCTCCTCAAGCGGCGCGAGGCGTTCACGCCCCGTGCGGTCGAATACGGGCTGCCGATCCCGAAAGGCGTCCTCATGCTGGGCGTCCCTGGCTGCGGGAAGTCGTTGACGGCGAAAGCGACGGCGAGCGTCCTGGGCGCCCCGCTGCTGCGCTTGGATGCGGGCCGCATCTTCGCCGGCCTGGTCGGCCAGTCGGAGTCCAACCTGCGGTCCGTCATCCAGACCGCTGAGGCCATCGCGCCGTGCGTCCTCTGGATCGACGAGCTGGAGAAAGGATTCGCCGGCAGCCGCAGCTCGGGCTCCACCGATGGCGGCACCTCCTCGCGGGTCTTCGGCTCGTTCATCTCCTGGATGCAGGAGAAAACCTCGCCCGTCTTCATCGTGGCGACGGCCAATGACGTCAGCCAGCTCCCGCCCGAACTGCTCCGCAAGGGGCGCTGGGATGAGCTGTTCTTCGTCGATCTGCCCACCCGGGAGGAGAGGGAAACGATCTGGCAAATCCAGATCGCCAAGTATCGGCGCGAGCCGCAGAGCTTCGACCTTCGGCAGCTGGCGAAGGCCACCGAAGGGTTCACCGGCTCCGAGATCGAACAGCTGTTCATTGAGGCGCTCTACCGCGCCTTCCACCGCGACAGTGAGCCGACCGATCTCACGATCGGGGAGGTCCTGGTGGACTTCGTGCCGCTCTCCAAGCTGATGGGCGAACGAATCACGGAACTGCGGACCTGGGCCAACGGACGCGCCCGACCCGCCACCACGCCGGCTTCGGAGCCACGGCTCCGGAAGATCGCGGCGTGAGCCACCATCGTCCCCGATGCTCCGACGCTGAACTGTTTACGCCTTCGGGCGGGATGCTTCGGCGCAGGATGCTGGGCAGGCAGAGAAAGGAATCCGCTCACTGCGAATTCCTTTTTTTAGGTATCAGTCCTCCCAGACCGGACGTCTAAACATCGCGCCCGCCGCGGGGCGGCGAATCGGTATATCACTGCGCGGGCAAGTGCGTAGCCGGGCTACGCGCCGATGATTTTGTTCCGGATGGCGTAGCGCACCAGATCGGCGAATGAATCCAGCCGCAGCTTGCGCATCGTCGTCGCGCGATGGGTTTCCACGGTCTTGATGCTGATCCCGAGCAGCGCGCCTGTTGCCTTGTTGCTTTTGCCTTCGGCGAGGAGTTGCACGATCTCGCGTTCACGCGGCGTGAGGCCTTCCGCCTTGTCGTTGTCCGCGCCGGACTTGCCCTCGAAATAACGCGCGAAGACGACCTCCGAGATGTGGCTCGTGAAGTAATGCTTGTGCTCGCCGAGCGCGCGAATCGCCGCGACGAGATGGGCGGCGATGTCGCTTTTCAAGATGTAACTGCGGGCTCCCGCCGCGAAGACGTCATGGATGAGCTGGTCGTTTTCCTCGCCGGTAAAGACGAGCATTTCGGTCTTCGGGAGCGCGCGCTTGATTTGCCGCGCCGCGTCGAGGCCGTTGAGCTCCGGCATGCCGATGTCAAGCACGACCACATCCGGTTTGAGCTGCTGCGCGAGGGCCACGGCTTTGCGGCCGTCCACGGCTTCTCCGCAGATTTCCCAGCCGTCCTCTTTCTCGATCAATCGGCGTACGCCTTCCCGCACGACTTCATGATCATCGGCGAGGAGAATTCGGAGTTTATCCAAAGGGGTTGTTGAGGCGTTGTGGTCGATGCGCTCTGCTTCAAGGCTAACCGCTCCCGTCAATCGCGCCACGAGGGGTAACCTTAGAGAACGGGGTAAATAACCTTACGCCGCTCAATTTTCAGGCGAGATCAGTCGGGCGCGGATCGCGCACCAGCCCCAGGTGTGCAGAGGGTCGCACTTCCACCGGCTGATCAATGGTCAGTGATCAGTGGCGGGTGCGGAGACTGAGCCTCACTGATCACTTCCGCCCATCTCAGGGTTTACCCGCACCGCGGAAAGCCACACTCAATCCCAGCTGCTTCGCATTCGGCACGCTCTATCGATCACTGAGAATGAAAGCCCTGATCGCCGATGACGACGTTATCACCCTCCTGCTACTCAGCTCTGCGCTGAGCAAGCTGGGGCACGAGGTGTGTGAAGCGACCAATGGCCGCGAAGCTTGGGACGCCTGGAGCAGCGGCGAGTTCCCGCTCATCGTCTCGGACTGGATGATGCCCGATCTCGGTGGGCTGGAATTTTGCCGCCGCATCCGCGCCGAGCCGCGCGCCGACTACACTAACGTCGTCCTGCTCACTTCTCTGTCAGGGATCGTCGGCGATCCTCGCGTCGGCAATCAGGAGTGGGCGCAGCGCGAAGGGATGGTCGCCTTCGCCGGCTATCCGCTACTGGTCAAAGGTCGCGTCGTGGGAGTCATGGCGATGTTTGCCCGGCATCCTCGAAAAGCGCGGCCACTCGCTCGTGCACGCCGCCAATGGGCGCGAGGCCGTGGACGCCGCAGCGCGCGAACCTTTCGACCTGATCTTTATGGACGTGCAGATGCCGGAAATGGACGGCTTTGAAGCCACGCGCCGCATCCGAGATTCCGAGCAAGGGAGCGGCCGACGCACCCCGATCGCGGCCATGACGGCGCACGCCATGACCGGCGACCGCGAGCGTTGCCTCGACGCGGGCATGGACGACTACATTTCCAAACCGCTCCAAAAAGCCGAGTTGCTCGCGCTGCTCGAGCGAATCGCTGGAGTTGAGGGGAGCACCGCCGTCCTGGCTCTTACCACCGCGCCGGCGGTTCGTGCGCTCGCGATTGTTCCATGAATCCACAAATCACCGCCAACGACGACTACGCCCGACAGCCGCTCGGCTCCGCGCCGAAGAAGCTCCGGAACGGCGTGCCTGAGGCGGCCAGGGGGCGCAAGGCTTGGGGCGACGCACCCGGCATCTTCAAAAAGCAGCGCATCCCGACGCTGGTCTCGTGGGGATTTGGTCTGCTGATCGTCCTCGGTCTCGCGACCAGCCTCTTCCTCCTGGTCAAGTTCCGCAGCACCGTCCACGAAGGTGAAGTCCTCGAGACGGCCACTTTGAACGTGCGGGCCTCGGTGCGCGGGTTGCGGGCCGATTACATCGATCAGGAGCTGAATCTGGTGCTGCTGACTGCGCGACCGGGCCTGAAGGTCGAAGAGCAGCGCGTCGAGAAGCTGGAGTCCGACCGACGCGCCCATGAACGTCTGCGCCTCGCGCTCACCTCCACCCGCAGCGAAGAGCTGCGCCGCGTGCTGCGCGAATTGCAGGAGCACGACGAAGGGGTCGCCGGTCCGCTGGAGGAAGAAGTGCTGGCGTTGGCGCGCACCGATCTCGCCGCCGCCCGAGAAATGTGTCTGACCCGCTATCTGCCGGCGCAGGGCAGGAACATCGAACTCATGAAAGAGGCGCTACGGCTCGCGACTAAAGAAGTTGCCGTCCTGGCCGACCGCTCACGCGCGAGAGCGGCGGGCGCGGAATTCTGGTCGGGTCTGGCGATCGCCGCTTTCCTTGGTCTCGGGATGGCAGCGGCATACTTCCTCACGCGCGCCGTGACTGCGCTGGTGCGGCACGCAAACGAAACGGCCCGGGAGACGAGCGACTTGATGGATCACTCGGTGGATATCATTTGTTCGGTGAGTGCGGACGGACGCTTCACGAAGATCAGCGGCGCCTGCGAACGAACCTGGGGCTACCGGCCGGAGGAGCTGCTCGGACGCCCCTACATCGAGTTCGTTCACCCGGACGACATGGAAGAGTCGAACCGATATGCCGCGGCGACTGTCGCGGGCACGGCGAGCGAAAACTTCGAGAACCGTTACCTGCGCAAAGACGGCGCGGTCGTGAACATGCTCTGGTCAACGCACTGGTCGGCGCCACAGCAAACCTTCTTTTGCGTCGTGCATGACATCACCCGGCCCAAGCAGGCGGAGACGGCGCTGCGCGAGAGCGAGCGGCGCTTCAGTGACATGCTGCGCAATCTTGAACTGGTTTCGCTGATGCTCGATCGGGACGGGAGGATCACGTGGTGCAACGATTACCTGCTGCGGTTGACGGGCTGGCGGCGCGATGAAGTCATCGGCCGGGACTGCTTCGATCTCTTCGTGCCACCCCTGCTCGTCCCAGAGATGCGTGGCGTTTACGCGGCGCTCCTCGCGGACCAGCCCGAGGCCTGGCATCACGAGAACGAAATTCTGACCCGGTCCGGCGCGCCGCGGCTCATTGCCTGGAACAACTCTGTCCTGCGCTCCACCTCCGGCGAAGTCATCGGCATCGCCAGCATTGGCGAAGACATCACAGAACGCAAATGCGCGGAGGAGGACTTGCAGGAAAGAGCGCGGTTGGCCCTGCTCGATGGCGAAGTGGGGGCGGCGTGGACGCGCGGGGGGACGCTCGCGGAGGTGCTCCACCGGTGCAGCGACGCCATCGTCCGACATCTTGACGCGGCGTTCGCGCGCATCTGGACGCTCAATGAGCCGGAGCAAATGCTCGAGCTGCAGGCGAGCGCAGGCCTTTACACCCACCTCGACGGGCCGCACGCCCACGTGCCCGTGGGCAAATTCAAAATCGGCCTGATCGCCCAGGAGCGAAAGCCGCACCTGACCAACCAAGTCGTCGGCGATCCTCACGTCGGCAATCAGGAGTGGGCGCAGCGCGAAGGGATGGTCGCCTTCGCCGGCTATCCACTGCTGGTCAAAGATCGCGTCGTGGGCGTCATGGCGATGTTTGCCCGGCACCCCCTAAGCGAGGTGACCCTTGAGGCGCTCGCTACCATCGCGAACAACATCGCATTGGGCATTGAAAACAAGCGGGCGGAGGAAGAATTGAAGATAGCCCGAAACGCTGCCGAGGCGGCCAACCGGGCGAAGAGCGAGTTCCTCGCGAACATGAGCCACGAGATTCGCACGCCGATGAATGGGATCATCGGGATGACCGAACTGACGCTCGAGACCGAACTCAACCGCGAGCAGCGCGAATATCTCGGCATGGTCAAAAGCTCGGCCGACTCGCTGCTGGTCGTGGTCAACGACATCCTCGATTTTT
>JAXDQW010000108.1:0-16384 GCA_034667665.1 Chthoniobacter sp.
CGGAGGCTAGGCCCCGCATCCTCCGGCCGGCGTTCTCAGAAATGTGGAGTGGACACCGCCGAACGCCCGGAAAATCAAGCTCCCTCCGCCTCAACTCCACATTACTGACGACTCAACATAGGATGCGTTATGTGGAGTTCCACATAACAGTTCGAGCGCTCCTTCGAGCGCATCGAGCTGTGCGCTCTTCTCCAGGATACTCTTCACGAGTTCCGAGACCTGGCCGTCGGGGTCGGGGAGCAGAGGATAGGCTTTCGATGCCTTAGTCCCCGGCGTCTGGGTGGCGAAACCGGCAAAGCTGACCTTCTTTAGGGCCGGCGCAGCCAGTGGGGCTTCAATAGGAATGGCGGCATTGGGGGCCGCGTCAGTGTTGGTTTTAAGTTTCTTCATGAATCCGAGTGTGGTGTTGGGGTTTGGAGCCGTGGCGCTGCGCGGAATGCGCAGCTCGGCAAAAGAGAAGGACACCGGGACCAAGTGATCGACGCACCACCCTCCGGCCTGAGCTGCGGAGCACGAATGGCTCGCCGGCCCTTGCCACCCCTCGCGGACGCCGCCGTTGATGAGACCGGCGGCGTCGGCGCCATCCTTATGGAGCGACAACGACGATTCAGTCGCCGCCGCCGTTGGCTGGCACGCGCTCGTGGCGGTAAGGCCGCTTGCCGCCGCGCCGGTCCCCGCCATGCCGTTCGAGCAACTCGTCGATAAGCCCCGAAGCTTGCGGCCTGTCCAGTTGGGGGGCGCCGACACCAAACATCTCCACCGCAAGCCGTTCGGGTTCGTTCTTGTCGAGTCCGTTCTCGCGGACGAGCCGCTCGATGAATCCGCGCTGCTTGACACTGCAGCGCCACGGCTCGGAGCCGTTGCCGCCGTTGCCGCGGCCATGATCGTTCTCACCCGCGGCGTTCGTGACAGGTGGGTTCATCCCGTAGGTCGTGGGGTCAGGAATGAAGCCGATGTGCTGAATGTCGCGATCGACGGCATCCTGCAACAGGGCGTAGAGCCGGGTGCTGGCTTCTTCGATCTCGGTGAGGTCGGTTAGCTCCGTGCGAATGGTGACGGAGTATTGATGCGAGCTGTAGTTGGGCAACCCGAGCGTCTTCGCGTAGTTGACTTCGAGGACGATAGCCATTTTTGCTTCCTTTCGTTTTTGGTTTTGGTTTGAGGACACGAAAAAGCCCGGCCTTGATGGGCCGGGCTCGTCCGTGTCGGTGATTGATCGGCTCTACATCTTCACGCGTGCCTCCTCAGCCGAGGGGAACGACGGTCGGTCGATTCAAATGCTCGAGGCAGGTCCGGCCGCGCCAAGAGATCGTCGCCGGGGTGAACGGCCGCCCGGTCAAAGCCCGGCCGCTATCCGATTTCCTCAAGGGTGTAGGGATGCTCTGGCTCTTCCTCGTCGGAGAGGAACTTGTCGTAATCGGCATCGTCGCAGGTCCGCCAGCCGTGGCCCCTACCCATTTCTCGCTCTTCCTCGGTATTCAAAAACCTGGGCCGGAACACCATCCAGTTGACGTAGAGACGAAACAGCTTTCCACCTGCCTTGATATGGGAGCCCATGTCTTCTCCCTCGGAGCGGAAGTTCTCCACAAGCTCCCCACCGGGCGGAAGCGTCAGGGTGACTTGAACCGTCACTTTGACCTTTTTCATACGTGGGTGGTCGGATGACCTGCTCGCTGGGATGGCGCCGCGCTCGCCGGCGCTTCCCCGGATTGACTGAGCACAGATCTCGCGAGTTCCCGCGCAACGACCCGGCTGCCGCTGACTCCAAGCAGCGGAACCATGAGGAAGCAGCCTTTTGCGATGAGCAGAAGCTGGCGTGCCGCTGTTTCGCTGTCTTCGATCGCCGCCTGCCCGCAGAGCGGTTCGAGATGCCGCAGAATTGCTCGATCGAGCTTCAGCCCTGCCAGGTGGACAGGGTGGTCGGGACGTGGAAACTCCGTCAGAGCCCGCACGCCGAGCCCGGCCATGATCTCGGGATCGCTCATCCCGTAGCAAACGATGTTGAAGACCGATTCCAGTTGCACATTCGGAGGGATGCCGCGGCTGCCGGTGATGGCCAGGATCTTATCGTTGAGCGCAGACTGGACGCCTTGGAGGATCGCGCAAATCAGCCCGTCCTTGTTCGTGAAATGCTGGTAGATGGTCATCTTCGCGGTCTGACACTCGCGGGTGGTGCGATCGATTCCGGTTGCGAGCCCCTGAGAAAAGAGGAGTCTGCCGGCGCGCTGCAATATGAGGAGTCTGGTATTTGATTTCATGAGTCGTGTGCTTGGGGGACGCCCCGAAAAGTGTCGGTGGCGAGAAATGTACGGGGGCGGGCCTCGATGAAGTGGTCCCGAGTGGGCGACCGCCGTGTAGCAATGTTCTGGGGCGAGGTTGCGCCCCGATTTGTTCCGATGGATTCAGATCGCCGGACAACTGCCCCTTCCTGGTAGCGGCAGATCTCGGCGGCTTGTATCCAGACGCGAAAAAGCCCGGCCTTGGTGGGGCCGGGCTCCTCCGAGTCGTTGGTTGATCCATTTACTCTTTCCGTCCGACGGGATCGACGGCGGGCGGCTCCTCGGCGACGACGTTGGTGGTCTCGGGGGTTTGGTCGGCCAAGCCTTCGCGCACGAGCCGGCTTGCGAGAGCCGTCATCGGGACACGTTCAGCCTTGGCCTGCTGGTAGAGCCGCGAGATCAGGTCGCGTTCGAGCCGGGGAGAGTAATAACGGGCGTTCGCCATGGCGGTCTCCTTTGGTAGAGGGTGGATGCCGGGGAGAAGGGGTGGTCACCAGGCCGCAGAGTGGCGGTTGATGGCTACAAGCACCCTCCTTAGTATTTTGGCCCACATTCCCGGAATTTAGACCTTAGAGCGGGGCTGCCCCACAGAAAAAGGCCCCGACCCTTGCGGATCGGGGCCCCGACAATCATCACCGTCAATTGTCTGACGCTGAGGTGTTTCGTTGAAACCTCTGCAGCGCTTTGTCGCAAGCTTCCAGGTCGAATCTGACGATCCCGTAAGACGGTTTGCAGTAGGGCAAGACACCGGAGTTCATCCAGTTCTCGATCGTCCGCTGCGACACACCGTAGCGGTCACAGAGTTCTGCTTTTTTCACCATTTTATTGATGGCTGTTCTTTCGTTCTCCGCAGTCCGGGGAAATCCCAAACCGCAAAGTCGCCGGCAGAGCACGAGTGCTCTGCGAGCATTCAAAACTCCCATCCGGATCACACTTTCGATCCGGGAACCGCGCGCATCCGAAACCTCGCTCATGACGAGCTTTCCGCCCTGAGCCAAGTTTGAACGACGATCTCTTCGATAGCAGGTGGCGCGGCCTCCAGTCAACGTTCGCCTATATCAGGGCAAAAGGCAGGACAAAGCAGGACAAATTTCATTCGTTAATGTGCGCCTTGGTGCGGTTCTTCCGAACGTTCGGTGCGCGCACTACAGAGTAATTGCGTTGAATCGCGCACGATCCCGAAAAACGCAGACGCTTTCGAATCCCGTATGCGCTGCCACTCCGCTGCGAGATGGATTCGCCTCCGGAAGGCTCGCTGATCCCGCCTCTTAGCGTTTATCGAGAAAATAGTTGACCGATTGGTTTACTTCGTGGAGTGTCCCCGCATGCTTGAGAGCAAAGCGATTGCCAAAGAAACTAAACCGTAGCCGCGCTCGGGGCGACCTCTTAGACGCCGACCGAGAGCCGCCGCTGGAGACCGGCGCAAAGAATCCCCCTTCCAACTCTCCTTTCTTACACGTAATATAGACGACCAGTCAAATACAATACAGCCACCATTATGATATCCCCATCCACTTCTTCGCGCCGAAGCCGTTCCGCCATCGACCTACCTGTGCAGTTTTGCCGGGAACTCATTGCAGCCCTCGGGAAGTTGAAAACGCGGCTGCAGGAGAAGTTCGAGCGGGCGCATCCGGGCCGCAGCCAGATCATCCGCCAGGCCATTTCCGAAGCAGAAGAACTCGCTTGGGCGACGCCGTTCCCACACCTTTTCCTGCCCGATTTCGCAGAGGTCCGTCTGGCCGAGATCGTCGCGGCGAAAGAGCCGGCCTATGCCCGCGCGGCGTGAACCTTTCATCTCCGGTAAAACCAACCCAGAACCAAACCAACGAACCATGACCCAGACATTCACCAATAAAGTAGCTCTCGTCACCGGCGCCACCTCCGGCATCGGACGCGCCACCGCCATCGCCTTTGCCGAGGCCGGCGCCAAAGTCGTCGTCGCCGGACGGCGCGAAGAGGAAGGCGCACAGGTCGTGCGCGAGATCGAACAGGCCGGCGGCGAAGCGCTCTTCGTCCGCACCGATGTTTCGCGCGAGGCCGACGTGCAGGCGCTCGTCGCCAAAACGGTCGAGCGCTTCGGCCGTCTCGACTTCGCCTTCAACAACGCGGGCATCTTCGCCGATGCCGGCCCGATTACTGAAACGACCGACGACGTCTTCGACCGCACGATGAACATCAATGTCCGCGGCGTTTTTTACGGAATGAAACACCAGATCCCCGCGATCCTGAAGAGCGGCGGCGGCGCGATCGTCAACAACGCCTCGGCGCTCGGTCTGAGCGTCATTCCCAACGCGGCGATTTACAACGCGAGCAAGTTTGCCGTCATCGGCCTGACCAAATCGGCCGCGGTCGAGTTCAGCGCGAAGGGCGTGCGCATCAACGCCGTCTGTCCGGCCGTCGTCGAGACCGACATCAATGCCGGCATGCGCGCCGATGCGGCGGGGCATGATTTCATGCTCGCCATGCATCCCATCGGGCGCTTTGGCAAAGTCGAAGAAATCGCCGCTCCCGTGCTTTTTCTCTGCTCGCCCGGCGCAGCCTTCACCACGGGGATCGCCCTGCCCGTGGACGGTGGCTTCACCGCGCAATAACTCGCCTCTTCCCGCGAGGACATCGGAAGCGGGGCCGACCTGCTCGACCTCGACGATTCCGCGACCTTCGGCGGCCAGCCCTGATTTCCCAGGAACCCATCTCAACCAACACGCACGATGAACGAACCCATCAACATCAACGCCGCCAGCTTCGAGAAGGCGGTGCTGCAATCACCCATCCCGGTGCTGGTCGATTTCTGGGCGCCGTGGTGCGGGCCGTGCCAGATGATCGCGCCCGTGCTGAACGAGATCGCCCGCGAAGGCGACGGGCGCTTTCGCATCGCGAAAGTCAACGTCGATGACGAATCCGCGCTGATGCAGCGCTTCGGCATCCGCGGCATCCCAGCGCTGCTCTTTTTCAGGGGTGGCGAGTTGCGCCATCAGATCGTGGGAGCGGTCGAGAAGAAGGTCATCGTCGAGCAACTCGAAGCGCTCGTCACACCCGACGTCGTCTCCTGATTCTTCACCAATGCCAGACCTCTTCACACCACTCACCGACGACTCGAATCCCGCGAAAACCTACGGCTATGTCGCACGCGAACTTGGCTACTCCGTTCTCGATCTCGCTCCGATCATCCAGGGCGGCGATGCGGCGCAGGCGTTCCGCAACACGCTCGATCTCGCGCAGCACGCGGAGGAGTGGGGCTATCACCGCTACTGGCTGGCCGAGCATCACAATATTCCCGGCATCGCCAGTGCGGCGACTTCCGTGGTCATCGGCCATGTGGCGGGCGGCACGGCGCGCATCCGCGTCGGCGCGGGCGGCATCATGCTCCCCAACCACGCGCCGTTGGTCATTGCGGAGCAATTCGGCACGCTGGAGTCGCTCTATCCTGGGCGGATCGATCTCGGGCTGGGGCGCGCACCCGGCGGCGATCAACTCACCGCCCGCGCCCTGCGTCGCGGACTCGGCAGCAGCGGCGATACTTTTCCTCAGGAGGTGCTGGAGTTGCAGTCCTACTTCGCACCCGCTGTGCCTGGACAGCCCTTGAAAGCCATCCCCGGCGCGGGGTTGAACGTGCCGCTCTACCTGCTCGGTTCGAGTGATTTCAGCGCGCGCCTCGCGGCGGAACTCGGCCTCCCATTTGCCTTCGCCTCGCACTTCGCGCCCGACTACCTGCACGCCGCGCTCGCGCTCTACCGACGGGATTTTCAGCCCTCGGCACAGCTCGCCAAACCGCACGTCATGGTCGGCGCGAACGTCATCGCCGCCGATACGGATGCGGAGGCGGCCCGACTCTTCACCTCGCTCCAGCAAGCGTTCCTCGGCATGATCCGCGGAGCACGCTCCGAATTACCGCCGCCGGTCGGGACGATGGAGGGCCGCTGGAGCCCGATCGAAGCCGCCCACGTCCAGCGGATGACGCGCTGCTCCGCCGTGGGTTCGCCGCCGACGATTCGCCGCGAACTGGAAGCGCTCATCGAAGCCACCGGCGCGGACGAAATCATCGCCACGGCCCAGGTTTTCGACCATGCCGCACGGCTCCGCTCATTCGAGATTGCCGCCGGCGTCTTCGAGGAAATCAAGGCCTCGCGGGCAACAACGAGCGAAGCCGACGCTCGGCCGTAGCACGCGCCAGTGGCGAGGCGCGAGTAGTCGATGCCGAGGCCGGGCCGGATCGTGGCGTTCAGGCCGTTCGAGTGAACGGGGTTCTCATTCCTCGCTTCGACTCACTTCCTTAATAAGGCGAAATGGTGCTGGCGCGGCTGGCACGCCTTGGCCAGCGCGTTGGACAGCTCTTCGTATTGCTTCCCGGCCTTCGCCTGCTCGTCCGGGTCTTTGAGCGTCGCCTCCGATCTCAGATCGGGTTTGCCGGCGGCTTGAGCAGCTTCGATTTGCTCCCGCAATTTCTTTTCCACCGCGGCCCGGTCGGTGGTGTCCACGTTCGCTCGTGAAAGGCCGTAATATTGGGCCGCGATGCCCCGCAAAGTGCCGGCCGCCCGCGTGCGCTCGGTGTTGATCTTCGTGGCCTCCGCGGACTGTCGATACTGGGGCGTCTTCGGATTCTCGGCGAGGTTGATACCCTCCTGGAGTTCGGCAGCGGTGTAGTCGCCCACGACTTGATCGTCGATCTTCAGCTCGTAGCGGCCGTCGGCGAGTCCCGCAACAATGAGCGGCTCCTGGTTGAGTTCCTGCATGAATGGGACCAGCGCGAGCGCCGGTTTGGCTTCGGGCGGAACGACGAGCGGCAGCGCCTTTTCGAGGCAATCGAACTCCACCCCGCCCGCCGCCACCTTGATGCTGTCGATCTCGCAATTCACCGCCGCACTGGCTTTCGCCTGCCGGACATCGATGGCGATCCGCGCCACTTCACGTGGCATCCCTTGCGCCTTGAGAAGGGTGTAGGCCATGACGAAGTGGCCGACGCCGCCGGGATGGACGCGGTCGGGACCGACGATCGTGAACGCCGGATCGCGCGACTGCTCCCGCTCGTTAATCGCCTTCATCACCTCCCAGAACTTCACCAGTCCGGTGTGGTATTCCTTCGACCATCCGAAGATCTTATCGGCACACTTGCCAAGCGCGCCATTGCGCCCGGGGCCGATGTCGGGGTTGGCCTTCTCCAGCTTTGTCGTCTCGTCGTAGATCGACGGGGTGATGAGAATCACCCGCGCGCCGCTTTTCTGAAGCGCACCGATGAGCTTTTTCATGTTGGCGTCGTAAGTATCGAGCGAGGCCTGACGACGCTGCACGAACTCGGGGCCGGTCTTGTCTTCGCCGTAGTCGCCGCGCCCGACATCGTTCATGCCGAGCATGATCGTGGCGACGGTCGGCTGGTGGCCGAGAATGTCGATGTTCAGGCGATAGCGCTCGTCGGACATGATGCCAGCCGCGCGGTCGCCGCTAATGCCGCAATTCCAATACTGAATCGGCCGATCCGGGAACCGGGTAGCGTAAAAGAGCGTGACGATCGAATGATAGGTTCCGCCGTGGGTGATGCTGTCGCCGACATAGCAAACTGTGTCCCCGGCCTTGAACGGCTCGGCGGAACCAAAGTCTTCGCTGGGGACCGCCGCGACCCGTAAGGTGAAAATCGCGAGAGCGATCCAGATGGCGCAGGTAGGGAAACGTTTTTTCATAGGGAGGTATCCGCATGATGGAGCCCGGCCCCGGATGACCGGTCAATGACTTACCCGCATTTTCATTCACCCCCGTCGAGCGCCGGGTCGAAGGCGGGTTTCTTTTCATCCGGGACAGGAAATGGCCCTCGATGCCGGTGCGAGCCTCGACGGAATCGAGGCGGGTAATTCATGGGGGTTGATCCGCGGCTGCGTTGCCTGATCTGGCGCACGCCGGCGCCGTTATGGGAGCTGGATCGCGGGGGGTGGCGGAGTGGGCTCCGCGGGACGCCGCTCGGTCGCATCGACGACCGACAGAAATCGGCGTACGTCGATCGGCTTGGTGAGATAATCGTTGGCGCCGGCGGCGCGGAGGCGCTCGATCTGGTGCTCGGTGGCGTCGGCGCTGATCATGATGATCGGGATGCACGCCGTCCCGGGATCGGCATGGAGTTGGCGCAGGACTTCTTCGCCCTGGATATCGGGCAAGTGCATATCGAGAAGAATCAAGTCCGGTCGATGCTGGCGCGCGAGCTCGAGGCCGATGCTGCCTTGCATCGCGGAGACCAACTTGACCTCGGGACGCCGGGCGAGGATGCGTTCGACGAGACGAAGGTTGGAAAGGTTGTCCTCGATATAGAGCAGAGTGCGCGGGGCAGTGACGCGTGGCAATTCGGCGGTGGTGGGAATCCGTTCCTCGAGTCTTCGCACCGTGGCCGCCGGCGGGTGCTGCACCAGCGGCAGTTCAACCCAGAAGGTCGTTCCCTTTCCCCGGACGCTCACCACGCCGATTTTTCCGCCCATCGCTTCGATCAAATGTTTGGAAAGCGACAAGCCGAGTCCGGCGCCTTCGATTCCCGCGTCCTCCACGTCCAGTCGCTCGAACGGCGTGAACATTTTCGCGATATTTTCCGGGAAAATGCCGCGCCCGGTGTCGGCGACTTTGATGCGCAAATAGTCCTCGACCTTCTCGCACGAGACCGTGACCAAACCGCCCTCGCGATTAAATTTCAGGGCATTGGAAAGCAGGTTGAGCATCACTTGTTTGAAGCGCTGCGAACTGGAGAGCACCTCGAGGTCGAGATCGCCCGAGAGTTCCGCGAGGCGCACCTGGCGTCGCGCGGCCAGCGGCCGGACCAGCGACAGAACGTCCTGCAGCGTCTCGCGAACGCCCACCGGCTCGGGCGTCAGGGCCAGCTTCCCCGACTCGACGCGGGCGAGGTCGAGCACCTCGTTGATCAGCCCGAGCAGGTGGTTTCCGGCGCGGGCAATCTGCGTCACGCTCTCCGCATCTTCGGCACTCTGGCCCTCCGTTTCCAAAAGCTGCGCAAAGCCCAGAATCGCGTGCAACGGCGTGCGCAGCTCGTGGCTCATGCGGGAGAGGAACTCGCTCTTGGCGCGGTTGGCCCGCTCGGCTTCCTCCTTTGCCTGCTGGAGCGCGAACGCGGTCCGGTTGCGCTCCGTGGCGTCGCGCTGGAAGCCGATGAAGTGGGTCACTTTTCCGTTCTCCCCGCGGATCGGCGAGATGTGCCAGGAGAGGACGAATTCGCTGCCGTCCTTGCGGTAGTTGACCGCCTCGCCGCGAAATTCCTCGCCGTTGGCAAGATGGTCCCGCACGCCATCGAGGATGGTCCGCTCCGTCTTCGGCCCCTGCAAAATGCGCGGGGTCTTGCCAATGGCTTCCTCGGCGGTAAAGCCGGTCACTTCCGTGAACGCCGGGTTCACGAAAACGATCTCCGGACCCGGCAAATCCACGTCGGCCGTGGTAATCATGACCGATTCGCTGCTTTGCTGCACGGCCGCCTGGAGCAGGCGCAGACTTTCCGTGGCGCGGCGGCGCTCGCCGATCTCGTAGCGCAACTGGATCTCATCGACCACCAGCGTCGCCAGACCGGCGAGGGTGGCGATACTGTCCTTCCTCAGCTTGCGGGGTTTCGTGTCGATGACGCAGAGCGTCCCGAGATTGAGACCGTTGCTCGTCCGCAGCGGCGCGCCGGCGTAAAAGCGGATGTGCGGCGCACCGGTTACGAGAGGGTTGTCGGCGAAGCGCGCATCTTCGCGCGCGTCGGGCACGACCATCACTTCGGCGCCTAAAATGGCATGCGCGCAAAAGGCGACATGGCGCCCCACTTCGCGCGTCTCCAGGCCCAGACACGACTTGAACCACTGCCGGTCTTCATCGATCAGCGTAACCGTTGCAATCGGCACTTTGAAAATGCGCGACGCGAGCTCGGTGATGTTGTCGAACGCTTTCTCCGGCGGGGTATCGAGCACCGCATAGCGACGCAGCTCTTCGAGCCGCTCTTCTTCGTTGTGGGGAATTGGGAAACTCACCGTGCGGACGCTCTCCTATCTCCGATTGCGAACTTGGTCAATCACCTGACCTGATGCCCGCATCAGGCCCAGCTCCCGATGCAAAAGGGTGCTCACGACACGAACCTTTGCGCAGCCTTTCGTCGCTGGAATCCATCGCTGCGACGCGCCGCCTTTTGCCCGGTGAAACGAGCGCCGGCTGCACCCCTGCGCCGCAATTTCGATAACTCCAATCACGCACCAGATGCCGGCCGGGCAGCCCGAGGGCTGGCCGAGCGGGAGCGCCGCAAAGGGAGCGCGCCCTACTGCGAAGACCGGCCGGTCGCGCCCGTCTTCGAGTCCTGAAAGGTGCTGGCGCGGAAGCCCGATTGCCGGATCGCCGCACAGATCTGGTCCTTGTCGATGCCGATGGGATTATAGCGGATGAACGCGCCCCGCCCGACCAGGCGCACCGCCTGAATTCCCGGCAATTTTTCGAGGATCTCCTTGACCTGCATTTCGGCGGCAACGGTGTCCATGTCCGGGATCGCCAGATCGAGTTCCTCCGCCGGCGCGGCCGCGGATTCAGCTTTTGGTGAATGGGTCATGGCGAACATTCGAGCTGCCGAACGGAGGTTGTCCAGCCTTTGCACCGGAGAAAAGAGGCGCTATGAAATGAGCCAACGGGTGCGCGACGCCCCCCAAAAAATGATCCCTGACCACTCCCCCACCAATTCGTTCACGACCTGCACGTTGACCCTTCACGGAGGCGCTTTCCGGCGCGCGGCGAAATGAGAGTCGTCGAAGATGATAGCAAGGCAATGAGCTGGATCACCATCGGCGCGCTGCTCGTGCTCGTGGTGCTCGGAGTCGTCTTTTACCAGCATCGCGACCGGATTTTTCCCCCGCGCGAGAAGGCCCCGGTGAAGTTTGTCCGGACCCAAGTGAGCGAGGAGGTGGAGACCAAATTCTTCGAGGCGCGCGACAAGATCGTCGCCGGAAAATACGCCGAGGCCTCGGCGATCCTCACCGCAATCGACACCGAGAAGGTCCCACAGCCGACGCGGAACTGGATTACCATGCAGAATGGAGTCGCCCACCTGCTTGCGGGCCAGTTGCCGGAGGCGCGAACCGAATTCAGCAAGGTGGAAAAACGCGGCCCCTACACGCAGGATCCACGCGAGGAGAAGCTCGCCAACTTCTTTGTCGAGACGGCACGCCTCGCCGCGAGCGAAGAGCCGCAGAAGGCTGAGCTGGCGAGGAATTACGATTTGGCCACCACCGAATCTTTTGCGCTGCTCGTCTTTGGCCTGAAGGATTCGATCCTCGGCCAGTACGACGACGCGAGCACCTTCTTTCGCCAGTTCCGGATCGCGCGGATTCCGGATTCCGAAGTCTGGCTCCGTCGCTACCAACCGCTGGGCGAGTCTTTTGTGGATAGCGTGGCCGCCTATCGAATCGCCAGCTCCGTGGCGACGGAAGCGAAGACTCCGGAGCGAAGGGAAAAAGCGTTCGCGGAGATTCGTGACGCCAAAGCCAAACTCAAAGGGCAGCCGAGCCTGGCGAAAAAGCTGGACGAGCTCGCCGCCGCGCTCAAATCCCAGATCGATGCGGCCAACGCGGAGATGAGCCAGCAAGCCGCGGCGCTCGAGGCGGTGGACGCGCAGGTGATCACCGATGTCAAGAAGCGCGTCGAGTCGTACGCGGCCGACTATCGGTTTGCCGACGCCTCTCAAATTGTTTTCACCGCGACCGCGACCGGAGAAAAAGGGAAGGCCGCGCTCGAGGCCTGGTCCAAGCGCACTCAGTGGCTCACCAAATTCAAGGACATCCTCGTCGCGGACCTCACCGCCAGCGGTTACGCGCAGCCGGTGCTCAAGAAAGACGGCACCCCGATTCCCACCGGGCTCAAGGAGGCGGATGATCAGCAAGTGGTTTCCGTGACCCGCGCAGGCAAAGTGCCGATCCCTTGGGGCGATATTGCGCCCGACAGCGTGACGGCCATGGCGCAGGAGTTTCTGCGCAAGCCGACCGCACCGGAAGCGATTGCGGAGCGCAAGTGGCTGCTCGGGGTCTTTCTTTTCCAACTCGGAAAAAAAACTGAAGCTTTGCCCCTCCTCCAGCAAGCGGCGCAGGCCAAACCCGAATACCAGGCGGGACTCGCCCTCTTTTCAGAAAGCGGAGCGAAGTAAAGCCTCGCCGCCGTTGCCGCGCCGCTTTCGGAGCGCGAGCGGTGTGCAGGGCGCGCCCCGAAGAATTCCCCTCGCCCCGCACGCCCGCGCCGACTGCAAGTCGGCCTCACCCTATCAGAAGCGGCGCAACCACGCTTCGGTCGCGTACTTTTCGCGCGCCAGTTGGGCCGCGACGGAGAGGGTGTCTTCTTCGAGCACAGACCGATCGGCCGTGTCGCCGAACGCTCCGGCGAGTCGTTCGGCAAGGCCTTCGTGCGCCGGGAGCCCCTGGAT
Organism: Chthoniobacter sp.; assembly: GCA_034667665.1. Taxonomy (GTDB): domain Bacteria; phylum Verrucomicrobiota; class Verrucomicrobiia; order Chthoniobacterales; family Chthoniobacteraceae; genus Chthoniobacter. The sequence continues at coordinate 12,688 of JAXDQW010000108.1, forward strand.
GCTGCCTTGGTGCAGAAGTCCCGCGCGGGTGCGGCGTTGGGCGGCGCCGGCGATCTTGCGGCCGTCTGCGAGCACATCGGCTTCCGCCGCGTTTTCGAAACAGCCATTCGAGACCCTCGCGCTGGCGTGCGCGGCCAGCCGGGCCGCCAGGCCGAGCGCTTGCAGCGCCTTGGCGACGCAGTCATGAATCTGCCGGTAGGACTCTCCCGGCGGGAGCCGCGCGAACGGGTGGGCCATCGGCACGATGAGCGTGTAGGTCAGGTCGTCGCCGTGGAAGACCACGCCCCCGCCCGTCCATCGCCGCACCATTTCACCCGCCAGGTGTCCCCTCTCCACGTCCGCGAACTTCTCAAAATAGCCGAACGAAATGGCCGGCCGGACCCACCGATAGACCCGCAGCAGCGGCTTCGACGCCGTGCGCAGGAGCGCTTCATCAATGGCCATATTGAGCGCCGCTCCGTGCGCCTCCGGGTCGAGCACCTCGATCAGTTCAGCGAAGAGCATCGCGCCACCGTAGCGTCCGCGCGCGGGGCGGCAATCTTCCACCTTTGCGTTTCCCCGGCGACCCATTAGGCTCCGCGTTCCTATGGCAAAAGTCGCCCTCGGCAAAGGTCTTGGCGCCCTCATCAACACGCGCGTCGCCTCGCCTACACCTGCCGTCGAAAGCGGCGAGCGGGTGCAGCTCATCGGGCTTGACCAAATCGTTCCTTCGCCCCTGCAACCGCGGACCGTCTTTCGCGACGAGAATCTCCAGGAACTCGTCGATTCGATCAAGGTCCATGGCATTATCCAGCCGCTCATCGTCCGGCGGCGGGCCGATCGCTTCGAGATCATCGCTGGTGAGCGCCGCTGGCGCGCCGCGCAACGGGTGGGTCTCGCGGAAGCGCCGATCATCATCCGCGAAGCCTCCGACCAGGAGGTTCTCGAGCTGGCGTTGATTGAAAACCTCCAGCGCGAAGATCTCAATCCCATCGAAGAAGCGCACGCCTTTGCCCGCCTCGCCAAAGAGTTCGGTCTGCGCCAGGAGGACATTGCGCAAAAAGTGGGCAAGAGCCGCGCGGCGGTCGCGAACAGCATGCGGTTGCTCGACCTCGATGAGCAGGTGCAGAGCTTTCTTACCCAGGACCGAATTTCCGTGGGGCATGCCAAGGTGCTGCTCGCGCTGAAATCGCACGATGAGCAGCGGTTGCTGGCCGGGGAGATCATTCGCCGCGCCCTCACCGTGCGAGCCGCGGAAAAACTCGTGGCCACGCACTTTGAGCGTGCCGGCGCCGCCAAACCGACCCGTGACGGCGCGGCTTCCGGCAGCCGCGCACTCGCCCCCGCCATTCTGCACCTCCAGAATCGTCTCCAACAACATCTGGCGACGCACGTGGCGGTGCATCATGGCGACAAACGCGGTCACATCGAGATCGAGTATTACGGGAATGACGATCTCCAGCGCCTTCTTGGGGTGCTCGGGCTGGCCTCCGACGAAAGCTGAGGTGGATATCCGCTTCTCTCGCTCCCTAATGGGCATGGCCCTGGCCTTCGCCGGCGGCCTCGCTGGTTGTGAGCGCCAGATTCCGCCTGGCGACGCAACGTCGGCAACGCCCGAACCGGCCGTCGCGGTTGAAGAGCGCCCGCCTTCCGGAGCGGCGCCCCCGGCCTCGCCGGCGGCCCGACCCGCCCGCCCGCTCCCGCCGCTGGCGGAGGGCCCGGCAGAACTTTGGAAGGAATTCTCGGGCGCCAAAGCTTTCGACGAAGTCGGCAAACAAGTCGCGATCGGTCCGCGCCCGGCGGGTTCCGAGGCGCTTGAAAAAGCGCGCGCGCTGATCGAAGCATCGCTCCGCGATTCCTCGTGGGAAGTGCAGCGGCAGACCTTCACCGGCGACACCCCGCGTGGGCCGCTCCAGTTCGTCAATCTGATCGCACGCTTTCGTCCGGCCGGTGTGGATGCCGCCCCGACGACCACTCAGCGTGCCATCGTTTGCTCCCACTACGATACCAAGCGTTTCAGCACCATCAGCTTCGTCGGCGCGAGCGACGGCGCCTCCAGCACCGGCGCGCTGGTCGAACTCGCCCGTGTCCTGGCGCTGGCCCCCGCGCTCGCCGTACAGGTCGAGCTCGTCTTCTTCGATGGCGAGGAAGCCGTGGTGCAATTCACCGCACCGGATGATCCCATGCCCGACGGCTTGTATGGCAGCCGCCTCTACGCCAGCGAGCTCCGCGCCTCCGGACGCGCCGCGCAGTTCAAGTTTGGCATCCTTTGGGACATGATCGGGGACAAGGATTTCACGATCACCCTTCCGCCCGACTCCCCGCCAGACCTGGCTCGCGACCTCCTCGCCGCGGCCAGTGCGCTCAATGTGCGCGACAAATTCGGCTACCACGATCGCGCCATTCTCGATGATCACGTGCTCCTAAGCACCATCGCCAGGATCCCGACCATCGACCTTATCGACTTCGACTATCTCTACTGGCACACGGCTGACGACACCCTCGACCGCATCGGCCCCGACGGTCTCCAGCACACCGGCGCGGTCACGCTCTATCATCTGCGGAAAGCGCTGAAGTAACGGCCAAGGTGCGGCGAAATTTTCCCGAACGAAACGGTTGCCTCCCCTGGCGATCGATGCTTCTATCTCGCTCCCGGTTTTCCGGCGCACCCGTAGCTCAATTGGATAGAGCATCTGACTACGGATCAGAAGGTTCCGCGTTCGAGTCGCGGCGGGTGCACTTTTCATAAGGGGATTTCTACACTGTTGTAGGGGTTTCTAGGGTTGACTGTGGTTACAGCGCTGTAACCATGTAACCAGTCATGAAAAAGACTCGCTTCAAGAAACCCCGCGCGGCGGTGGCTGCTGTCACCGAAAAACCAAAGGGCCTGTATCGCCGGGGCACGACGTATTGGCTCACCTGGCGCCAGAACGGAGAGAAGAAATTCACTAGCCTCCACACTGCGGATTTTGCCGAGGCGTGTGTGCTGGCGACAAAGATCCTCGCCTGCCCGGCCTTCCAGAGCGGCACGCGGATCAGCGATGAACAAACGCGCTTTCTGAACGAGAAAGACGCGGGGAGCCATTACAGCAGGCACACCGGCGAATGGGCGGCGACGCCGATCAAACAGTTCGCCGAGTTCTGCGGTGACAAAAACGTGACCGCTGTAACCGGCGACGACATCCGCGAGTTCTGGGAGAGCATGCTCAATCGCACGGTGCGCGGTGGAAAAAAGATGTCCGAGACGAGCGCGGCGTCTTACATGCGCGCTCTGCGCAGCTTCTTTTCGTGGCTGCTGAGCAAACACGCCATTACGCAGCATCCGTTCAAGAGCTTCACGCTGCCGAAGATTGCGGACGCGGCGCGCCTTGTGTTTTGCGAAGCGGCGTTGCGCAACGAGTTGGTGAATGACGCGCCGACGTGGGACCTCGAATACATCCTTCGCGCGGGAATGGAGGCGGGAATGCGCATGATGGAGATTATCGAGGCCGTCCCGAAGTGGTTCGACCTGGACCGCGGCTTTGTGGTGATCGACCGCACTCCGACCTTCAAGCCGAAGGACCGCGAGCGCCGGTCGGTCCCCATGACCAGAAGCTTCCTCGACTTCATGCGCAAGGCTCGCGACGAAGGCCGGATGGAAGGGCCTTGGGTGCTCAAGCCCGAAGTGATTCACGGAAGCGCTCTCTACCGCTACGACTTCCGCGTCCCGTTCATGTGC
>JAXDQW010000109.1:0-247197 GCA_034667665.1 Chthoniobacter sp.
ACCTTCGGACGCATTCAAAAATGTGGAGTGGACACCGCCGAACGCCCGGAAAATCAAGCTCCCTCCGCCTCAGCTCCACATTACTGACGGCTCCACATAAGAACTGTTATGTGGAACTCCACATAACGCATCGAGCGCGCCTTCGAGGGCTTCGACCTGGGCGCTCTTGTCGAGGATGCTGGTGACGATTTCAGCGACTTGCCCATCGGGGTCGGGCAGCAGCGGGTAGGCTTTCGCCGACTTGCTGGCCGGCGTCTGCGTGGCGAACCCGGCGAGGCTGACCTTCTTCAAGGCCGGCGCAGGCGTGGGCGTGGGTGCGGCGACAGCCGCTTTCGGTTCTGCGGCGACGGTGGCCGCGTTCGTGGTGGTGCTTTTCGGTTTCTTCATGGTTTTCGGTTTTGGTTTCTGGTTCTCGCCGCTCACTACGCGGACTGCGTAGCTTCTCGGCAAAATGGAGTGCGGTGATCGCTGTGGGCGGACTTCACCTTGGCGACCTCGGCGAGCAGTTCCGTCCCGGTGACTTTCCACTCGCCCACGTCGTCGGCGGTCGAGCCGGCGTAGATCGCGTTCAGGCAGACGTTCAGGATGTCCCCGCCCGACAGCCCCTTCGCTTCCGTAGCGAGGATGTTCAGGTCGGCGAACACGCGCTCGCGGTTGGGCAGGTGCAGCTCGAAGAGCCGGCGGCGCATCGCCTTGTCCGGCAGCCGGAACTTGATGTGGCGGCTGATGCGCCGCAGCAGGGCCGGGTCGTAATTGCCGAAAAGGTTCGTCGTCACGATGACCACGCCGTTGAACCGGTCGAGTTCCTGCATGAGCACGTTGCGGTTCTGATTGATGCTGGTGGCACAGCTCTCTCCGATGTTCACGCGGCGCGAGAGCAGTGAGTCCGCTTCATCGAAGAAGAGCACCGCGCCGAGTTCGCTGGCACGCTTGAAGCAGGCCGCGATGTGCTTGGCAGTGTCGCCGAGGTATTTCGAGATCACCGCGCTGTAATCCACTTGGTAGAGCGGCTGACCGAGACGCAGCGCCACGCCGAGAGCGGCGCGCGTCTTGCCCGTTCCCGGAGGGCCGTGAAAGTTCAGGATGCAGCGGCCGTCCTGCGGTTGGAGCTGGCTGATGCTCCACACCGCTTCGAGATCGGCGCGGCGTTGAATGGCGCGCAGGCCCGCGGCGATGTCATTGCGCACGTCGGCGTGAAGAACGAGGCGCTCGAGTTCATGGTGCGGCTGCGGCGTGACGAGCACGCCGAGGTCGGGCGCTTCGCCGTTGGCGCCGTTATTACGACGGCGCGGGTTGCGGTGATCGGCTGCCGTAGCGGCGTCCGGTGGTAGTTCGTGTTCTTGTTCAGGCATAGGTGGATAAGGTTGCGTCCTTGTCCTCGTTCGCGCCGCTCGCGGAAGTCCATCGCTGATGGGCTCCAAATTTTCCGCCTTTTGCTTCACGCCCTGGCGCTTGGCGCGAGAAGTGGGTCGCGGTCGCTTTTCGTAGGTGCGATCGCAGCGGGCGCAGACTCCGGAGCCGTCCTCGCTTGGCCGACCGCAGTAGCGGCAGCGGATCTCTTTCACAGTAGCCCGCCTCCTTCCACGTCGAGCCACGTCTCCAAGTCCGCCATTGCCGCGCGCACGCAGCCTCCGCTTCCAACCGCGATGCGCAGCGCCACATCGCGCGGCACCTTCCAATGCGCCCCCAGGAAGTCGGCGATTTCTTCAGTGCCCGGTGCGGCGAGCTTGATCGACTGGAACCGGGTTTGGAACCGCTCGGTCAGCAGATCGAGCTGCAGGTTGCTCGTGCCGATCAGCGCCTTCCCCGTCGGCAGCTTGTCGAGATACGTGAGCAGGATGTCCTGCGCGTCCTTCGAGCAACGGTCCAGTTCGTTGATGATCTTCACCGACCAGTTCGAGAACAGCGACCCGTAGGGCAGCGTCTCCATCCAGCCGCGAACTGCATCAACAGTCACTTCCTTCCCGTTGAAGCTCTCAATGCCGAGCGTCGTGCCGGTGAGTTCGCGGGCAACGAGTTCGGCGACGGTCGTCTTACCGACCCCGGGCGGGCCGTAGAGCAGGAGCTTGCAGGCGGCGTTGCGCGCATCACGCACGCGCCGCGCCTTTGCGACCTGGGCGGCACATACCGAGCGCGCCTGACCGATCAGTTCTCCCGCCGTCTGCGGTCGCCAGTTCATCGGTGAAGGCTTTGGCTCTGCCTTGGTGCGCACAGGCTTGTGCCCGTTCCGTGAGTTAAGCCGCAACTGCATACTCGCCTCCTTTCAAGCTAACCAACTCGCGCAACTTGCCAGCCACGGTGGCCGCGCCCTTTTTATAGAGCGCGACCACCACGAGTTCGCCGTCGAGCCACACGGCCCAATTCCGGGTTCCGTAGCGAGTAACCGTGACCACGGCTACCAACCCTCCCGGCGCACGCGCGCTTTCACGGTGTTGATCGACAGGTCGAAGTGCGCCGCCGTCTGCTTCGGGCTGCGCGTCTGCTTATAGAACTTCTTCACCGCGCGCCAGTCCGTGCCCGTCTCGGGCTCCGGCTCCGGCGCGGCGTTCCGCGCGCTGCGTGCGGTGGGAGCCGTGGTGGCAGCCTCACGGGAGCGCGTGGATTCGCGGGAGAAGGCGTCGAAACGCTGGCTGGGAGTGGAGTTGGCCCCCGTCGTCGCGCGGCTGTGTTCCAGCGCTGCGAGTCGCTGTTCCAGAGGCCGAAGCCGGTCGGCCACTGCGACATTGGCGGCGTCGCCGACGATCTTGCTCACGTCGATGGACGAGCCGCCATTCCGGCGGCTACCGACGACTTCGAGCACTTTCGTGGCGACGATCTCGCGGATCAGTTCGACGGGGATTTCCGTGATCGAATAGACCACGCCGGTGAGCGACTGGAGCCCGAGCAGCGACTTCATCTGCTCGCGCGCCGTGCGCGGATTCTCGGCCTCGATGCGATCATCGAAGACTACTTTGCCAGCCTTGCTGGCGATCAATTTGAACAACTCATCACCAGTCTTTGAGGCTCAGGCACTTACGTCGTGAGACGTGCTCTGCCTGACAGAAATCCTGACAAGTGAGTTTGACGAGGTGGCTGGAACGACACCATGCCCACTCCACAAACCTTCACGAATGGCCGCAACGAAGTGAAGCTCTACACCACACAGGGACGCAGCGGCGCGTCCTACCAAGCCTGCTACTACGCTGGCGGCAAACGAGAGCGGAAGACCTTCGCCGATCTCGCCGAGGCGCGGCGGTTCGCGCGCCAGAAGCTGAACGACCTCGCGACCACCACGCACGAGGCCGAGGCCGTGAGCACGCCGGAACTCGAGAGCTACCTCGCGGCGAAAAGGATCATCGCGCCCGCAGGTCTGCCTCTGCACAACGTCTGCGAAACCTTCATGGCGGCGCGCGAGCTGCTTGGCGGGACGCCGCTCCTCGATGCGGTTCGGCGCTACCTGCGGCAAAACAAGGGCGTGGAGACGGTCCCCATTAAGCAAGCGACGCAGGAGTTTATGGACGCCCGCGAGCGCATGGGAGTGTGCTGGCGCTACATTGCGCAGCTTCGATGCGACCTGGGTCGGTTTGCTGCCGCGTTCGCCGGCCGCCAGATCGCGGACATCACGACGCGGCAGTTGGACGAGTGGATTTGCAGCGACACGAGCCGGGCGCAGATTACGCGGACGAACGTCCGCCAGCGGCTACTCACCTTCGCGCGTTGGTGCCGAAAGCGCGGCTACCTTTCACGGGAGTGCCGCGCATTTGAGGACATGGCGACCTACACCGTGCCGCCGGCTCCCATCCTCATCTACACGCCCGAGGAAATGCGGAAGCTTATGGTCGCGGTCCATGATTGGGTCGGGCCGTTCTTCGCGATCTGGGGCTTTGCCGGTCTGCGCTCGGAAGAGATTCGACGGCTGGACTGGCGCGACGTGAACCTCGACCGCGGCTTCATCGTCATCGAAGCCGAGAAGGCAAAGACCAAAAGACGGCGGCTGGTGCCGATTTCCGAGAATCTCGCGGCGTGGTTGCGGCCAATCGCCCAAGACTCAGGTGCGGTGCTCGGCCTCTACAACACGCATCAGGGCAGCCACGTCGTTTGCAAGCGCGCGGGTGTGGAATGGAAGCGCAACGCATTCCGGCACAGCTACGTGTCGTATCGGCTCGCGCTCACTAATGACGCCGCGAAGGTCGCGCTCGAAGCCGGCCACGATGCGCAGGTGATGTTCGCGCATTACAGGGAGTTGGTGCGGCCGGATCAGGCGCAGGATTGGTTCAACATTCTGCCCGGCGCCGACTATCCGCGGTGTCTTTTGACCCGTCGCAGCAAGAAAGGTCGGAAGCCGGTGAAAGTAAAAGTGGGCTAGATCATTTCTGCTCGATGGCGTCTCTTCCAGCCCTCGCTTCGTTGCGCAACGAAGCGAGCCGCGTTTGACAGGGCAGAGTGGGAGTGAATAACGACACTCCTACGTCCACCACGGCGCCCGGCTGGCTGACAGAGCAGCAACTCGCCGAGCACTTGCAGGTCAGCACGCGGCACCTGATCAACTTGAGGAAGGCCGGCCTTCCTTTCATCCAACTCGGTTCGTCCGTCCGCTATGACCTGGCAGAGGTCGAGGCGTTCATCCGCGGCAAGCGCCGGCTCTCGTCCCATGTCGCGCGCCAGCAGCGTCGCAAAACGCTCGGGTTGCCATGAGCGACGCATCCAATCCCGACAAGCAAAAGCCGGTCGCCCCTTGCGGAACGACCGGCCCCCATGCTGAACACTCAGAGCCCCCAACGCCGGAGACTCCGCATGATTGAGGGTGTCAACGTGATGCTTCCGCCCGCCGGCTATCGCGTGGTTCGGAATGGTGACGATGCGTCCGTGAAGGCCGAGGCGCAGCGGCTTGGCGTGCTCACCGCTTTGAACACCCAGCTCAACGCGCGTGCCGGACAACGCGCTGCCGCGGCGCTCGCTCGCGATGGCGACCGACTCGTCGCAATCCTCGCGTGGGCAGGGTTCGAGTCCAATGTGGACAACGGTTGGGCAAGCTTGGCGGTCACGCCGGCCTGCGACGCGACCGCCGATTGGCTCGTCGCGGTCGCGCACCAGATAATCGACGTGGCTGACGTTCAAATGCTGGAAGGAGACCTCCGTAGCCATGCGACTCAGGATGGCGAAAACTGGTGATCCCGCGGCAACGACACGCGTTGACGAAAAAGCTGCGCCGGCGCCGCCGGAGTTGCTGGATTTCTATGCGATCCCGCTGCCTCCAGCAGATGACCCGAGCGAATTGCTGAAACATCGCTTTCTCTGTCGCGGCGGCGGGATGCTCGTCGTCGGTAGCACCGGCATCGGTAAGAGCGCGTTTGTCATTCAGTGCGCGATCTTGTGGAGCGTCGGGCGCGAGGCGTTTGGCATCAAACCGCGCGGCGCGTTGCGGGTGCTGATTGTTCAGGCGGAGAACGACCAGGGCGACATGGCCGAGTTTCGCGAGGGCATCCTCGCCGGCATCGGCCTGACCATAGACGAGCGTGCGCAGAGCGTAATTTCCACAGCGTGCGTCGATTCAATGACCGGCACGGAGTTTTGCAGGAACGCGCTCAAGCCGCTGCTCGAGCAAGCGAAGCCGGACATCGTGATCGTCGATCCGGCGCTAGCATATCTGGGCGGCGAGGCGAACCAGCAGCGCGACGTGTCGGCGTTTCTCCGTAACGGGCTGAACCCGCTCCTACACGAATACCGGTGCGGCCTTGTACTCGTGCATCACACCAGCAAGCCCCCGCAGGGCGAGCAAAAGGCAAGTTGGACTGCCGGCGAGTTCGCGTATCTCGGCACTGGTTCGGCAGAATGGGCGAACTGGGCGCGCGCGGCGCTCGTGATCCGTTCGCTCGGCTCTCACGATTTCTTCGAGCTTCGCGCCGCCAAGCGCGGGAAGCGACTGCATTGGACCGACGCGGACTTCAATAAGCCAGTGTTCACGAAGATCATCGCCCATAGCATGACACGCATTTGCTGGCGTGAGGCCAGCAAGGAAGAGTTCTCACGCGGGGAGGCCGGCGAATCGCAAACACGAGCGGGCCGCTACAAGCCGCCGCTCGATGATTTCCTCACCCTGTTCCCGGCGAGCTTCGACGGCGATCCTCGCCAGGCATTGCTGTCCGCCGATCAACTCAAGAACGCGTTCCACGATCGCGGCTGGGACAAGAGTTTTTACAAGGGCATGGCCGACGAGGCGGAGTGCGCCGGGCACGTCAAGGCGACCGCAGCCGGCCGCTATAATCAGATCCTGCGCGGCCGGCCCGCTGCGGTCGAAGCCTACGAAGCGCGACTCAAGGAAAAGGCGACGATCATGGAGGACGTGCCGCTTACGGTCCCGGCTCCGCGCACGAAGAAGCGCAAGAGGCCTCAGTCGTCCTAGTTCTCTCATCCAAAACGGGACGAGTTGTGACTCTATTCGCGCACGAATTTTCGTGAACGAATTTCGCTGGATAAATGGTGCGGACCGATAGCAGGGAAACTCAGTCTCACCTTCCGCGCCAACGCGCATCCTCGGCGCGCAAATGGCGAAAACTTTGGCGTAGCCGTCTCGACCTTCAGCGATGGTTCCCCGCGAGGACCGGCTGGCAAAAAATTGGGGTGAAACGCATCACACCAACAACGCCAACGCCGGACAACACCGGCTCGCGCGCGACGAGCATCGCGCCTTCTCACTACAACGTCCGCGCCGGGTTTGGCGCTGAAACCACCGACGATGATCGCCGGGACGGGCGCATCAACCTCGTGCCAACGGTGGACTTCAACTACCCGGACGACGGCGACGAGCCCGCGCCCCGCGTGCGCGATGACTGGCGGCCTGCGCCGCTGCTGGAGAAGTGCAGCAAGCAGCGGTTCGCCAACGTGCCGAGCGGCGACGTCATGACCATGCCGCTGCTCGACAAACGCCTCGAAGTGCTGCGCTACGCACTCCGGGAGGCAGTCGAGCGAATGGACTTCACCACTATTCACCAGCTCGCGGCGAAAGCCCTCTCCACCACGCAGCGGATCGACACCGAGCAGCTCGCCGCGGAGACGCCGGGCGCGCGCGAGCGCCACGGTGAGATCGTGATCGAGGACAGCGCCGAACGTGGCCGCGTCCTCATCACCTTTCCAGCGCGCCCCGAGCAACGCACGCGGCGTTGGTTGCAGATCTGCGGCTTCTTCTCCGGGGGTGACGGTGGCGTGACCTACTGGCGCAAGCGCACGTTCCGCCGTGGCGAAAACATCGCCCTCGATAACGCGCGGCATTGCGTCGGTAAGATCGTCGCCGATGCCGAGAAGCTCGCCGCGGCTGAACGCGCCGCCGAACGCCGCAACGCCCGCAAGCCCATCGCTGCCTGACATGGACGCGCTCACCTTCTCCACCATGTTGCGCGAATGGCGCCATCAGCACGGCTACACCGACCCGCAAGCCGCCGCCGCGTTGGGTCTCGGCACCAGCACCTTCTGCCGCTGGAAAAACTACTCCCTGCCTGACGAGTTGCTCGTCGCCGGCATCGTGCATCGCATCCGCCAGGGCGACGACCTTGCGCCCGTCTGCGTCGGCCCTGAGCTGGCGCTGAAGCTGAAGGACTACCGCGCTCGCCACGGGCTGAACCAATACGAAGCCGCGCACGCGCTCGGCTTGAAGCCGCACGCCGTGTGCGGGCTCGAGCGTGCAGAGAATCTGCCGGACGCCCTCCACTTCATCCGCGCCCGCGAGATACTGCGCCGCATGGAGCGCGAGCCGGCTGTTGCCGCTGCCAAGCACGCGTGCGCGCCCAAACCGCCGATGACCGCGGAAGCGTTCGCCGCGCGTCTGCGCTCGTGGCGCAAGGCCCGCCGGCTCACCCAGCCCCGTGCCGCCGCCGCAGTCAGCGTGCTCGGCGTGGTCGTCGGTGACGGCACGTGGGCCAAGTGGGAACGCTGTGACCAAACGCCGTGGCCGTCGCCCATGCGCCTCGTGCTGGCTGCGCTCGCCCGTGCTCCGCGGCCTGCGCCACCAGCACCCACGAGCCGCATCCGTCCACACCGGGCAATGCCGATGGAACCCCGCAAGTTCTGTGTCCTGCTGAAGCGCTGGCGCAAGGGCCACCGGCTGAACCAAGCCGAGGCGTGCGCGATGCTCGGACTGCCTGCCGATCAAGCGTTGCTGTGCAATTACGAGCGAGGCCGCTTCATCCCGAAACCCGCGCGCATGAGTGCGATCATCGCCATCATCGCCAGCCAGCCCGCTCCACCACCGCCGCCACGCATCCGGCCATCGCCGTTCGCGCGCGGCCTGCGCAAGTGGCGCACGTTCCGCCGCCTGACGCTCGCCCGGGCATCGGCGATCCTTGGCTGCAACTTGTCCACGCTCTGCAATTACGAGAACGGTCGCGCCGAGCCGCCTCCGCGTCGTCGAGCCGCCATCCTCGCCATCATCGACGCCTGAAGCCGTCCCCGCTGAACGCAAGCGCCCGCTGGCCTTGAGCCGGTGGGCGTTTTGCGTGTTGGAATCAACGGCCGCTCGCGAATCCGAGACGAGCGCCAATCCCTCCACCCTCGGCATGGAAATCGAAGGGCATATCAGGCTGACAAACGCACACTTCCGCCCTTCCGAGACGGCGCTATTAAAGCAATAAAAGCTCCCCGCTGCGGGCGTTTTAGGCGCGACCGATTCAGGATCGGCGTCTCGAGTATTTGGCATGTTTCAATGCATCCCCTACCGCGACGAGCAACTTCGCCGCATCGTATGGTTTGATCAGGGTGAGCTGTGCGCCTGCCGCTCTCAGATCAGAAAGTCGTGACTCCTCGCCGAGACCGGTTGAGGCGATTATCGGCATGTTGCTCTGGATCGTGCGGACTGCCCGCGTCAAGCCGACGCCGTCCAGAAGTGGCATCATCAAGTCCGTCAGCACGAGCTTGATCTCCTTGGAATGCTGGGTGAAGAGCGCCAATGCTTCGACGCCATCCGACGCTACCAGTGGCTTGTAACCATTGATTCTGAGCATTTCAGCGGTGATGTCGCGGATGGCTAGCTCGTCGTCCACGACCAGGATCATTTCGCCGTTGCCGCGCGGGAGCTTGCTGGGGGCGGACGCCGGCTCCGAGCTGGAGGTCTTGTCCGTGGCGGGAAGATAAATCTTAAAGGTCGTCCCGCGTTCAACCTCGCTCTGAACGTCAATAATGCCTTGGTGAGTCGCAACGATACTCGCCACTGTAAAAAGACCCAAGCCGGTTCCTTTCCCGATTTCTTTCGTGGTAAAGAACGGATCAAACATTTTGTCGATGACGTGTTGCGGAATACCTGTGCCGGTGTCTGCCACGGTCAATAACACGTAGGGTCCGGCCCTAGCGTTCGGCCGCACGCTGGTAAACGACTCGTCGAGCGTCACATTTTCCGCTTTGAGCATCAAAATTCCCCCCCCGGGCATCGCATCGCGGGCGTTGATGCAGAGGTTTAGCAGAACCTGGTGAAACTGGGTCGGGTCAGCCTCGATCAACCAAAGGCCCATTCCATGGGTAGAGGAGACTTGGATATTCTTCGGGAAGGTATTCTGGGCGAAGTTCGTGATTTCGTTCAGTAAGGGCGGCACCTGCATGAGCGCCCTTACGCCATCGACGCCGCGGCCAAAGGCGAGCACCTGCTTGACCACGCCAACGCCGCGCTGGGCGGCGGTTTCGATCGTCGAGACAAGCTCTTCGCGAGACTTCTCCGTCATTTCATCTCGAAGCAGCGACGCGCACAATAAGATCGGTGAAAGGATATTGTTCAAGTCGTGCGCAACCCCACTCGCCAGCGTGCCGATGCTCTCCATGCGTTGCACGCGGAGGAAGCGCGCCTCCAGCGCCTTGCCTTCGGTGAGGTCCGTGTTGATCATGAGCACGGAGGCTGCCTCGCCGGAAGTATCGCGCACCAAGGTCGCGCGACAACTTACAATCAATTCACAATCGTCTTTGCTCAATTGTTCACGCTCTCCGTGCCATTCGCCAAAGTTGAGCAAAACTTCGTTCATCTCGATTACCTCATGCTGCGTGAGACGGAAGAGTTTCTTAATGCTTCGGCCCATCGCCTCCGCGCTCGACCAGCCGTAAAGCCGTTCGGCACCCTTGTTCCAAAACACGATCTTGTGGTCTGGGAAGGTGCAAACGGCGATGGCATCGTGGGCGAGGTCCAGGAGGCGGAGATGCTCGTAGATCGCTTCAGCGGTGCGCTTGCGCTCAATTCCCAATGCGACTCCGGTGGCGATCGCAGCCAGCGTCTCGACCTCGGTTTCGCTGAATGGACGCCGACTGAACATGTCCATAACACCGACCAGCCGTTCCTCGACAAGAAGCGGGTAACCGGTGAAGGCGACAAGCCGCTCGCGTTTGACCCATTCCTGATCATGGACGAGCGAGTTTCCGCTGGCTGCGTTCGTCAGGCGCGGCTTGCGTTCTTGAGCGATCATTCCGATGTCTTGCTGCCCCATCGGAATGCGGGCGTCAGCACCATCGAGCGGCCTCGACGGTCCGGTGCTCGCTTGAAGTTCGAGCACTTCGTTCCCGCCATCAAGAGTCCAAATCCGCGCGCAAGCGCCACCCAGCGTCAGCACCATTTCCTCAACGCACCGCTGCAGCATTGGTCGCAGCTCGGCGGAGCAACACAGCGCCGTTTGCACGGCGGCGAGGAGACTGGTCAGCCTCACGCGTTCCTCCAATGCTCTTTGCGTTCTTTCGTGCCCGGCAATTTCACGCTCCAGACTTTCGGCTTTCTCAACAAGCTTCTCGTTGATCAGTTGATAGTGCGCCCGTTCCAGCTCCGCTGCCGAAGGCATCGCTTTGGGCTCATGCGGCGACTCACTCAGGACGGTCTCCACAATCGAGAGCATCTCTAGGGGATCGGTGGGTTTGGTGATGAAGCGCGACGCTCCAGTTGCGATGCCAAGGATGCGGGCGTCCTCGGTGCGATACGTCGCGCTGTAGAGGATCACACGCGTGGTCGCGATCTCAGGGCGTTGGCGGATCGCCAGCACCAATTCATAGCCGTCCATGACCGGCATCAGGATGTCAGTAATGACGAGATCTGGACGTCGCTGTTGGGTCAATTCAAGCGCCTCGAGGCCATTGGAGGCTTCGATCAATCGATACCCGGCGTGCCCGAGGACGATGCGCAACAGGCGACGATCAGTTAAACGATCATCCACGATCAGGATTGTCGCGCTGGCCGCGCCGGGGTTAGGGGGTGAATTCAATTCACCAGTGCGTATTTCGCTTCGAGTTGAGGTGGTCATAGATTAGGCATGAGCCTTCCTTTGTTTGTTGGCCATTGGCCCGCCGCGTCTCTACTTAACGTTGCTACTATTGCCTCGACGTGAGCTTTGAGTAGATGTCGGGATACAATTTTTCCGCGCACTTGGGACAGATGCCATGGCTAAACGTCGCGTCGGAGTGTTGCTGGAAATAGCTCTCCAGTTGAAGCCAATACCCCTGGTCGTCTCGGATGTCCTTGCAACTGCAGCAGATCGGGAGCAGCCCCGAGAGGGTGCGGACTTTCGTAAGAGCTTCTTGTAGTTCGACAATGGCCTGGCAGTGCCCAGTCTTTTCCTTTTGCAAAGCCGCATTGGCACGGCTGAGTTCCGCGGTGCGTTCCATTACCCGCTCTTCCAGGGTTTCGTTCAGATGTTCCAGATCGATGATCTTTTGGGTGAGTTCGTCCGCTATCAGACGAAGGTGGTCACCACGAAAGCTTTCGCGTGGCAGGAACCCCGGCACAACGCTATCCAGGGCCTTCTCCACGGCGGCCCAAATCTCTTCGGGTTCCGCCGGCTTGGCGAGGATTTGCTCGACTCCACACGCGTGCGCCAAGTCGCGGGCGTTGGGGCCGACGAAGTTCGCACTGTGAAATATGACCGGCGTCTCCGCGATCAAAGGATCCGCGCGTAGCTGGCGGACGAATTCAAAGCCGTCCATGCGCGGCATCACAATATCCGCGATGATGAGGTCGGGATGCTCACTTCGGGTCTTCGCCAGGGCTTCTTCGCCGGTGGTAGCTTCGACGCTCTCATAGCCCTTGTGGGCTAATAGAGTAATGACGATGGCGCGATTGTTTTTGCGATCGTCTACAACAAGGATTTTTTTCATAGCAGGGCAGGTTTACGGTTCTCCAAAGCCGACTCGATGCGGTCTAGGAGCGCTTCCGGGCCGATCGGTCGCTGGACGAACCCAGCCGCTCCCAGGGCGAGGCATTCGTCTTTTTCGGGACCACCGGTGAAGGTCGAAGAAATGATCATCAGGGGAATGTCCCGCAGCGTTGGGTCTGTTTGAGCGAGCTTAAGGAAATCACAGCCGCTATCGCCGGGCATGTGAAGGTCGGAAAGAATAAGTGCCGGTGGCTTGGTAGAGATCAAGGCAAGAGCTTCCTGCACGCTTCGAGTGGTGACAACGGTGTAGCCGAGCGGTTCGAGCACGCTGCGAGCGAAGCCGACGTTTGCAGACGTGTCGTCGACAATCAGAATGGTGATCTCCTTACTCGGTGTGGGAATTCGCGGGGCGCTCACCGGCCGTGCGGTTTGAATCGGTCGGCTCGTTGAACACTGCGCCGGCGGGAGAAATGACTCGATCTGTTGGACGAACGTCTCGGGATCCAGCGGCTTGCTAATGTAGCCGTCAAAGCCGGCGGCGAGCATCCTGTCGCGGTCTCCGACCATCGCAAGCGCCGTGACTGCAATGACGGGTATTCCCCGACGCGCCTCGTCCCGCTTCAGCTCCCGGAGAACGCCATAGCCATCGAGCTTGGGCAAATCGACATCGCAAACGATCAACGCAAATGACTCGGCTCGCGCAGCTTCGAGGCCCGCGACACCATCGCGCGCGCTTTCGGGCGAATAACCATAGGCTCGCAGAAGATAGAGCATCAGCTTTAGGTTAGCCGGATTGTCTTCGATGACGAGGATGCGGGCGGAGGTAGTCATGTCAGGAGTTTCCATGGACTTGGTCATTGAGACGCAACGTGAACTTGCTGCCGTGGCCGGGAGCGCTTTTGACGGTGATGCATGCGTTCAGCAGGCCGGCGAGTTTTTGGCTCAAGTGCAGTCCCACTCCCGTGCCTTCCTCGTAACTGATTTCGTCGTGCCCGACGCGCGAGAAGGGCACAAACAGCTGCGGCTGATCCTCGGTGGCAATTCCGATGCCGGTGTCGCCAACGGTGATTTCCGTGGCGCCATTCTCGCGCCGCAGATCAATCCGCACGCCACCCTGGCTCGTGAATCGGATCGCGTTGCTGACTAGCTTCGTAATAATCCGCCGGAGCGCATGGTGATCGCTTTTGACGATGGTTTCTCCGTCTGGGATTTGCACGACGAAGCTGAGCCCTTTGGATACCGCGAGTGGCTGAAAGGAGGCGGCCGCCGCATTGATCGCCGCACCTACATCGTCCGGCGCGGCGTTGATTTGATATGTTCCGGTTTCGATCTTAACCATGTCAAGCAGGTCATTGATCAGCGCGAGCTGTTGCCGCGCGCTAGTCTTGACCAACTCCAACTGCTCACGCTGGTCGTCATTGAGCGGTCCCGGCAACTGCATCAAGAGCGTGCCAGTGAAACCGATAATTGCGTTCAAAGGCGTGCGCAGCGCATGGGACATCGGCCCGAGAAAGAGGTCGCACGCGGGAATGGTTCTCTCCTCCCTGACGTTTTTCGTCGGGTGGGCATCTGCTTGGGTGCGACCCGTTGGTTCTAATGTGGTTGGTATCATAACGGGTTATCAGCTCGGGATCCAGAGGGTGAAAGCGCTGCCGCCGCCCGGCTGACTGGTGAAGGTGATGTGCCCGCCGAGCAGACCTGCAAGTTTTTGGCTTAGGTGCAGTCCCAGGCCGGTGCCTTCCTCACGTTCCGCACCGGAAGTTTCCACCCGTGCGAACGCTTCAAAGAGTTTGGTCTGGTCAACTGGGTCGATGCCGATGCCGGTGTCCTCGACAGTCAATTCCATAGTGCCGTCTGTGCAGCGCAGATCGATACGCACGCTTCCGGTATCGGTGAACTTGATCGCGTTGTTGGTGAGATTGATTAAAATCTGACTGAGTGCGCGGCGATCGGTCTGAACGATGGTTGGCGCGTTTGGCATGTTCACCTCAAGGGTGAGACCCCGGCTCTCGGCGAGCGGGCGAAGGGTCGTGGCGACTTCGGCGACCACATCGCATGAATCGACCGCTTGGAGGTTCAGTTGCACTTTGCCAGACTCGATCTTCGCGAGGTCGAGCAGATCGTTGATGAGCGATACTTGATGCTTGGCGCTCGATTTGATGGTCAGGAGCTGGTCCTCCTGCTCGACGGTCAGCGGTCCCGGCAGGCGCAGCAGTAGGATACCGGTGAAGCCGATGATTGCATTCAGTGGCGTGCGCAGTTCGTGCGACATGCTCGCGAGGAAGCGATCCTTCGCGAGGCTCGCGTTTTCCAATTCCAGGTTCTTTTCCTGCAACGTGAGCTCAAAGCGCTTGCGGTCAGTCACGTCACGCGCAACGGCGCACACACCCTGCAATTTCCTGTCCCGGTCATAAAAGGTGGTCGCGTTGTAAGATACCACGGTCTCCTGGCCGTCTCTGGCCCGCGCCGTTAGTTCGTAGTCGGTGACCTTCTTCTCACTTAGCACCAACTTGATGCCCGCCTCCGCGCGCTCCGGATCGGTGAAGCAACCCTTGAACGGCGCGCCGATCAACTCGTCGCGGGTGCGGCCGGTGAGCGCCTCCATCTGATTGTTTACGTCCGTGATGATGCCGAGGGGATCGGTGGTCATCAGCGCGTCTATGTTGGATTCAATCAGCGAGCGAGTGTAGAACTGCTGGTCGCGCAGGCGCTGATCCAGCTTCATGCGCTCTTCCTCCACCTGCTTCCGCGCGGTATTGTCGGTACCGATCAGAAGATAACCAATAATCACTTCTTGCGCGTCGCGCAGCGCTGTGACCGAGACGACCGCCGGAAAACTGGAGCCGTCCTTGCGCAATTTGGTCAGTTCGTAGATGTCCTCAATCCCGCGCGAGGCTTTGTAAGCCAGGGCCTCGAATCCCGGGGCAATAGTGGTTCCCAATTCAAGACTCAACGCTTTGGCACGCGCGATCACTTCCTGCGGATCGGAAAGCTCGGCCGGGGTAATCTTGTTCAGCACTTCGTCGGCTGTGTAGCCCAGCATGCGCTCTGCGCCGACATTGAAGATCTGGATCACACCCTTGGCGTCGGTCGCGATGCTCGAAAAGTTGGCGCTATTGAAGATCGCGCGCTGGAGCGCTCCCGCCTTGAGCAGAGCTTCTTCCGCCTGTTTGCGTGCGGTGTTGTCGGTGCCAATTAGTAGGTAACCGATGATGACGTCCTGCGAATCTCGGAGCGCCGTCACCGATACCACCGCCGGGAACCGGCTCCCATCCTTACGAATATAGGTTAACTCGTAGATGTCTTCCATCCCCCGCGATGCCTTAAAGACCAATGCCTCAAAACCCGGCGTAATCGGTGTTTCGAGTTCCTCACTCAGTGCCGTGGCCCGCGCGACGACCTCCTGCGGATCGGAGATTTCCGCGGGAGTAATTTTATTCACCACGTCCGCGGCCGCGTAGCCCAGCATGCGCTCGGCCCCGACGTTAAAGATCTGGATGACACCCTTAGCGTCGGTCGCAATGCTGGAAAAATTGGCGCTGTTAAAGATGGCGTTCTGCAAGGCCCCCACGTCGAGCAGCGCCTCTTCTGCCTTCTTGCGGGCGGTAATATCGAGCACAAAACACACGCCTTCGTCCGGGCTGTCCTCAAAGGTGGCGGCTCCTAGCATAACCGGCACGCGCGAACCATCCTTGCGGACGAACTCCTTCTCGAACGGGGTGCAAACTCCTGTGGCAGCCAGTTCCTCAAGACTGCGCCGGTCTAGGTCAGCAAATTCCAGGGGCGTCATTTTCGCCCAGTCGATGCACCCAGTCTCCAATTCCTCGCGGGTGTGGCCCACGGTGCGCAGGAAGGCGTCATTGGCCTCGGTGATCTCGCCTTTTGTGTTCCAAAACATCACCCCTTGCGCATTGGAATCCACCAGTCGACGCAGACGCGCCTCGCTCCGTTTGTGGTCGGTAATGTCGCGAGCAACTCCATGCATCTCCTGGTCCTCGACGACCGGAGTGAAGCTCCATTGGAGCCACCGGTAGGATCCGTCCCGGCAACGGTAGCGGTTTTCAAAACCAGTCAGCGCCTTGCCGCCGGAGACCTTCAGTGCCTCGGCCATCGTGATTTCCCGGTCGTCCGGGTGAACGAACTCGATGTATGGCGTGGCGAGAAGTTCCGGCAGCGTAAGGCCGAGCGTTTTCTCCCAAGCCGGATTCGCATCCTTGAAGGTGCCGTCGAAGCCAAGAATGCAAAGCATGTCCTGCGAACGGGCGAAAAATCGCAGCCGATCATCCGCCCAGTTGTGATGCTCGCGCATGGCGGGCGGGGCAGCGTTCCCGGTTAGAATGACTGTGTCACCGCTTGGGCGTGCCAACGGCAGGTTAGGAACGACGGCAGAAGGAGGCATGCAGAACTGAGAGAGCAGCACCCACACCGCATTGCGTAGGGGCACCATGTATAAATAGGCCAAGGGAAAACCCTGAGAGGAGTCACTTCTGCATTACGCGGCGTAGCGATCGACCACGCCGAGGAAGTTCCGCACGTCCAGTGGCTTCGTGATGAAGGCGCGCGCACCGGAGGCAAGCATCGCGTCGCGGGTGCCGACGACGGCATCGGCGGTGAGCATCACCACGGGGATGGCCCCGGTGCGCGGATCCGCGGCCAGACTGGTCAACACGTCGTCGCCGAGACAGTCGGGGAGATGCAGATCGAGGAGGATCAAATCGGGGCGGTGCTCGCGGGCCATTTTCAATCCAAGCGCGCCGGTCTCGGCGCAGAGCAGCCGGACCGCCGGTCGTCGCGCGAGGATGCGGGTGACCAGCCGCACATTGGACGGGTTGTCTTCGATGTAAAGAATGACGCGGGCGTCCGCGGGAACTACCGGGTCACTCGTTTGAACCAAATCGGCGGCAGTTACCTCTGGCATAACCGGCGCTTCGGCCGTGGGCAGCTCGATCCAAAAGGTGCTCCCTTCGCCGACCACGCTCTCGACGCCAAGCGTGCCGCCCATTTGTTCAACCATACGCCGGGCCAGCAGCAGGCCGAGACCGGTGCCTTCCACGCGAGTCTGCTCAGCACCCAGGCGGTCGAAAGGGTGGAAGAGCCGGGCCAGCTTCGCGGCGCTGAGACCCGCGCCGGTATCTGTCACCGAGAGCCGGGTCCTTGGTGTCGAGCCCGCGGCGGCGGCGTAGCGGACGGTGACGCTCCCGCCGGGGCGATTGTATTTGAGAGCGTTGCCGAGCAGGTTCAGCAGCACCTGCTTCAGCCGCTGGCGATCGGCCTGCACATGACTACCGGCGCGCTCACTGGCGAGGACGGCGACTTCAATCTGAAGATCCGCAGACAAGGGTCGCAGCAGGCTGAGGGTCTCCGTCAGGAGCCCCGCGAGCGCGACAGGTTCGGACGAAAGGGTCAGCCGGCCGGATTCGATGCTCGTGATGTCGAGCACTTCGTTGATGAGTTCGAGGAGATGGCCGCCGCCCCGGAGAATCTGGTCCACGCTGTCGCGCTGATCGCCCGTGAGGCCGTCCTCGGTTTCGAGCACCTGTGCAAAGCCGAGGATTGCGTTCATTGGCGTACGCAGCTCGTGACTCATGCGGGAAAGAAACTCGCTCTTGGCGTGGTTCGCGCGCTCGGCTTCCGCGGTGGCGGCCGCGAGCGCTTCGGTGCGCTGAGCCACGCGCTTTTCCAAGTCGGCGTTGAGCTGTTCGATCTCTCGCTTGGCATCGGAAATCTTCAGCTCCGCGCGCTTCCGCTCGGTGATGTCGCGGGCGATTTTCGATGCGCCGATGACCCGTCCCCCAGCATCTCGCACTGGTGAAATACTCAGCGACATCTCAATCCGCCGACCGTCTTTCGCGAGACGCACCGTTTCAAAGTGCTCAATGCGCTCCTCCTGGCGCACGCGCTCCATGAAACGCGTCTCCTCCCCCTGGCGCTCGGGGGGGATAATCGTCGTGATAGACTGGCCAATGATTTCCTCGGCACGATAGCCGAACAAGCGCTCCGCCCCGGCGTTCCAACTGGTGATGATTCCTTCGAGCGTTTTGCCGATGATGGGATCGCTTGAGGACTCAACGATGGCAGCGAGCCTCGCACGTGTCTCGTCGGCCTGCTTGCGCTCGGTAATGTCCTGAATCGTCCCGAAAAGGCCGACCACTCGGGCGTTCTCGTCCTTCCTCGGCACCGCCTTCGCTTGCACTTGGACACGCCTCCCATCGGCTCGTAGCGCCACGAGTTCATACTCCTGGGTTTCGCCCGATTCCATTGCGTGGCGGACTTTTTCCTGCATGAGCGCCTGGCTCGGTGCGTCGTAGCTCGCGGCGACCTCCTCATAGTCGCGAGGTTGTCCGAGGCTCGGATCGCGCCCGACGATCTCAAACACCTGCGGTGACCAGGTGATCGTCTGCGAGGCAATTTCCCAATCCCAATCTCCAATCTGGCCGAGCCGCTGCGCGTCGTTCATGCGCTGCAGCGTTCGCGCGATGACTTGTTCGGAACGCTTCCTTTCACTGATGTCGTGGCACGTGCCGACCGCGCGAAGGGGCTGGCCTTGGACGTCATAAATCAATTGCCAACGTTCCTCCACAAACGTGATCCGCCCATCGGCCAGCAGAAGACGATGTTCGAAGGAGTGCGAACCCTGCTGGCCCAGGCTGCTCGCGAGAGCCGCTTCCACCGCAGCGCGATCTTCCGGGTGAACCATCGCCAGAAACTCCGCATGCGTCCCTTGGAACTGGTCCTTGTTGGTTTCGAAGATGCGGAAAGTCTCCTCTGACCACCTCACATTCGAGGTGGAAAGGTCCACCTCCCAACTGCCGAACTTCCCCGCAGCCTGAGCGTCCAGGAGTCGTGCGCGTTCAACCTCCAACTCACTCGCGATTTCGCGTTGTCTGCGCTCACTCTCACGCAAGGCCGCTTCGGCGTGTTTCCGCTCCGTAATGTCGCGGGTGCATCCGGCGACGAGTTCCACGGTGCCATCCTCCGCGAAGGCCGGCGAAAAGATGTATTCATAAAACCCCGGCACCCCGGCGGGATTCGTATAGGGAGTCTCGTCGGTCAGGTTCCGCCTGGTTGCGAAGACCTCCTGGATTTGTCACGCCAGTTTCGCGGCCAGATCTTGGGGGTATTGCAGGTCGGAGAAGTCCTTGCCGACCGCCTCCTCCAACTTCAGCCCCCACAGGTCGAGGAGCGGTTGATTGACAAACAAAAACCGCCCTTCCCGGTCGAAGATGTAGGCGAAGTCGCTGAGGTAGGTGAGCGTCGTGGTGAGCAACCGCTCGCGTTGCTCTGTTCGCTCAGACAAATCAGCAAGCGCCTTGGCAGCCTGCTCGCGCTGGGTAATGTCGGTAAAGACAACGACGGTGCCAGCGATGTCGCCGTTGGCGTCACGAGCGGGCGAAGAGGAATATTCCACCGAAAAGCTGCTGCCGTCTTTGCGGCAGAACGCTTCCCTGATCGCCGCACGCGGCTGGCCATCGTGCAGGCCCGCGTAGATGGGACAATCGGTTTGCGGATACGCCGTCCGGTCCGCGCGCGTATGATGCATCGTGGCATGGGCGGGGCGTCCGACCAACTCCGCGGCGTCCCCACCGAGCATGCGAGCCGCGGCAGGGTTTTCAAAAATGATCCGGCCTTCTTTGTCGATCCAGTGAATGCCTTCGCTGATCGAATTGAGGATCAACGCCTGCTGTGATTGTAGCTCGCGGATGGCCCCATCCGCGCGCTGCCGCTCGGCGACTTCCCTTTCCAAAGCTTCGTTGGCGGCTCGCAGAGCCGCCGTGCTGGGGATGGCGAGAAGCCTCGGAATGAGCCTGATGAGCAGGATAGCCGTCGCGATCGACGCTGCCGCGGTCACTGCTTTCACCGCCCCGGCGAAGCGGTAAAGCGGTTCCCAGATATTCCAGATCTCGAGGAAGTGCGTGGCGCCGCAGGCCAGGATGAAGACGCCGAAACAGGCGAACATCCAGTCGAAGGGCAGATCCTTCCGCCTCCTCGCGATGTAGATCAGCGTCACCGGAATGGTGAGATAAGCGAGGGTGATCAGCGCATCGGAGATGATGTGCAGCCACATCACGCGGATCTCCCAGAGGTAACAGTGCCCGTGCGGCATGAAGCCCTCCGGCGAAAAGAATTTCTCGAAGAAGTTCATGACCGCGCGCATCTCCCGGTCGGTGCTTGCCGCAGCCTCGCCGGGCACAGCGGCCGGCCGGGGCAGGGAGCATCAGGGATTAGGGAGGTGGTCATTCCAAAAGTCAGTAAGCCCGTCGGGTGCCTCAGGCGTCCTCGTGAACAGTGTATTTTGCCCCCGCGGGTAAACCCGCAGCACGAAGGGGGCGGAAGCGACTGCCGGGGACGCATCTGCCGCGCGGTCTTTCGCACGAGTCGGAAGATCCTTAGCGCGACATCGATGGATGCCACATTACCCAAGGCCGTTTTCGGGCCGGAAGATCGCGAGCAATTCATGGAACAAGCGCGCCAAGCGTGAGAAGCAATCTTTTATTAGATCGAGTCCTCCACTCGGTTAAGGCGACCATCACTCAAATCGTATGACCGCGCCCTTTTCACGCTTTACACCTTTTGCGCGGCCATCATCCCCTTCCGCAGCTCCCTTCGTGCCCTCCCAAGCCTGATAAACGCTTACTTCGCGGGCTTTCAGCGCAGCTTCATCGCAGTGCAGAGCACGTGTAAAGCGACCCCGCTTCTCGGGACGGGCTTTACGTCTCGCTTGTCTCGTCGTCGCACTCGGTTTTCGGCGTCCATCGCTGTGCAGGCCGGGCGTCAAAAGATGGTCCAAGCGCATGATGCGAATCGTTGTGCGCAGGGTTCGTGTCGCGGGCTTGGTGCATTCTTTCGCGCGCACGGAGACGCAGGCAGATGAACGCGCAATTTGGCGGGCGGGCGCTTTGCGCGCAGTCGTCTGAGTCGTCTCCAGTCGTCCCGAGTGGTCCGGGGACGACTGGACTTGTCGTCATCCGCAGTAGTCGTCCCCGTCCCCTTTATGGGGACGACTACTGGCGAGACGACTACTGAGATTCTTGCTGCTAAAAGCGCAGTAGTCCCCAAGGCCGAGCGGACGACTCAGCGACGCTATCGCCGGTGAATGGTGCGCAGGAGCGACGGAGAGTCTTCGCGTTGACACGAACGAAGGGTGCAAACCGCCATGTCGAACCCTTCCACCAAACCGACCTACATCTCGCTGCACCGGCTCGGCCAGCTCTCCGGGAAAGCTCGCGGCACGCTGCTCCTCCGGATGCGCGACGGGGAACTCGTGCCCGACGCGCTGCTCGATCTCGGAGGCAAACCGCAGCCGCTCTTCGTTGCGCAACGAGTGGCGGAATTGAAGCGAATGCCGTCCCGCAAGGCGGCCCCTGCCATCAACCCAATGCTCTGACCGCCATGCACGACGAATTCCTTTCCCTGACGAAGGCTCTGAACATCCCGCTCTTGAGTGAGGACGAAATCGCCGAGCTACATCGGCTTCAAAAGCAGTGGGATCACTGGAGCCAGCGCGAACGCCAACACGCGGCGGCGCGAGTTGCCGAGGAGCAGGAGGCGGCCTTCGCCACATTTCTCGACAATCCGACCGGCGAGAACGAGCAGCGCCTGCTTGTCCTGGCCGATACCAGACTCACCGACACACGGTATGCGATGCTTCGCCGGGCCTACGCGGCGCTGCGGGGTCGGATCAGTGTGCAGGCTGCGGAGATCGTCCGGACAGTCCTTGACCGGGTGCTCGACGAGTTGAACGCGGAACATGCTCGCCGCCGGGAAATGGCTGAGCCCGTGATGTCGAGCAAGGACCGCAACCCGCACGTCATCGAGGCGCGAGTCGCCATCGACTTCGCTGGGAAGCTGTCGCACCGCGCCTACATGGCGCTGAGCGGTAGCGAGGGCACGTCGCCGATCACGCTTGCGGATGTCCTGATCCCCTGACGCCAATGGAGCTGCTCACATCCATTCCCGGCGCTGCGTCGGAAGTGACCCTGCCCTCGGGTAGCAAGTTTCGGATCACGCCGCTTGGTCTCGATATTGCCGAGCCGTTGACGGACGAGGAGTGGCAGGACATCGGTGGCCGGATCGGCAGAGGACTCCGCTCCATGGCGTTCGTCGTCGGCGACTGGCTCGTCTATGGCGAGACCCACAGGACGGAGCGCAATGCCGCGCCACGTGAACAGGTTCCAACCTGGCTTTACGCGCAGGCTTCGCAGCTCACCGGCTTGGACATTACGACGCTTCAAAATTACGCCTACGTCGCGCGGCGCGTCCCTCGGCAAATCCGTCACGAGAAGCTCTCATGGGAGCATCACAAAAAGGTCGCGAAGCTGCGAGAGGACGCGGAGAAAACGCACTGGCTCAAACTCGCCGCGAAGACCGCCAACGGCGGCCGGCCGATGTCGGTCCGGCGTCTCGCCCGCAGCATCCAAGCTGGCCGGCTGCTCAGCATCCAAGAGATGGCGGAAACGGAGGCGGACACGGGGATTGAGAACGTCCATCCGTTCGTGAATGGCATCGTAAGCTTCTTCGGCAAACTGCGCCGTGGTGGGTGGTTCAATGATTCCCACCCAGAGAAGATCGAGGCATTGCGTCGAGACCTTCTGCCAGTGGTGGAAATCTACGAACGCCTGGGAGCGGATTCGCGTGGTCGAACGGGAGTGACCGCTTTGACACCGGAGGCACGGGCATGATGACACTCGAATCTCGCCTCGCCACCGTGGTTTCGCTGCTTCCCTCTGCGGAGAAGCCGCGTTTCGCCGCCCCGCTCGCACTCGACGAATCCGCCGACAGCCGTCTCGTGGAAGCCGTTCGCGCCCTCGCAAAAGTTGAGGGCTTGGTGTGCATGACGCCGGGCGAATTCGCGCGAGCCGCCGCACAGCACGCCGCAGAGCGCGTAATGCCCGCGACGGAATTGCCAACCACCGACGCGCCGGCTGATGACGAGTCGCCGGAAGCACTCGCTGCCCGATTCGCCGCCATCACTGATCCCCGCGCGCAAACCGCGTTCTGGCGTTCGCTCACTGCCGAGCAACGCGCCGCCATTCTCAAAGTCCAGTAACCGCACATCGTCATGCCCAACACCCTCACCAACGTCCAAGACATCAAGGTTGCCCAACGCGCACTCCAGCCGTTCACGGCTGCACTTACGCCGATCCGCGCCTTCTCGACCAACTTCTCGCCCGATCCTGCGGAGCGGCTCGACACTGTGCGCGTGCCCATCGTCGGCACGCCGACGCAATCGAGCGACTTCGCCGGCAATTACACCGCGAACGCCGACTCGACCGTCTCGGTGATCCCGGTGCAGCTCACGCGGCATAAGTTCAAGACCGTCCATCTCACGGCGCGCGAAGCCAGCGAGACCGCGTTCAACGTGCTCGATACGCTCGTCTCTGCCGCCGTGAAGCAACTCGCGCAGGACGTGTTGCAGGACATCTTCGGCGAGATCACCGCGGCGAACTACGGCGGGCCGGTCATCGCCGCGCTCGCCCCGGCCGCGTTCGACTACAAGAAGCTTCTCGCGATTCGTGAAGCGTGCAGTTCCGTGAAGATGCCCGTCACCGATCGCGCGCTGATTCTCGACGGTGCCTACTACACGAATCTGCTCGGCGATGATGTGGTCGCAAAAGGCTTTGTCCCCCAGGTCGCGCTGCCTGGCGTCGTCGAAGCACAGATTCGCCGCCTCGCCGGCTTCGACCTGCACGAGACGGTGATTCTGCCGGAGAACGGCGAGAAGCTCATCGGCTTTGCGGCTCACCCAAGCGGCCTCGCCGTCGCGATGCGCTACTTGGTTCCCGCGGCCGAATACGACGAAGCCGGTGCGGTAACCGACCCCGAAACTGGTCTGACGTTCGGCTACTTGCGCTACACCGAGACGCAGAGCAACCGCGTCTTCGTCACCGTCGAGTGCCTCTACGGCTTCAAGGTCGCGCTGCCCGACGGCATCAAGCGCATCGTGAAGCCCTAGCGAACCGCCAGAACGCCGTGCGCATCAAGAATCTCTGCACGAACGCCGGCAAGGGAATTACCGACAACTTCGCCTTCGAGGCGCTAGCGAAGTTCCCGGAATACTTCCGGTGTGCCCATCGTCATCACCGATTCCCTGAGTAATTCCGAGGAATAACGATCCGAATTGCCGGCCGGCGACAGCGCCGCTTAGTGTGCGGCGCCAGATGCCCGGTCGCTCCCAAAAAATACAGCCGCAAAATCCTGCTGATCGACAAGATTCGCTCGATCTCGGGGCGCTGCTCACAAACGCGACGTTGGTTGACATCGAAATCTGCTCCGGCGCGGGTGGCTTGGCGGTCGGGCTGAAAAATGCCGGTTTTTCGCCCGGCGTCTTTTTCGAGCTTGATTCGCATTCGTGCGCCACTCTGCGCGAGAACATCAAGTCAACGAACCCGACGCTTCTCGGAAGCGTGCTTGAGGGAAAAGTAGAAAACGCTGATTGGCGTCCATTCAAGGATCGAGTTCGCCTGCTCGCGGCGGGAACTCCATGTCAGCCGTTTAGTTTGGCAGGCAAGCATTTGGCCGACAAAGACGGTCGAAATTTGTTTCCTGAGTTGATGCGCGCGTTTCGGGCGCTGCGGCCAATGGGCGTTTTCCTCGAGAATGTCCGGGGTTTGGCTCGCGCCTCCTTTCGTCCGTATTTCGAATACATCCTCCGACAACTTGAATGCCCTTCGGTTCGCCCTCGGCATCAAGAATTGTGGCAAAGTCACGACAAGCGAATACGCCAGCGACAGCTTTCAGTGGGGTATGAGCCTGAGTATCGCGTCACGTATCGGCTCGTGGACGCTGCGGATTACGGTGTGCCGCAGAATCGGCAGCGAGTAATCATCGTTGCTACACGGCGAGATTTCCCTGCCTACGAGTTACCCAAGCGCACGCACAGTCGCGAAGCTCTACTCCATGCCCTCGAGTCTGGAGACTATTGGAAAAAGCACGGGATAAAGAGCCCGAACGGCTCGAAGGCGACAGTCGCAGGGAATGGGGTAAACGGAGAGGTGAACGGAGCATTGCCCTGGGTCACTGTTCGAGACGCCCTCCGAGACCTCCCGCCTCCCGCGGATTCTGAAGAAGGGGCCGCGATGAACCATTGGAAAATCCCGGGAGCGCGCTCCTATGCTGGCCACAATGGCAGCGAGATGGATTGGCCATCGAAGACGATCAAAGCGGGGGTTCATGGGGTGCCGGGAGGAGAAAACACGATCGTTGAAGATGACAACGCATTCCGCTACTTCACGCTTCGGGAAACCGCCCGACTGCAAACATTTCCGGATGCCCACGTCTTTACCGGCGCGCGAATTCGCGTCACGCGACAGATCGGTAATGCGGTGCCGTGCCACCTCGCGACTGTGCTCGCGCGTCCTCTATATGACCTGATTCAGGCCGAATTGGCCAAGCGAGCCACAAAGTTATGAACGCAACCGAAAAGCAGTTCGATCTCGATCCACATCCCAGGATTTTGCCAATGCTCGGCGAGATCAATTTGATTCAGTGGCGGTGCGTTGCTGAATTGGTCGACAATTCGGTTGATGCTTTCTTGGCGGCGGAACGCGGTGGGGTTCCCATCACTAGTCCCGAAGTGAACGTGTCCGTTCCGACCTCGGACGATCCGGCTGCAAAGCTGACCGTCCGCGACAATGGGCCTGGAATGGACCTCCAGACTCTCGAGAATGCGGTGAAGGCGGGCTGGACCGGGAACGACCCGATTAACAACCTCGGAATGTTCGGGATGGGTTTCAACATCGCGACGGCGCGGTTGGGAACCGTCACGCGTGTTTGGACGACGCGCCGCGGTGACGCGGAGTGGGTCGGCCTCGAAATCAACTTCGAGACGCTTATAAAGCAGCGGCATTTTCGGACGCCAATGCTCTCTCGTCCAAAGACAGACCCAGAAGAACAAGGAACGGAAATTGCCGTGGAGCGCTTAAAACCCGAGCAGCGACAATGGTTCGCCAAAGTCGCAAACAGATCAAAACTCACGAAGGAACTCGGGAGGGCCTACTCCACGATGCTGCATCGCAACGGCACGCCCGTAGCCTTCACGCTCAAGCTGAATGGGCAATTGGTTCGTGGGAGAAATCATTGCATTTGGGGCGGCGAGGGAAACGATGTGCGCGACGTTCAAACCGCCCGATATGGGATAATCGACGCGTATCAGCCGATTGACGTCCGGCTTGCGGATCGACCGTTTTGCACAAAATGTTGGCAATGGCTTGCGACTGGCGAAGATAGCTGTCCGGCCTGTAGTGCAGCGGAGGGAGTGGTGCAGCGGCAGCGGCGTGTTCGAGGCTGGCTCGGAGTCCAGCGTTACCTGCACGAAAGCGACTTTGGCATAGACTTCGTGAGACACGGGCGAAAGATCGAAACCGGAAACAAGGATCTGTTCAGATGGCTGACCGACAGTTCAACTGAGGAAGAGTATCCCATTGATGATCCTCGGCACCGCGGGCGCATCGTTGGCGAAATTCACTTAGATCATTGTCGGGTGACCTACACCAAGGATCGATTCGACAGGAACGATCCCGCTTGGGACGACATGACGAACCTCGTGCGTGGCCAAGGTCCGCTACGGCCCGACAAGGCAGAGGACTTGGGTTTCGGCCAGAATACGTCCCCGCTGTTTTTGTTGTTTCAAGCGTTCCGACGTTCCAGTCCCAAACCGAAAGTTGCTGGTTGCTATAAGCGCCTGCTCATCGTTCCAGACAACGATGTCGCTGGAGAAATGGCGCAAAAATTCTTCGGTGGAGAGCCTGAATTCCAGACCGACGCAAAATGGTGGGAGCTTGTGGAGGAAGCCGATCGTCAGCTATTGGCACCGCCGACCGGAGCTGCTGGTACGCCTGGCGCGTTAGCTGGGTTCGGCGGTGCGGGCGATCCTGTTGCGGGCACTCAGGGATCGCCAACGCCTACTTCCGTGGGGGCGCCTCCGCAGACAAGCGCGCCGCCTCCAGTTGTCCGCACTTCATTGGCGTCTTTGAGTCGAGAGTATCGAGACGATCACACGAGCTTGCGCTGGGACATCAAGGCATTCGCCGTTGAACCGGGCGATCCAGGGCTCGGCGGTGCGGAAAGACCTTGGGCACTGCGTGCTTTGCCCACGGGTATCCACGAGTTTTATGTAAATCCACGGAACGAGATTTTCCGCTCTGCGACGATGACGCTTCTCGACGGCCTGCTCGCGGAGCTGAGTTGGGCGGCCATGGACTTCCAACGCGCAGCTCCCTCAGGCACGACGTTTTCCGTCATTCTTGCCGCACTGCGGAGCAAGTATGCTGGCCTGCTCCGACTCGATCCTGTGACGTTATCGGGAGAAGCGAGTATTACGTTGAGCGGTATCGCTCGTAGTCCGGCGGAACATATCTCTCGTGACGATAGCGAAGCTCTGTTTTCGGAACTTACGATTGCGGAGCAGGATGCCGTAAAGCAGCGCATGGCGGCTCGTTCGGCTCCGCCGAGCGCCATCGCGGAGGGACGTTTCCTTGAGTTTGCGCCGCGGAAGACTCTGCTACGCTTCTTCGAGCGGCATCCTGAACTGTTTTTTGACGGACACTATTGGGACGCTCCCTACTCGGCGCTCGACTACGGAAACGCCCTCGCTACGGAGGAAGCCCGCTCTTTATTGGTAAGATACTATTCGAGCTTGCTCACCGACTCGATGTGGCTCGCCGAGCAAGACCCGTCTGAACTCGCTGACGCCAGTCGCGCACGATTACTTCGCGCTGCATTAGCATTGGAGCTTCTAGCGCCAACTGGCCGCCAGGGGACTGACACTTGAACGGTCAACCGTCCTTTATTGATCAGAGGCGCCTCCTCCTCGGACCGTGGCAGCAACTTGAGCGCGACGTCGCGCGATTGCTCATAGCTAACGGGTTCGATGACGTGCGGATCGTCGCTGGAACCGGTGATCGGGGCGGCGATGTGCTCGGAGTGCAAGGGACAGAACTTTGGGTGGTGCAATGTAAGTATACTTCAACCACGCCGCCACCAGCCGATGCCATTCGCGAGGTTGTCGAGGCAGGAAAGTATTACAAGGCACAGCGACTGGTCGTCGCAACTTCGCGTCCGCCCGGAGACTCATTCAATGACGAGCGGGCGCGCTTTGAACGGACAGGCTTGAGAATCGAAGTCGCTGGCCCACCGGAACTTTTGCGACTCGCGGCTCAGTCGCCTGAATATCCAAAATCCCGTAAAGCACTGCGCCCGTATCAGGAACGCGCTTCACACCGGCTTCGCGAGGCCTTGATGGATACTGGTCGGGGTCAAATTGTCTTGGCGACCGGGCTCGGTAAAACGGTAGTCATGGCTGAAACCGTTGCTGATTTGATCAGAGACGGCGTAATTGAGGACGGTCGTGTTTTGGTACTTGCCCATGTGCGGGAGCTTGTAAACCAGCTCCATCAAAGCTTTTGGCACCAACTGCCGAAGTCGGTTCCGACCCATCAACTAACCGAGGGCGAATCTCCGGCATTTTGGGATGGGATTACGTTTGCGACAGTTCAAAGTGTGCGCGCCCGTCTTGAAAGTCTGCCAACATTTGGGCTGCTGCTCGTGGATGAAGCGCATCACATAGGCGCTCAAACTTTCAGAGACGTTATCGCGCACCTTAAACCACGGATGCTCGGGGGAGTTACTGCTACACCGTGGAGAGGAGACGGCTACGATATTGATCAACTGCTTGGACCAGCGGTTGAGCGCGTCGGCATCGCGGAAGGTTTGCGAGAGGGATATTTGTCCGAGGTAGATTATAGGCTGCTTGGCGACAACATTGACTGGGAGTTTATTCAAGGCGCATCGCGCTACAGATATTCCCTCTCACAACTTAATCGGAAGTTGCTGATTCCTGTTCGGGATGAGGAAGCCGCGCGCCTAATTCGAGAAGCGTTCGACAACGAGAAGCGTCGCGGCGGAATCGTTTACAGCCCGACGGCCGTGCATGCGGTTTCCTTTTGCGGAATGTTAAGGCACTACGGCTTTCGAGCGGAGGCGATTTCGTATGAAACGCCGACGCGAGAGCGAGACATTCTCATGGCGCGATTCCGGGCCGGACAATTGGATTTCGTCGCCACAGTCGATTTGTTTAATGAAGGTGTGGATGTTCCTGATGTCGATATGATCGTGTTTCTTCGCGCCACACACAGCCGCCGTATTTTTGTGCAGCAGCTTGGCCGCGGTCTCCGCATCAGCAAGACGAAGGACAAAGTTGTCGTTCTCGATTTCGTTACCGACCTGCGGCGAATCGCCGAGGTTGTTGAGTTGGACAAAGCAGTTCGAGGACAAGTGGTCGAGCGACTCGGCCTCGGCAGTAGGCTTGTGGAATTTCGGGACCGCTCGGCGGGAAGTTTCCTGCGCGAGTGGATGCTGGATCAGGCTTCGCTTTTTGACCGCGAAGACGATCCGTTGTTGGAGCTTCCTCGGTTTAACTTTCCGGAGCCGGCGCCGCCTGGTGGAGTGCAATGAGCGTCCCAGACAACATCCGATTGGAGCTTCGCGACGCGCTTTGGAAAGTAGCCGACACGCTCGATTGGCTGAGCATGCCCCAAGTCAACAAGACGAAGCATTATGAAGCGTGGACGCGCGATCCGAAAATCGGTGGTCTCATCGCGCGGTTCATTCCTTTGAGTGATGTTCGTGTTTATCTCAAAGACAGTTTGCTGAAGCATTATGCGCAGCACCGCCTGGCCGATGAGGCAATGCCGTGCCGCGTTCTCGGAATTTCGCCAGAGCTTGAAATTGCGCAGACTTTCGTGAAGCCACACGGCCGATGCCTCCGCGACGGTCGAGTCATTTGCTGGGGACAAGCTAGCTCGTGGAAGGCACTCTTGATGGCAACCTTTGAACGCGCCTACACTCCAACTGGCCGCCGTCCTTTTGCGGCGATCCTCACCCACGCTGTCGGTCGCTACAAAGAGCCGAAGTTGCGGCAGATGGTCGAAACCGCCGCTAAGAAGCTTCAGATTGAACGGGTCGTCTGGATCGAGCATTAAATGAAGGATCCTCTCAGCAAAGCTGAGCGGTCTGCGCTGATGGCGAAGGTGAGGTCGATGGGGAATAGGTCGACTGAGTTGGTTGTGGAAACCGTTCTACGCACGACGAAGATTCGCGGTTGGAAAAAGCATCCGAAGGCAATCGTCGGTCGCCCGGATTTCTATTTTCCTAAAGCCAAGCTCGCGGTGTTTGTGGACGGGTGCTTTTGGCATGCCTGTCCCCGCTGCGGGCGAATTCCAAAAACACGGATTGCGTTTTGGACCACCAAAATCGACACGAATCGAAGACGAGATGCGCGCGTTCGCAGAAAGTTGCGTTTAGCGGGTATCGCGACCATGAGGATTTGGGAACATGAAGCCTTGGGTGGACGGTGGATGAGACGTCTTCAGCGCCGGCTAGCACGCCTGACAAATGCCTGACAATCACCTTCACTTTTTGTCACTCTTGTGCAGTATTGGGTTTGAGGCCGCTGCAATAAGCGGCACAACATCAACCTCTAACGAACACGACTGAACGAGGCAGTCACCTTGAACAACTTCATTTTGGTTTCAGTGGATCCGGGTCAGCGGCGGTGATTGCCGAGCGGCAGAGGGAGCTGACCCGTGTGGCCCGCTGCGCTCGGTTTGCGGCAAGACTCCGCAGAGTGCGGAGTCATTGCCGAAAATGATGCCCGTCTCGCGCTGTCGGCGAGGTAGGGCGTGAAGCTGGTGTTGCTGACGAGCAGGCCGCGCCACGGCTGCCAGTCCCCGAACAACTCGATCTCCTTGGCCGTCATCACCGCCCAACGGCCGGGCAGCTTTTTGAGCAGCTTCGTGCCCTTGTGATGGACGAGCGCAGCGACCGCGCGGCTGTCGCTCATCGGTCCATCGAGGTTGCCGATTACCTCCTGCGCGGCCTCCCAGTTGGCC
Organism: Chthoniobacter sp.; assembly: GCA_034667665.1. Classification (GTDB taxonomy): domain Bacteria; phylum Verrucomicrobiota; class Verrucomicrobiia; order Chthoniobacterales; family Chthoniobacteraceae; genus Chthoniobacter. Next base: position 30,971 of record JAXDQW010000109.1, read on the forward strand.
CACGTCCCGTTGTGGAAGAGCACTGACTTGCAGAACCCTTCGTAACCGAGGGCCACGTCCGCGGTCACCGGGAACGGATGGCAGAGCAGCGGCTCCACGCCGCCAACGCTGGCCCAACGAAAATGGATGATTACTTCACCCGGCACCTTTTGAATCAGGTGGTTCACTTCACCGGGCGTGAGCGCCTTCCGCCAGTGGATGCGGCGCTTGTCGCGCCACGCCACACCGGCGCCGTGCGGGTTGGCGGCGTGACACGCCCGCAGGATGGTCAGGTCAGGGCGTTGCTTTGGCGGACAGATCAGGACGACACACATGGGTGGAGATGGGTTGAGGTTGAGGAAAGGGACGCGCTCACAGCCGGGCCTCCGGGTAGCGCTCATCGAACTTGCGGCAGAGGCGCAGCGCCTCGGGGCCATAGCTGGCAAACTCGCGGTGCAGCCGGCCGAACAACCCCAGCGCACAGGGCCGCGCGCCGCCGGTCCACCCGAGGTAATCCCACAGGAATTGCACCGCGCTCTCGGCGGTCTGCGTGCGCTTAGCTTGCAGCTTGTTCTTCCGAAAAGCGCCGAGGCACTGCACTTGCGCAGCCCGGCGACAGAGCCCGAGCACCGTCGCCAAGTGATGCAGCACTTTCACGAGGCTGGTGGTGCCGGCAAACACGCGGAACTCCACCGCGCCCACATACTCAGCCCCGCGCATTCTGAACGCCTTCTGGAAGTTCAACATCCCGCGCCCGCACGCCGCTGCCGCGGCTTCCTTGTCCGCCACGCTGCTCGTGTTCACGATCTTGCGCATGTGGCGCTCCACGTCAGCGGCGAGCGTGTGGCTGTAGCGACTCAGGTGGCGTCCGGTTCCCGTCTGGCCGTAGAGGGACATCGCGTGCCATTGCGCGATGTGCGCGAGCTTTCGCACGAACGCGCTGATCTTCCCGGCTTCCCGGCTGCCGATCACCGACTCAACGCCCACAGTGATATGGACACCACACGAGCTATCGACAGTCGCGCCGATCGCGCTCATCCATTCCATGAACCGGCAGAGTGATTCGACACCCTCGGCCCCGTAGAGAATGGGGGACACAAATTCGCAGGGCATCTCGCCCGGCTCGCAGGTGATGGAGCCGTCGCGGTCGGCCCGCCACGTCGCACCGTTGAAGGTGGGCGCGGCGAGTTCCTGTCCGTTCGTCGCGCGGCTCGTCCTCACCGGATAGCCGACGTGGTAGCCGCCGACAGCGAGGCCGCAGGTGCGCGGCACTTTGGTTTCAAGTTCAACGCCGAAGCGGATATTCATCGCTTCAACGTCCTCGGGTTTTCGCAGACTACGCAGAGTGCGTAGCTTTTGCGCATGGCTTGGGATGGTGGTTGCAGACATGCCCTTGCCTCGTTCAGGCGGCCCGCGAACGGGAAGCCGAAGTAATCGCCATATTTTTCACCATGTTTCGGAGCGGCGTTTGGTTGGCGCGAAAGGTGAGTGCTCACAGATCCCATGCCTCCCGAAAGCCTACAAACTTCGGAAAGCGCGGCGCTTCCTTCGCCCCGCTCGGCTGGTGCTTGAACTTCACGAGCTTGCCCACCAGCGACTCGCGCTGCTGCCAAAGGGTAATGCGATCCACGCCGCCGAGCACATGGTTATAGCCCAAGCGAAACTCGATGCCCGTCTCGGCAATCCTAACGGTGAATCCCCCGAGTTCGCCCCGTCCAACTTTGCCCGCCTGTGCCGAGCTGCGCTTGGTGCGACCGAAGGCGTCACGCTGGGCCTCGTTGAGGTTGCTCATGCCCTCGTAGGTTCCGAGCACCACGGCCTCCGCGTCCTCGAACCTCTTGATCTTCAAAAGCCAGCCTTCCCGCTCGGTCGAGCGCCCGCACTTGTATGGTGAGTCCGGCGTGCGGATCATCACGCCCTCGTAGCCCTCGGCCAGACAGTCTTCCTCGTAGGCCGCGAGCTGCGCGGCGTCGCGGATCTCCACAGGCAGGATTTTCTCGACGTGCTGGAACTCGGGCAGGCGCTTGAGTTCCTGCATCCGACAGGCATAGGGCACGTCCACGCCATCGCTCACGTAGTCGAATGCCGCGAAGGTGAAGTCCGGCTCCCCGGACTCGCGCCCGATGTGACCGGCGGTTTCGCTGAACGTGGTGCCGCGAACGATCAACTCGCCGTCGAGGCCGTCGGGCAGGTGGGCTTCAATCCAGCCGCGCGTGAAGCGGTTGGACACGGGTTTGAACGAGCGCGTCAGAGCGCGCCCGTTGATCTTCAGGCAACGGATGCCATCGAGCTTCGGCGTGGCGAGCACAGGGAAATTCAGGGCATCGGGGTGCTCGCACTTGCCGGCGAGCATCGGCTTGGTGATGTGGTTCATCGTTTTGGTTTTGGTTTCTGGTCTAGGCTGCGGAGCAGCGCGCCGAGGTCGGCGAGCGACTCCGCGAAAAGGGCGTGCATCAACCGGCGGAGCGCCTTCATCGCCCGGCTCCCTCGATGGCCTTGATGCACTCGGGGCCGAAGCCCGACTCCACGGACTCGGGCACAGTGAGCGTCCTGCCGCACCGCCCACACTTCCCGCAGTGGCACAGCCGCACCTGCGGCGGCAGCGGATGGCCGGCGCTCAACTGCCGGAAGAGCCACTCGAACGCCTTCGCGCTCGGCGCATCCTGGGCAATTCGCGAGCGTCGCCCGTGGTGGTAACGCTCGGGCGTGAACACCGTGCCGAGGAACGAGTAATCGTACTCGTTGTCCGGGCCGGTGAGGACGCTGACGAAGTGCGGCTTGTCGCCGTCGGGCTTGCGCACCTTGAAAGTGAAGCGGTTGCCCGTGGTGGTGTTCTCGACCGTGAACAGCGCGTTCCCGGCGAGAATGAATTGCAGCGGCGCGTTCATACGCAGAGCGCGTAGCACTTAGGCGCAGAAGGACGGCTGCGCGCCGGGAGTGAGCGCGGTCAGCCGGCCAACGAGCTTGGCGAGGTTAAACTTCCGCAGGCTGCGCTTCTCCACGTCGAAGACAGTGATATGACCGCCGCTGCGGAGTTTGTCCGGTGAGGTGACGAAGCGCATCGTGCGCGCGGCGCCCGAGGCTTTGATGAAGGTTCCGAGGTATTCAGTTTTGGGCTGTTGCATGCCCTTGCCTCGTCCGGCCAGCCGCGCCGAATCCATCCGTTTGCATCGCCATATTTTTCACCATTGAACGGAGCCCCCCGCGCTTGGCGCGAAAGGTGGGGCTAGTCAGTTGCCTGCTAACGAGCTGCACCATCCGCTGAAAGTCACTCGCCGCCCGCCCGCTCGTTTAACAGGCGAAATTGGCCTTCGATTGCCACCGCCGCATAAGAGTCGGCAGCCGCGGGTGGTATGGTGATATGGCCGAAGGGCCGATCAGCCTTCCTAGATGGCGCGAGCCTTCAATCCTCGATGAGATCGTCGAACAGACCCGGCTGGAATGGCTCCAGCGCCGCTTGCTCATCGCGGAAGAACTCGGCCTTGCTCTTGCCCATCTTGCGGCCCTTCTGCGTGTGGCAATCGAAGGCATAGTCAGGAATTTTCTCGCGCCCGGCTTTCTGCAAATCGGCGGCGAGCTTATCAGCGTCGAGACCGGCGCACTGGTCATAGACGAAGTTCTGCAAGTGATCGGCGTCGCGGTTCTTCTTCGCTGCGCAGAGAAGGATCACGGCCTTGCTGATGAAGATACGGCCCTTGGCCTGCTTCGCGGGCACGTTGGCGTTCACAAGAGCGTAGCTATCATGCAGCGCCTTTACTTCCTGAGTCAGAATACCCCAACAGTCTTCGGCACTTACAGTAAGCAGCCGCTTCCAGACATAGTTGCCGTAGCCGCTGGCCCAGAGTTCCAGCGCCCAATAACCCGCAAGGCGAGTGTCTCCGCGGCGGATTGCTTTCTGCATCGCCGAGGAAACCTCGCCAAACTCGTAGCCTCGTTTAGTTAGAAATCGCATGTCCTGATTTTCGTTCGCCTAGCACGTTGGGCCAAAAAGAATGGAGGGTGTTAAGGGGTGCTTCGAGCGGTCGCGCGTAGGTGATGAAGGCATGGCTTCCTCCTCGTCTTCCGGCGCGCGCTGAGTCCATCGCGGAGTGTCTCCATTTTACGCATTGAGGCTGAAAGATTGCCGACGCGGGGCATCAATCGCGGTCTTGTCCTGACTTTGATAGCTCTCGAACCGGATGTGCGCTTTCCACTTCCGCTTGAGGTAACGCTTCTCGGCGGCGATGCGCTCAGCGGATCGGAACAGTGAATTGCCACCGAGGTTCTTATCCCGCTCCTGCACGAAACAGAACCGGGCCTCATTCCAGACCAGGCGATTGACCATCAACTCTTCGAGCGTGGCGTCGATGTCGCACTTGCACTTGAGCAGTTCATCCCACTTCGGCACGCCACCATTCGCATCACGCACGACTCCCACGGCTCCGCCGACCCAATGGTGAACGCCGAACGGATCGTTGCGCTGAAGCAGGCGCGGATCGCTGCGCTGGTGCCAGCCAAATAGCCGAGCCCCGGCGCCACGCGCGCAGTAGGCGGAGTTTTCCAGCATCGCGAGCGTTTCATCGGTCGAGAGCTTGCGGCAGCGCAGCGACACCATGCAGACGCAGGCGGTGATGTCGTCGTCGAGCATCACGATCGCGTCATCGGTGAACCGGCGCAGAATCCAGTTTCGCACCGCGCTCACGCCCGTCACGTCGTCGGGAATCGTGACCTTCTCCAGCGCGACGTGCGCGTAATCAGCCATCTCGCTTTCGGGAACGACGAGCGTTGCTGTCGGGAACAGGCGGTGGCTGTTGATCGACCGAGGGCGGCTCCGCGACATGATCACAAGGCGCAGGCTCAACGGAGCCAGTTCCGACCAGTCCTTCGGGGAGAGCAGGTTGATTTCCGCCGGCGAGTTGGTCAGTGGCACTGCCACCGCGGCGGGCGAGTTCGAGGATGCGTTTTCCATGGAGCACACGGCCGAGGCCGATTTTTTTGGTTTTTCGGGTGATTGAGAAATCCACTTCGCGGACGCCGAGGAGCTGGAGCGCGAGCATCCAGTCGCGGAGGTCGTGAAACATGAACACGAGGTAGTCGTGATGCTCGAACGCCTGAATCTCCATGCGTGGCACGGTCTCCACATCGTCCTCCGGTTTCTCGTCATAGAGTCGCGCGATCTCGTCTTCCATGAAGCCGGTCAGCTCGATGTCGAAGTTCGGGTCGCTCTCGCGGATGCTTTCGAGCAGTCGCTTCAATTCGTCCTCATCCAGCTCTGCAAGCTCGGCCAGGCGATTGTCGGCGAGGAGATCGCCGAGTTCTTCCGCTTCGCTGCCGTAGTCCTGATAGTCCACCGGCACGACCGTCGCACTCATGAGCAATGCGGCTTCGAGCCGTCCATGCCCGCGCACGATCAGTCCGCTGCGTTTGCTGACGGTAATGGGACCGCGCCAGCCTTGTTCCTGAATGATCGACGCAAGGAGTTGAATCTGATGCGCGCTATGCCGGTTCGGGTTCTTGGGATTCGGCTTCAGTGTCGCCGGATCGACGAGGGCGTTGTGCGCGCAGTGGATCTTCACGCCCAGCTCGGACTGTCAAAGGCGTGCACCTTGACCGTGCTCCGCAACTTGCGGACATTCCTGGGCCGTGACCCACAAGCAATTCGCCAAGCTGCTTACCGACTGGCGCGATCAGAACGAACTCACGCAGCAGACCGCCGCTGACAAACTCGGAGTGTCTAGGCGTTCGCTTGAGAACTGGGAGCAGGAACGCGCGATGCCACAGGGGTTCGGATTGAAAGCGATGCTGGTGATCATCCAAGGCGCCAAGGCTAAGCCCGACGTGAAGCCGCAGCGGCGAAGGAAGTAGGCAGCGCCTTCGTTGCGCAACGAAGCAGGCCGCTTTGACGCGGCGACGGTGGAATGGACGCCATTCCACCCGATGTAGCCAAGCGGCTGCTCAACCGCGATTTCGCCAACCTCGTCAAACGAGTGCAGGCCGGCGGCAAGATCAGCCGCGCCGAGCGGGCGATGTTGCAATCAATGGCCGTCGGTGCGGGTGCGGAAGGACCGGCGTTCGCGCGGAACTTCGTCGAACTCGCGTCGGTGCTGAAGGTCAGCCGCCAGGCGATTCACTCGTGGAAGAAGTTCGACGATGCGCCGAAGGCGGGATCGAACGGGCTGCACGATGTCGGCGACTGGCGCGAATTCATGCGGCAGCGCGGGCTGAAAGGCGGTGAAGAACAGCCCGATGTGCAGCAGGCGCTCAAGGCGCGGAAACTTCTCGCCGAAGTCGAGGAGCGTGAGATGCGGCTGGCGGTGAAGCGCGGCGAGTTCATTGCCGTCGAGGTCGTTCGCGCGACGTGGACGAATCTCGTAGGCCAGGCGACGGCGTTGCTGCGCCGGAAATTCGAGAACGAGCTGCCACCGATTCTTTCCGGCCTCGACGCGACTGGCATTCAAGAGGAGTGCCGCAAGGCGATTGATGAAGTCCTCGCAATGCTGCACGCGGGATGAACAAGCCCGGCCGTCCGGAACCTGAACTGGTCACCATCTGGCGCGACGCATGGCGACCGCCCGACCGCCGCCCGCCGTGGGCTTGGGCCGAGGAGCACGTTCACTCGATTCCCTACTCGCCGATTCCCGGGCGCTTCCGCTCGGATAACTCGCCGCAGATCCGCGAGCCGCTCGAGGCGGTCGTCGATCCGAAGGTGCGCCTCGTCTTCATCATCGCGGCCATTCAGTCGGGCAAGACGAGCGTCGGTGAGCTTGGGCTTTGTCACGTCATCGCCAATCTGCCCGGCCCGACGCTCTGGCTCGACCAGACCGACGACGACGCCAAAGACCAGGCGGAATCGCGGCTGCACAAACTCTTTGAGGACTGCGCTCCAGTGCGCGCCCTCTTCCCGGGCGACCGACACAAGAAGCGGAACACCACAATCCACTTCCGAAACGGCATGACGCTGTGGGTGCTCGGCGCGCACAACAAGACCAACCTCCAGCGCCGCTCGATCCGCTGGCTCATCGGCGATGAAACGTGGCGCTGGCCCGTGGGTCACATGGCCGAGGCCGAGGCGCGCGTGACCGCGTTCGGCTGGTTGGGCAAGTGCGTGTTCATGTCTCAAGGTGGTGAGGAGAACGACGACACTCACCGGAAGTTCGAGACGACCGACATGCGGGAATGGATGTTCCAGTGCCCGAAGTGCGGCGCACGGCAGCCGTGGTCCTGGGATCAGATCGAGTGGTCGAAGTCGGCGCGCGATGAGGACGGTGAATGGGATTACGCGGAAGTGCGCCGCACGGCGGCGATGCGATGCGTGTCGTGCAATCATTACTTCGACGACAGTGACCGCACCCGGCGTGAGCTGAATGCGACCGGTCGCTTCGTCGTGCAGAATCCGCGCGCCGCGAAGGAGAGCGTCGGCTTCCACTGGAACGCGCTCTGCACGATGAGCTGGGGCGCACTCGCGGAGCTGTATTTGCGCGCGAAGGCCATCGCCCGGCGCGGCGACATCAGCGCGCTCAAGCAGTTCTATCAGAAGCGCCTCGCTCTGCCGTGGCGCGAGTATGCCGAGGACTACAAGCTCGAGATCACACGCAGCGGCTACCACAAAGGCGAGCTTTGGGAAGACGAGGCCGGAGTGAACGCACGCGGCCAACTCGTTGCCGCGCCTTTCGAGCCGGGCGACATCTCCGCGCCACTTCGCATCATCACGGTGGACTGCCAGATGGATCATCTGTTCGCCGTAGTGCGCTCGTGGAGCGCCAACGGTTCCTCGCGGCTCGTTTGGAACGAGCGGCTCCTCACCTTCGAGGACGTGGAGGCAATGCAAGCGCGGTTCGGTATTCATCCGAGCCTGGTCTTCCTCGATGCCGGCCACGCGACTTATGACGTCTATCGCGAATGCGCCGAGCGCGGCTGGGTCGCGCTGATGGGCGACCGGCGGGCGACGTTCGTGCATCGCACCAAGAGCGGCAAGACCGTGCAGCGGTTCTACTCGCCACGCCGCAAGGTCGTGCTCGGTCACACGCGGCATTGCTTCGTCCACTACTGGAGCAACCTGAACATCAAAGACACGCTCGCCCGGCTTCGCCGCAACCAAGACCCGGAGCGTGGCGCGACGTGGGAAGTGCCAGACGACATCGACGACGAATATCTCGCACAGATGGAAAGCGAGCAGCGTGTGAAGGACGGCGGCAAGTGGCTGTGGAAGCAGATCGGCAAGCGACCGAACCACTACCTCGACTGCGAGGCGATGCAGGCCGCCGCGGCGACAATGCTCAAGCTCATCGGACGCGAGGCCGTCATCGCTACGGAAGCGCCGGACGAGCCGCAAGTTGACGCGGCCGGCGAGGCATGAACCTCGCCGAAGAACTCGAACAATTCATCGACAGCAAAGGCTTCAAGCACTTCCGCGGAGCGGAGCTGACGCCCTATTGGAGCCGCAAGCGCAACGGCGTGAGCAACGACGTTCCGCCACGCGAGCTGTGGCCCAACATCCTGCCGACCCTGCGCGTCATCGATGAATTGCGCGAGCGCCTCGGCGCGCCGCTGCGACTCCTCTCGACCTATCGCAGCCCCGACTACAACCGCGCAGTCGGCGGCGAGCGCCAGTCGTTCCACATGAAGTTCGTGGCGATCGACTTCACTTGCGACAAAGGCAAGCCAGAGCAGTGGGCCGATACCCTCAAAGAGATGCGCAAAGCCGGCGTGTTCCGCGGCGGCATCGGGATCTATCCTCGCAGCGGCTTCGTCCACGTTGATACGCGCGGTTACGAGGCGAATTGGCGGGGTTAATCAGGCCGTTGCGACGAGCAAAGGGCTCTGCTTTGGGTTAAGGTCGCGAAGACCTATGAAGACGAGAGATTTCGCCAGACTCGGCGTGCCGCAGGGCGAGCCGATGAAGCGCGCACACGAGTTCCTCCTCGCCTTCCACGCGAGCGGCGGGGACATGGCTCAGCTCGAAGGTGAAGTCGCTGCGATCGTGGCGAATCCTGCGGCCTCCCTCGGCGATCCGATGCGCGCGGCGTTTGCTCGCGCGCTCTTCGAGCCAGCCTTCAAGCAGCGCGAGCACTTGGCGCCCTGGCGGCAATGGGGAACGGGGCTCGAAGCCGAGGCCGTGAAGCAGATGGCGAATGCCTGCGCGCTGCCGGTGGCGGTCGCTGGCGCGCTCATGCCCGACGCGCACGTCGGCTACGGGCTGCCAATTGGCGGTGTGCTTGCGACTGATAACGCGGTGATTCCCTACGCCGTTGGCGTGGACATCGCCTGTCGGATGAAGATGACCGTCTTCGACCGCAAGGTGAACACCATCGCCGGTCAAAAAGATCGCCTTGCGAACATCATCGAGAGCGAGACGCGGTTTGGCATGGGCTGCGAATTCAAGCAGCGCCGCCAGCACGAGGTCATGGACGAGGACTGGAGCGTCTCGCCGGTGACGCAGCGGCTGCACGACAAGGCTTGGAAGCAGCTCGGCACAAGTGGCAGCGGCAATCACTTCGTCGAGTTCGGCACCTTCAAGGTCGAGGACAACCAGCTTGGTCTCGATCCGGGCGAATATGTCGCGCTCCTCTCGCACAGCGGCTCGCGTGGCACCGGCGCGCAGGTCTGTCAGCATTACAGCCGCATCGCGATGGATCGGCACAGCGAGCTGCCGAAAGAACTGAAGCATCTCGCGTGGCTGTCGCTCGACGATGCCGCCGGGCAGGAATATTGGGCGGCGATGAATCTGATGGGGCACTACGCTGCGGCGAATCACGCGCTGATCCACCGCCACATCGCGCGAAAACTCGGCGCGAGCGTGATCCTCGACATCGAGAACCATCACAACTTCGCGTGGAAGGAACGACACGTCGTGAACGGAGAGGAGCGCGAGCTGATTGTGCATCGAAAAGGAGCCACCCCGGCCGGCACTGGCGTGCTCGGCATAATCCCTGGCTCGATGGCGTCGCCCGGTTTCGTCGTTTGCGGTAAAGGCGAAGCTGCATCACTGGATTCGGCATCGCACGGGGCCGGCAGGGTGATGAGTCGCACCAAAGCGATGCAGTCTTTCACCTGGAGCGCGGTGAAAAAGCTCCTCGCAGAGCGGGACGTGACCCTGCTCAGCGCGGGCTTGGATGAAGTCCCAGGCGTTTACAAAGACATCGCGCAGGTCATGGCCGCACAGACCGATCTGGTCGATGTGCTCGGCCGCTTTGAACCCAAGCTCGTGAAAATGTGCCCCGCTGGGGACAAGGCCGAGGACTGAACGCTCTTTGCGGACTCAGCTGTAGGATGGCTCAATTGCCGGCGAACTGTCTTTACGCGGTTGTGCCGCATGGCCCATGGCCGCAGACGCTCGGCCGGACTCGCGTAGTAACTCAGTCACGGTAACGACAACCGATTCCGAAGATAGCTGAGCGATGGACGCATGTAAGCGCCCCGACCAGTTACCCACGGCGACTCCGGGCAAATTGAATCGCTCGCTCCGACCGAAGAGGTCCGTGATCATGACGACCGCTATCCACGAGTTCGACCGGAACAGCGCCCGCAGCAGAGCTTGGTGAAACTCGGGAGTGAAGACTGGCGAGGGCTCGGATTCGAGGCCGGCGTATCGCCAAAGCAGCCGCATTTCCTGCCGTGCCTTCTCACCGTTCGGCTTGTTCGCGGCCAAAGCAAGTTCCTCCCACGTCACGCGCAGGGTGTCGTGGTCGTGAGTGCCATAGGTCGCCAATGAAAGGCGCTCGTAGTCGTAGCCGGGGATGAGCTCTCCATCTTTCCGCTTCTCCCAGGCCGGGATTTTGTAGCCGGCGATCCCGAGCGTTTTCAAGCTTGGGCGCACGTAGTCCGGCACCTCGCCGAGATCCTCTCCGACAACGCGGCCGGCGCCGGCCTCGGAGAGCACCGCCCTGAGATATTCTTCCCCGTCGCGTTGATTCTGCAGCTTTTGAGCGGCAGTCTCGTCGGGGCGCGGCTGGAAACGGGGCATCTCGTCGCCGGTGCGCTGCCGCACCTCCTGTTCGTTGAGTTCCAGAAACTCGGCATTGTGTTCCGGCCTCCATGGAAATCCGTAGATGCGGTAAAAGCCGAGGACGTGATCGATTCGGAAGAGGTCGAAGAATTCGCGCACACCGCGGACGCGCGCACGCCACCAGCGAAAGTCATCACGCCGCATCGTCTCCCAATCATAGAGCGGGATGCCCCAGTTTTGCCCCCACTTCTGCACGAAGCGATCGTGGGTGAACATTTTGTCAGGCGGTGTGCCGCCGCACCAATCAGCCTTGAAGAGTTGGGGGTGAGCCCAGACGTCGGCGCTGTAGTAAGATATGCCAAAAGGAATGTCGCCCATCAGCGCCATGCCACGCTCGGACGCGTGCGCCTTGACCTGCCGCCACTGCTTGAAGGCGATCCATTGCACGTAGCGGAAGAACCGGATCCGGCGCTCCAGGCTTCGGGCGTCCTGTTTCGGGAGCGTGGAAATCCAGTGCCGTGCTTCGCCGGGGGATCGATGGCCCTGGCGCCAATGGTCCCAGCGTTCACTTCCCCCATTCCGCTCCATCAATGCGCGGAATATGGCATAGTCCTCCAGCCACTCGTGTTCTGCTTCGACGAAAGCACGGAATTCCTGGCCGCGTTTGGTATCGCGCCGGAGCGGGCCGTGATCGAAACGTAAGAATGCTTTTTCCAGCAAGCGGCGCTTGAGCGGCTTAACCACGGCGTAGTCCACGGTGTCCAAGTTGAGTTTCGCGGTATCAATCCTTCTCAGCGCTTCTTCATATTCCGCCTCGTGGAGATCGGTTAGCGTGCCGGGAGCCGTATGGATGGTCGTTGGCTCCAAGGCGCGGGAGGAAATCGCGTTGTAAGGGCTGTGGTCGCCCCCGGTTTCGTTAATCGGCAAAATCTTCCCCACTCGGAAGCCTAGGTCGGCGGCCCAGTCGATGAACTCGATCAGCGCCGCGGTGTCGCCAATTCCCAAGTCCTTCCTGCCGCGGAGGGCGAACACGGGAACGAGGATTCCAGCGATTCGCTGTTCGAGGGAAAGGTTCATGGCTGGTTGGACACAATAGTTCGCAAGCGCCCCGCTGGCCGCGCCGTCAGCAGAGAGCCTGAGCGCTGGTATCGGGGACCTACCCGTCGCGCTGCCCAGGGCATTCGCGTTAAAGCCACGACGAGCGACGCGTCCGAATGGTGAGTGCGCATGTCCACCAACACTGCTTCATTCCCTTCGATTCCCTCCGTTACCTACCGGTTGCAATTCCACAAGGATTTCACCTTTGAAAAGGCGAAGCAGATCGTCCCATACCTGCACGCCTTGGGCATCACCCACGTATACGCTTCACCCTACTTTCGTGCGACTCCGGGCAGCCTGCATGGATACGACATTTGCGATCAGAATGAACTGAATCCCGAGGTCGGAACTCGCGAGGAGTTTGATGCCTTTGTCGCTGAATTGCAGCGTCACGGCATGGGACAAGTCCTCGACTTCGTGCCGAACCACATGGGCATCGCCGAGGCCACCAACGCGTGGTGGATGGATGTGCTGGAGAATGGCCCCAGCTCGCCGTATGCGAGGTTCTTCGACATCGACTGGCAGCCAGTGAAACGCGAACTGGAGAACAAGGTGCTTCTCCCCATTCTCGGCGACCAATATGGCCGCGTGCTCGAGAAGGGAGAGCTCAAGCTGCAATTCGCGAGCGGAGCATTCTCCCTCGACTACTACGGGCGCACGCTCCCGATCGCTCCGCGAACCACGCGTCCGATACTCGAGCAGGCAAAGGCCGCGCTCGGTGCGGAAAAGGTGCCCGCTGAACTCGAAAGCATCATCGGCGCGCTCGATCATTTGCCGCCCCGCACGGAAACCGATCCCGCGAAGATCGCCGAGCGAACGCGCGAGAAGGAGCTTCTAAAATCGCGTTTGGAGAAACTCTGCGAGGAAAACGCCGCGGTCGCAAAGGCGATCTCTACCACGGTCGCGGAAATGCAGACCGAGGAAGGGCGGCGGGGCGGCGGCACCCTCGATGCGCTCGTCAGTTCCCAGCCGTATCGCCTCGCCTACTGGCGGGTGGCCTCCGAGGAAATCAACTACCGGCGCTTCTTCGACATCAACAATCTCGCAGCCATCCGCATGGAGTTGCCCGAGGTCTATGAAGCGACCCATCGACTGGTGTTTGAATTGCTGGCGAGCGGCGCAGTCACGGGGCTGCGCATCGACCATGTGGATGGGCTTTCCGATCCGGGCCAATATTTTTGGAACCTCCAGCAAAGCTACGCGAAGCTGCGCGGGGTGGATGCTGGAGCAAAGCCGCTCTACCTCCTCGTGGAGAAGATTCTCGGGACCGGAGAACACCTGCCCGGTGACTGGCAGGTTCATGGCACCACGGGCTACGAAGCCGCAATTCAGAACGGCTTAGTCTTGGTCGATCCCGCCGCGGAGAAGGCCTTCTCGGATGGCTACGCGAAATTTGTAGGCAGCGCGAAGACCTACCCGACGATCGTTTACGAGAGCAAACTACTGGTGATGCGCCTGGCAATGTCGAGCGAGGTCAACGCGCTTGGACACATGCTGAACCGCATCTCCGAGACGAATGCCTGGTATCGCGATTTCACGCTGAACGCTTTGACCACTGCGATCCGCGAAGTCATCGCCTGCTTTCCCTTTTACCGCACCTATTTCACGCCGGACGGGAAGCGAAGCGAGGAGGATGTGCGGGTCGTCAGGAGAGCCATCGCCGCCGCGCGCCGTCGCAACCCGACAACGGAGCGCACGGTTTATGACTTTCTCGCCGACGTCCTCGTGCCGCCGGCCGACAATGCTCATCCCGTCGATGAATCAGCGCGGCTGAATTTCGTGATGAAGTTCCAACAGTGCACGGGACCCATTACAGCAAAAGGCGTGGAGGACACCTCGTTCTATATCTTCAACCGGCTCGTCGCACTCAATGAGGTCGGTGGTGAACCGGAGGTCTTTGGTGAATCGGTCGATACTTTTCATCAGCAAAACCAGGAACGGCTGGCGGCCTTCCCGCATTCGTTGGTCGCTACTTCCACCCACGATACGAAGCGCAGCGAGGATGTTCGTGCGCGGCTTGCCGTGCTTTCCGAGATGCCACGGGAGTGGTTCCGTGCCGTTCGCCGGTGGCACAGCGCCACTCGCAAGCATCTCCAGCAAATTGACGGCAGCCCAGCCCCGGATCGCAACGAAGAATATCTGCTCTATCAGACCCTCCTCGGGTCGTGGCCACTTGCGCCAATGTCTCCGCAAGACCGCGAGAGCTACATTCAGCGCATTCAGGAATATATGGTGAAGGCCCTGCACGAAGCGAAGGTCAACTCATCGTGGACCGAGCCAAACGTCGAGTGGGACAAGGCAGTGAGTGAATTTGTGGAGAAAATCCTTACTCCGCGCCGGGGCAATCGCTTCCTGACTGACTTCGCACCTTTCGCGGAACGGATCGCTGAGTTTGGGATGGTGAACTCGATTGCTCAGGTGGTGCTCAAGCTGACGGTTCCCGGCGTGCCCGACATCTATCAGGGCCAGGAGATGTGGGACTTCAGTCTTGTCGATCCCGACAATCGGCGGCCGGTGGACTACGAAGCCCGCCAGCGAAACTTAACGACGTTGCTCGCGCACCGGCCGAGTTCCGAGGAGCTTCTGCGCGAATGGCGGGACGGCAGGATCAAGCTTCTCGTCTCGGAAGTTTTGGCGCGTTTCCGTCGGGAACATCCGATCCTGTTCCAAAAAGGAAGCTACTCACCCGTCAAAGTCGCAGGCGAATGGGCGGATTGTGCCATCGCATTTGTTCGCGAGCACGAGGGCGAAAGCCTTCTCGTTATTGTTCCGCGATTTCCTTCCAGACTCGGCGCACCGCCGGTTGGCGAAGCATGGAAAGATACCCGGCTCGTTCTTAACTCTCCGCTCCGCGGTGAAGTCCGAGATTTGCTGAGCGATACCGCATTGCAATCGAGGGCATCCGTGCGGCTGGCCGAGGCGCTGCGCGAGTTGCCGGTCGCGGCGTATTTTTCTGCTCCACCTGATCGGTCCCAGGCTCGTCCTGACGAACTCACTCAGGAAGTTTCCTGAGTCCGGTCCGCGCGATCACCGCGTATTGAAGCATTCCGCCACCCGGCAGCAGCTTATCTCATGAACGCACTAAAAGTTTGGCAAGGTCGTCCCCACCCCCTCGGAGCTTCCGTTTCTCAAGGCGGGGTAAACTTCGCGCTTTTTTCGGAGAACGCGACCGGGGTGGATCTCTGCCTTTTCGACGACCCCGCGGCGCCGACCGAAACCGTGCGCGTGCGGATGACGGAGCAGACCCACCACGTTTGGCACTGCTTTCTTCCCGAGCTCAAGGCCGGCCAGCTCTATGGGTATCGCGTCCATGGACCCTACGAACCAGCTCACGGACATCGCTTCAACCCGGCCAAGCTCCTCCTCGATCCGTATGGCAAGGCGGTGACGGGGTTGGTGAATTGGAGCGGCGAGATGTTTGGCTATGTGCAGGATGGGAGCGAAAACGCCGACCTCAATCGGGATGAGCGGGACAATGCGTGGTGTATGCCAAAATCGGTCGTGGTCGATGATGCGTTTGACTGGGGCGATGACCACCTCCTCGATACCCCGCAGGCCGAATCGGTGATTTATGAAGTCCACGTCAAAGGCTTCTCCCAGCTCTGTCCCGAGATCCCGGAAGAAATACGCGGCACCTACGCGGGAATCTCCAACGATTTCGCCATTGCTCATTTCCAAAAACTCGGGGTGACCGCGGTCGAACTGCTGCCCGTGCAGCACTTCGTGAATGATCAATTTCTCGAGGACAAAAAGCTGTCGAACTACTGGGGATACAATTCGATCGGCTACTTCGCGCCTCATCCCTCGTATTCGGGAAAGAGCGATCCGAATGAACAAGTGAGGGAGTTCAAAGAGATGGTGAAGCGCCTCCACGCGGCGGGAATCGAAGTCATCCTCGATGTGGTCTATAACCACACCGGCGAAGGGAACCACATGGGACCGATGCTCTCGTTTCGAGGCGTGGACAACGCCGCTTACTACCGCTTGGTTCAGGACGACAAGCGCTACTACATGGATTACACGGGGACCGGCAACACGTTGAACATGGTCCACCCGCGGGTGCTTCAACTGCTCATGGATTCGTTGCGCTACTGGGTCACGGAGATGCATGTGGATGGCTTTCGCTTTGACCTCGCCTCCACGCTCGCGAGGGAATTTCACGATGTCAGCAAGCTCTCCGGCTTCTTTGACTGCATCCACCAGGACCCGATCATTTCGTCGGTCAAATTGATCGCCGAGCCTTGGGATGTAGGAGAAGGCGGCTATCAAGTTGGCAACTTTCCCATTCTCTGGGCGGAATGGAACGGGAAGTATCGCGACTGCCTCCGCGCTTACTGGAAAGGCGACATGGGGCAGCTCGGAGAACTAGCCTATCGCCTCACCGGCTCTGCCGATCTTTTTGAAGACGATGGCCGCAAGCCTTATGCGTCGATCAATTTCCTCACGGCGCATGACGGCTTCACGCTCCACGACACCGTGGCCTACAACGACAAGCACAACGAGGCCAATGGGGAGAACAACCAGGACGGACACAATGACAACCGCTCATGGAACTGTGGAGCCGAAGGGCCGACAGAGGACGAAGGGATCAACGCTTTGCGTCGTCGGCAACTCCGCAACTTTCTGGCGACGCTGATCCTTTCCCAAGGCGTCCCCATGATCGTCGGAGGAGACGAGTTCGCACGCACCCAGAACGGCAACAACAACGCCTATTGTCAGGACAACGAGATTAGCTGGTTCAACTGGGAGCACGCGGACTGGCAGAAGAACCTGACCGCTTTCACCGCAAGGCTCATCGCGCTGCGAAAAGAGCACCCGATCTTCCGCCGACCGAGATATTTTCAAGGCCGTCGCATTGCCGGTGCGGGACTCAAGGATCTCATGTGGTTCGACACGACCGGCAGCGAAATGACGCAGGAGGCTTGGGGCGGCGGGCATCGCTGCCTCGCCATGCTGCTCTCGGGAGATACCCTCGATGTCCGGAACACACAGGGAGAGCCCGTGCGCGATGATACATTTCTGTTGCTCTTCAATGCTCACCACGAGTCGGTCAAGTTTGCCCTCCCTGGCAAAGAGAACGTGAAGTGGGAGCTGCTGCTGGATACGCGCGACGAGGCCGGGTTCCTAACCGACTTAACCCACCACGCCTCAAATGACGAGTTGGACGTGCTCGATCGCTCGCTCTGCGTTCTGCGCCTGGTCACAGGGTCACAGGATGACGCGCGCAACATTGCCTGGAAGCACAGTCAGACCGCGGAAGCTGTCGCGCCGCCGGTTCCGCCAAAGCCATCGCGTCACGAACCGATCGACCCGACTACTGCTGGTCCGCGCTCTCGCGCGAAGGGAGCGCGGTCGGCGAAAGTGTCGGAGCTATCCCAAGGCACGAAGGAGGCTCCAGAGCCACCCCTAAAATAGACTCTATGGGAGCCGGTGCTTCCGGCCACTCCCGCACAGGACTCCGCCGAAGATGGCGAGGACGACCGAGCCGCCAAGGAACACAATATCAGCCGTGAGTTGGTGTGGACTGCCTGAGATGACGTGATGAATGCCGAGGATATGATGATTGATGGTCCCCTCGATGAGATTGAAGCAGCCACAGCCGACGAACATGGAGCCAAGGAGGGTTATCCCGCGCGCATCGGTGAGTGAGTGCGCCATCGCCCGGAACAGCATGATGACGCCCGCGATAACGGTCAGCCACATCGCGAGATGGAATAAGCCGTCTTGAAACGTCTGTCGCTTGAAGTCAGCAAGCGTGTGGACTTCGCAAGTCGCAGTCGTGCAGATCATGTGATGCCACTGGAGGAGCTGATGGAGGATGATCCCATCGGCAAAACCTCCGAGCCCAACACCCAGGATGAATCCGGCGCGTTCCAAGGGGTTGTGTTTCATGTTCCGTGTTTCGCAGGAACTGCACGGCGTGCGCGTGCCGACGATGGAGCCCTGCGAAGTGGCGGCACCGGCACGTAGCTTAGTTCTTTTCCCGCCTCAACAGCTCTTAGAAGGAGCGCGCCGCGACTCATATCACCACGTCCCGCGAATTCTGCCGGGAAGAGCAGCCGCGAGCCGAAGATGGGGAGCAGGGTGTCGAGGTATTTTCCGGTGGCGATACTGCCCAGCAAGACCACCTCGCCAGAGCCCAGCGCTGCGAGTTCCAGGGCCGTCGATTTGAGGGGGGCGGTGAATCGCGGCTCCGCCGAATCGACGGCAACCTCGGCGAATTCCGCAAGATCGCGCGGGCCGACCGAAGCGTCCGGTGCTACCAAGCCACGGCTCGGCGTAATGATCCTAACCCCGCGCACCTCGGCGAAGTGGCGGGCGTAGGTGAGCTTGCCGCGGAAATAGAGTCCGCTGCAAAAGCTGAAGACGTCGCCCAAAGTGGCCGCCCCAATTTGCACCTGACGCGCCAGCTCAAAGGTCGCAGCGGGGCGTGTCAGCATGGCAGCGCGTTTTCCCCCGGAGTGCGCTGGCGAGAGGAGAAACACGCGGGTCATGGGAACGAAATGCCGCCGAAAACCCGGTGCGCTGCGAAGCGATAAACAAACCGCACGATGAGCAAGAAGACTGAAATCGAAGTCGCCGGAAAGAAGCTCATGGTCTCGAACCTCGACAAGGTGCTGTATCCCGAGGCTGGGTTCACAAAAGGGCAGGTCATCGACTACTACATTCGCATCGCGCCGGTGCTGCTGCCGCATTTGAAAAGCCGGCCGATCACCCTCAAGCGGTATCCCGATGGCGTGGACGGCTTTTTCTTTTACGAAAAGCAGTGTCCTTCCCATCGGCCCGATTGGGTGAAGACCACGGAAGTTCCGTCGCGGCGTGAAGAGGGAAAGATCGACTATTGCATGATGAACGATCTGCCGGCGCTCGTCTGGGCGGCGAACCTGGCGGACTTGGAGCTGCATACGTTTCTCCATCGCGCCCCTGCGATCGCGCGCCCCACGGCGCTCGCTTTCGACCTCGATCCGGGTGCGCCGGCGGACATGGTGCAGTGCTGCCGGGTCGGCTTTTGGCTGCGGAAGATTTTCGACGATTTGGATCTTCAATCCTTTCCCAAAACGTCCGGCTCGAAAGGACTGCAAATCTTCGTGCCGCTCAATACGGCGGCGACTTATGAGAAGACCAAAGCCTTCGCGCACGCGCTGGCTCAGCGGCTGGACCGGGAGCACCCGGAGGAGGTCGTCTCGCGGATGCAGAAGGCGCTGCGCAAAGGCAAGGTGCTCATCGACTGGAGTCAGAACGACGAGCACAAGACGACGGTGAATGTCTATTCGCTACGGGCGAAAGCGCAGCCGACCGTATCCACGCCGGTGACGTGGGCGCAGGTGGAGTCGGTCGCGAAGAAAGGCGACGCTGGCAGACTGGTCTTCGCGAGCGAAGCGGTGCTGAAGCGGGTGGAAAAACACGGCGATCTCTTCGCCCCGATGCTGACCGTGAAACAGCGGCTCCCTCGTCTCCAGGCCGTGGCTATTTGAGCAGCCGGAGGAGGTCCGACTTTTTCTGCGCGAGTTGTTCCATCGTGCATTGAGCGGGCGCTTTGTCGGGGCGCCACCGCAGCAGCTTCGTGCCGTGACGGAAGCGGCCGCCGGTGACGTGGTCGTAGCATACCTCGACGACAAGCTCCGGCTTCAGCGGCTGCCAGACCGTTTCCTTTCCCGCATTCCATCGACTCGGTCCGCCGGGCGCTTTCCCGGTGAAACCCGGTGGTGCGATGAGCTTTTCCAGCTTCTTCGTCAGCGCAGGCCGATCCGCCACGGCAATGCTTGATGTGAAGCCAACGTGGTTGAGCAATTCCCTTTGGTCGTAGAGACCGAGGAGCAGCGAGCCTACCACGTTCGTTTTCGTGCCGTAACGGAACCCGCCCACGACGCAATCCGCGCTGCGGAAGTTTTTGATCTTTTGCATCCCATCCCGCTCGCCCGACCGGTAGTCGAGGTCGCGGCGCTTGGCGATGATGCCATCCAGCGTCGCGCCGGTCTGCGCGAGCCACTTCTTTGCTTGGGCGAGCTTGGGCGTGGCAGGCGAGAGGCGGATACTTCCCCCTTTGCCAAAATACTTCGCGGCAAATTCCTCGAGCTGCTGCCGTCGCAAGCGGAGCGGTTCGTTGACCAGCGAGCGTCCGTCTTCAGCGGCGAGAAGATCGAAGACGACGAAGATTGCCGGCGTTTCGGCTGCCAGGCGTGTCACTCGCGAAGCTGCAGGATGTATCCGCTGCAAAAGTGCATCGAAAGAAAAGCCCTTGCCTTCCGGGACGGCGATCTCGCCATCGAGCACAAAGCACCGCGCTTCGAGCGCGACGAGGGCCTCAGCCACTTCGGGGAAGTAGCGCTTCAGCGGTTGCAGGGACTTGGACTGGAGTTCAATCTTTTCGCCATCGCGAAACGCAAGGCAGCGAAAGCCGTCCCACTTTGGTTCATACTGCCACTCCTCACCCTCGGGAATTGCACCTACCGACAAGGCTTCCATGGGTGGCAGTGGTGAGCGGACTTGGAGCGGCATGAACACATAATCGCATGGGACGGCCCGGCCCGCTGCATCGGGAGAACTACGTTTGAGGATTACGGCAACGCCGCATGTAGGAACGTCCAATTCTTCGCGATGCAGCGAAGGAAGGAATATGAACTCGCCACAGCCTCGCCCGAATGAAGACGACGACATCGATCCAGCGGAGGTCGAAGCCGCTGCGGACGAAACTCCCACCGATGTCACGCCGCTGGAACTCGATCCGCAGACCGAAAACCTGATTGTGTGGGATGAGGCTCCGACCTCCGCAGGGACTGCTGCGCCGCGAGTCCTGCCGGAGGACGAGACGCCGATCGCCGAACAACTGGTCTATGAAGGCACGGACCAGGCGGATCGTGATCGCCGACTGGCCGCGGCTGACCCGGACTTTGAGCCCTAGGCTGGGTTCGCGGTATGGATGCGCTGGTTTCATCGCCGACTGCGCTCGCGCAACCACGACCCTCGGTGCAGAGGCGCGCACGCTCGTGCTTACGGGTGCTGGTGATCGACGGGCACCCGCGCGAAGACAGCCTCGGCAGCGCGCTCGCAGAAACGGTGCACCGCGCCGCAGCGAGTCGCTCGGAGGAATGCCGGATCATCCGATTGCGCGACCTGGATTTCGATCCAAGAGCACACGGACGGGCGCTCGATGACGACTTGGTCGCAGCACAACGCGACATCGAATGGGCTGAGATTCTCGTGATGGTCTATCCAACGTGGTGGGGCGGCGTGCCCGCGCTGCTCAAAGGTTTTCTGGACCGCGTGTTCCATCCTGACTTCGCTTTCGTGGAAAGGTCGGATGGCGGCTGGAAAGGTCTGCTGAATGGCCGCGCGGCCTTGCTCGTGACGACAATGGACACGCCGCGCTGGATTTACCGCTGGCTGCTCGGCGCACCCGGCGACCGCGCCATGCGCGACGCGACGCTTGGGTTCTGCGGCATCGCGCCAATTCGGATTCTGTCCTTCGGCCCCGTGCGAACGTCCACGCTCGCCGAGCGCCGCCGCTGGCTGGCACGCGTCGCTCGCGAGGGCCGCCGCCTCGAAGAAAACTTCCGCACCGGCTGGCGGGTGAAGCTCCACGCGTGGATTGCCGTCAGCCGCATCCATTTTTACGTGCAGCCGTGGCTTGCCTATACTTTGGGCGCGCTGGCGGTGGCCAGCGACTCGCGGGGCGCATGGGATTGGCCCGGATACCTCCTCGGCTACGCGGGCATTTTGCTAATCGAGTTCATTACCGTCGCAACGAACGAACTCGCCGACTTCGACAGCGACCGGAGGAACGAAAATGCCAGCGCGCTGACCGGCGGCTCGCGGGTGCTCGTGGATGGCCGGCTCTCGCCGGAGGAACTGCGCCGTGGGCGACGTCTGGCCTGCGCGCTTCTTTTCGCTGTGCTGTTTACGGGGTTACTCGTGATTCCCCATGCGTGGCCGATGCTGTTCGTCGCGGCGGTGGGACTTGGCTTGGGCGTAGCTTACTCCGCGCCGCCGATTCGGCTTTGCGCGCGGGGACTTGGCGAACTTAACGTCGCGGTAACGCACAGCTTTCTCGTGGTGCTCGCGGGCTACGCATCGCAAGCGGGGTCACTTTCATCAGCGACTCCGTGGCTGCTGGCGCTGCCGCTGGGATTGGCGGTGCTGCCTTCCATCACTCTCGCTGGTTTCCCCGATTTCGAGGCCGATCAGGCGACGGGCAAACGCACGCTCGCCGTTCGCTGGGACCGGCATCGCGCCGCAATCTTCGCGGCAAGCGCGGCCTTGTGCGCCGCGGTTCTGCCGCTTTGCATCACCGGCCCGGCGGGCGCCTGGCTTTGGTGGGCCGCGCTTCCGGCGATCCCGCACGCGGTCTGGCTGGCCGTCCGCTTGCGTCGCTACACGCAGGCCGGCTCTCCACCCGGACGCATCGATGCCCTCCTCGTCATCGCGCTGACGTTCATGCTGTGGTTCTGCATCGTGCCGCTCGGTGCGTTGTGGAGGCACTGAAAAGAGAGTTACACCGCCAAGGGTAGTGGCAAATAGGCTGGTGTCCCTGTTCGCTGCGTTTCGGCGCATCTTTCCACGCAGATGGACAAGACCGCAGCGTCACACCGCCCCGAAATAATTTTGCAAACCGCGAACCCACGGTATCTCCACCTTACCCAAGATCGGGAGCAACAAACGGGAACCATATGAAGACCACTAAGAAGCGCGTCCGCTACGCCGTTGTGGGCCTCGGGCACATTGCTCAAGTCGCGGTGTTGCCGGCCTTCGCTCATGCGAAAAATTCCGAACTTGCCGCGCTCATTACCGGCGACCCGAAGAAGGAAAGGAAGCTGGCCGCTAAATATGGAGTGCCCGCCTTTCACTACGACGATTTCGAGCAGGCGGTCGAAGAGGAGAACATCGAAGCGGTCTTCATCGCGCTGCCGAATACGCAGCATCGATCATTCACCGAGCGAGCCGCGCGAGCGGGGGTGCATGTGCTCTGCGAAAAGCCGATGGCTACGACCGAGAAGGACTGCCGTGCAATGATCGCGGCCTGTGAAAAGGCGAAGGTGCGCCTGATGATCGCCTATCGGCTGCACTTCGCGCCCGCGCACTTGGAGGCCATCGCGCTGGCCCGCTCGGGAAAGCTCGGTGACTTGCGATACTTCTCGTCCATCTTCGGCATGCGGGTGAAGGCGGATAACATTCGCACCGATCCAAAGGACGGCGGCGGGCCACTCCGCGATCTCGGCGTGTATTGCATCAATGCCGCGCGCTACCTTTTTGGCGATGAGCCGGTGGAAGTGCGAGCCACCACGATGTCGAAGCGCGGCGACAAGCGCTTCGCCCAAGTCGAAGAAATGGCGAGCGCATTGCTGCATTTCCCCGGCGAGCGAGTGGCGCAGTTTACGTGCAGCTTCGGCTCGGGGAACGTGGCCTCGCTCGAATTGGTCGGCACGAAAGGAATGCTGCGGATCGAGCCGGCCTACGAGTATGTCGGCGAGTTGAAATGGGTTTTGTCGATCAACGACAAGAGGAGGGAACGAACTTTTCCCAAGGGAGACCAATTCGCACCGGAGGTGGTGCATTTTTCAGAGTGTGTGCGGAAAGGAAAACGTCCCGAACCCGACGGCCACGAGGGCCTCGCCGACGTGCGAATTGTCGAAGCCATTTACAAGTCATCCAAGACAGGTCGCTCCGTTAAGCTCGCGCAGGTCAAACGGCAAAAGCCCGTGAAGCCCTCGCAAGCAATGAAACGCCCACCGGTGCGCAAGCCTCGCCTGGTCAGAACCCAAGCGCCTCATTCGGGTTAAATCCGGCCGCTATGGGCCGCCACGTAAAAGACCCGCGCAGATCATCTATCGAACCTTGGGGGAAGGGCGGATGTCCGCACGGAGGAAACGCTTCATCTGTTGACTCGCAGCGCCCCGAGCCGCAGCACTTTCAGCAGCAATGCAATCGCTCGGCACGATCAACTCGTAGTCGCGCATGTAGGCATCGTTTGCGGTGAACAGCACGCAGATGTCGGCCGCGAATCCTGTAATGATCAGCTTTTGCGCTCCGAGGTAGGATAGAAGCGTTTCCAGCGAGGTGGAATAAAATCCCGAGTGCTTCGGCTTCAATACGAAGTAGTCGTCTTCCGCGGGAATGAGCAGCCGCGCCACTTCCGCGCCAGGAGAGTCGTCGCTGATGCAGCGCTCAACCTGCTTTTTAAAGTCGGACTGCCAGCGGCCGAAGTTGTCATTCACGAAAATGGCGGGGACGCCCCGTTTTCCGAGCCGCCGCTTGAGCGCAGCGATGCGCCGCGCCGCTGGAAGTGCGAACCGAAGGAGCTGTTTTCCTTCGGGGAAATCGAAGTCGTTGATGACGTCCACGAGCAGGAGGACGGTTTTCGATTTGTCCGGGGCAACACCGTGGGGATCGCGGGGCTTCATATAGGTCGATCATTTGGGCGCTCACGAAGAAGAGGCGTGCATACCGTTCTCCCGAATGCCGCTTCTTTTTCTAACGGCCCGGCCGGCCGCGTCGCGTTCGATGCGCCACGTTGTGCCGTATGGTTCGGCGCGAAGATCGGCGCCGTTCCAAAGACGGACCGCACCGACGATCGCTTCGCGGTTACTGCTCCGCCGGCACTTCGGCGGCAGCGGATCGAGGTGCTTGGCATTCCCGCCGCCGATGACGGTGTCCGAAGGCCAAAAGATGTCCTGGAGCAGAAAGACAGCGTTATGCACGGCCTTCTGCCAGCGTTCGTGGCCGTTTTTGCGACGGGCCTCTTTGGTAAGGCGGGACATGAACGTGTGCTTTTTGCTGAAAGGAATGAGCCCCAGTTCCACCGGCACAACCACATCATCTGCGATGAGTGCGGCACCGACGCTGGTGCCAAAGCCGACAAACAGCATGCGGCCGTCCCTGTAGTTGGCGAGCGCCTGCATCGCCGCGTCATTGATGATCCGCACGGGACGGTCGAACGCCCTCGCAAAGTCGAAGTTCAGCCAGCCTCCTGAGAGATTGAGCGGCTCGCGGACGAGCTTTCCGTTTTCAACTAACCCGGGAAAGCCGATCGTAACGGCGTCGAACTCCCAATCTCCCGTCAGCTCTTTGACGCCTGCGACCATGTGCTTCGCCGTCAGCTTGTGGCCGGATGGAAACTTCCGCATCTCTTCGTTCCCGTTGACCATGACTTTCACGTTCGACCCGCCGATGTCGATCATCAGGACTTTTATAGGGAGCGTGGCGGCAGCGGGTCTTTGCGTCATCACTGGGAAGTTCGCAGCGCCCTACGGAAGCGGCTGTGAAACATCCACTGCCAGCGGTCGATTGCGGCGAAATGATGACCGCAAGATGCCGGCGTAGCGCGAATCGTTAAGGACACCGATCCGCGCGAACCATGCAAGAATTTGAAATCTATTTGCCGATGACGATGAACGACGGCACGCCCGTCGAGGCGGGCGAAATCCAGCGGATCAAAGACACGTTGGTCAAAGCCTTCGGTGGCTACACTCACCTCAATCACCGATCCGAAGGGGCATGGAGGATGGGCGGCGTCACATTCCGCGACGAGGTTACCATTGTGCGCGTGCTCGACGATGGCGCCGCTAATTTCGACATGGCCGCGTTCAAAAAGTCGATGGAGGCCGCGCTCAAGCAGGAGATTGTGCTCATCATTGCTCGCGAGGTAGCCGTCGTGTGACCTGTGTCTTCAGCTTCCGACCGCGCGCCGTGAGGAGCGCTGCAAAACGAAAGAGAGAATGGTGTAGAACGCAGGGTAAATGAGGGAAAGCAACGCCGGCCAACGCGGCCCGCTCGGATAGTTCACCAGTAGCCCCACGAGGGCGGCTAGCCAGAGCAAGGCTCCCACCAAAACAATTGTCCTCCATGGCCGGGGCGTGAGGTTCGGGTAAAGGAAACGGACCGGAAGGACGGTCAGCAGAGCCAGCGCCAGAGTGATCGCGCCGGTGATCGTCGCGCTTGCCTGGCCTCCAAACATACCGGCGTAGAACGCGACGACGTTCCAATAGGACGGGAAGCCGAGAAAGAACCCGCCCGACTCGTCCTTGGCTTCGCGATTCGCGAAACCAAAGAGCGACGCGATCAATGCTGGAATGACCCATACGGCGGCGGGATCTGGCAGCCATCCCATGCGCGCCATCAGGAGCAAGGGGAGGAAGGTGTAGGTCAGATAATCGACGATGTCGTCGATCGTCCGTCCGTCGATCGCAGCCGCCCATTTTTTGACGTGCCAGCGCCGGGCCAGCACGCCGTCTGTGGCGTCGATCAGCACAGTCGCAAAAAGGAGTGCGAAGACGCATCGGGGATCGGGAGCAGGCGCGCAGATCTCAGCGGCAGCCAGGAACGCCAAGCCAACCCCGGACGCGGTATAAACATGCACGGCGTAGGCGCGCACTCGTTGCGATGGGGTTGGCGCGACGGGTGCCGAGCTAGACTCCGTCATATTCATCACCCTTCCTTCGGGCGGTCGTCGCCGGTTTGCGCGGCCATCGATTGTTTCTGCAATTTCTCATCCGCGTCCTTCAGGTCGTCAGCATCAGCCTGGGGTTTGGGCTGCTGCGACTTTGACTTGGGGTCGTAGCACAGCTCGATCACGACCGGAAAGTGATCTGATCCAATGTGCGGGAGACGCCGAAGTTCGGTCAGGGTGAAATGATTGGAGTGGAAAACATGATCGAGGGGGTAGCGAACCAGCACATTGTCCGCGTGGAAGCTATTGTAGAAGCCGCGTCCGACTCGGGGATCGAGCAGACCGCTGAGCCGGAGAAACAGCTCGGTTGTCGGGGACCAAGCCACGTCATTCAGATCGCCTGCGACGATCGTCGGTCGATCGCCATTTTTGCGAATGGCGCGCCCGACGACCACGAGTTCAGCATCGCGCGGAGTCGAGTCCTGATCGCGGATCGGCTCGGGCGGCCGAGGGTGCAAGCCGTGGAGAAAAACCCTGTCTCCGCTCGGCAGATCGAGCGCAGCGTGAACGGAGGGAATGTCCTCTTGCACGAGGAACTTCACCTCCGACTCCACCAGGGGGAAGCGCGAGAAGAGCATCATCCCGTAAAAGTTCTCCTGCGGCTGCTGAACCGCGTAAGGATATTTTTCGAGCAGCGGCTGAAGCGCATTCGCCCATACGGCATTGGTTTCGACTGTCAGAACGAGGTCCGGCTCGCAATCGGCAATCAGCGCAAGCAGCCGCTCCGGTTCCCGATTCTCCATCATGACGTTGGAGATCAGCAACCGAACCGAGCGGTTCTTGGAATCATTCGGACTGCTGCGCTTCACCTGCACCCGCGCGAAGGGCGTGAATGGGAAAATCTTCCCGGCCTGCCAGAGCACGCAGAGCAAATTGCCGAGGAGCAGAAGCCAGTCGCCGCGGCGTCCTCGAAAAAACAGTCCTCGTTGGAGCGTCGCGGACAGCGCGGCAGCCGCAGCGATCTGGACACGGGGAAAATCCCACGCTCGCAGGAGCCAGTGCGACCCTTTGCTCAGGCTCGCGAGCGTCACGGCTGATGCGGCAAGGCCCAAGCCGACGACGATCCATTTGATGATTTTGAACATGAGACGTTAGGAGGAGGGCGCAGGACAGGGCACTGTCTCTACATAGCCGCGCCGCGTTTGTGACTCAGAGAAGATTCGCCCTCACGCGGGAATCCGGCTGCCCGGGCAAAGCCCACACCTTGTTGAGCTGCGAATGGTTGGATGAACACCCGTAACGATCTGATGACCAAAAAGCAGCAAATCGAAGTTGATGGCCGCGAGCTGACGATCTCCAACGTCGATAAGGTCTTCTTCCCGGAGAGCGGGTTCACGAAAGGCGAGGTCATCGCTTTTTACTCCAAGATCGCGGATACCATCCTCCCCCACCTGAGCGGTCGGCCTCTCACGCTGAAACGCTACCCGGACGGAATTACCGGCGAACATTTCTACGAGAAGAATGCGCCCAAGCACACGCCGCCGTGGGTGAAGCGTTTCGCGGTGCCGCGGAGCGAAGGCGGGCCGGACATCCACTACGTCCTCTGCGATGACCGCGCGACGCTGCTTTGGGCGACCAATCTCGGCGACATCGAGAAGCATGTCCTCCTTGCGCGAGCGCCCGAACTGAATCGCCCGACTTCGGTCGTCTTCGATTTGGATCCCGGCGAACCCGCCGGCATCCTCGACTGTGGCGAAATTGCCCTGCATCTGAAGCAGGTCTTCGACGCGCTCAAGCTCGAGTCTTTCGTGAAAGTATCGGGGTCCAAGGGGCTGCATCTCGCGATCCCTTTGAATACCGACGTGACTTATGAGGCGACGCAGCCTTTCGCCAAAGCCATCGCCGAACTCGTCGCGCAGCAACTGCCGGATCGCGTGGTTTCCGAGATGGCGAAGACGTTGCGCCGGGGAAAAGTGCTGATCGACTGGAGCCAGAACTCCGACTTCAAGACGACGGTCTGCGTCTATGCGATGCGGGCCAAGCGCGAGGAGCCACTTATCTCCATGCCGATTACGTGGCAGGAGTTAGGGCGAGCAGTGAAGCGGCGCGATGAGAAGGCGCTAACCTTTACCGCGGCGGCCGCCGTGAAGCGGATCAAGCGCGTGGGCGACCTTTTCGCTCCGGTGCTCACCTTGAAGCAGAAGTTACCAGCGACTTTCACCAAGGCGCTCGCCGCCGGACCGCCGCCGAAGCTTTCATCATGGCCGCGCAATCGCAGTAAGTCCGGCCAGGATCACGACAAAAGCCTGCGCGAATACGCCGCGAAACGGGACCACTCGAAAACGCCCGAGCCTGCGGCGAAACTAGGGGCCGCCAGCAAAGCGAAAGGTGTCCACCGCTTCGTGATTCAAAAGCATGCAGCCAGTCACCTGCACTATGACTGGCGGCTGGAGATGCAAGGCGTGCTGCGCTCCTGGGCGGTGCCGAAGGGGCCACCCACGAAGCCGAGGGAGGCACGCCTCGCCATGCATGTCGAAGATCATCCGCTCGACTACGCGGAATTCGAGGGCACCATTCCGCCCGGCAACTACGGCGCGGGCACGGTGATGGTCTGGGACCAGGGCGAATACGAAGACCTGACGGGAAATCCCGCGGCTGCTTTCCATCAAGGCAAGATGCACGTCATCATGCGCGGGAAGAAGCTCAAGGGTGAGTGGATTCTCGTGAAGGATCGGCGGGAAGAGGGAAGCAACAAATGGCTGCTGATCAAAGCTGGGGAGCCACTCGCACTCTCTGCAAAAGCCGATGACACCTCGGCCGTTAGCGGGCGGTCGATGGAGCAGATTGCGAGGGACAATGACGCCCAATGGCAGAGCAACCGGCCGGCCGAGAAGAAAGCGAAACGCGGGCCTTCGAGCCATCGGATCGTGAAGGCTTCATTCATTGCCCCGATGCAATGCAAAGCGGTGGCTGATTTGCCAGAGGGCGGTGATTGGACCTTCGAGATTAAGTTCGATGGCTACCGCTGCGTCGCGGTGAAGAACGGAAGCAAAACGACGCTCTTCTCGCGAAACGAGAAACGGCTCAATGACCGCTTCCCCGCCGTCGCCGAAGCTCTCAGGGCTGTGCCGGGCGAATTCGCGGTCGATGGTGAAATCGTCGCGCTCGACGAGCAGGGCCGCCCATCTTTCCAGCTTCTCCAAAACAGCGGCTCAGTGGCGCCGCCAATTTTCTTCTACGCCTTTGATCTTCTCCATCGGGACGGTGAAGACCTTGTCGCACTGTCCATCGAGCGCCGCCGCGAGTTACTTCGGGAGTTGCTGCCTGATCCGACTGATCCGCTGCGCCTCTCGCCGCTGCTGCAGGCGCCCGCCGGACACATCCTCGAGGCCGTGCAGAAACTCGGACTAGAAGGGGTCGTGGGAAAACGCACCGGATCGAAATACGAACCAGGCGAACGCAGCGGGGCGTGGATCAAACGCCGAACCAATCGCGCGCAGGAGTTAGTCATCGGTGGCTTCGTACCCGGCACGCGCGGCTTTGATTCGCTGATCATTGGCATCTACGAAAAGAAGCGGCTGCAGTTTGTCGCGAAGGTCAGGAACGGCTTCGTGCCGCGCATTCGCGACGAGATTTTTCCGGTCATCAAGAAGCTGGTCATCGATGACTGCCCCTTCGTCAATCTCCCGGAGAAGAAGGCGGCGCGCTGGGGCAAGGCCCTCACTGCGGAAAAGATGAAAGAGTGCCGATGGGTCAAGCCGGTGCTCGTTTGTCAGGTGGCGTTTGTGGAATGGACAGACGGCGGAAAGCTCCGGCACTGCACCTTTGTGGGAATGAGGGACGACATAGCCGCGGCGAATGTCGTCCGGGAAACGTGAAGCGATGAGCACACCCTCAGAGAAACCAATCCTCACGAGGGAAGAACGACGTGCCAAACGCGAGGCGCGGCGCGCGAAACAGCGGGAGGAGAACGTGGGTCGTGCCGCGAAAATGCACGCCGCGCGGATGGCATGGGAGGATGACGGCGGCCGGCTGAGCACCGGGACTGCGACACCTTCGACGCCGGAAGTCAACGTGGGCTGCTCGGGTTGGTTTTACTGGCATTGGCGCAGCGGATTCTACCCGGCGGAACTGCCCACCAACCGCTGGTTCGAGCATTACTCCCGGCATTTCAAAACCGTGGAACTCAACGCTCCTTTTTACTCCTGGCCGACGACTGCGGCCGTCCAGGCATGGGTCCGTCAGGCGGGGCGACGGAAGTTCATCTACACGGTCAAAGCGTCGGAGCTGATCACGCATGTGAAACGCTTCACCGGAACGAAGACCCTGGTGCAAGACTTTGGCTATATCGCGGATCTTCTCGGGCCGCGCATGGGCTG
Organism: Chthoniobacter sp.; assembly: GCA_034667665.1. Classification (GTDB taxonomy): domain Bacteria; phylum Verrucomicrobiota; class Verrucomicrobiia; order Chthoniobacterales; family Chthoniobacteraceae; genus Chthoniobacter. The sequence goes on from JAXDQW010000109.1 coordinate 61,734, forward strand.
CTTCCTCTTTCAATTGCCGCCAAGCTTTCATTACACGCGCTCGCGCCTGGACCGCATCCTTTCACAGCTCGATCCAGCGCGGCGCAACGTCGTGGAGTTTCGGCACCGCAGTTGGTGGAAGGAAACTGTCTTTGCCGCCTTCCGCGCGCACGGCACCATCTTCTGCTCGTGCAGCGGACCGCGATTGCCAGACGACTTGGTGACAACGGCGGAGGACATCTACATCCGCTTTCACGGCATCAAACAGTGGTATCGCCACGACTACAGCTCAGCCGAGCTGGCCGCATGGGCCGCAAAGATTCGCGGAAGCGGGGCCGCACGCGTTTGGGCGTATTTCAACAATGACCGTGATGGCTACGCGATCAAGAATGCCCGGGCCTTGATCCGACTACTCAAGGGGTAGTGATTACGCAGCCTTCTTCCGCTTGGCTGGCTTGCGAGCAGGAGCCGCCTTCTTCTTAGTCGCGACTTTCCCCTTCGATTGCTGAAGGCTCTCCTGCAGCACAGACACGAGGTCGATTACGTTCGTGGCCTGACGCTTCTTAGTCGGAGCCGGCGCGGCCTTATCGGGGTCTTCGATCTTCTCTTCGATCAGCTTTTCCAAGGCTTCGTGATACTCGTCGTTGTATTGCTCAGGTTTCCATTCCTGCGTCATGCTTTGGATCAGTTGTTTCGCCATATGCATTTCCGCTTTGCCCACGGCTTTCTCCGCCGGTTCATTGAATTCCTCGACCGGGATCAGCTCTTTTGGGAAGTGCATTAGCTCGAGCATGAGTCCCTTTTTCTGCGGCTTTACCGCGGCGAGATGCTGCCTGGTGCGAATCACTACTTTCGCAATGGCAATCTTGCCGGTGTCGAGGAGCGCGTCGCGCAGCAGGACATACGCTTTGTCCCCGCCTTTCGCGGCTTCGAGATAATATGGCTTGTAGAAGAGCAACGGGTCCACGTCCTCCATGCTGACAAAATTCATGATGTCCACGGTCTGCGTCGCCTCGACATCGACGCGGGCGAAGTCCTCCTCCTTGAGGATCACGAACTTGCCCTTCTCGTATTCGTAGCCTTTCACGATTTGATCCCACGGCACTTCCTTGCCGTCCGCCTCAGCGACGCGCTTGTAATTCACCGGGCTCTGATCGCTTGATCGGAGAAGGCGGAATTTGAGCTCCTCGCGGCGCGTCGCTGGGAACAACGACACAGGGATGGTGACGAGGCCAAAGGTGATCGCGCCTTTCCAGAGTGCTCTCATAATGTTGTTCGAATCGCACAGCCGCCGCCCTTTGGTTGCGGGTTGTTTAGCCGACGATGCGTTTCAGGAGGTTGAAGGCGGCCAGTGCTTTCCCGTCTTCGAGCAACGCCATCGCTCGACGGACGTGCGCCCTCAGGTCCGCGATTTCGTCATCCTCGTCTTCCCGGGGCGCTGGTTTGAACGCCACCACCTTAGTCGGTTCGGGTTCTTCCTTTGGTTTCGCGGGCGTCGGTCTTGCCTTGGGCTTCGGTTTTGGGGGTCGCGGCGCGGGCGCGCGCTCGCGCTTCGGAACGTCGGGAACCGCGAGGAGGTCATACTTGATCCCGACCACTGCTCGACCGGCAAACGGGCGCAGCGATTTGGGGAAGAGGAGAAACTGCCGATTGCGGCCCGGCTGGAACCCAATCTCCCCGCGGTCGGTTTTGGTGCCCACCGCTTCCTGAAACACGGTCATGACGCGTTGCGCCTTCAGTGCCGCCTGAAAGGTCCGATCCTTCGCCGGGTCCATCAATAGAAGATACGCCTCCGGTTTGCCGCACTTTTCAACGACGTTGGAAAAGCGCGCGGTTTTCACATTTGAACCATCGCACGGCCGCGAAACTTTGGCCTTCGGCGAATGCTCGGGAGGCAATCAGGACGGCCAATGAGAACGCCGCCGCGATTCAATATTCGTCGCACTTTACCTATGATTCCCACGTTCATTTTTCAAATTTGGTTCCTCGGCCTTTTCTCCATCGGCCTGATCGGCGGAGTGCTTTACCTCGCGCACGAATGGCAGCAGCGCTCGTGGAGCTGGGACCCGATTCGCATGGAGTCTGTGTTCGCGCCGAATCTGGGATGGAATGAGGAAACCATGCTGCTCGCAGGGGCCGTCGTGCTTTTGGTCATCGTGCTCAGCGGTGGTTCCATCGTGAAAGCGGTGCTTCGGTTGACGAGCGGCTCCAAGCCGAACGACGACCCACGCATGGCGATAAAGCCGACATCCGAGCAGCGCCTCCAAAGACCGGACGGGTCTGAGCTGCGCGTGCAGTTCTTCGGCTCGGAAGATGGCATTCCAATCGTCCTCACGCACGGCTGGGGCCTGCATGGTGCGGAATGGAACTATCTCAAGCGGGAGCTGGCGGATCGCTTCCGCCTCATCGTGTGGGATGAGCCGGGCCTCGGCGCGTCCACCCGGCCGACGACGCGCGACTACAGTCTCGAAAACCTCGCAAAGCATCTCGACGCCGTGCTGACGCTCGTTGGCAACAAGCCCGCGATCCTTCTCGGGCACAGCATCGGCGGGATGATCACGCTCACCTTTTGCCGGCTTTTTCCCGATGCGCTCGGGACGCGGGTCAATGGCCTCGTCCTCACGCACACGACGCCCACCAACCCGGTCCGGACGACTTCCGGCGCGGCCTTCTTCACCGCGATCGAGAAGCCGGTGCTGGTTCCGATGATGTATCTCACCATCGCGCTCTCGCCGCTGCTGTGGCTGATGAACTGGCTCAGCTACCGCAATGGTTCAGCGCACCTCGCGAACAAGCTGAGTTCGTTCGCCGGGACGGAAACTTGGGAGCAGATCGAATTCGCCACTTGGTTTCAGCCGCAAGCGTCGCCGGCGGTGCTTGCCCGCGGAATGCTCGGCATGATGCGTTACGACGCCATCGCAACTTTGCCGGGCATCCACGTGCCCGCGCTCGTGGTCGCCGGTGACCGCGACTCGACGACGAAGCCAGAGGCGAGTGAGCATATCCGGGCGGGTATTCCCAAAGCGCGGTTGCTCACGCTCACGCCAGCCAAGCACTTGGGCTTGATCGAGCATCATGCCAAATACGCCGCCGCCGTGCGGGAGTTTGCCCATGCGGCGCAGGCGCAAGCTCACGCCGTCGCCGCATAATTGCGCCCGCGCCAGCTTTAGCGCTCAGGCGCCGAGCTCGCGGGCGGCATCGTCGAGCATGGTCTGAAGCTCAATGGCCTTGAAGGGCTTCAAGATGTGCTGGCTGTAGCCGGCAGCCTTGCTCTTCGACCGATCGGCGTTCATCCCATAGCCGCTCATCGCAATCGCATAACGAGGAAGTCCCGCCGTGGATTCGCGGAGCTTTTGGAGGAGCTGCCACCCGTCGCCATCCGGCAGCCCGATGTCGCTGATCAGCACTTCACATGACGCCCCCGGAAGGGCGGCAAGCGCTTCCTCCATACTCCGCGCGGTGGCGACGGTGTGGCCCATCTGCTGAAGATAAAGCATCATCCATTTCAGCGTGTCGGCATGATTCTCGACGAGAAAGATTCGAAGCGGGCGAAGGGCACTCATGACGGGAAGATAGCGCAGTAGTCATACCATCGAATCGCTGAGGTGAATTGCGTTTGATGGAAATGAGCGCGCCGAGCGAGTGGCGCCCGACCCTCCGTGTCGTTCGTGCGGCGAGTAGGGTTCCCTCAGGGTCGCCTGAGAATTCTATGCGGCGCATTCCCCACCCAGCCAGGTCGCGATCCGTGCGATCCATAAGCCTATGATCCAACGCTTCGACCAACTCGCCGTGGACCTTCCCGAACCGGACGGCCCGAACCCCGCCGCCGCTGCCGCTGTCCAGGAATTGATGGGCGGCAAATTCGGCGAGATGTCCACGCTGATGAACTACACGTTTCAGTCCTTCAATTTCCGGGGCCGGGACAAATATCGCCCCTTCTACGAGCTCATCTGCAACATCGCGGCTGAGGAATACAGCCACATCGAGGCCGTCGCGGCGACGATCAACCTCTTGCTGAATGGCGCCACGCCGCGGGTGGATCGGAGCAAGACTCCGATGCCGACAGCCGGTGGTTCGGCGAAGGGTAAAAAGCCTGCCGCCAAACCCGCGAATACCGCCAAGGGTGGCAAGGGAAACCCGGCGCCGCTGAGCGATCCTGATGTGAACTCCTTCTTCCCTTATCATTTCTCCGGCTCGGCGCAGACCGCGCTGCCGTTCGATGGCTTCGGCAATCCCTGGAACGGCACTTATGTCACCTCCACGGGGAATCTGAAGATGGACTTGCTGCACAACTTTTTCCTCGAGTGCGGTGCGCGAGCGGGCAAAGCGCGTGTTTATGAAATGACGGACGACCCCACCGCGCGGGCGATGATCGGCTATCTTCTGGTCCGCGGCGGCGTGCATATCGTCGCGTATGCGAAGGCGCTGGAAAAGCTGACGGGCGCTGACGTCGGGCGGCTGCTGCCGATTCCGAGCGTGAGCAACAAGCAGTTCCCCGAGGCGGCGAAGCTGGAAGCGGAAGGTTTGCACACCATCATGTGGCGCTGGAGCCAGAGCGATCTTTACCACCAGATCGGCGAAATCTGGACCGGGCCGCACCCGGAGGACGGCGAAGAACTGGAAGTGCGCGATGAAATGCCGCCGGGTTTCCCGTGGCTGGACTTCCCGGAAGAGCCGCAGCTCTGCGCGCCCGGCGACATTGACCCCGACATGATGGCTTACTACGCGAAAAAGCTGGATTGAAACCCAGCTTGGCGCGGGGCGCAGATTCGTTTTGCGTCCCGCGTTTTGCTTTCCCCATGTTCGGCTTCTTCTCCAGCAGGCTCGGGTGCGTCGGTTCCATCATCGTCTCGGTCATCGGGACGTTGATTCTAATGGCGGTCCTGCGGGGCTGTAACGGCTAATGCCCGATGCGCCCATGAAGCCAATTCTCGATACGCTCATCATCGGCGGCGGGCCTGCGGGCTTGAGCGCGGCCCTCGTCCTCGGGCGTTGTTTGCGGAAAGTCGTGGTTTGTGATGCCGGTCATCCGCGCAACGAACCGGCGAAGGTCTTCAACGGCTACCTTTCACGCGATGGATCGTCACCGGGCGAGTTTTTGGCCATCTCCCGCGAGCAACTCCGCCGGTATGAAACGGTGGAGCTAAGGCATGTCGTGGTGGCGGATGTCGAACGGGGTGAGGGCGAATTCACCGCCATCCTGGAATCGGGTGAACGCCTTGTCGCCCGCACGCTCCTCATCGCCACCGGCCTCATCGATGAACTGCCGCAAATTGAAAACTTCCGCCAATTCTACGGCAAGACCGCGCACAGTTGCCCTTACTGCGACGGTTGGGAAGTGCGCGGCCAGCCGATCGCTGTCATCGGCGCAAATCAGGATGCTGCGGATCTCGCCATCGAGCTGCTGCTGTGGAGTCCCGACATCGCCCTCTGCACCAACAGCACGGCGACGAGCTACGACGACAAGGCCCGGCAGACGATGGACCGAGTGGGCGTGAAAGTGATGAACAAACGCATCACGCGTCTCGAAGGGAATGGCGAAGAGCTCAAGGGTATCCGGTTTGCCGATGACTCTTTCCTGCCACGGAAAGCGCTCTTTTTCTCTCCGGGGCAGTTTCAGCGTTCGCCGATCGCGGAAAAGCTCGGTTGCGACTTCTGCTCGGAAGACGGGTGCATCCAGTGCGGGGAGGATACCGCGACGACCGTCCCCGGCGTCTATGCCGCTGGCAATTGCAGCCGCGGCGTCCAATTGGTGATTGCCGCGGTGGCCGAGGGGATGCAGGCGGCTTTCGCGATCAACAACGCTCTCCTCGAAGCCGACGCTGCCAGCGGCACCCTGCGACACGCCGCTGTCTCGGTCCCAGCCTAGGCTGGCCCGTGGGTTTTATCGACCGGATTTCTTCCGCTGCGCTGGTCGCCGGCTCGTAGTCTTCCGCCGCGGCGCAGACTCTTCGTCCTCATCATCATCGAGGCTGGCGAGGTAAGCGTCGTTCACTCCCTTAAACTGACTCTCCAGCAGCGCCGCCATCGCTTGCTCCTCTTTCAATATCCCTTTGCAGGTTGTGGCAATCTTTGTCTCGCCGAGCGCGGTGGCCGTGAGAATCAACGACCGGTAGCAGGCCATCTCAAAATGCTCCGTGGTAAAGTCAGCAATCGCGTTCTTCACGATGGTGTCCTTCGCAGCCGTGGTCATGAGACCTGCGGCGAGATTGGCCAGCTTGCTCACGCCTTCCTTGAGCACCGGATGACTGCCTCCCATTGAAGCCAGAGCCTTTTTCATCTCGGTTGCATGACGTTTGGTTTCCCGCAGATGCTTGGTCAAAGCCGCGCGGACTTTGGGCAGGCCTTTGGCGTCAGCGATGTGTTTCTCCAGCGTTGTCACGATGCCGACTTCCATCGCGTGAGCATCGCCAAGCCATTGAATGAATTGCTCTCGTTTGGTCATACGCGTGGATCGTTGGTGGGCGTCCGTGCGGATGCGCGAGAATTAGATTGATCGCGGTTGATTGGAACCGGCGTTAATCTGGTCCCCATGCCCGACTCGCCCACGAAACCAACCGATCCCGCGGCAGACGGGCTTCCCGCGGTTTCGCCGGATTACATTGAGCAGGATTTTCCGGACACCCTCGACAACATCATCCCCACGCACGGCTACCGCATGGTGCCGATGGTCGGGCTCGGGGGCTCTGCGGGAAGCATCGCGGCGCTGCGTGAATTTTTCGCCGCGATGCCGGTGGATAGCGGGATGGCTTTCGTCGTGATCCTGCACCTGGCACCTGAGCACGAGAGCACGCTGCCGGACCTGCTGGGGCGCACCACGCAGATGCGCGTGGTGCAGGCCTCGCAAGGTGTGGAGGTCGAGGCGAACTGCGTTTACGTGATTCCGCCGGGCAAGCATCTCACCGCGGACGACGGGCATCTGCGACTGACCGATTTGCAAACGACGCCGGGGAAGCGCGTGGCGGTGGATCTCTTTTTCCGCTCGCTGGCCGACACCCACGGCGCACACTCCGCGGCCATCGTCCTCTCCGGCGCGGATGGCGACGGAGCGATCGGGCTGAAGCGCATCAAGGAACGCGGCGGCCTGACCATCGCCCAGGATCCCGATGAGGCGGAACACGCGAACATGCCGCGCGCCGCGATCGACACGGGCATGGTCGATTGGGTCCTGGAAGTGGCCCAGATGCCCGCGCGGTTGATGGAGTATCAGGCCAACGGAAAGCTCCTGAAGCTTCCGTCCGAGGAAGGTCCGCAACCCGCGAAGGCGCCTCCGGTCCCGTTGGACGAAGCGGAGAAGGCGCTCCGCGAAATCCTCGCCTTTCTCCGCTCCCGCACCGGGCGTGACTTCTCCTACTACAAGCGCGCGACGATCCTCCGCCGCATTTCGCGCCGCATGCAGGTGAACAGCGTCCACCATCTGCCGGAATACCTCAGTTTTCTCCGCACGCATCCCGGCGAGGTCGGGGCGCTGCAGCAGGACATGCTCATCAGCGTCACGAATTTCTTCCGCGACCGGGAAACTTTCGCGGCGCTGGAGGAGCGCATCCCGGAGCTCTTCGCCGGCAAGGGCACCGGCGACGCCGTGCGCGTCTGGGTCCCGGCGTGCGCCACGGGCGAAGAGGCGTATTCCATCGCCATGCTCCTCTGCGAACATGCCGCGACGCTGGAGTCGCCGCCCTCGCTCCAGGTCTTCGCCACCGATCTCGATGAAGACGCCATCCGCAGGGCGCGCGATGGCCTTTACCCGCTCGCGACCACAGCCGATGTCGCGGAGGATCGGCTGCGGCGCTTCTTCACCAAGGAGCGCGACGGCTATCGGGTGCGCCGGGAGATTCGCGAGATCGCGCTCTTTGCCGTCCACGATCTGCTCAAGGATTCGCCCTTCTCCCGGCTCGATCTCGTTTCCTGTCGCAACCTGCTGATCTACCTCGACCGCGACGCGCAGAAGCGGGCGTTCGAAATTTTCCATTTCGCGCTCCGGCCGGGCGCGCGGCTTTTCCTCGGCACGTCCGAGTCCATAGACGAGGAGAGCCCGCTCTTCGAGGTGCTCGACAAAAAGCATCGCCTCTATGCGCAGCGGCCGGTGCCGCATCCGGGCCTCCCGCTCTCGGTGGATACGACGACGCTGCGGCGCGCGATCGAGGCGCAGGAGCGCGCCAAAGCCGGCCCTTTCACGCACGGAACGGCCTTCGCGGCGAGCAGCGGCTTGGTGATGAAGAGCGAAATCGAATTCGGCGGCGAACGGCGAGCTTCATGGGAAGAGCTGCATTTCCGGCTGATCGAGCGCTTCGCGCCGCCGTCGCTCATCGTGGATCGCGACTACAATCTCGCGCACGTCTCAGAAACGGCGGGCCGCTTCCTGCGGATCGTCGGCGGCGAGCCGACCATGAATTTGCTCAAGGTCGTGCATCCCTCGCTGCGGGTCGAGCTGCGCGCGGCGCTCTTCCGCGCGGCGCAGACGAGCGCGGCCATCGAAGTCTTCCGCGTGCCGATGGAGCTGGAGGGCGAGCCGCGGCTCATCGACATCCGGGTGTCTCCGGCAAACGAAATCGCACCCGACTTCCTGCTCGTCGTTTTTTCGCCGCGCGAGCCGGCGGAGGGCGCGGAGGAGAAAGTCGAGCGCGTCGAGTCCGAACCGGCGGTGCGTTTCCTCGAGCGCGAAGTCGAGCAGCTCAAGGCGCGGCTGCGCGACACCGTGGAGCAGTATGAGGCGAGCACGGAAGAGCTGAAAGCGAGCAACGAAGAGCTCCAGGCGATGAACGAAGAGCTGCGCAGCGCGACCGAGGAGCTGGAAACCGGGCGCGAAGAATTGCAGTCGATCAACGAAGAGCTATCGACGGTGAACCAGGAGCTGAAGGGCAAAGTGGACGAGCTGGGGAATTCCAACAGCGACATCCAAAACCTGATGGCGGCGACCGAATTCGCGATCGTCTTTCTCGACCGCACGCTGCGCATCACCCGCTACACGCCCGCCGCCATCGACCTTTTTCACCTCATCCCCGGCGACATCGGCCGCCCGCTCGACAACCTCAAACACAAACTGGACTACCCCGAGATGAAAAGCGACGCGGAGCGCGTGCTGCGGACCCTGATCCCGCAGGAGCGCGAAGTCGCCGACCCGAGCGGCAGGTGGTTTCTCTCCCGGTTGCTGCCGTATCGCTCGACCGAGGATCAGATTAGCGGGGTGGTTCTCTCCTTCGTCGATATCACCGACCGGCGGCAGGCGGAAATTGGCATGCGAGCGTCGGAGGAGCGGCTCCGTCTCGTCGTCGAGAACGCGCGGGATTACGCGATCTTCGCGCTCTCGCTCGACCGTCGCATCACGAGCTGGAATGCCGGGGCGCACCGCATCCTCGGCTACACCGAAGCCGAAGCGATCGGCCAAATGGGCGACATCATCTTCACCGACGAGGATCGTGCGGCGGGCGCGCCGGAGCAGGAAGCCGCGACGGCGATCGCCGAGGGGCGGGCGGCGGACGAGCGCTGGCATGTATGCAAAGATGGACGCCGCTTTTGGGGCAGCGGCGTGATGATGGCGATGCACGATGCCGGCGGAAATGCGGTCGGCTTGGTGAAGATTTTCCGGGATCACACCGATCGTCTGCTGGCGAAGAAAGCGTTGGAGCAAAGTCTTCAGGAAACGGAGTGCGCCCGCGCGGAAGCGGAGGCCGCCGGGAAGGCCAAGGATCATTTCCTCGCGGTGCTCTCGCACGAGTTACGCACCCCACTCACGCCGGTGCTCATGTCGGTGGATACTTTGATGCTCCGCACGGACTTACCGGCGCAGGTGGTGGAAGGGCTCGATATGATTCAGCGCAACGTGACGCTCGAGGCACAATTCATCGACGAACTGCTGGATCTCACGCGCATTTCCCGTGGGAAGTTTGAACTCAGCCGCGAATGGATGGACGTGCATGAAGCCATCCGCCTCGCTGCCGAGGTCGCTTCCCCGGACATCGAAGCCAAATCGCAGCGGTTGGTCTGCGAGTTCACGGCCGACACTCACGAACTCACCGGCGATTTCAAACGCCTTCAACAAGTCTTCTGGAACCTGCTCAAGAACGCCGCGAAGTTTACGCCGGAGCGCGGGGCGATCACGGTTCGCTCGCGAAACGAGCCCGCCTCCGGCGATGGCCCGGCTCAACTCATCGTGGAGATTTCCGACACCGGCATCGGCTTCGACGCGGACGCCGCAGAGCGCATTTTCCAAGCGTTCACCCAGGCGAGCGAGGCGATCACCCAACAATTCGGCGGACTTGGGCTCGGCCTGGCCATTTCCAAGGCGACGGTGGACGCGCACTGCGGGACGATCCGCGCCCGCAGTGCAGGCGCCGATCAAGGTGCGATCTTTACCGTCTGCCTGCCGCTCCGCGAACGCCCAGAATGTTATCCTGCGCGTTAGCCGCAGGCGGGTTGCACGCGTGGTTGCGCATCCGCGCCAGAAACAAGGAACAAAAATCCTCGCTATCGAGCAGCGCAGAGGCGAGCCGGAGCAAGGCCACGTCGTAGGTCTCACCGCACTTGGATTCTGCCAAACGTCGGCAGAACTTCTCCATCCTCACACTCGATGGAAAACTCCCCGTGGCCTGCCTCCTCCATGCTTCGCAGGTGCCCTTAGACCGCAGCGGCGACAGGGTCGCTGGGGATCGGCAGTCTCGAGTGCTGAAGGGGCATGTCTCGATCATAAGCCTGTGGTCTGAACCCAAAATCAGATTACTCCCTGAGCAAAGGTATCGGGCACAGCCACTACGGCGCTGAGTAGTTGGCTGAAATCGGCTTCCAGCGCCAAAGCACGCGCGCAAACAGGGCGGGGTTGGCGATGTCCTTCTCAAATGGCGGTTCATTTCCGCCATCAAACCACCAACCACCTACTCACCATGAAACGACGCAACTTCATCACTACCGCCACGCTCGCCACCGCGGGCGCAGTCCTCGGTCCAAATCTCTTCGCCGCACACGACGGCAAGATCGGTAAAATCGACCCCGCCGAATGGACGAAAATCAACATGGAGGCCGGCGAGAAGGTGAAGGCCATCAAGCCCGGTGCCGAGAAGCTCTCGGATGGGGATCAAAATCTGATGCTCGAAATCGCGGCGGGCGGAATGATGCAGCTTGAGCTGAGCAAGGCGGCTCTGGCGAAAGCTACGAGCGCCGATGTGAAAGCGTATGCGCAGGCCGAGGTGGACGAGCAGACGGGGCTTGCCGCGAAGCTGAAGGAAATCGCGGGTGCGAAAGGCGTCACGCTTCCCGAAGCGCCGGACGACAAGACGAAGAAAGCCGTCGAGAAGCTGAACGCGAAGTCCGGGGCGGATTTTGACCGCGAGTATCTCCAGGAGAGCGGGGTGGACGGACACCAAGCGCTCGAAAAGACGATGAGCAAGGTGGAGTCGAAAGCCGCCGACGCGACCCTCAAGACCGTCGCTTCGACCGCCTTGCCGCTCATTAAGACCCACCTTCAGGCCGCGCGGGATGAAATGAAGGACAAGGGCTAAGCGACGACGGCAACGAGCAACACAACGCCCATGAGAGCACTTGTCTGGCACGGCAAATATAACGTCAGCGTCGATACCGTTCCCGATCCCGTCATTCAGGAACCCACGGACGCCATCATCAAGATTACCTCCACCGCGATCTGCGGCTCGGACCTCCATCTCTTCGATGGCTACCAACCGGGGATGGAAGACGGCGACATCCTTGGACACGAGCCGATGGGGATCGTCGTCGAGACCGGCAGTGCCGTCACCAGGCTGAAGAAAGGAGATCGCGTGGTCGTGCCCTTCGTCATCGCGTGCGGCCATTGTTTCTTCTGCTCCAAGACGCTGTTCTCCGCGTGCGACACAACTAATCCCGATGCCGAGAAGGCGCGCAAGCTCATGGGGCATTCACCCGCAGGCTTATTCGGGTTCTCTCATCTCCTCGGCGGCTACGCCGGCGGGCAAGCCGAGTATCTTCGAGTGCCGCACGCCGATGTGGGTCCGATCAAGATCGAGTCGGACTTGCCGGATGAGAAGGTGCTCTTTCTCTCGGACATTTTCCCCACCGGCTACATGGCGGCGGAGAATGCCGACATCGAACCCGGCGATACTGTGGCGGTGTGGGGCTGTGGCCCGGTCGCGCAGATGTGTATTCAAAGCTGCTGGCTCCTCGGCGCGGGCCGCGTCATTGCCATCGACCGCGTGCCGGAGCGCCTTGCAATGGCGCGCACTCATGGCCGCGCGGAAACGATCAACTTCGACGAGCAAGACGTTTACGAGACGCTCATCGCTATGACCAAAGGCCGCGGCCCGGATCGTTGCATCGATGCCGTAGGCTGTGAAGCGCACGAGACAGGCGGCGTGGATGCCGTGCTCGATAAGGTGAAGGCAAGCGTGATGCTCGCGACGGACCGCGCGCACGTCATCCGTCAGGCCATCTATTGCTGTCGCAAAGCAGGAACGGTTTCGGTGCCAGGAGTCTATGTTGGCATGATCGACAAGTTCCCGTTTGGCCAGGCGATGAACAAAGGCCTCACCATCAAAACGGGTCAGACGCATGTGCAGCGGTATGGCAAGCCGCTGCTCGAAAGGATCGAGAAGGGTGAAATTGATCCGTCATTCGTCATCACCCACCGCCGCCCACTGGAAGACGCTCCAGAGCTTTACAAGACCTTCCGCGACAAGGAAGACGGCTGCATCAAAGTGGTCTTAAAACCCTGAGCCAGTTGGAAACCAAAACACCGCCATGCCTACCAAACGCAAAGTCTCGAAACGCGAGGTCATCGAACCAAACAAGGGCGACAAACGCTTCGTCCGGCGGAAGTCTGACGGGACGTTCGGCAAAACCGTCGCTGTCGGAAAGTCGCTGTCGGCCGATAGTCGCACGAAGGCGAAGAAGAAGGTGCCGAAGGGTCAGGGCGACCGCGGCGATACCAAACGGTAGCCGGCCAGGCGAGCGTCCCGCCGTGCTCGATAACGCCGCCATCGCAGAACTGCTCATCCGCGAGGCGGAGACTGCGGAAGGACATCGCGAGCAAGCGTTTCGGCGCGCGGCCCACGCGGCGTTCATGTGGCCGGAGGAGGCAATGGACATTGCCGCCGAGGGTCGCTCGCTCACGGAGTTGAGCGGGATTGGGCCGTCGCTCGCGAAACGGCTCCACCGTTGGATCGAATCGCCACCCGAGGTGGAGGTCCCGGCGATCCGCCGCGAGTTTCTGACCCTCGCGCAAGCGCGCCGCATCCTGGCGAAGGTGCCCGACTGGCCCGCACGGCTCAACGGCGATCTGCAAATGCACACGACTTGGAGTGACGGCGCGGGAACCGTCGCTGAGATGGCCACGGCGGCAATCGAACGCGGCTATCAATTCATTGGCATCACCGATCACACGCAGGGTTTGAAGATTGCCGGTGGCTTGGACGAGTCACGGCTTGAGCAACAAGGGCGCGAGATCGTCGCGCGCAATAAGGAACTGCGGAGGCAGAAGATTGATTTCACCGTTCTTCGCTCCGCCGAGATGAATCTCTCCCCCGAAGGCGAAGGCGATATGCGGCCCGCCGCGCTGCGAAAACTCGACCTGGTGCTCGGTTGCTTTCACTCCGCGCTCCGCCGCACGGAAGATCAGACGGACCGCTACATCGCAGGATTACGGAATCCAAACATCCAGATCCTCGGCCACCCGCAAACGCGCGTCTGGAATCGCCGCGAGGGGCTGAACGCGGAGTGGAGTAAGGTATTCGCGGAAGCGGTGCAACTCGACAAAGCTGTGGAGATCGACGGCTACGCGGATCGTCAAGACTTGCGCGTGAGCCTTTTGAAAATCGCGCGCAAGTCTGGTGTCCGTATCTCTCTCGGCACCGACGCTCATCATCCGGATCAGCTCGCCTTTATGGAACTGAGCCTTGCTGCCGCGGCGCTGGCGAAAATTCCTGCGGATAGGATCATCAACTTCATGTCGGTGACCCAGATCAAGGAGTGGGCCGCTTCGGTGCGCACTTCATCGCAACCGCGTCCCAAAGTCGCAGGCGGCAGCATCCGGTCGCGACGGGCCTTGTCGCTTTCCTAACTAACCCTAATCCACCCCACACTATGCCTGACGTTGGACTTTTCACCGCCACCGAACCTTTGTCCAAGGACATGAAGGTCGTCATCAAATACAGCGTCGAGGTGAACGGCCTCGCCGTTTACTCCGAGTCGTATGATGTCGAGACACTCGCCGACGAACTCATGGAAGACGAGGCCAAGGCGGTGGAAATCTGGTCGCGTCGGATCAAGTGTGTCGTCGCGTGCCGTAAGCGTGCCGGCTTCAGCTCGTGCGTCACGCGATGCCTGTCGGATGGACATGCCTGTGAATGCGGCCATCGAGACTGCGAACCGGCTTGAGTCCGGCGAATTCGCGACATGGGAGCGATCCGTATCGGGATCTCAGGTTGGACTTACCCGCCTTGGCGCGGTCGCTTTTACCCGAAAGGCTGGCCTCAACATCGCGAGCTTGAATACGCTGCAAGCCAGGTGAGCTCGATCGAGATCAACGGCTCGTTCTATTCCCTCCAGCGGCCGGAGAACTACCTCGCATGGTATGAGGCGACGCCCGACGGATTTGTTTTTTCCATCAAAGGCAGTCGCTTCATCACCCACATGAAGCGGCTGAAGGATGTGGAAACGCCTCTCGCCAACTTCTTCGCCTCCGGCGTGCTCAGACTGGCCCACAAACTCGGCCCGTTTCTGTGGCAGCTACCGCCCAGCTTTCGCTTCGATCCCGAGCGGCTGGAAAGATTCCTTTCGCTCCTCCCACGCGACACGCGCGCGGCGGCAGCGCTCGCAAGGAAGCACGATGAGCGATTGGACGGGCGGGCCTGGACTAGAACCGATTGCGTGCGGCCACTCCGCCATGCGCTGGAGGTCCGGCATTCGTCATTCGAGACGCCGGAGTTTATCGCGCTGTTGCGGGAGCATGACATTGCCATGGTCGTGGCTGATACCGCGGGCAAATGGCCGCTGATCGAGGACGTCACCAGCGATTTCGTTTACGTGCGCCTGCACGGCGACGAAGAACTCTACGTCAGCGGCTACACTCCCGAGGCGCTGTCCATGTGGGCGCAAAAGGTGCGCGCATGGGCCGAAGGAAAGTCGCCAGCCGCGGCGCGGCTGCTCACCAGGCGGCAAACGACGGAGGGGCGGGATGTGTTCGTTTACTTCGACAACGACGCGAAAGTGCATGCGCCTTTCGACGCGATGTCTCTCGCTCACGCGCTCAAACTCGGGCGCGCTCCTACGAGGGCGCCGGACTTTTCCAAAATCAAGGAAGGCGCTCGACGGACCTGGCCCGTTGTTCCTCTCCGCTGGCGGCAAGCGGCGCCGTCGCCGGACTAACTGGCGGGTTGGGAGTTCCCGTCGGAGCCTTGGGCTTCTGAGCCGTTGCGCAGTTGTTCCTGCGCGCGTGTCCAGTGCTCTTCGGCTTTGCCTTCGGGTTGGCCTTCTTCCTCCCAAAACTTCCGGGCAAGGTCGGCGATTTGTTCCTCTGTGGGGTCGGTAGTGGTTTCTGGCATAAGGGTTGGAAGTATCGCCCCCGCTCACGCCGATGCCATCGGTAGCCGCTCCCCGTTGGCTTCTCGGGTTGCCCCTGTCGAGGGTCAGGTTGCGCGTTGGCGGGCTCGCAGCAGGACGGTGGTGGGCGCGGCGAAAGACACGGATTGCTCCTGCTCGTCAAAGCACGCGGAGTTGTCTCCGCCAAAACGTGCCTCGTTGCTCGCGATGACCTTCTCCCATGTGCCCCCATGCGGAAGCTGGGCAAGCGGCTCGGTCCCGAGTCGCCCTGCGTGCCCACCGGCCGGATCGAAGATCAATAGATACTCTGCATCGTCACCGCGGTAGCGAATGCCACCCACGTCGCAATTCAACCGGGCTACTTCCCATGTGCTGCGAGTTATCGGACGGAACGCAGCATTGTCTCGCCGCAGACGGAGACAGTCCGAATACAGCGCGACGGTTTCGGCGTGCGCTCTTTCGGTTAGCTCTTCCCACCGCAGCTTCGACTTTAGAAACGTGTCTTCCGATTGGGGATCGGGAATTCGCTCGAGAGCATCGTGATCTTTGAAGCCCGAGAATCCCGAGAACTCCCGGCGTCGTCCTTCGGTAATGAGGGGGCCAAGTTCTTCGTTGTGATCGCAAAAATACAGGAACGGGCTGGTCGCACCCCACTCCTGGCCCATGAAAAACATGGGGGTATAAGGCGACAGGCAAAGGAGCATCGAGAGCGCGCGATAGGCTTCCGCCGAGACGACTTGATGAAGACGCTCTCCGAGTGCGCGGTTCCCGGTTTGGTCGTGATTTGAGAGGCAGAAGACAAAACTCGATGGCCGCACATGCCGGCATTCGGTGCCGCGCTTCTTCTTCAACACACGGGAATGCCGGCCACGATAGAGCCAGCCGTGTTGCAGTGTTTCGATTAACTCCTCCAGCGTTCCCCTAAAGTCTTCGTAATAACCCTCGCGCATCCCCGTCTGCCCGACGCGAACGACGTGGTGAAAGTCGTCTGCCCAGACCGCGTCGAAGCCGTGGCCGCCTTCCCTTTCGTCCGCCAGCATCTGCGCATCATTGCGGCAATCCTCGGCGATGGCATAACCACCGCGGGCGTGGATGGCGTCCGTGATCTCGGCAAAAAGATGGCGTGGAGAGTCGTCGGGAATCTCGTGAGTCGCATCGAGCCGGAAGCCATCGATGTGGAACTCCTCCATCCAATAGACTGGATTGCGGATGAAGAACTCGCGGATCGGAGTGCTGTTATCACCGTCGAGATTAAAGGCTGCGCCCCAAGGCGTGTGATGCTTATCGGTAAAGAACGTTTTGCTGAAACAGCCAAGGTAGTTCCCGTCGGGGCCGAAGTGATTGTAAACGACATCCAGAATGACGGCGATGCCATGCCGATGCGCCGCATCCACGAGTGCCCGCATGTCGTCCGGGGTGCCGTAGGCCCGCGACGGCGCATAAATCAGCACACCGTCGTAGCCCCAATTCCACCGGCCGGGAAAATCGCCGATTGGCATGATCTCGATCGCGTTGACGTGCAGGTCGCGCAGGTGCGGCAGCTTTTCAATGGCCGCCCGGAAAGTTCCCTCCGGCGTAAAAGTGCCGATGTGCAACTCGTAGATCACCAAGTCGCGAAAGGGCGGGCGCTGCCATTTCGCGTCGCTCCACGGGTAGGCTGCCGGGTCGATAACGACCGACAGATCGTGGACGCTGTCCGCCTGCGCTCGCGCGCCAGGATCGGGGACGCTTTTTCCGTCCAGCAGAAGAAAACGATACCGATCTCCGACGTGTCCGAGAGGATCGACGACGACATGCCTGCCCGTAGGTTCCCGCTTCATCACCAGCTTCCGCGCCGTCGCGCCGTTGCTCCCTGGATGAATCTCCACCGCCACGTTTTCGTGGTCCGGCGCCCACGCACTGTATTCGACCCCACCTGCGTTCGCGTTTGCTCCGAAAATCATACGCCCTTCACATCGTGCCTGCCGACCCCGCCGGGTATCGGGAGGCACGCTGAGCGCGCAGTGCGTAGTCGTCAGGCTGCCGGCTGAGACTGCGCCGGGGAAGCCGCTTCCCCCTGACCACTGGTCACCCAGTCCACTGCGAATCGAACCATCGACGTGGCGTCCTTGAATTTCAGTTTCTCTTTGATGTGGGCGCGATGCGTTTCCACCGTCTTCGGACTGAGATGCAAGTTGTCCGCGATCTCCCGCGTCGTCAGCCCTCTGCCTAGCTTTTCCAGCACTTCGAGTTCGCGGTCGGACAACACATCCACGGGTGAGCCCATCCCTTCATCAATCGCCTGGATCGCCTTGAAAATGAGCTGCTCGCCGAAAGTTGGGCTGACGTAAATCTTCCCTTCCGCAATGCGCCGCATGGCACCCGCAATGGATGTCATCGCTTCCGCCTTCATGACGTAGCCTTTCGCGCCGGCCTTCAATGCGCGGAGCGCGTAATGCGTCTCCTCGTGCATCGACACCACAAGGATCGGCATCTCGGGCATCTCCGCGAGGATCATTTTGATCAGTTCGATCCCGTTGATCCCGGGCATCGACACATCGACCACCACCACATCGGGCAGGAGCTTTCGGCATTCCGAGATGGCCACCGGCGCGCTATCCGCTTCGCCGCAGACCTCAAACTCACCGCTTTGCGTGACAATAAATTTCAAACCCTGACGAAAGGTGGGGTGATCATCTACGAGCAGCACGCGTTTCGGAGCTGGCTCCGTCGCGGGCTCGCCCGATTCTGGTGATGGTGAGTTGCGTTTCATTTCCTTGGACATGGACACTCTGTAAATCGCTGGGCTGGAGTCTATCGGTTGGAGGTTTTGGTGGCCAGCCGGCCTTTTCCGGCGGGAAGGTGATCCCTGCAAAGAGTATCGGCACCTGCGATCAGTCCAAGCGAGGGCGGCAAAAGCGACTCGGGCATCGCAGGGCGACTACGGAGGATGTAGTGCGCGTGCTGCCTGATGGCCGCGATTTTCACCCGTCGCGATCCCTTCTCGCATGAAAACAAACATCCATCGCATCATCATCACCACGCTCGCGTGCGGCGCCTTCGCCGTCGCGGCCGTGGCTCAGACACCAGGGACAGGAACCGGCACTGGAGCCGGCAATACAGGCACGACCGGCACCGGGACTACCGGAACTAGCACCACCGGCGCGGGCTCTCACGGAAACCTCGAAGCGCTGTTCAAAGCGCTCGATACGAATGCAGACGGCAGCATCAGCCGCGACGAGTTCACGCGCGGCGGGGCCGCCGCCCTGAGCTCCTACCATGGCACTGGCGCCGGCACCACCGGCACCACCGGCACCGGCGCAACCGACACCGGCAGAACTGGCGCGGGCGGAACCGGAACCGGAACCGGAACCGGAACCGGCGGGACGGGCACCGGCGGGACGGGTGCTGGCGGCACCGGCACTGGCGGCACCGGGACCGGCGGGGCGGGAACCGGCGGGACTGGCGCTGGCGGGGCCGGAACCGGCGCTGGGGGAACGGGCGGGACCAGCCGATAATTCGCAGCGCGTCCTTGGGCCGGCGAGCGCACTGCTCGCCGGCGTCAAGGCGTTTCTTTGGTCGCGAGCCTCGCTGCGAACAGTGTTACGGACGGCCCCCGCTCAGGCGCGCATCGCCTTGGGTAGCGAAAATGTCACCGTCGTTCCCTGACCGGATTCTGAATCGCTGGTGAGCGTGCCGCCCGCCGTTTTCGCACGGGACTGCATCAGCTCACAACCGCCGACGGCCGCCCCAGGCGCTTCTGGTGTGAAGCCGCAACCGTCATCGCTGACTTGGAGCGAGATCACTCCATCAGGGTCAGCCAACGAAATCTTTATGCGGGTGGCTTGCGCGTGCTGAAGGGCATTTTTCACGGCCTCCTGAGCGATGCGGTAGAGCGAGAGCGCCGCCTCCGTGTTCTTGAATAAGATGGCATTTTCGCAAACAAACTCACAGGGCGTGTGCCGGGCGGTTTCATCAGCCAGGCGCGAGAGTGCCGTCATTAACCCATCGTCTCCGGGAGTCACGGGCTGGAGCTGATTGAAAACATGCCGGGCCTCATCGAGCGCGCGGTCGAGTGACTCCCCGAGTTCGTCGAGCTGCGCAGCTTCGACCGGATGCCCGGCCTTCAGCCCGGCCGAGAGGACTTTTACCATCAATGCAGCGCCTCCGAGCGTCTGGCAAAGTGTGCCGTGGACAGACTGGGCGATGTCGGCCTGGCAGCGCTCGGAGGCGGCAAGCACCGCCCGGTTCACTCGCCGGGCGGCATCTTCCGAAGTTTCAATCGGCATAAAGAGGAGTGGATGCGGACGTGAAGTTGCGGGCGATGGCATACGCCCGGTTTTGGATAAAGTCGCGCCCGCTCCCAGTCGCAGCGGTCAGATTCACGCCTGAGTCAAACGCGGGTAGTCCCCTTGTTGAGTTTTCGAGACGGCGCACATGGAACATTCAAAGCGATTCATTAAGCAGAAATACAAACCCGTGAAATCCTCCTTTCGCAACCACAGCCTCTCTGTCGTGCTTGTCACCTTGTTCCTCATTTTTTGGGCTGCTCAATTCATGGTTGGCCGCTGTGAATACAATGAGGAAAGGGAGGAGCGCGGACAAACGCCCATCACCGTGAACGAATACTTTTGCTCGAGCCATTTCTGGGAAGCCACAGGCGAAAACTGGGAGAGCGAGTTTCTCCAAATGAGCGCATACGTCTTCCTCACGATCTTCCTGTTTCAAAAAGGCTCTTCGGAGTCAAAAGACCCGGACAAGAAGAGCCCGCAAGATAAAGACCCGCGGAGCGAGCGCAGCAAGCCCGACGCACCCTGGCCCGTCCGCCGCGGCGGATGGATTCTTCGTTTGTATGAGAATTCCCTACTCATCGCATTTCTACTACTTTTCCTGGCCTCCGTCGCGCTGCACGCCGCTGGAGGAGTGCGCCTTTACAATGAGGAGCAAATGGCAACGGGGAGGGAAATGATCAACTACGCGGAATATCTCCAGACTTCACGCTTCTGGTTCGAGTCCTTCCAAAATTGGCAGAGTGAGTTTCTCGCCATTGGCTCCATGGTCATCCTCTCAATTTTCCTGCGCCAGCGAGGATCGCCGGAATCAAAGCCTGTCGCCGCCGGCATGTGGCAGACAGGGGACGAAGACTGACGCCGGGTGGGGCCGAACCCGAGACGCGACCAAGGGTCCTCTCCTGATTTTCGCCCGCGGGTCCCGGTCTTATCCTGAACTTCCCCATGACCGCTGCCATCACCAACGACTCCACGACCTTTGTTCCAGAGATCGTCCACATAGTCCTCAGCGAACTTGGGAAGCGACGACACTCCGAAACAATCAGCGAGGAGGAATTCTCGGAGAAATTGGCCCGCATCGCGCGGGAAGAGCTGCAGCCCCGCCGCCTCTCATTGCTTGTTCGACATCTGGCTGATGGGCGCGTGCGTTTCATCATCAAGGCGGTTGGGTCAGGAAAGGTCTGCGACATGGTGGAATCCACGCCGCTTTCCTCCGCAGCGTGACGCTTCGCGCTGCCTGGGCGCGCCGAGATTCGTCACCTTTTGACAGGCATCTTGAAGGATGCCGACCGCCGACTACTCCACCGGATTCACGATCACCGAAGTTGAGGAGATTCTGGCCACGCAAAAGGCGGAGCTGAAACGCACGCTGGCGGCGTGGTCGGAGTCGGGGTCGAGCGTGTCAAAGCGGCGGGTCGATGAGATTCACGCCATCATCGAGGCATGTCAGCGTGCCCTGAAAAAGCTCGCGCCGGAGGTTTATGGGAAGCCGCGTCGTGTCGCGATGAGTAAGGTCAGCGGGTATCTGCCGAAATGAATCCGCTGCGCACACTGGTCTCGGCGATTCTGCCCCGAGCCTGGATGACGCCTTACGAGTCGGCGAATCCTTCGCCGCGCCGCGGACGTGTGCCCGGGGCTGCGCCGCGTAATGCGAAGCTCGACCTTTTGCCGGGCACGCGGCGCGAGTTGGTGCGGCGTTCGCGCTACCTCATCAAGAACTCGGGCTTCGTGCGGGAGTTGGTCGGGAACATGGCGATTTACGCGACGGGAGACGGGATCAAGCCGCAAGCGCTTTCGCCGAACGCGGAGTGGAATAAAGCCGCCGAAGAGTACTTCGCGCGATGGGCGGCGCGTTGCGAAGTGACCAACCGCTTTTGCTTCGCTGAATGCCAGGCGCTCGTTTGCCGGGGAATGGACATCGACGGCGAGTATTTCATCCACAAGACCCGCAACGCGGACCGGTTGCCGCGTCTGCAGCTTATCGAGTCGCATCGTATCAATGATTGCGACCGCAGCGACACGGAGGACGGCATCGGCTTCGACGCCTACGGCGCGCCGAGCTTCTATCGCGTGCAGCTCGACGACGGGAACTTTCGCAATCTGCCCGCGAGCCTCGTGCTCCACGTCTTCGAGCCGGAGAGCCCGAGCGGCGTGCGCAATGCACCGACGTTGCAGCACTCGACCAATCATCTGCTCGATGAGATGGAGCTGCTCGCGCTGGAAAAGCACGCGGTCAAAGACAACGCCGACGTGGCGCGGGTGCTCAAGACGGAGCGCGGTGAACTCGATGAAGACGGCGACTTCTCGCTCGGCAAACCCGCGAACGGCGACGCGGATAAGCCAAGCGAGCCGGCCGCGCTCCAAAGGATTATCGGCGGCAAACTTGTCGCGCTGAAAATTGGCGAGTCGCTCGATAGCTTTCAGCCGAATCGCCCGAGTCCGACGTTCACTGGCTTCCTTGAGCATCTGCGGCGCGACTCCGCACTCGGTCACATTCCTTTCGAGTTCGCGGCTGATTCCAGCAAGATCGGCGGCGCCGGCGTGCGGCTTGTTGTCGCAAAGGCGGACCGCCGTTTCTCGTATCGTCAGCTCATCCTCATCGAGCGGTTCATCAAGCCGGTGTGGCTGTTCGTCATCGGCGACGCCATTGCGACGCGGCAGCTTCCTGAGCAGGAGGACTGGACAAAGGTGGCGTTCACGACGCCTCGTCGCATCACCGTGGATGCGGGCCGCGAGGCGCAGCAGAATCGTTCGGACGTGGAGATGGGTTTGAAGACCTTGAGCGAGCACTTCGCCGAACAAGGCATGGACTTCGCAGAGGAAATGGAGATCCGCGCGCAGAACGCCCGCGCGTTGCTCGACCTCGCGGAGAAATACCGCGTGCCGATCGACATGCTTTGGAAGCCAATGGGCGGCATCGCGGCGACGCCGGCGGTCGGCGAGCCGGAAGACCCTCCGACGCTGACCGGCGTGCGCCAGCCGGGCTGACCTTCGTTTCGCAACGAAGCTGCCCCCTTTGACAGCGGCGGCTGGGGCATGACTCCCATGCTTCACGCCCTGCACTATCAGCCGTGGCTCATCACGCCCGAAGCCCACGCGGCGATGCTTCGCGCGCTCAGCCGCACCGAACTCTTCCGCGACGATTCGCCGCAGCCGCCTGAGCCTGAGTTGCTGAGCGTGGAGAACGGGGTCGGCATCGTGACCGTTCACGGCGCACTGATGAAGCGGCCGGGCTTCTTCGAGCGACTGTTTCTCGATGCGACGGATATGGAGGCCGTGAGCGATGCACTCGTAGCCA
The DNA here is from genome assembly GCA_034667665.1 of Chthoniobacter sp. Lineage (GTDB taxonomy): Bacteria > Verrucomicrobiota > Verrucomicrobiia > Chthoniobacterales > Chthoniobacteraceae > Chthoniobacter. The sequence goes on from JAXDQW010000109.1 coordinate 84,798, forward strand.
CACGGGACCGTGCGGACGTGCAGGGTGTGTTCCTGGACATCGACTCGCCCGGCGGCACGGTCAACGGCACGCCGGAGCTGGCAGCACTCGTCGCGGAGGTGTCGAAAGCCAAATACACTTACGCATTCACGGACGGGCAGATGTGCAGCGCCGCCTACTGGATCGCGTCGCAGGCTGACGCCATCTTCGCCACGCCGAGCGCGCGGGTCGGATCCATCGGCGTGCTCATGCCGATGCTCGATGAGAGCAAGGCGTTCGAGCAGGCCGGGCTGAAGGTCGAGCTGTTCGCCGCCGGCAAATACAAGAGCATCGGCGTCGTCGGCACTTCACTCACCGACGAGCAGCGCGCGTGGCTCCAGTCGCAGCTCGATGAGACCTATGCGGATTTCAAAGCTGCCGTGCTCGCGCGCGGGCGGCGGATCACGCCGGACGTGATGGAAGGTCAGTGCTTCAGCGGGCGAAAAGCCTCTTACAACTCGCTCACGTCCGGCGTCGTGGGGAGCCGGGCGGAGGCGCTGACGAAGCTGCGCGAGCGCCACGTCCGTTGACACGCGGAGGCGGAGCAAATGAAGACCATCGACGAGCAACTCGAAGAAGCCCTCGCACGAATCACAAAGTTCGAGAGCGACGCCACCGCCAGCGCATCGCTGCTGCCGGAAGCCGGCCATCAGCACGAACGCTACCGCCAGGAGATCGCTGCGCTGACCAAGGACAAGGAAACCCTCACGCTCGCCAACGGCGAGCTGTCCGATCAGCGGGACCAGTTTTCTCGCGACCTCGCCACCGCGAAACAGTCACTCACTTCGGCCGCCACGACCGCCGAGGAACTCACCAAGGCCAAGGAGCAGATCATCGTCCTCACCGGCGAAGTGGAAACGCTCAAAGCCAATGCAAAGACCGCGGAACGCATTGCCGCCGAGCGCTACGGCGCGGCCAGCGCGGAGCCACTTCCGGTCACGCCGCGCGGCGACACACAAGCCGCGACGCTCGTCGAGAAGTTCAAGGCCATCAGCGATCCCGCCGAACAAACCGCCTTCTGGCGCGGCCTCACCGCCGAACAGCGCACTCTCATCCTCAACGCTAAATAACCAACCACTGCCATGCCCAATACACTGACCAACGTCAAAGACATCAAGGTCGCGCAGAGCGCGCTCCAGCCGTTCATGGCTGCGTTGCTGCCGATGCGCGCCTTTTCCACGAACTTTTCGCCCGATCCGGCGGACAAACTCGACACCGTGCGCGTGCCGGTGGTGGGCGCTCCGTCGCCGGCGAGTGACTTCGCGGGCAGCTACACGAACGCCGCGGACGGAACCATTGATGTCGTTCCCGTGCAGCTCAACCGGCACAAGTTCAAGACTGTCCACGTCACCGCCCGCGAGGCTGCCGAGACCGCTCTCAACGTGCTCGAAACGCTCGTCGGCAGCGCGGTGAAGCAGCTCGCGCAGGATGTTCTCCAGGACATCTTCAGCGAGATCACGAATGCCAATTACGGCGCTCCCGCCATCGACGCGCTCGCTGCGGCTACCTTCAACTACAAGAAGGTGCTCGCCGTCCGCGAGGCGTGCGCCGTGGCGAAGATGCCCGTCAGCGACCGCGCTCTCGTGCTCGATGGCGCCTACTTCACCAACCTGCTCGGCGACGACATCGTGGCGAAAAGCTTCATGACGCCGATCGCGCAACCCGGCGTGGTCGAGGGCCTGATCCGCCGCCTCGCCGGCTTCGATGTCTTCGAGACTGCGATCCTGCCCGAGAACGGCGAGAAGCTCGTCGGCTTCGCGGCGCACCCGAGCTGCCTCGCGGTGGCGATGCGCTACCTCATGCCGGTCGCCGACTACGACGAAGCCGGCGCCGTCACCGATCCCGACACCGGCCTGACCTTCGGCTACCTGCGCTACACTGAGACGAGCAGCAACCGCATCTTCGTCACGGTCGAGTGCCTCTACGGCTTCAAGGTCGCCATCCCCGCCGGCCTCAAGCGCATCGTGAAGCCGTAAGCGCGGCGGACATTCTTCGGTGGGTTGCGTGAGCCCCGCTGCTGGAAACGGCAGCGGGGCTTTTCGTTTTTAAGCTCAGCGCGCCGCAGCTCTCGGCCCTTTTGACAGCCGCCCTGCGGCATGTCTCTCCATGATGAAAAAGCCGCCGCGCTCGCTGAGGTTCTCGCCGCCACGGGCGAGGAGATTGTCTGGAAAGGGCGAACGCTCCACGCGCTCGTCTCCGATAATCCGTTGAGCCAGGACCTCGGCCTCGGTGGATTCGAGGCGAAGGGTGATTGCACGATGAAGGTGCTCCGCTCGGAGCTTGACGCGGATCGGCCGAAGCTCGGCGAAACTCTGGAGTTTCAGAGCGCGACCTACCGCATCACGCGCGTCACCGACCACCCGCAGTTCCCGATGATCGTGCTCGTCGTCGAACCGGAGGACTAACGCCATGCTCGATCACACTCTCGACGAACTCTTGCTCGCGCAGCTGAGGACCGTCCCGGCGCTTGCTGCCATCAATGGCTACACCGGCCAGGACAACGCGGATCACAAGTTGCCGGCCATCACAATCAGCACCACGTCGGAACCGCTCGCTGGCTCGGACACGGCGTTTCGTGGAGAGGTCGGCGTGATCATCGAAAGCGAGGCGCGCGACACAACGGCAGCGGCGCACGGCGAGCGCGTCGAGGCGGTGCGGGCAGCGCTGGCGAGCCGGGCGGCGGTCATCACGGCAATCAACGCCACTGCCCGGCTGCACATCTACGGCTATGCGCCGCTCGGCACCGAACCCACGGCAGGCGAGGCTCGTTTCGCAACGAAGTTGCGCTACCGCTTCGGCTTCGGCCCGGCGTGAGCGTTGACAGGGATTTCAGGTCATGCCCGCCAACGACGTTAAATTCGGCATCAGCCGCCACGCCGGCACACTCATTGATTCGGTGGAAACCGACGACAGCGTGCAGGTGAAGGAACTCCCAGGCAGCGACGGCGAAATCGCCCGTGTGAAGCCGTATCGCAAAATGACGGAAGGCTCGGTCAAGGGCCACGGTGCGCTCGCCGTGGTGCCTGGCGTCGGCGATCCCGGCGTGAGCGGCCTGCCCAACGGCGGCGTCACGGTCATCACGAACGTGAAGCAGAACGAGAACAACGAGGACTTCGACGGCTGGGAATACAGCTTCAAACACTACCCGACGGCGGAGGCCGTGAACTGATTATGCGAAAAGGCGACCAACTCTGCATCCTGCGCGCCGAGGTAAAGACCGACGCGGACGCGCTCAACCTCCTGCGGCTCGTGGCCGCGCTCACGGCCATCGGCATTCCGCTTGATGACGATTGTCCGTATCTCGAAACGCGCGAACTGGTGGAAGGCGTGGAGCGGCGGCTGGTGACGTGGACGCTCAAAGCCAAGAGCATCTGCGGCCAGCATGATGCACGAAAGCTCATCGAAGCCTGGCACGATCCGGTGTGGACGACGCAGAACGCCGAGCACCCGTTTGCCTACATTACGACCGCCTTCCGCAACGCGGGCCTGCTCGCGGCGGAAATCGGGCGACTGGCTCCCGTTGCGCTGATTCGCAAAGGCCAGCGGTTCGCGCTCGTGCCCTTCGACGCAACGCCAGAACGCCGCCAGGAACTCCTCACCGCCCTCGAAAAATGAACACCGACGAACGCACGCAAACCAACCTCGACACGTTCATCGCGCCCACGACCGAAGCCGGCGGAATCACGCTGCGGCCCTTCTCGGCAGGCACACTTACAATCTGCCGCGCGCTCGGCCTCACTATGGTCGTAGGCGGCGACAAGGAGCAGGTCGAAGTGCTCTCCGCCGACGACAAGCAGCGGCAACTCACCACTTTCCTGTTCATCCAATCGCAGCCGCTCGACGTGGTGAAGAAAGCCGTGAAGCTCGCGCGGGAAGATCGCCAGGCATTCGAGGATGAATACTTGCTGCCCTTCGAGATGGAGCTGCCGGTGACGGCAATGTTCACCGCGATGGCGCAACTCGAGAACAACCTCACTGCCATCGAAGCCGCGCAGATCGAAGTCGTTGCGCGTCCGAAGGGCAGCGGCAAAGAACCGACCCCGCCCCCAAACTGATCGAGCCGGTGTGGACGGCGAGTTTCGTCTTCACACTGGCGCGAGAAACCGCTTGGTCTGAGCACTTCATCTTCTGGGAGCTGCCGCTCTCGCGGCTCCTGCAATACCAGCACTGCGCGCTGCGGGCGCACGATGTCTGGACCGTGCCGGTCGCACCGCCCGCCACGCACCAGCTCGAAACGTTGCTGACCAATTGGAGGCCCAATGAACGGACGCCTGCGTTTTGATCTGAAGCCCATCCAGCGCGGCATCAAGGCGCTCGCGCCGCAGATGAAGAAATCCCGGCGCGAACTCGCCGAGGAAGCCGCGCGCGGTTTCGTGAAGGAAGTCGTCGCCATCACGCCGCCCGCGTCGAAGGGCAAGCGCGGCAGCGCAGCGAAGAAGGCCGGCGAGGGCGCCATCATCGCCGATCTCGCCCGCGTGATGGTCGCCGCAGCTGGCAAGAAAGGCGTGAAGCTGGCCGACCCAGCGGAGATCCACAAACGCCTCCGCGATCCGAACACCGGCCGAATCAATCCGCGCAATTTGAAGCAGCCGTATCCGGTGGACGCATCGGCTTTGCGTGTCCTCAAACGCGAACTGCTCAAGCGTGTCGGCGAACTCGCCGCCGGCTGGAATGCAGGCGCGCAGAAGCTCGGCTTGAAACTGCCCGCGTGGGTCGCGCGCCACGGCTCCGCCCGTAGCTCCGCCGCGGTCATCAACACATTCCGCGTCTTCCGCATCATCCTCACCAACGCGGTAAAATACGTGACGAAGGTGGACGCCTACGACCGCCGCATCCAGTCGGCCATCAACATCCAGGGAAGGAAGATGCAGCGGCGGGCGGAGTTCCTTTTGACACGCGCCCTGCGAGCAGCGGGCTGGAAGTAACCGGCCCCGAAAATCGCGGGGTAGAGCAGCGGCAGCTCGCCAGCCTCATGCGCTGGAGGTCGTCGGTTCGAGTCCGGCCTCCGCAACCAATCACTCGGGATTGGGGAGAAGCGCCTCGCCGTAATGCTCCACGGTAGGGAAAGGGTCGTAGAAGTGGTGCAGCAAAGCGCGCCACTGCTGATATTCCGCAGACTGTCGGAAGCCGACCGTGTGATCTTCGAGCCGCCGCCAATGCACCAGCAGGATGTAGCGGCTGGGACGCTCGATGCAGTGCCGCAGCTCGTGCGAAACGTAGCCAGGCATCGACGCGATGATCGGCGATGCCTCGCGGAACGCCGCCTCGAACGCTTCGCTTGCACCGTCCCGAACATTGAAAATGGCTACTTCAAGAATCATGTCTGAATTGAGGCTCAGTTGACGGCGCGCGTGCGTCGATGCCGAAAGCCACCGCCGTATTCGATGCCGACGACAGCCGCCTGAGCGGGGCACTCGCGCGCATCAACGGCAAGATGCTCGCGCTGCAATCGCGCATCGCGAAGTTCGCCGTCGCGTTCATTGCCATCCGTGCGGCGGCGGGAGTGGTGACGGCGGGGTTCGACCGTTTCAAGCAGGCGCTCGACGTTGGCGGGCAACTCAATGATCTCTCGGCGAACACAGGCATCGCCGTAGCCGATCTTGTCGTGTTGCAGCAGGAGTTCGCCAACGCAGGCAAGTCCGCGGCGGACATCGGGCCGGTGTTCGGCAAAATGGCGAAGACGCTGCAAGGCGGCTCGGCGGACGACACGATCAAGAAGCTTGGGATCAATCTCGAGGGGCTAAAGAAGAAGACGCCCGCGGAGCAGTTCCGCACACTCGGTGCGGCGATCAACACCATCCAAGACCCGTCGCAGAAGGCCGCGGCGTCGATGGAGATTTTCGGGCGCAGCGGTGCGGAGTTGCTTTCGCTCTTTTCGTCCGATGGCTTCGGCGATGCGGCGAGCCAGGTCGGCTCCCAAGCTCAGATCCTCGCCAAAGATGCAGCGCTCTTCGATGACGTCGGCGACAAGCTCGCATTGAGCGGACTGAAGGTGCGGGGGTTCTGGGTCGGCGTGGCGGAGAAGGTTGCGCCGGTGCTCAAGCCGCTGCTCGACAAGTTCGCCTCGCTCGACCTCGCGAGCTGGGGGCAAAAGGCCGGTGAAGCGGTGGCGTTCATCGTCCAGGCGTTCGCGGACGGCAAAGTCGGCGACATCCTTTTCACCTCCGCGAAGATCGCCTTTGCCAACGCGGTGAACTTTCTCGCGGGCACGCTGATGGCCGTGGCGCAGGCGCTTTGGCAGGCGCTGGTTGAGGCGGTAAAGAATGCCATCACGCTTTTCCAGATCGTCACCTCGGCTGACTTCTGGATCGGCATGGGCAAAGCGATCACGGGCATCGCGCAAGGCTTCGTCGCGTTGCTCCTGGACGGTGTCGCGAAGCTGCTCGAATTCCTCGCGGATACTCCGCTCATCGGCGATGAGATCGGCGACGGCGCGAAGGCTGTGCGAGAGACGGCGCAGGGCTTCCGCGAGGCCGGTCAGGATAATCGCGGCGACGCGGGCGACCTGCTCGGCCCGCAAGTGGATCGAGCGGCGGAGCGGATGCGCGCGACCTTTGCAAACATAGGCAGTGCGCTCAGCGAGGGCTTCGAGAAAGGCAGTTCGCTCATCGACACGAGCGATTTGGAATCGCAGCTCAGCGACAGCATCGGCGGCGTGATGGATCGGGTGGAGAGAGTCTCCGCGCAGGCGCGCGCTGACGTGGAGCCGAAGAAGGCCACCGGACCGCAGCTCAACCTCGATGACGGCGAAGGCAAGCCGGAGAAGACCGTGAAGAACGCGGTATCCGCGATCCAGCGCATCGGTGGCGGCGGCGCGGCTTACAGCAATGGCGACCCGATGCTCCGCGAGCAGCAGCGGCAGACGCGCGAACTCGGGACGCAGACCGGCCTGCTCCGCGACGTGAAGCGACTGCTTGATCGCCCGCCGGCCAAGACGCCGACGCTGACACCGGCCTTTGGCTAATATGTCCGCCGCTCCTCTTCCAACGACCGGCATCACAGGCGGCATTTCCGAGACCGGCGTCGCGACCATCGACGTGCCGATGTTCGTCGAGACACTCGCCGAAGCGCTGAGCGTGCTGCCGAATCTCGGCATCGGGATTCCGTATCGTTCGCGCTCCTTCACGCAGGAAGACGACGGCGGCTTCAAAGTGACGCTGCATTTCGAGGGAGTGACTGACGAGCCCAAGGATGACCAGGTGACGTTCGAGCTGGATACCTCGATGGCCGAAGACCCGATCCAGACGCACCCGTTTTTCGACACCCTCAAAACGCGCTACGCGTGGGACGCCGCGAAAGAGCAGTTCGCGGAGACACTGCCGGAGTCGAGCGGACAGCAGACGGCGCTCAGCGGCAGCGGCAAGAAGCCGAAGAAGAACCCATTGTTCGGCGTGGACAACTGGCTCGTGGTCGGCGCGGTGTTCCGCAAAACCTACGCTGCGCGCACCATCCCGAGCGGCATCCTGCGGGGCATCGGCACGGTGGTGGAAAAACCGCCCGGCATTGAGCAGTTCAAGATTCCCGGCGCTGCGAAGAAGCGGAACTGGCTGAAGATGGCGCCGAAGATCAAACGCAAAGGCAACGCAGTCGAGATCACCGAGGACTACATGCTCTCCGGGCCGAACGGCTGGCTGCGCGATGTGTATGGGCAGGCACAACTGGAAGGCAGTGGCGAATGAACGAGCCGCCCTTCGTGAAGCGGGGGCAGCCGATCACCGCGACGCTCTGGAATCAGCTCTGCGCGGCCGTGCGCGCGTGCCGGCTCATCGCGGGCGGAGGTGTGCGGCTGCGCGAAATGCCGGACGGGACCATCATCACGTTCGTCGGCGACGGCGCGGACTTTGTGCATCCCTTCCAGGTGTCGCTCGTCGGCACTGAGGCCGCGAGCATACGGCCCGGCACCGTGAATCGTGTGGACGCGAAGATCAAAGACGTGCCGCTCGCGGGCACGGACGACCAACCGGCGCCGGTGTTGAAGTTCGGCCAGCCGATGCTCGATGACGAAGGCCGCGGCTACATCTGCGTCGAGGTGACGTGCCGCGAGAAAGATTGGTCGGTCGAGAAAGTCGAAGTCGTGCAAGTCGCAGATCCGAACACCGACGACGGCGAGGCGAGCGATTCGCACGGCGGCAGCGGCGGTGCGGTCGCGCTGCCCGGCCGCCGCGCAAGGTATCCGCTGGCGATGCTTCGCGAGCGCGAGGACAAGAAGCTCGATCTCTACCAAATCACGTTCTCCGACCTGCAACATCGCCCGGCCCTCAGCCCTGACCGCAAGACGGCGACGCGGCTTTTCTTCTGGCAATGATCGCCGCCGATGCCTGGAACAAAGCCGTCGCGCTGGCGAAGCGCGCGCGCCCATTGCGCGGCCTTCGTTGCGAAACGAAGGAGCTGGCCAACGGAGTGATCGTCTCCGGCGACGCGAGCGCACTGTGGCGGCATCCGTGGCACATCAACGCGCGCTACGAGTTCAAGGATGACGGCACGGGCGAGTGGCGCGCGTTCGTTCGCCCCGGTTTCGTGAATGGGCGCGATGCTCACTTCTCCATGCCCGCCGATTGGCCGGATGGAAAACCGCTGGAGGACGAAGCCGCCGCGGATCGCGACGTGCCGCTGACCAACGATCCCGCGCCGTATCTCATCCTCGGCGGCTGGCGCAATCCGCTGATGCCGGACAGCGTGAGTGCCTCGCTCTCCGGACAAATCATCGCCGTGGCGGCCGAGGGCTATCCGAAGTTCTTCGAGAAGCTTGGGGTGAAGCCGGCCGCGAAAGGCGGCGATGTGACGAAGCCCGGTGCGCTCGAAGGTGAGCCGGACGAAACACGCACCCGCGAAATCCGCGCAATGGACGTGGTGCTCTCGAAAGCACGGATCGGCACGCGCCTCCAGATCGACCTTCACGATCCGTTGCTTGAAGCGCAGACGGAATCCATCTCAACGGTTTTCCTCAACGACTACCTGCGCAGCACTGGCGGGCGCGCGAAGCTGCGTGCCGCGGCAAAGTATCGACCGCCCGAGGAGCAAAGCCTCGCACTGATGTATGGGACGCTGCTCAACGCGGGCGATGCGCAGTTCGATGAGCTGAAAATGGCGACGGTGTGGATCGTCTCGCCGCCGGATGTAGGCGAGGACACCGAGCCTGATGAAACGTGGACGCCATACCCGCAGCATTTCGTTTTCTGGAATCTGCAACACGCCTCCCGCCTCGTGATTCCGAAAGCTCCCCCGGCCCCGTTGGGACTGGATCTGCCGCTCGCAGGCGGTGTCGCGCAGCCGATCATCAATGGGCTTCTGAGCTTCATCAACGACCGGAACGCCGAGGCATGGGCATTCTTCAACCAAGCCGATGCGCGCGGCCTCTTCTGGAGCACTTAGCTATGTCGCTAGACCCGAAGACCAATCGCCAGGAGCGCGAGGCGGAGAAGGCGAAGAAGCGCGCTGAGGAGCCGCCGCTCAATCCGCGGTTTCCGCACAAGCGGCAGTCCTTCGATCCGTTTTTCTTCAGCCTCGAACGCGAAACGCCCGACGAGGAAGAGGCGCGAAAGGCGGCGGAGTAGAGCGGCGCGTCCTTTGACAAGCGGCGATCGGCGTGAGCGACCTTGATCTCTACGCCGACCTCATCACGCGCAAGCTCATCTCGCGCGACGGTGGGGCCGTGACGCTTTCGCCGTTTGTGCTCGGCGACCAGTTGCGCTGCACGCTGCGGACCTACGAACGCAGTGAGAGCGGTGATCTGCGCGAGCGTGATCTCCGCGTGCGGACACTGCGGGCCAGCATCGGCAAGGTGCTGACGGCCGCGACTTCCGGTGCGTTCAAGCTTTGGATCGGCGACACCGATACGCCGGAGATCAATTTCGACGCCACAGCGGATGCGTTCAAAACCGCGGCACAGGGTTCAGGCATCATTGACACCGTGGAGAGTCCCGTGACGGGAACGTGGGTCGCGAAAACCACGCGCGCGGATTCGGAAGGCGCGTGGCCGATCTACGTTCACACGAACAAACTCGGGCCGAATTCTTTCGTGCGGGTGCGGCAGTTCCAGCAGCTCGGCGTCTGGTGGTTCGAGTGCCGGCTCATCCAAGCACCGCTCGCATTCAACGGCGGCCACGAGCGCGTGCTGCCGACGCCGCCCGCCATCCGGCGCATCCGCGAGGGCGATGGCGGCAGCGAGACGGAGCCGCCGAGCAACGAGATCCAGGCGCTGCATTTGCCGCCAGACTTTCGCGGCACGTATTTCCTCCGCTGGAACTATCGCGTCTCGAAGCTGCTCGGCATCGATGACGGCCCGGACGAGATCGCGGCGGCGCTGAACGCGATGTTCGAGAAGGGCAAGCGCTTCGAGGCCACCAACCCGGAGCCGGACAACGCCTACGTCGAATTCATCGGCGATCTCGCCGGCTCGCCGCAACCGCTCATCACCGTCGAGGTGAACACGTTCGCCCCGGGCGTGCTCACCGTCACGCTGCCACTCGACCGCGCGGAGATGGCGGCGGCGCTGCGGGCCGTGGCGGAGATTGAAGTGCCCTTCGAGGTTGAGGCCGAGATCGTGGACGACGGCGAAGACATCGCTGACCCCGCGGTGCCAGGCCGCATCATCACGCTCTTCCAGGAGCCGGTGAAGATCGTGCGGGAACAAATCTGGGAGGAAATGGAAACGGTGCGGCCGATTGATTGGCTGCGCCCGCCGCAGCCGCGCGACTATATCCCGTTTACGCCCGACCAGATCATCTTCGGCGTGCAGCACTACGTCGCGGTGTTCGGCGATGGCGAGCTGCGGTCGTTCTCTTTCCCGCACAATCTCGGCACCGAGGCGTTCCACCTCACCGTGCGCCAAAACATCGGCAATGGTCGCGTGCTCGTGCTCGGCCCGGACTTCACGGTGAAGATTCCGAGTGCGAATGAAGCGGTGCTCGATTTCCCGCTGACCGTCGATCCGCCGGCACCGAACAGCCTCGCACTCACTCTCTCGACGGCGGGACCCCGCAGCGCCTTCCTCGCGCACACTCATACGATCGCGCAGATCGTCGGCCTGCTCGACGCACTCGCCGGCATCTACGCGCGGCTCGAACACATCGAAGATTTGCTGCCGACGCCGAACTTCTTCGGCGACCGCGAAAACGCCGACCCGCAAGAGATCGAAATCCCGGACTTCATCGACGTGTTTCCCAGCGCGCGACTGCCGGCGGATTTCAATGTGAAGGAACTCGCCGAGGGTAAGACTGGCAAACTGCCGCGGGCTCCGGGGCTGCTGCCCGCGATCCACGATGCGACCGTCGTCCCCATCGCCGTGCCGCTACCACGTCCGGAGCCGAGCGCGGGCAACGTGTTCCAGAACACGACCAACACGCCGCTGCTCGTGCCCGGTGGTCTCGGCCGCCGCGGCGGCTATCTCGAACCGCTCGGCTTTGCCGGCAGCGACGGGCGCGTGTGGTATCGGCTCTCTCGCGCCGCGCAGACGAACTCGTTCTTCCCGATGGATTTCGAGCGCGAGCTTTTCCTCATCCACATTAACGACGCGATGTGGAAGCCGGGCAGCAGTTTCTCGGTGCAGTTCGATCTGGAGCTCCAACTCCTCGCGGCGAACACCCGCGCGCAAATGCTCGCGGTGATCGAAGTCGGCAGCGCGCCGGGACAGGCGACACCCGCGCCCGTGGCCGAGAATCTCGAGAACATCGTCTGGCTACCCGCGCCGGTGCTCGCGCAGCGGATCATCGTCAGCGGGCTCAAGCTCAAGCACCACTTCGGCGCCGCGATCAAACGCTCTCTCGATAACGTGCTGACGGCCGAGCGGCTGCTTTACGCGACCTGGCAGGCGGCGAGCGTCGCGCCCACTTCGCCGAGCTTCGTCATCCGCGCGCGGCTGATTCAGTTCGATACGGAAAACAGCGTGCGCGGCGCGAAGGGGTTCGTCTTCGCGTCGATGACGGAAGCCAAAGCGGAGGTCGGATAAATGGCCGCGCCCGTCATCAACACCACGCAAAGCGTCCTCGGCTACCTCCAGTGGCAGGCGTTCGCGTTTCAGCCGTGGGCGAGCAATTCACCAACGTTCTGGAATGCGTCGCCGCTGCCGCCAGGGCTGACGCTCAATTTGCCCAACGGCAAAATCTCCGGCGCCGCGACCATGCCGGGTGTGTTCGTCGTCGCATTGCGCGCCGGCAACGCGGACGGCGTGAGCGATCCCGTCATCTTCACCTTCGGCATCGAGCCGAGCGGGAACGTGCGGCCGTCGGGCGTGCTGGAAGTCTATATCGACTTGCTGACCCATTTGGTGTCGCTCAATGCGCAGAACTTCGGCGACGTGACCGTGAAGGACAAAGGCCCGCTGTTCTGGACGAAGCGAGGAGACGATCTCGTCTTTCACATCACGTTCCTCAAAGGCGGCGTCGTAGCTGATATCAGCCTCGCGGCGCTGCGGTTCGCGCTCAAGGAGCTGGAGCCGGAAAGCATCCTCGTGGACGGCCACGACTGGCGGAAGATTGGCGAAGGCGAGCAGACCGCCTTCCGGCTCCATGTGAAGCTCGACAGCCCGGAGCTGACCAGCGCGCTGACGAACTACGAAGCCGATGCGGGCACGCTGTTCAACGCGCTCGGCGAGTTCGAGTGGATCGCGCTCAACAACTACCAGCCGCAGGTCGGTCCGCCGTTCTTGCGCAACACTACGCGCACCTTCCTGGTCGAAGTCGCGCGCGACCTCATCCCCGACACGCTATGACCGGGCTCGATTGGTTTCAGGCGCGCACGCTCGCGCGCAGCGGCACCGCGGTTCGACGCGATGCGTGGCGCAAGTGGCTCACCTTCGAGAGCTACGTCTGGCTCATCACGCAGCCGGTGTGGGAGACGCAACCTTACGACCGCCGGGTCGCGCAACAGTGGGACTTCGGCGCGGCTGAATTCCTCGCGCACGATTGGACGGATGAGCCGTGGCCGGTTGGCCCGCAGCCGCCCGATCCACCCGATCCGCCACAGCCTCCCGAGCCACCACGTCCACCGGGCGGCGGGGGAGGAGGAGGCTCTGGCGGTGGTGGCACTGGCGGCGGGGGCGGAAACGGAGGAGGCACTGGCGGGGGAGGTGGTTCCGGCGGCGGCGGTGGCGGCACCGGCGGCGGTGGCGGAGGCTTTCCTCCAGGCGGTGGCGGCGGCGGTGGCCCACAACCCCCCGTGCCGCCGAAACCGCCTGGCCCGCCGAAGCCGCCGCAGCCCGATACGCCGACTGTCTCCGTCGAGGTCTTCGTGGACATCAGCCCGGACGGCCCGTCGTGTTTCATCCAGCCACCGCAGACCTGCACCGCTTACGTGAACGTGTCCATCGCTGGTGGACCTGCAGGCGTCGGGACGCTGCGCGTTTCCGGACCAGGAACGCCGTCGATCCAGCTCGGCACCGCCAATCCCGGTTACTCCGGTGGGTTCGAGTTCAAAAACGTCGCGGTCAATCCGGGCGGCACGATCACTTACACCGCCGACTACGGCGCACCCGGCAACGCGCCGCTTACGCACTACAACGGGAGCGGCAGTCACAAGTTCGAGCCGTTCTGCCTGATCTTCGGCGCAACGTGGTTTGGCACGATGAACAAGGACAAGTCATGCACGCACGACGGCCCGAGCGGCGACACCGAGGACGGCTACACCTACGCCGCGAGCTATAGCGTCAATGGCCAGTATGCGGTGAATCCCGAAAACGGCAGCGGCAAGTCGGCGCAGCAAACGCCGGTCGATGTGAACGAAGGCACGCCGCACATCCACTGGACCAACGACACGCGCCCGGATGGCACGCACACCGAGGGCGACATCGACCTTTATCCGCCCGGCTCCGTGACCGTGGACGTGAACAATGGCGGTGTGAGCAATCTGCAACCGGATTCGCTCGGGATGTTTGGCGAGAGCGAGAGCAACGAGACGCAGGACCCGGACTGCTCCTTCGACAAAACTGTGGATGAAGGCTCCAGCGTCTGATCTCGGCGACTTGATCGCGGAACTCGCGGCGAAGCATCGGCTCGGGACCATTGGGCTCGCCGGCTCCGATGCTCGCGGCGATGCGACGGCCGCCGCGGACATCGACGTGCTCGTCACCGTGCCGCTGCGCATGGCCGAGCGCTTCGCCGCCGCTCTCGCGGATCGGACCGATCGCGCCGTGCATCTGCACGCCTTCGCCGCGTTGCCCTGGCACCATCCGTATCACCTCTGCATCCGTTGGCTGAATTGCCGCCGACTGCCGATGACGTATGCGCCGCGCGGCGCGGTCATTCGCCGGATCGTACGGCGCGACGGCAGCGCCTTCGACCTCTCGGTGTCGGTCGAGCGCATCGCGCATTTCGTCCCGATTGACAGGCCGCCTCCCACAACCCCGCAAGCCGGATCGCGGTTCGTCGCCGCGCCTCCGCTTGGCGGCTTCCTGTTGTGAGCGATTTACCTTCTCAAAAATCCATCCGCCAACCGAGCCGCATGCGCGGCGTAATGAGCCTTTGGACGCGGACGCCAATGTTCGTTGCGCAACGAGGGCCGATGCTCATCCAAACGCTCGCCGCGAATCTCGCGGCACGCGTCTTTGCCGAGACGGAGTTCGTGACCGACAAGCGCGGCGCTGAGATCGCTGCGGTCTTGGGTTGGCCGTTTGGGCAGGTCAGCACGGCGCTGGAAGATTGGCCCGCGGAAGGACTCGCGCACATCTGGGCGCTCGGCAAACTCGTCGCCTGCGCGCTTCAAGAGCGGCCGTTCGTGCAGTTCGACAGCGACGTGCTGCTTTTCAAACCCCTCCCGAAACGCCTCACGCGCCATCGGCTGATCGCGCAGTCGCCAGACTTTCCCCACTACTACACCTCGCGCGAGATGCAGGCGGCGCAGGCGCTTGCGGGCTTCGCTCCAGGCGGAGCGGCCTACAATGCCGGCCTGCTCGGCGGAAGCGACGTGGCGCTCGTGCGGGCCTACGCGTGGGCCGGGCTCGATCTCGCGCAGAAGTTCCGCGGTTGCGCGCTCAACGGCACTTCGACCTCGATGATTGTCGAGCAGTATCAGCTCGGCGTTTTTTCCCGGCGCGTAGGCGTCGAGGTCGGCACGCTCTTGCCGCTCGCACCAACGCGGAAGCAAGTGGCAAAAGCCGGCTACGCGCACCTCACCGGAGGCGCGAAGCGCGAGGACAAATGGATCGCCAAAGCGGAGGCTCGGCTTGCAGTGGATTTCCCCGAAGCTTATGCGCGCTTCCTCGCGGCGTGGCCGCGCCTCGCAGGTTCGCAAGGCTGCGGGACGGCACCGTCGTCCGACAGCTCCGCGACGGTCATCGCAGCGTCTTTCTAACGGTTGACGCTTCACGGACGGCGTGGACCTCAACGCCGTCTTCCCGCATCGCTCCTTCATCAGCCTCCCGCGTCGGCAGGATCGCCGAGCCTGGCTCCAAGCTCGCATGGCCGACGCGGGGGTGGCCGCTGAGTGGGTTCGCGCCGTCGATGCGCGGACGCTTCGCCACCCATGCGGATTCAAGGACACTGCGCGCCGGGCCAACAGCCTCTCGTTTCGTTTTCTCATCCGCCAAGCCGAGCGGCGACGCTCGCCAGCGCTGCTCGTGCTCGAAGACGACGCCGTGTTTCATCCGGAGTTCCGCGCGCGAGTGGCCGCGCTCTCGCTCCCGGATGATTGGCAAATCTTCTACTTCGGCTGCCAGCATCTCGAGACGCCAAGACCGGTGAGCCCCGGACTCGTCCGCGTGGCGCGGGCGCTCGACACGCACGCCGTCGCCTTTCGCGCGAGCGCCTACCTCGAAGTGCGGAAGATCATGCGCGGGCACCGCCACGGTCGCGGTGCCGCCGAGCAGTTCAACGACGTGCTCCTTTCCAAGCTGCACAAGAAACTGCCGACCTACGCGGCGTTTCCGAATCTCATCTGGCAGGCGCTCGGTTCGTCGGATCTGACGGGTCACACCTACAGCAACTACGACACGGAGGGCCGGCAGATTCACGGCGCTGCGGTCGTTCAGCATCTCTACCCATGAGCATCGTCGCGCCGATTCTCGAACCCGCTGCCTACGCCCACGTCTTCGCTCGCTGGCGCCGCGCGAAAGCCCGCGAGTACTGGGGGCCGGGCAACGTGGGTGATCTGCTCATCCGCCGCGGCGCCGAGCAGCTCTACGCCGCCTACGGAATCACCCTCTGCGGAAAAGACGAGACGCCCGATGTCGTCTTCTACGGCGGCGGGGGAAACATGGGACCGCTCTATCCCGGCACGCGCCTCACGCGTCTCGATGCGCGCGCCGCCGCTACCGCGCTCGGCGTTCCGCTCATCGTCTTGCCGCAAAGCTGGACCGGCCCCGATGACTTGGAAGCCGATCTGTTCTTCGCACGCGAAAACCGCAGCCTCGAATACTGCCCGCGTGCGGTGCTTGCGCCCGATCTCGGTCTCGCCTACGCGCCGGCCATCGAACTCCATGAGCCGCAGCATGACGTCGGCTGGTTCATGCGTGACGACTGCGAGCGCCAGCAACCGGCTGTCGCCATGAACTGCGGAGATCCCGCAGTCCTCGCGGCAACGGCTGAAGTCTACCTGCGCATCGCATCGAACTACCGCGTCATCCACACCGACCGGCTTCACTTCGCCATCGCTGCGATGATCGCCGGGCGGCAAGCGCATCTATACGCAAACTCCTACTTCAAGAACGAGGCCATCTACCACCTCTGGCTGCGCGGACGTGGGTGCCAGTGGGCAGGGCGGGTTCAGAGCTGAATGGCGAATCCGCGGGCAGACGGGTTTGATGCCGCTTCTAGTCCACGACCAGCGTCACAGCAGTGTCTCCGCGCAGGGCCTTGGAATATGGGCAAGTGACGTGGGCTGCTTCCATCACCCGTTTCGCCTGCTCGGGGTCCACACCAGGGAGCTGTGCGTGCAGTTCCACGGCGAGTCGGTAGCCGCCCTGGTCATCCTCGATCAAGCTCACCAAGGCGCGCACCTTCGAGCCCTCGGCGGGAGTACCCAGTTTCTTCGCCGCATTGAACAACGCTCCATGGTAGCACGCCGCATAAGCGCCGGCGAAGAGTAGCTCAGGACTCGGCCCGCGTTTCTCAGCGCCGGGCTTGAGCGGATTGCCGAGCTGGACATTCAACAAACCGTCGGGGTTGGCGATGCTGCCCGAACGTCCGTCATCGGCGATCGCTTCTGCGGTGAACAAAGTCTTCATATCGTTAGATCGTGTCCGCACGGCGTTGCGCGGGCAACCGAATTGCCGAGATCGCCCGGCGCCGATCTGGGTGACTGGATTTCTTCAGGGCGCATTAGCTCTACGATCAGCCATGATCCCGCAACGCGTGCAGCTCTCTCGTGCCAAGGGTTGGCGGATGCCGCCGAACACGGTGAAAGTGGATCGCTCAAGCCGGTGGGGAAATCCATTTCGCATCGAGCAAAACCGCTCCGCTGAGGAGGCGGTCGCAACGTTCGCTCAATGGCTGAAAAGCGACACTGCTGGAGCCGCGCTCGCCATGAGGGCGAAAGCGGAGTTGCGTGGGAAGAATCTCGCCTGTTGGTGCAAGGTCGATGCGCCTTGCCATGCCGATGTTCTGCTTTCCGTCAGCAATGACCTCAAGCCGGCGGACTGATGGCGAACCATTCTACTGCGGCTTCGGGCGCAACCAGTTCGCGGTAGTGCTTGAACAGCATTTGCGGACTGTTGCCCATTTCGAGCGCGACCTTCGCAGCATCCTCCACCGCCGCCAGTCGATAGCTCGCAAAGCTGTGCCGAAGCGCGTTCTGCCGCCAACCAAAGCCCGCCTTCTCTCCGATGTAGTTCAACCGAATTGCAGTGTTCGGATTGTGGCAGACCGGACCTTCGTCTTTCCGCAACGGCTCCAACCACCCGCGAAGATTGGGCAGGAGAGGGACAAGCCGCCGGGCCTTGGTCTTTGCCTTGGCAGCCTTGATCTCGATGTATCCGCGATCCCAAAGGATGTCGCGCCAGTCCAGCCGCTCAATCTCTGCTGAGCGGATCCCGGAGAATGCGCCAATGACGACGTGCGGCAGCATGTTCTTCGGGCAAACCTTGATGATCTTCCGCAATTCATCCGGCGTGAAAATCTCGGGCGCTGTGTCCGGTCCGCTGAACGTCATGGCGCGCTCCGGCGTCGTCTTCCGATCCTGGGCGAGATAGCCCTGCTTCTGTGCCCACCGGAAGACGGTGACCAGGATGCGCCGCAGATTGTTGCGAGTGGTGTGGTTCCCGGCCTCGGAACGCAGGTAGGCATCGATCTGCGGCGTGGTGATGTCGGCGAGCGGAGTCGCGCCCAGCGGCTTCTTCATCCGTGCGAGGTAGTGGCGAAGGCTCCGGCAATAGACAAATGACGCGCCCGCCGCTTCCTTCGCGGAGTAGAACTCTTCGGCCACCAAGCTGAAGGGCTTGTTCGGCAGTCCCGCATGATGCGCGGAGTAAAAGCGGACCGCCTCAGTTATAGACCCACCGTTCAGCGCCGACTTGGCCGAGAACCATTCATCAAAGGCGGCGACGAGCGTCAGCCCGAACCGTTGAGAGCGTGATTCGCAAGCCCACAGCGTCTCCACATCCCGCAGCGAAGCATCAGCCACAGGTTTCCCTTCGTTGCGCAACGAGAGAGTCTGCTGCTGTGCGAAAAACTTCGCGTTCTCGATCTCGGCGAAGGTCTTGGTTTGCCGCTTGCCGAGGTCATACCAGGCGCACTGGTAGGACGCCACGCCGTTGGGCCGGCGGAGCGTGTAGATTTTGATCTCGGCGCGGTCTTTTCCAACGGTGATGATGCTCCGGCGTCGCATGGCTTTCCTGCGTCGCCGTGTCGAAACGTTGCATTCCGATGTGTATTCCGCTTCTGATTCAGGAACCACCGATGGCCCGCGAAGGCCGATGGATGCTTGATTGTTCTGTTTTTCCAAACCAGCCGCTGCAGCGAACGGCTCCGGGCTGTCACAGCCTGTGCTGCCCGCCGCGCCGACCCGCCCGCCACTGACCCAGCCTGCGGGCGGTGGGTTGGAGATTCGATGGTGGATATGCTGCTATTCGCGCGTTGGTTAGCGCCTGACATGTTTCCATCGTGGCCCGCTTCGCACTCTAGGCTCTGAGGTCAGCTCGGATGGCTGCTCGATAACGACCCACGCGAGTTTGGCCGCCACCGGGGCACCACAGGCTCTCAGACAAGGTGTGGCGAGGAGTGAAGGTTGGTTGGTTAGTTAGTTGGCGTAGTTAGGCAGGGGTTGAGTTAGCTTGAGGCGGTGTATGTTCCCCCTAGAGGAGGGGGTTCGGGGGAAACGTGGTTCCCCCGTCGTTCATGGCCCCGACGATAGCCGGCTATTGTTGGACTGTTGCACGAGCACATAGGTCAGGCCGCGATCAGCTCGGCCGGGGACAGCACAGAGCGGCGCGGGGGTCGTGGCTTTTCCCGGAGCACGCGCGGCGGCACCGAGCCTGGCTGGCGATGTTCGCGCAACAGCGCCCAGATGAAACCGAGCAGTTCCCGCGCGATCGCCGTGATGGCCTTCTGTCGCGACTTGCCCCGTGCCAGCAAGGCCCGGAAGCGCTGGTGCAATCGGGTCTGCGCATTCCAGCTTATCTCTCTCACCCGCGGGCTGACCGGCGCCTGCCGCTTGGATAACTCCTGACTTACTTTCGGCGTGAGCGCGTAGTGTTGCGCCGCCTCGATCAGGAACCAGCGCGCGTGCTCATTGCCGCACTTGGTGATGTGCCCCTGCTGCCGGCTGTCGCCGCTGCTGTATTCGCTCGGGGTCAGGCCCAGATAGGCCATCAGCTGCCGCGGATGCTGGAAGCGAGTGATGTCTCCGATCTCGGCGACCAGGGTGACGGCGGTCAGTAACTGCACCCCCTTGAGCGCCATCAGCGCCTCGCACCAGGGCCGGCGTTCCCATTGATTGTAGTTGGCTTCGATCAGTTCACTAAACCGGCTCACCCTTTACGTTGCCTGGGTAATGGCCAGCAAACTTTCCTCCAGCACCGCCTTGTGCGCCGGGTGCCCCAGGACCAGCTCCCGCAGGTAACGCAGGTGCGCCTCCGTCCACGAGCTCTGGCCGCCATAGCGATACCCATGACGCAGCAGGAAGGCCTTGAGCTGGGCGCGGCCACGGCGCAGGTCGTTGACCGCATCGGTGCGTGCCCGGCAGAGGTCGCGCACCGCCTCGTCGGCGGCCGCGGGCACCAGGATGGGTTGCAACTCTCCCGCGCGGTGCAACCGGGCCAGCTTGAGCGCGTCGCGCCGGTCGGTCTTGACCCGCTCGCCCGACTTCTTCGGGATCAAGGACGGCGCGACCACCACGCAGTCGATCCCGAGTTGCGCCAGACGCCGCGCGATCACGTAGCCGCACGGCCCCGCCTCATAGACCACCCGCAATTGCTCCTTGCCCACCCCGTGCGCCTTGCGCAGCCGGGCCAGAAGCTTTTCCAGCGCGTGCAAGTCGTGACTCATCGAGCCCAGGGATCGGATCTCGCCGTCGCGCCCGCTCTCGGCCACGGCCACGGCAATGGTTTCCTTGTGGACATCCAGACCGAGGAAGAGTAGCGAGTCCGGCGTGGCGGCTTTCTTTTCGTTGTTTGCTTTTTTCATGCTCAAGGCAATCGGGTTACGACTTGCCGGGGCGCATTTCCGCTCAATCTTCCCCGGCCCACGTCTCGCTGCCGCACTGCCCACTCCCTTTGTCCTCCTCCCCCGGACCGCCCCCTGCCGTTCACTCATTTTATTCGACGTCGCTCGCTGTTGCATACAGCCATGATGTCTAGGCGGCTGGGATCACGACATTTCGGAGCAATTGTTCAAATGAAAGTCAAATGGGACGAGCCTGTGGAATTCATTCGGGCCTACTTGCAGTCCGTCGCCCCGATCACGCGCCGTAGCCGAGTCTGGGCGGCCATCGGCACTGCCGTGGTAGTCGATGTCCTCATCCTGGCCTTCTGGGGGTTCTTTTATCTGCTCCACAAGAAGGATCTCGGCGTGCCGACGTATACGTATTTTGTGGCTCCCGCTCTCGCCGGCTTATTTGTCTATTTTCTCCCCGACATGATAGCCTCGTCGCGGTGCGTCATCGTCCTTACGGAAAAGGGGATTCACCGCCACAAGAATTTTGGCAGCGAGATTCACATGCAGCTTTGGCCCTGGGAGAGCATCACCGAGCTGGCCGTCGAGGAAGTCCGCCTCGGCGAAACCGTCCACCGCGTGCTGGTCGTGCGCAGTTCGCTCGAACAAGGGGACACGATGCTTGGCCTCGGTAACACGCCGCTGGAGCCCATCGAGGATGCCATTACCAGGATGGGCAAGACCCTGGTCTACAGATAGAGTGAACAATTTATTGCATATATATAATCGCCGCATAACCAGACGCTGCAGGTTCGTTCGGGGAAGCTATGACCCTCGCATTTAGAGCTAAGTACGTGAGTTGCGCCGACGCGATTGGCGGGGAAATTCTGCAGGTATGCTTTGATACCGTACGGGAGAGTGAGGATATAACCGAGCGGAGCACGCCTTATGTTCTTATCAGCCGGAATTTCGAGTTCCCGGATTCTCCGACGATCGAGTGGCATGACGGGACCGATTGCGATGGAGGAGCGGAGATTGCTTCGCTCACGTTGACCCGCGACCGGGCTTCAATGAAGCTGGATCGAGATTTAGATATCGACGTCAGTTTCTGCATTGGGGATAGAGGTTTCGGAAAGTTGAAGACTTACCTGAGGAGAATGCTCGATGCGGCTGTTTTCTCTGCCGCGTAATTCCCCGAACCAGTCAGTGGAGCGAATGGCGGCGGCCGGACGCCGTTTGCCAACTCCTGCGTTTCGGCCGCCGCCATCGCTTACTTGTTTCGTTATTCCTCGCGTCATTGGATTTGGAAAGATGATCACGATTGATTCTGGCATCGAGTTTGATTCCCCGTCGGAGTGGGTGCAATTCGCCGAAGGTGGTCGTTGCGTGTTTCAGCCCGCTCGCCGAGAAGGAGATTATTGTGTCGGCCCAGCGTCTAATCGGCGACGGCTCAGAGCGTGACCGCGGGGCAGCTCTCAACCAGATGGCAGAGACAGCTCTCAAAACTAACTGCGGATTTCCGCACTCGCCCGTGCGATAAAGCTGCATGGATTCGTCCGACTACTTTGAAACCAACAAGAGCGGCGCCGCACTGGCCCGCGAGAGCGAGGAAGAGATCGTCCGTGAAGGCGGCCCCGGCCCCGTGGACCTGCGCGAGATCCCGCGCGAGCGTTGGGACGAATTCATCCACTATCAGGTGACGCTGCCGCCGTCCGTCGCCGCCATGCTCGATGGCGAGCCCATCCCCGGCGACCAGGTGGACGCCTTCGAGCTCGCCGTCGAAGCTTTTCACAGTGTGGCCTCGCCCTACTACATCGCGATGTGCCCCATCCTGCAGACGCGGGGCCGGCCGTGGGCCTACGTGCCCGCCGTCGCGCCCTATGTGACCGGCTTCCGCTTGCTGAAAGAATAACCCCTGAATCCCTCACCACGCCCGGTGTGTCTCACGACGCACCGGGCTTTTTTTGTGTCCGTTCCCGAAAGCGAGCCGAGGGAGGGGGAATTCGGTCGTTTCCCAACAGTCGAATCTACGCCGTCTGCAGATCGAGAGTCCGTTGCGTCGCAGCCGGCTGCTCGTCGGGCATCGGCACGAAGCCGAGCTGCAGTGCGCGCAGGAGGTTCATGCACTCGGCATCGAGCAAGTGGTTCTCCCTGCGCAGCCGCTTCCAGAAGTAGGTCACGCGGTTCGTCTGAAACGATCGCTTTGTCGTCTTCATCTCCGCGTTCATGTGCCGCTGATACTCCGGCGGCACGTTCGCGTGGACGTGGAAGATGACGGGCTCGTTGTAGCGAATGACGGCGAGCAGATCCTTGATCGGGTCGTTTGCCCAAAAGACGTAGCGGGCCTTTTCGTTGCCCTCGCTGGCGAAGGACGTGCCCAGGTGCGGATCGCGATACTGTACCGGCGAATAGACGCGAATCACGCGCTGCCCGCTTTGCTCGGTGTGGATGAATCCCTTCTTGTCGTCGCCCCAGGCGCCGCGCCAGCCGTTCTCCACGATCCATTTCGAGACGGTGTTGGTGAAGTGCGCCACGTCGAGAATGACGTGCTTGGACTGCACATCATACTCGCTCTGGATACGCTGCAGTTCCTCGACACCGCCCATCACCTTTTCGGCATGGAGCAGCCATGACTCGCCATTCGGCCTCTCCTTGCTCGGCTTCGCATCGCCGCACGATCACCCAGGTGTGGCCGTGCTGCACGTCCACCGACATGATGGTGACGCGATCGGCGATCGAGGCCGTGAGGATTTCGCGGCTGTCGTAGCTCTCCTTGAAGATCGGGTTGTCGTCCACGGCCTTCTCGTCGTCCCACGTCTCGGCGAGGGTCGAGTTGATGAAGTTGTGGCGCTTCGTCATCGAGCCCTTGGTCTGGAGCCACTTCACGGCGATCACGCCGAGCATGCACTCCTTGCCGAGCAGGGAGTAGAGCGAGTTGAGATGGTAGGAGCGCCGTCCGGGTTCTGCGTTGGTATTCGTCGGCACCCAAATGCCGGCGCGCAGCATGGCGGGCTTGTGATGATCGAAGATTTCGCCGGCGCAGTTCTGGCACTTGTAGAAGGTGTTTTTGCGCACCTTGTCCATGTCCCACTCGCCGTTCGTCTTCGCCTCGTCCTCGCTCTCGCGCCACCAGCGGACGCCGCAATCGCCGTGCTCCTTGCTCTCGATGGAGAACTTGAGCGTGATCCAGGACTTCGAGACGAGCTCCCTTTCCTCGGCCGTCAGATGATCCCACATGAGCAGCTTGCGGTTGGTCTTGATCTTGGGCGAGCAATGCGGGCAGGGGACGTGGTAGTAGCGCTGATCGCCGAGTTTGAACTCGCGCCAGATATCGCCGTTGACCGTGGTGGGCGTGCTCGTCTTGACGCGCAGCGGATAGGCGAAGGTCTTGGTGCGTTCCTCCGCGAGCTGCAGCGCGCCGGCCTCGCGATCGGACTCCATCTTGAACTTGTCCGTCTCGTCCATGTTCAAGAGCCCCGCGGGCCTCGAGGCGAGGTTTGACGGACTGTTCGAGCCCACGAAGTTGAGCGTCACTTTGTCGAAGTGCTGCTCGGTGGTGCCGAAGAGATGCCGATCATCAGGCTTCTGCTCGGCGAGCGGCTTGCAGTCGGTGACCATCGGCTGCCAGCGCGTCTTGCTGAACGACTTGGCCAGGTCGAGGTTCGGCATCACCCACAGGGTCGGGGTGGGGTCGTTCACGATGCGGTAAGCCGTGCCGACCATGACGACGGTGGTCTTGGCCGTCTGCGTGCCGAAGCAGAGGACGAGATCCGTCACGTTTTTATCCGAGTACGCCTGCAACGGCTCGCGGATGTAGGGCGTGAGGACCGTGGAGAAGCGGCCGGGGAGCGCGCTGGTGCGCTCGCTGAGGTAGATGTTTTCCTCAGCCCACTCCCACACTTGCATGGTGGGCGCGGGCGAGAGCAGGTCGTAGCAATACCGCGAGAGCTCGACCTGGAGTGGAGAGATCGCGCCCATCCTTACGTAAGGTTGCCCCCCTCACCCCCCGAGCCGAGCGAGCTCGGATTTTCGACCACAAACGCGCCTTGAGCCTCTTTGATCGCATCCTCGATCTCGGCCGAAATGACCTCCGTGGCGTGCACGTCGTCATGCGGATTGGCTTTGATCCCCGCCCGCATCGGGACCGACCGGAGCCGCGTCAGCAGCGGCACCCACGCCTTCCGCATGAGCTGCTTGGCGAAGTCCATGGTGATGAACACCTGGAGCTTTTCCAACAGATCCACACACTTTTCCTCGGCCTTGAGCCGCCCCTCAAGTGCCTTGTTGTAGGCGGCGATGCGGATGGCGATTTTCTCGTCGTCCCTCATGCGTTGCGCCTGGGCAACCAGCCTGTGCGCCTCCTCCTCCACCTCGCGAGCCTTGGCGAGCGCACTTTGCACCCCCCTCAGAATCGCGTCAGGCTCCCAAACAGGAGTATTTGGCGGCTCGCCGCCTCCCGCACCCTCCCGAGCCGAGTCCTCGGAATTTTTTTCCTCAGGTGAGGAATTCCTCACCGGAGTTTCCGCTGGCGCGCGCTTTGAAGCTCGCGATCGGAAACCGACGCCGCGCTTCGAATTGTTGAGCCTCCATTCGTTCGCCCTTTCCAGTGAGTCAGTCGGGCATCCCCGCTGGATCAACCGCGACGCATACTGGCGACGGCAGCCCCAGTGGCCGGCGAGCTGGCTCGGCGTCAGGGCGATCGGCGCGGCCGGCGACGGCTCAGGAGTGTCTGATGGGGTGTCCACGACAGTCTCCCGGTTGCTGTCAACTTAGATTGCTGGAAACCTCCCATAAGTGGACGTGACACCCCTTGTAGGGAAACCTGTTTCTCCCTGCGGAAAAGAGATTCCTTGTCCACGGTGGTGGTTGATTGCGCACCCAAGGCAGGGTGACAGGGGTTGCAGGGGTAGTTGCTACCTAAGCTGCGCCAACAGAGACCACTTCCTTCATTTTTAAGAAGGTCAGGAAAACCCCTGCAACCCCTGCAACGGCTGGCCCGCAACAGCAGCGAACGCGCGGCTCTCCCCGAGGAAGTACGAAAGAACGGCAGTTGCTCGGTATGTTCGAACAACTGCCGGATCGTGCCGCGAGCGCGGCGTCTTAGAGTTCGCGCAGCGAAACCCCGGCGAGATAGTGCTTCGATTCACTGCCTTCCTTGATGCGCACCGGCTTGATGAACGGAAACCGCTGGTAGAGCGCGCGGAATAGCGCCTCGATCGACTTGCCCGGGAAGCCCCGATGATCCATGAACGATTTGAAACGTTCTGCGACTTCGCTCTTGAGCTCCCGGCCATCCGGGGCGGCGATCAGATCCGAGTCGAAGAACGCCTTCACGGGATCGTTGCTCACCGCGAACTGCGCCTTCACCTGCTTGCTGCGCACCCCGCCCTCCGGACACTCGATTCCCCCGAGATAGTCCTGCAATCCTTGAACCATCCAGCCGAGGACGCCACTGGATTCCTGCGCGAGCAGACCTTGTGAGCCCTTGAGGCGCGCATCACGGAAAATCTTCGTGCCCCGGCACTTCTCGCACTTCGGCGGTTTCTCCGAAGTGAAGTCCTCGATGAAGCCCTTGCCCTCGCACTCCGGACATTTCGGGAATTGGTCGAAGTGAAGGAAGCGCACGCGCCGCAATTCGGCGTCTGTGCCGTGCTTGAATCGCGGCAGGTCGTTCGCGTTGAACCACAGCTTGGCCGATGTTCTCATCGTGAACGGACGCCCGAAGATGTTGCGCGCCTCGACTGCCTCTCCCGACACCAGCCGCTTGAGCGCACTCGCGTCCTCCACGTCCACGGTATCGAGCTCCGTGCCCATGTTCACGATCGCGTATTGCAGCTTGGGCAGGCTGTAAGCCTTCTCGCCGGCGCAGAGCTGCGAGAGAGTCAGCGATGCCACCATCGGATCTTCCCCGAGCACTCGGCACATCGTCTCGGCGATCGTCGATTTGCCCGTGCCGCTCGGCCCGTAGCAGATCAGGAACAACTCCTTCTCACAGTTCGGCAGGAGCAGGTAGCCGCCCCACCATTGCATGAGCGAAACCCCCTCGGCCACGCCGCTCGCATCGACGGGCAGCGCCTCACGGAGCACCCGCATGAAATTCTCGCGGCTCGCCCCCTGGATCCACGGCGTCGGCAGATAGCCGGTGAATAGCCGTGTTTTGTCGTGCTTCAAGAGCTCGACCGTCTCAGCCGTCACACGCAGCGTCCCATTTTCGAGGTTGATGAGCACGATCCGCTCGGCCTCCGTGCTGGCAGGGTCAAACATGATCGCGCCGGCAAGCTTTTCGTCCGGCGCGATCTGATGCTTCGCCTCCATGTGCTCGATCAGCGTCTTGGCGTGGCGCACGCAGCGCACGCTCTGAGGCAGTACTTCGAGCGCAGTCGGCAGATACATCGACTTGCTGCGCTTCATCCACGCCTTGCCCTCCCACACGTACCACTCGTCCTCCTTCGCGCGCATCGTCAGTACGCGCTCCAGGGCGCGCACGCTCAGCAGCTCATTGAACGAGTTCTTCCCCGCGTCCCTATACTCGACGATCTTGCCGACTGGATAATCGCTCACTCAGTTTGGGGGGCGGGGGTCGTAAGCAGATTGTGAACGGTCGGATTGCCGACCTGCCGCGCCGTGCGGTTCATCTCATCGACCTCCGGATCGTGGTCGCAGATGAACTTGTAAATCTCGACGCAGAACAGATGGCGCTTCTCTTCGGGCGTCGCGTCGAACAAATCCCGCACACTCTTTTTCATGGCCCCGATCCTCGCCATCGCCTCGGTGTTGATCTGCGAGGCAGCGCGCCCCTCTGGACTCTGCGCCCATTGCCGCAGTGGCGACAGTTCCTCATCCTTAGGTAAGGGTGCTGGCGCAGGTGAGGAAATCCTCACCCGCTTGTGGGCGCTCTGGACCTTGCCATCACGCCCGCGCCGCTTCGTGTCGAGCAGTGCCAGGTCAGGATGTTCCTCGCGCGCCTTCGCGACCGTCTTATTATCCACGCCGCAGAGCCGCGCGATTTCCCGGTCGCTCAACTGCCGCGTCTCCATGTCGGCGAGCGCCGCCTCGACGGCGTGGTGTTTGTCCGCACGCGTGCGCCGCATGCCGTGGTGGTCATTCGCCCCGAGCGAGAACAGGAACGCCGCGCGCCGGCCGCCCGGGCGGATCTCCGCTTCGATCGTCTTGAGCCCGAGCGTCACACACGCCTCGATGCGGTGCCACCCATCGCCGAGCCAGAGCCGCGTCTGTTCGATGTTCGGATCGTCCGCAAAGACGATGATCGGCGGAAAGACGTCTCCGCGCTCCATCGCCTCCGCGTATTCGGTGATGATGCCCAGGTCGAGCGGCTTCGCCCGCATTTGCAGGGCCGTGTCGCGCTGGATGGAAGAAAGAGGAACCGTCATTTACCGATGATTTTCGCGCGGTCAGACCGCCAGCGTTTGAGGTTGGTTCTCTTGCCCACGTGAAAGAGCTCGTGGAGCTCCCTGAGGGTCAGTTTGGCGGTATTGCCGAAGTCCGTCTCGATCGCATACAGCCGCCCGAGCACCGGATGCCTTTTGCGCCGAGTCACGATCGCATTACCCACCTTTCGGCCGTCGCGGGTGTGAAGTTGAGTGCCCTTCTTCATGGCAGCGCGAGGATGGTCCGCATGTGACGATTCGGTGTCTCGATCACGCCAGGCGCGACCGCCTTGCCCGTCTTGAGCCCGTGCCGATACGCCTCCAGCTTCGCGTCCAGGTTGTCGATGTAGTGCAGCGCGTGCGCCTCGGCCATCTTCGGCTCCACCGGCGAGCCCCAATCGAGGCACCCATGATGCGACGCGATCAGGTGACAGAGCGCGTGCAGCGGCAGCTCGTCCTGGCGCGCTTCCTCGGGCAGCTTTTGCCAGAGCGTGCGCGCCATCTCGATCCCCACGACGATGTGACCGTAAGCCTCCGCGCGAAAGCTGAATGGCATGTCGAAGCCTTCGCGTTCGTATTGATTCTCCACCATTTTCCCGCAGTCGTGGAAAACGACCGCGCAGACGAGCAGATCACGACGCAGCTCGCGATACACGCTGCAGAGCGCGACGGCCGCTTGAGCCATCATTGACACGTGCTCGACGAGGCCTCCGCGCCGCGCGTGGTGATTGCCCCGCGCCGCAGCAGCGCGACGGTAAGGCTCGGCGCACTCATTGAGCAGCAGGAGCGCCAGCATCCTGAGCGGGCCATCCTCACAGCCCGACACCGCTTCGCCGAGCGTCCGCCAATCCCGCTCCTGCTTCTCGCGCAGATCGGGCGGGCCGGCGAACACGGCCGCGCGCTCGTCGCCTTCCAGCAACCGCGGCCGCCAGCTCTTGCTCTCGAGCCCATACTGGCTGCCGTGAAAGGTGCCTTCGAGCGCGTAGCACTTGCCCTTCTCCATCGAGAGCACCATTGCGAACGCCGGATTGTCGCTCCACACGCTTGTGTCAGCGGTTGCCGAGCCGTCGCTCAGCTTCAACCTTACATAAGGTTTTCTCGCGGCGGTTTCCTTGCGCTCGATCTCGATGACCTGGACGTGGAGTTCCGCATTGGTCGGCATGTGCTCGCCGAGGACTGTGATGAGGGAGGTCGTCGTCATTCCAGCCACGGAGGAATGATGTCCGAGCTCTCCAGAATGAGACTGATTTGGGTGGTGGGTTGGGTTCATAAAAATTCGGGTTACTTGACGCTCAGCTCGCGCCAGAGCTTTTCGAGGAATGGGCGCGCCTCCTCGGCTTCGAAGCCTTCCTCGGCGAACTCCCATTCAGCCGGGTTATTGAAGCAGAGCAGCCGCCCCTTCTTTCCTGCGCGCACCAAGACCTTGATCCCGGTCTCAGCCGAGACACGGTGCAGCGCGTCCACGCCGGCTTGCATATGCAGAATACCGACGCGTCTCATTTGCGTTCCCGCTTCGGGCGGTATTTGCGCGTCCGCTTTCCGCGCTCGTATTGGCGGCGCATCATCGCGCGCAGGCCCTTGGTCCACTCTGCGCGATCGCGGCGGCAGGCGGCGCGGTGCAGGTCGTTGAAATCCTTCTGGCCATCGAGCGTGCCCGCGTGCAGCGCCTTGCAGCGGCGCCGCAAATGCCACGCGAACCCTTGCTCTTCATGGAGCCACCTCATCCCCGCCTCGTCCGAGTCGGCGTGCATCCACACCTGGACTTCATCGTTGTTCCAGCTCCACGCGAAGGTCTTCTCCCACGCGCCAGATCCACGCACGCCGAGCACGGCCGTGTTCTTGATCGGTGCGCCAAAGTCCAGCGCGTCGATGAAAGCGATGGCATCCCATTGCCCCTCGAGGATCACGATGCAGGCAGCCTTGCGCGGATCTCCGACGACGAACGGCCACGAGCCGATGCCCTTCGGAACGAAGTGCCACATCGCGTGCCTCTCGCCTGGCTCCGGATCAATGCGGACGTGAAAGCCTGCGAGATACGGTTCGCCCGTCTTCTCGTCCACGCACTCCACCGAGAGCGCTGGCAGCCGGCCGTGCGGCCGCTCGCTCAGAAAATACTTTGGCATCCCGAGCTTGCCCTGCTCCGCGAGCTGCTTCACCAGCGACACGCGATAGCCGCGCCACTCGGCGAGTTCTTGCTGCTCCTGCTCATTCTCCGCGAGCCAGCGGCAGCCCTCGCGCCACTTCTCCAGATCGCGCCCCGCGAGCGGCGCCGGCCGCTCCGGCTCCTGGATCTCCGTCGCCGGCCGCGCCTTCGGCGCCGGTACCGCGTGGCCCATGACGAGCTCGCTCAACTGGCGGCAGACCTCCGCGAAGCCCTCCTTCGATTTGCCGTCGATCCCGCGCTGCAGCGCCCAATACTCGAAGATCGTCCCGCGCGCATTGCAGCCGAAGCATTTGAAGAACGCCTTGTCTTCGTGGACCACGCAGCTCGGCGTCGATTCACCGTGGAACGGGCAGCAGCATTTCCACGTGTCGCGGCCAGCCTTTTTCAGCTCCACGTTGTCACGCTCGAACAGCCCCTTGAGCGAGATCCGTTGCTTGAGCTCTGAAAGGTTGATCGGCCCGCTCATTCGACGTATCGGACCTCGTGCTCCCGGTCGATGTAGGCTTGCAGCCTCTTCGCATCCTTGGCCGCCGTCGCCAGATCGCGAGGCCCAAAGTCATAAAACGGCAGCGGGTTTCCCCGCGCCAGCCGAGGCCCGGCCACGACGGGTTTTGAGCTCCCGTCTTGGACATGGAGCCGGTACTTGTTGCCCTCCACGGGCAGCGCGACGACAGACAGCACTAGAGACCGCTGTTCTCGCTTGGTGACAGTGACTTGGTTACATTACTCTGGAATCCGCTTTGACTTCGGATCAGAAGGTTGGGGGTTCAAGTCCCTCCAGGCACACGCTTCAGGAACCCAGAGCTGCTGCTCCGTGATGATGTGCCGGGCATGATGGTCGCTTGCGCGCGGGCGCTGCGAAGAAGATTCTGAGACGAATCTCGCGGCGAGCCCGTTTCCTTGCCAGGATCGCCCACCGTGCTCGCGTGAACCCCGTTTCCCCTCAGCCCAATGCCCGCTGTCGCCATTGCGGGGCGCGCTTCGAATGGCGCCGCGGTCGCGCGTGCTGCCCACGCTGCGATGCGCATCCGGGAAGCCGGGATGACCAGCTCGAATTGTCCCTGAGCGCGGGAGCGCCCGCAGCGCTGCGTCCGGCGCCTGCGCCGTCTTTGCCTGAAGCGCCGCTCCTCATACAGCCGGAGGGTGCGCGCCCCGCGCGGCGCGTTTTGGCTTACGTGATCGGGTCGCTGATTCTCGCCGGCGGGCTGGGATGGACCGCCTTCCAAATCTGGCCGCGCGGGCCGGTCGAGCGGGCGATGGTCGCCGAAATCGCGGCGGTCGCCGCCGCCACCCCCCGTTTCCTCGAGCGGACTGGCGCAGCAAGCCCGTTCGCGGAATTGGTCGGAGAAGGAGAGAGCAGCCCGGTTTTCGCGGACCTCCACGGCGAAGGTTTGCTGGATCTGGTCACGGGCGGCAGCAGCGGGCAAATCCGTGTCTTCCGGAACCTCGGGACCCGGACGCGGCCGAGTTTCGCCGTGGCCGCGGAAAATCCGTTTGGCCTCGTGGAAACCGACACGTCCAATAGCGTCGCGTTCGCAGATCTCGACGGGGACGGTGATCTGGATGCGGTCAACGCCGGCACCAATGGGGCGCTTACCTATTTTCAAAACCAGGGCACGCGCGAGGAGCCGAACTTTGTCCTGCTCGCACCCGAGAACGACCCGTTTTATGGGATCATCACGCCCGCCGAGAGTTACGATTGGCACCCGGTGTTCGCGGATATTGATGGCGACGGCGACATCGATCTGTTCCTCGGGACGCGCGATGGGGCCATCTTGTTCCTGGAAAACCGCGGGACGGCGCGAGACCCGCGCTTCGATGGCGTTGCGCGCCTGGCGCCGTTCGGCCTGCGGCAAGCGGGGGAGCACGTCTCCCTGGCTTTCGCGGATCTCGATGGGGACGGCGATCTCGATGCGATCACCGGCAACGCCGCCGGCGACCTCCTCGTCTTCGAGAATCGTGGGACCTCGCGCCGGCCCGAATTCAAGGTCCGCGAACCCGGCGCGCTGGGCCTGGGCCGCAGCGGCAGGGGCGTGTCCGTCGCTCTGGCGGATTTGGATGGCGATGGGGATTTCGACTGTGTCGCTGGTGACGCCGCGGGCGCCTTCCATTTCTTCGAAAACGTGATCATCACCCATGCTGGGATCACCGCCGGGAGTCACTGAGCCCGCAGCTTTCCATCCAGGCAGTCTAGTCGTCGAAGAGGGAGAGCTGGTTGGTGGGAACGCGGAAGGCGGCGGCGGAAAGTTCCGGAATGGGGAGAGCCATGCCGACCGCCTGCCCCGAGAAGCCGGCCTTGCGTTTCGCGAGCTCGAAAAGGTCTTTGATCTGCGCCGCGAGCGGTCCTTCGCCCGACATCCGGCTGCCAAACTCCGCGTCGTAAAGCTTTCCTCCGCGCAGTTCCCGAATCCGACCGAGCACTTTATCCTTGTGGCCGGGCCGGTGCCGTTCGAGCCACGCTTCAAAGAGCGGCGCGACCGCCCAGGGCAGGCGCAGCAGGGTATAGCTGGCGCCCACTGCGCCAGCGCGCGCCGCGGCCTGGAGCAGCGCGGGGATTTCGTGATCGTTCAGCCCCGGGATGATCGGCGCGGTGAGCACCCGCACCGGAACCCCAGCCGCGCTGAGTTCCTCGATGGCGGCCAGGCGGCGCCGCGGCGAAGAAGCGCGCGGCTCGAGCACCTTCGCGAGATCGGCATCCAGCGTGGTCAGCGAGATCGCCACGCTGGCCGCGTGAAACTGCGCCAGTTCGCGCAGCAGATCGAGGTCGCGGGTGACCAGGTGATTCTTGGTGATGATCGCGACCGGGTTCCGGAACTCGGCAAAGACCGCGAGACACGCCCGGGTCAGACCGAGGCGGCGCTCGATCGGCTGATAGACATCGGTCACGCCGCTCATCGCCACCACCTGCGGCTTCCAGCTCTTCTTCGAAAACTCCCGGCGCAGCAGTTCGGGCGCGCGCTGCTTGATCATGATCTTCGACTCAAAATCGAGCCCCGCCGAGAAACCGAGGTATTCGTGGGTGGGCCGCGCGAAGCAGTAGGCGCAGCCGTGTTCACAGCCGCGATACGGGCTGACGCCGGCCCGGAAGGGGATATCCGGCGAATCGTTCCAGGCGATGATCGACTGCGCGTCATCGCGGAAAAACTGCGTGCGCACAGCGATCGGCTCACCGTCTTCATCGACCAGCGCCTCGGGATCGAGCTCGATCGCGAGCCGCTCGAATCGATTTGGCAGATTCGCCGCCGAGCCTCGGGCGGGCGGGCTTTTCAGCATCGGCTTGGGATCTTCGATTGGGTCCATCGCGCGGAGTGCGGGCACTATCGCGTGTCCCGGATCGAAAAGCCACGACGGCTACGGAGTGACGAACGGCTGCCGCAGCCGCCCCCCGGCCGGCGAAGGCTAAAACTGAAAGTAGATGAACGCCTTGTAACGGGCCGGCACGAAAACGAGCGCGGCGGCGAAACCGATCCCCACCAGCGCGGCGAAGGCCCAATAGGGAAGACGCCGCCACCAGCCCGAGAGCCAGCCGCGGTAGTTCGCGTAATGGATCACGGCGATGGCCGCGAAGAGCCAGAGGCAATGGATGGTGAAGCTGTTCTTGCCGTCGGCTTGGAACAGGCAGATGGCGCGGAGCACTTCGCCGGCGGCGCGCGTTCCGGAAATGAGGAGTTTGCCCGTCGATTCCTGGTACACGTCGCGCCCACGCACGAAGACGAGGGTGACGAGGAAGGTGTAGAAGGTGAGGGGCACGGCGAGCCAGTTCATGACCTTCTTGAAACCTGGTCCCCAGTCGGCGGTGAGTGTTTCCCAGTAACGGTGGAAGGTGAGGGCGAGGCCATTCACGCCGCCCCAGAAGACGAAGTTCCACGAGGCTCCGTGCCAGAGCCCGCCGAGCAGCATGGTGAGCATCAGGTTGCGGAAGGCGAAGAGCTTGGTGCCGCGGTTGCCGCCCAGCGATATATACAGGTAATCGCGCAGCCAGGTGCCGAGCGAGATATGCCAGCGCCGCCAAAAGTCGGTGATGCTGGTGGAGAAATAGGGGAAGTTGAAATTGGGCGTCAGCTCGTAGCCCAGCAGTCGCGCACAGGCGATGGCCATGTCGGTATAGCCGCTGAAGTCGCAATAGACCTGAACGGCGTAATAGAGGATGCCGATGAAGCTGGAATAAAGATCGTATTTGCCCGGCGCGGCAAAGTAGGCATCGACGACCGGGGCGACGTTATCGGAAAGGCAGGCTTTCTTGACGAAGCCAATGAAGAAAAGCGCGACGCACGCGCGGACATTGACGTCCGCCCAGACGCGCTTGACGAAGACCTGCGGAAGGAAGGTCATCGCGCGGACGATCGGCCCGGCGACGAGCTGCGGGAAAAATGAGATGAAGAACGCGAGGTCGAGGAAGCTGCGGGCCGGCTGCAGCCGCCCCCGATAGACATCGATCGAGTAACTCAGCGACTGAAAGGTGTAGAAGCTGATGCCGTAGGGCAGGAAAATGCCCAGCGTGTGCTTGCTGGTGTGCAGGCCGAGCCAGTTCAGCATGTGGTACACGGAATCGAGCGCGAAGTTCGAGTACTTAAAGAAACCGAGCACCCCAAGGTTGACGCAGACCGAGACCAGCAGCCACGCGCGGCGGCGCGCGTCCGACTTCGCATCGGCGATGCCGAGGCCCACCCAGTAATCCATGATCGTCGATCCCCAGAGCACGAACGGAAACCACCAGCCCGTGGGCAGCGGCTGATGATCGCGCAACTTCTCGTAGAAGGTCCAGGGCGGGAAGGTTTCCGCGGAGGCGCTGTCCGGGCCGGCGAGGAAGAGGCAGGCGTAAAAGAAATGGCTGCAGAGGAGCAGCCAGACTTTGCGCGAGGTGTTGCCGCGCAGCGCCCAATGAACGCCGAAGACGATCAGGAAAAAGACGAAGAACCGAAACTGAACAAAGAGCATGGCGGGTGTTCGTGAACCGGGGTGGAGACGTTAGCGTCCTTTTGCGCTGGCTTTGACCGCCGCGATCCAATGCTCGGCAAGGAGCCGGGTGAAGATTTCGGCTCCTGCGGTATTCAGGTGATCCCAGTCGAGGCGATGGCGGCTTTCGTAAAGCTCGGGGAAGCGCACGATGTCGTTGAAATCGAGCAGCATCGTTTTTTGCGCGCGTTCAGGACTTGGGTAGAAG
This sequence comes from Chthoniobacter sp., assembly GCA_034667665.1. GTDB lineage: Bacteria > Verrucomicrobiota > Verrucomicrobiia > Chthoniobacterales > Chthoniobacteraceae > Chthoniobacter. The sequence continues at coordinate 120,048 of JAXDQW010000109.1, forward strand.
GCCTTTTTCCCAGTCATCGGCGGCACGATCAGCACGGGCGTGGCGCCGAGACGCTCGACCTTCGCGATCATCGTCTCGAGGTTTTCCTGGCTGACCGGATCGCCGAGGTCGTGGACCGCGGGTTCGGCCAGCCGCGCGGCCCGCTCTTTTTCAAACTTGATCCGGTTCTCCGGGATCATCTCCTCACCGCGACCAGTCTCCCTCCAGCCCGCGAGACCGGGGCCGAGATATTCCGGGAGCGTGAGCCGCCAATCGGCCCGCTCGTGCAATAGCTGGCGGGCCAGGAAGTCGCCCTTTCCGAGATTGCTCATCTCGCGCACGAAGAGCCCGAGGTGTTCGGGAAAATCGGCCAGCGGTTCGCGCAACTCGCCCCAGACTTTCTTGAGTGTCCGGCGCTTGTTGCTGGGTTTGAGATACGTGACGCGCTGCCACATCTGCCACAGCCGCGGCCCATCGTGCCAGTATTGCGCGCGCACCGTTCCCTCCAGTTCTTCTGCGATGTTGGCGCGGATGTAGTTGACCTCGATGAACACCCAGCGGAGCCGCTGCGGTCGCGCGGCGAGGAGCTGATCGAAGAAGTAGGCGTCCTCCGGGGGACGCATCCCGGCGACTCCGGCATTGAAGGATTTCGTCGGCAGGCCCGCGGTCTGCGAGAGCTGGTCGAACATCGCCGGGATAATCTGATGGTTGATCCGGCTGGAGCCGACGAAAAGCGTGTCGTAGTCGTTTTGATGCTCTCTGAAGTAGGCCAGCTTCGCATGGACATTCGGGATCTCGGGGAACGGGAAGAGGCGCCGAATGACCAGGCAGGCGGCTGCGAACGCCAGCAGCAAAACCAATGAGCCCACCAGCAGACGCACGGTGCGCGATCGATTCATGAGGGGGCTCGAGGGCGCTCGGTCAATCGATACCCGCCAGCGGACGAAGCCGCAGCGGCTTCGTCCCACTCCCAGGCAGCGAACGGCCTGTTGAAAAGGGGCACTTGGAGAATGGGTCTCATCTGGCGTCAGGAAGTGGCGGAGCCTAGGAAAGCGCCTTGGCCGTGACAATCGGGAACTTGCGCAACGACGGGTCGAGGGGGTGTTAGTGAGTATGGTGTAGGGAGTCTGTTGTCCCGAAAGGACATGGGAAATTAGCCGGTGGCGCGAGCCACCGGAATCGCACGAAGAGCGAACCCGCCCCGGAGGGGCGCCGGAACAACCGCGTGGAGGAAATCCGTCGCCCCTGCCGGGGCGGGCTCCTTTTTTTCCGCGGTCCGGTGGCTCGCGCCACCGGCTAATCTCCGTCGTCCCTTCGGGACAATTCGCGAGCATTGCGATTAACGCTACGCACTCGCCATTCCGCCCCTCACCCCGGAAGAAGTTTCCGTCGGCCCGGCCATCGGCTAGAATCAACCGATGCCCAAGCCGCGCACCGTGGAAAAGCCCGCGGAACTTCTCGCCTATCTCTTCGCCGCCTGGCCAGAGGTGAAGCGGAAACAGGTGCGCACCTGGCTGAAGTTCCAGGCCGTCACCGTCAATGGGCGCGCCATCAGTCAGTTTAACCACCCCCTGCAACCGGGGGATGTCGTCGCCATTCGCTCGGATCGCTTTGCCGCGCCGCAGACCGTGCTCCCGTCCGGCATCAAGATCTACTTTGAAGATGCGGCCCTCATCGTCATCGACAAGCCCGAGGATCTGCTCAGCATTGCCAGCGAAGCGGAACAGGAAAAGACCGCCTATTTCCAACTAACCGACCATGTGCGGCACGGCCGCGACCACGCCCGCGACCGCGTCTGGATCGTCCATCGGCTCGATCGCGAGACCTCCGGGTTGATGGTTTTCGCGAAAAGTGCGCACGCCAAGGAGGTGCTTCAGACCGGTTGGGAGCAGGCCGAGAAGCGCTACGAAGCCGTGGTGGAAGGCCGGCTGCCCGCTGAGCAGGGCACTCTCGAATCAGATCTCGACGAGACCAATCCGTTCAAAGTTTTCACGGCGCCGCCGAGCGAGCGAACCCGGCACGCGATCACGCACTATCGGGTCCTGGCGCGCACTCAGTGGCGGACGCTCGTGCAACTCACGCTGGAAACGGGGCGTCGCCACCAGATCCGGGTGCAACTCGCCGCCGCCGGCTGCCCCGTCGTCGGGGACAAGAAATACGGCGCCAAATCGGATCCCGCAAAGCGCCTCGCCCTCCATGCCTGCGCCCTGCGTTTTCCCCATCCCGAAACGGGCCAGGAACTCCGCTTCGAATCCCCGCTCCCGAAAGACCTGGCCCGGCTGGTGTGAGGGGGAAAGTTGATAGTTGATGGTTGATAGTTGATAGTTGATGGGGCCACCGGGGCTGGTCGCGCCGACTCAAATGGCGGCGCCAATCAACCGCCAAACATTTCCGCTTTTGGCCGGAAGCGTAACCACGAAAGTGGGATCCCAGGGTAACTTCTGCCTTTCAGTCCGGGGACACCGAAGTTTATCTGCTGATTAATATGTTTAGGCGACCCCACGCGACTTCGTAAAATGAAAGCCATGTTTATCCTCGCCCATGCCGGAATCTCCGATATTACCCCTGAGCAAGGTGAGCAGATTCAGCATTTCCTCTCATATTTCCTCCCGATTCTCATGGCGATGTTCCCTCTCGGTTGTTTTTTTTGCCATTCCTTTGTCTTGGGCACATTAGCCTTCCTCCAGATTGCCATAGTGCTACTAACCGTTGTTTATGTGTATCGCTCTGCCCGGCGGCACAATCGCGGCGAGTTACATGCCGGGTGTGCAGCAGTCGCAGGCTATTTCGTCTCTTGTTTCCTGACTAACTTTCTCGGAATGTTGGTTATGGAAGGAAGGTTCCGCTGGTGAGAGATTCCTCAAACAACCGTTGCCGTCAGGCTAGGTTCCATGACTTCATTTTTTCGGTGTGTCGACTTCAAGTCCAGCCCATGGCTTTCACGTGCTTGGGCACACTTGATGATTGATGGGCTCGCCGGGGCCTGTGCGTGCCGCCTCCGCCGGCGGCGCCAATCAACTATCAACTATCAACCATCAACCTTCCCCCTACAGCCGAAAGTAGTTCGGCTCGTTACCCGGCTTCCACTTGATGTTACAACCGATGCTCGGACGCTGATCGGGGTTCACCGGCTCGCCGGCGAGGACAGCATCGATGGCGGCGCGGAGATCGGCGCCGTTGAGTTCTCCGGCACCGGGGCGATCGGCGCTGCGGCCGGGACGCGATGAGTCGAGCTGACCGCGATAGACGAGCTCTCGCTCGCCATCGAAGAGGAAGAAGTCCGGGGTGCAGGCGGCGGTGTAGGCTTTGGCCACGGCTTGTGATGCGTCGCAGAGCACCGGGAAGGAGAATCCCGATGCGCGGGCCATGGCGGCGGTCGGTGCGGGGGCGTCCTGTGGATATTGCTCCGCGTCGTTCGAGGTGATCGCGACGATGCCGACACTCTTGTCCGAGTAGTCCCGGGCGAGCCGGGTGAGCTCGGGCTGGACGTGGACGACGTACGGGCAGTGCGCGCAGATGAACATGACCAGCAGCGCATCTTTGTTTGCGAAATCGGAGAGCGACACCGTCCGATTCGAAGTCACGTCCGGCAGGGAAAAGGTCGGCGCGGGGGTGCCGAGAGGAAGCATTGTGGAGGAGACGGCCATGAGAGAGATGTTGCTGGTTGAGAGGTGATGGTTGATCGGCCCGCGAAGATTGCGCGCGGCTACTCCAACATTCAGAATTCAACATTCAAGATTCTTCGCGCAATGTCTTCCACTGTCCTCCGTCTCTCCTGTCCCGACCGCGTCGGGTTGCTCGCGCGGTTGTCGGGCTTTTTCGCGCAGCACGGCGGGAACCTCGTCGAGGTGCACCAATTCACCGACCCGCTCGCGGGCTGGTTTTTCGCGCGGATGGCGGTGGAAAGCGGGACGCTGCGTTGCAGCCTGTCCGAGTTGCGGGCGGGCTTCGAGCCGCTGGCGCGGGAACTCCAGGCGGAGTGGACGCTGCGCTCGACAGAGAGCCGGATGAAGGTGGTCCTGCTGGTCAGCAAGCTCAGTCATTGTCTCGCGGACCTGCTCTGGCGCTGGCGCTCGGGCGAGCTGGCCTTCGACGTTTCGATGGTGATTTCAAATCACGAGGACCTGCGCAAGCTGGTCGCGCGCGAAGGGATCGAGTTCCGGCACATCCCCGTCAGCCCGGCGACCAAGCCGGAAGCCTTCGCGGAAATCGGCGCGATCTTTCGCACCGTGCAGCCGGATCTGATCGTGCTCGCCCGCTACATGCAGATCGTCCCGCGGGAACTGTGCGAGGAGTTTTATGGGCGAATGATGAACATTCACCACTCGTTCCTGCCGTCGTTTGTGGGGGCGAATCCTTACCTGCGGGCCTATGAACGCGGGGTCAAGCTGATCGGCGCGACCTGTCACTACGCCACCGCGGAACTCGATGCCGGTCCGATCATCGATCAGGAAGTGATTCGCGTGGAGCACTTCCACACGCCGGAGGATCTGGTGCGCCTGGGGCGCGATTGCGAGCGGCTGGCGCTGGCGCGCAGCGTGCGCTGGCACCTCGGCGACCGCGTGCTGATGCACGGCAACAAGTCCATCGTCTTTCGCGATTGAACGGCAGGGCCAGCGCGGGCTCGACCTCGGGGCGGCGCTTCGCGCAGAGTCGGTCTTTCCGCCGTGAACTACCCGAAGTTCATCATCCAGGTCAGCAAAGGGCTCATCCGCAGTCACCAGACGCGGCGGCACCTGATGTTCTACAGCGTGCTCTTGGCGCTGGTCATGGTCTTCGCGGGCTCCACTTTCCTCGGGCCGGATCGGCACGAACATCCGCTCATCTTTCTCGGCTATTGGGGGGTGTGCTCGTGGATCACCCTGCTCACGGTGCTGCTCGCCCTCTACGACATGGTCAAGGTGCGCGCCGAAGCGCAACGCGCGCAGCGCCTCCTGCAGCAGGAATATCGCAAAAAAGGATCCAGTGATGAGAACCCGGGCTGACAAGGAGCACCTCGAAGCCGCGACCCTCGCCTCCTTCGCGCAAAAGTCGGCGGATAGCCGGGGCCGGCGCCACCCTGAGCCCGCCCATCCCTACCGCACCGAGTACGAGCGCGATCGGGCGCGGATCATTCATTCACGGGCATTCCGGCGGCTCGAGTACAAGACGCAGGTCTTCCTGAATGGCACCGGAGATCACCTGCGCACGCGGCTCACCCACACCATGGAAGTGGCCTCCATCAGCCGCACCATCGCCAGCGCGCTCGGGCTCAATGAAGATCTCACCGAGGCCATCGCGCTCGCGCACGATCTCGGCCATTCGCCCGTCGGGCATAGCGGCGAGGAGCTGCTCGACAAATTGATGAAGGAACATGGGGGCTTCGACCACAATTTGCAGAGCGTCCGCATCGTCGAGGTGATCGAGCAGACCTACCCCAATTTTCCGGGCCTGAATCTCTCGTTTGAAGTCATTGAGGGGCTGAAGAAGCACGCCCGCTTCTACGATCTGCCCGAGCCCGGCGGGGAAAAATACGCCAGCCCCTCGCTGGAAGCCCAGATCGCCAACCTGGCCGACGAAATCACCTATTACAGCCACGATCTCGACGATGGGCTCGACTTTCACCTCATCTCGCCCGAGCAACTCGCGACCCTGGAGATCTGGCAGCACAGTTTCGACGAGGTGAGCCACCATTTTCCGAAGCTCAAGGGCCGGCAACTGCACAGCTACATCATCCGCTGTATCATCGATCGCGAGGTCCAGGATGTGATCCGCACGAGCAGCGAAATGATCGTCGCCGCTGGAGTCGCGAGCGCCGACGACGTCCGCGCGCAAAAGAAGCCGCTGATTCGCTACAGCCTGCCGTTGCTCCAGGCGAACCGGGCGCTGCGGAAGTTTCTCTACAAGAATCTCTACTATCATGCGCGGGTGGCCTCGGCCAATGAGCGGGCCTGTCAGTTGCTGCGCAACGTCTTCCAAGCCTACCTCCGCAATCCGAAACTGCTCGGCGAAGGCACCGCGAAACGGGTCAAACGGGAGGGGCTGCAGCGGACCGTGTGCGATTACCTTTCCGGCATGACCGACCGCTACCTGATGGAAGAGCACGACCGCATCTTCACTCCGGAGGGAATCGCCAACCGCGCCCGTGAGCGGATCCCGTTGAGCCGGCGGAAGGAGTGAGGCGGGGGGGACAGCAATCGGTGCTCACTGCTCAGTGTTGGGAGGATTGCCAACGGTCCCGCTTCCATGCTTGAATCCGCGTCCCTTCGAAACCCAAACCTCCTCCCATGGCTAAAAAACCCCTCAACATCGGCATCGTCGGCTACGGCTTCATGGGCCGCACCCACGCGAATGCCTATCACAATGCGCCGAACTTCTTCGACGTCCCCTATCAGCCGATCCTCAAAGCGGCCTGCGGTCGCGATCCCGCGAAAGTCAAAGCTTACGCGGACAACTGGGGCTTTGAGAGCACCGAGAACGACTGGCGAAAGCTGATCGACCGGAAGGACATCGACGCCATCGACATCTGCACGCCGAATGACTCGCATGCGGAGATCGCCATGGCCGCGGCGAGGGCGGGCAAGATGGTCCTCTGCGAGAAGCCGCTTTCGCTCGACGGCCCGCAAGGCGAGGAAATGGTCAAGGTCATCGAAGAGAGCAAGGTGCCGAACACCGTGTGGTACAATTACCGCCGCGTCCCGGCGGTCTCGCTGGCCAAACAGATCATCGATTCCGGCAAGCTCGGCCGAATCTTCCATTATCGCGCGAACTTCCTCCAGGACTGGACGATTTCCGCCGAGCTTCCCCAGGGGGGCGCCGGCCTCTGGCGCCTCGATGCGAAGGCCGCGGGCAGCGGCGTGACCGGCGACCTGCTCGCGCACTGCATCGACACCGCGCTCTGGCTCAACGGCTCGATCGCGACGGTCAGCGCGATGACCGAAACCTTCATTAAAGAGCGGAAGCACACCCTCACCGGCAAGGTCGAGGAGGTGAAGATCGATGACGCCTGCACCTTCATGGGCCGCTTCGATAACGGCTCGCTGGCGCTCTTCGAGAGCACCCGTTACGCGCGGGGGCACAAGGCGCTCTACACCTTCGAGATCAACGGCGAGAATGCGTCCATCGGCTGGGACCTCCACGACCTGCACCGGCTGAAGTTCTTTGATTACAATGATGAAGGGATCGTCCGCGGCTGGCGCAGCGTCCACGTCACCGACGGAGATCAACCCTACATGAAGAATTGGTGGGTCGGCGGACTCCAGATCGGTTACGCGGAGAGCTTCACCCACCAGGTGGCGGATTTCCTCAAGGCCGCCGGCGAGGGCCGCCCATGCCCGCCGACCTTCCGCGACGCCCTCGAGACGCAATACGTTTGCGACGCCGTGCTCGCCTCCGCGCGCGAGCAACAGTGGAAGCAGGTCAAGAAGCTGGCCTAAGAAGACGAGACGTTAAAGAGCCGCAGCGGCGCAGTTTCAAAAGGCCGCTCCCCATGACGGGAGCGGCCTTCTGATTGGTCCGCGGAAGGACGGTTGGACAGGCGTCTGTTCCGGCGGAAACCTTGCATGCCGTTAGCGGGAAGAATAAGCGTTGGCGCCTATGCTCTACCTTCCTGCGCGACTTGCCGTGTGCGGTTGCGCTTTCCTTCTTGGCGCTTCGCTGACCCGTGCGCAGGAGGCGCACACGATCTGGCAGGAGGGCGAGAAACCGGCGCAGGCCAGCGTGAAGCGGCACCCGTGGTGGTATGATCAGGTGAAGCCGGGCGAACTGTCAGGCGGGGCCTGGATCTCGAATTTTTCCAAGGAGCAGGAAGGGACCGCGGAATATCGCGTCGAGGTGCCCGCGAACGGCACGTATCACTTGTGGGTTCGGGCGAATCCGGTGCAATCGAAGCTCGCCTATCGCGTCGGCAGCGGTCCGTGGATGCCGATGGATACTGGGCGCGCGGTCGATGTCGTCAACGTCGCCGCCGACGGAAAACCCGATTTGCGTTTCGTCGGCTGGATGAACGCGGGCGATCTCGCGCTCGAGCGCGGGCCGGTGGCGATCTCGTTCAAAATGAGCAGCGCCAATGAAAACCACGGCGCGATCGACGTCTTCGTGCTGACGACCGAGGCATTCACGCCGAAGGGCAAAGGCAAACCGGGCGAAGCGAGCGCGGCGGTCGGAGCGGCCGAAATCCCGGAGCAGGGCTCGTGGGCGTTTCACTATCCGGGAGATCAGTTCGAGCCCACCGCGCTGCTCGATCTGCGCGCGCTCAATGAAAAAGCTGCGGGCGAATCCGGGTTCGTGCGGCTTACGCCGGACGGCAACGGTTTCGCCCTGGGCAACGGACTGCCGGTGCGGTTCTGGGCGGTCGGCAGCGATCTTTACCGCAAGCACACGCCCGCGGAAATGGAGCGGCACGCGCGCTTCCTCGCCAAGCTCGGTGTGAACATGGTGCGGCTGCATTGCGATTTTTCTCCGAAGGGCAAGGACGCGAAGATCACGGACGTGGATGAGCAGGAACTCGACGGCGTTTTCCACTTCGTCGCGGCGATGAAAAAGCAGGGGATCTACGTGACGATCTCGCCGTTCTGGGCGCACACCAAAGCGCCGGCATCGTGGGGCATCGACGGTTACGCGGACAAGGAACCGTGGGGCGTGCTCTTTTTCAACGAAGCGCTGCAGGCCGGCTACAAGGCGTGGGTGCGTGAGGTTTACACACGCAAGAATCCTTACACCAGTCTCGCCCTCGGCCAGGATCCGGCGGTCGCGATCATCCAGGTGCACAACGAGGACAGTCTCCTGTTCTGGACCTTTGAAGGGATCGCCCCGGAACAGAGACGTGTGCTCGGGAAGAAGTATTCCGGCTGGCTCGGGAAAAAATATGGGTCGCTGCAAAAGGCGCAGGCGGCTTGGAGCGGTGCGACGGCGAAAGACGACGATGTCTCGAACGGCGTCGCGGGCTTCCTCACCACGTGGGACCTGACCCAACCGCAGACCGGCGGCAAGGCGCAACGCGCGGCTGATCAGCTCGAATTCCTCTCGCGGACCCAGCACGATTTTTATGCAGAGATCGCCGATTACTACCGCAAGACGCTCGGCTGCAAACAGCTTCTCAATGCCAGCAACTGGCGCCCCGCCGACCTGCTGCGCGAGGGAGACGCCGAGCGCTGGACGAACAGCGCGAACGAGGTCATTGCGGTCAACAAATACTACAACGGCGGCGAGCATATCGGCCCGGCCAACGGCTGGCGGATCGACCCCGGCGATTTGTTTCAAGGCGAGTCGGCCTTGAAGAATCCGACGGCGCTGCCGACGGCGCTCAAGCAGGTGGCCGGGCATCCGACGATCATCACCGAGAGCACCTGGGTCGCGCCGCTCGGCTTTCAAAGCGAAGGACCGTGGCTGATGGCGGCCTATCAGTCGCTCACCGGCGTGGACACGTTTTATTGGTTCAGCGCGACGAGCGTCGATTATCTCGAGAATCCGTTCCTCACTTTCCTCAATCTCGGCGGGCAGCATCCGCTGCAAAAATGGAGCTGCTCGATCCCGACACTGATGGGCAACTTTCCGGCCAACGCACTCGCCTACCGACTCGGCTACGTCAGCCAGGGCCGGCCGGTGGTGCAGGAGGAGCGCAGCCTCGAAAACCTCTGGCAGCGCGCCGCGCCGGTCATCGCGGAAGGGCAATCGTTCGATCCGAATCGCGACAAGATCGCGTTCGCCGAAGGTTCGCCGGTGAAAACCGCGGTCGATCCGCTGGCGTTTCTCGTCGGTCCGGTCGAGGTGAAATATGGCGGCGATCCGGCGAAGACGCGCGTCGTGGATCTGGCGCCGTTCCTCGACCCGGCGCGCAAGATCGTGAAAAGCGAGACCGGCGAGATCACGTTCAATTACGACATCGGTTTTTGCACGCTGAACGCGCCGAAAGCGCAAGGCGCGACCGGCTTTCTCAAGCAAGCAGGCGGCAACTTCCGGCTCGCCGACGTGACGATCCAATCCGGCAATGACTATGCCGCGATAGCGGTCGTGGCGATGGACAACCGCCCGCTCAGACAGTCGCGGAAAATCCTCGTGCAAGTCGGCACCGTCGCGCGCCCCACCGGCTGGCAGGTGCGCGAGACGACGCGCGAGCAAAAAGGCCGGCCGGTGCACGGCCAGGAAATCGTCAGCACCGGCAAGCTGCCGATCCAAATCGCCAACACCGACGTGACCCTCTCGATCAACAACCCCGCGCTGGGGAAAGCCACCCTGCTTGATCCCGCGGGTTACGCGGCCGCGCCGCTCACGTTGAACAAATCCTCCTCCGGTGTCACCCTGAAGCTTCCGCCGAACGCGATGTATGTCGTGCTCGAATGAGTCTCGCCGCGTTCCGCCCCGGGTCGAAGTCGCCTACTTGGGGAGGTGCGTGCGGGAAACGGCATCGCGGACGTCCCGCTCCGCCGCCTGTTGATAGGCGGTGACGGCGGCGTCGGGCTGATGGAGCTTGTCGAGGAAACTGGCCAGGAGCAGCCATGATTCGGCCCGGAACGCCTCTTTTTCGAGAAAGGCGCCCAGTTGGCGCGCGGCCTCTCCGGTCTGGCCGCGTTCATCGAGGTGTTCGAGGTAGCGTTTGCGAATTGACCAGTTGTGCGGCGCCGCCTCGACGGTCTGGCGCAGCACGTCGCCGGTGTCGCGGCCGGTTTCAAGATACTCGAGGACCGCGCGCGCCTGGAGCACATCGGCTTTCAAAAATGACGAGGCCTGCGTCTTCTCGAGGGCTGCGTGCGCGGCCGGAAAGTCGCGCGCGCGGATGGCCGCGTTGGCGAGGCCGAACCAGGCCATCGCGAGTTCGGGTGCGCGGGCCGTCGCGAGTCGAAACTGCGCGAGCGCTGCGTCATGATGGCCGGCGGCGGACTCCAGATTGCCAAGATTGATGCGCATCCGCGCGGTGTCGCCGCCGGTCGCGATGGTGTGTTCGAGAAAAGTGCGCTGGTCGCGCCAGGCCGATTGCTGGAGGGCGGTGCGCCCGCCGAGAAACGCCACCCAAAGCGCCAGCGCGGCGACCGCGCTGCGTTGCACGAGCACGGACCGGTGCGCCAGCCAATCCTGCATCGACAATAGAGCGGCGAGAAACAGGAAGGCGCCTGGGAGGTAAAGCCAGTGCTCGGCGACCGTGGCGTTCAACGAAAATAAATTGCTGACCGGCAGGTACGCGAGCACGCCGGCGGCGAGGCAGAGCGCCACTTCCGGCGCAGTGCGCCAGGCGCGCCGCCACCACGCCGCAAAGCCGACGATCAGCAGCACGCCGAGCAGGGTCTGATACTCCCGGAATTGGGCGTTGCGCCGCGTCGCCTCGGGCGTGGCTTGAGGAAGCGTGGTGACATCGCGCTCCATGCGCAGATTGAGCGGAGCGATCAGCAACCCGGCATACTCAGCCGCCGCCCGGGCGGCGAGAATCGGGCGGATGGCCAGCGGCGTGGGGGGTGGAGCGGGCGGCGGCGTGTGCTCGGCGCTGGAGCGCAGGTCCAGGTAAATGCCGAGCACGAGCCCGGCGACCGCAAGCCACTTCCCGAACGTGCGGATCGCCGCGCGCCGCCAGACCAGGATCAGGAACCAGATGAGCAGCGCGACGATGCCGCTTTCCTTGGAGAGCAGCGCGCCGAGGAAGCAACCGCCCGCCACGAAAGTCGCCAGCCGCGCGCGAGGGCCATTGTCCAGGCTTGCCAGGGCCAAGGCCAGGCCGCTGAAGCCAAAGAGCGCCGCGAGCAGATCGGCCCGTCCGGCGATGTAGGTCACCGCTGATGTCTGGAGCGGATGCACCGCCCAGATCAGCGCGGCGGCGAAGGCCAGCCGGCCATCGCGGGGCGCGATCAGCTTCTGCGCGAAGAGGAGCAGCGCTACCGCCGCTGCCGCGTGGAGGCAGATGCTCGTGAGATGCCAGCCCCACGGTGCGCCGAAGCCGTAAAGGGCGTAATCCGCGGTGAAGGTGAGGCGCTGGAGTGGCCGATAGAAATCCGATGCCGTGGCATCGAGAAAAAGAAAATGGCGAAAGCCCTCGGGGATCAGGCGCCAACTGCGGATGAGCGGATCGCGCAGGACCAGCGCGGTGTCGTCCCAGACAAATCCATTGCGGAGCGCCGGCCAGTAAACGAGAAAAGTCGCCGCTATGAGCAAAACGATGGCAACCGGGCGCGACAGATTTTTCAAGATGGCGATGATGGGAAACACCCTCGGCGCCCGCAAGCGCGCGCTCAGCGCGGTGCTCGCGTTGGGCGCCTGGATGGCGCAGGCCGCCGCGGGAGAATTGGGCGCCGACGTGAAGCAGCTCATCGTCAGCATCGCGCCGGGCTGGGACTCGAATACCGGCCAGTTGCAATGCTTTGAGCGCGCCGGCGACGGTTGGAAGCCGGCGACCGGCGCCTGGCCGGTGCTCTACGGCAAGAACGGTCTCGTCTGGGGACGCGGCGTTCTCGGGACCGGCGAGCCGGGCGCGCACAAGCAGGAACGCGACGGCCGCGCGCCCGCCGGCGTTTTCCGCATGGGGAAGATTTACACCTACGATGCGGCGCTGCCCGAGGGCGCGAAGTATCCGTTTCACACCGTGGGCGCTGGCGATGCGTGGATCGATGACGTCAGCCACCCGGATTACAACCGCTTCGTGACCATCGATCCGAAAAATCCGCCGCCGTGGTTCGAGAAGCAGAAGATGCGGCACGGCGATTTCGCCTATCGCTGGCTGGTCGAGATCCGCCACAATTCCGATCCGCCAGTGCCGGGCGAGGGCAGCGCGATTTTCTTCCACATCCGCCGCGGCGTGACCCGGCCGAGCGCGGGATGCACCACCATGGCCGAGGCAAATCTGGTGAGCTTGATCCAGTTTCTGCGCGCCGAAAAGAAGCCGCACTACGTGCTCCTGCCTCGGGCGGAGTATCTGGCCCGGTGGAAGCCGTGGGGCCTGCCAAGTCCGGCGGAAGCGGCCGCGCTGCTGCCGTAGCGGCGCGGACGGTAAAGCCTTCGACCCTCGACGTTCGGCGTTCGACGTTCGACGTTTTCTGCCTTGCTTCAATGAACGCCCAACGCCGAACACCCGGTGCGGCGATCTGCCCTCAGACCGCGTTGGAGCGGCGCATCCGGCTCTGCGCGTACTCGCTGACCCGCCGCGTGAGCCACCGGGTGAGGACCGGCCGCGCCACGTCGAAGGCAAACTTCAGCGCACCAAGAAAGAGGCCCGTCTTGATGACCGCGTTCTCCCCCTTTTCACGGCGGCCGCGGCGCTCCACCGTCACCTTTTTCTTCCGGCCCGGAAGCCTGGCCAGGAGCAACCCGAGCACGATGGCACCGCCGAGCCAGACGAAACGATAGCGTTCGAAACCGGTTTTTACCCGGTGCACGATGCGGAAGTCCCGGCGCAGGCCGTGCAGGTTCGCGGCCAGGTTTTCGCGGGCGCGCTCGAGCTCGAAAATCAGTTCGGACTTGCGGGATTCTTGAGCCATTGCTGATCTTTTTTGAATTCGTCGAGGGTCGCCGTGAAAACGGGTTGAGCGAGCTTTGCCTTGGCCAGCAAGCCCAGCGCCGCCGCGCCACCCAGGTGCAGAAACGCCGCGCCCAGCGTGACCCAGATCCACGCGTTGTCCCCGCCGCACGCCCAGGCGACGAGGAAGATGAGCGCGAAGATGAGAAAGAAGTAGCCGAAGACGGCGACCACCAGCGCGCCGATCGCCATCCCGAGGATGATCGCAAAATGAACCGCCGCCTCCTTGCTTTCCAGCCCAACGAGCTGCAGCCGCGCGCGGAGGTAGGCGAGCTTGGCGCCGAGCAGGGCGCTCGCGTGCCCGAAGAACCCGGCCTCAGCCGCCCGCGGTGCGCCCGTCCTCGCCTCAGCCATAGGGCGGCATCCGGCAAGAGTCAGCGGCGGGTGGACAGGACCGGCGTATCACAGCGGTGCTACTTACGGAAGGCGAGGGCGAGGAGAAATCCCGCGCCGAGCGCGCAGAGCACCGCTTTGAGCGGATTCTCGCGAATGTAAGCTTCGCCGTCTTCCTGAAGGGTGCGGACGCGGGTGCTCGCATCGCCGCGAAATTGCTCCGCCTGGCCACGCAGTTCCTGCGCCTTGGCCTCCGCGGTCTCCCGGAATTCACGCACCTTCGATTGGGCCGCGCCCCTGAGCTCGCGCGCGGTCGATTCCGCGGCCGCCCGTAGATCGCCGGCGGCTTGTTTGAGATGTTCCTTCGATTGATCGACGACTTCCTTCAAGTGCGCTTTGGCCGCGCCCGCGGCTTCCTGGGCGTGGGCCTTGGCGCTTTGCAGATTGGCTTTGGCGGCGTTCTCGCCGGGCGTGGGATTGATTTCGTCAGGCATGGTGGGGCGGTAGGAATGGGCGGCGCGGTGCGCGCCGACGGGGTTTTGATGAGGTCAGAGAAAGTTCGGCTCCGGGGGTCGCTTTGCGCGTGCGCACTTTGGCTATTGCTCGCGGAAAATGATCCGCGCCTTGGAGAGATCGTAAGGCGAGAGCTCGAGTTCCACTTTGTCGCCGGGAACGATGCGGATGAAATGTTTGCGCATCTTGCCCGAAATATGGGCCAGCACCTCGGTGCCGTTGGGCAGCGCGACGCGGAACATCGTGCCGGGGAGAACGTCGGTGACGATCCCCTCGGTCTTGATCGCCTCTTCTTTGGCCATGCGCCGCAAGATGCGAAGCCGGTGCGGCGAATGCAACCTCGCAGTGGGATCGGGGCTCACCCCTGGGCCTCGGCATCCACCCAGCGGACCAGCGGCAGGAGCGCCGGCTTGCCGTCCTGGTGCCAGGTCCAGGCGGGGAGCTGCATGCGGCCCACGGGGCAGAGCCGGCTCGCGCCGAACCCCGCGACCCGGCGCAGATGCTCCAGGGTGGCGGGCCACACGCCGATGGCGCTGAGTTGCTGGCGCACCGGTTCGAGTTCGGCGGCAAGATCGTTGGGGAGCGATTTCACATAGACAAAGCGATGGAGCGGCGACCGGGGGAAGCCCAGCCCGGGGTCGCAGGCCACCGTCCACGCGGTGCCGTTGCTCTTGAAGACGGCCACCCGCGGATCATGGGCGGCGCGGACGGAGAGTTCTTCGCGGAGGTTGTGAATGGCGTTGACGTCGGCGAGCGCGATCGCCCCGCGCGGCTGGCGCGCATTGAAGCTTTCCATCTCCTCGGCCAGCCGGATCGCGTAATCGAGCGGATCATCCCCGACATAAAACACGTGCGGCGAGAGGCAGCCCAACTCATCCGAGAGTGAGGCATCGCGCGCCGCCGCCGCGGCAGACTCGAATTTCGGGTCCTCGAAGATCACGCCGCAGCTCAGCCGTTGGCCGTGCGCGATGAACACCTGGTCGGCGCGCATCCGGCCGCGGAAATCCGCGACCGTTTCATCATCGCCGAAAACGATGACCGCTTCCGCACGGGCAATCCAGTCTTTCGGCAGTTGCTGACAGATTTCCACGCGCTCGGCGAGTTCGGGCGGCAGCGCCTGGCGGAATTTCGCGATCTCCGGCAGCGCCGGGGTGGGCATCTTGCAGAGATTGTGCGCTCCGAGCAGCAGCCCTCGGATCAAGCTCTGCAGCCCGGCGGCGGGCGTGTTCCCGCTGATGACGTGGAGGATCGGCGAATGCGGGACCGCTTTCGTGAGATGGGTGCCATAACGGCGGAAATCGTCGAGAATGCCCGGGTCGCCCAGCTCGGCGCCGACCAGCGAATAAAGGACGGCCGTGGTCGCCTCGCTCAGGAAGGGAAACTGGCCCGCGGCGGCGGCGAGATGAGTGGCGCGTTCGCGGGTGTTCATGTGGAGCGGAGAGGAGAACGCCGAACATCGAACTTCGAACCCTGAACGTCGAAGTCTGAGTGCGCCCGCCCTTCGACGTTCGGCGTTCGAGGTTCGACGTTCGATGTTCGGCGTTTTCTTTCTGGGGAGCTCAGCGCGGCCATGCGGTAATCCTTAACCACATCGTCCGGCACAACGCCGAGCAAATTACCAAACATCGCGGAGATGAACACCCAACATCCAACACCCAACGCCCAACATCCAATGCCGCTGGCGCACGGCCGCGAGGTCCATTGGGCGTTGGATGTTGGATGTTGGGTGTTGGATGTTGGATGTTCATCCGGTGTTCATCCGGTGTTCATCCGGTGTTTATCCCCGCGCGCCGCTCATTCGCCGATGATTTTCACGAGCACGCGTTTGCGGCGTCGGCCATCGAATTCGCCGTAGAAGATTTGTTCCCATGGGCCCAGGTCCAGCGCACCGGCGGTGACCGCCACCACCACTTCCCGCCCCATGATGGTGCGCTTGAGATGCGCGTCGGCGTTGTCTTCAGATCCGTTGTGCCGGTATTGGGAATACGGCTTCTCGGGGGCCAGCTTTTCGAGCCAGACTTCAAGATCGTGATGCAGTCCACCCTCGTCGTCATTGATGAAAACGCTGGCCGTGATGTGCATCGCATTGACCAGACAAAGGCCCTCCCGCACACCGCTGCCCGTCACGCACGCCAGAATCTGCGGCGTAATGTTCAGCAATTGGCGGCGGTTGGGGACTTCGAACCAGAGTTCTTTGCGAAACGATTTCACGCCTTTCGCATGCGCGCGTTCGGGGTGAAAGGCAAGGGCGTACCCGACAGCCCGTGAGCGCCGCCGCGGCTCGTGCGCGCGGAGGATTGACGGGCTGCGAAGCCTTAATTACGAATCAATCGTTATACCCCCTCATTTTTCTTTTGACGGTCCGCTCCAAACCGGCGATTAGAAGAACCAACAAGTTGTCTTTGTAACGACAATGTAATCATCCTCATCTGATGCTTCAGTCCTCCCAACGAGCAGTTTCGCGCGGGTTTTCTCTTATCGAGGTGGTGCTGGCGATTGGCATTGTCGCCTTCGCGGTGGTGGCCATCCTGGGTCTTCTGGCCGTGGGTTCGGATCAATTTCGGGTGGCCTTGGATAATACGGTCTGCTCGCAGATTGCCCAGCGGGTCATCAACGATGCGCTCCAGGCGGATTTCAAAACTCTCGCGGACGCCAAGAACGGAGGCATGGATTCCAAAGATCCCGGTTTCAGTTTCCGTGCGCCGACGGTGCTCGAGGGCGTCGTGCGGTATTTCGATGAGCAGGGCAACGAAGTCGTGCCCAAAGTCGAAGGCACGCTCTCGGCGGAAGAACGCTTTCGCATCCTCTACCATGTGAATGTGCGCGTCCGCCCGCGCGCCGAGATTCCCCGCAAGACGCATGGCGCGGAGGCGGAACTCGCCCAGGTTACGGTGGAAGTGGCCCGGCAAGGCGGAAACAGCAATCTCCTCTTTCAACTCACTGGGGCGACAGAGAACCTTTTCAAGCCACCCGCCGGCGTGCCGGTTTACACTTACTCGGCTCTTGTGGGCCGCAACGAATGATGCGCTCACGTTCCTCCACCGTTTCCGGCTTCACTCTCGTCGAACTGATGGTTTCGATGGCCATCCTTATCATCATCATCGGCATCATGGTCGCGGCGACGGACCAGGCCGGACAACTCGCCCGCCGGACCACCGGCAAGATCGAGCAGTTTCAGGAAGCCAGGCATGGCTTCGAAAAGATGACCCGACGCCTCTCCGAAGCGACCCTGAATACCTATTGGGATTACTATGACGTAAACAACAAGGTCCGGGACTCCATTAATTACAAGGACTTCACACCGGTAAACTATGGACGGCAGTCGGAGCTTCGGTTTCGCAGCGGCTCCATGACCAAACTGTTGGGGACAGCCGATTCCAGTGTTTACCGGCCCACCCACGGCATTTTTTTCCAGGCTCCCGTGGGAGAAGTGGAAGACCGCCCGCCCGTGGTGACTCCGCAGTCGAACCAGGACAAGCAGATGCTCGACGAAACGCTGAATACCTGGGGTTTCTTCCTTGAGATCGCGAGTGACAAAGAGTTCATCCCGCCCTTCCTCGTCGGTCTGCAAAAGGAGCGGATCCGCTCGCGCATGCTGGAACTGCGCCAGTCCACCGAAACGCTCAATATTTACAAGGAGACAGCCTACGCGGGCAACCCGGACCCGATGAAATGGTTTACCAAGCCCCTCTTGCTGAAAGCAGGCCAGAGTACACCCCGCCCTGTGCGCATCCTGGCGGAGAATGTCGTCGCCTTGATCATGCTTCCGCGGCTTTCGCAAAATGACGAGCGGCTGCGAACCAAGAGCAATAAAGCCCCTTTATCCCTGGACTATGAGTACGACTCGACGGCCACCAAGTCCGACCCGGAAATCAACCCCAAAAACCAACTCCCGCCCGTCGTCCAGGTGGTGATGGTGGCGGTTGATGAAATATCCGCGAGGCGATTGATCGACCGGAACCCAGGGGCGAAGGACCTGGGCGTAAAGACCGACGATCTTTTCACCGATTCCAGGCTGCTCGAAGACAATGCGAAGACCACGGAACCCGGCGATGGCGACCTCCATACGCTGGAGACCCGCTTGCTCGACCAGCACGCCACCTACCGTATTTTTTCCACCAACGTTGCGATTCGCGGCGCGAAGTGGAGCAAAGCCCAAACCAAATAATTCCCGTATGAAATCGCGTTGCCAGGCTACGGCCCTCGTCATCACCCTCGTCCTGCTCATGCTGCTCGCCGGCGTGGCCATTGCCTTTTTCTCGCAAGTCACGACCGAAGCGCGCTCCGCCAAGAGCTTTGCCGACAGCGTCTCGACCCGACAACTCGCCGAGTCCGCCGTGGCCGCGGTGATGGCCCAGGTCCGCGAAGCCACCACGGTGAAAAACGGGGCCTGGGCTTCGCAGCCGGGGATGATCCGCGTTTTCGGGTCAAACGGATCCGCTTCCTCCGAGGTCGCGGGATTCTACAAACTCTACTCGTCCGACAACATGGTGCTGAATTCGAATGACGCCAAAGCCTACGATGCGGCGAACGAAGTCCCGTCTGACTGGGCCCAGACGCCGGCGCTTTTTACGGATCTGAACCAGGCGGCCACCATTGGCACCGGAGATAAAGAGAGCGGCAAAGAAACCACGGTCAAGCGCTACCCGATCATCGACCCCTCGCTGGCCGATACCAAGGTGGCGGCAGATCGGCTGGTTAATATCCCGGAGGGCTGGCAATCGTCACTGGTCGAGGGCCTGCGCATCGACAGGCGCTTCGGATCTGGTTCCGAGGCGGAGGCGCCCATGCCGGTGCGGTGGCTTTACGTCCTGCGCGATGGCACCCTCACCGCTCCGGTCCGGGCGGGCTCTGACGGTCTGACGGCCATCTGGGATAAAGCGGTGGGCGACGCCGCCCGGCGGACGCCCTCGCGGGCGAACCCGATCGTCGGGCGCGTCGCCTTCTGGGCGGACGACGATACGAGCCGGATCAACATCAACACCGCCGGCGGGTACTGCATGGACGCCCGGCCGGCGAGTTACCAGACGGACCTGTACGCGGGAAGCTTTTGGGATACTCCGCGCTTTGTGACGCAGTTTGAGAAAGGTCTGAAAAACGCCAAAGATGACGGATTAGTCCCAGTCGGCGGGGGTGGCCTGGCCAATACCCAGCCTACCCAGGGTGAATTTCAGCGCTACCCCGGCCATCCTTCCACGACTTCCCTAAGCGTGCTCTTCCATGGCGGGAAGTACGAGAATCCCAAGGACGGCAAACTCATGCCTTCCTTCACGCTTTCCTCGGAGTTGCTTTACCAATTAACCCCGCGCGTTGGCAGCTACGGCTCCATGGGCGGCACGAAACGCTCGCGCAAATTCATTTTGGGAAGCAACGAAATGGGGCCTGACGACGGCCGCACCGAGATCCGTTTTGACCGGCTTTATTCCAGCGTGGACGAAATGCTATTTGCTCCTCCGGTGATCACCCCTCCGTCCCCCTTTATCCCCCGGGACTATGACAAGCTGCGGCGCACCCTGAATGACGATCGACTGGCCGATTACGTGGTGTACCATAATGACAAGGTCAAGACGGAGAACAACCCTGCCGATCTGACGATCAGTTATGCCAAGTCCGTGATCACGCCGGATCTTCTCGATAAACTCCGCTTTTTCCTGACCGCCTACAGCCGCGCGCCCGAGTTGAATCTTTTTGGCCGTCCGCGGATCACGGCCTGGCCCGTCTGGGATGACAGCAAGAAAGGGGCGAATGGCCTCACCGCGCGCAGCGTCTATGACCGGTTGATTTACTTTTGTTCCACACTGGGCCCGGAGCGCACCAGCAGCACCGGCCCGCTCCGCGTGTTCGAATTCGTGCGCAATAACCCGTACAGCGCCACCGACGATCTTAGTATTCAGGATGGGCAGAATATGAAACTGCTCACCTACCTCCGCAGTTTGACGAGTACCACCAACCCGATTCCTGGTTTCGGTGGTTCCTTCGAAGGAAAATATGGGAACGATCGGGATCAGATTCTCACGGAGATTTATGACTACTTCCGTTGTGTCAACCTCAAGGACAAGGGACTGGATCCGACCAAACCCCAAACCGCCACACCGTACACCGGAACCGGCCTCGTGGTTCCGACGCGCGTCACTCTGGGGAAGGTCGAGACCAGAGGTTTCGGGCGTTTTCCGACGATCAGCGAAGCTTCCATCGTCTTCTATCATGCCGGCTGGTTCGGAAAGAAAAGGCCCGGCACTCCCCCCAACCCCAGTCTTCCGGCACTTCCCACCACGCAAGAAGAAGTCATTGTCAATCCTTACAGCAACGTTGCGACCGTCCTCTCGAACGCTGCCGGGGTTTCCCAGCCTGGGCTGGAAGGTTACGAGCTAACTGGCACCCTGATGCGCGCGTTCCTGGTCTTCGAGACCTTCAATCCGATGGCGGGTTACGCTCCCCTGTCTGGGCCTACCGCGGCCAATAACGCGGACAAAGTTTACATCGACTGCCAGTTTATCAACGCCACCACGGACTGGTCGGTGACCTCATCGCAGATTGCGCGTGGATCCCTCGCGTTTCCGACGGTCAAGTCCCGCAAATACCTGGATGCATCCGGAAGTTGTTGGGGCGGGCGCAACTTTGGTGGTTATGAAGGCATCCTGCACACGGTGGAAGCGATGAGTGGTGACAGTGCCCCATTCGTTGTGGCGGCCTATCCCTTCCAAACTGATCCGTCGCAGCTCAAAACCCTCAACCCGCTGACCGCCCA
Source organism: Chthoniobacter sp. (assembly GCA_034667665.1). Taxonomy (GTDB): domain Bacteria; phylum Verrucomicrobiota; class Verrucomicrobiia; order Chthoniobacterales; family Chthoniobacteraceae; genus Chthoniobacter. The sequence goes on from JAXDQW010000109.1 coordinate 141,095, forward strand.
AGTGCGCGTGGATTTGCTCAGAGATCCAATTACGGGCAAGTTGTTGTATGAAAAGGATGCGGCCGGGAACGATACCCCGGAGCCCAAACGACGGACCTTCAACTTCAATGGGGGAAGCGTCAGGATTCAGATCGGTCTCGGGGCGAACAGCCCTTCTCAAACCTTCACTCTCGTTTTCCCGCCGGGCACCAATTGGCCGGTGCCCACTTGGTACAACACTTCGGTTGGCAATGCCGTTCCCGCGACCCCCTATCTGTGGGTGGCGGCCAAGGGCGTCAATAATGGCGGGTTTCAGCCCTACTGGACAGGAATCGCGAGGGCCGGCGGCTGGGAAAAAGCACTGTCTTTGGATACCCGGCTTGATTGGCTGAACCGGAGCGGGAAGGGGTACTCTGGAACTCCCATTGTCGGTGCGGACGCCGGTCTCGATTTTACGAATAAGTGGCGTGGACTCCTCCAGCCCGGCGATACCGTCCGGAGTCTCGAGTGCAGTGGTGGCCCAGGCGGGAAGACGGACGATCCACCGGATGCCACGGGGCGCGGTGGGGACCTTCGGATCCTGGCGCTCTACGATGAAACGACCAGCACCGACAAAGATCCGCGGTTCCGCCCGCATGCCAATTACAACACTCCATCTCCGGCGTATCCGGCCCTTCCAAATAGACAGGCTCAGAGCCTGCGATTGTCGGACGGTTCTACTTACTATGGGAATAACGGACAAATTCCTCCAGGTGCCACCTATGCCTTGGGGACCGTAAACCCACCGACGAGCACGACCTATTTTGGCAAGCTCGTGAACGTTGATCGCGGAGCGACTGTGGTGAGCTATGCGCCGGGGATAGCCGGCGATCTGTCGGCCGTGGTGACCAAAGGAGCGACGCGCGAAGACGGGGGTGCCGCCGATTTTGACACGGGTCTCGGCTCCTTCGGCGACGGCGCCTTTCTCAACAAGGTGGACGAAGGGAACTTCTCTTATCACGGTTACGACGAACTGACCAAAACTGACTTTTTTCCGATTCCCTATTTCGGAACGTGGACCTATGAACCGCCGGGCGACACCTACTTTTCTCCGAACCGCCAGCTCCCTTCGGCCGGAATGATTGGTTCCCTGAGTTCGCGCGGGTTGCTGCGCAAAGGTTGGGAAACCCTGTGCTTCACTCCCGCCCCCGCTGGCGTGACCCACTTCGGAATAGCTACCGGGCAACCGCACGATCATCTGCTCCTGGATCTCTTCACCATGCCCGTGGTCGAGCCTTATGCGATCAGCGAACCGTTCTCGACCGCCGGAAAGGTGAATCTGAACTATCAGATTCAACCGTTCACTTATATCCGGCGAACCACGGCCCTCCGGGCGGCGCTGTATCCGGTGCGGTTGACGGCGGTGCCGAAGGATCATGTGGACACTTACAAGAAGAACGACACGCCGCCGCCTCAGTCCAACCGAGCGACGGTGGATTTCAATCCCACCAAGCCCAATTACCGCATGCTTGTGGATCGCGACACCACCCTCCAGGCGATCGAAGGAGAGGTGTTCAGCAAAGGCGAAATCTTCAAATCTGCCACCGAGATCTGTGATCGATTCCTCTATCCTTTGGGCTTCAATGGGAAATCGGCGAATTACAAGGTGAGCGAAACCGGCCCCCTCTCGATCCGGGAATTCTGGACACGAAACACCCTCACCGGGGACAACATGCGCGAGAAGCCATATGTGGACCTGCTCCCGCGCGTCACCACACGGTCAAATACCTTCACCGTCTATGTCCGCGTCCAGGCCGTTCGCCAGCCAGCCGCTCCGAAGGACGAGGATTATCTGCAATGGCGCGAAACCTCCAATTCCGTGGTTTCCGAGTATCGTGGTGAATCCACGATCGAACGCTATCTGGACCCTCAGGACCGGCGTTTCGACCCTAACAATGCGGATACCAAGGAAAAGGGCGACGCCATCAACCCGGAGAAGGATTCCATCGAGCCGGCATTCCGCTTCCGAACTGTTTACAGCAAACGCTTCGCGCCCTAAGCGCCCTTTCATGGTCCTGAAGGGAGTCAACCCATCCGTGGGTCCAGGGAGACGCATCGTTTGTGCGTAGCTCGACTTTCAAAGTCGAATCGTTTGGCGCCGTCACGTTCTCGACTTTGGAAAGTCGAGCTACGCACCATTGGGTTGACTTACCTTTCAGGCTCCTCTTCCGTCTCAGTATGAAATTGTTGCGTGTTCTCACCGTCCTGCTCCTGCCACTCCTGATGTCCGCCTCATTGTTTGCCGAAGATCCGAAGCTCTACACGATTCCTCTCAAGGACATCGACGGCAAGGAAACGTCGCTCAAGCAATACGCTGGCAAGGCGCTGCTCGTGGTCAACGTCGCCTCCAAATGCGGCTTTACACCGCAGTACGCCGGACTCGAAGCAGTCTGGCGCAAATACCAGGATCAGGGCCTCGTCGTCGTGGGCTTTCCGTGCAACGACTTCGGCGCGCAGGAACCTGGGACGACGGCGGAGATCAAGCAGTTTTGCACGTTGAAATACGACGTGACGTTCCCGCTCTTCGACAAACTCCATGTGAAGGGACCCGAGCAGCATCCGCTCTATGAGGCGCTCACGGGCAAAGACTCCCCCGCGCCCGGCCCGATAAAGTGGAACTTCGGAAAATTTGTGATCGGCCGGGACGGGAAAATTCTCGCGCGATTTGATTCGAACGTGAAGCCGGATTCGGCGGAGCTGGCCAGCGCAATCGAAGCCGCGCTCGCGGCGAAATAATCCCGGCTCCGTTCATTCCGCCGGGCCTCCGGTTGGGCCGGGCCTTCTGCGGCTCCGTGGCGAGGCCGAGTTCTCGGGTAGGGTGGGCCGAGGTGGCGGAGGGGACGCGAGGAGGTCGGTGGGCGGGCGAGCCATCCTGCCCGCCGAGCGACGCATCTTGCGTCGCGGCCTTTCGGGCGAGTGGGAAGATCGTGTGGGCCAGGCGCCCAAACCGGCGGGCGGGACATCCGCCAAACCCGGGAGGTCCCCCGTGCGCCTTGGCGCGAGGTTTCACATCGCGGATTCTGGTTAAAGGCCCACGGCGGAATTTTCCGCTCGCGGCAGGCAGTTTGTGTGCCAAGCTTAATCGTTCAATGCAAACGAGGTTCGGCATAAAACGATTACTCATTGATGCGCGCTGGCTCGCGCTGGTGGTGGCCTGGGGCTTCATCGCTTCAGCGCGCGGGGAGTTGCTCATTCCTCCGAGTGGCGGGACGGTCTTGTGGGGCGACGACGCAAGCTATGATGATTTGGTCATGGGCGGGCGATCGATCGGGTTCGATTTCTCGTACTTCGGAAGTGAGGGATTCACCAACGTCGCGGTGACTACGAATGGCAACCTCGTCGTGATCGCGGATGGCGACGATCCCAATCCCGAAGGCGCCGCGGACTACGAAAACCTCCACACTCCTTCGGCCCTCACGCGGGTCAGCCCGCTCTGGGATGATCTCGAAGTGATGCCGCACAGCGGTGACGCCGTGATCGAGAAAACGAATCCGGGCAAATGGTATTCGGTCACCTGGATGATCCACGAGCGAAAGCTGCCCACGACGCATCATGTTTTCCAGGTCGTCCTCTTCGGCGACGCCGTGCGGCTGAATGGCTCCGACTTCGCGGCGGGCGATATCGTTTTCAGCTACCAGGAAATCGGGGGGACCTTTGATAAGAGATCGGCCACCGTCGGGCTCGATGCCGGCGACGAAGGCACCTTCGCCGCACCGCCGGGATTGACCGCCCCTTCGGGAGTGCTCCCGGAGAGCGAAGCCAAATTGCTCCCGATCGGGCGCGGCGGCTTCATCTTGTTTCGCCCGGACGAAAACGGCGAATACGTCAGCACCGTGCATATCAACGCGCCGCCCGTGGCAGTGGATGATATGCGCTACACCGTGGGGAAGGCGCCTTTCGAGATCGACGCGCTGATCAATGATTCCGACCCGGATCACAATTCGCTGACCATCGAAAGCGTGACCCAGGGCGTGGCGGGGACCGTGAGCATTCTGCCCAACGGCAAGCTCGCCTACACACCCGGCGAGGGTTTCGTGGGCACCGATACCTTCACCTACACGATCAGCGACGGCCATGGTCTGACCGGCACCGCGCGGGTGCTGCTGTTCCCGTTCGCGATCGGCGTGGGCAGCTACGATGGCATCATCTCCGACGCCCCGACGGAAGACGACCCGGAGCCCATCCCCACCCAGGAGGGATCCGGCTATCTCAAGCTCACGCTCGGCGCCAATGGCGCGGTGACGGGCACCCTGAAGTACGGCGGGTTCGCCCGCGCGATTCGCGGCGCATTCGACGTTCTCGGGAATTTCTCCGCCGATTTCCCTCAGATCGTCGATGAGGAAATGCAGATCGTTTCCCTCCGGCTCCATCTCGATCTGACCGGTGCCACCAATCAAATCGCCGGCACGGTGACAGATGGCGACTTTTTCTCGAACGTGGCCGCGGGCCGTTCCCGCTTCACCGCCAAGGCTTTTCCCGCTCCGCAGGCCGGCACTTACAACGTGCTGCTGCCGCTGGCCGAGGATAGTGACGGACCGCTCGGCATCGGCTACGCGCAGATGAAAGTAAAGCCGACCGGCTACGCGACGCTGGTTGGAAAATTGGGGGATGGCCGGCGGTTCACGGCGGGCCTGCGGGTGAAGAGCGACGGCACGCTGCCTTTCTACGTGACGGTCGCCCCGCAGAAGGGGGCGCGCTCCGGGAGCCTTTCCGGGATGTTGAAATTCCACGATTTGGCGAAATTCAGCGACTGCGATGGGACCCTCAACTGGTTCATGCCCGACATTGGAGACGTGAGTGGTTTCACCGCCGATGTGGCCTTCGCCGCAGAGCTTTACCTTCCGCCCGATGCCGGCGTCCGCCTCCTCACGCTGCCCGACACGGCGCACAATGCGCAACTAATCGTGGGCAGCAATTCTTCGATGCTCACGCTCTCGCGCGACAATCAGGTTATTGTCGAGGAACCGGGCGACGAGAATCTTGCGCTGACGATCAATCCGGTGAACGGCACCTTCAAAGGCAGCTTCGCCGAGGAGTCCTTCGATGATCCGCCGGTGCTGAAAAAGCGCACTTTCCGCGGTGTTTTCCTGCGCAAGCAGAATCGCGGTGGCGGCTTGTTCGTCGGGTCGGATGGCAGCGACGCCGCGACCATCATGCCGCCGGAAGAGGAGTGACGCTCAGGGGAATTGCGGATTGCGGATTGAAGAGATCCGCGAGGACGCGTGGAAACTTTGGAATCCGCAATCCGCAATCGGCGATGCGCTCATCGGCCTTGCCGGTCACTGTCCGACTGCATAAGTTCACCGTCATGACTTCGGAGGAATTGATCAATTTCCACGAGAGGCGGCCGTTTCGGCCATTCATCATCCACCTAACAGATGGCCGAGGTCTGCAGGTGCATCATCCGGAGTTTCTCGCGCGTTCGCCCGACACGAGCACTCTCTTCTATTTTCATGATGGCCGGCGATATGAGTCGATCGATCGCGAGTTGGTCACCAGTCTCGAACAGGCCCCTTCGAAACCGAAGCGGAAACCCAAGAGATAGCTTGGGACTCAACGCTTCGTCGTATCCGCCCAGTGGAAGACGTGGGCGTTGAACTTGCGGAAGAGGAAATCGAGCAGCAGCCCGAGCGCGCCGAGGATCATTAGATAGACGAAGATCTTGGGCACCTGGACGAAGCGATAAAACTTCAGCACGCGGTAGCCGAGACCTTCGTTGGCGGCGATGAGTTCGGCGACGACGAGATAGGTCCACGCCCAGCCGTTGCAGAGTCGCAGCGCGTCGAAGATACCCGGCATGGCGGCGCGCATCAGCACCAGGCGGACGACTTCGCCCTTCTTCGCGCCGAGCGTGTAACTGACCTGGAGCAACTCGTAGGGCACGCGGCGGACTTCGTCGGCGACCATGAGCACGAGTTGGAAAAAGGTGCCGACGAAGATGAGCATCACCTTGGACAATTCGCCGATGTCGAAGAGGAGCATCAGGATCGGGATCAGCGCCGGCACAGGCACATAGCGGATGAATTCCGTGAGCGGTTGCACGAAACCCTCGACGATTTTCCACGAACCCATCCAAATGCCGAGGGGCAGAGCAATCGCGGCCGAGAGCAGGAAGCCGCCGGTGACGCGCAGGAAGCTGATCTTGATGTCCGCCCAGACCGTCTCGTCCTGGAGCACCGCGAACGCCGTGATCCACACCTTTTCCGGCGTCGGCAAATACGCCGTCTCGACATGCCCGCTGTGGCTCAGCCACCACCAGGCGCCAATGAGTGTGAGGAATCCCGCGGCGGCGGCGAGATTGTAGATCCACTGCGGCAGATCGCGCCGCAGCGCAAAAAGATGAATGCGCGGCCGGTGCGGTGCCGTGCTGCAAGGCGCCGCCGCGCCCGCGGGTGGAACGGCGGGCGCGGAAAATGAGGTGCTTGGTTCAGCCACGGAGCGCAGGCTATACGCGTGGCCTTGCGCGACGCGCTATTTTTTCAGCGCGTTGACAAACTTCGGATCGAGGGCGCTGGCGTAGTCCGGGACCTTCTTCATCAACCCGGCGCCGACGAGGAAATCGCTGATCACCTTGCCGCTCTGGTAAAGCGACGTTTCGTCGGTCGATTTTTCAAACGCCTTCAAATCCGCCTTCAAGTCGAAGAACTTCGTGCCGGGCAGAAAGGCCTTATACTCCTCGGGCTTCTGCTCGACGATCTTCGCCATGATCGCCACGGCTTCGTCCGGGCTCTTCTTGACGAACTCATACACGTCGAACCAGGCCGCGACGATTTTCTGGATATCCGCCTCGCGCGCTTTCACGACTTTGGTTTGGAAGACGAGCAAGTCCGGGATCAGGCCGGGGATATCCTTCGAGGTGAAGAGCAAGTTGGCTTTGCCCTCTTTCATCACGTCGTTCAGCGACGGTTGCCAGATGACCGCGGCGTCGAGTTTGCCCTGGCGGTAGGCGGCGGCCGCGTCCGGAACGGTCATGTTTTTGAAGTTAATGTCCTTCTCCGTCATCTTGTTTTTGGCCAGCGCCTGGAGCAGGAGGAAGTGGTCGCAGGTCCCGAGCTCGGTGGCCACGGTCTTGCCCTTGAGGTCTTTGACCGACTTGATCTCCTTTCTCGCCACGAGACCGTCATTGCCCGCGGAATTGTCGTTCACGAGCACGACCTTGAGATCGATGCCCTCGGCCAGGGGCGGGATGGTGTCGCTCCAGGTCTGGCAATTGGCGTCCAGCTTGCCGGTGTTTAGGGCGTTGAGCGAATCGGTATAGATCGGGAACCAGACCAGCTTCACCTCCACGCCGTGCTTCTTGAAAAAGCCTTTTTCCTTGGCGATTTCCCAAGCCGTCCAGCCGGGCCAGTCGGAGTAGCCGATTTTGATGGGTTCAGCGGCGAGCGCTACGCCGGCGAGGGCGAAGCTGAGGGCCGCGGTGAGGATGGATTTCAGTTTCATCGGATTATTGGGTGTTGGTGGTATGAGTTAGCGGGTGAATGGCGGATGGCATCTGCTTTGGCTCGGTCGACCGAAATTCGAGTCGCCGGCGCGATCAGTAAAGGCGCGCATATTTCTCGATCTCCCAGCGGCTGATGGTCTGGTGGTACTCCTCCCACTCGGCGCGCTTATAGGTGATGAATTCCCGCTTCAGCTCCGCGCCGAGCACCCTCTCGGTGAACGGGTCGTCTGCAAAAGCCTGCACCGCCTCGCCGAGCGTTTTGGGCAGCGGCTGCACCCCTTTCGCAGCGATCTCGGCATCGGTGAATTCGTAAAGGTTCTCCGTCTGCGGCGCGCCCGGATCAAGTCCCTCGCGCACGCCTTCGAGTCCCGCGGCCAGGACCAGGGCGCCCGCGAGATACGGGTTGCAGGAAGAATCCGCGTTGCGCGATTCACACCGCCCGCCGCCCATCGGCACCCGGACCGAGTTGGTGCGGTTATTGGTGCCGAAGGAATTGAAAACCGGCGCCCACGAATAATAGCCCATCGCCCCGCGGCGGATGAGCCGCTTGTAGCTATTCACCGTCGGGGCAAAGGCGGCGCAAAGCGCGCGCCCGTGCCGCAGGATTCCGGCGATAAATGAATAGCCGAGCGCCGATAGCCCGAGCCCATACTGATCCGCGCCTTCGCCCGGCTGGAACAGATTCGCTCCCGTCTTCGCGTCGGCGAGCGACATATTGAAGTGCGCGCCATTGCCCGTCTTGTCGGCAAACGGCTTGGGCATGAACGTGGCGAGCAAGCCTTCGTCGGCTGCGTACTTCTTCGCCAGGAAGCGGAAGAAGATGTAGCGATCCGCCATGCTCAGCCCGTCGGTGAAGCGGAAGTCGAACTCGAATTGCGAGTTCCCATCCTCGTGGTCGAAGGAATAGAGGTCCCAGCCCAGGCCGTTGATCGTCGTCGCGATTTTGTCCAGCAGACCGAAGGCGTCGAAGAAGCGCTTCACGTCGTAACAGCTCTTCATCAAGTCGTCGTCCGGGTTCGGAATGAGCAACTCCCCGCGCTCGCCGAGCTTCACGAAATAGACCTCGCACTCGATCCCGAGATTGAAGGCGAAACCCAGCTCCGCGGCTTGCGCCAGCACTTTCTTAAAGGCCACGCGGGTGCTGATCGGGTACGGCTCGCCGTGGAAAGTGTTGTCCGCCGGATACCACATCACCTCCGGCTGCCAGGGCAGTCGCACGCCGCGGTCCAGGTCCGGCACGCTGGCGATTTCGTCGTCGTTCGGCGACTGGCCGAGTCCGTCGAGCGCGTAGCCGGTGTAGAGCTCCGAGCCCGTGGCGAAATCCTCGAAATGGCCGATCGGCACGATCTTGCCTTTTGGCACGCCGTGAATGTCCACATACGCGCCGACGCAATACTTCACTCCGCGGTCCAGCAGATCCTGTTTGAGCGTGGAAAGCGCGGCGTCCGACCTCATTCAGATGGTCGCGAAATAGCTGTGTCCGAGCGGCGGCTGCTCGCGGAGCGCCGCGCGGAGTTGTTGGCTAAGATCCTCCACCATCATCGCGAAGAGCCGTCCGCCCTCGTCGGCACTCGCCGTCACCGGATGGCCGGTCACGCCGTTGCGGCTGGTGTGATTGACCGGGTGGGAAAAGAATAGCCCGTGCGTGCGATCGGGATCGTGCGCTTCGGCAATGCGCTCGGGACGCACCAGCTCCGGCGCGAGTGCCATCATCAGTGAAGTCTCCGCCGCGTTGGCGTGCCAGTCTTCGGCATCGGCATGGAACTCGGTGTGTACGCGCTGGCTGACGTCCGCGACATTGCGGATGGCAACGAGGATGTCATCGAATCTGCTGCGCAGGATTTCCAGCGCGCAACGGAGCGGCGCGAAGTTCGTAACGTGGCCATTGATGATCACGATCCGTTTGAAGGCGAAGGCGTGGCACCACTCCGCGATCTGCACCACGGAGTCGATCAGCGTCTGCGGCTGGAGCGAAATTGTGCCCGGCCAGCGGCGGGAATGCCCGAGCGAGCAGCCGTAGGGGAGCGTCGGCAGCACCGGGATTCCGGTCTCGGCGGAGACGGCCCGGGCGAGCTGCTCCGCGGTGACGCAATCCACCGCCGTGGTGAGGTGCGGTCCGTGCTGTTCGGTCGCGCCCACGGGCAGGAGGACGGCGTCCATCCCGGAATCACGCAAGCGTCCGATCTCTTCCCAGGTGAGCGAGTGCCAGAGCACCGGAGTGCTCATGGTTGGAAGCGGCGGTGGTGGTGATTCATTCCGACGAAAAGTTCCCGGCGCCGAATGCAAGGTGCGTGCCAGTGGCGAACCGGCGCCAGGAAAAGCTGAAGACCTCAGAGGCAACCCGCGCGGAGGCTCTCGACGGCTGTATTACGAAAAGCCAAAAAGCTCACACGGTGCGCAAAACGATGCACGTGAATTGCGCGAAATGCGCCTTCCGTCGGGGCGGCGAGTAGGAAGAAACGAGCGCCGCGTAATACTTCTCTCGACAGCTCCGCGGCGCGCATGCCAACTGCTCACCGCCTCGCGCACACGATGGTCCGGAAGAAAGCCACCGCCAGCCGCATCAGCATCTCGCTGCCGAGCACGCTCTTCGACGAGCTCGATGCGATGGTGGCGGCACGCGGTTACGCCAGCCGGTCGCAGGCGATTTCCAAAATGATCAGCGAGCAGCTCGTCCAGCACGAGCAGCAGCTCGGCCGGCAGGTCATGGCCGGCACGATCACGCTGATCTATGATCACGCCAAGCACGGCCTGCAAAGCCGGCTGATGAAAATCCAGCATCAGTATTTGAAGGAAATCATTTCCTCGCAGCACGTGCACCTCGAGAAGCATCACAGCCTCGAAGTCCTGCTCGTGCAGGGGCCGGGTTTCCGGCTCCAGCGGATCGCCGACGAACTCATTACCTGCCGCGGCGTCCGGCACGGCTACCTGAACGTGACTTCCACGGTCCTGCCGCCCATCTATTGATCCATGTCGCTGATCGATCCGTCGCTGATTCGCTTTGAGGAAACGTTGCCAGCGGGTGCGAGCTGGTCGCACGTGCTGAAGCGCGGGACCACGTTGCGCCTCACCGATATCCAAGGCGGCGCCAACGTTGCCGCGCTCTTTTACAACTTCGAGCTGCCCGTGGAACGCTTCAATATGCCGGACACGCTCAAGGCGCAGCACATCGCGCGGCTGACCAAAGGGTTCTGCCTGTATTCCGACATGGGGCGCATTCTCGTCTCGATCACGGAGGATACCTGCGGCTGGCATGACCCGCTTTCCGGTCCTTCGAACGAGCGGATCATCCGGGAGAAATACGGCGAATCAACCTACCAGGTGGCGGGCAATGATTTTCATCGCAACGGGCGCGACAGTTTTCTCGTCGAGCTCGGCAAATACGGCCTCGGTGAGCGCGACCTCGTGCCGTGCCTGAATTTCTTCAGCAAGGTGACCGTGGATGCCGCGGGCAAGCTGAGCTTTCACGAGCTCAATTCGGTGGCGGGAACCTTTGTCGATTTGCGCGCGGAGCTCAATACGCTGGTCATTCTGAACACCGCTCCTCATCCGCTCGACCCCTCGCCCACTTATGCGCCGAAGCCGGTGCATCTGGCCGTCTGGACTTCACCGTCGCCCGGACCGGATGATGTTTGCCGGAAGTCGCGCCTGGAAAATGAGCGCGGATTCATCCTCACCGAACGCTATTTCCTATGAATGGTGACTCATGCAACGACGCCAAGACGCAAAGTTTCGGTGAACCACTCTTCCTTCGTCGTCGATGAGCACGCTGACCGAAAGCTCTCTCGATCCGGCCGCCGCGGTTCATGATTTTACTCTGCCTGCCGGGGAGCCGTGGATGCACGAAATCAAGCTTGGGCAGATCTTGCGCATCGTCGATCTGGAGGGGAACCAGGCGGTCGATACGCTCTTCTATAACGCGCAGGATCCGGCGGACCGCTACAGCGCGCAGGACACCCTCCGGGAGCAGGGGAATATCTACCTGACCACGGGCACCAAGCTCATCTCCACGCGCGGCAACGTGCTCCTGACGATCACCGCGGACACCTGCGGACGGCACGACACCCTTGGCGGAGCGTGCGCGTGCGAGAGCAACATGGTGCGCTACGCTCTCGACAAGCGCTCCATGCACGCCTGCCGCGACAGCTTCATGCGCGCGGTGCATCAATGGGGCCGCGGCTGGGACAAGCGCGATATCACCAGCAACATCAACTTCTTCATGAATGTGCCGGTGACGCCCTCGGGCGGGCTGACTTTCGAGGACGGGATTTCCGCCGGCGGACGGTACGTCGAAATGCGTGCGGAGATGGATGTGATCTGTCTCATCTCCAACTGCCCCCAGCTCAATAACCCGTGCAATGCCTACCATCCGACACCGGTCCGCCTGCTAATCTGGGACCCATCGTGAAGCGACCGTGGACGCCGTAACCAGCTTGCTGCCGCGCGCGCTCGGTCAGTGCTGCGTCTGAGGCCCCTGCGCGGACCTCCGCTTCAACGTGATGCGCTTGATGCGGGCATCGTCGGGCGGGCTCCAGGTCATGATCTCGGGATCATCCTTGAAGGCGTTGTGCACGATGCGCCGTTCGTAGGCGTTCATCGGCTCGAGATGATAAGGGCGCCCCGTCTGCCGGACGATTTCGGCAATTTGACGCACGCGATGAGCGAGGCTGTCGTCGCGCATTTCGCGCCAATGCTCGATATCGACCTGCACTTTCGAAGCGTTCTTGTCCCGCGCCTGGAGGATCCGATTGAGCAGAAGCTGGATATCTTCGAGGAGAGCGCCGTTGCGGCCGATCAGACGATCCTTTTCCCCCGTGTAAATCATCAGGGTGAGACCGTAGTCCCGTTCGAACTCCTTGATTTCGCACACGAAGCCGAGCAGCCCCAGCATTGTGTCCAGGGTTTCTCGGGGATTCAGGCTCATAAAGGCGCGCTATTTTCTCTTCGCGGGCGCGGCTTTCTGGAGCTGAGGGGGAGCTTGGTTCCGCGTCACGTAGAGCTGCGCGACAGAAAACAGATTCTGCACGGCCCAGTAAAGCGCCAAAGCGGAGGCGAAATTGTAGCAGAAGAAGATGAAGATCAACGGCATGAACATGAAGATCCGCTGCTGCATCGGATCGCCGGATTTCGGGGAAATCGACATCTGCCAGAACATCGTTGCGGCCATGACCAGCGGTAGGACGTTGACCGGGATGCCGAGGCCCGGGAGATGCCAGATGGTATCGGGCTGGGAAAGATCCTGCACCCAGAGGAACTTGCTGTTGCGCAGTTCCACGGCCTTGCCGAGCATATTGTAGAAGCCGAAGAAAATCGGGATCTGGATGAACATCGGCAGGCAGCCGCTCAAGGGATTCACGCCGTAATCCTTGTAGAGCTTCATCATCTCCGTGTTCATCCGCGTCGGATCGTCGGGATATTTCTCCTTTAACTCGGTGATCTTCGGCTGGAGCAACTGCATCCGCTTCATGGAAGAAGTGGCTTTGTTTTGCAGCGGCCAGAGCATCGTCTTGATGATCAGGGTCAGGACAATGATCGCCGCGGCGTAGCTGCCCAGCCGGGCGTGGAGCCAGTTCATCACGTTGAGCAGCGTCTTGCTCACGATGCCGAACATCCCGAAATCCATGATCTGCTCTTCCGTGCCACCGAGGCGCTCGAGCCGGGAATATTCGCGGGGGCCGGTGTAGATGGTGAAGCTCTGGGCCACCGACTGTCCGGGCTCGAGGCTGAACCCGGGCATGCCGAGCGCCCCCTGGACGCCGTGACGCGCCCCCTTGGGGCCGTCCGTGGAGCGCCCGCTGGCGATCCAGGTTTCGTCGGCGATGTCGAAACGCTTTCCCCAGACCGAGGCCCCGCGCTGGCGGGTCTGGCCGGCCGGATCCTGAGCCGGGGCCGTCACTTTCGGGCTGATCAGCGTGGTGAAGTATTGGTTGGTCGCGCCCAGCCATTCGATGTTGATGCGCGACTCGGTATAGACGGGGCGGGCCGGATGTCCGAAGAGCGGGAGGCCGCCCGCCGAAAACGAGTTCACATCGATGAATTTGCCGCCCGCGGCCTTGAGCCCGGTGTAAATGGCCAGGTCTCTCTGGTGGACCGGCGCGGCGACGCCGGTGTGCACGAAGTAACCCGGCAGCACGAGCGGTTGCGCACCGCGGTTGGTGAAGGAAACATCGAGCTTCAGCGCGTAATCCTCGTTGAAGCCCGCGGCTGGCCCCAGGGTGAAGCGTTTCGTGATTTGCAACTGTCGCGCATCGGTCCGCTCGTAGATCACGGCGCCGGCCCTTTCGTCGCGCGAGGCGGTAAACGGCAGGCGGGTTCCCTCGCCGGCCACTTCGCTGATCGCGCCGATGGGAACCGACCCAAATTCATTGATCACCATCCGCTTCCCGCGCTCCGCTTCGTGCGTGAGCAGCAGCGCGCTCGCGATGCCGCCACCCAGATTCGAAAAAGTGAATTCAACCGCCGGACTGGCGAGCTTTTCGGACTTCTCCTCCACGGGCGCCTCCCCGGGCGGAAGCGCCTCGGGCGCCGGAGCGCTTACGGCCGGCGCGGGCGGAACCGGTTCTTCGGCGGCTTTCTTCCGCTGTTGCTCAGCGGCGGCCGCGCGGCGCAGCGCGGTCGCTTTCTCGATCTCGCGCTGATTGTAAATCGTCCACGCGAAGAGCGTGATGACAGCGAGAGCGACGGCGATGATTCCTTTGCGATCCATGAGATTAGAAACACGAAACTTCGAAATTCGAAACGGACTCGAATCCCGTGAAATCGGGGAGGGGGGAAATGCCGCGGGTGTGTCGAAAACGGTTCAGCATCACGTCGAGCGTTCGGGGTTGGCGGCTCGAGTCTCGATCTTGCGCGCGCCGAGGACGCGCGGCACCGGGTCAAATCCGGCGCCGCCCCACGGCTGGCAGCGGGCGAGGCGCTTGATCCCGAGCCAACCGCCGCGCCGCAGGCCATGCGTCTCGCAGGCCTCGAGAAAATAGCTGGAACAACCCGGCTCGAAACGGCAGCAGCGGCCCGGACCGTTGAGGAACTGGAGGACCGGCGAAAGGAGCACCTGGTAACCGCGGATGAGCAGGCGGATCAGGAGCATTCCGAAGGCAGGATGGCGCTGCGTTGCGCGAGCTGGAGGCAGTCGTCGCGAAGGGCCTGGAAAGTCGCTTTCGCCGCCGACTGGCGGGCAATCAGCACCAGCCAGATCCCCCGTTGCAGCCGGGGACGCAGCGCCCGGACGATTTCCCGCAGACGCCGGCGGACGCGATTCCTGACCACGGCTCCGCCGACGCGGCGGGAGGTGATCAGACCGATCCTCGTTTCCAGGTCAGGCTCGGCTTTCAAAAAGCTCAAGACCATCAGCTTGCCGTGGAAAGACAGACCCTCGCGCCGGAGCCGGGCAAATTCGCTCGCGCGGGACAGACGCGCCGACTGCGGAAAACGGAGACGAGCCATCGGGAATTTAGGATTTAGGATTTAGGATTTAGGATTTCGGCGCCTGCGCGGTTGAAATCGCAAAATCGTAGATCGAAAATCGTAAATCCCAAACGGCTCAGGCCTGCGTGTGGCGGGCGTAGTGGATCTCCACGCCCTTGGGCAACAGCCGCTTGCGGCCACGCTGGCGGCGACGCGCGAGAATGGCGCGGCCGTTTTTGGTTTTCATCCGGGCGCGGAAACCGAACTGCCGCTTGCGCGTGCGCTTTGAGGGTTGATACGTGCGTTTCATAAGGCGTGGCGTGGAAAAGTGACTTTGGAAAAAGGAGCGGAAGGATAGCGGTTGGACTTGGGGTGTCAACGGGAGAGGCGAAGATTGTCCCGGAGGATCTTTTGCCCGGTGTTCGCCCTTTCTCCCGCCGTCCGACAGGAAAACACCCAACACCCAACATCGAATGACCTCGCGGACGTGCGCGAGCGCCATGGGATGTTGGGCGTTGGATGTTGGGTGTTCATCCCCGCCGATGGTGAAAGTGGCCGTCTGGCGGTTGCGCGATTGCTGGAATGAGGGCTTGGTTGCCCGCTGGCAAACTTCCAATCTGCGCCCCGCGACTCCTGATGAATATCTACGAAACCGACAAGCTGCTCGCGGATTACCTGCTCTTTCACTACGCCACGGAGCGGGAAATCCTGCCGGAACACCTGGGGGGGGAAGAAGCGTTGTTCTATCCGGTCCGCTGCGTGACCGAATGCGTGAACCGCGCGGCGGTGCCTTCCGGCGCGCGGGCGCTGGATCTCGGCTGCGGGGTTGGGCGGGCGACGTTCGAACTCGCGCGTTTTTGCGAGTCGGCGCTCGGCATCGACTCCTCGCAGCGCTTTGTCGATGCCGCCGAGACCATTCGCCAGGAGGGCCAGCTCAGCTACGCGCGGCTGGATGAAGGAGCGCTCACGACCCGGTTGATCGCGCGCGCCCCGGAAGAGGTGGACCGCAGGCGCGTGGCCTTCGAGCGCGGCGACGCCATGAATCTGCGCAGCGATCTCGGCACGTTCGACATCGTGCTCATGGCGAACCTCCTCGACCGCCTGCACGAGCCCCGCCGCTGCCTGCAGCGTCTGGCGGCGCTGGTCAAGCGGGGCGGACAGTTGATCATTACCTCCCCCTACACCTGGCTGGATGAATTCACCCCGCGTGAACACTGGCTCGGTGGCTTCGAGCGTTTCGGGCGGCGGGTTACGACCTTCGACGGTTTGAATGGCGCGTTGGGGGCGGACTTCGATCTCATTGACCGCAAAGAGCTGCCGTTCCTGCTTCGGGAGCACGCCCGGAAATATCAACTCAGCGTGGCCGAGGCGACGATGTGGCGGCGCAAAATAGGGTAGCTCGACATTCCAATGTCGAGACGCGCGCACCCGGCACGCCATCGGAATGTCGAGCTACCTCTGATGACCGATCATGCCGACCGATTGGGAAGCTCAGTATCAAAAGGGTGACACGCCTTGGGACAAAGGCGCGCCGAGCCCCGCGTTGGTGGATTTTCTTGTGCAAGAGCCGGTTCGAGGGCGGGTCCTGGTGCCCGGCTGCGGCGTGGGGCACGATGTCCGCGCGCTCGCGGCGAGCGGGGCGGAAGCCGTCGGCCTCGACATCGCGCCCGCCGCGATCCAGGCAGCCCTGGGCTTCGCGAAAGCCGGCCGCGAGCAATACGAGCGCGGCGACCTTTTCGCGTTGCCGGCTTATTTCCGCGGCGCCTTTGCCTGGGTCTGGGAGCATACCTGCTTTTGTGCCATCGATCCGGCGATGCGTCCGGCCTATGTGGAGGCGGTGGCTTCCGCGCTCCAGCCGGGCGGCACTTTGCAGGCCATCTTCTACCTCGATCCTGGACACGATAACCCCGCTGACGGACCGCCTTTCGGCGTGTCGATCGCGGAACTCGATGAGCTCTTCCTGCCGCGCTTCACACTCGAGCGTGAATGGCTGCCGCCGCGGACCTATCCCGGACGAGAAGGCCGGGAGTGGATGCGCGTCCTCTCTTTGAAACCTGCCTGAAGCTTCACGCGCCTTGATGTGAGGCCGCGATGTGAGGCCGACTTGCAGTCGGCCTTCCCGCAACCCGCGCCAGCGGCCGTCCTCTGGCTCCGGCAAGGAGGAGCGATCCGCCTCCCGTTTGCCTTGGCTTGCGATGCTTCCTCCTCCTCTCTATTGATGCCTCATGGTCCATCCGGCTCCAAAATCCCTGCACCTTTGCACCGCGTTCCTGATGGCGTTCCTGCTTCTGTTGGGCTCGCTGCTTTCGAGTTGTGACCGCGACAAGGCTGCGGACGCCACTCCCAAAGCCAACCCGCTCCAGGCGGAACTCGAAACGGCCACGCGCAAACTCAGTGTGGCTGAATTGAGCCTTGCCACGAAGAACGACGAGCTGACCCTGGCCAACGAAGCGGCGGAAACGGTGAAAAAACAGCTCGCGGAAAAGGACCTGGTCCTCACGCAGAACGACGAGCTGATCCGCGCTCTGCAGTCGGAACTGGCCGCCCTCAAAAAGCGCGAAGCCTTCGTATTCGCGGAAATCAGTGTCCTCCAACAGCAGGGCCAATCGATCATTGCGACCAGCCGGTATCAGCAGTTCATCAAGGATTTTCCCAAGAGCCCTCTGGCTGCGAACGCTGCGAGCGCCATCGCGGAGATGGCCGTCAAGGATCAGCGCGAAGCTCGCCAGCGGGCCGAGGTGCTCGATCCCAAACGCCAGGAACGCGAAATCCTGAAAAACTTCACGGATGGTTTCGTCACCCTGCAAGAGCTGGCGCCCGTCTTGAAAAAGAAGTCGCTCTCCCAGGTGCTGACCATGCTGGGAACGCCCAACCAAACCTATAACGACGGAACCGAGATCGGATACGTGGACAAGGCGATCAACCCTGCGACCGGCCGGAGAGGGATGCTCATCATCAGCTTTGCGTCAGGTGCGGTCTCCACCCTGCGGGTCGAGTATGCAGGACGGCCAATGACCCCCTGAGAGATTTAGGATTTGGGATTTGGAATTTAGGATTTCGAGCTCGCTCCACATCGGTTTGCGGCTGCCGCGGAGGGACCAAATGACCAAATTCTGCCAAATGACCAAATGGGATCGTGACTGCTTCATTTGGTCATTTGGTTGAATTTGGCCATTTGGTTTAAAGCTCGGTGCCCCCGGGGGACCGGCTCGGTTGCCGCGTTGCATGCCGTCACTGCTCGGACGTAAAGCATAGGGACGTGCTCCACTGGAAGCTGCTCCTCCTCATGCTCGCGCTTGCCGGCACCCTTCGTGGCGCCGAGCCCGCGGCTGGCCCGAAGGAAGGCGATCATCCCCCGCTCAAGGGCGTTACCCCCGTGGACGACCCAGCCGAGGCCGCGCGGCGGCTGGCGGTCGCGCCGGGACTGCGCGCAGATTTGTGGGCGGCGGAACCTGACCTGGAAAACCCGGTGAGCTTTTCTTTCGACGACGGCGGACGGTGTTTCGTCGCGGAAACCTTTCGTCGCCGGAGCTCATCGCTCGACATTCGCGCGCATCAACCCTGGCTGCTCGACAGCCTCGCGATGCGTTCCGTGTCCGATCGGCTCGCCTTTTTGCAGAAGGCTTTCGCCGATCCGAAGACCCTGCCGTTTCTCGGTCTGGTGGACCGCAATGGCGATGGACGGCTCGACTGGCGCGATCTGGCCGTGGAAAGCGAACGCCTGCGCCTGCTCGAAGATCGCGATGGCGACGGGCGGGCCGATCATTCCTCCGTCTTCGCGGAGGGCTTCAACACGGCCGTGACCGGACTTGGCGCCGGCGTGCTCGCCCACGGCGGCGATCTCTTTTTCACCTGCCTGCCGGACCTGTGGAGACTGCCGGCCGACGGCGCGCCCCGGCGCGAGGCGCTGCTTAGCGGCTTCGGCGTTCACATTACCTACAGCGGCCACGATCTCCACGGCCTCATCTTCGGCCCCGACGGCAAGCTCTACTGGACGATAGGCGATAGCGGGGCGCGGGTGACGACGAAGGAAGGCCGCGTCGTCGACGTCGCCGATACGGGAGCGGTGTTTCGGGCCAATCCGGACGGGACGGAATGCGAGGTGGTCATGCGCGGACTGCGCAATCCCGAGGAGCTCTGTTTCAACGATCTCGGCGATCTCTTTACCGCGGATAACAACGCCGACGGTGGCGATTTATCGCGCTGGGTGCAGGTGGTCGAGGGAGGCGATGCCGGCTGGCAGATTGGCTGGCAGGGCCTCCCGGGGTTGGGAGCGTGGATCAGCGAGAAGCTTTGGAGGCCGGAAGCCGCGCAGACGGCGCTGGCCCAGTTGCCGCCGTTGGGGACGATCGGGCACGGCCCGGCGGGGATCGCTTACTACCCGGGCACCGGCTTGCCCGAAGCCTGGCGGGAGCACTTTTTCGTCTGCGATTTCCCGGGTGGCGTGCGCACCTTCCAGCTCCACCCGCACGGCGCCAGCTACACGCTCGACGCGCCGCCGCACGCGCTCAACGACAACGGTTACGTCCTGGAAAACAAGCTGGCCTGGGGCTTCTATCCGACGGATGTGGATTTTAGCGTCAACGGGGGCATCTACCTTCTCGATTGGGTGCGCGACGTGGAAAAGCCCGGCAAAGGCCGCATCTTCCGTCTGCACGACCCGGCGACGGACGCCGGCGCGCTGGTCGAAGATACGCGGCGCCTTCTCGCCGCGGGCATGGCCGGGCGCGATGCGGCTGAGCTCTCGAGCCTGCTCGGCCACGCGGATCGCCGGGTCCGACTCGCCGCGCAATTCGCGCTTGCGCAACGGCGCGACATCACCGCCCTGACCCGCGTCGCCAGCGGGGCCGGACCGCGGCTGGCCCGGCTCCACGCCCTTTGGGGGCTCGGACAGCTCGGGCGGATGACGCCGGAGGCTCTGAACTCCGCGATCGCGCTGATCGCTGACGCCGACGAGGAGGTCCGCGCGCAAAGCGCGAAGATGCTGGGGGACGCCCGCATCGCCGAAGCGGCGCCCGCTTTGATCGCCGCGCTGGCCGATCCCGCGCCGCGGGTGCGGTTCTTCGCTGCTCTGGCGCTTGGTAAATTGCGTACCCCAGCCGCCGGGCCGGGTTTGCTCACGATGCTCCGCGAAAACACCCCCGGCGACGCCTTCCTCCGGCATGCCGGGGTCATGGGGCTCGCGGGGTGTGCCGGCGCGCCCACGCTGCTCGCCGCGGCGGAAGACCCGTCTCCGGCGGTGCGCGCCGGCGTATTGCTGGCGCTGCGGCGGCTCGCGCATCCCGAGGTCGCGCGCTTTCTCCGCGACTCCGATCCGCAATTGGTCCTCGAAGCGGCGCGGGCGATTTACGATACGCCCATCGAGGCGGCGATGCCGCAGCTCGGTGCGCTGACCGCGCAGCCCGATCTGCCCGCACCCGTGGCGCTGCGCGCGATCAATGCGTGCTACCACATCGGCGACAGCGCGGCGGCCGGGCAACTCGCGGCGCTCGCGGACCGCCACGGCGCCTCGGAGGAGCTGCGGGTGGAAGCGGTCGAGGCGCTGGGCCAATGGAATCAGGCGCTCGGACGCGACCGCTTCCTGGGGCTGTGGCGCCCGCTGCCGGTTTCGCGCGACTCGCGCGCGGCGAGCACGGCGCTCGTGCGCGTGGTTTCCTCGTTGCTCGCGCGCTCCGCGGGCGATCGGGTGCGGTTCGCGACCGTTACGGCGGTGGCGTTCTTGAAGATCCAGGAAGCGGAAATCGCCATGGCTTCGATCGCCGGCGACCCCAAAGCCAGCGGCGCGCTGCGGGCGGCCGCCCTGCAAACGCTGGCGGCGAACTCCTCCTCACGCACGGCCGCGGTGTTGCAAGCGGCGCTCTCCGATGCGGACCCCGCATTGCGCGCCCGGGCGCTGGAGCTGGAGGCGCGGCTGCGACCCGACAACGCAGTGGAAGCAGCTTCGAGCGCGCTGAAAACGGGCAGCCTCGCCGAGAAGCAAAATGCGCTGCGGATGCTGGCCGTGATCGACAGCAAGGCGGCCGACAAACTGATCGGCAAATGGCTCGACCGCTACCTCGTCGGCGACGTGCCGGCCGCGCTGCACCTCGACCTTTTTGAAGCGGCGGCCCAACGCGGCACTCCGGACCTCAAGGGAAAGCTCGCCGGAATCAGCGTGGCCCGAGCGCAAGGACGTCTCGGACCGTGGCGGGAGTGTCTCACGGGTGGCGACGCCACGCGCGGGCGACAGATTTTTTGCGAAAAGGCGGAGGCCGGCTGCCTGCGCTGCCACAAGGTGCGCGGTCTCGGCGGGGAGGTCGGACCCGACCTCAGCGCCATCGGCGCCGCGCGCGATCGGGTCGCCATTCTGAAGTCCATTGTGTTCCCGAACGCCGACCTCGCCCCCGGCTTCGAGAACGTGGTGCTGACGTTGAAGAATGGCCAGCAACTGGTGGGTGTGGTCAGTGCGGAAGATGCGGCCAGCGTCACGGTGCGCTCGCACACGGATGGCACTTCCGCGACGGTGGCAAAGACCGAAGTGGCGCAGCGCTCGCGGCTGCCCTCGCCGATGCCCGAGGGCCTCGGCGCGGTGCTCGGAAAACGGGACCTGCGGGATGTGGTGGAGTTTCTCTCCGGGCTGAAATTAACTCTCGAGCTGCGCTGAAAGAGGGGCATTCACAGATGTGTGCTCGCGTGAGGGCACAGAGCCCGGCAAAGAGCCCCCGCGCCAGGGCGCGCAGAGTTCGGGGACGTCCCTCGTTGGATATGACGCGGCGGTGGCTTTGCGGTCCGGGCTCGGAAGGGTAACTTGAGCGGCGAGGTATGATAAAGCAGCGTCCAGTCGCGCGAGTTGTTTTCGACGAATTCCACAGCGAAAGCTGGTCGAGTTCCGCCGAGCGCGCCCGCGCCATGCAACCTGCGGATCCCGCCAACGCTTCCTACCAGCGCGCCGCCGATGCCTTGGCGGCGCGCGATTTCACGGTCCGGCGCAACGTGGCGTCTCCGATCGATGGCGCGCTCCTGGCGGAGACCGACGTGCTGGCCCTGGTGCATCCGTGCGATAGCAAATGGGAGCGCACCACCTCGCAGAACCCGCCCGCGCTCTCTCCCGATGAGATCGCCGCGATCCAGGATTTTGTGCGCGCGGGCGGCGGGCTCGTGATCATCGCGGAGAACGAGCACGACAAATATGGCGACAATCTCAATGAGCTGCTCGCGCCGACCGGGCTGCGCATCGAAAACGGCGTCGCCTTCGACCGGACCTCCTGCGTCAACGAGAATCCGGAATGGGTGCTCGGCGAGCCGCAACCAGCGTCGCCGCTGGCCCATCGGGCCTCCCGTGCTTGCTTTTACCGGGCCGGCTGGCTCGCAGCGCGCGAACCGGCGACGGTGGAGTGGCGCACCTCGGGGAACGCCAGTCCGCCGGCGGCCGGGTTGATCGGCACGGCGCGCTTCGGCGGGGGACGCGTCGTCGTCGTTACCGACTCGAACCTCTTCGGCGATGAACGTTTTGGCGCGCTCGACCATCAGCAGCTCTGGCTGAACCTGGTCTATTGGTGCGCCGCGCCCGCTTTCGCCCGCGAGGCCGTTAAAGACACCCGGTCTCCAGCTTTGCCGTCCTGCCACTGGACGGATCTGAAGGCCGCGGTCAATCAACTGCGTCTGCTCGAGTCATCCGACGGCTCCGTGCCCGCCGCGGAGCACACGGCAGCCCTGCCCCTTATCGAGACGATCGTGGCGAGCATTGCCGCCCTGCGCCCGCTCTTCCCGCACCAGGCGGCGCATCTCGATCAGCTCGTGCAGGATTTCCAAGCGTGGACGGCGAGCGGGCTCGGGAGGCCGAACTTCGCGGTGTCCCTGGCCGCGTTCCATCCCGAGCAGCACCGGCGGGATCGGATCGAACACCTCGTCGTCTTCCCGCTCTACACGCCGAACGCGTCGAGTGACACCCGCTGCGAGGCGCTGCTCGTGCGCACGCCCTGGCCCGACTGGCTGGCGGCGCTCGAACGCACGCATTTCCACAATCCGAAATTCGTGCCCGGTCACCTGATCGATTTCACCGACGGCTACGCCAGTGAGTGCGCGGTGCTCTTTCCAGAAACCGTCCCGGTGACAGGGCCGGCCGCCAATCACTTTGGGGTCATCTTCTGCGATCGGGAAGCCCGCCGGCTGCAAGCCTGCACCCGCCGCGCCGCGGAAGCGGTGCGCCTGATCCTGCACCCTGAACTGGAGTGCTGGCTGAGTTCGCTTGCGCTCATTCGCGATACCACGGCCCTCTGGGATCTGATTCACGACCGGGCGCACAGCCTCGGCGAGCTTCCGTTCGATCCGTTCATGATCCGGCAGCGGGCTCCGTTCTGGATGTACGGCCTCGAGGAATTGCGCGTGGACCTGCGCAGCTACGGAGAAGCCGCGCGCCTTGCGGAAGAGGGGTTCTCCTTTGCCCGTTACGTCTGCTGGGCGATCGTGCTCGACCGCATTTTCCGCTTCCCGATCACCGGAACGCGCGTCCGCAACTACGATGCCTTGGGCGGCCAGTTGCTCTTTTCCTACCTCCATCAAAAAGATGTGATCCTCTGGCAGGACAACCGCCTCACGATCCGGTGGGAAGCGCTCGACGCCGGGATTGCCGGCCTGCGCGAGGAACTCACCACCCTGTATAAGCTCGGGGCGGATTGCTCGAAAATGACCTTCTGGCTTTCCGCCCACGATCTGGTCTCGCGCTACGTCCGGCCCAATGTCGCTTCGCAATGGAAAGCGGAGACCCGCGCCATTAGCGACGAGGACGACGTGAAGCGCTGGCTGGCGCTCGTCCACCCCGACGAGTTCCCGCTCGGCAACTTCCACCTGAACCTGCTGCGCAGACTCAAGTAGGGGAGGGCGGTGCCGGCCAATTCGGGCCGGGGCTCTCCACGCGACGCAAGTCCCTGGCATCAATGAAGAAGCGTGGCTGCTGAGCATCGGCGATTGGGCTACCAAAGGCGGGGTTCCAAACGACCGGAGGTAAAAATTTCGCGTCCTTTAAATAATTCGTTGCCAACCTGTGCAGCCCGAGATTACGGTGCGGCAGTTTTACAAAGTATTCGTTTTTATGCTCGAAATCGAGGTTTATGCCGCAGGTATTCGCAACGTGGAGAAAATCCTCGCGCTTGACCACGAAATGGACACGGTCCCGGGCTTGCGCTACAAAGTCGATAGCAACCACGACATCGTTTATCTCGATTTTGACGAGCCCTCTCTGACCATTCAGGAGATTCGGGCGATTTTCCGGAAGCTCGGTCTCGAGCCGCGGATCGTGGGGGCCATCCCTCCGGAGCTCAATCCGAAGAGCAAGACCCAGCCGCTGCGCGTCGCGAACTGACGCGGGCTGCGGTTTGCCGGATCAGCCGTTTTCAACGGCTTCGTCGAAAGGTCCAGTGGTGTGTTGCCGCCGGAAAGGCCTGCCAGCCATCGGCGTTGGCGACATTTCGCGGAAATCGAATGTTTGGGAACGGTGTGCCACCCGGTTCAAATTAGGGTGCCATTACGGATCACCCGAGATTCTTTCGGGACGCTTGGCTCAGGGTGTCGTCGCCGCTGTTTTAGGTAGAATGCTCCCCGCATCAACGGAGTGTTCGCGGCACTCGCCCGGCACTGCGGAGTCAGGACCGGTGTTTTTGGAGCTCCGTTGGTGCCTCCCCGGGGGAGTGGACAAGAGCTTTGGCTCCGCCTAGCTTCCGCGTTCCGCATGGTCACTTCCCTCGGGCGTTCCGTCCTCTCGTTTATTCGCTACCTTGGCGAACTGGCGTTGCTGGCCCAGGATACGGCGGTTTCGGTAGTTGTGGCCAGGCTGCGGGTGCGCCTGTTCATGTGGCAGATGTTCGAGGTCGGCTGGCGCTCCCAATTGGTGGTCATCGTCACCGGCATGTTCACCGGCGCAGTGCTTACGGCGCAGACCTACTTCCAGTTTTCCAAGCTGGGGATGAAGTCGGCGGTCGGCTCGGTGGTCGCCATCGCCCTTTTCCGTGAGCTCGGGCCGGTGCTCACGGGCCTGATGGTCGCGGGTCGGGTGGGCGCGTCGTTTGCCGCGGAGATCGGCACGATGAAGGTGACCGAGCAAATCGATGCCCTGCGCTCCCTCGGGGTGCATCCCAC
Organism: Chthoniobacter sp.; assembly: GCA_034667665.1. Classification (GTDB taxonomy): domain Bacteria; phylum Verrucomicrobiota; class Verrucomicrobiia; order Chthoniobacterales; family Chthoniobacteraceae; genus Chthoniobacter. The sequence continues at coordinate 166,071 of JAXDQW010000109.1, forward strand.
CGATTACCTGGTGGTGCCGCGGGTGCTCGCGCTGCTCTGCTCGATGCCGTTGCTGGTCGCGGAGAGCATCGGGCTGGCGATCATCGCGAGCTACTTCGTGGGCACGCAGTTGCTCGATATTTCGGCGCCCTATTTCATCAGCAACCTGCTCCGCTACACCGGGCCGCGCGACATCAAGATGGCCCTGGTGAAGGGCTTCTGTTTCGCGGTGATCATCGCCTTCGTGAGCTGCCATCAGGGGCTGACGGCGAAGGAAGGCGCCGTCGGGGTCGGTCGGGCGCCCACGGAAGCGGTGGTGCTCTGTTCGCTCGCGATCCTGGTCATCAATTTTTTCCTGACCTTCGCGCTGAATCTGATGTTTCCCTACGGCAACTAGCCCATGATTGCCGTCCGCCACTTGACCAAGACCCTCGGCAGCCAGCAGGTGCTCCGGGGCATCGATCTCCAGGTGAAGCGCGGCGACACCTGCGTCGTTCTGGGCCGGTCCGGCTCCGGCAAGAGCGTCCTGCTCAAGCACCTCATCGGCCTCTTCAAACCGAACGCCGGTGAAGTGTGGGTGGATGGCGAGGAAATCTCCCGGCTGCCGGAACGCCAGCTCGGCCCCTTGCGCAAGAAGGTGGGCATCCTGTTTCAAAGCGGCGCGCTGTTCGACTCGATGAACGTCGGGGAGAACATCGCCTTCCCGTTGCGCGAATCCGGGCTCAAGGATGCGAAGGAAATTGCCGATCGCGTGGCGGAGGCGCTCGAAATGGTGGACCTCGCCGGCGAACAGGAAAAAATGCCCGAGAATCTCTCCGGGGGCATGCGCAAGCGTGTCGGCCTGGCGCGCACCATCGTCTCGCGGCCCGCCTGCCTGCTCTATGACGAGCCGACCACCGGGCTCGATCCCATCGCCACCGACTCGATCAACCGCCTGATTCGCCGCTTGCAAAAGCGACTCGCGGTGACATCCGTTGTCGTCACGCACGACATGAAGACCGCGTTCCATACCGCCGATCAGGTCACGTTTCTCTATGAGGGGCGGATCTATTTCGATGGGACCTCCGATCAACTCCGCGCCTCGCCGGATCCCGTGATCCAGGACTTCATCCTGGGGCGGTCCGGCGATTCCGACTAAATCCCTCCCCGTCTTTCCGCATGAGCACCGAACGCAAGGGCGCGGAATTTTTCGTCGGGTTGTTTCTGCTCATCGGCCTCGGGATCATCGCCGCGATGGTCCTGATCTTTGGGCGGTTTTCGCAAGGAATGCAGAAATTCTACACCTTGCGCGTCGTGTTTCCGAACGCCAGCGGGGTGGTCAAGGGCTGCGACGTGCTGATCTCGGGCGCGCGCGTGGGAGGGGTGGCACAGGCGCCGACCTTGATCGGCGACAACTACGAGGTCGCGGTGGAGCTGCACATCAACGAGGCCTTTCAGATCCCGCGCACTTCGAGCTTCCAGATCCGCAGCAACGGCATGCTCGGCGATTCCTATATCGACATTATCCCGCCCCGAAAATACAGCGCCGCCGACTTTGCCGTCCCGGGTGAAATCATCGCTGGGCGCAAGGTCAGCGGGTTCGACGAACTGACCAGCAAAGGCAGCGAGCTGGTGGACAAGCTCAACACGGAAATCCTGGCCAAGCTGGGCGAGAATCTCGACGAGATCAAACTGGCGACGACGAATCTCAATACCCGCCTGCTCTCGGACAAGAATCTGGCGAACGTCGAGGAAACCTTTGCCAACCTGAAGGAGGTGACGCGCGATTTCTCGAAGACCTCGAAGGATCTCGACATCGTCATGGCCAAGGCCGGGGAGGCGATTGATTCCGTCAAGTTGACGATGAAAACCGCGGACTCGTCCGCCGCCGAGCTCAAGCTGGCCCTCGCCGAGCTCCGCGGGATGGCCGATACCGCGACCCGAACCATCGATTCGACCAAGGTGCTCATCAACAAGGCCTCGAACGGCGACGGCACTTTCGGAGCGCTGGTTTCCGACAAGCAGATGGCGCAGGACCTCAAAGCGTTGATCGCCAACATGCGGCGGTCCGGTCTTCTCTTCTACAAGGATCGGCCGCCGCCGGCTCCCGCGACCCCGGCTCCGGCGACTCCGGTGCCGAAGAAGCGGCGGTAAGCGCGGGGATTTATGATTTATGATTCACGATTGGCTGCCCGGTGCGCCGCGCGAATTGATGCGGTGTTTGGCATCGGACGCGTCCTGGCGAGGTTCACGCCCGTTGATTTCCGGAGCGAGAATGACACCGCGATTCCCCTTGCGCAGGAGAGGGGCATCGCGTGCTCATGAACTCAGCCCTTGACGTGCCGGATCGGCGCCCCGCTTCGATCGCACCCGGTCCGCGCATATTCTTCGGTGAATTCTTCCACGAACTGGAGCAGCGGGGCATCCCCTACGTGGTTCTGCATGGCTACCAGGATTTCCCCGATGAATTCACCTCGGACGTGGACTATGCCGTCGCGCAGGCCGACCTTCCGAAGATCGGCCCTCTCCTCTGCGATCTGGCGTCCGCGCATGGCTGGGTGGTGGCGCAAACGATCCAGCGCGAAGTCTCCGGATTCTACAGCGTGGTGATCGACCCGGCGAGCCCGGTGGACTATCTGCTGCTCGATGTGTGCTCGCACTTCACGAAAGGCGGCCGTCTGCTCGTCCGCGACGCCGTGCTGCTGGAGGGACGCCGACGGTGCGAGCGCGGCTTTTTTGTGCCGGCCACAGAATCGGAGTTCATTTACGTGCTGGCGAAGGGTCTCGCGAACCACAAACCCGGGGCGGAGTTCGTGCCGCAGCTTCGCGATCTGTGGTCGAGCGATGCGCAGGGTGCGCAGCGTCGATTCAGCGAGTTGCTCGGAGAAACCGGGCGCACCCTTGCTGAATGGTTCCGCGAGCCGCCGGAGGCCTGGGAAGCGCTGGCGGGCAGGCTGCGTGGGCGCAGCCGCTACGGCCTGGCGCTCCGGGTTGCGGAGGGCCTCCGCATCGTCCGGCGCGCTTTGCACCCGCCCGGGCTGCACATCGCCGTGCTCGGGCCGGACGGCGCCGGAAAATCGACGCTCCTGGCAAACCTGCGCGCTTTGCTGGCTCCATGTTTTGGGCAGCAGCGGGTGTTCAAGTTCCGGCCGGATGTTTTTGGAAGGATCGAGTCCGGCATCAACCAGCAGCCACACGCCCGTTCACCCCGCAGCCGGGCGGTCAGTTGGGTGAAGATTCTATACTATTTCGCCGACTGGTGGCTCGGATGGCTTTTGATCCTGGCCCCGGCCCGTCTGCGCAATGCCCTGGTGGTTTTTGACCGCGATTTTGACGACATCGTGGTCGATCAAAGGCGCTACCTTCTTCAGGGAGTCGGAAAGCTCGCGCGGTTCCTGCGCTGGCTGCTGCCCCGGGCGGATCTCACGTTCATTCTTGATGCCGATGCGGGGGCGGTTCACGTGCGCAAGCCGGAGCTGCCGGTCGAGGTGATCGAGCGCCAGCGATCCATGTATCGACGGCTGGCCGCGACTGGCGCCAGCTACTGGTTGATCTCTGCGGATCAATCGCCGGGAGAGGTCGCGCACGCCGTCGCCCGCGAGATCATCACGCTGCTTGGCGCGCGCGAGCAGCTCCGGCGGCAGCGGGGGCGGATTTAGGATTTAGGAAGTTGGGCCGCGGCGGCCGCGCGATCTGAACACGCCGCCGCGGGCACCTTCCTAAATCCTAAATCCCTAATCCTAAATTCACAGATTCCCCTGCGGTTGTCCGACGTAGATCCCGTCGTCGGGCCAGTCTTTCTTGAGGTAACCGGCCTCCATGTTGACCGGCAGCACGTAATTGCGCATCACCCGCACCGGGGCCAGCACGCGCACCGTCTGGACTTCCTCGATCGAATTCGAGCCGTGGTTCTTCAGCAGGCTGGGGATGAGTTGTTCCTGCACCGTCTGGACGATGTCCGTGTCGCTCGCGCCGTCGATAAAGAGCAGCATCGCCAGTTTGCCGTCGATCTCCGCGATGTGGCTCTCGAAGATGATCTCGGTGAAGACGGAGCGCACCGAGGGCTCGCGCTGAATGTCTTCGAGCACCTGGCGGTAGGTGATGCCGATGCGAAATTTGATAATATACAAATGCCGCGCGTTGAATTGCCCGGTGCCGCGCGCGGAAAGATCGAGGTGCGTGAAGTAGCTGAGCACGCCGGTCTGTTCGAGCTTTTGCCGTTTGCGCCCGACGGTGCGCACATTGACCCCGGTGGCCTCGCCGATCCCATTGTCGCTTTCCCGCGGGTCGCGGATCAAATGGCGGACAATCAGCCGTTCCTGTTCATCTAGTTCTTTCATGCCGTATGGTTTCTCGTCTGGAGGAAACGCCGAAAGTTAGACAAATCCAAAGGCGTGGCGACATATTTCTGCAAATGACGCGGGTTTTGCGTCCCAAATTGGACGTGAAGCGCGAGAGGGGTGCGCTGCCGATGCCGAGCGGCGCACTGGAGGCGGTCCGTTCGGTGAGGAGTTCCCGGCGAGCACTGCGTTGTTTTCAGAGAATCGCGCAGGTTCGTGGTGATTTTTTGGTGAGTATTTCGCAAGTGGTTCAGGAGTCGTCATTTCCCCGCTCAAAATTCGACGAAGTTTCGTGAGCGTTGTTCCTCCTCTGCGGCCCTTTGCGTCCTCAGCGTCCTCTGCGTTTTCATTTGCCGACGAGTTTGGTTGCGGCTTCGTCGCGCTGCGAAGCCTGTAAGACTTCCCGAGGCACTTCGTGGGCTGACGTCCGTCCCAAATTCTCTCCGGAACGGATTTGCCCTGGCCGCAGCCCGCCTGCCAGCCTCCGTGCCCGGCTCTTTGGATTGCGGATTGGGGATCGGCTCGCCCGTCCTCCAACCCCCGCGATTCCCAGCCTCGGCGGATCGCGGATTGAAGAGGACAAATATCCGTGGGCGTCGCCCGAAGCCGACCTTGCCGCCGCGCGGAAGCTCATCGAGCAATGCGGCTACTGGCGCCGGAAAGAAGAACTCGAAGATGCCGAAGCGGCGCTCCTGGACCGATAGGATGTAGCCGCTCCTGGTAGTGACGCCTTCTCGGGTATGGCGAGCCATCCTGCCCGCCGAGCGACGCATCTTGCGTCGCGGCCTTTCGTGCCGCCTGGGAAGTTCGTTCAGGGGAGACGCCCGAACCGGCTCGCCCACCCTCCGTCCCCCTCCTCCTCCTCGGCAGGCGGGACGCCCACCCTACCCGGAATCGGCGGCAATCTGCGCTCCTTTTGCCTTGAATCAGGCGAGGACGATCCTAGGTTCGCCGCCAGGGAAAAATTTAGCCAGGGACATCTTATGCTGAACCAAATCATTTGGGATCAAACGCACGGCCAGGAGTCGCTCTACTCGCCGGAATTCGAACACGACGCGTGTGGAGTCGGCTTCGTCGCTCAGGTGAGCGGGAAACGCTCCAACGAAGTGCTCAAGTACGCGCTCCAATCCCTCTGCAACCTCGCGCATCGCGGCGCCGTGGATGCCGATGCGAAGACCGGCGACGGCGCCGGCGTCTCCACGCAGATCCCTTACAAGGTGTTCATCCCCGAGGTCCAGAAGATGGGCCACAAGGTTTACCAGGAGTCCGATCTCGGCGTCGGGATGATCTTCCTGCCGCACGACAACGCCTACGCGCAGGCCCGCGCCAAGGCGATCATCGAGGAGGTCATCCAGCGCCGCGGCCTCTTTCTTTTCGGCTGGCGCGAGGTGCCGATTAATTTTCGCGTCCTCGGCGATAAAGCCGCGTCGTTTCTGCCGCGCATCGAGCAGGTCTTGATCGGCCGGCCGCACGGGCTCACCGACGCGGATTACGAGCGGCGGCTCTTCCTCTCCCGCAACGAAATCGAGAAGCGCGCCGAAGCGGACCAGATCAAGCACTTCTACATCCCGTCCTTTTCGCACCGGACCATCGCCTACAAAGGGCTGCTGCTCTCACCGTCGCTCGAGAAATTCTACAAGGACCTGCAGAACCCGGCCTACGAGACCGCCCTCGCGGTTTATCACTCCCGCTATTCCACGAACACCTTCCCGACCTGGCCGCTCGGGCATCCGTTTCGGATGCTGGCCCACAACGGCGAGATCAATACCCGGCGCGGCAACGTGAACTGGATGCGCGCCCGCGAGGCGGAGCTGGAAGCGGATTTCTGGGGCGCCGATATCGAACTGCTCAAACCGATCATTCAGCCGGGGGGCAGCGATTCCGCCGAGCTCGACAATGCGCTCGAGGCCCTCGTCCTGTCCGGCCGCTCGATCCTGCACGCGATGACCATGCTCGTCCCGCCGGCGTGGAAGAGCGAGAAAGGCATGCCGCACGACCTGCAGGCCTTTTACGAGTACCATCGCTGCTTCAATGAGCCGTGGGACGGCCCCGCGGCGATCTGCTTCACCGATGGCCTCACCGTGGGCGCCTGTCTCGATCGCAACGGCTTGCGCCCCGCGCGCTACAAGATCACCAGGGACGGCATCTTCACCATCGGCTCGGAAGTCGGGACCATCGAATTTGACGACGCCGAAGTGGTGGAAAAAGGCCGCCTCGCACCGGGGGAGATGATCGCCGTGGATACGGCGGCCGGTCTGCTCCTGCGCGACACCGAGATCAAGACCCGGCTGGCGGCGCGCAAGCCCTACGCGAAGTGGCTCGATGATCATCTGCTGCGCCTGGAAAATCTCGTCACCGCCGAGGTCCAGGACCCGCCGGAGCCGCTCGACATTCTCACCGTGGCGCAACGGCAACTCGCCTTCGGCTACAGCCAGGAAGAGCTCGATTTCATCATCAAGCCGATGGTCAAGGACGGCGCGGAAGCGGTGGGCTCGATGGGCGACGACACCCCTCTGGCCGTCCTCTCGCTCCAGCCGCGCCTGCTCTACACTTACTTCAAGCAGCTCTTCGCGCAGGTCACCAATCCGCCGATCGATCCGATCCGCGAGAAGCTGGTCATGTCCCTGACCACCGCGCTCGGCTGGCGGCGCAATCTGCTCGCGGAGACGCCCGAGCACGCACGCCTGATCCAGGCGGATTCGCCCATTCTCTTCGATCACGAACTCGCCGTGCTCAAAGACCTCGACGGCAAGGCGCATCCCTCCGTGATCCTCGACGCCACCTGGCCGCTCGGCGAAGGCGAAGCCGGGCTCGAGCCGGCCATTGGTCGCCTTTGCCAGGAGGCTGAGACCGCAGTCGCGCGCGGCGCGCGGCTCCTCATCCTCAGCGACCGCGCGGTCGATCATGCCCGCGTCGCCGTTCCGATGCTTCTCGCGACGGGGGCGGTGCACCATCACCTTGTCAACGTCGGCAAACGCATGAAGGCCTCGATCGTCTGCGAGAGCGGAGAAGCGCGGGACGTGCACCAGATCGCTTGCCTGATCAGCTACGGCGCGAGCGCCATATGCCCGTATCTCGCGTTCGACTCGATCCGCGAGATCCTCGACCAGATCAGGATCGCCGCGCAACAAGGCGTGGCGAAAGCCGGCGCCGATCCGGACAAGCTCGCCAAAGCCCACGCAGTATTGCAGGCGGCCGAAGCGCTGACCTGCGCGAAGGCGGTCGCCAATTTCCGCACCGCGCTCGAAAGCGGCCTCCTCAAGATCATGTCCAAGATGGGGATCAGCGTGCTCGCGAGCTACTTCGGCGCGCAGATCTTCGAGGCCGTGGGGCTCGGGCCCGTGGTCATCGACAAGTGCTTCCGAGGCACACCCTCGCAGGTGGGCGGCATCGGCTTCATCGAGATCGCCCGCGAATCGCTGCAACGCCACGAGCGGGGCTACGCCGCCGTCCCCACCGAGGCCAAAGGCCCGGCGCTCGGCGATCCCGGCTTTTATCGTTTCCGCCGCAGCGGCGAGCGGCATGCGGTGGCCCCGACGGTCATCCAATCCTTCCACAGCTTTGTGAAAAGCGGCAACGCCGGGGAATACCGGAAATATGTCGAGGCGGTGAAAGCTCAGCAGCCGATTTCGCTCAAGGACATGCTGGAGCTGGTGCCGAAGAACGGCCCGCTCCCGATCGATGAGGTGGAATCCGTCGAAGACATCCGCACCCGCTTCACCACCGCGGGCATGTCGCTCGGCGCGCTCAGCCCCGAGGCGCACGAAACCCTCGCGATCGCCATGAACCGCATCGGCGGCAAATCGAATTCCGGCGAAGGCGGCGAGGACCCGGAACGCTTCAGCCGCCGGGCCAACGGCGATCTCGCCAACTCCGCGATCAAGCAGGTCGCGAGCGGGCGCTTCGGCGTGACCGCCGCCTATCTCGCGAGCGCCAAGGAAATCGAGATCAAGATGGCGCAGGGCGCGAAGCCCGGGGAAGGCGGCCAATTGCCGGGCCACAAGGTCAGCGCCATCATCGCCAAATTGCGCCACACCACCCCGGGCGTGATGCTCATCTCGCCGCCGCCGCACCACGACATCTACTCCATCGAAGATCTCGCCCAGCTCATCCACGACCTCAAGGAAACGAATCCGCGCGCGAAGGTCTGCGTGAAGCTCGTCTCGGAAGCCGGCGTTGGCACCGTCGCCGCCGGCGTGGCCAAGGCGCATGCCGACATCGTGCTCATCTCCGGACACGACGGCGGCACCGGCGCTTCGCCACTTTCCTCGATCAAAAACGCCGGGACGCCCTGGGAACTCGGCGTCGCGGAAGCGCAGCAAACCCTCGTCCGGAACAACCTGCGCAGCCGCATCGTGCTGCGCACCGACGGCGGGATGCGCACCGGAATCGACATCGTCATGGCCGCCATCCTCGGCGCGGAGCAGTTCAACTTCGGCACCGCCGCGCTGATTGCCACCGGCTGCGTCTATGTCCGCCAGTGCCACCTCAACACCTGTCCGGTCGGCGTGGCCACCCAGGACGAGAAACTGCGTGCGAAATTCAAAGGCACCCCGGACATGGTGGTGAACTTTTTCAACGCGGTCGCCCAGGAAGTCCGCGAAATCCTCGCCGGCCTCGGCGTGCGCAAACTCACCGACCTGATCGGCCGGCCGGAGTTCCTCAAGCAACGGCACGTCCCGAATCATCCGAAGGCCAACACCCTGGATTTCCGCAAGCTCCTCGCCTGCGCCACCGACCACGAGGATGCCCCGCGCTATTGCACCCGCAGCCGCAACGATGGCCCCAACGAGCTGCCCCTCGACGACCACATTCTCCAGGACGCCAAGGACGCCATCACCGAGCAGCGGCCGACCTCTCTGAGCTACAAAGTGCGCAACGTGAATCGCAGCATCGGCGCGAAGGTGTCCGGCGAGATCGGCTATCAGTACGGCAAGGACGGCCTGCCCGAAGGCACCCTCGAACTGAAGCTGCAAGGCAGCGCCGGCCAGAGCTTCGGCGTCTTCCTCGCCTCGGGCATCCGCTTGATTCTTGAAGGCGAGGCAAACGACTACGTGGGCAAAGGCATGAGCGGCGGCGAGATCATCGTCAAACCTCCGGCGGCGCGCGGGTTCGTTCCGCACGACAACTCGATCATCGGCAACACCTGCCTCTACGGCGCGACCGGTGGCTTGCTCTTCGCGGACGGGCGCGCCGGCGAGCGCTTCGGCGTCCGCAACTCCGGCGCGGTGGCCGTGGTGGAAGGGGTGGGGGACCACGGCTGCGAATACATGACCGGCGGGACCATCGTCGTCCTTGGACGCACCGGGAAAAATTTCGGCGCCGGCATGACCGGCGGCCAGGCCTTCGTGCTCGACCTCGCCGATCACTTTGCGGAGCTCTACAATCCCGGCCTCGTCGCGATCGAGCGCCTGACCGAGGACGACAAGCACGTCGTCCAGCAACTAATCTACCGCCACCTCGAGGCGACCGAGAGCGCCCGCGCCCACGAGATTCTCGGCGAGTGGCCGCGATTCGCCGGCGCGTTTTGGAAGGTGAGTCCGAAGCCACCCGTCAGCAAACCCGCGGACGCCCGGTCCGAGGCGAAGGCTGAGGCCGTGATCACCGAAAACGTGGCGGCCTTGAAACCGTAAGCGGCTGGCCGGGCCGCCGGCGCCGGATTTCGGCGACCTGCCGCCGGGGTCGCGGTGTGGCAAAACTCAAGGCTCACCTTCAAGCCCGCCGCTTTGGCAAGCCGCCGTTGCCGGGTGTCAAAGGAAAGGAAAGTCTTCGCGCTGGATTCGAGGGCGATGGCAACGTGCAGCAAATCCACGGTGCGCTGCCCGTCCGTGCCCGCATGCTTTTCGCTCAACTCGTCCGCGCGGCGGAAAACGTCTGTCCAGTTGACCGGAAGGTGCACGAGCACGCCTTCGCGCAAGTCTGCCTCGATTTGCCGGAAAGCCACCCGCCGGTCTGCCTCCGTAATATCTCCGCGTCCGGCTGCGTTGCGCAGCGCGTTGCGCGATTCCACTCGGTGCAACGGGGTGAAGAGTAAAGGCTCGGATGCACGAGACATGAACCCTCTGGCATCCTCGCTCTTCGTGTCTTCGCAGACGAGGGAAACGAGAAAGCTGGAATCCGGATACGTGCTGGAATCCATGCCTCTCAATCCCGCAACTCTGACCAAAGCCTATCCGTCTGTGCTTTTGTCAGGCCTTTGCCCACCGGTTTGAATTTCTTCATGCGCGCCGTCCAAAGCTCACCAAATGGTTTAAGCGGCTTCGCGATTTGTGCTGGCGCGAGCGTCGCGAAGGTTTTGCCGTTCCGGGTGATACTGACTTGTTCGCCATGTTCGATCCACTTTGCCACGTCCGCAAAGTGGTTGCGCAAGTCTCGCACGGTCGCAGTCTTCATTGTGATACACCATGTCTCACCTCTTCGTGGTGAGTCAAACACTCTCAGGGATGCGCGGCATGCTCAGCGCTGGCTGAGCGGCGAGATGGTCGCGGGCGCGAAGTTTGAAATCATCGAGGTTCCACTCGACTGCCTCACCGCGGTCGAGTTGATCGAGGCCGGATTGAAGCTTCGCTCGTAGCTTCGTGAGTTGGAACCGGCGAAACTCCTCCCTCGTCTTGAAACTGGCCAGCGCATCGATCAGCACTTCGGCTTCGCTGCCAAATTGGCCCGATCTGACCGATTCCTCGACGAATTCCTGAAGCTCCTGCGAAGAACGACGGCGATGCTCATGTCCTGACGGTAGCGGAGAAGCCCTCAGGGGTAAAGGCGCCGGTGAGATAACTAATGCGATGCGACGAGCGGCGGTGGCGCCGCCGGGCGTGGGCCCGGTTGGGCGGCGAGGAACTGGGAGAGCAGCTCGCTCCGCGCCGGCACGATGGTGATGCGGGCTTCGCCCTCGACAATTTTCTGCGCTTCGAGCACGTCGAACATCGTGCTCAGGATTTCCGCGTCGTTCGCGATCAACTGGAGCGCTTCGCCGACGATCCGCGGGCGCATCGCCGCGGCGCGCGCGAATTCCACCGCGGCCTGGCGCTCCGCGGTGCTGGTGATGATGCTCACCTGGTTGGCGCCGTCCTGCTTGATGGCGCTGGTGACCTGCCGCAACCGGTTGACCACCTTCTCCTCGATTTGCCGGATCATCGCGGCATCGCGGAAGTGCACCTTGCGAATGTAGATGCTGCCGAGCTTGTAGCCCCACTCGCTCGATTTCGGGGAGACCTCCGCGCGCACGGTCTGGGACATGGCGTGCCGGTTTTCGAGCATCGCCGAGAGCTTCATGTTGCTCAGGCAGCGGACCGTCGCGCTGCTCACGTTTGCGGCCAGCGAGCCCCGCGGATCGACGTTCTTGAACAGGAACGAGACCTCGTCGCTGATGAACATCTCATACCAAATGCCGATGCCCATGGGCGCGCCTTCCTCGCTGTTCACCGACTGGCTGCGGAGATAGGTCTGGTCGAGCCGCAGATCGAGCACGTGCCGGCGTCCGAGCCAGTTCACGATGGGCGCCGCCAGCCCGAGCTTTCCGATGAGGAAATAAAACCCCGGCTCCGAAAGCACGCCGATGACTTTTCCGAAGAGCACATAAACGTGGCAGGTGCCTTCATCGACGATGGCGTAAAGGCCGAAGGCGCGCAGCACGCCGAGGAAGATCGGCAGCACGATGAACATGCCGAAAAAGGTGATCGCGAAGGCGACGATGAAGGTCATGACTCGTCCTCCATGATCACGTGGCTGGCTTCCTTGAACAGCTTCAGCCGGACGTTGCGCCGGTAGGCGGCGAGGGCGTCCGGTCCGCTGGCCTTCAAGGCGACCAACTGCTCGGCTAGTGCGCGGAGCGGCTCCACTTCGGCCTGGGCATTGAGCGTCTCGATTTCCACGGCGCGCCGGGATTGCACGATCTTCTGGTCGGCGTGGGCTTGGGCGAGGCTGATGTCGCTCGAAACCTGGTTGTGCGCGGTGTTGATCGCGGCAAGCGCGCTTTCCACCTCGGGTGGCGGGTCGATGCCGGTGATCAGCGAGGCGTCGAGCTGGATGCCGTAACGCGCCGGAGCGCTCGCGCATTCGTGCTCCATGCGATCGTTGAGCTTGGACAGGTTTTTCCGAAGGTCGTTGATCGAAACCCCGGCGATACCCGCCACCAAATCACCCTCCTCCGGCGGCACTTCGAAGTTCGCGATCCGTTCGCGCAGCACGCTGATGAAGTAGCCCATGACGTGGACAATCGGGCGTTTCACCCCGAACAAGTAGGCGTAAAGATTTCGCTCGGAGACGCGGTAGCGAATCTGCCCGGTCAGGCCGGTGTCGAGCTGGTCCTTGGTCACCGCGGTGATCCGGGTGCCGCCGAGATTGGCGTTCGGGTCCTCCGGATCGTAGGCCATGTTGGCGGTCTGGGTGGCCACGTTGACCTTGTAAATGCGCTCCCAGGGCCACTTGAAGTAGGGACCTCCCGGCGGAATTACCCGGACCTGCGGATAACAGTAACGGTCCCTTTCCTCGGGCTGAAGATGCTCGGCGATCGGATCGTCGAGGGTCGTCTGGGCGCCGATGCGTTCCGCGCGGCCGAAGCTCGTCTTCACCGCGCGCTGATTCTGATCGACGGTGTAGAGACCGGCCACGAGGTAGCGCACCAGAAACCAGGCGATGAAGCCGAAGATGAAACCGAACAGGATTTCCATGGAGGCGAAGGGAGTAGCGGAGGAAAGGCGGAATGGGAATCAGTATCCGCCCGCCCGCAGCTCCCGAAACGCACCGCCGAGCTGCGCGATGACATGCGTGGCGGAAAGCGATTCCTCGGATTCGCCGGTGGCCAGCGCCAGCTCCGCGGCGCGTCCACAGAGCCAGGCGCCGAGCCGGGCCGCGTCGTAAAGATCCAGCTTCTGCCCCGCCAGTGCCCCGCACACACCGCTGAGCACGTCGCCCATCCCGCCCGTGGCCATCCCGGGCGAGCCCGTGGTGTTGTAGCTCAGCGGGCGGCCGCGCTGCCCGATCACGGTGCGCGCGCCCTTGAGCAGGAGCGTCACGTTGTAGCACTGCGTGAATTCTTCCACGACCTGCCGCCGCGCCCGCGCTTCCGAGGCCGGGACCAGCCGCTGCATTTCGCCCGGATGCGGCGTGAGCAGGCGCGGCCCGCCCGCGGTGGCGATCAAGTCCAGCCGGGAGCTGAGCGCATTGAGCGCGTCGGCGTCGATCACCATTGGTTGCGGCGCGCGGGCGAGCACTTCCAGCACCTCTGCATCCCGGCCGCGACCCAGGCCGGGACCGACGACGAGCACGTCGTGCTTTGCCGTCAGGACGCCCTTGTAGGTCCGGACCGGTTTCACCATCACCTCCGGCGAGATCTTCGCGCTGACCACGGCGTGGATGTCGGAGGTGACGTAAAGGGTGACCAGACCGGCGCCGGCATGCACCGCCGCTTCGGCACACATCACGGCTGCGCCGGTCAGTCCGGCAGAACCCGCGATGATGCCGACGCGACCGCAGTCGCCCTTATGGGTATCGAAAGGGCGCCGCGGTAGCAGGTTCTTGAGCGTGCCGGGTGTGGCGAGTTGCGCCGCCGCCGACGAGTTCGGAAGACGTGCCGTCAATTCGTCCAGCGGCAGGATCGCAAGCCGGCCCACGAAGCTCGCGGCGGCATCGGCGAGGAGCCCCGGCTTCGCACAGCCGATCGTCAGCGTGTAATCGGCCTGCACGGCGTCCGCATCGGCCGCGCCAGTGTCGCCATCGAGGCCGCTCGGCAGATCGATGGCAAAGACGCGCGCGTCCGTCTCCGCGCGCGACCGATTGATCGTGCGTGTGGCGCCGCGGATCGGCTCCCGCAGGGGTCCGCCCGCCCCGATTCCGAGCAGGCCATCGAGGATGGCGGTGTCCGGCCCGGACGATTTTGGCGAAACTGCGCCGAGTTGCTGATGCTTTCGCCGGGTCAACTCGGCCCACGCCTCGGGCGGGAAGGCGGGTCGCAGCTCGAGCACCCATCCCCGCGCGGCGAGATGCCGCGCGGCCACGAGCGCATCGCCGCCATTGTGCCCCTTGCCAAAATGCACCACGCAGCGCCCTGGCCGCGGCAAAAACTGATGCACCGCTGCGGCGATGCGCGTCCCGGCTTCCTCCATCAGCGCCTCGGCAGATACGCCATCGGCAAAGGCGCGTGCCTCGAGCGCCTTCATCTCCGCGCAAGTCAGCACCATGGCATGGCGTGGCAAAGGCCGCTCAGCGATACTTCGCGATGATTCCCGCCGCGATGGCCTCGGCGAGGCGCTGCCGGTGCGCGGCGGTGAGGATCCGGGAGGCCTCGGCGCGATTGGTCAGAAAGCCGCATTCGCAGAGCACCGCGGGAATGCGCGTGTTGCGCAGGACGTAGTAGGCCCGGCGCCGCACGTGGCGATCCTCCGTGCCCGCCGCCCGCAACAGCCGCGCGTGAATCGCTGCCGCGAGCGGACCGCTTTGCCCCGAGTAGTAATAGGTCTCGATGCCATCGGCCCCTTCCCGCTGGCCGGAGTTGAGATGAACGGACACAAAGATCGCATTCCGCTGGGTATTGGCGATGTAACAACGGCCGCCGAGGCCCACAAAGTAGTCGCCGTCGCGCGTCATCACGGTGCGGAATCCCTGATCGCGCAGCGCCGCCTGGAGCCGCCGGGCGATATCGAGGACATACGGCTTTTCCGGGATCCGCTGACCCGGGCCGCCGCCCCGGTCGTGCCCGCCATGTCCGGCATCGATTACCACCGTCCGCACCGCCGCCATCGCCGGGGAGAAGAGGGACAGCAACAGCAGGACGCTAAGAATGAGACCGAGTCGTTTCATGAGCCGCGAGAGAGTTTTTGAAAAGGAGGGTGAATGCCAGCGGTTTTTTGCGCCGAAGAGAACGCAGGTTTTTCGTCCGACAATGAATGCATCACGTCTGCACGGACAACGGGGCAGGAGTGCGGTACCGGAGCGGCGGTGTCGTCTGCGGGCGAGGAATGGAACCCTTGGTTCTGCCGCTCCAGTATTTGCGTGTAACAGCTGTTACACGCAAATACGCCACCTTGGGGGCCGCGGCCACCGGCAGCACGTCGTGGACGTTGCACGTGGGACGCACACTTGTTCTAGTGGGTCCGATGATGCACCCCCGCTTTCTCCTTTTCCTTTTCGCGACGACCTTCGTCCTCACCGCACAAGGCCAGAAAATGCAGACCGCCGCCGGCGAGGCGCCGGGACCGTGGATCCTCGGCACCGTCGGCGTCGGCCAGGGACCGGATGCGAAGACGCCGAAGACCACGGCGCTCAAGGGGCTGGCCATCAAGGTGGGCGAGAAGGGCGAGGCGGCGGTCGCGTACGATCTCGATCTTTGCCGCATGGTGGGCGCGTGGACCGGCAAGTTCACCACGCCGATGAATCTCATGTCCCGCGGCGAATACCCGACCGCCATGGGCGAGGTGGCTTTCACGACCGGCGAAATCCCAGGCTTCATTGCCGGGGAAGGGAAAGAAGCCTGGAAGGATCCGCGCGCCGAGCCATTCGGCCCGCTTCCACTCGGACAGGCGCGGTTCAAGGGCTTCTACGTGAATGGCAACAAGACGATAATCAAATGGGACATAGGCGGGACGGAAGTCCTGGAGATGCCTGGCGCGACGGTGTTTGGCGGTCGCACCCAAGTCTTTCGGGCTTTCACGATCGCCGCCCACCAAGGTCCCGTTCTTTTGAACCTTAGCAACTTCACGGGCGATGGAAGTATTCGGATAGCGCGTTCTGCCGGCGAGCCGAAGGAGGCGGTGCTCAACGGTCGCGTCGTTTACAGTGACGATGGAAAGCGAGCGATAGCTTGGCGTTATTTCACCGACTCCAAGATTGCCGAGCTGGAGGATCAATCAGGAGGACGACCACTTCGCTCGCAGGATGTGCTGCTTATGCCGAGCGGAAAGGAAACGTGGTTTGTTGCAGCAGCATGTACGGGGACGAAAGAGCAGGTTGAAGCGACTTTTGGCGGGAACGAAACGATCGATCTTCCGGAACCAAAGAATTTCGCTGTTGGTGGTCAGGCACGGTGGCGGGATCCAGTGACCACCCAAGGCGAACTCTCCAAGGACACCGAAAGCGCCTACGTCGTGGACACGATCAAGCTCCCCGACCCGAATCCCTGGAGCGCGCCGATGTTCGTCGGCGGCTTCGACTTTTTCCCGGACGGCCGCGCGGCGGTTTGCACCTTTCACGGTGACGTCTTCATCGTCTCAGGCCTCGACGAGAAGCTGGAGAAGGTGACCTGGAAGCGCTTCGCCAGCGGGCTCTACCACGCGCTCGGGCTGAAGATCGTGAACGGCGAGATCTACGTGACCTGCCGCGACGGCATTTGGCGGCTCAAGGACCTGAACAACGATGGCGAGGCCGATTTCTACGAGGCATTCAACTTCGACGTGAAGGTCACGAAGAGCTTCCACGAATTCGTTTTCGACCTGCAGACCGATCCGCAGGGCAACTTCTATTTTGCCAAGGCCGGTCCGGTGAAGAATGGCGGGCGCGGCTTCGACCAGATCATGGAGCATCACGGCTGCCTTTTCCGCGTCTCGCCCGATGGCGCGAAGCTCAACGTCATTGCCACCGGCTTCCGCGCGCCGAACGGCATCGGGGTCGGCCCGCGCGGCGAGGTGACCACCGGCGACAACGAAGGAACCTGGACGCCGGCTTGCAAGATCAACTGGATCAAACCGGGTGGCTTCTACGGCGTGGTCGATCTCGCGCACCGCGATCCGCCGCCGACCGATTACGACCGCCCCCTTTGCTGGCTGCCCAAGCGCGTGGACAATAGCGGCGGCGGCCAGGTCTGGGTGCCGGAGGGCGACCGCTGGGGGCCGTGGGGCGGCCAGCTCCTCCACCTCAGCTACGGACAATCGTCGCTCTACGGTGTGCTGCGCGAAGAGGTGAGGGCAAAAATCCCCGGCGCTGGCCAGGCCCGGCACCGGGGTCTCGATGTTTTTGTCAGCGCCCGTCTCATCACCGGCGGGAAGCCAAATCCCGCGGCGAACGAGGAGCCTGAGGAGATCGTGGAATTATTGCCGCCCCCGAACCCGCCGGAGCTGGCGCAGGTCGCTGCGCCTGCGCGCGTGATCGACGACTCCGAAATCGTGCAACAGGGCGGGGTGACCAAGTTCCCGCTCCAATTCCAGAGCGGGATCATGCGCGGGCGGTTCAATCCCAAAGACGGCCAGCTTTACGTCGCCGGCCTGCGCGGCTGGCAGACCACGGGCTTGAAAAATGGCTGCTTCCAGCGCGTCCGCTACACCGGCGCCGTCGCGCACATGCCCATCGAGCTGCACGTGAAAAAGGACGGTCTCGAGCTCCGGTTCACCTCCACCCTCGACACCCAGACCGCGCGTGATCCGGAGAATTGGCACCTCGAGCAGTGGCGCTATTTGTGGTCGAGCGCCTACGGTTCGCCGGAACTTTCCACCGAAGCCGACCTCGAGGCGCCCGCCGAGGTGGGCAAAGACGGGCGCGCCGAGTTTACGAAGGCGCAAGCCAGCAAGACGAAACATGATCCGGTCAGCGTGAAATCCGTGACCATCGGCACCGACGACCGCTCCGTCTTCCTCGAAATCCCCGGACTGAAACCAGTCATGCAGATGTCGATTAAGTACGATCTGAAGACCAGCGACGGCAAGGATCTGCGCGGGGAAGTCGTCAATACGATCCACGCCTTGGGCAAGGAGTAGCCGGTGTCTGCCCGGATCCTGATCGTCCTCTGGTTTGCCACGCTGGGCCACCTGGACCGCGCTGCGGCGGTCGAGTTCGGCGAGGTCGAGATCGCGGGCAAGCGCGCCACGATCTGCCGCGTCAATGTGCGCAAGGAGCCCCTGCAGTTGTTCCTGCGCGATGCCGCCGGCCAGCCA
This sequence comes from Chthoniobacter sp., assembly GCA_034667665.1. GTDB lineage: Bacteria > Verrucomicrobiota > Verrucomicrobiia > Chthoniobacterales > Chthoniobacteraceae > Chthoniobacter. Next base: position 184,231 of record JAXDQW010000109.1, read on the forward strand.
CTGAAGTCCTTTGCCGCGTTGGAGCGTTTTCTGCAGCCGCAAAAAAAGAAGCTCGTCTTCGCGATGAACGCGGGAATGTATCACCGCGATTTCTCTCCCGTCGGGCTCTTCGTTTCCGGCGGCCACCAACTGGCGCCGCTCAACACGGCGGGCGGCGACGGCAACTTCTTCCTCAAGCCCAATGGCGTCTTTGTCGTCACCGAGACGGGTGCGCGAGTCATTGAATCGTCCGAGTATCCCCGGCTGCGCGAACGCGTCCTTCTCGCCACCCAGTCCGGACCATTGCTGCTCCGCGCCGGCCGGATGCATCCGGCCTTCCAAGCCGCTTCCGAATCCCGCCTTTTCCGCAACGGAGTGGGGGTCCCTTCGCCGGACCTTGCGGTGTTCGCCATTACCGAGGTCCCCGTCAACTTCTACGAGTTTGCCCTCCTCTTCCGCGACGTCCTGCGCTGTCCGGATGCCCTTTTCTTCGACGGCACCATTTCCGGTCTCCACTCCACTTACCTGAAGCGGAGCGACCAGAAAATCGACCTCGGACCGATCATCGGAATCGTCGAATGAATGGGTGGGGACGGCCCCACCCCGAGGCTGAATTTCCGCCAAATTCCCGCTCGCATCCGCCTCTGTGAGAAATTTGGGAATGCCTCTTGTTTTGAAAGCTTCTCGCGCCTAGCAATATTCATCAGTGCCCGCGCCTGCGCGGGCCCCCCTTTGCAGAAGGAGAAAATTATGCCCACTCAGGCTGAAGTTATTGTCAGAGAGGGTTCCCGAGCCCTCGGACGCTACTTGCTGGATCCTGGCGAGTATGTGATCGGCAGAGACATGTCCTGCGACATCCTGCTGGACAGCATGGGAACCTCGCGCAAACACGCGCAACTCACGGTTACTCCGGAAAGTTTGATGGTGCGCGATCTCGGGAGCACCAACGGGACTTATGTGGGCGACCATCAAGTCGAGGGAGCGGAACCGGTGGCTTCGGGAAATGCGATCCGGCTGGGCAGCGACGGCACCGCGGAGATCCGGTTGGTCGAGGGCAAAAAACGGGAGCCAGCCAGTGGCAACGGCAGTCATCAGGAGTCCACACCTTCCCAGGCCTTGAAGGAGGCGCTCGCCGAACGCGACGCCGCGCGCCGGCGGCAGGATGAAATCGCCGCGCAACTGGCCGCCGCGACGCACCAGGTGGCGGCGGTGCAGCGCGACCTGGAACGGAGCCGGGAAACCGCGGCGAAGGTTTCGCGGGAAGCGGAAGAACGCGCGAGGAAAATCGCCGCATTCAAGCAGGAACGCGATCAGGCGATCGAAGAGCGCAAGAAGGCCGCTGCGCAAGTGACACAGCTCCGCAAGGAATTGCAGCGCCAGGCCGCGGTGTCGCGTCTGGTGGAAAGCGAGGGCGGGAGCGACGCGGGCCGGCCGATCGAACGTTTGCGGGACGAGCGGGAGCAGCAGATGCACGTTCTCGAACAGGAGCGCCAGAGCGCGCTGGCTGCGCGGGATGAGGCGTTGGCGAAGTTGCAGCAAGTCGAGGAGGAGCAAAGGAAGCAGGCGGCGGCCGTCGAGCAGGAGCGAATCGCCCTCCTGCGCGAGAAGGAGAGCGCGCTCGCGGAGCTGGCGCAATTGCGGGAGACCCACGCGAAGGCACTCGCGGAGTGGCGGGAGGAGCGCGCCCAGATCATCGCGGCCCGCGATGAGGCGCTCTCCAAGGCGGCTGGGAGCGCCGAGCAGGAAAAGACGGATCACACGCGCGGCAAGATCGAGGAAATCGAGAAAGCGCACCGCCAGCAACTGGAGACGCTCGCCGCGGAGCGGCAGGCCGCGATCAAAGAGCGCGACGACGCGCTACGCCGGCTCACCGAAAGCGGCGATACTTTGCAGAACAAGATCGCGGGCCTGGTGCAGGAGCGCGAGCGGGTGACGGCGGACCGTTCCGGCGAGCTCGCGGCGATGGCAAAAACTCTCGATGCTCAGAAACGGGAGATCGCCTCGCTGACCAGGCAGCTCGAAGAAACCGTCAGGGAGAAGGAAGCGGCGGCCGAACGGGTCAGCAAAAAATCGGGCACGCACCAGCAGCAGACGGAAGACCTTTCCGCGGAACGCGACGCCGCGCTGCGCGAACTCGCCGAGAGCCGGGACAAGCACAAAGCTGAAGCCAACGCCGCGGCCCGGGAACGCGAGAAACTGGAGAAACGCGCGGAGGAAGCAGCCGCCGGGGCCGCCTCGCTGGCGAAAACCATCGAAGCCAACCAGCGCGAGATCGACGCGCTGCGGCGGCAGCATCAGCAACTGGCGGGCGACAGCCAATCCTCGACCGGTGAACTGAACAAGCTGATCGAAACGCAGAGGGCGCAGATCGATCAACTTTCCGCCGAGCGCCAGGCCGCCATCAAGGAACGCGACGACGCCCTGCGTCAGCTCACCGAGAGCGGTGACACGCTCAAGACCCAGCTCGCCACGCTCGCGCACGAACGTGAACAGCTTGAGAAACTGGCCCGCGAGCGGGAGACCCAACTCGCGGCAATGGCCAAAGCGAGCGAAGCGGATCAGCAGGAAATTGCGGCGGTCACGGAGCAACGCGATGCGCTCGGAAAGGAGAAGCGATCCCTCGGTGATGAACTCGCCCGGCTGATCGGCACGCACCAGGCTCAGGTCGCGACACTCACGGCGGAGCGCCAGGCCGCGATCAAGGAGCGCGACGACGCCTTGCGCCAGCTCACCGAAAGCGGCGATACCCTCAAGACCCAGCTCGCCACCCTCGCCACCTTTGCTGACGAACGTGAGCAGCTCGAGAAAGCAGGTCGTGACGCGGAACTCGCCGCGATGGCCAAAGCGACGGAAGCAGACCGGGAGCTTGCCACGCTCAAGGAACAACGCGACGCGCTGGCGAAGGAGAAGCAATCGCTCGCGGATCAGCTCGCCAGGCTGATCGCCACGCATCAGGCCCAGACCGCCGCACTTTCTGAAGAACGCCAGACGGCCCTCAAGGAGCGCGACGACGCCTTGCGCCAGCTCAGCGAGAGCGGCGACACGCTGCAGCGGCAGCTCGCGGCCCTCGCGCAGGAGGTGAAAGAGCACGAGTCGAAAGCGGCCACGCTGACGAGTGCGCTCGAGATCCATCAGCAGGAGATCGCGACCGTCAACCGGCAGCGCGACAAGGCCCTGGAGGAAAAGCAGGCGCAAGCCGGTGAACTCGGGGAGCAGCTCGAAGCGCTGGCCGGTGCGCGGCGAAGCCTGCTCGGCGAGCGGGATAACGCGCTGCGGCAATTGAAGGAAACCGCCAGCACGCTGAAAGGCCAGATCGCCGCATTGACGCAGGAGCGCGATCGGTTTGAGACGCTGGCCAACGAGCGCGAAGCCAAATTGGATGCGTTGGCGGAAACCATTGCCGCGCACGAACGCCAGATCGCCGTCCTGACCCAGGAGCGGGACCGTTTGGCGGCCGAAAAGGAAGCGACCGCCGCGGAGCGCGCGCAACAGCTTCAGGCGCACCGGGCGCAGGTCGAGACCCTCGTCGCCGAACGGCAGGCCGCCTTCCAGGCACGCGACGAGGCCCAGCACGAGCTGACCGCCAGCGGCGACGCCCTGAAAACCCGCATCGCCGCGCTGTCCCAGCAGCGGGAGCACCTCGACACGGTCGCGCGCCATCGCGAGACGGAGGTCGCGGCCCTGACGCGGACGCTGGAAGCCGCGCGGCGGGAGATTGCCGCCTTGACCCGCCAGCGTGATGAAGCCCTGCGCGAGAAGGAATCGTCGGTCGCGCACCTGACCAACCTTTCCGAAGCGCAGAAGACCCAGCTCGAAACGCTGACCAGCGAGCGCGCGGAGCACCTCGCGGCGCGGGACAAGGCGCTGGCGGACTTCGCGGAGATTTCCGGGGCGCATCAGCGTCATCTCGAAAACCTCGACGCGGGGCAGCTCAGTCTGATCACCGAACGGGACCTGGCCTTCACGCAATTCGGCGAGCTGCGCGCCGCGCTCGAAACCCAGGTCAAGAACCTGCGCGACGAGCGCTCCCTGGCGCAACTCGAGCGGGACGAAACGGTGCGTGGCTTGAACGAGCTGACCGCCGCCCAGAAAAAGCAGCTCGATTTGCTCACCCGCGAACGCGACCGGGTGCTCGCGGAAAAAACCGAAGCGCTGGCCGCCGCCGCGCGCCTCGCCGAGGAGCAGCGGAAGGAGATCGAGGTCCTGACCAGCCAGTGTCATCTGACGACCCGGGAAAAGGAGGAAGCTAGCCGGCACTTCGCCGGGCAGCGGGAATCTCTCGAGCGCGAGCTGCAGTGGCTCAAAGACGAGCGCGCCAAGCTGCTGACGGAAAAAGAAGCGGCCGTTTCAGAACTCCGGGAGATCGTCGCCACCGAGAAAGCGCAGGTCGAGTTGCTCAGCGGCCAGCGCGAGCAGGTCTCGAAGGAACGCGATGACGCGGTCACGCGGCTGCTTGAGGTCGTGGAAGACCGCAAGCAGCAGGCCGCGACTTTTGACCAGGAGCGGCAGGTCGCCGAGCGCGAACGGGAAGAGGCCGCGGCCCGTTTCGAAAAGCTCACCGGCGAACTCCGCCAGCAGCTTCAGGCGCTGACCTATCAACGAGACGATCTGCTGAAAGCCCGCGACCATGCCCTCGCCCGCTTTGCCGATCTGAGCGACGCGCACCAGCAGCAGGCCGCTTCGCGCGAAGTCGAACACCGCAACCTCATCGCGGCGCGCGACCAGACCGTGGCGCAGTTCGACGAAATCCGGGCCGGCCACGACCAGGAAATCGCGGCGCTCAAGGAAGAATCGGCGCTCAGCGTCCGGGAACGCGACGCCGCCGTCGCCCGCCTGACCGCATTAACCGAAGAACAGAAGCGCCAACTCGAAGCGCTCACCGCCGAGCGCGACCAGGCCGTGGCCTCCAAAGCTGCCGGGCTTGGCCACGCGCTGCGCATTTCCGGAATGCACCGGGAAGAGATCGAGGCGCTCACCAAGGAGCGCGATTTCCTCGTCCGGGAGAGAGACGAACTCACGCAGCAACTGGCGGCGCAGGCGGAGTCCGTCGGGCAGAGAATTCAGTCGCTCGAAACCGCGCGCAACCAGGTGCTCCACGAGAAACAGGTGGCGGCCACCGAGTTCGAGCTGGTGATCAAGAATTTGCACGAGCAGTTCGCCTCCCTGACGGCGCAACGCGAGTCCTTCGCCAGCGAGCGCGGCGAGGCGCTGGCGCGCATCGCGGCGGTGAGCGCCGAGCGGCAGCGGGAGGCGGACGCCTTTGCCCGGGAACGCGACGAGATCCGCCGCGAGCGGGACGACGCCGTGGAGTGGTTCGCGCGGCTCTCCGAGGAAAATGCGCAGCACATTGCGGAAATCGGGCGCCATCGCGAGGCCGTGACCGGGGAGCGCGATCAGGCGCTCGCCCAGTTGGCGGAGGCCGGGACCGCCCGGCTGCGCGAGATCGAAACCTTGCGCACGGAACATCAGACCGCGCTCAAAGAGCGCGACGAGGCCGCCGCAAATCTCCAAAAACTGATCGACTCGCAAAAGCTCCAGATCGATGCCCTCAAGGCGGACGGCCTGGCGGCGGCCCGCGATAAAGAGGCGCAACTGGAAACGCTGCGCGCGGAACATCTCGCGGCGGTCAAGGAACGCGACGATGCCCTCGCGGGCTTGCGGCAGGCGCATCAGGCCCAAAGCCACCAGCTCGAGTTGATCACAAGCCAGTTGGCGACCGTCGGCAGCGAAAAGGAAAGTGTGCTGGCGGACCTGACCCGCGCGGTGGCGGCGCACCAGGAACAGATCTTCTCCTTCGACAACGAACGGGCCGGACTGGTTCAGGCCCGCAACGAGTCGAGCGCGCAATTGACCGTGGTGACCGCGGCGCAAGCGGCGCAGATTGCCGCGCTCGAGAAGCAGCGGAATGACCTCCTGCGCGAGCGCGACGAGATTGTGGAGCGTTTCGGCAAAGTCACCGAGGCGCAGCAGGAGCAGATCCGGGCGCTGGCCGGGCAGCGCGACGCGCTGATCGAGGAAAAGAAACAACCCGCGATCCTGTTTGCCGAGATCAGCGGTTCGCAGAAGCAGCAAATTGAGTCCCTGACCCACGATACGGCGCAACTGCGGAAGGAACGTGACGCAGCGCTGGCGCAGCTCGCGACGATCAACGCGGAACAGAAAACGCAGATCGAATCGCTCGTGACGCAGCGCGACCAGTTGATCGAAGAGCACGAGGAGATCCGCGCCGAGTTGGTCGCGAGCAACGACGCGCAGCGGAAGCAAATCGAGTCGTTGCAGAACGAGCGCGCCGCGGTGATTCAGGAAAAAGACCAGGCGCTCGCCTGGCTCGGCGAGGTCAATGCGGCGCAGAGCAAGCAGCTCGAATCGCTGAATCGCCAGCGGGAGGACATCTTGAAGGAAAAAGCGGAGGCGCTCGCCCGCGCGAGTCAGGTCGCGGACGCGCAAAAGCGACAGATCGAATCCCTCGAACAAACGCGCCTCACGCTGGTCAAGGAGGGCGAGGACGCTGTTGCCCGCCTCACCGAACTGCACGCCACGCAGAAGACGCAGATCGAGTCCATCAATACGGAGCGGCTCGCTGCCATCACGGTCCGCGAGGAGAACCTGGCGGAGCTGAAACGGCTCAACGAGGTCAAGGAGCAGCAGATCGAAACCCTGACGCGGCAGCGGCAGGACCTGGTCGAGGAGCGCGACCGCCTGACCGCCGAGGTCGCACGCCAGAAGGAAACGCACGAGAAGCAAATCGGCGTGCTGGCGATCGAGAACGCGGCTATTGCCAAAGGGCGCGACCGCGCGCTGCAACAGTTTGCGGAAGTGGACGCCGCGCAGAAAAAGCAGATCGAGTCGCTGACGAAACAGCGCGACGACACGATCAAGGAGCGCGACCAGGCCCGGACCGAATTCGCGCAAGCCGAAGAGGTCCACCAGGCGCGGATCGTGGCGCTCGGGCAACAGCACGCCGGCGTGGTGCAGGAGCGGGAGACGGCGCTGGCGCGTTTCGGTGAGGTCAACGTGGGGCAGACGGCGCAACTCGCGTCGCTCAACCAGCAGCGCGAGGCCCTGATCGCCGAGCACCAGGAGGTGGTGGCGCGGCTCAACGAGGTCAACCGCTCGCAGAACGCGCAGATCGAAGCCCTCGGCCGGGAGCGGGATGCGGCGGTGCGCGAACAGGCGGCGACGGTCGGCGAGCTCCGACGCTTGAACGATGTGCAGCAACAGCAGATGGCCGCGCTCGAAGCCGACCGCCTCAGCTTCATCCAGAAACGGGATGAAACTTTCGCGCAAATGACGCAGGTCAGCGGCGCGCAGGCTGCGCAGATCCAATCGCTCGACCAGCAGCGGCTGGCCGTCATCGCGGAACGTGACGCGGCGCTGGCCCAATTCGCCCAGGTCAACGAAGTGCAGCAGCAACGCATCGAGGCCCTGACCCGGGAGCGCGACACCCTCTCGAGCGAGAAGGACACCGCCAACGCGCAGCTCGGACGCATCCACCAGGATCATCGCAAGGAACTCGAGATTCTGGCGCGCGAGCGCGAAGTCGTGATGAAAACGCTCGCGGAATTGCGGGCCGCGCGCGACTACGGTTTGCGCGAGCGCGACGAGGCGCGGGCCCTCCAGGTCAAAACCAAGGAGAACCATCGGCAGCAGCTCGCCGCCCTCACGGAGGAGCGCGACAACCTGATCGAGGAACGTGACAGCGTGATGGTGAAGCTCGAGGCCATCTCCCAGACGCATCAAAGCGACCTCGCCGCGCTCGCCGAGACGAACGAGGCGCACCACGCGGAATTTGCCGCCATGGCCGCGCGACAGGAGGCCATCGCCGCGGAGCGTGATGAAGCCCTGGCCCGGATCGAGCGGCTGAAGGAGAGCCACAAGGAGCACGTCGCCGAATTGATGCGCGAGCAGCTCAACGTCGCCGAGGAACGCGACAAGGCGATGGTCCGCATGGACAAGGCGCGCGAGGATCTGGCCCAACAGACGTCGAATTTCGGCAAGGAGCGCGACTACTTGAACAAGGAGCGCGAGAAAGCGTTCACCCTCCTCAACGAAGCCCGCCAGGCGCAGAAGCAGATCGAGCAGACGCTCGACCAGAATTCGCCGCTGATGCAGGAGTTCGGCGTGGCCGAGCAGTGGCTCAGCGCCCTCCGCGAAGGCGGACAGACCGCGGAAGGTTTTGCCAGTCTCGAACAAGCCCTGAACGGGCTGAAGTCAAAGCTGACCGGAGCGCACCGGAAGACGAATCAGACCTCCCACCTCGACGCCTTCAAACTCTCCTCCGCCGAGAAGCTCCTCACCCGGCACAAGTATGAGCTCAGTGACGAACTTTCGAGCGAGCGTTCGATCTCCTTTGTCGAGGCCACGGACAAGAACATCGACCGCACTGTCCTGATGAAAATCGTCAGCGACGAAAGTGAGGACCGCGAAGCGGCGATCGCCGCGCTGATCGCCGAAGCGCAGATGATCGGCCGCCTCGAGCACCCGAACATCCAGCCCTTGTACGAGCTCAGTCTGGATGAGAACGGGCGCGCTTATTACACGGCGAAGATCACCAAAGGGATCAGCCTCGCCTCGATTCTCGACGATCTGCACGCCAAACGCTCCAGCGCGATCGTCCACTTCGATCTCAAACGGCTGTTGACCATCTTCCACGGGGTTTGCGACGCCACGGCCTTTGCGCACGCCAAAGGAATCGGGCATGGGCAGCTCAACGCCGCGTGCGTGACGGTTGGCGACTTCGGGGAGGTGCTTGTGACCGGCTGGGAGCAGGCCAAGAAGATCCATGATCAAAGCATCAATGCCTATGAGGACGACGTCCGCGCGGATATCGTCAGCCTCGCCGACCTCCTCTATCACATCCTCACCCTGGTGCCGCCCGTGGCCGGCGAGAAGAAGCCGCTGAGCGCACCGCACGAAAGCTGGAACGTGCCGAAGGGCCTCTGGAACATGACCCGGCACATCCGCAGCCATCGCGGCTCGATCGACTTCACCAACGTCAAGCAGATGCAGGCCGAGGTCGAGGAGTTTCGCCAGGAATTGGGTTCGCGCGGCGGCCGGGCGGGGGCGCTCGGGGTGATCAAGCATCGCGTGCAAAGCTGGCAATAAGCCGCCGGCCGAAAAGCCCCGCGCCCCGCGTCCCCGCCAGAAGGAGCCGGCGCCTCGGCAGTTTTTCGATGTAACAGCTGTTACACGCAAATATTAGCCGGCCGGGTCGGCCCGCCACCCGCCATTTCCGCGGCTGGGAGGGGTGCACCGGGCGCACGACAGCCTGCCGTTGCGCCGGACGCGGCCCGGCGTTAATCGTTTCGGCCATGCACCCCCACCCAGTCCCGCTCCTTGCCCTGGCCATCGCGCTTGCCCTGCCCCTCTTCGCCGCGGACGAAGGCGAAGTCTTCATCGAGCCCGCGGAGGCGGGGCCGGATTTCGAGGCGCAGGGCGAATACGTCGGCGAAGGCTGCGCCGCGCAGGTGATCGCGCTCGGCGCCGGGAAGTTTCACATCGTGGGCTGGAGCAAGGGACTGCCGGGCACCGCCGAGGACGTGGAGAAAAAAGTGGAGCTCGACGCCCAGCGCGACGGCGAGCGCGTGACCTTCGAGGGCAGTGGTTGGAAAGGGTCCATCGCGGCGGGACAGCTCAACGGGACCAACGACGACGGGCAATCGTGGGTCTTGAAGAAGACCGAGCGTCAGTCGCCGACGCTGGGCGCGAAGCCGCCGGCGGGGGCGCTGGTGCTGTTCGACGGCACCAACGCCGAGGCCTGGCAGGGCGGCAAGATGGACGCGCGCGGTTTCCTGCAATGCGGAACGAAGTCCAAGCAGGCGTTCGGCGATTTCACGCTGCACGTGGAGTTTCGCACGCCCTTTCGCCCCGGCGCCCGCGGGCAGGGCCGCGGCAACAGCGGCGTTTACCTCCAGGATCGTTATGAAGTGCAGGTGCTCGATTCCTTCGGCCTCGCCGGGCAGAACAACGAATGCGGCGGCATCTATACCGTGGCCAAGCCGCGGGTGAACATGTGCCTGCCGCCGCTGGCCTGGCAGACTTACGACATCGAGTTCGAAAGCGCGAATTTCGACAACGACGGACGCAAGCTGAAGCCGGCGGTGGTCACCGTGCGGCACAACGGCGTGCTCATCCACGACCACGTGGAAGTGCCCAAGGCCACCACCGCCGCCGGCCGCGCCGAAGGCCCCGAGCCCGGACCGATCCAGTTGCAAAACCACGGCAACCCGGTCTTCTTCCGGAATATCTGGGTGGTGGAGAAGAAGTAGCAATGTGAGGCCGACTTGCAGTGGGCGCGGGCGAGCGCAGCGAGGTGGCCCATCGCGGCTGCCTGGCGACCCCCGCTCGCTGCGCTCGCTCCTGAGCCGACGGCAGGTCGGCCGCACACTTTCCCCTCCCAAAGGTTGCCCTTTCCCTTTAACCACCAGACATGCGCTTCCCCCTTAGTCGTCTTTTCGCCGCCGTGTTGCTTTCCGCCGCGCCCCTCGCTTCCGCGCAAACCAAGGGCGGTCTGCCTTGGGACGCCATGGACCTCGGGCCATTCCACACCGGCTGCTTCAAGGTCAAAGAACAGATCATCGCCAAGGGGATCGCCATCAAGGTGGGGACGAAGGAGGAACCGGTGACCTTCCTTTTCGATCCGGAACTGCTGCGGATGAGCGCGGCGTGGACCGGCGGATTTCTCAAGTTCCCGCGGGCCCGCGGCGGCTTGGAAGGGCAGATCGCGCCGGATGGCGACCTGAAGCTCGAGACGGGCTATGCACCGGGCTGGAGCGCGGGCGAGATCAAGGACGATCCGCGTCCGAATCACCAAGGCCACTTGCCCAATGAGGTCGCCAAGTATCGCGGGCTCTATATCAGCGGCGATAATGTGGTGCTCAGTTACACGGTCGGCAGCACGCCGGTGTTGGAAATGCCGGGCTACGACGGCAAGGAACATCGGTTCACGCGCACCTTCACCATCGGCCGAACGGCGGAGCCGCTCACCTTGCTGCTCGCCGATCTTCCCAAGCTGGAAACGAAGCCCAGCGAACCGCCGAAACCTGAGCCCGCCCCGGCCGCCCCGGCCAATCCAGACGCGGCAACACCCGCTCCGCCCCAGCCCGAGCCAGTCAAGCCGGAGGCGCCGGATACGATCAGCACCGCGCTCGTCGGCACCCCGGCGGGAACGAAAGTTCAAGAGCTGAATGGGCGGATCACGCTCCAGCTTCCGACGCTGAAGGGACCGACGACGTTCCAGGTCGCGCTGTGGGTGGGAAAGAAGGCCGAGGCTCCGGAGGCGAAACCGGTCAGCGCTCCGTTACCCGATCTTGTGGCGCTGACCAAAGGCGGCCCGGCGCGATGGGGCGCGCCGCTCGAAACCGTCGGCAAACTCGGCGCGGGCGACGGCCCCTATGTGATCGATGAGATCACGCTTCCGGAGCCCAACCCATTCGACACCTGGTTTCGGCTCGGGGGCCACGACTTCTTTCCCAATGGCGATGCCGCAGTCGTGAACCTGAGCGGCGACGTGTGGGTCGTCAGCGGGCTGGACGCGACCCTCGCGCACGTGAAATGGAAGCGCTTTGCCACCGGCCTCTTTCAGCCGCTCGGCTGCAAGATCGTCGGCGGCAAAGTTTACGTGACCGGCCGGGACCAGATCACACGCTTGAACGATCTCAATGGCGACGGTGAGGCGGATTATTACGAGAACTTCAACAACGACTGCGTGGTGACCCAGAACTACCACGAGTTCGCGCTCGATTTGCAGACCGATTCCGCCGGCAACTTCTACTACGCCAAGGGCTCGCCCTGGACTCCGACGAACGTCAGCCCGCATCAGGGCACAATGCTCCGCGTCTCGAAGGATGGCGCGAAGCTGGATATCATCGCCACGGGCTTGCGCGCGCCGAACGGCCTGGGCATGGGTCCGAAGGATTTCCTGACCTGCAGCGACAATCAAGGCCACTGGATGCCCGCGAATCGCCTCAACATCATCCGTCCGGGCGGCTTCTACGGCATGGTGCCAGCCGCGCACCGCACGCTGCACTTTCAAGCCGCGGACGGCACGGAGTTCGATGCGAACCCGGGCAGCGAAGAAGATCGCAAGACCTTCAAGACCGAATTCTGGGGCAAAGCCGACACGCCCTGGCCGGTCGATGGATTCGATCTGCCCCTGCTTTGGATGCCGCAGAGTGTGGATAATTCGCCGGGTGGCGAAGTCTGGGTGACCGGCGGAAAATGGGGCCCGTGGGAAGGCCGCATGCTGCACCTCAGCTACGGCAAATGCCTGCTCTACGGCGTGACCATGGAAACCGTCGATGGCGTCGCCCAGGGCGGGGTGGTGAAGTTTCCCTTCAAGTTCCCGAGCGGGATCATGCGCGGGCGTTTTCATCCGCAGGACGGACAACTCTACGTCACTGGTCTCAATGTCTGGCAGAGCGACGCCTCGAAGTTCGGGTGCTTCTCGCGGGTCCGCTACACCGGTCAGCCGGTGACGATGCCGGTGGAACTGCACGTCAAGAGCGATGGCCTCGAGCTGAAGTTCAGTGGGCCGCTCGATCCCGCGACGGCCACGGACAAGGAGAATTTCAATATCGAGCGCTGGAATTACAAATGGACCGGCGCCTACGGATCGCCGGACTTCAAAGTGAGCGATCCGAAGGCGACGGGTAAAGACACCGTCGTCATCGAGGCCGCGACTCTGTCACCCGACAAGGCGACGGTGTTCCTCAAGATTGCGGAGATGACCCCCTGCATGCAGATGCGGATCAAATACCAGATCAAGTCCGCCGACGGCCGCGACCTGGACTACGAAATTCACAACACCATTCACCGAGTGCCAGCAGGCAAGGTGGCCGGGCCGTAGCCGATGGCAGATGGCAGATGGCGGATGGCAGATGGAGAATGGCAAAGAGCTGCCCTGCTCCAGGGCCGCGAGCCGCGGACGGCGCCTGCCTTTGCCATTAGCCATTAGCCATCTGCTCCTCGAGCCGCTGGGTGAGCCGACGCGCGGGCCACAGGCAGAGCAGCCCGCCTACGCCGAACGAGCAGTCGATCAGCCGCCAATAGACGGGGATGCCGCGCACTTCTCCGCAGATCAGCGCGAGCGGAATCACGCCCAGGCACGCGATCAATCCGGCGTCGAGGGCGGCGCGGTTGCGCACCGGATCGCGCCAGGCCGCGACGAAGAAAAGCGCGATGACCAGGTGCCCGAAAGCCAGCCAGTCCGTCCCGTAGGCGAGAAAAGGATGGGCCGCATGAGTCTCCGCGAGCCCGGTGCGCACGCGCAGGATCCACCAGATCAGGCCACCCTCGACCGGCGCCGGGCCGCCGCTCGGAGCGACGAGTGCGGCGAGCAGATTGAGCTCGTGCAAAAGCGGGAACGCGGTGACTCCGCTGAGCACCAACCCCGCGATGAAGACCCCGATGAGCGCGCGAATCCGCCTGCGGAGCCGCTCAGCCTCGCCGGGCATTGGTGCCGGCGCTCGCCGTCGCCCGTGTCGGCTTGGCCACGGGCGGGGTCGCGGCGACCGGCGCCGCCGGAACTGCCGCGGGAACCGCCGCCACGGGCGCGGGCGAAGGACTCGGCGCGGCAGTGGGAGGCTGCACGAGTGGCGCAGGGAAGGGGTAAGGCATGATCTCGACGACCGCGCCCACCCCCACCTGGCTGTAAAGTTTGATCACATCCTTTGAGCGCATCCGCACGCAGCCGTAGCTCGCCGGGGTGCCGATGGTGCGCTCTTCAGCCGTCCCGTGGATATAGATGGCTCGATTGTAGGCGTGCGCGTTCTGGCGTTCGAGGCCCCGGAGCCAAAGAATACGCGAAACGATCGGATCACGCCCGGGAGAGTCCGGCTTGACGATCTCGCCCGTGGGCTGCCGGCTCTTCAGCTTCATCCCACTGGGCAGGCCATCGCCGATCTTTTGCACGACCTGCAACCGGCCCACTGGAGTTCGATAGCTGCCGGGCTGATCTCCGATGCCGTATTTCGAGGTGGAGCAATCGTACATCGCCACCTGCACGCCCTGTTGAAAGACGATGATCTTTTGATTCGGCACACTGACGCGAATCAGTGTCGTACTCGTGCGGTGGGCGCAGGAGGCGAGGGCAAAAGCGATGGCAACTATGAGGAATCGGAGCTTCACGGCGCGGGAGAGTAGATGGGTCGGGCGTTTCCCGCAAGGGGGAGCTCAAGGGTGAGGTTGACCTTGCAGTCGGCCACCGCCGAGCGAAGCCAGGGGGTCCGAGCGGTCGCGCCTCCCTGCCCGCCGCCTCACATCAAGCAGCTTCTTAGACACTTTCTTTCACGCCGCGGTGCTAAGTTTTTCTAAGGCAACGCCTTCTGCCGGGTGGTCCGGACAACATGAAAACGAACCCAACCACGTTGATTGTTGCCCTCAGTTCAATCGCGCTCGGCGCCGCGACCTTGCGCGCCGATTCCATCAAGCTCGCGGATGGCACGGTGGTCGAAGGCACCCTCGGCGCCCCGGCGACAGTGATCGTCAAGACCGCCACCGGAGACCAGCGCGTCCCTTTTGCGCTGTTGCCATCGGAGTTGCAACGGCGTTACTGGAACGGGCCGGCCGCCATGGCCGCGCAGCCCAATGCCGCGCAGCCGGAGCTCAACGGCCCGGTCACCGACGAGGAAATCGAAGCGCTCGCCAATGAGGTCAACCTCGACGTCTGGACGCAGATCGCGGCCATCGGGAGCTTCCGGGACAAGCCGGAAAAGCGGGGGACCGGGGGTCTCATCGTCACCAAGGCCTTCAACGCCCTCGAAGAAAACTGGGTCACGGTTTATTCGCCGAAGGACTCGGTGGGCATGGCGCGCGACTGGAATGCCCAGGTCGCGCGGGCGTGGCTGCTCGAAGCGCGCCCGACCCAATTCATGCAGAAGCGGTGGCTCGATCTCTTCATCAAAGCGGGCGAAGCTGTGAGTCGGAAAGACTCGAACGAGTTTGCCCTCACCCTCCGTGAGCTAAAACGCAACACCGTGACCGGGCAGCCCGGTTGGGCGAGCAGTCGAAACTTTTTTACAGCAAAATGAGCGGATCCGGGTTAATAAGGCGACTCCTCACCGCCACGACTATGTTTGGAAAGCAAAAGAAAAAAGCCGCCTGGGTGCAAACCGCCCTCGAACGTTACGAGCGTCCGCTGCTCCAGTATTCCATGAGCATCGTGGGCGAAATCGAGCGGGCCCGCGACGTGGTGCAGGAGACTTTTATGCGGCTCCACAAGCAGGAGCAGGAAGCCATCGAGGGGCACCTGTCCCAGTGGCTTTTCACCGTCTGCCGGAATTGCTCGCTCAAGAGCCTGAAGAAGGAAGATCGCTACATTTACGTCGAGGCTCAGGAGTTTGAAAACAAGCGCTGCGAATCGCTGACTCCCCTCATGGAGCTCGAGCGCAAGGAACGCGTCGAGCGGCTGATGCAGATCGTCAAGGAGCTGCCCAAGAATCAGCAGGAGGTCGTCCGGCTGCGTTTCCACCATCACCACAGCTACCAGGAAATCAGCGACATCACCGGGCTCTCCGTGGGCAACGTCGGCTTCCTCCTCAATGCGGCGATGCGCAATCTCCGCGGCAAGATGGAGCGCGACGACAAGGACGAGAAAATCATCTACCTCAAGAAGGGGGTGGCGTGACGTGCGGTCCGCAATCTCAGATCAGGATCTGACCGATTACGCGCTGAACGAGCTGGAGGCGAACCAGCGGATCTACGTCGAGTCCATGCTCGCCGTCTCCGAAGAGTGCCGGAACGACGTTTACGAGATGATCGACATGGCGATGTTGATCGAGGAGGGCTTCGAGCGGGAGGATGCGAAACTGCATCCGGGGCTGACCGACGAACAGCGGCTCAAGCTGATCAGTATCCGGCCGCGGCGCCGCCATCTGCAGAAGTTTGCCGCGGTGCTGGCGGCGGCCGCCGCAGTGGCGCTCAGCTTCGCGCACCCAGGCTTCTGGCAAATACCCGGAGGCGCCCGCCAGGTCGCGCGGGTTTCGTCCCAGTACGTGGTGGGCGCCGTGACCCCGGACGACCGGGTGGATTTTGTGGCGCAATTGGCGAACTGGAAGCAGCTCGCCGAGGATCCGATGCTCACGCAGTGGTTCAATTCGGAATGGTTTTCGGGCGAGCACGGCGGTCAAAGCGCCAGCTTCAGCCAGCCGTCCCTGCCGAATTGGGATCCGATGCCGCGCGCGAGCTTCGACGTGGTGCCTTGAACCGCCGCGGGCATTCGCCCAGGCCCCTTTGACGCCGTTCGCCACCTTTTCTGCGAACGGCGTCGTCTTTTCCAGACCTTCACTCAGTCCCATTCCCATGCCCACCCAGACCTCAGCCGCTGCCCCCGCCGCTTCGAACGCGACCTCTCTCGATGACAAAGCCGCCGCCGCGCTCCTCGTCGATGCCTTCGCGAAGATCACCGACGAGATGGGAAAATACATCGTCGGGCAGACCGAAGTCATCGAGCAATTGGTGATCGCGGTGCTCGCAGGCGGCCATTGCCTGCTCGAGGGCGTGCCCGGCCTCGCCAAGACGGCCATGATTCGCTCGCTCTCGCGCACCATGGATCTGTCGTTCCGGCGCATCCAGTTTACCCCGGACCTGATGCCGGCGGACATCACCGGCACCGACATCATCCAGGAAGATCCCACCACCGGCCATCGGCGCTTCGTCTTCCAGAAAGGACCGATCTTTACCCAGATGCTGCTGGCCGACGAAATCAACCGCACTCCGCCGAAGACGCAGGCGGCGCTGCTCGAAGCGATGCAGGAGCATTCCGTGACCGTGGGCGGTCACACCCTCAAGCTCGAGGAGCCTTTCTTCGTCCTGGCCACGCAAAACCCGATCGAACAGGAAGGCACTTACCCGCTGCCCGAGGCGCAGAAGGACCGGTTTATCTTTCTCGTGAAGGTCGATTACCCCGAACGCGAGCACGAGCGGCAGATCATCGCCCGCACCACCGGCACCTTCACCGCCGATCTGCAGCCGGTGATTAACGGCGAGCAAATCCAGGCCCTGCAAAAGGTGGTGCGCAAAGTCCCGGTGCCCGATCACGTGATCGACTTCGTCCTGGATCTGGTGCGTTACACGCGCCCGAACAATCCGGAGGCCCCGGCTTTCGTCAAAGACCTCATCGAATGGGGCGCCGG
Source organism: Chthoniobacter sp. (assembly GCA_034667665.1). Taxonomy (GTDB): domain Bacteria; phylum Verrucomicrobiota; class Verrucomicrobiia; order Chthoniobacterales; family Chthoniobacteraceae; genus Chthoniobacter. Next base: position 201,342 of record JAXDQW010000109.1, read on the forward strand.
GCCTCGCGCCTGCCAGAACATCGTGCTCTCGGCGAAGGTCCGCGCCGTCCTGCGGGGGCGCTTCCACGTGACGCTCGACGACGTCGAAGCGCTCGCCCTCCCCGTGCTGCGCCACCGCCTGGTCGCGACCTTCAACGCCGAAGCCGAGGGCATCAAGGTGGACGACATCATCACGCGGGTGGTGAAGGCGGTGCCGCGCGGGGAGTCGAAGCGGGCGCTGTGAAGGAAAGCGGAAACGTCGAACGCTGAACATCGAACGTCGAACTTCGAAGTTCTGATATACCGCGCGATGCCCGATTCCGAGTCACTTCGACGTTCGACGTTCGACGTTCGGCGTTCGGCGTTTTCCTGATCTCCTCATGGCTCACGTAAGCGACTTCCTCACCCCCACTGATCTCCAAAAGATCAGCAGCCTTCAGATCGTCGCCCGGCAGGTCGTCGAGGGGTTCTGCTCGGGGATGCACCGCTCGCCGCACAAGGGCTTCAGCGTTGAGTTCAAACAGCACCGTCAATACGTCGCCGGGGATGAAATCCGGCACATCGACTGGCGCGTTTACGGACGCAGCGACCGGTATTATATCCGCGAGTACGAAGAGGAGACCAACCTCCGCGCGACCATCCTCCTCGATCTCAGCGGCTCGATGAACTACGGCCGCGGCGGCGTCACCAAATATCAGTACGCCACCCGGCTCGCCGCCTCCCTTGCCTATCTGATGATCGGGCAGCAGGACAGCGTCGGCATGGTCACCTTCGATACCAAGATCCGCAAATACATCCCGCCGCGCTCGCGGGTGAGCCACCTGCGGGTGCTCATCGATGAACTCCAGCGCGGCGAACCGGGCGGGGAAACCGAGCTCGGCGACGTCTTCCACGATCTCGTCCCGAAACTGCACCGCCGCGGTCTGCTGATCATTTTGTCGGACTGTTTTGGCGACGTGCCCTCGCTGCTCAAGGCGCTCGCGCACTTCCGGCACGCGCATCACGAGATATTGATTTTTCAGATCTGGGATCGCGACGAGCTCGAGTTCCCCTTCCACCAGTGGACGCAGTTCGAGTGTCTCGAGCGCACTGGCGTGAAGCACCTGCTCGACCCGGTGCTGCTGCGCGAGGCTTATCTCGCCAATCTGGAGAAGTTCCGCACCGAACTCGTCAAAGGTTGCCGCCGGCACAAAATCGATCTGGTCCCGTTTACCACCGACCAGCCGTATGCGGATGCGCTGGCGGAGTATGTGAGCCGGCGGAGGGCTCGGGGATGAGTGAGGAAGGGGAGGAGAAAGAGAAACGTCGAACGTCGAACGTCGAACGTCGAACGTCGAAGGAAGAAGGGCCGAAAACTGAGCGGGTTTGGGACCTGGAAGAGCGATTGCTGGAATTTGCGGTTCGGATTATCCGACTGGCAGACAGTCTGTTCCCGACCCGAGCGGGAAACCATGTTGCAGGACAGCTCCTGCGTGCGGGAACTTCGCCTCTGCCGAACCATGGCGAGGCCGAATCGGCAGAGTCGGCAGCGGATTTTCTGCACAAGCTTCGCGTTTGTCTCAAGGAACTGCGCGAAACGCGCCGTTGGCTCCGCCTGATTCATCGTGCACCGCTGATTGACAACCCGGCAAAGGTGGAGCCTCTCATCGTCGAAACCCATGAACTGATTCGTATTTTCGTCGCGAGCATTCGCACCGTCGAGGGCCGCGGCGCGAACCCGCGAGTTCGCGAGGATGGTTTCGATTCTGATTCCGATCCTTCGACGTTCGACGTTCGACGTTCGACGTTCGACGTTTCCGATGGAGGCCCCCCGGAATGACCTTCCTCAACCTCGCCCTCCTCGGCGGCGTCCTCGCGCTGGCGATCCCGATCCTCATCCATCTCTTCCACAAGAGCCGGTTCCAGATCGTGACCTGGGGCGCGATGCACCTGCTCGAGGCCGTCCTCCGCACCAACCAGCGCCGGATCAAGATCGAGCAATGGATCCTCCTCGCGATCCGTTGCGCCATCCCGGCGATCCTCGCCCTCTGCATGGCGCGCCCGGTGTGGAAAGGAGTGCAGAAGCTGATGGGCGACGCCAAGACTTCGACCGTTGTCCTGCTCGACAACAGCTACTCCATGGACGCCGGCCGCGCCGGCACCTCGAACTTCACCATCGCGCGCGACGAAGCGGCGCGCCTGCTCAACGAGCTGAAGCTCGGCTCGGACGCGCAAATCGTGCTCATGGGCGAAGGCGGTGCGCCGCTCCTGGACGAGCCCACCTACGACCTCGCGCGCCTCACCCAAGCGTTGAACAAACTCGAGGCCGGCTACGGCGCCGCCACCGTCCCGGCGGCGCTCGATTATGCCGGCGGTGTCTTTGGCCAGATGCACGAGCCGGGCCGCCAACTGATCGTCATGACCGACTTCCAGCGGATCAGCTTCGAGGCCACCGAGGATGCGCTCCTCGGCCAGATGCTGGACCGGTTGAAGAAGCTGCCAATTGCGCCCCAGATCACGTTTTGGAATGTGGGCAGCGAAGTGCGCGACAATGTGGCCGTCGAATCGCTGGAGTTCTCGCGTCTCATGGTCGGCGTGGGCCAGAAGATTCAGATCCGCGCGAACCTGCGCAATTTCGGCGACGCCAACTACCCGGATTTGCGCATCTATTTCAAAGCCGACGGCAAGGAAAAGTCCGTCTCGCAAATCAAGCTGGGGCCGCACGAGAAGGGGCAGGTCCTTTTCTCGCACGCCTTTGACACCGCCGGCTCCCACGTCATCGAGATTGTCGCCGATGCGGACACCCTGAAGGCCGACAACAGCTTCATGGCCAGCATCCCGGTGCGCGACAAGGTGCCGCTTCTGCTCGTCAATGGCGCCCCCAGCGCGGAACCGCTCAAGGGCGAGACCGACTTCGCTGAAATCGCGCTCCAGCCGTACAGCGCGGCGCGCGTCGAGCTCGCCGACCTCATCCGGACCTCCGTCATTCGCACCGAGGAGTTGAACGCCAAGGCGCTGACCGACCAGGCCGTGGTCATCCTGGCCAATGTCCGCAAGCTCAACGACGATCAACTCCGCGCCCTCGAAGACTTTGTGAAGAATGGCGGCGGGCTGCTCATCTTTCCCGGGGATCGCGTCGATGCCGCCTGGTACAACAGCACCCTGCTCAAGGATGGCAAAGGCCTCCTGCCACTGGCCTACGGCGCGCTGGCCGGTGATTTGAAGGAAAGCACGCCTGCCATCGGCGTGGTTTCGCAGCGCTTCGAAAACCCCGCGCTGGAACTGTTCAACGATCCGCGCAATGGCAGCTTTTCCGACGCGCAAATCAAACTGTGGTTCCGCATGCAGGAGCGCACGAAGACGGCCGAGGCGCCCGAAGTCACGACCCTCGCGCGGCTCGAAAGCGGCGATCCGCTCCTCGTGGAAAAGCCCTTTGGCGATGGCCGCGTGATCGCTTGCGCGGTCCCGTGCGATGCGGACTGGAGCAATCTGCCGATGCGCCCGTTTTACCTCCCGCTGATGCAGCGTCTGAGCGTCTATCTGGCGTCCACGGTTTTCCCGTCGCGCAACCTCGAGGTCGGGAAGCCGCTCCTCGCTTTCCTCAAGGTGGGTGACGTCGGCAAAAAAGCGACGCTCAGCAAACCCGACGGGACCCCGGTCGAAGTCGCGATCGTCAAGAAAGGCGAGCGCGGCGTGATCGAGTTCACCAAGACGCAGCAGCCCGGACTTTACACGCTTATCCCGCCCGACGGTCGTCCGCAGTTCTACGTGGTCAATGCCTCGCGGCGCGAATCGGACCTCGCGAAGCTCACTGACAAAGAGATCTCCGACCTGGCCAGGGCCCATGGTTTCGCGCTGGTGAGCAACGGCACGGAGTTCAAGCAACTCGATCACAGCCGGCGCTTCGGCATGGAGTTCTGGCGACCCCTCCTCTGGGCGATTCTCGGATTGATTTTCCTGGAGCTCTTCCTCCAGCAACGCTTCGCGCGGGTTCGCGCCAAAGCATGAATAAACCAAGGGCAGAACATCCAACACCCAACATCCAACATCCAATAAACCAGACGCGCGCGCCGCGAGTCATTGGATGTTGGATGTTGGGTGTTGGGTGTTGGGTGTTCCTGAACCGCGTTCCCCATGGCTGACGAGCGCGTCCAAACCACCCTCCGCTTCATCGGCGACTGGCCGTGGTGGGCCGGCCTCGGCCTCGCCGTGGTCATCGGCGCGGCCGCCTGGCTGCTCTACCGCCGCGAAACGCGGCCGCTGCGCTGGTGGGTGAACTGGCTGCTCCCCTTCCTGCGGGCGCTCGCCGTCGTTCTCATCGTGCTGATGTTGAGCGGGCCGGTGTTGCACCACCGCAAGACCATCGGCCAGCTTTCGCGCCTGTGGCTTTTCGTGGATGGCTCCAAGAGCATGGAGTTGACCGACCCGGTCATGGACACCGGCCGCAAGCTCGCGATCCTGCAACGGCTTGGGTTGGTGCGCGAGGACGCGGTGAAGATGGATCTCCCCCGCGCCGCGGCTGCGCTCAGCGAAGCGCAGGCCCTCGCGGAACGCGGAAAGTCTTTGCAGACCGCCACGGCGGAGGAGTGGAAAAAGCTGGCCACCGATTTCAGCGCCAAGGTGGCGGAGGCCCGCACTCATTTTGCGGACGGCGGTGGTGAGCCCGCGCGCCTCGACGCGTTCGGCCGCGAGCTCGCCGAACCCGCGCGCGAGCTCTCCGCGCGGGAACTGAAGCAGCTCGACGATCGGGTCCGCGCCATCGCCGACCTCACCCGCCTCGGCGACCTGGCGCGGCGCTGGACCGTCGAATTGCGCGAAGCCTTCGACCGCGTCATCCGCGATCAGGCCGGCGCGGAGAATTCGCCGTTGAAAACCGCGCTGACGAAATTCGATACGCTGCCGCGCTGGCAGCGTCTGCAATCGCTGCTCCTCGAAGGCGACAAGCAAAAGCTGCTCGGGCAGTTCGGGGAGCGGCATGACGTGCAGCTCTTCACCCTCGACGGCGGGGCGGCCAAAAAGATCTGGCAGCCGACTCGCGCCGACTCGGCGATCCCGGCCTCACTGCCGAAACCCACCGGCGAAATCACCGACCTCGCGACCGGTCTGAAAGCAGGCCCCGGCGGACAGGAAAAAGCGCAAAGCGGCGCCGTCGTGCTCTTCAGCGATGGCCAGCACAACGAAGGCGAATCGCCGATCGAGGTCGCCCGGGTCCTCGCGGGGCGGGGCGTCCCCGTCTTCACCGTTGGGTTCGGTGCGCAGACGCGTCCGCGCGATCTCGCCCTCATGAAGGTCGAGGCACCGGAAGCCGTCTTCTACGAAGACCGGGTGCGCGGCCAGATCGTGCTCAAGGACGACATGCTCGCCGGGCAGCCCTTCACCGTTTCGATCAAGGACGGCGACAAAACCATCTGGGAACAGTCGCTCGTGACCGATGGCCGGAATCTCCGCAACGTCCCCTTCGATTTCGCGATGAGCGAGATCGTCAAGGAGCGGCTCAAGAATCGCCGGACGGATCAGCAAACGTCCGGACTGCCCCTGGAGTTGGCGGTCGTCGTGTCGTCGGTCGAAGGCGACAGTCAGCCGGCCAACAACCGCGGCAGCCTGCGTCTGCGGGTGGTCACCCAGAAGCGCCGCATCCTCCTGCTCGATGGCCGCCCGCGCTGGGAATCGCGCTACCTGCGCAACCTCTTCGAACGCGACGAGCAATGGGACATCAACTCCGTGATCGCCGGCGCCACGGCCGGCGAGAGCGGCTGGCTGCGCGGCGATAAGCCGGGCACTTTTCCGAACAGCCTCGCGCTACTCACCAGCTACGATCTGATCGTCTTCGGGGAAATTGCCCGCAACACCTTCAAAGGCGATGAGCTCCAGTGGATCCGCGATTTCGTGGGCCAGCGCGGCGGCGCCATCATCTTCATCGACGGCGCGCGCGGGCGCTTCAAGGAATACGCCGACACCCCGCTCGGCCCGCTCTTTCCGGTGGAATGGAAAGGCGGCAGCGTGCGCGAGGGCATTGCCCGTCTGATGCTCACCGAGCGCGGCGCCGGGCTCGCGCCCTTCATCCTCGCGGTGGACAAGGCCCAGAATGTGGACATCTGGCAAAACCTCCGCCCGCCGCACTGGCTCTCCGGCGCGACCCCCCTGGCGGGCGCGGAGACCTTGCTCGAAGCCGAGGTGAATGGAAAGAAGATGCCTGCCGCGGTCTATCGCCCGTTCGGCGCGGGCAAAGCTTTCTACCAGGCCTTCGATGACTCCTGGCGCTGGCGCTACGAGGTCGCCGATCTGCATCACGTCCGCTATTGGAACCAGGTCGCGAATTGGATCGCCGAGCTGCCCTTCGCGGTGCGCGACAAGTTTGTGTCGCTCGACGCGGGCGCCATCACCTACCGGCCCGGCGAGTCGGCTGACCTGCGCGTGCGCCTGCGCGACAGCGACAACAAGCCGGTCACCAACGCATCGGTCGATGCCGTGCTCTATCGCGATGGGAAGAAAGTCGCCACCATCCGCCTCACCCCCGACGACAACGCCGGCGGCCTCTTCCGGGGCAAGACCGCCGGGCTCGAACCGGGCAGCTACGAAGTCGCCATCGAATCGATCGCGATCCCTTCCAACGAATTGAAAGCGCGCGCGGAATTCAAAGTGGAAGCGCGGGAAACCGGCGAGCTGACCCAACTGAGCCTGAACGAGGATCTGCTCCGCCAAATGTCCGCCGCGAGCGGCGGACAGTATCTCCGCGAAGAAGACATCGGCCGTCTCCCCGACCTGCTCGCCCCGATGAGCCAGGGCCGGATCGTCGAGAGCGACACCGTGCTCTGGCAGAGCTACTGGTGGTTTGTCCCGATCATCCTGCTCCTGACTCTCGAGTGGATCATCCGCAAACGCGTCGGCCTGCTGTGAACGCTTGCAGGGACTCTACAATGAAACAAGGGCTCATAATCCTTCTGGCTTTTGTTCTTCACGCCGCCCAGAGCCGAGCTGATCGGACTGATCCAACACCTGAATATTTATTTACGCTCACGTGGGATTACTGGGATGGAAGCGGTGATGACGAGAGCGTCAATGTGACTCTGAACGGCCGATCAATTGGAGGGCCCATGAGTGCCTTTAAGGAATTGGAGGGTCTGTCGTTTGAGAGGGGGACTGCAATAAAGATCGAGTTTCCCGTCTCTCCCGAGAAGAGTGTCACTAGGGAACCAATCTATTGCTATTCGAGTTTTCTGCACCGCTGGCTGGAGAGAGGCGCGGTTATAGATGTGTATGAAAATGGGAAGCGGCTAAATGCGCACTGGGTGAGCTGGAGGGACCTTTACGATGTAAAAGGGAACTACGTGAAGTCGATGGACGATGTAACTTGGGTCGCGGACGGTAAGAGGCTCGGAAAAGGCGGCGCCCTTCTTAGCCGGATCAACCAATGGCGTAAAGAGCCAGATGTTCTGATCCAAGTGCTCACGCCGTTCCGCTGGGATCCCAGTGACATTCATCTGGGTATAGCCTACCCACAATTACTCGACCCCAGAAAGTTTAGGGTGTTTGTAATCACGCCAGAGGCAAAGGATCTGTTCGGATCAGGGGCCAAATAAGGAGGTCCAGATTTGGAGAATGGGCACCATTGCCCCACGTCCGCGGCCATGTGCGGATGCACGCCCGGCAGCACCTACGCCGCCGTTGCCGCTGCCGAGCGGCGGCGTTAGTGTCGCGCCATGACTGCCATCCAAAAGAAAATCGTCATCGACGAGCACGGCAAGCCGCTGGAAGTAATCATCTCGTGGGAGCAGTTTTGCGAGCTGACTGAAGCGCTCGGCCTCGATCTCGACGAAGAGGCCATCACCGACCTACGCGAGGCCAAACGCGATTGGGAGAGCGGCGACCGCACCGCTTTCGTCCCGCTCTCCGAACTCTGAGGGATGCCGAAACTGGTGATCCACAAGCGTGCCGCGCGCTACCTCCAACGCATGGACGCGCGGATCAAAGTGCAACTCGTCAACAAACTGGGCGAACTTGCGCAGAATCCCGATGTCATGCCCGGCGTCAAACCGATGTCCGGTGACTGGACCGGGCACTACCGATTGCGGCACGGAGACCTGCGCGTGATCTATCTGTACGATCGCGCCGCCGATACCCTCGTGATTGCGCACATCGGCCCACGCGGCGACGTTTACAAGTAGGCACAAGAACGCAGCCTATCCCGCCGTTTCGACGTGCGCGGTGCCAGAGGGGGTCGGTGCTAGAGGGGTCAGCTTCAGAAATCCGCTCGATTTGCATCACAGCCTGTCCGCCGTCCGCAGAAAGCCCGACTGGGCCGTTGCCGGAAAACAACGTCGGCGATACCTTTGAGCCATGAGCACCGTTGCCGAAATCGAAGCCGCCATTGAGCAGTTGCCCACCCAGCAGATGCTCGAAGTGGCAGGTTGGCTGGACGAGCGCCGCGGAATGATTGCCACCTCGGAAGACCTCTTCCAGCAGCTCGACGAGGAAGAAGGCGAAGCCGCCCGCAAACAATGGCTCGGCGAATAGCGCGCGGTGACCGTCTGGATGATCGATCTGGGCATGGCCGCCAAAGTCCGGCCCTGCTTGATCCTGAGCGTGGCGTTCCGCGACGACGAGAAGGCGGTGGTGGCTTACGTCGCCCGCAGCACCGAGAGGCGCGGTGGGCGCTTCGAGGTGGAGCACGTCGCACCCAACTTCCTGCCGGGCGTCTTCGACGCACAAAACCTCGGCACCGTGCCCGTCTCGAAGCTCGAACGGTTTCTGACCCGGCTGCCCGCGGACAAACTCGCGGAGGTGGAAACCGCCGTGCAGCACTGGCTCGGCTTCGCCGCCAACCGCGACGACCGGCAATAAGTAGTTTCACGGTGTGACCTTCCACACCACCCGCTGGACGCTCGTGCGCCACGCCACCGGCCGGAGCGCCGTGGGGCGGCAGGCGCTCAGCGACCTGTGCGCGGCCTATTACGAGCCGGTGGTCGCTTTCCTCCGGCGCGAAGGGCGCGCTGAGGATGCCGCGCGCGAGCTGGCACATGAGTTTTTTCGGAAGCTGCTCGAGAAGCCAGCGCTCGAAGGCGCGGCGCCGGCGCTGGGAAGATTTCGCAGCTACCTGCTCGGCGCGCTGAAGCACTTCCTCGCCCGCGAACGCGAGCGAAGCGGGCGGCAGAAGCGCGGCGGCGACGCGGTTTCCGTCTCGCTCGATGCCGGCACCGACACGTCGCCCGGCCTCGTGCTGGCCGATTCCTACGAACTCCCGCCCGATGAGTTCTTCGACCGTCAATGGGCGCTCGCGGTCCTCGACCGGGCTTTCGCTGCGCTCGCCGGGGAGCGGGAGGCAGCGGGAAAAACGGAGGATTTTGCGCGCCTCAAACCCTGGCTCACCGGCGATGCGGCCCACGGCGATCAGGCGGCCACGGCCCGCGCGCTCGGGATCAGTGAAGGCGCGCTGAAAGTCGCGGTGCACCGTCTGCGCCGCCGCTTTCGCGAGTTGCTGAAAGCCGAAATCGCCCAGACGCTCGACTCACCCGAAGCCATGGCCGAGGAGATGCGCCATCTTTTCGCCGCGCTCGGCGGATCATGATGCACGAAAGTCTGTAACCATTCGCTTCCGACGCGGCAGGAAGCCGGTGACATGAATCCCGATCCCATCTTTTGCGACTCCTGCGGTGCCGCCCTCGACTCCGGCGCACCCGGGGGACTTTGCCCGCGCTGCCTGATGGCCGGGGCAATGCAGCCGACCGAGCCATCGATCGAGGGCGGGCGCCAGCCGCCGCCTTCCCTGGAGGCGGTGCAGGCGGCGTTTCCTCAGCTCGAAATCCTCGGCCTCGTCGGCCAGGGCGGCATGGGCTGGGTCTTTAAGGCGCGGCAGACGAAGCTGAACCGGCTGGTCGCGCTGAAGCTGCTGCCCTCCTCGCTCGCGGAGCGCGATCCTGCCTTCGCGGAGCGTTTCGCGCGTGAGGGGCAGCTCCTCGCCCGGCTGCACCACCCGAACATCGTCGCGGTGCACGACTCGGGCACGGCGGGCGAGTTCTTTTACCTGCTCATGGAATTCGTCGAGGGCGTGAATCTGCGGCAGGCGATGCGTTCGAACCGCTTCACGCCCGCGCAGGCCCTGGCCATCGTGCCGCACATCTGCGACGCGCTGCAATTCGCGCACGACGAGGGGGTGCTGCACCGCGACATCAAGCCGGAGAACATTCTCCTCGACGGCAAAGGCGGCGTGAAGCTCGCGGACTTCGGCATCGCGAAGCTGATGGTCAGTGGCGCCGATTTCGAGGCCGGCGAAAGCGCCGTCGCTGCTTCCGATCTTCATCTCACCCAATCCGGCACCGCGCTCGGCACGCCCAGCTACATGGCTCCCGAGCAGCGTGACACCCCCGGCGATGTGGATCACCGCGCGGACATCTACTCGCTCGGCGTGGTCTTTTACGAACTGCTCACCGGCGAGCTGCCGCTGGGCAAATTCGCGCCGCCCTCGGAGAAGTCCGCCTCCGACCCGCGCCTGGACGGCATCGTGCAGCAGGCTTTGGAAAAGGAACGCGAGCGCCGGCAGCAAAGCGTCGGCGAGATGCGGACCCAGGTGGAAACGATCGCGGGCACTCCGGGTGGAGCGATTCCAGCGGCGTCGCCGAATCAATCGCCAGCGGCGCAGCCGCTCAATGAACCGCGCTGTTCGCGTCTGGCGATCGTGGGCGCATATTGGGCGTGGGCACCGATCTTCCTGATCGCGCTCGGAACGATGTTTAACCGGCAAGCGGAGGCCGGGCACGACCCCGGGCTGACCTGGTGGGAAATGGCACTGGTGGCTCCGTTGCTGCCGCTGGGCTTCAGCGCCCCGGTCGGCACGACCATTCTCGGCTGGGTCGCCATCGCACAAATCCGCCGCTCGGCGGGAAAGCTCTCCGGCCTCGGCCTGGCGGTGGCCGATGGTTTGTTTTTCCCGCTGCTGATTTTGGACGGCGTGTTTGCCTGGCTAGGCGTGGCCCTGGCCCGGCTCTTTGTAGAGCTCTGCTCCAACCCATCGCTGCTCAACGACCCACACATTCATCCGACTCTCGCGACGCGGATGGCCAACCTGCTCTTGCAGCATCCTCAGCTCGCGCTACTCGTCGCTGTGGTGGCGGCCATCGTCGTGGATTTTTTCATCGTCCGTGCTGTCTGGCGCGCGGTTGCGTTCGCCCATTCCAGCCCCAGCGCTCCCGCCGCCCCGCGCGCAACGGTCGGCTCACCGCTCGCTTACGCCGCGATGTTCTTCGCCGTGCTGAGCGGCATCCTGGGAAGCCTGGCTTGGTTTGGAATGCCGGAACCTTCGCGCGTGCTGGTGTCTGCCATTCTCGCTTCGGCGCTGCTCGGCATTCTGCTGGCGGTCCTCACGCGGACGAACCGGCTCGGCAAACACGCGCTGGTCATTGGCGCCATCAGCCTTGCCATCTGGCTGATCGTCGCCGCCGTGTCTTCGTTCCATTACCGCTCCCCAACCACCGCGGGCGGACGCGAGACCGACCAGAGCCGCTTTCCCCAAGGCGCCTACATCGGCGGCAACCCGCATGCGGTGATGGTCGTGCGCGACGAGGTGGAACTGCACTACGTCTTCTATCACGCCGGCGGTTTCTCGAGTTCATCGAGCGGATCGCACAACACTCATTCGCTGGCGTGGATGGATGAAGGTGCCATCACGCTCAATAACGGACGCACCTTTGGCTACCACCGCGAGTCCGTGCTGCCAGATTTCCTGCACATCAACGGAAAGGAATACGATCTGCGCCAGGGCCGGGTCTTCGTGCTTCACGACGATGGCGAGCTCGAAAAGCTCAGCTTGTTCCCGTCGCTCGCCGACGCCAGCGCTCCGGATGTGCTGGCCAGACTCATCGCCGCCAGCGCGCCGTCGCTCAATTCGGTGGCCAGGCTGCCGAAACTTCAGTTGGAGAAATCCGTCACCGCCCTGCAGAAACTGAAGGCCAAAGTTGTCCAGCAGGAGGCCGCGCTGAAAGCCGGAACGATCGAGGCCCACGAGCTGCGAGCTGCGAAAAACAAGGCGGAGGCCTTGGATGCGGAGCTGGAGCAATTCAAGGCCGCCTGGTATAAGTTCGAGCTCGCCCTGACCCGGCATGAGACCACCGGCGGGACCTATGACCAATTCGCCAAGGCTCAGAACGAAGTGGGCACCGCCGAGGTCAGGCTGCGCGCCGTTCAGGCAGCGGCGGAGGATGGAACGGACGGCAAATCGTTTGGCCCAATAATGGAGCGGTTGGTTCCGGCGAGCAACGAAGGACCCTGCAATTGGTTTGACGTGGAGCGCGCGCGGGCCAACGGGAAGGCCATCGTCGGTCGGAAGGGTGACGACCATGACAGCGCCGACTTCGCCGCGGTCACGGTGCCAGGGCGCCGAGGCTTGATCACTGGAAGTGAAACCGGGTTCGGCTCCATCCCTCTCGAGGCAGCGCAATGGGATACGATCACTCCGGGTCAGCTCGCGGAGCAGCTCAAGTCTGCGACTGTGGACACGCTGAGCGGCGAGGAGCCATTGCCGAAATCCTACGGCTTCACCACGCGCGCGGGCGGCATGGGTATCCTGCAAATCACCGGCTTATCTGATAACCCGAGCGGCCTGAAGATTCGCTACAAGCTGTTGCAAAATGTTGGTTCATTGCCGGCAAGTTCCGAAGAGCGTTGATTTCACACCCATGGCGGAGAACAAACCGTTGCTGCACATTCGCGGTAACCGGTGTGCGGGGGGCCCAAGGAGCGGCGTGCGTCTCGCCGCCGGGCGGGTTCTGCGGGGTGCTCACCGGTTGGTCCGGCCCTTCGGGCGTTGGTGGGTCGGCAGCGGGACGCGCGCCGCTCCTTGGGACGCATACCGCGCTCGCCGTATCCAACTGCAACGTTATGGCTAAGAATCAATGTAACGTGTGCGTCTGTTTGCTGTAGGGACACCCAAACCCCATGCCCGACGGTGAATCCCATCAGACCCTGTTCGTCACCACGCGGTGGACGCTGGTGTGCGACGCGGCGCGGGGAGGGGATACCGATGCGGTGCAAGCGCTCGGCGCTCTGTTTCAAACCTACTGGCAGCCTCTCTACCGCTACGTCCGCCGTCTTGGCCGGACGGAGCCGGATGCGGAAGATCTGGTGCAAGGCTTCTTCGCCCACTTGCTCCAACTGGACGGCCTGCGTCTCGCCGACCGCGACCGGGGACGCTTTCGCGCCTTCCTGTTGGGGAGCCTCCAGCACTTCATGGCCAACGAGTGGCAGCGCGATCACCGGCTGAGGCGCGGCGGTTTTGCCACCCATCTTTCGATCGATTGGAAGGATGCCGAAACGGGTCTCGGTCTCGAGCCCGAGGACCACCGCAGCCCGGACCGGCTCTACGACCGCGATTGGGCCATGGCCCTGCTCGACAAGGTGCTCGATGACCTGGCCGCGGAGGAGAAGGACCTGAATTTCGCCCGTTGGAAACCGTTCCTCAGCGTGAGCAGCGCCCGCCTTGCCTATGCAGACATCGCGGCAGAATTCGGCATGACCGAAGGCGCCGCGCGCGTCGCGGTGCACCGCTTGAGAAAACGCTATCGCCAGCGGCTGCGCGACGAGATCGGCCGCACGCTCGCCGACGAGCAGCTCGTCGAGGATGAAATGCAGTCGCTCTTTGCCGCCCTCTCCGAATGAAACTAAAACCGGCGCGGAGGAATCTCACGCAAAGGCGCAAAGGCCATGGGCTGGGACCATTCGCCCGATCAAAGTCCTCGACCCCGCTGGATGAGGGGTACTTCTTCAGCTTTCCTTTCGCACCGTCTGCCTCTTTGCGCCTTTGCACTGCTATCTGGAAGATTCGCACGTGGTCGCGAAGATTTTTTGGTCCAGCCCCCGACTTTCCCGGTTGAACCTCTGCGTCCTCCACGCCTCTGCGTCTCTGCGTTTTCTCAGATTTGGTCCCCTACACCATTGCACCGCTATGATTGAAAAACGCAGAGACGCAGAGGCGCAGAGACGCAGAGGGAGAATATCGGAACCGCCTTGGTTGCGGCTTCGCCACCCTGCGCCTTTGCGTGAGAAATTTCCGGATGAATTTTAGTAACACCTGGCCGTGGACGCGTAAGGGCGGATCGAAATGAATCCATCCAACGTCTGCCCGGAATGCGGAAAGCCGGTGCCCGCCGACAGCCAGCACCAGGTTTGCCCGTCCTGCCTCCTGGCCCAGGCCATGGCTTCCCAAAGCGTCGCAGGCCAGCCGGCCCCCGCGGTGCCGCCGCCTGCGCCGGACGAGATTGCCGGAAAGTTCCCGCAATTCGAAATCCTCGAATACCTGGGGCGCGGTGGGATGGGAGTCGTCTATAAGGCCCGCCAGAAATCGCTCAACCGCCTGGTCGCGATCAAAATCCTCGCCCCCGAGCGCGAACGCGATGCCCGGTTCGCCGAGCGTTTCGCCCGTGAGGCCGAGTTGCTCGCGAAGCTCAGCCACCCGCAGATCGTCACCATCCACGACTTTGGCGAAACCGGCGGGCTCTACTATCTCGTGATGGAGTTCGTGGATGGGGTGAATCTGCGCGACCTCCTGCGCGACGGGAAACTCGAGCCGAAGCAGGCGCTGGCCATCGTGCCGGAAATTTGCGACGCGCTGCAATTCGCGCACGAGCACGGCATCGTCCACCGCGACATCAAGCCGGAGAACATCCTGCTCGATCGGCACGGACGCGTGAAGGTGGCGGACTTCGGCCTCGCCAAGCTCATCGGTGTGGCCGGAGACGAGGCCCCCGGATCATCCGCGATGCCGGCCACGGGCGCACTCACCGAGGCGGGCAAGGTGATGGGCACGCCGAGCTACATGGCACCGGAGCAGACCGAGCATCCCGGCGAGGTGGATCACCGCGCGGACATCTATGCGCTGGGCGTGGTGCTTTACCAAATGCTCACCGGCGAACTGCCCGGCAAACGCCTGGAAGCGCCCTCGAAGAAAGTGCAGATCGACGTGCGCATCGATGAGATCGTGCTGCGGGCTTTGCAAAAGACACCGGAACTCCGCTATCAGACCGCGGGCGAATTCCGGACCCAGGTGGAGACGATCAGCGTCGGCGCGCGTGTGGCGCCCGTCGAGCCGAGCGTGGCGTCGGCTCCGTCGCGTTTCTCGCGTTTGGCCATCTGGGGTGCGGTGTGGATTCTGGTCTTGCCGGTCGGGCTTGCCATTAACACGGTCGCGGGACTCTACAATGCCGGTTTGCCTGCGCACGATTCCCGGCGCTGGATCATCGGTCTGCCCGGTATCGCTCTTACCGTCCTTGGAGAGATTGGCTTTCTTGGCACGACGATTCTCGGCTGGATCGCCGTCGCGCAAATCCGGCGCTCGGCGGGAAAACTCCACGGCCTGTGGCTCGCCGTGTTTGACGGACTGCTGTACCCACTGCTCGCATTGGATGCGTTGATCATCCGGGCTGATTTAAGCGGGCGGACGCACATCGTGGGTCCCGGCCTCACTCCGGGGACGACGATGGCCGAGCAGAACATTCCCGGATTGGTCGTTCTACTTTTGTTGGCGGTCATCATCGTCGTGGACTTCCTTATCATCCGCACCGTGTGGCGCGCGGTGAATCGGCCATCCGCGAACTCGAGCAACCCCGCCGCGGCCACACCTCCCAATGCTGACAGCTCGCCGCGGACCTATGCCGCGATGTTCTTCGTCGTGCTGAGCGCCATTCTGGGCAGTTGGATCTGGTCTCGAATGCTGGCCCCGTCGTGGGTTCTGGTCTTTTCCATCCTCGGTTCGGCGCTGCTCGGGGTTCTCCTGGCCATCCCGGTCCGCCAGCATCCGCGCGGAAAACAAGCGCTGTGGATCGGTTCCATCAATGCCGCCATCTGGCTGATCCTCGCCCTCGCCGGAATAGGCGCGCCCGCCAAACCCGCTGTCGCTCCGCGCGCGCTGGACCAGGGCGGCAAGACGAAGGCCGATGCCGCCACCATCATCACGCCCGCCGTCACCGATCCCAATCTCAGCTTCGGTCCAGTAGTCGAGCGGGCGCTGACCGCAACTAATGCCAACCGCGATGGCGTGGTCGCGCTTCGTTTCAAGAACAATGAACTCGTCAAACCGCCAGTGGCGGTGACCGGACATTTCAAAGATCTGGCGACGCGCGGCTTCACGCCGGAGTTGAAGCAATGGATGCAGGCCGAGAACGTGGATCTGCTGCTGTATCTCGGGGAAAAAGGCTACGATGTGATGACGCTCATTCGAAACGGCTCCGCTGGCCAGCCCACGGAATGGGACACGATCCCTCCTGATCGCTCCGTCCCGCTGCTGGCCCGGATGGAAGAGCTGGACACCAATCCCGGTCCCGGCGTTTCCAGCGGGTGCGGCTATCGCGACGGCTTGAGCAGCGTGAACGTCTTTCGCACCCGGGATGGTCTCGTCGGCTACTACCAGCTTCGCGGTCTGGCCGACGCCGACGGGCACGGTGTGCACATTCGCTACAAGGTGGTCCAGACGACGACCCAGTGGCTGGGCGCAGGCCCGGGGATGGAGATCGTCGGCCCCGCCGCCGGAGTTAGTCAGGCGCAGATGCAGGCGTGGCTCGAAAAGCGGCTGGCCACCGAGTATCCACATGACACCTATCGGTCGCTGGAGTGGGGCGAACCCGAGTCGGTCATGCCACAGGACTGGGTTACGATTCGCTACAAGCATATCGTGTCATTTGGCGATCAGCCGAACCGCTACTATCTAGGCCACCGCCGCTACACCTTCACGAAGACGGGCGATTTCGTCCGCTCCGACTACGTGGACGGTCCCGAAGTCGAAGTGCCGGCGCCGAATGACGCCTTCGGGCCGGTAATCGAGCGCGTGCTGCCCTCGGGCGTGCCGTGTCGGGAGCAATACTTTCAGTTCCGCAGCGGCCAGATCTTCATCGTCGGCAACGGTCCGGGCACCTCGAAGGAAGAGGCGGCTTATGACGAGCAGAAGATCGACGACGCGGGCGGGGTCGATATGTCCGCAGGCAGCGGTGAGGAGGGGATTTCAATCGCGGGGCGTGGCTGCGTCTTCACGCGCGATGTGCAGGAGTTGAAGTGGGACAGCTTCACGGCGGAACAAGTGGTGGAGCGATGGAAATACGTGAGCTTTGTCGATGGCATGGTGACGCCGACGAAGAAGGAGTTCCCTATCACCTATCTTTTCAAGACCGCGCGTGGTGAAGTGGGTCTCATGGAAGTGATGGGCGTGGTGAACGACCAGCGGGATGGTTGGATCGAAAAGGGGATGAAGTTCCGCTACAAGCTCGTGCAGGGCACCGGGACGACGCCCCCGGCCGCGACTCCGAAGTCGTCACTCGTCTTCGGCCCGGAAACGCGAGGTCTGCAAGCCGCCGTCGCAGTGACTCCCGGCGAACCGTTCAAGCTGCGCCTCTACGTTCGCAATGTGTCCGACCGCGGCATCGCCATCGACGGCGCCCACTATCGACAGGACGACGAATGCCTGCTTGCGGATGCGAAAGGTCAGTTCATGCCGGTCACGAAAGTGACGCACGAGATCAAGACCGGGATGAAGGGCGGCTATTTCAGCGCCGGGCAGGTGGCGGTGTTCGAGAGCGCGGGCTTGTCTTTTCAAGACCTCGACAAGGTGCCGGCCAGCGCGGGCTACGTCGCGAAGGCCAAGCCTGGTCGCTACACGCTGCGCTTTCGCCTTCGCCTGCCGGGCGACGATGTGCCCTTCGCCGCGGGGGAGCGCGCGTGGAAGGGCGAGTTGGAAACGGGGCCGGTGACGATTGAAGTCAAGGAACCTTCGACGCAGCAGGTCGCACCCGTCGCTGACTCCCCGTCCTCTGCCATCCTCGGTCCGGTGGTCGAGCGTGTGGTGAACGATCTGCAAACGACTCGCGAGAACTGCGCGCTCAGCTTCGATTCCGGGAAACTCCTGCCAGTGCCCGCGAACATCACCCTCGACACGCTGACGAACCCGCAAGCCCAGCCTGTGGCTGTGGCTTGGGCGCAAGATAACCAGATTGATGCCGTGGCCTTTGTGACCGCCGACGCCGACAAGACCGTGAAGTGCGGATTGCTGTGTCCGGGACTTGTTGCCCTCCGCGCCACCAACAAGGACTGGGTCTGGGATAGTGCGACCCCCCAGGATTTGAAGGAGGATTTCGATAAAGCGATGCACCAATGGAACCTCATCCCGCAAATCGCCGAGGTCACGAGCGACGGTCAATTCCCGGCCAACTACCTCATCCTCGACACGCGAACCCATCGCCGAGGGGTGCTGCAAATCGTGGGCGCCGCCGACCATCCGCGCAGTGTGAAGATTCGCTATCGACTGGTGGAAGGGGCCGCCGTGAGGAAGACCTCGCAACCTGCTCCCCCAGGCGCGTGATCCATTTCAGCAGAATTCAATCACCCATTCAGGCCACATGAAGAAGCCGCTCAGCATCCTCGCCATCATCGGAGTCATCGCCGCGGTTTCGCTCACTGCCTATGCCGCCTATTTGAAGCAATCGCCCACGTTTGAGATTTACGGCGAGGATCTCATCGCCGTGAACGCGCCTGATTACATGATCGCTGGAGCGGAAAATGATGTGCACCGATTGTTCGTGGACTGGAAGAAGGACGCCGAGGGCAAGCCGCACGACCCATCGTTCATGTCCGCAAGTCACTCCTGGGACACGGGCAAGACGAACCAGACGAAGACGACCGCCCTGTCGCGATGCACCACGGAGTTCAACGACGCCCAAGGCCATCACATCGTGATCGAAAGGATCGCCGGGAAAAACATGCCGACGCTCGTCTTCTTCTCCCCGAAGAGCGGCGACGGCACCATGCCCGTGCTGGATGCCTTCGTCTCTTCGCTTCAGAAGCAAGGCGTGAGGCTGGCGACCCATTGATGCCGGTTCATTTCGCCAGGATTAAGCCGGTGCCGGGACAGGGACCCATTATATGAAAACACATCTCCTCCTCACCGCCATGCCGCTCTTTGCCATATCATCGTTGCACTTGGCCGCTGAGGAGCAACTCGCTGCTTTCGCCGCACCATCACCGCCGGCTGTCTCCAAGCCCACGGGTGCAACGCTGGAGAAATGGCTGGAGGGAAAGGACGTTGTGGAGGTGTGTTTCGCCGGACCTCACCTGGAGCCGCAGAAGCTTAAGAGTTCGCTGCAGACGAAGGAATTGGACAATGCATTGGACGAGTCGTTTTTCCTCACCCCGGGCGAAGGCGGCGGCGAGAACCGCTCCTTTGTCACGGTGGTGATGAATGTCTCCCCGGAAAACATCCAACGACTCTCGTTGCTGCAAAAGGAGCTGGCGCCGCGCGGGTATCCGCTGGACCCTGGGAATACGTATGCCTGGTCTTTTCAGTGCGCTCCCGAAATCCGCCGGCAGGTCCGGGACATGGTGACCAAGTTCCTGCGGGAGATCACCGCGAAAATCAAGGAGGCGATGCCTGGTGCCAAAGTCAGCGATGAAAAACCCCGCCCCGCGGAATGCTCCGGCGCTATCAAATTCGCGATTCCTGAAACGCCTATTTTTGGGAGTATCCTGATCCACCCAATCAGTCCCAGAAAGCATTGGGACCTTCCCACTCCGCCGGACCAGAGATTCCACCTGCCGCACTTGGGGCTGATGATCACGACCTATTACCGTCCGCAGGAACCCGGAGCGAGCGATGATACCTCGCCGGAGCGTGCCAGCATTCGCAAGGCGGTAATGCAGGCGATGGAATCTCTCATCAAGCTCGATCGCAGCGCGGATCGATAACGAACGAAGCTGCCGTTTCGCCGTGTGACCGCCTTCATCGCATTTCTTCTGCTTGTCCTGTCGTCGCAGGCTTTCGGTTTGGCCCGGGACTACGGGCGGGGCGAATCCATCTCTCATCCGGACACCTGGCCTCCGCGCCTCGTTGAACTCGCCAAGCTGCCGTCGCGGGTTGCCGGTTACTTCGTTAATCAGGATGATTATCTCGCCTTTCAGGGCGACACCGCGGGATTCCGGATGTGCCTCGACACCTGCCTCGCCCTCGGTGAGTTCGCCCCCACGACGCTACACCTTCACAAGGGCAAGGGCTCTTTTCAGCCGCTCGACAAAGATCAGAAGCCGTTACCGTGCGACTGGCAACTTGACGTGATCAACCAGCATTGGCGTGCGGCTGAACCCAAACCAAAGGGACCGATGTATCGATTCGAACTCCTTGTCTGGCTGGATGGTGCCGTGGACCTCGCCACGATCAAAGTGCCGCCAATCGTGAAGACCATTGAGGAACCGCAACCGTAACCGATGAAACATCACTTCCAACTCTCGCGCCCTGGATTGCGCATTACTCGTGGGAAATCTCGTGGGATTCGGCGCTTGCCTCGTTCTGCTGGCCAGCAAAGGAGCCAATGGCCCGCCGGTGTTTCTGACCGTGGGTGCAGGACTTGGTGCCACCGCCAGGCTTGGTTTGGCTTACGGTCGCACCTCAACGTCTCCGTCCGCCAGCAATGCACCGCACGCTTCGGATCCAGCCGGTTCGTTCAGCCTATCACCCCATGCCCATGCCTAACCGCGTTTTGATTATCGGAATCCTCTTTTGTCTCGGGGGTCTTCTCGCGATATGGGAAGTCATTTTCAGCGCTCTTGGCGGTCGCCTTAACCTGAACTTCGCCGTGTGTCTGCTCCCCGTCGGCATTGGTCTTCTCAGGGGACGCCGCCGCTCTCTGTGGTGGGCACGATTCTGGATGATCCTTGGATACTTGCTGTGCGCTTTTTTGATCATCATCTCCATCGCCGCTCCAAATGCTGCGCACGCTTCCGTATTTGGCCGGGAGACAAGCGGGCCAGGCGCGGTCCCCTACGTCATTCTGGCTGCACTCCTGCTGGCCGCCACCCTGGCTTTGCTGCACCGGCTGCTCTGCTCGGAAAAGGCGCGTGACTATCTCGATCAATGAGCCCGGGTGGGTGCTTTCTGTGTTTGCGCGGAGCAATGATCGTCCTATTCCGCCTTCTTCTTCAGCATCCCTGGCGAATTCCATTTGATGACATGATAGGTCGCCGGGGTTTCACCGACGTTCCTGATACTGTGCATCTGGTTCGATGCCTGAAAGATGACGGAACCAGGCCCCACTTGTTTCAATTCGCCGTTCACCAGCGACTCCACCACACCTTCCTTGATGATGAGAAGTTCCTCGTCCGGATGTTGATGCGGCGGGTGCGCCATTTCGCCGGGATTGAGCGTGGTGACGTGGCACTCCAATTCGTCCAATGTTGCGGTCGGCGCCCTGAAGAACTTCCGTGACGCACCGATTGGCGTTTGCTTCACGGGAATGGTGGTCCAATCGAACACTGACGAGCCCATCACCGGCGGCTGGGGGGTGTCCTGCGCGATCACCACTACCCCAGCCGTGGCGACCATGGTGATTAAGACAATGTTAAAATCTCGGCGTGTAAGCATGGGCGAATCATTTCACGATTGGTGCCCCTTGAGGAGCCTGCATTGCGATGCAGTGGAGCGCGCCCCCAGCGCACCCGATGGCGGCTGAGGATCGGCGCCTCGCAGGATGACAGTTTGGTTGGACGCGGCCGCGCCCCTGCACAGGTCACACGTCACATTGTACCAGGTTTATTCACACTCTGATTGAGCCTCGGCGCGTTTTCTGTCTGGCCGAGAAAGTTCCCGTCCATAGGATCGCTGCCAGACAATCGGCCTGCCGCCGCATGCTCTCCATCCTCCGACCTGCCCGAGAAGTGCCGCCGCTCCCGCCGGAGCGCATCGACCGCGAATACCAGCGGCTGCGGCGCCAGGTCTTTCTCGGCATCTTCATCGGCTATGCGGCTTTTTATCTGGTGCGGAAGAACTTCGCGCTGGCGATGCCCGACATCCTGAAGGACTACCCGCAGTATTCAAAGGCCGCGCTGGGCACGGCCATGACCGGACTCTCGATTGCCTATGGCGTCTCGAAGTTCCTCATGGGCTCGGTGTCGGATCGCAGCAATCCGCGCTGGTTCATGCCGCTCGGGCTGCTGCTGTCCTGCGCCATCCTTCTCATCTTCGGTTTCGTGAGGGAGGTCTATGCCTCGCTCACCATGATGATCGTGCTGCAGACGCTCAACGGCTGGTTCAATGGCATGGGCTGGCCACCGTGCGGGAAAACGATGGTTCACTGGTTCAGCACGAAGGAACGCGGACGCACCGTGGCGATCTGGAACGTGGCGCACAATGTCGGGGGCGCCCTGGTGGCCAATCTGGCCTTGCTCGGCGTCTGGCTCTTCCACGACTGGGGCGCGAAGTTTTACTTCAATGCCATCATCGCCGCGGTGATCGCGGTGGTGATCATGTTCCTGCTGCGCGACACGCCGCAGAGTTGCGGCCTGCCGCCGGTGGAGGTTTACAAGGACGATTACCCGCCCGATTACTCCGCCGCCCATGAGCGCACTTTCACTTTTCGGGAAATCTTCTTCACCCATGTCTTCACGAATAAGTTCCTGTGGGCCATCGCCATGGCCAACGCCTTCGTTTACTTCGTGCGTTACGGCGTGGTGGATTGGATTCCGACTTATCTGCAAACGGCGAAAGGCTTCTCTTTCCAGCAATCCAGCATCGCCTGGGCGCTTTTTGAATACTCCGCCATTCCCGGCACCATCCTATGCGGCTGGATATCGGACACGGTCTTCAAAGCCCGGCGCGCGCCGGCCACGATCTTGTTCATGGTCTTCACGCTGGTGGGTCTCATCGTCTATGGCCTGAACCGGAACGGGCCGCTGTGGATCGATTGCGCGGCGTTGATCGCCATCGGGTTCTTCATCTATGGGCCGATCATGCTCATCGGCCTGCACGCGCTCGATCTCGTGCCCAAGAAAGCGGCGGGTACCGCCGCGGGTTTCACTGGGTTCTTCGGCTATGTCTTTGGCTCCGCCATCGCTGGCACTGGCGTGGGTTGGATCGCCGATCACTGGGGCTGGGGCGGCGTCTTCGGCACGATGATCGTTTGTTGTCTGCTGACCATCTTCTTCAGTGCGCTGACGCTGGGGCACAAAGCGGTCAGCGACTCCGCACCCATATGAAACATCTCGCTCTCGTCCTCACCCTCTCGCTGCCCTTCCTGGCTCACTCCGCCGCGCCGATCGTCATCGCGCATCGCGGGGCGAGTGGCTACCTGCCCGAGCACACACTCGAGGCGAAGGCGATGGCCCACGCGATGGGAGCGGATTTCATCGAGCAGGACATCGTGCTCAGCAAAGACGACGCACCCGTGGTGCTGCACGACATCTATCTGGATACGGTCAGCGATGTCGCCACGCGCTTCCCGGATCGCCAGCGCGCGGATGGCCGCTTCTACGCGCTCGATCTCACTCTCGCTGAACTGAAGCAACTGCGCGTGACCGAGCGCTTCGATCCGAAGACCGGCAGGCAGGTTTACCCGAAACGTTTTCCCAAAGATCAAAGCAGCTTTCAAATCCCCACGCTTGAGGAGGAGTTACAACTGATCCAGGGCCTGAACCTGAGCACCGGGCGCAACACCGGCATTTACCCGGAGATCAAGCAACCCGCCTGGCACCGGAAGCAAGGCCACGACATCAGCCGCATCGTGCTGCCGATCCTTCAACGCTACGGCTATGCCACCAAAACCGATTCCTGCTGGCTGCAATGCTTCGAGTTGCCGGAAGTGAAACGCCTCCGCACCGAACTCGGCTGGCAGGGCCGCCTGGTCCTGCTCCTCGGTGGAGGCAGGAAAGGCGATGACGGCGCCGACGCTGATGACGTCCGTTCACCCGAGGGTCTGGCTGAGTTATCCGCGATCGCTGACGGAATTGGCCCCGCGCTCAGCAGTGTGATCTCAGGCAAGAGTCCGGCCGACCGGAGCGTGACCAATCTCGTGAAGGAGGCCCACGCGCACAACCTTGCCGTGCATCCCTATACCTTGCGGTTCGACGAATTGCCGAAAACCGTGAATTCAGCGGATGAGCTGATGAACCTGCTCTTTGAAGAAGCCAAGGTGGACGGGTTGTTCACCGACTTCCCCGATTTGGTGGTGCGTTGGCTGGCCCAGCGGAAGTGAAGACGTGGATCGCGTTTCAATCAAGACGCCATTGATTAAATGTTGTAGAAGAAGACGTATCGTTGACTGACGCCGTCTTCCAAACCAACTGTCATCCTGAGCGGAGCGCAGGCGGGCCAGTGGGCGGAGCGAAGTCGAAGGATCTCTCGCATCTGTGGGCGGACGTGGTGCGGAGCCGCCGGCACACCTGCTCCGCACCGCCGCTGCCCGCGGATGCGAGAGGTCCTTCGACTTCGCTCCGCCCATGTTTCCGCCTGCGCTGCGCACAGGATGACAGGTTTTTTTTGGAATGCTCCGCTCCTCCGCCGCTGCTGCCGCTGCCTGACATCATTGCCGCCGCCAGCGAAACTTTTTGTGAAAGCCTCAGGATGACAGCCTGGTTGCAATATCGCCTTCATGCGGGCAGCTGGAGCGAAGGTGAGAGGGTGACCTTCTCCCGGCCGTGGAGTTGATCCCACGTTAGTTCGCGGCGTTCGAGACGTCCGCCACCCGCCTGCCAGAACTCGAACGCCACGGTGGGCTGAGCCCCGCTGGTATCGATGTCGAGCACCCCCCAAAGCCGGCCTTGGTCGAAGCCGGTGAAACGCTCGGCGTTTGGGCGGAGCTTCGCGTTGGCGCTGCCGAAGGGGCCGCCGCTCAGCTCCAGAAATCGTCCGAGCACGTGATAGCCGGACGAGAAATGCCGGTCGCCGCTGAGGAAGGCGACGCCCTCGATCTTTTCCTCGTCGATCCAGCGTAGAAACGGGTCACGTTCGTGGCGGAAGACCGCCCACGAATCCTCGCTGCCGAATGATTCCCATTCGCTGCCCATCGCGACCAGTTTGACGGCGGCCTTGCTGCTGAGGAGTTCTCGTTTGAGCCAGTCGAGTTGCTTCGCGCCGAGCATCGTCTTCTCCGGGCCGTCCGGCGCGACATTCGGCGTGCGGTAGTAGCGGCCATCCACCATGAAGAACTGCACCTGACCGCGAGTGAAGGTGAAGTAGCAGCCCGGATTGTCCGGCTCGCCGCACGCCGGGTTGGCCCAGAATTCGCGGAAGGCGCGCAGGGAGTTCTCCTTGCCTGGCTCGGTGCCGTCGGAGTTATTCGGGCCGAAGTCGTGATCGTCCCAGATGGCATAGACCGGCGTGCGCGCGGTGAGATCGCGCCACCCGGCGCTGAGACGGTGCGCGGTGTAATAGACGCGCTGTTTTTCCAGGTTGGTCGTGTTGGCGTAGTGGTTGTCGCCGAGCATGAGCAGGAGGTCGAAGCCTCCCTCGTCCGGGTTCATCAGGCGGCGTTCCGCGAGCTCGGCCCAGCACGGCGCCGCGGCGGCAACCGTTGGCCCGACGCAGGATCCGAAGACCACCCGCAGGCGCCCCGACTGGCCCAGCGGCGGTGCGGTCAGGAAGTTAGGTAACGGCCGCGAGAGCTGCTCGCGTCCATCGAGTAGCACTTGATAGGTGTAGCGGGTTTGGGGATCGAGCCCGGCGATCAGCGCGATGGCCAAGTAAGCCGAGTCATCGTTCAATGCCGGCCCGGTGATCTCGCGCATTTGTCCCGGAATGTCGGTTGGGAAGAGCAGGATTTTCCACGGCACCGCCGCCGTGGCGCGAATCCAAAGACGCGCCTCAGTCGGCCCGACATGACCAAGCTGCGGACCGGCGACCAGATAGGGCGGACCGGGTTGCACCGGTGGAAGTTTGAGCGGCGCCGACGCCTTTGCGGCAGGTTTTGGAGTTGCCTTTGTGGCCGGTTCCGCCGCTCGGATTTGCGGCAGGAGGGCAAAGCCAGGAAGCGAAAGGAGAAACTGTTTGCGGTTCATAGGGGGAGAAGTCTGCGCAGAATGCGCTATCTCGCATGTTTGTGGCGATCCTTCTCCACCCAGGGCCAGAACTTCCGGACAGACGGAGTTAGCTCGATGTTCTCCGAAAAGGGTATTCGTCATGTAAAGCGGAGGGAGAAGCGACCGGGTGCAGGACTCGCGATCGGTCGCACGCGCTGCCGATTATTTTGAGGGTTTACCTTCGAGAAAGGCGCGGGCCGCCGCGATCTGCGGCGGGCTGCCCAAGAGCAGCAATCGATCACCGACCTGGAGCTCTTCGTCGGGGCCGGGATTGACCATGTTTTCTTTCTCGCGCTCGATCCCAACGATGCTCGCGCCGGTGGTCGTCCGCAGGCGCAGTTCCCCGATCAACCGGCTCACTGCGGGCGAAAGGCTTGCGATGGTCACGTGCGCAAGTTCGGCCCCGATCAGCGCCGCCGGCAGCGTGGCCTGCTCCGAGTGATCCCGCGGCACGGGGCTCTGCGAGAGGGTTTCGCGCAAAGCGATTTGAGCCTTGGAGTGGATTTGAATGAAAGAGCGCCGCAACAGGACCACGGCGGCGATCAGGACGAGCGCGAGCACGAGCAGCACGTTCCAGCTCGGCAGAATGGCGGAGCAGAGCAGCAGCAGGAAGAGGAGCAAGCCGAGGTATCCGGCGATCAGCACGATGCTGGAAACAATCGCACGCAACGCCGTCGTATTCTCACCGGCCGCGGCCTGGGTGACGCTCATCTCCGAGACCAGCATTCCCGTCGCCTGCAATTTCCGGAAGACGGCGATCAGCATCGGCAGGCTGATAATCATGGCACTTAGCCAGAGCATGGCCTTGACGCTGTTATCTCCTCCCGGGAGCGTCGGCAGCCATCCAGCGGTGCGGCTTTTCATGAAGACGGCCGCGATGAAAACGGCGGTGACCAGCAGCAGGTTCAAAGCAATCTGCCATCCCCATTGACGTAAGAGACGCGGTCCCAGGCTGCCGCCGCTGCTCTGTCCCAAGTCGCCGACCCAGCGTGTATAGGCATCGAGATAGTTGTGCAGCGGCGCCGGCGCGACGCGATCGAACCAGCCCACGAGCTGGTCCGAACCTTTGACCAGATAGGGCGTCAGGAGAGTGGTGACTGCGGAGACCGCGACGGCGATGGGATAGAGGAATTCGCTCGTGACCTTCAACGAAAGCCCGAGTGCCGCGATGATGAAGGAGAACTCCCCAATTTGGGCCAGGCCCATGCCGACGCGCAGCGAGGAACGCATGTCATGGCCAGCGATGAACGTGCCAAACGAGCAGGTCAGGACTTTGCCGAGCACCACCGCGGCGCTGATGACGAGGATCGGCACCCAATATTTCGCGAGCAGTGCGGGATCAATCAGCAGGCCGATGGAAACGAAAAACACGGCGCTGAAAAGATCGCGCACCGGATGCGTCAGCGCTTCGATTTTCGCGATCTGCCGGGCTTCGGCGATGATCGCGCCGATGAGGAACGCGCCGAGTGCTACGCTATAGCCAAGCTTCACCGCGAGCAGCGAGACGCCGAAGCATAGGCCCACGACAGTGATCAACAGCGTTTCGTTGCTCTTGAATTTGGCGACGTAGTTGAGGAGGCGCGGCACCGCGATGAGGCCGGCAACGAGGAGCACGCCGAGAAAGGCGCTCAGCCGCACGACGGTCCGGCCAATGTCGGCCGCTGCGAGCGACCCGGTCGTCGCAAAACCGGAGAGCAGCGCGATCATGACGATGGCCAGGATGTCTTCGACAATGAGAATGCCGAAGATGAGCTGCGCGAATTTCTCCTTCGTTTTGCCCAGCTCCTCGAGCGCCTTGATGATGATCGTCGTGGAGGAAATCGAAAGAATCGCGCCGAGAAAAACGCTGTCCATTAGTCCCCAACCAAACAGCCGGCCGATCTCGTAACCCACGAAGATCATGAGCAGGATTTCGAGGGAGGCGGCGAACAGCGCCGTTGCGCCGACGGCCTTGAGCTTGCGCAGGCTGAACTCCAGTCCGAGCGAGAACATGAGGAAGATCACCCCCAACTCGGAGAGGGTCTCGATGGTGTGCTCGTCCGCAATCAGCGGGAAAGGCGGTGTATGCGGCCCGATGATGACGCCGGCAAGGATGTAACCGAGAACCACCGGCTGTTTCAACCGGCGGAACAGCACGGTCACGATTCCCGCGACGATCATGACGATCGCGAGGTCCTGTAGAAATGTGATTTGATGCATAAGTCCCAGGCGCCGCTCGCTTATCCTACCCTCACGGGCTCATTCACTGGAACCGGCAGTCCACCTTTTAGACGCGACCACCAGAGCACGATGGGCGAGGCAACAAAGATCGACGAGTAGGTCCCCACGAGAATGCCAATCAGGATCGCGAACGCAAAATCGTGCAGGACCGGTCCGCCCAGAAAGTAGAGCGCGAGCGTGGAAAGGACGGTGGTGCCGCCCGTCAGAATCGTGCGACTGAGCGTGTCGTTGATGCTGCGGTTCATAATGGTTTCAAGCGTATCGGCCTCGCCGTCACGAATGCCTTCCCGAATGCGGTCGAAGACCACGATCGTGTCATTAATGGAGTAACCGGCAATCGTCAGCACCGCACCCACGATGATCAGCGAAAGTTCGCGGTCGAAGAGCGCGAAGGCGCCCACCGTAAGGATCACATCGTGGAGCAGCGCGATGATCGCGGCGACGGCAAAGGAGAGCTCAAAACGAGCGGCGACATAGAGGAAGATTCCCGCCAGCCCCAGGCCCAGCGCGATCAGGGAATTGCGCGCTAACTCGTCGCCGACGAGCTTTCCGACCTTGTCGTTCTGCTCCACGAGGAATCCCGCGTGGGGGAATCGCGCCTGCAAATGTTTGGTGATCTGATCGCTCGTTCCCGGCGCGCTGCGGATGGTGAGAAACTCCTTGTCCGGCGACCTTTCCGTCTGCACCACGCTTTCCGCGAGGTTGATTTCCTGCAAGGCGGCGCGGACCTCGGCTTCCGAGACCCATTGTCGTGCTTCGAAGACCAGGAGATCGCCGCCTTTGAAATCGACGCCGAAATTCTTTTCGCCGCGCAGGGCGAAGATGGACACGGCGGCCGCAATCACGGCCACCGAGAGGCCCACCGACAGGCGGCGCTTGCCCAGGAAATCAAAGTTCGTTGCCTTGATCAGGTTCGACATGCGGATCCGTTGGAGCCAGCCCGTTTCAATGGCCCAGCCGAAGCAATTTCGCGTGACCAGCAGCGCGGAGAACATCGAGGCAACGATGCCGATGGACAGGGTGACGGCGAAGCCTTTCACGGGACCGGTCGCCTTCCAGAAAAGGATGGCGGCGGTGATGAGCGTGGTCAGGTTCGAGTCGAAGATGGCGCTGAAGGCCTTTTCGTAAGCTGCCTCCAGAGCGGCCCGCAGCGGCTTTCCGGAGGCTAGCTCTTCCCGCAGCCGCTCGTAGATGAGAACATTCGCGTCCACGGCCATGCCGATGGTCAGGATGATGCCGGCGATGCCGGGCAGCGTGAGAACGAAATTGAAGAGGCTCATCGCGCCGAAGAGCAGAATCAGGTTGATCACGAGCGCAACGGTCGCGACCAAACCGGCGAAGCGATAATAGATCAGGACGAAGCCAAACGTGAGCGCCAGGCCGAGCACCCCGGAATAGACGCCGCTCTTGATCGAATCCGCTCCGAGCGTCGAGGAGACGCTGCGCTCTTCGATGATCTTGACCGGGTTCTGCAACGGGTTTTCCAGGACGCTGGCGAGGTCGCGCGCTTCCTTCTCGGTGAAGTTGCCGGTGATCGAGGCTTGCCCGCCGTAGATCGCGTCTTTGATGACGGGAGCCGATTGCACTTTGCCATCGAGGACGATGGCGAACCGTTCGTGGACGTGCGCCGCGGTGAGTTTGCCAAAGAGGTCCGCTCCTTCACGATCAAACTGCAGGCTGATCCCCCAACCCTGCTGATCAAAGGTCGCGAAGGCCTTGTGGACGCGGTTCCCGAGCAGATCGGCGCGCTGTCTCACGAGCAGCTTCTCCTCGATTGGTTTTCCGTTCCGCGTGTCGCTGTGCGTCTCGACGCGGTAACCGGGTGGCGCGACTTGCGTGCCGGCCGCGATCGGCGCAGTCAGTTCGTCGCTTTGCGGATGCACCAGGCGAAACTCCAGCCTGGCAACCTGTTGGAGTTGCTGGCGGGCGGTGGCGATTTGCTCCGGATAAAGTCCCGGGATCTGCACGAGGATGCGATCCGTTCCCTGCGGAGTAATGATTGGCTCGCCGCCACCAAACCGGTCCACTCGATTGCGAATGACTTCGACGGCCTGATCGAGGGTGTCCGGCCTGATTTCACGTTGGCCCTCCGGCAGCAGGCGAATGAGAAATGAGGTGCCGCCTTGGAGGTCCAGGCCAAGACGGATGGCTTTGTTTGGCGGGTTAACCGCCACGAGGCACAACGCCATCAGCAGCACGGTGAGAGTGCTGCCCAGAATTCGTTTGGCGCGTCCGCGATGGGTCGCGAAATACCAACCGAAGAGAATCAGGAGCAGAAGCCCCGACAAAAAAGTAAGTTCAGGAGACATGATCGAAAAGAAGGTGAAGTGGGGACAGCCCGGCGTGCTGTCGGTGATGAAAGCCGGAGCGGCGCGGAAGCGCCTGGAGGTGCCCGCAACGAAACTGGTTCGTTGCGCGATCAGCAGACCCGTGTGGGTCTAGCTGGATGCCGAACTAAGCCTGACTCGCGCGCCCACGGAGATTGCCACGCTGAATGGTGCATCCGGCGATCTCCATCGCCTGAAGAGCCGACAGGAAACAAACTCTGACCTCACGCACCAAAACCTGAGTGGGAGGGCAGACAAGGTGTGGCACCAAGGGCTGCTGAACCCTGCGCACGCCGGGCTTTGACTCCACACTTCGCGCCGCGAGCACCTGCGTTTGCGCCTGCTGAAAAACGGCACGATCGCTCCCGCTCGGCGGTGCTTTCGAGCCATCGGCCTGCAGCCCGAGCAGGACAAGCGCAAAGGCGAGCAGCAGGCTCGGCACAAGATGGCGCTTGGATGTAGGTTCAGCAGGCACGAAGGGCGCGAGCATACGCCGCGGAATCTCAACCGTCCACGAAGTTCCCGGTGAGGCCTCAACCTTTTCCCGTCGGCGCACGGGCGGCCGAGGAAGTTTTGTCGCGCCTCGGCGCTGCCCTTCACGAGTTCGGGTGCGAAGCGGCGGTCAGTTCACCAGCAGCGGCACGCGGAAGGTCTCCCCGACGCGGACCGCGAGCAGGCGATGCGGCTCGTCGGCGAAGGCGGCGCGGAGGCGGGCCGCCGGTTCGTCGTTCGCTTCGGCACTGAGTTTGAAGGTCTCGTGGTGGATGGGCACGAAGGTGCGCGCTCCCGCCCCGCGGGCCATGGCCGCGGCTTGCTCGGGGCTGCAATGCGCTCGAATCCACGGGTCGTAACCACCGATCGGCATGAGCATGAGATCGAGCGGACGTCGTGGATCATTGAGCCGCGCAAAGGCCGGCGTGTAAGCGGTGTCACCCGCGAAGCACACCGCGTGACCGCCGCGCTCCAGCAGGTAGCCGTTGTAGCCACGGTGGTCGTCGCGCACCATGCGCGCACCCCAATGCGCCACCTCCAGGCCGGTGACTCGGATCGGGCCGGCGCGGGTTTTGATCGTCACCGACTGTCCCCAATCGAGTTCGTGGACGTTCGCAAAGCGGTGGCAGCGCAGCAGATCGCCGGTGTTCCGGGCGGTAACCACCGGCGTGGTCCGGGCAAACTTCCGCAGGCTCCAGACATCGAAGTGATCGAAGTGCGCATGACTGAGGACAATTACATCCGGCGCCGGCACCTCCTTCGGCGTCAGCGCCGGGGCGAGGTAACGCTTCGGTCCCAGAATGAAGGGTGGAATGCCGGGACCGACCCGCGCGGAGAAGACCGGATCGGTGAGCACGCGCACCCCGAGGAAATTGAGAAACACCGTCGAATGCCCGAGACAACTGCCCGTGATCGCCGCATCGCTCCACTGCGCCGGTTCAGGCCGGGCGGCGGGCCGGGGCGGTTTCCCGCGCCCGTCAAAGATCATCTGCCGAAGCATGCGAAGTCGTGCCATGGGGGAACGGATCGCCGCACCGAGGCGCGCTCGCAAGCATGGGAACGCAATTCGGCGAATCGCTCCCCGTTGCCAACACCTGGTTATTCAGCGTGTCGCCGAGGCGTTTGCGCCGACCCAAAGCCGGTGGCGGTTCATTCAACGGGTTCAATTGCGGACCGGTTGTTGTGGGCGCCCGCCGCTTGTATAGGAAGACAATGACGCCGACGCACGAGAGCCGAACAATTTC
Source organism: Chthoniobacter sp. (assembly GCA_034667665.1). Classification (GTDB taxonomy): domain Bacteria; phylum Verrucomicrobiota; class Verrucomicrobiia; order Chthoniobacterales; family Chthoniobacteraceae; genus Chthoniobacter. The sequence continues at coordinate 233,389 of JAXDQW010000109.1, forward strand.
GGTCGAGACGCTCGAGGCGCCTGCCCGCTAGACCCATTTACAGTGCATCCACTCTATCTGCGGGTGTTCCCGCTCTTGCTGGTCATCTCAGGCAGCGGCCCCCGTGCGGCGACGGCCGGCGATCCGCACGCGGGGGACGACTACTTCCTGAACGAGGTTTGGACGAAGGTCGCGGCGCAGTCCTGCCTCAAGTGTCACAAAGCCGGGGGCGATGCCGAGGACAGCAAGTTTGTTCTGCAAGATCCCTCGCGTCTTCCGGAACCGGAGCGAGCCGGCTCTTTGCAGCAAAATCGCGCGGCCTTTGCGCGCATGGCGGCCCTGCAAAATGGGGGCAAGTCCCGGCTGCTGCTGAAGGCAACGGGCAAGCTCAAACATGAAGGTGAGGAGGTGTTGAAGCCGGATTCGACGGGTTATCGGATTCTGGCGGAGTTCGTCCGCAGAGTGGACGCACCGAAGGACGGGAAGCCAGGGCACGAGGAGGAAATCGTGGATCGCAATCCGCCGTCTTTCTTTGCAGGGATCGTGATGCTCGAGGATCGCCGACTGCTTCGCCGGGTTACGCTGTCGCTCGCCGGACGGTTGCCCACGGCGGAAGAATTGGCGGTGGTGGAGAAACAAGGGCTCCCGGCATTGGGGCCGGTGCTCGACGGCGTGATGAAAGAGGAAGCCTTCTACGCGCGTCTGGCGGAGGCGTTCAACGATATCTTCCTGGTTCGGGGCTATGGCGACGGCGCCGAGAGCGCGCTGTCTTACGAGCACTTCAGCACCACGCGGCACTGGACGGAGAAATATGATTTGAGCCAGATCGCCGATGAAGGCGCGCGCCAGAAGGCCCGCTACAAACTGACTGACGACTACCGCGAGGCGCTGCTGCGGGAGCCGCTGGAACTGGTCAAGCACATCGTGCGCAACGACCGGCCCTTTTCCGAAATCGTGACCGCCGACTACATCATGGAGTCTCCCTACACGGCCCGGGGCTATGGCAATTTCGAGGAGGTTCGCGGGCAGTTCCGTAATCCGGAGGATCCATTCGAATATCTTCCGGTGCGGCTCAGTGCGCTGAAGAACCGGGCGGGCAAGGATCACCAGCAATCTGAGTCCGGGTTCTATCCTCATGCGGGGATGCTCAGCACCTTCCAATATCTGCGCCGCTATCCGACCACGGAAACCAACCGGAACCGCCTGCGCGCGCGAATGTATTACCAGCATTTTCTGGGCATCGATGTCCTGGAACTGGCGGCGCGAGTCACGGATGCAGCAGCCGTGAGCGCGAAGTTTGAGATCCCGACGATGCAGGCGGCCGAGTGCGTGGTGTGTCACCGGACCCTTGATCCCCTCGCCGGCCTTTTTCAGGACTACTATAGCCTGGAAGGAGTTTTCGGACCCCGGAAGGACGGTTGGTTCAAGGATATGTTCGGCCCCGGATTCGAGGGCGAAGACCTGCCGCCCGAGCAACGTTGGCGCGCCTTGCAATGGCTGGGTGAGCGCACCGCGAAAGACCCGCGATTCGCGACCACGATGGTCGAGCATGTCTATTACGTCCTGACCGGTCGCAAGGTGCTGCTGCCGCCCAAGGCGATCGACGATCCCTTGTATAACGCGAAACAGCGGGCGTATCAGGCGCAGCGCAAGGAGGTCGAGGGGATTGCGGCGGGTTTTGTGCTGGCAAACTTCAATCTCAAGGAGGTTTTCAAAGCGTGGGCCGTGTCACCCTTCTACCGTGCCGACGGCGTGGCCACGGTGGTGGCGAATCCGGAACGGAGGGCCGAGCTGGACGACCTCGGTCTGGCCCGGATGCTTGGTCCCGAGCAACTCGAGCGGAAGGTGGCGGCGATCTTCGGCAAGCCATGGGGACGGTTGAATGATCCCCAGTTCGCAATTCTCTATGGCGGCATCGACTCGAAGGAGGTCACGGAGCGGGCCGCCGATCCCAGCGGCGCCATGGGGGCGATTCAGCGGACCATGGCCAACGATGTGGCGTGCAAGAACGTGGCCCATGACTTCGCCACGGAGCCCGGAAAACGCCGGCTCTTCCCGAACCTCGAGCCGGAAGTCATGCCCGGCGAGTCCCCGGAATCGGACCGGCGCATCCGTGAGACGATCGTTCATTTGCACCAACTCGTGCTGGGCCGTTTCGAAGCGGTGGATAGTCCCGAGGTGAATCGCACCTACGATTTGTTGGCGGGAATTCTCAGCGATGCGCAGGCGCGGAAAGGGATCGAGCCGCTGGAGAATTACTCCTGCCGGGCGGCCGGCGAGCAGCGCATCAAGGATTCCACTTACACCGTGCGCGCGTGGCGCGGCGTCGTCACTTACCTGCTTCGCCAACGCGATTTCCTGTATGAGTAAAAAAGACAATTACCAGTCGAGACGCGACTTCTTCAAACTCTGCGGCCTGGCCGGCCTCGGCGTGGCCGCTCCGCTCTGGTTTCCGAGTGTCGGGCGGGCAGAGTCCAAAGAGCCTTCTCCCTATGAAGGTCCATACTATGTCGTTTTTAACGCTTCGGGCGGCTGGGATACCACTTACCTCATGGATCCAAAAGGCGTCGGTGACATCAACCGACTGTATCAGGAGGGTGACATCCTCACGCGCGGCAGCCATAAGTTCGCCCCGACGGCTGCGCAAATTCAGGCCGGGATGAGCAATGAGGATTTCTTTGCCGAGTTCGGCAGCGAGCTGCTGGTCATGAACGGAATCGATTACTCGGTCAACAATCACTCCCCCGGCGCGCGTTACATGGCGACGGGCAAGCTCGACAGCCTGGCTTACCCGACCTTTGCCGCGCTGGTGGCGGCCTGCAAAGGGCCTGGGTGTCCGCTTTCCTTTCTGACCTTTGGCAACTACTCGAACACCGGAAACCTGGTGGCGATGTCGCGCATTCCCTACCTGCCCTCGCTGCAGAGGGTCGCGAATGCCGACAGCATCGAAGGAAATGCCCGGAGTCCTTATCACGATGACTTCGTGATCGATCGCATCGAACGCGCACTCAAGGAGCAGACGGAGGCCTGCCTCTCCAGGACGGTCCTGCCCCGTGTCGAGCACGCGGAAAGCATGCTTTACGCAGCGCAGCTTAACTCGAAGGCTCTCCAACGAGTTACTCCTTACATCCCGGCGACCATTCCCAAGGAGCGTCTTTCCCAGCAGGCGGAAATCGCGCTGGCTTCGTTCAAAGCCGGTGTCTGTGTTTCCGCCAACCTGAGCATTGGCCAGTTTGACAGCCACGCGAACAACGATGCCGATCAGATGAAGCTGATCCCCGAGTTCCTGGCCGGCATTGCCTACCTGATGAGGCGAGCCGAAGAGCTGAAGATCCGGGATAAGATCGTAATCGTGGTTCAGAGCGAGATGGGTCGCACGCCGAACTACAACAAAGGGAAAGGCAAAGACCATTGGTCCATCGGCTCGATCATGTTCATGGGGCAGGGGATCCGCGGAAATCGCGTCATCGGCGCCACGGATGAGAAGCAGTTCACCGTGCCCATTCATCCGGGAACCCTGGCCTGCGACCGCGCCAGCGGCATCCGCGTGCGGCCCGAGCACATCCACCTTGCGCTGCGCGAGTTCGCCGGGATCGCGACCCACTCGATGAGTAAGCAATTCCCGCTCGTCGTTCCCGACAAGGAAAGGCTGCTAGGGTTGTGGGGCTAGTCGCGGCGGCGTCACATTAGCTCTTTGGCCACCGCGAGAGCTTTGATGTAAACGCGATGGCGACCGCCGAGAGCGAGCTCTTCGGCCAGCAGGCTGGCGCTCTCGTTGTTGCCGGCGGGGAGCAGATGGTGGTAGGTCCGACTGTCGGACAGGCGCACATCGACGCTGAAGAAATCGCCGCTGCCTTCCCGCGCCACCTCGACGACGCCTTCCGGCGCGGAGATCTGACACCGGCTGATGGAACGGCCTGGCTCCGCCACCAGTTGGCAGGTGACCTCGTGGCCGCGCGGCGTGGCGAGGATGACCTGCGCCTGGTCGTGGTGCTTTAACTCCAGCTTGAGCTGCGCCGCGAACCAGCCCACGAGCAGCAGGGCCGTCGAACGGAAATCCGGCGCATACGAGATCGTGATCGTCGTCATCCCGTCGAGAATCCGGCGGTTTTCCAGGTGATCGAACATTTGCGCGAGGGCCTGGCGCAGGTGCAGGCTGCGCGTCCAGTTGAGATCGCACATGGCGAGTCGCGACTCCGTCCGGGCCAGCGAATCGAGCAGGAGCTTGAACTGCTTCGTCGGCTCCACCCACTTCTGGCTGTCGAAGACCAACCGATCCACCAACGCCCAGAACCGGCCATCCAGAGGATCGGGGAACTCCGCCTGCCACCAGAGCACCAGCGGCAGATCGGAATCGAGATTCGCAAAGACGATGTTCGGGATCAGGTTGCTGGCCTTCCCTTCGAGCACGAAGGAAATCTGCTCGCAGCAGACCTGCTTTGCCCCGGCCCGGCTGAGATGGCAATGCGCGTTGATCCAGGCGTGGATGGTCGTCTCCGCGGCCTGGGGCTCCGCGATGATGAGCAACGCGCGGCAGGCGTGATCACGTGTAAACTCGATGATGAATTCCGTGTTCTGCTCGCCAGCCTCCGCGCCTTCGCAGTACACCGCGAAATTGATCAGCGAGGCGCGCGTCATCGTCCCGCCATCGCCTTCCCAGAGTTTTTTCAACTCCTTGCCGATCTGGCCGATCTCGACCGGCAGGCCGAGTTTCGAAGTATCGAGCACCATGGCCTATAACCGTCGCCAGGCGCGGCCCTCGCGCTCGAGCAGCTCGTCCGCTTCCTTCGGCCCCCAGGAGCCCGAGGGATAAGTGCAGAGCGGGGGAGGCGGCTCCGTTTTGTGCCAGGCGTCTTCGATGGCATCGATGAACCGCCACGCGCCTTCCACTTCGTCGCGGCGGGCGAAGAGCGTCGCGTCCCCGCTCATGGCGTCGAGCAGGAGACGTTCATAGGCTTCCGGAGAGGCTTTGCCAAAGCTGGTGCCGTAGTGGAAATCCATTTTCACCGGCTCGATGCGAATGGCGTTGCCCGGCATCTTGCACTGCATGCGCAGGGAAATGCCTTCATCCGGCTGAATGCGAATGACGAGCACATTGGGACCGAGCGGCTCGCCGGGTTTGTTGAAGAGCACGCTCGGCGCGTGTTTGAACTGGATCGCGATCTCGGTGCCGCCTTTCGGCAACCGTTTGCCCACCCGGATGTAAAAAGGCACATCGGCCCAGCGCCAGTTGTCCACGTTTACCTTCAGCGCCACATAAGTTTCGGTCTGCGACGTCGGGCTCACGCGATCCTCCTCGCGATAGCCGATCACCTCTTTCCCGCTGATAGCGCCAGCACCGTACTGGCCGCGCACCACGTTTTTGGTCACGTCTTCCGGCGTCATCTGCCGCAGGGAGCGCACCACCTTCACCTTTTCATCGCGGATGCTGTCGGCGCCGAGATCGGTCGGCGGTTCCATGGCGGTGAGGCAAAGGAGCTGGAGCAAATGATTTTGCACCATGTCGCGCAACGCTCCGCTGGACTCGTAATAGGGTCCGCGCTTTTCCACCCCCAGCGTTTCCGAGGCCGTGATCTGCACGTGGTCGATGTAGCGATGATTCCACAGCGGCTCGAAAATCCCGTTGGCGAAGCGCAGCACCAGGATGTTCTGCGCCGTCTCCTTCCCCAGATAGTGATCGATGCGAAAGGTGTCCTTTTCGTGAAAGACCCGGCCGACCACTTCGTTCAGTTCGTGCGCCGACCGCAGATCCGTCCCGAACGGCTTCTCGACGATGACCCGCGTCCAGCCGCCGGTCGGCGATTGGTTCAAACCGGCGGCCGCGAGCTGAGTGAGGATCCCCTCGTACTCGGTCGGCGAGACCGACAAATAGAAAAGACGATTGCCCTGCGTGCCGCTCTGCGCATCGAGCTCATCCAGCTTTCGGGCGAGCGTGCGATAGCCTTCCAGGTCTCCAAACTCACTTTGATGATAGAAGATGCGCGGCGCGACGCTGCTCCAGATCCCTTCGTTGAGCCCGGAGCGCGAGGATTTCGCGGTGCTCTCCTTCAGTTCCGTCCGCCAGGATTCATCCGTTTTTTCGCGGCGCGCAAAGCCGATGATGTGGGTCGCCGCGGGCAGGTCGCCATCGGCGGCGAGATTGTAAAGCGCGGGGATCAGCTTGCGAAAGGTGAGGTCGCCCGAGGCGCCGAAGATGACCACATTGCACGGCTGCGGCATCGGACGGCTGGACAAGCCTTCCCGCAGCGGATTCGAAGACAGGATATTCGGATTCAAAGCGTATGCCGTTATAGGGCCGGGATCGATGGAGAGAAGGGAAAACATCGCTTCCCTTCACGAGTCGTGCGTGACGGGCTCCTCGTCCTCGTCGTCGTTCTCGTCCTCGTTGTCGAAATAACGAGGGGAAGAAACGAGGACGAGAACGAGGACGATCTGATGGCTGTCGGCGAAAAAACTGAGCCCCGGCTTGGTGGACGGGCTTCCCACCGAGCGGAAGATCCGTCAGCTTCGGAACCATTATGGAACGAAAAACCGCCTCAGAGTTTCATCAGGAAGTGCTCGATCTTTACGATGACTACGCCCACGGGCGGGTCGATCGGCGGGGCTTCCTCCAACGGGTTTCCAAGTTTGCCGTCGGTGGCCTCACCGCGACCGCGATCCTGGAAGCGCTCAGTCCGAACTACGCCTTCGCGCAACAGATCGCCAAGGAAGACAAGCGAATCGACACCAACTACGAGGAGTATCCGTCGCCAAAGGGCGCGGGAAAGATGCGCGGTTATCTGGCCAAACCCTCCGGTGAAGGAAAGAAAGTGCCGGGCGTGCTGGTCATTCACGAAAACCGCGGGTTGAACCCCTACATCGAAGACGTGGCGCGACGGGTCGCGGTCGAGGGCTTTCTGGCCTTTGCGCCGGATGCCCTCACTCCCCTCGGCGGCTATCCGGGCAATGATGAGGATGGGAAGACGCTGCAAGCGAAGCGCAACCCGGATGAAATCACCGAGGACTTCATCGCCGCCGCGCAATGGCTGCAGCAGCAGCCCGGCTGCGACGGCAAGATCGGAGTGGTGGGATTCTGTTTCGGAGGCGGAATGGCGAACACCCTTGCGGTGCGGCTGCCCGACGTGATCACGGCGGCGGTCCCCTTTTATGGCCGGCAGCCGGCGGCCGCGGATGTGCCCAAAATCAAGGCCTCGCTACTCCTGCATTACGCCGGGCTGGACCAGCGGGTGAACGAAGGTTGGCCCGCCTACGAGGCCGCCCTGAAAGAAAACGGCATTCGCTACACGGCGCATCTCTACCCGGAGGTGAACCACGGCTTCCACAACGACACCACGCCCCGCTACGACGAAGCCGCGGCCAAGCTGGCCTGGACGCGCACGATCGAGTTTTTCAAGAAGACCCTTCTTTCGTAAGCAGGGCCTTAACTTCGCCTCAAACTGGCGACACGCAGGTCGTCCTCGTCCTCGTTCTCGTTCTCGTTCTCGTTCTCGCTGGTTCGATGACGAGGACGAGGATGAGGACGAAAAACTTGTCTCCGATTCAGGATTTCCGGCCCTCCCTCCGCTCCCATGCCTGCGAAGAAGAAGTCTGATCAGCCCGTCACCGGCGCGGCTTTGGTCAGAGAAACGTGCCGTCGCATCCGCCTGGCGCGCAGTTACTGGGATGCCCACAACAATCGCGTCTGCCGCGGCGAGCGTGAGAAGGCTCTCGCCCTCTACGAAAGCTTGAGCAAGGAAGACCGGGAAAAGGTCCCGCAAGTCCTCCGCGTCTGGCTCCGCTACCGCAGCGAAAAATACTTCGGCGAAGGTCGCACCCCTCCGGGCCCGAAGTCTCGGTCTCCGCGAAGGTGAAGGGCCATTCGCGGAGGATCTGCCGCTTTTCAGGCCGATGATTGGGGGCACATCAAGGTCGCCCCTCCCAGTCAGCCAATGAGCGGCTCGCGCTCAAAACTGCGCGAGGAAGCGCTGGTCGTTGGCGGTGAAGGCGCGGATGTCGGGGACGCCGGTCATGATCATGGCGAGGCGATCCAGGCCGAAACCGAAAGCGAAGCCGGTGTATTTCTCCGCATCGTAGGCACGATCGCCGCGCCGCTCGTTGACGGCGTCGAACACCGCCGGATCGACCATGCCGCACCCGGCGATCTCCAACCAGCGATCGGCCGCGCCGAGGGCGGTCGATTTGATGTCCACCTCGAAGCTCGGCTCGGTGAAGGGGAAGAAGTGCGGGCGGAAGCGGAACGTGGCGTCGCTCCCGAACAGCTCCCGGAAGAAAAACTCCAGAGTGCCCTTGAGATCGGCGACGCTGACCCCTTCGTCCACGCAGAGGCCTTCCATTTGCGTGAATTGCGCGAGGTGGGTGGCGTCGATTTCGTCCCGCCGATACGCGGCGCCGGGGGCGATGATGCGGATTGGCGGGGCGCTCTTTTCCATGGTGCGGATTTGCACGGTGGAAGTGTGGGTGCGCAGCAACCGGCCATCAGGCAGGTAGAAAGTGTCCTGCTCGTAGCGCGCCGGATGGTGCGCGGGGGTGTTCAGCGCGTCGAAACAATGCCACTCGGTCTCGATGTCCGGGCCATCGGCCAGCGCGAAGCCCATGCGCCGGAAGATCTGCACCGCGCGGTCGAGCAGTTGGGTAATCGGGTGCAAGGTTCCGAGGCGATGCGCGGTGCCGGGCAGGGTCACATCGATCCCGGCGAAGGCGGCCTTGTCGGCGTCGGCCAGCAGCGCCCCCTTGCGTTCATCGAGCGCGGCCGTCACGGCATTGCGAACGTCGTTGAGGAGCTTACCGAGGCGTGGCTTGTCCTCCTTCGCGACGTCCTTCATACCCTTGCTCAGCGCGGTGAGCGTGCCCGCCTGGCCCAGATATTTCACGCGCGCCTGTTCGACGGCGGTTTCGTCGTGCGCGGCGGCGACAGCGGCGAGGGCTTCGGCGCGGAGTTGTTCAAGTTGGGCATCCATCGGGGAAGAAAGAGCGGGTTGCGGAGCACTGAGCACTGGCCGCGGGATTGCGGAAAGCAAAAAACAGCCTCGAACACGCGAAGCGCATTCGAGGCTGTCGAAAGACGAATGGCGGCGCGGATTACGCGGCCTTCTTGGCAGCGGCCTGCTTGCTTTCGAGCGCGGCTTTCGCCTTCTCGAAGATGGCCTTGAAGGCGTCTTCATCGGTCACCGCCAGGTCCGCGAGGATCTTGCGGTCGAGGTCGATGCCGGCCGCTTTCAGGCCCTCGATGAAGCGGCTGTAAGTGAGCCCGAGGGCGCGCGCGGCGGCATTGATGCGCTGCTGCCAGAGCATGCGGAAATTGCGTTTGCGCGTCTTGCGATCGCGATAGGACCAGTATTGGCCCTTCATCACCGCGTCCTTCGCGTAGCGGAAGAGCTTCGAACGGCGACCGCGGAATCCGCGGGCTTTATCAACGACTTTTTTGCGGCGCTCCCGGCTGGCGGGGGCATTGGTGGCGCGTGCCATGTGTTAGTACCCGGCGGTTAGGCCCGGGCTCCTGGTTATTCGGCGGGTTGTTTTTTGGTGGATGATCCGGCCAACCTCACTCGCCGATGAGCCCCGCAAAGAGCGGGACAGGCAGGCTGGATCTGGTCTTCCTCCCGAAATTGGGAGCAAGAAGGAGGAGGTCAGCCAAAAGGCAGGCACTCCCGGACGCGGGCGGCCATTGTCTTATCGACCTGACCGTCCTTGCCGAGCTTCCGCTTGCGTTTCGAACTCTTGCTCGAAGCGAGGTGGCGCAGGCCCGCCTTGCGGCGCATGATTTTGCCGGTCGCGGTGATCTTGACCCGCTTGGAAGCGGACTTTTTCGTCTTGCGACGTGCAATGGATCGAGGCATGGGGCGCGAAAGCTAGCAGGGGAATGGCGGCTGGCAATGACATTCTTGCCCGTTTCCAGCTCATGGCCGGAGGTGGAAAATGGCCCGATACTGCCCCGAGGCCATGGTCTCCTCGCGCTCCACGCCCGCGCCGAGCAGCCTCTGGAAAAGATCGGTTTCGAGCCGGGCGACGAGGGGGAAGGCGCGGAGCAAATCGAGGATCGGCGAGTGATGCTCGATAATCCGGAGCGTCCCCATTTCATCGCTTTCGCACTCGCTCATGTAGCCGTGGTGGTCGCGCAGGCGGGCCAGCCACTTGGCGCGCTCGGGCAGGGTGTCGCCTTTCAGGCGCGCCGCATAATGCTCGGTCTGCCGCTGGAAAACGACCAGGAGCAGCTTTTCCGCGGCCACCAGACCGTAAAGTTTTTGCGCGGCTTCCAGGAGGTGGATGGTCATCTCGTTGCTCGCCGTGGGAAAGAGGTCGTGCGCGCGCTGGGTGAGCCGGTAGAGGAGTTGCGGGCGGCCGATTTTCTGCGGATGCCGCCAGGTATCGAGCAGGCCGCGCTTTTCGAGATCGAGGCAGATGCCTTTCACGCCCATGTAGCTCATGCCGACGCGCCCCGCGAGATCGGCGACGCAGAGGCCCTGGGTGCGCTTGAGCTCATTGAGCACCCGCAACCGCGCGCTGCGGCCAACTTGCTGAATGAGACGCTGCTTCAATGGGGAGGGGGAAGGTTGATAGTTGAGATTCGAGGCTTGGCGAGAAGTCCGTGGTGCATTGGGGACAATTGATGGTTGATAGGCCCGCGCTCTGGGAACCGGCGCGCGCCCGCGATGGTGCGCCTATCAACGATCAACTCTCAACCATCAACTCTTTGGAAAAGTGCCGGAGCGCTTCCACCACTCCCTCGCTGCACGCGCCGCGGGCGACGTAGCCATCCGCGGCCCGCACGGCGTCCTGCACGGCGGGGACGGCATTGGCCGGACAGGCCACCCATTTCGCGTAACGGCCGTCGAGCATGGGGAGGTCGTTGAAGTGATCGCCGGCGGCGAAGATCTCCTCGCGCGCCAGGCCGAGGAGGCGCGCGAGTTCGCCGAGCGCGGAGCCTTTGCTGTAATCCTCGTGGCAAAAGCGCAGGTAGATGCTGTTGCGCATGAACTGGAAGCCCGGAATTTTCGCCCGCTCCCGGTCGAGGAATTCGCACACCGCATCCATGGCCTCATCGGTCGCGGTGATCAGTCCGACCATGCGCTCCCCCATGTAGATTCCCTGTGCGCCGGGCAGCGTCTGGAGAAACGTTTCGATGCCGCGGAGCAGCGGGCCGGCGACGTTGAAGAGTTCGTCGTGGGCGGCGGTGCAGCGCTGGTTCCAGTCGCCGTAGTCCTTCCAGCTTCCGTCGGGACCGCGGTGAAAGACCTCGCGCTCGGCGGTGAGCACGTAATCCGGCTCGACCGGAAACGCGAATTCCTTGAGGCCTTCGACGATGTGGTGCAATTCGCGCCCGGTGTTCACCGCCCAAAAACCGCCCCGCGCTTGCAGCCGTTTCAGCGCGGTGAAAAGGGCGGGCGAGACGGGCGGCTCCATCCGGTGATCGACCAGCGTGCCGTCGAAATCCGTGCTGAGCAGTCGAATCATGAGTTGATAGTTGCTGGATGATTGTTGAGAGGTTCAGCATCGGCCTGACCCGTCTGCGCAAGAAAGCGGCGGTCCGCTCAATCATCAACTATCAACTCACCATGAAATCCGCTTACGAACTCGCCATGGAACGGCTGGAAAAGCAGTCGCCCACCGCCCAACTTACCGAAGCCCAAAAAGCGGAGATCGCCGAGATCGACTCGACCTACAAAGCGAAGATCGCCGAACAGGAGCTCTTCCTGAAGGACAAGATCGCCGAGGCGGCGGCCGCGGGGAAAGCGGAAGACGTGGCGCAACTCGAGCGGCAGCTCGCGCATGAAATTCGCCGCTTCACCGAGGAGTCCGAGGCGCGCAAGGAAAAGGCCCGCGCCAGCTCGGGCAAACGGTAAACACGGGGTTTGGTGGCCGGATCAGGCGGCGGCCGCTTCGAGCATCTCGCGGAGCTGCTCCCGCAGAATCGGCTTCTCGAGGTAACCGAAAGCGCCGGCGCCGGTGACCCATGGATGATCGCGAGGCTCGCTGCCGGAGATGAAAATGATCTTCGCGCCCGGATCGCGGCTGAGCAGCGCGTGACAGACGGTGAAGCCATTGAAGCGAGGCATGGCAATATCCAGGAGGACGACGTCCGGCCGGCAAAGCGGAAAACTCTTGATCACGGCCAGCCCGCCACCGGTGATTGTGCCCACCACCTCGTGCTGCAGCTCGCGGACGTAGCTGGCGAGCACGGCCCCGAATTCACGGTCGTCGTCAGCGATGAGGACTCGCATCGGAACGACTCGCGGCGGCCGTCAGGCCGCGATCAGGTGCACGCGGACCTGGATAAAAGCGATTAACTCGAGCAGATCATCGACGTGGAACGGCTTGGTCAGAATGGTGCCGCGGACGTTTTCGATGAACTCATTGACCTTGGCGTTGCCGCGATGGCCGGTCATGAAAACGAACCGGTCGCACAAATGCGGTCGCATCCGTTCCACGGCGCGGAAGAACATATCGCCGGGAAGCGTCGGCATCATCATGTCGCAGAGGATGATTTCGAAGTCACTCGCCAGCACCTGGTGGACACCTTCGACGCCGTTCATCACCGCCACCACTTCGAAACCGCTCTCCTTGAGAAAGTCGGTCATGATGTCTTTGAAAGCCGGATCGTCCTCCAGCAGGAGCACTTTCCGGTTGGAAACGCCGTTGAGCTCGGGTCCGGGGTGGACCCGAAAGGCGGGAGGCGCCGCGGGGGCAGCGCTGACGGAACTGAACTGGCCGGTGGTCACGGTGGCGAGGGTGGACATAGTGGCGAAGGGCGTAGTGGTTGTGAGAATAGCAGTCCGCATGCCGCGCGGAATCTCCGCTGTGTCCGAGCTGGATCTTGCCCCTTCCATCTCAAGAGTGCTGTGGCAGCTCTCAAATCTGCGCAGAGAGGGCCCGCGATCGTGCCGCCGTTTCGGGTCTGGTGTCTGACGCTGCCGGCCGTCATAATTCGAGCCTATGCGCATCGCCATCGGCTCTGATCACGCTGGATTCGAATACAAGGTCCGGATCATCGAGATGCTCATCTCGGACGGGCATGAGGTGCGCGACTTTGGCACCCATTCCGCCGATCCCGTGGACTACCCGCTGTTCATCGCCCCGACCGCCGAGGCCGTTTCGCGCGGCGAATGTGAGCGGGGCATCGTGCTGGGTGGCTCCGGAAATGGTGAAGCGATCGTGGCCAACAAGATCCGCGGCATCCGCTGCGCGCTCTGCTGGAGCGTGGAAACGGCCCGTCTGGCGCGGCAGCACAACGACGCCAACGTCATCTCGCTCGGGCAGCGCACCCTTGCGCCGGAGCTCGCGCTCGAGATCGTGCGCGTCTGGCTCGGCGCGGCCTTCGAAGGCGGGCGCCATGCCGGGCGCATCAGCGAGATCGGCGTGATCGAGGCAAGCGCCGCCGCGGGCGCGCCGGGCGGATTCCCGACCCACGAAAAGACCGTCCTGATTCGCCCGGAATTTCTCAATCAGCGCGGCAGTCTCTTCGGCGGCTACATGATGCAGTGGGCCGATGACCTCGCTTTCAGTGCCGCTTCGCTCACCTTTCCCCAAGCGACCTTCGTCACCCGGCGCTTTGATGCCTTCGATTTCACCACGCCAGTGCACAACGGCGACATCGTCAAGCTGCACAGCCGCGTCCTGCGCACCGGCACCAGTTCGTGCGTGGTTTCCGTTTGGGGCGTGAACGCGCGTTCGCGGGAAAGCGTCTTCAGCACCCTCGCGGTCATGGTCCATATCGCTCCCGACGGCCAGAAGGCCCCGATCCCGCTGTAGCCGTAGCTCGACATTCCAATGTCGAGAAGTCGGCGGATTCGGGTTTCGTTTCGGCGGTCGTTCGTCTCGACATTGGAATGTCGA
>JAXDQW010000110.1:0-51023 GCA_034667665.1 Chthoniobacter sp.
CCCCCACGGCTACTCAGGTTGCAGCCGCTACGCGGCGCCCGCGTTTACCTTACGAATACGCTTTTCGGATAGCCTCTAGTTAGCCGCCGCCACACGCCTGTCCGGGGCGGGCGCGCGGCGAAAATCAGCCCCGGGTGAGATAGTCGCCAAGGGCCAGGGCGATGAGGAGACCGAGCCAAAAGAAACCCGCGCAGACGAACACCCGAAGCAGTGGCTTCGCCTCCCGGGCGTGCATGAAGAAAAGGATGATGAGAGAGGCCTTGGCCAGTGAGATCAGCATGGCCACCACGGTGTTGAGCGGCCCGAGATTGAGATAGGCGGCGCCGACGGTGAGCAGCAGGAGCGTGATCAGGGCCGCCGTAACCTGGGCGTAGTGACGGATCGAGTTCATAACGAGCGTCCCGCGAGATAGAGCAGGGGAAAGAGGAAGACCCAGACGAGATCGACGAAATGCCAGTAGAGGCCGAGCAGATCGATGGCGGTCACCAGGCGCCCGGGATCCGAGGTCAAGAGCGCGCGCAACGTGAACCACCCCAGCAAACCGACGCCGATCGCCACGTGCAGCGCATGCACCCCCGTCATTAGAAAATAGAGATAGAAGAACATCTGCGCGAGGCGCGGGTCGGCGCCCGCCAAATGAAAAGCTGCCCCAGGCAGCACCCCTTCGTGAATCTCATGGCGATATTCAAAGCCCTTGACGACCAGAAACGCGGCCCCCAGCGCGGCGGTCAGCGTGAGCAGGCCGGCCGTGGAGAAGGTGCGCCGTTGCTCCGCGGCGCGCACGGCGAGAACCATGCTGAAGCTGCTCAATAATAGCACCGCCGTGTTGATTGCGCCGACGAGCACCAGGGTGTGATTGCTGGCGGCCAGGAAAACGCCCGGATAAGTGAGGCGATAGACGGTGTAACCAAGAAACATTCCGCCAAAGAAAAGAACTTCGGTGGCGAGGAACACCCACATGCCCAGCGTGGCCGCGTCACGCTGCTGTCCGGCATCGTTGAACTGATGGGCGACAGAAGTCTCAGCGTGCATAATCGGTCCGGCTCGGTTCAGCAATTTCCTGCGAGTGATAAGCGTAAGCCTCTTCCGTCACGACTGGCATGGCGGTGAAGTTATCCTTGGGCGGCGGAGAAGGGGTGGTCCACTCCAGGCCGGTTGCCTCCCACGGATTCGGGCCGGCCGTGCGTCCGTAGCGGAGCGACCAGAGCAGATAGATGAACGGCAAAATATAACCGATCGCCAGAATCGAAGCTCCGGCGCTCGAGAGAACGTTCAGGACCTGAAACTCCGGCGCGTAAGCGTGATAACGCCGCGGCATGCCCAGGTAGCCGAGAAGGAACTGCGGGAAGAAAGTGAGATTGAATCCGCCAAAAATGAAGAGCGCGGATAGCTTCGCCAGGAATTCGGGATAAAGCTTCCCGCTGATCTTGGGCCACCAGAAGTGCAACCCACCCAGGTAAGCCATGACCATTCCGCCTACCATGATGTAGTGGAAGTGCGCGATGACAAAGTAAGTATCGGTAAGATGCACATCGACCGCGAGGGCGGCGAGGAAGAGGCCCGTCAGTCCGCCGACCGTGAATAGACCCAGAAACCCCAGGGCATAGAGCAGCGGCGTTTGAAACCGGATGGATCCGCGATAGAGAGTGGCCGTCCAGTTAAAGACCTTGATCGCCGAGGGCACGGAAACCAGGAAGCTCAGGAGCGAGAAGATCATCCCGGCGTAGATCGACTGGCTGCTGACGAACATATGATGTCCCCAGACGAGAAACCCGAGCACCGCGATGGCGACGCTGGCGTAGGCCACGAAGCGGTAACCGAAGATGCGCTGGCGCGCGAAACAGGCGATGAGCTCGCTGGTAACACCCATGCCGGGAAGAATCATGATGTAAACGGCCGGATGGCTGTAGAACCAGAAGAGGTGCTGGAAGACCAGGGTATCGCCGCCCATGGCGGTATTGAAGATCCCGACTCCGACGGCGCGCTCCAGCGCGACGAGCGCCAGGGTGATCGCCAGCACCGGCGTGGCCAGCACGAGGATGAGGCTCGTGGTGTAGAGCGCCCAAACAAAGAGCGGCAGGCGGAACCAGGTGAATCCCGGAGCACGCATCGTGTGGATGGTGACGATGAAGTTCAACCCCGTGGCGATGGAACCAAAGCCCGCGACGAAGATTCCCGTCGCCATGGCGATGACGTGGCCATTTGCATAGGTCGAGCTGTAGGGCGTGTAAAAGGTCCAGCCGGTATCGACGCCGCCGGCAATAATCGACCACAGGGCGAAGGCACCGCCGGCCATGAAGAGATACCAACTGGCGAGGTTCAACCGGGGAAAGGCCACGTCCCGCGCGCCGATCATCAGCGGCAGCAGGAAGTTACCCAGCACGGTCGGTATGGACGGGATGAGGAAAAACCAAACCATGACCACGCCGTGAATGGTAAAGAGCTTGTTGTAGGTCGCGGAAGTAACGAGGTCGCCCTGCGGGGTCAGCAGCTCGATCCGCATCAAGGTCGCGGCAGCGCCCCCGACCAGGAAGAAAAGCGTTATCGACACCATGTAGAGCAGGCCGATGCGCTTGTGGTCGGTCGTTAACAGCCACGAGCGGATCGAATGATCGTCGAGGTAGTTCGGCTCCGCGCGGGTTGATGGCGGGGCAACCGGTGGCGCGCTGAGGCTCATCGCGCTCCTCCCTGGCCGTCGTCGCCGAGGGCCTTGAGGTAGGCGATCAATTCCATCACTTCCTCCTCGCCAAGCTGGCCTTGAAAGGTCGGCATCACCGGCGCGTAGCCGGCGGTGATCTGCTTCATCGGAAGCAGGATCGAGTCGTGCAAATATTGGTCGTCCGCGATGGCCACGGTGCCATCGGCGAGCGCGACCGGTTTCTTATAAATGCCGTTCAGCAAGGGCGCGCGCACCGTGGCGTTGGGAGCGTGACAGCCGCTGCAGCCGCGGGCCTGGAAAAGGCGGGCGCCGGCCGCGACCATCGATTCGCCACTCTGCTGCTCGGCGAGCCAGCGGGCGTAGTCGGCGGGCTCGAGCACGTAAATCCAGCCGCCCATCCGCGAATGATCCAGGCCGCAATACTCGGCACAAAAAAGGTGATACTTGCCCGGCCGCGTCGGCGTGAACCACTCGACGGTGTAGCGGCTGGGCAACACGTCTTGTTTCGTGCGAAAAGCCGGCACGAAAAAGTCGTGGATGACATCTTGCGAAGTCATCAGAAGCTTCACCGGACGGTTCAGCAAGAGGTGCAGCTCGTTGATCTCGCGCCGGCCATTCGGATGCTGTGCCTTCCACATCCACTGGCGGGCGACAACATGGATCTCGCTCGCATTGGCCGGCGGTCGCGACATTCGAAAATAGACGACGGCGGCCCAGACGAAGATGCCCAAAAAGACGAGCAACGTGGCGCTCGTCCAGACGATCTCGAGCGCGACTGAGGTCTGGTCGCCGGCGGGTCGTTTTGCCGGGGAGCCGGCGCGATAGCGGACGCAGAAATAGAGCACGGCGGCGCCAACCCCCGCGGTCACGAGTCCGCAAACCACGAGCAGCGCGTAGAAGATCGCGTCCACGGAACGCGCGATGTCCGAGGCCCGCTCGGGCAGCAGTGACCACGTGGCGATGAGCAGGAGCGGAGGCGACCCGCCGCCGGGCGGGTGGCCTTCGGGCTCGAGCCGGCTCTCCCGGCTTCGCGCCAGCCGCATGATCAAGGCCGCGAGGAGCAGCACGGTCCCGCTGCCGGCCACCTGGAGCACGCGCGTGATGAGGAGGCTGTAGCGGCCCGTCATCGGATCGTAATGAAAGCAGAGCAACAGCAACCGGTCGGCGAGCGAGCCGATCCGGTGTTGCGACGCTTCGACCAGCGCGAGACGCAAATCCTTCGGTGGGTATTCGATGCCGAGGAAGTAGCGGGAAATAACCCCGTCGGGTGTGAGCACGACGACTCCGCTGGGATGCGCGTACTGTTTGCTGGCCGGGTCGTAAACGGAGCGAAATCCCACCGCCTCGCTGACCTGCCGGATGGGCTCGGCGTCGCCGGTGAGAAAATGCCACCCTTGCGCGCTCCCGGGCCGACCGTAGCGCGTCGTGTAGGTTTGCTTTTTCGTGGTGGCGCGCGCGGGGGTATCGCCGGGATGAATGCTGACCACGACGATCTCGAAATCGCGACCCGCATCGAGGCGCAGATTGCGCGTGCTCTCGAGGACGCCGTTGAGGACCAGCGTGCAGAGGTTCGGGCATTCGTAATAGGCCAGGGCGAGCAGCACGGGCCGTTGCCCGAAAAAGGCGCCCAGCCGAACGGGAGCGCCGGACTCGTCGCGAAACATCGCGTTCAACGGAGCGCGCTGCCGGAGGTGCTGCTCGAAATCGACGCGGGCGAGCTGCTCTTTCGTCAGTGTTTGACCCAACGCGCCCATGGCAAAGGCAAGCAGCGCGGCGACCGTGGATGCGCATCGCTTCATGGCGTGGCTCCCTTCGGTTGCGGGCGGACGGGCAGTCCGCGCTCCGCGATCAGGTCCATGGCGCGCTCGATGGGAACGTGAATGAGCCCCGCATTACGATCGATCCAGCCATAGGTGTGCAGCCTGGCTTCTTCGGCGGCGCGGAAGGTGGCGAGATCGGCGACCGGATCCGTCTGGAGACGCGGGGGCGGCGGCTCGACGCGAGGCGCCGCCATGGCGGTGGCGTCCGCGTGGTCCGTGCGCGCGAGCACGCCTTCGAAAATCCGCGTCCCGACGAAGATCACAATCAGCGCGGCGACGAGACTGATCGCGAACCACATCACCGCGCGCGCGCTGATGTCGCGGCGCTCGTGTCCCGCGGGGTCGAGCTCAGGCATGCGCCACCTCCGGTGGTTGGGCCATGGCCAGAGGGGGCGGGCGGTGTTGCAAAAAGCCAAGGAAGACCCGGCTCCAGACGCCTCCGATGCCGACGAACGCGGCGACCTCCAGGAACGGAAAGGGGACTCCCGAGGGCTGAAACGACGGCGCGATGAGCCACCAGACGTGGACCGCATTGGCGAGGAGAATGAGCGCGGCGATCGGGCCCAGGACGCGCTGGTGGCGCTTCGCCGCCCGTGAAAGGAGCAGCACGAAAGGCACGGCGAACTGCACGGCCACGAGGACGATCGTCACCGCCGGCCAGCCGCCCGCGGCGCGGTGCAGATACCAGGAGATTTCCCGCGGGAGGTTGCCCGACCAGATGATGAGGAACTGCGAGAAGGTGACGTAAGCCCAGAAAATCACGAAGGCGAGGAGCAGGTTGCCGAGATCGTGAAGCTGTTTCGTGGTGAGCGGCGATTCGGCGCGGGGGAGGTGCGTCGCGACCACGACGGCGAGGGCGAGGGCGGCGAGAAAGTGGTCAACCGCGAAGATGACGACGAACATCGTCGAGTACCACTGTGGCTCGAGCGAAACGACCCAGTCGGTCGAGGCGAAGAGCATGAGCACGAAGTAGGTGATCAGGCCGGAGGCGCCGAGGGCGGCGGCCCTGGTGGGCGGATTTGGATATCGGGTGCGGAGAGCGCCGGAGTGCGTCCACAGGCCAAGAAGGACGGTCAGGCCGCCGAGCACAACGAAGTATCCCAAGCTGCGCACGGCAAACCACGGAGCGGTGAGATAGGCGCGCTTGTGCGGCCAGTCGTGACCCGCAAAGGCCACGGGGTGGGTCCACGGGAAAAGGTCGCCGAGGCCGAAGAGCGCGGGCACGAAGAGCAGTGCCATCAGCGGCAGCGTCATCGCCGCGGCCTCCGCCGGCGCCCGCACAGCCTCGCCCCACGCGCCGCCTGTGAGCGTGTGGAGCATCAGCATCACCAGCGAGCCGAAGCCGATCCCTGACCAGAAAATCCACGCGATCCAATAAGCCTGGAAGGCGCGGGGCCGCGCGATGCAGAGGGAAATCAAGAGGATCGCGAAGCCCGCCGCGGCCGCGAACGAGGCGTTGCGGCGCAACCGGTCGATTCGGATCGTGGCGATCCCGTTCATGGCGCACCCGCCTCCAGTTTCATGCGTTCCGCGGGGTCGGCGTCGGCGAGGGTGGCGCGCTGGCTCAATTGCAGGGCCCGAAGGTAGGCCGCGATCGCCCAGCGATCTGCCGGTTCGACTCGCGCCGCGTAGGGATACATCAGTCCGTAACCGTTGGTCATGACCTCGAAAAAATAGCCGGCCGGCGCATCGCGCAGCCGATCGATGTGAAGCGACGGCGGCGCGGGAAATCCGCGTTGCACGATCATGCCGTTGCCTTCACCCGTGCGGCCATGACAGACGGCGCAGTAAATCTCAAAACGCTCGCGACCGCGCTCGAGTTGCGCGCGCGTGACCGGCGCCGGGAAGGTGTTCACGAGCTGTCCGGCGACGCGCCCGGTGAAGTAGTGCTCATCCTCGCGCAACTGCCCGCGCGCGATCGTGTGCGCCGGCAAGGGACGCGAAGCTGCGCCATCCGCAAAGAACGTGCTCGCCTCCAGCGGTTCGTGATGCGCCTGGTCGGCCATGTCGCGGCGGCACCCGGCCAGAAAAAGGAATGACGAAGCGCGAAGGACGAATGACGAAACCATGACGAAACGCAGTGAACGGCGCGTCGTCCTTCCGACCTCCGGAGTGGCGGTTTCCTTCGTCATTCTTCGCGCACCTCCCAGACGTGCTCGGGCGCTTGCTCTTCGAGGAAGGCGCGCGTTTTTTCCTCACGAAACTTTCGGTCGCGCGCCTCGATGCAAAGGTAGAAACGCGAGGCATTTCGCTCCCGGAAAAAGGGCGTCTCGAAGATCGGATGATGCGGGCGCGGGAGGCCGTTGAAGGCGAACATCGAGAGCGCTGCTCCAAAGGCGGCGGCGAGAACGGTCAGCTCGAAAATGATCGGGACGAAGGCCGGCCACGAGTTCAGCGGCCGCCCGCCGACATTGAGCGGATAATCGACCGCGGCCGAATAGAGCTGCATCGCGTAGCCGGTCGTGCCGCCGCCGATTCCGAAAAGCAGCGTGGTCAGCGGCACGCCCGTAAAGCGCATCCCCAGCGCGTCGGCGAGACCTTCGACCGGATACGGCGCGTAGGCGTCCGTGCATTTGTAGCCGGCCTGGCGGGCCGCGTGCGCGGCAGCGAGCAGCCGCTCAGGCTCAAGGAATTCCGCGACCAGGCCGTAGAGTGCGCGCCCTTTCATTCCCGGCCCTCCGTGGTTTGCTTGCGCATCTCGGCAATCGCGATCATTGGCAGGAGCCGGATGAAGACGAAGAGGAGGGTGAAGAAGAGCCCGAGCGACCCGGCGAAGGTCGCCCAATCCCAGACGGTGGCGTGAAACATGCCCCACGACGACGGCAGGAAATCGCGATGCAAGCTTGTGATCACGATCATGTAGCGCTCGGTCCACATGCCGATCTGGATGAGGAGCGCGACCGCGAAGAGCAGCGCCGGCGACGTCCGCACGCGACGCCACCAGAGCGCCTGCGCGGCCCCGATGTTGCAGGCCATCACCGTCCACCACACCGGCCAGTAGGGGCCGAACATCCGATTGTGCGACATGAAGGCGTCGTAGGGCTCATCGGCATACCAGGTCATCCACTGCTCGCTCGCGTAGCCCAGCGCGACCAGGAGGCCGGTGGCGAGCATCACCTTCGCCGCATGGTCGAGATGGCGTTCGGTGATGAGATCGCGCAGGCCGTAAACTGCACGCACCGGAATCACCAGAGTGAGCACCATGGCAAAGCCGGAGAAGATCGCGCCGGCGATGAAGTAGGGCGGGAAGATCGTCGAGTGCCAGCCGGGGACGATGGCGACGGCGAAATCGAAGCTCACCACGCTATGCACCGAGAGGACGAGCGGCGTCGCCAGACCGGCGAGGAGCAGATAAGCCATCTCGTAGCGCTTCCAGTGGCGCGCGGAGTTGCGCCAGCCGAGCGCGCCGATGCCGTAAACGACCCGCATCCAGGGGCGCTCCGCGCGGTCGCGCATCGTGGCAAGATCGGGCACGAGGCCGATGAACCAGAAGATGAGCGAGACGGTGAGATAGGTGGTCACGGCGAACACGTCCCAGACGAGCGGGGAGCGCCATTGCGGCCAGAGCGCCATCGTATCGGGGTAAGGCAGCAGCCAGTAAAAGACCCACGGCCGGCCGAGGTGCAGCAGCGGAAAAAGACCGGCGCAGGCGACGGCGAAGAGGGTCATCGCCTCGGTGAAGCGGTTGATCGAAGTGCGCCACTGTTGATGCAACAGAAGCAGGATCGCGGAGATGAACGTGCCCGCGTGGCCGATGCCGATCCACCAGACGAAGTTCACGATCGCGAAGCCCCAGGCGACCGGGATGTTCACGCCCCAGATGCCGACGCCGCGGATGAGCAGCCAGGGGATGGCCACGTTGAGGAGCATGAGCAGCGCGAAGGCGAGCGCGAAGCCCGCCAGCCAGCCGCGGCGCAACGGCTCGCGCAGAACGAGGCCGCTGAGGCGATCGGTGACTTGCTCGCAGCGTTGCGCGGTGAGGGCCATGGCTCAGGCGATCTCCGGGTTCGGATTGCGCACCCGCGCGAGATAGGTGGTGTGCGGCCGGGTATTCAACTCGGCGAGCAGCGCGTAGTGGCGCGGCGATTGGCGCAGCGCCGCCACGCGACTCTCTGGATCGTGGATGTCGCCGAAAGTGATGGCCTCGGCCGGACACGCCTGCGCGCAGGCGGGCACCACTTCGCCGTCGCGGATCGGGCGCGCTTCCTTCTCCGCCTCGATCCGTGCGGCGCTGATGCGCTGGATGCAATAGGTGCATTTCTCCATCACGCCCCGCATCCGCACGCTCACCTCGGGATTGCGCATCAACGCGAGTTGCGGCGCGTGGGTGTCGTTGTAGGAGAGGAAATTGAAACGGCGGACCTTGTAAGGGCAGTTGTTCGAGCAATACCGCGTGCCGATACAGCGGTTGTAGACCATCACGTTCAACCCCTCGTGATCGTGCACGGTCGCGGCGACCGGGCAGACCGCTTCGCACGGGGCATTCTCGCAGTGCATGCACGGCACCGGCTGATGCAGCAACTGCGGCGCTTCGACGCTGCCGGCGAAATACGCATCGACGCGAATCCAGTGCATCTCGCGTCCGCGCAGCACCTGTTCGCGGCCCACGACCGGGATGTTGTTCTCCGCCTGGCAGGCGATCGTGCAGGCCGAGCAACCGATGCACGTGTTGAGGTCGATCACCATGCCCCATGACGGGCGGCCGTAGTCGATGTTCGGATAGAGCGTCTCCTCGCGCGCCGGCGCCGCTTCGGCAGGGGGCGTCGTTGGTTTGCCCAGGGTCTCCACGCGCACTGGCTCGCGCCCTTCCATCCGCTGATGCTCCTGGGTTGTGGCGAAGACGTGACGCTCGCGCGTCTTGTGAATCTCGAGTCCCCGTCCGCCCCACGGAGCCTCGCTCGTCTGGAGCGCGAAGGCGTTGAATCCGCAGCCGCTGCCGACGCTACCGGCGCAGTTGCGTCCGTGGCCGAGGTGAATCGTGACGCATTCATCCGCGTGCCCCGGCAGGATCCAAAGCGGAGCGCGCACCGTTCGCCCGCGATAGCGCAACTCCGCGACATCGCCATGCGCGAGCCCGAGCCGTTCCGCCGTGCGGGGGCTGAGGTGTGCGGCATTGCCCCAGGTCAGTTTGGTGAAAGGTTTTGGCAACTCCTGGAGCCAGGCATTTTCGGCAAGGCGTCCGTCGAGCAGATGCGGGTCGGGCCGGATGATCAGCTCGAGCGAAGCCTGAAAGGCCGCAGGTTCAGTTGGCGGGATCTGCGTCGTGGCGCCTTGGGCGGGTGGCGCGGAAACGGTGCCGGTCTGGGGCGCGATGCCGTCGTGCAGCGTCTTGCGCCAGGCGCTCTCGAAGCCGCCTCCTCCGGGCCGCTGCTGCCAGGCGGAGCGGACGATCTCGTAGCCATCCGCCGGGAGTTCGCCGAGCAGCGCCGCGAAAAGCTCGTGCGCGGACTTGCTCGGATAAAGCGGCTCGATCAGCGGCTGAACAATGGAAACCGTTCCGTCCAACGCGCGCGCATCGCTCCACGATTCGAGAAAGTGCGATTCCGGCACGTGCCACGCACAGCGACCGGCGGTTTCATCGAAATAGATTCCGTGGTGGAGGGTGAATGGCACTTTCTCCAGCGCCGCGTTGAAATCGAGATCGGCCGGGGAGTCGTAGGCGGGATTGGCGCCGAAGATCAACAACGCCTCGACTTCGCCCGAGTGCATCGCCCGCGCGAGCTCCGGCAGAGCGGCGGCGCGCGGCCCCGGCGCGGGCGGGAGATTGTCGATGGTTTGGCCAACGTTGCCGAGCGCCTCATTCAGCTCGCGCGCGCTCGCCTGCACTTCGGGCGACTGGAATTCACCCGCGACGACGAGGCTTCGTCCCCGATGCTCCGTGAGATCGCGCGCGATCGCGGGAATCCACGGATCGGCTTCGGCACCTGGCTCCCGCACGGCGCGGGCCAGCCCTCGTGCGAAGTCGGCAAGCTCGCCCGGCCGCAGGGCGCGGCGGTGATCCGCCATGGCGCCGGTGAGGCTCGGCGTGCTCTCCACCACATAGAGCCGGCCGTGGTCCGCGCGGCGTCGTTTCGCAAAGTCGAACGCGGCGCGCGGGTGCAAGGCGCCGCTGCCGAAAAAGTCGGCGTCTAGCGAGACGATCACCTCCGCGCGTTCGAGTCGGAGACCCGCCGGCAGCGGCGGCGCTGGGAACGCGGCATCGTGTTCGTGCCATTGGGCCTGCGGATATTTGGTGAGCAGCCGGGCGATTTGCTCGCGGAGCGTGGGCGAAGCAATGCGCCGGGTGAGCAGCCGCAAGCCGGCGCCCGCACGTTCCTGCCAGCGCGCCCTCTGCTCCGTGAGCGTGCCGAGCAAATCCTCCCAGGTGGCCGGGGAGCCTGATTTCATGAGGCCTTGCGAGCGGCCCGGATCATAGAGCGTAAGCAACGCGGCCTGCATGTGAACGCTGCTGCGGCCGAGCGTGGCGGGATGCGCCGGGTTGCCTTCGATCTTCGTTGGCCGCCCGGAATCGCTGCGCACGAGCAGCCCGAACGCCTCACCGCCCAGCTCCATCGCCGTGGCGAAATAGAGTGGCTGACCGGGTTGGAGGGCTTCGGGCTGGCGAACGTAAGGCACGATCTCTTCGCGCGGCTGCCGGGTGCAGGCGCCCGTTCCCGCGAGCGCGAGCGAGCCGGCCATGAGCTGCAGAAAGCGCCGGCGGCTGAGCGCGTCGGGCCATTCGGACGCATCCGCCGGAAACTCGTCGCCGCCTCCCTCGAGCCGCGCGAGATCGTCGAGCGATCGCCACTGCGGGCTCGCTCCTGGCGTTGGCACCGACGCTCGATACGGCGTGCTCATCGGTGACAGATCGAACAATCCTCGAGCCGGGTATCGCGGACCGCCTTCTCGCGCACCGCCTGCCGGCCGCGTTCGAAGATCGGCGGCGACTCCCCCCGCAGCTCGCCGCGCGACGCCAGCCGCGAGGCCGCGGCGGCCTGCGCCGGTTCGTCGCGCATCACGAAGACTTCGCTCATCGGCTGCACGTGCCTTTCGGGCGCGCGATGGCAATCGAGACACCAGCGCATGTAGAGCGAGTGCTGTTTGGCCATCAGCGGCATCCGATCGACCCGGCCGTGGCAGCTCACGCAGGCGATGCCTTCTTGCACGTGGATGCTGTGGTTGAAATAGACGTAATCGGGCAGGTCGTGGACGCGCTTCCAGCGGAGCCGCCGGCCAGTCGTCCAGCTCTCGCGGACCGGCCCAAGGATCGGCGCATCACGCCAGACTTGGGAGTGGCAGGTCATGCAGGTCTCCGTCGGCGGAAGGCCCGCAAAAGCGGAGGTTTCCACGCTCGTGTGGCAATAGCGACAGTCGATGCCGAGCCCGGCGACGTGATGCTGATGGCTGAACGGAACCGGCTGCTCGACCGGCGTATTCACCTCCGTGGCGTAGGACGAAAACCAGGCGGCGTGAACGGCCCACGCAACCACGCTGAACCCGAGCGCGAGACAGGGCAGCGCGATGCGCGCGAGAGTGTTGGTGTATTGCGGAAAGAGCTGGGCCATACGCGCAAACCCGGAATTCACCCGTAATCCGCGCGCTCCGCCGATCGCCGCCTGCCAGGCGCAGACGATCTGGCCCACGCCCTTCGTCGGCGGAAGCGGTTCGCGGAGTGGCCTGGCGCGAAAAGCGACATCATCGCATCTGAGCTTCGCAACTGCGAACCGCTGCGAGCGTGGAAAGTTCAGGCCTTCAGACCGCCGCTGGAATCAGGCCGAAACACGCATCCGAACCCCTGGCGCCAGGCGATCCGGCATGGACCGGTGTTGGCCGGCACCTTCCTGTCACCGAAAATCGACCGCCGTGCACGTTTTGCTCCTTCTCGCAGCCTCGCTTCTCATCGGCCTGCTCTCGAGCTTGAGGCACGGCAGAATGCCGAAGGATTTTTATTTCGACCGGCCCACCGGGTAGGCCGCGAGGCAGCCGAAGCTGTGGCTCTCGCGGGCCCAGGTCTTGGAGCTCAGCACTCGTTTGATTTGAGGGAGCGAGCCGGGTCGGAACGCCGCCACCGCGTAGCGGCTGCAACCTGAATGGCCGCCTCGTCCACCCTCCAACCGCCCCTCGATTCCCGTCCGCCGCCTCGGTGGTGGAGCGCCGATCGTCAGCGGGGCGGGGACGACGCGGGCTTGCTCACCCAAACCTGAAACTTCCTCCGCCCGCTCGCCTGATCAGGGTCGGAGGCATAAACGCTCCTGGAGCCCGTTTGTCCGAGCTTTTCCAGGATGGCCACGATGCGCGCGGCATCCGCTTTGTCGCGCGTTTCCTGGAAGTAGCGCACTTCCGTGGCCTCGATCCGGCGGCCGGTGCTTTTCGAAATGGACCCCACGTCGAAGCCGCTGCTTTCGAGCTGGGTTTTGAGGGCGCCGGCCGCTTCTCGTAACTGCTCGTCCGCGATGAACAGATAAACGCGCGCTTTCTGCTCCTCCTGGGGAAGGGCCGCGTCGATTTGCTTGTCGATGCGCGCCAGGGTGCGGCTCAGGGTGGTGCGCATCTCCCCGAGTTGCCCCTCCACGGCTTCGCTGGCCATCAGCTTCGAGGCTTTGGCGCGCGCCGAGCCGAGCTCGGTCAGAAACGTGCCGAGCCCGCCGATCTCGTCGCGCACCTTGACCAGACCCTGCTCGATATCATCGGCGCGTTTTTTGGCCGCAGCCTCCGCCTCCTGGGCGGTGTGGGCGCGCGCCTCCGCTTCCGCCCTTTGCGCATTGGTCTCGGCGACCTGCCGTTGCGCGGCCCCCTCCCGTTCCAGAACGCTGGCCTCGCGTTGCTGGATTTGCTGGGACCGCGTCACCCAACTGGTCACTTCGCGAATCGAATAGGCCAGCCAGACGCCCCCGGCGATCACCGGGACGAGCAGGGCGAGGGTGGCGTTCCGATGGAGTCTTTTCTCTTTCAGCGTCGCCTTGAAGAGCGCCTGTTCGAGATCGGTATTGGAGACAGGTGGTGGGGACATAAACCGTCGTCGTTTCAGGCTCTGCCGAGAATTTCCTCCGCTCCCTGCCGCAAGGTCTGGCGCTGGCGATCGGGCAAAGTTTCATCGGCCAGACCCGTTTTCAGATAGCGGATGCGGACCATGTTCTGGCCGAAAAAATCGAGGCGCCGGCGCAGGGCAAAGGCGAGAGCCGCGATCCAAACGCCAAACCCGGCGATGAGCAGGAAAAGCGCGGAGCTGCCGCTGATCGCGACGGCCCCCACGGCGACCAGCAAGATCGTGGGCGCAGCCTGCAACAGCCACCGCGACAGGCGCTGCAAGCCGGCGATGGTCCGCTGGCGCGACTCGATGATCTCGCCAAGCGAAAGCACGGAGGGGGAGGGGGGCAATGGTTCGGGCGGCGGAGCGGACGGTGCTGCCGGAGCGGACGGGACCGGTGCGGGTGGCTCGATTCCAGAGGCCGCCGCCCGCTTCGTGGATTTCCGCGGACGGGCCTCCGGCTCGGAGACGGGCGGCGGCGGGGGTGGTGGCGGCGGTTCCGGGATGCCGGCCAGCTCGCGCAGCTTGAAGCCGATGCCGGCCACCACCGCGTCGCGTCCCGCCGCGCACAAAGCATCGAGCGGCCGATCGAGGTCATTCAGCGCGAGCGCCGGGTCGAAGCCCGCCGATTGATAAAGACAGTGGGTGGCGAGAACCCAGCGGACGGCGAGCCCCTTCTCGCCCGCCTGCTTGAGCATGGCCGGAAGCTTTTCCCGGCGGATGAAATCGGATTCCAGGAAAAACTCGCTGACCATGATCACCGCGATGGTGCAACTTTCGAGCAGGATCGGCAGCTCGGTGCGCGCGTTCCGGTTGGAGCCCAGTTTTCGCTCGTCCCAAACCACGAGGGTGCCCGGGTAAGCCAGCGGCGCGAGCACGCTTTCCACGCGGTCGAACCACTTCTTTTCCGCGTAACAATAAGCGACGAAAATTTTCTGTTTCTGAGCCATCATTTGCCGCGGCGGAGGGTTGCTTCGGCGAGGGAAATGTCAATCGTCCTCTTAGTGCTCGAAAACCGCGTCCGACCTTGCGGGATCTCGATTCTCCAGCGCCCGTTTTTCGGGTGCGCCGCGCTCACTTTCGCGGAAGCCAGCCCCCCGTCGCCTGGAGCGGCCGCCCCGTGTCGCCCGTGGTGACCCAGGCCGCGAATGCGGTCGGAGGCTCTTTTGGATTTGCCGGCAGTGCGATGCTTTGGACGAATCGGTTGCCGTCACTTCGGAGGGTCGCGGTCACCAGATGAAGCGCGACGAAATCGTGGCGCAGCTTGCGCCCGCTGTTTTCCCCGCGCTTGACGTCCACCTCGAGCTCCCCGCCGAGCAACGCCAGTTCGGCCACGGGCGGTGTGGCCATGGTGCTCGTCGGCGAGAAGACCACCTCCGCGAGGGTGCGGTCGCGAAAGACCACGCGGAGAATGCCGGTCTTGGTGGAGGCCGGCGCGGGCAGTGGCGTCCGATCGGCCCAGCCCCGCCTCTCGGTGAACGCGGACGAAGCGAAGCGGTCCGGCCAGCCGAGGTTGTCCCAATAATCGACATGCCAGACCACGGGCGCGACGCTCTTCCACAACTCCGCACCGCGCTTCAGTCGGCTCATCCACGCTTCGGCAGGCGGGCAACTGCTGCAGCCTTCGGACGAAAACAATTCGATCAACGTCGCCTGCGTCGCGGTGCTCTCGAAGGTGAGCGGCTCGCCGGCGAGGACCGCAGGGGCGAGGAGGAGTGCGGCGACGAGGAGGTGCTTCATGGGATGGCGTCGGCGAGCCTACCGGAGCGGCATCGAGCGCGCGCCTTCGCGGAAGAATCATCTCCAGCCGGCTGCTTTCCTCAAGGCGGCGGATGCGGAAAGTTTGCGCGCGTCGGAGATCCTCGCGGCGGACCGCACTTCGCTCTTGCACCGCACGCCACCTCGCGCTGAAACCACGGGGCATGCCCCCGGATGACAGACGCAAGCTCCCCCGCCTCCCGGCGCGGGCGCTCCTGAAACCGTCCATACCAACGCAGCGCGTTCGGGGCATGGTGCGGATGTGGGACGACGATAAAGGCTTCGGTTTCCTCAAACCGGAGAACGGTGGCCCGGATGTCTTTGTCCACATGCGCGCGTTCGCCAACGGCAGCCTTCGGCCGGTCGTCGGCGCCGTCGTCAGCTACCGCTGGGGCACCGATGACCGGCTGCGCCCGCGCGCCCTCGAGGCTCGCCTGGAAAGCGGTCCACGGGAGTCGAGCCCCACCTTTGCGCCGCGCGTCGCCGACGGGAAGACTCGTGCCGTCCGCAGCAGCCTCTGGGCGGAGCCCAAAGCCCAGGCCATCCTCGGCGTCGCCGTCTTCCTCGGGGCCCTGGCCGGCGCCGCCGCGTTCGATTTCGTGGCCGCCTGGGTGCCGGGGCTTTATGCGATCATGAGCAGCGTCACTTTCAGCGCCTATCATTGGGACAAAATCCGCGCTGGAAAAATGGAGCGGCGCATTCCCGAAAACACCCTCCACCTGCTCGAAGCCCTGGGTGGCTGGCCGGGTGCGCTCCTCGCCCAGCAATGGCTCCGCCACAAAACGGCGAAGGTTTTCTACCAGGTCCTTTTCTGGCTGATCGTCATGGCCCACGCGGTCCTTTGGACCTGGTGGGTCCTGGGGCGGTGGAAAAGCTGAGCGCCCGGCTTCGCGGGCGGGGGTGCCGCCGGCACTTACCGCGGATCTTCCACCCAACTGGCGCGGCTGTAGCGCGAAACGATGCCGTAGCCCCCGAGGGCCTCGTCAAAGTGGAGTGTGCAGTTGCCATTCGCGGTGAAACTCTTGCAGACGAATGAGCCGACAAAATCCGGGTTGCCGTTGGTCGTGAAATCCGCGCCTGGCGCATACCAGGCGGCGTAGCGATACCCGGGATTTCCCGAGGCGAAAGTCACCGTCTGAGTTTGTCCCGCCGGTGGATTGATCCCGTAGAATTGGAGGTTGGCGGCGCGGTCGTTCTGGTTGTCCATGTCCCGCGCCTTCATCGAAAAATCGCCGGTGAAATAGATCTTCGCGGTGACCCCGGGTTCAATGGTCAATCCGCTGACGATATCCCCATCGACGTAGATGTTGACCTCGGCCGTGGTCCGGCCCGCCGGAAGCTTGACGGTGGTGTTGCTCAACCTCGTGGATCTGAAGTAGGAGACGGCGCCCACACCCGTGATGGTGGCAGGGGAGGACCCGGCGTTGGTGGCGGTGGCCCCCCAGGCGGGCGCGAAAACCGGCGGGGTGACGACAGAAACATTGTTGCTGACTTCACCGCTGACGTTCGAAGCCAGCGCTTTGTCGCCGTTGGCGCCCCAGCCCGTCGCGATTCCGCCCGCATTAATGCCCGCGTTGCCTTTGATGGTGCCGCTGGGCGGCGTGTTTGAATTGATGATCACGTCCCCGTGCGCCTGCTGCTTGGAAGGCGTCGAGCTGGGGTAGGTGCCGTCCGGGTTGGACTTGGCGGGATCGCTCGAATCGAAGCTGTCCACATACGGAAAGTCGTAGGAGGAATTGGCGACGACGCCGGCATTCCACGGCCCTTGCGGTTGGAGGATGACCTCAACTCTCCGGGTCGCCTGCGGCGTACTCACGGTCCGCGCGCTGGGTCCCACGCCGAACTCACCGTAGGTCACGACGAAATGATCCGAGGTGTAATCGAGTTTGCGCAGGCGATTCTTGTGCCGCGTGCCCGAGTCGCTGGTCACATCGTCCCCGGTCCGCCGCAAGCCGGGCAGCGCCGCATAACCGGTGGCGCGCACGCGATACCACTGGGCGCCGCGGCTGTCTATCAGGCTGGCCGGCGCTTCCACCGTGGCATTGGACCACATCCGGACGGACCCGGGACCGCCGGCCTGGACGGACAAATTGGTGAGCGTGTAGGTCCCGCTTGCATCCGGCCCAGACCACCCCTGCGCTGCCGCGAAGGCCGGGCTCGCCCCGGAATTTAGCCAGTGCACGTTTTGAATCGCCACGTTCGCACCCGACTCGGCCGCGTTCATCGCCTGGCGCCAGGCCACGGCGTTGCTCATCGAGTTGTAGCGTGCAGAGATGCCCAGCAGGACCGTCGCCGAGAGCGTGGCGAGCGTGGACACCATCACCATGGCGACGACGGTGGTCGAGCCGGACCGTGCGCGGTGTCCGATAAGAGCCGAAATGGACGCGAAGCTTTTCATATTCAATATCGTTGGGGGTTTCGCATGGAGAGTGTGCTGCGGACCGTGGTGCCGGTGCGCGTATCCACGTTCTTTTGCCGGGCGAATTTTGAGGCGAAGGTCACTCCCATCTCCGCGGAGGTGCCCTGGTCCACGCCCGTCAGTTGGAAGTTCTGCACGCTACTGGACAAGACCGATTGGGTATTTCCAGACTGCCGAATCAGACGCTGGCCGGAGACGGAGTAAGTCACGGTTAGCGGCGAGGCCACACTCCCATAATCGACCTTCCCGACCGCGCTCCCATACTTCGGCGTCCCCGGATTGAGTGTCGGCGTCCGCGGGTTTCCGGTGCTGGGATCGATGTAATCAGGCACGGTGAGGGTCAGCGTTTGAACCAGTGGCACCTGGGGATCGGGAGTCGATACCGTGACTCCGAGCGCGGACCGCAAGTCCCTCGCCATCGAGTCGGAAACGAGCATCTCATCGGCGGAAGCGCGGAAGTAATCGTTGGCGACCAGGTAGGTCCGCTGGAGCGAGAAGCCGCCCAGAACGATGGCGCCGAGGATCGCTCCCGCAATGGACGCGGCGATCATGGTTTCGAGCAGGGTGGAGCCTGCGCTGGCAGCGAGTGCGGATCTTTTCATAGTCGGCCTTCAGTTTCGGCTCACGATGATCGTGGTGTTGATGCTCCGGGTCGGCGCCCCCCGGCGGCTCGCCCAGCTCAGCACGAGATTGACCTGCGCGAGGTCCGCCGCCGCTACTGCGGGACCGACACTGACGGTGCTCGCCGGTCCGTTCGGAGGGCGGCTGATTTGGATCGCCGGCGACACGGCCGTCGGAAACGCGTTGACGGTCAGGGTTTCGGTCACCTTGCCCGAGACCAGCGAACTGCTCTGGGTCGTGTTGAAGACATTCGTCCGCAGGTAAGTGCTGTCGGTGATCTGCGCCCAGGTGCACTTGCGGAGCTGCTCGACGCGGAACTGAGAATACTGCTCGACATTGTTGAGATCGCGCGAGGCGCCCAGCATCCCCATGCACTGACCACAGACCGAGTAAAGAGCACCGAAAAAGACCGCCACGATGGCAACCGCGACGAGGTTGTCGATCAGCGTGAAGCCGGCCTGCGAACCAAGCCGTGGCTTGGTCGGGGAAGGAGTTTCACATGGGCGCCTCATTTGCATATTCAGCATATAAGCAGCATAAATGCCATATTTTGCATAAACGGACTGAGTTCGTCCACCGGCGTGCGATAAAAAGTGGTGGTCCAGAGGAACTGTGGAAAGAGAGAACGCCAAAGGCGTTTCGGCCGTCAGCCCAGGGTTGGAGCGAAGAATGAGCGGCGACCCTGGGAACGGTGCGGAACAACCCCAACGGGGTTGCGGCGCGGTGCCGGAGACACGACACAATCCCGTTGGGGTTGAAGTCTGGGGCAGGTGACCCAGGGTAGGTTCTTCCTCGCAACCTCTTGTCCATCCGCCGACCTCCCTATCCCCCACCGCCGCCTCGCTGGGCTGGATGACGCAATTCCTTCGGGATCACGCGGGAGCCCGCCGGGCGCGGGTGCTTACCTGGCTTTGGCCTTCGGAGTGGTGAGGGCGGCGACGGCGCCGTTGGTCTCCAGGTTCTTGCCGAAGGTCAATTCCACCTGGGCGGTCGCTTCGGGATGGCCGGGCACCGACACCGTGGGCGCTGAGCTGTAGCCTGATCCGCCGTTGGTGACTTCGTAGCCGACGATCGCGCTGCCTTTGATCAACGCGTCGGCGGTGGCCTCCTTGTGCGTCCACAACCCCCCGCGGCCGGGCGGGTAGCGGTAGTAGTTCGAGACCGTGTCGAGTCGGTCGTTGGTGATGCCATATTTGCCGAGAGCATCCATCAGCGCCTTCTTGTTCTGGCGGGCTTCCGCGTCCGTCGGTCCGCCGCTCCCGGGGCCGGCGGGGTGCACGTGACTGAAGGCTTCGCGGAAGACCTCGGGCTTAACCCCCAAGGCGGCCGCAATCAGGATTACGGGCCGGCCCCGGTCCACGCCCTCGGTTTCATGGCCGCCGGAAAAGACGACGGGCACGCGCGTGACATCCTTCGCGACTTGCGCCTGGGCGAGGCCGGCGGTGAGGAGGAGGAGAAGGGCCGCGGAGAGGAGAGGCAGATGCTTGTTCATGAGCCTGGTGGCGCGGGCGCGAGTCAGGCGAGGGCGTCGCGGCAGAACTTGATGGCGCGAGCCAGTTCGGTCATGCGATCCGAACCGGTGGGAATCTTGTATTCAAACTCGATCGTGGCCTGGATGTTCCACTTGTTGTCGCGGATCAGGCGCAAGACTTCGGCAATCGGCGTGTCCCCTTCGCCAAAGGGCGTGTTGGGGCCGTTCTTGAACTTCCGGTCCTTGAGGTGCACGTGCGTGACCCGCTCGTGATGCTCCTTGATGAACGGGACCGGGGAAGTGTTGTTGCCCGCGACGAAATGTCCGAGGTCCACGTTCGCGCCGTTGTATTTCGCGAGGGCAAACCCTTTCTCCCAATCTTCAGGCTTGGTCGAGGCGTGGCCGTGATAACCGACCATCAACTGGTGCTTGTCGGCGAATTGGCCCACGCGTTTGAGTTCCGCTTCCGTGTGGGAGATTTCCGAGGAGATGGCCCGGCCCCCCAATGCCTTGGCCAGCGCAAAGGCATAATCGAGCTCGTCGTCCGACATCTTGAAGATGCCGTCCACCTTGACGATTTCGATGAGCACGCCCGCGGTTTCATATTTGGCGCGGAACTCTTTCACCCGATCCATGGAGACCGCCTTGCGCCACTCCCGGAGCTTTTCGACCCTGGTCGCGCCGGCCGCCTTGTCTTCGCCTTTCGCCGAGGTGACGAGTTCCGCAGGCACGCCGAGAAACGCTTCCACCGGCTGGGTTCTCAACTCCACTCCGCTGATGCCGAGTTGGATGCAGTTCTTGAGGATTTCGTCGCCGCTCATGCCCGCGGCGGCGAAGCTGTAGGGGACATTCAGGCCGATCTGAACACCGGCCACTTTTGAGTTGGGTTTGGCCGTGGGCTCCGCGGCGCTGAGCCGGTTCACGGCGGACAACCAGGCAACTCCAGGCAGTGCGGCCAGGGCGAGCTTCGCGAATTCACGACGAGTCTGAGGGGGCATTTTCATGGCGGGGTTTCTTTTGAGGTTGGGCGATCTGTTACTTCGCGGGTTCGGCGTTCCAGACCTTGATGTCGTCGAAGAAGCCGTCCTTGCCGGCGACGCCGAGTTCGATCTTGGACTTGGTGGCGTGGCCGATCCCGGGCGACTTGAGGAAGCCGGCCGGCTTGCCGTCGATGGTCGCGCGCATTTCGTCGCCGACGGTCTCGACGACGAAGGTGTACCATTTGCCGGCCTCGAGTTTGGCGGGAAAGGTGGCGCTGTGCGTGGCGAGCAGCTTGTTGATTTCGTCCTTATTCTTGGCGGCGTCTTTCCGCAGCTCGATGAGGGTGTTGCTCTGGGTGCCGTCGCGCTCATCGAGGATGGTGACCTTGTCGAGACGGACCTGGGCACGGCAGAGGTGGCCGTAGTGGGAGCCGGTGAAAGCGCGATCGTCGAACTCGACGTCAATCATCGAGGCGCCTTCGAACTTGATCCGGATTTCGACGACGCTGTCCTTGGTGGGGATTTCGAGGCCATGGACGGCCGCGTGCGGCGTGACTGCGGGCTTGCCGTCGGCAGCGGGGACTTCCTTGTCGCGGGTTTGCGTGCCCTTCAGCGTGCCCTTTTCGACGGCGAAGGTCGGGACGACCTTCTGCCAGACCTTGGCGGGCTCGGCGCCTTCGAAGTCATCGGAGAAGAGGAGTTCCTTTTTCTTGGCGATCGACGCGGCCGGGATGGCGGGCAGGTCCGCGGCGAAGGCGGCGGAGGTGATGAGGCAGGTGAGGACGAGGAAGGGGCGCAGGTGCATGGAGGGGTGGGGGTGGCTTTGTGCGCGGGCACAAGCGGGGGAAGGGAAGGCTGGTGACTACCGCGCGTCTTTTCAACTCGATTCCGCACCTCCCGCGCTGCTCTGCGCCAATGAACCTCCGGCCGACAAAAAACATCCAACACCCAATGGACCTCGCGAACGTGCGCGGGCGGCATTGGATGTTGGGCGTTGGATGTTGGATGTTGGATGTTCATCCCCGCGAGCATCACGCCACAGCTCGGTGGGACGCCGGTGCGCCGATTCGGAAGACCGTCATGGAGTTTCACCGGCTTTCGTCGGTTTGCTGACCTCCGCCGGCGGCGCATCACCTTTGGCGAGTGCATTGTATTTTTCGGTCTCTCGCGTCCATTGCGCGGCGAGCTCACGGACTTTGTCGGGCATTTCCGCGGCGAGGCTCTTCGTCTCCGAGCGGTCGGTGCTCAGATCGTAGAGTTCCCACGGGCTTTCCTTGCCCGCGGCGACGATTTTCCAGTCGCCGACGCGCAGGGCGCGGTTGCCTTCGTGCAGCCACCACAGCGACACGCGCGCGATCGCCGCGTCCGTGGCGAACGCGGGGACGAGGCTTTTCCCCGGCGCGGGCGGTAAGGCCGGCGCGCTCCCTTGCTCCAACGGTTTGCCGCCCGCCGCCTCGAGGATGGTCGGCACGAGGTCGATGACGTGGCCGGGCGTGTGGCGCAATTCGCCGCGCGCCACGATGCCCTGCGGCCAGCGCACGATGAGCGGCGTGGAGATGCCGCCCTCGTGGACCCACGTCTTGTGCCGGCGGAACGGCGTGTTGGCCATGCTCGACCAGCCGGGACCGAGGCTGAGGAAGGTCGCGCCGGTGCCGCACTCCGCCGCCGGATCGTGGCCGTCGCCA
The DNA here is from genome assembly GCA_034667665.1 of Chthoniobacter sp. Taxonomy (GTDB): domain Bacteria; phylum Verrucomicrobiota; class Verrucomicrobiia; order Chthoniobacterales; family Chthoniobacteraceae; genus Chthoniobacter. The sequence continues at coordinate 22,421 of JAXDQW010000110.1, forward strand.
CGCACCATCATCTCGGCGCTGGCGCCATTGTCGGAGAGGAAAAAGACGAGCGTGTTCTCCGCCGCGCCCATCTCGCGAAGCTGCGCGAGCACCCGGCCGATCTCGCGATCCATGCGATCCACCATCGCCGCATGGACCGCCATTTTCGCGGCCTGAAACTCCCGCTGTTCCCGGCTCAAGACGTCCCACGGCAGCGGGCGGTTCACTTCATTCGGGCCGAGCTTTTCGATCGCCAAGGGGAATGCGTAGGGCGGTCCCACCTCGCGCTCGATGGGCGAGAGCGCGCTGCCGCCGATGCCCATGGCGTGCATCCGCTGCCAGCGTTCGTCGCGCATCGCGTCCCAGCCGGGGAGGTATTTGGCTTGGTAGCGGGCGATGTCCTCCGGCGGTGCTTGCAGCGGGAAATGCGGCGCCGTGAAGGCGAGGAACTCGAAGAACGGCTGCGCCGCATATTTCTCCGCGTGCTCGCGCAGGCACTTGATGGCGTGATCGGCGATGGCCGTGCTGGTGTAGTAGCCGCTGCCGGCGGCAACCGGTGGCAGCGGTTTGTCATCCTCCGTGTGCTGACGCGGCGCAAAGTGCCGGTCGTGATCATTCAGACTGTAGGAGTGGTCGAAGCCGCCCCCCAGCGGCTTGCCGTCCACGTGCCACTTGCCCGAGTGATACGAGCGGTAACCGAGCGGCCGCAGCATCTCCGGCAACAACCGCGCCCACGCCGGCCGCGTGCCGGACGTGCCGCTGGGAATCCCCGGCACCGTGTCGCGCCGAACCGCCTGGGCGTAGTAGCCGGTGAGAATTGCCGCGCGCGACGGCCAGCAGCGCGCCGTGTTGTAAAACTGCGTGAACCGCAGCCCATCCTTCGCCAGCGCGTCGAGATTCGGCGTCGCGATGTCGCCGCCGTAGCACCCGGCGTCCGAGTAACCCATGTCGTCGGCGACGATGAGAAGGATGTTCGGCTTCGCCGCGGCGGCGTGGAACACGAGGCCCAGAGCCGCCAACAGAATGCAGGTTGCTTTCATGAATCAATCGAGGGTGTTGCGTGAGGCTGGGGTTCGAAAGTCCCAGCGGCGTGGCTTTCCGTCGAGCTTCCGTTCGCAGGGGTTGCCTGCGGGACGGTGAATGTCTCAATGATGGTGCGGCCCTTCGCGTCCTCCGCGCCCTCCGCGTTTCAATTGCCCGACGAGTTTGGTGGCGGCTCCGACGCGCTGTATTCTCCGCGCCATCCGCGATCTCTCCTAGTCAGGACGACGGCTGGCGCGATCGTGTAGGTTCGCAACAACTTCTGCATGAGAGCTCATCGCCCTGTCCCCGCCATTGTTGCCCTCGCCGCCTTGCTGGTTTGTTTCCTCACGACCGCGCAGCCGGCGCCAGGCGCGGCGCCATACCAAGGGTGGCCGCACTCCGGCGCGATGACGATTCTCACCACGCCGGACGGCGCGGACTTGCCGACCGCAGCGTCGGTGGAGGAGTTTCCGTTGCTGGTGCGGCTGGACCAGGATTGGTTCGATTTCAAGCAGGCCCGGCCGCGCGGCGAGGATGTGCGCTTTTCCACGAGCACGGGCGAGGCGCTCGCGTATGAAATCGAGGAATGGGATGCGGCGGGTGGGACGGCCAGCATTTGGGTGCGGATCCCGCGCATCGAGGGCAATGCGCGGCAGACGATCCGGCTGCATTGGGGCAAAGCGGATGCGGCCAGTGAGTCGAACGCGCGGGCGGTCTTCAGCGAATCGAATGGCTTCCTCAGCGTGTGGCACCTCGGCGAAATGGTGCGCGATGAAGTGGGCACGCTGGAGTCGAAGGACACGGGCACGACGCTGACCGCGGGCATGATCGGCAAGGCGCGGCACTTCGCGGGCAAGCAGGGCATCTTCGGCGGGGACAAGATCACGAGCTATCCATCGGCGGATGCCGCGCACACCACGGAAGCTTGGTTCCGCGCGGAGCGCCCGAATGCGACAATCCTCGGCTGGGGCAACGAAGGCGGTGGGCGCGGGAGCAAGGTGCGGATGCAGCTTCGCAGTCCGCCGCACCTCCGGGTGGACAGCGATTTTTCCGACATCAAAGGCGGGAGCCGGCTGCCGATGAATGAATGGATTCACGTCGTCCACACCTACGGCGGAGGGCCGCGGAGGATCTACATTAACGGCAAGCTGGACGCCGAGGCGGCGACGAAGCTCGACATCAAATCCCCGGCACGGCTGTGGCTCGGCGGGTGGTATCACAACTACGATTTCACCGGCGACCTCGACGAGGTGCGTGTCTCAAAAGTCGCGCGCCCGGCCGACTGGGTGCGGCTGGAATTTGAAAACCAAAAGCCGCTGCAAACGCTCGTGGGCCCGCTGATGCAGGCGGGCGCTGCGTTCGCGGTCTCGCCCGCGCAGGCGACGGTGCCCGAGGGAAAGAGCATGACTTTCACCGCGCAGGCGGGCGGCGCGGAGAAGGTGTCTTGGGCGCTCGTGCGGGAGGGGCAGGAGACCGTCGTGGCCGTGGATCGGTTTGCCTTTAAATTCGACGCGGGGCGGGTGACGGGCGATTCGGCGGTGACCCTGCGGTGCAAGGCGGTCATGGCCGACGGGGTGAAGGCGCGGGACATCCCCATTGCCATCAAGGAGGGCATCGCCGAGCCGGTCTTCACGCTTCGGGCGCCGCCGTCGTGGGACGGGCGCGCGACCATCGAGGTGGTGCCGCAGGTGGCGAATCTGGCGGCCATGCAGGCCAGGGGCGCGGGCGCTTTGAAGATGAACTGGAGCGTCTCGCCGATCGCCATCATCCAGGAAATCGCGCCGGACAAACTCATCCTCAAACGCGCGCAGAACAGCGGCACCCTGACCGTGACGGCGACACTGAGCAACGGCGGCAAGCCCGTCACGCAGACGGCGAGCATCGCCGTCACGGAGCCAAAGCAGGACGCCTGGATCACGCGCACGCCGGCGCCGGACGAGAGGCCGGAGGACGGGCAATTCTACGCCCGCGATGACCGGAATGAGGGCACGCTCTTTTACAACGGCACGCTCGCCGAAGCGGCGGACGCGGTCTTTCTCAAAGTGTATGCCGACGAGCGACTCGCGAAGACGGAGACGGGGAAGCCCGGCGCAGACAATTCGTATGCACTCACCGCGAAGCTCAAGCCGGGGCTCATTAAGTATCGCGTGGAGTTCGGTGCGAAAACCGGCGGGCGCGAGACGGTGCTGCACACGGCGGGCAATCTCGTGTGCGGCGATGCCTACCTGATCGATGGGCAGTCGAACGCGGAAGCGACCGCCTGGGGCCGGCAGGACTACCCTTTCACCAGCGAATGGATCCGGACTTTCGGCAGCCCCGAAAGCGGCGCGCCAGGCGCGCGGACAAAGCTTTGGGGCAACGCCGAGGCGCGGGCGAAGGGCGGCCGGTTGCAAGTCGGCTACTGGGGTCTCGATCTCGCGCGGCGACTCGTGGAGAGCCAGAAGATGCCCATCTGCATTCTCAACGGCGCGGTCGGCGGCACGCGCATCGACCAGCACCAGCGCAACGCCGCCGACCCCGAAGACGTGACCACGATCTACGGCCGCCTGCTCTGGCGCGTGCGGCAGGCCCGGCTCACGCACGGCATCCGCGGCGTGCTGTGGCATCAGGGCGAGAACGACCAGGGCGCGGACGGTCCGACGGGCGGCTTTGGCTGGGAGAGCTACCGGCAGTATTTCATCGAGATGGCCGCGGGGTGGAAGCAGGACTACCCAAACCTCCAGCAGACCTACGTCTTCCAGATCTGGCCGAAGTCGTGCACCATGGGCATCGACGGCTCCGACAATCGGCTGCGCGAAATCCAGCGCACCTTGCCGACGGCGTTTTCCAAGATGAGCCTCATGTCAACGCTCGGCATCGAACCGCCGGGCGGCTGTCACTATCCGCCGGAAGGCTATGCCGAATTCGCCCGCCTGATCTGGCCGCTGGTGGAGCGCGACTTTTACGGCAAGCAATTCCCGGCATCGATTACGCCGCCGAATCTTCAGCGCGCCTCTTTCGCGAGCGAAAAGAAGGACGAGATCGCCCTCGAATTCGACCAACCCGTAAAGTGGGACGACGCGCTCGCCAGCCAGTTTTACCTCGATGGCGAGAAAGGCAAAGTGACCTCCGGCGGCGTGGTGGGAAAGGTCGTGACGCTCAAGCTCGCCGCGCCGTCCGCGGCGAAGACGATCACCTACCTCGACAGCGCCGCGTGGAGCCAGAAGACCCTGCTCCGCGGCGAGAACGGCATCGCCGCCCTTACGTTTTGCGAAGTGCCGCTGCGGCCCATCCCTTTGCCCCGCTAGCCGACCGCTAGCCAGCCAGCCGCGGAGCGGCGCCAACCCGAGTAGCCGTGGTCGAGCGAAGCGAGGCCGCGAATCAGGAGATGATGGGCAAGCCGCGTAGCGGCGAAACCCGCGCGGAAGCGACGTTCCGCCGCTGACGCGGCTGCCCAGCCTTTTCCGATTCCGTGGCCTCGCTTCGGTCGACCACGGCTACTCGGGTTGGCGCCGCTCCGCGGCTGTGACGCAAATGTTCCCCCAAGGCGCCTGGCGCGTCTCATGGCGCTTTGGCTGGAGGCGCGGTCACGATGGCTTCGAGCTGTGTGGGCGCGGGCTGGAGGGTGGCGCGGTGTTTCTCGACGGCGGTGGCGAGTTCCCCGAGCACATCGGGATGCTGCGCGGCGACATCGAAACTCTCGCCGGGATCGGCCTGCACATCGAAAAGCAGCGGCGGGTCGTGTGGTTCGGGTTTCGGTGTGCCGTAGGCGGGCTGGGTGAGGTAGTGCGCCTTCCATTTTCCCAGGCGCACGGCGAAGAGCTGCGTGCCGCGGTAGAAGAAAAAGGCCTCGCGCTTGACTGGGCCGGTGCTGGTGAGCAGCGGCAGGATGTCCACACCATCGAGGGGCCGGTCGGCGGGCAGCTTCGCGCCGGCGAGCGCGCTGCAAGTGGTGAAGAGGTCCATCGTCGTGGCGACCTCGCGGCACACGCTGCCGGCGGGCACTTTCCCCGGCCACCACGCGATGCCCGGCTCGCGCATCCCGCCTTCCCACGTCGAGCCCTTGCCCTCGCGCAGCAGACCGGCGCTGCCGCCGGCGAGGCCGCGGATGAGCCACGGGCCGTTGTCGCTGGTGAAAAAGACGAAGGTGTTTTTGTCGAGCCCCTCGCTGCGGAGCGCGTCGAGGATCTCGCCGACGCTCCCGTCGAGTTCCTCGACCACGTCGCCGTAGCGTCCGCGCGGGCTTTTGTCGCGGAACTGGTCGGAAGCGAAAAGCGGCGTGTGCGGAAAGGTGGACGCGAAATAGAGGAAGAACGGACGCGATTTTTTCTCGCGGATGAATTTCAGCGCATGCTCGGTGTAGCGGCGCGTGAGCGTGGTCTGGTTGGCAGGCTGCTCGACGAGCGTCTCCTCGTCAAAGAGCGGTGCGCTCCACCATTGCGGGTCCGGGTTCGTGCTGTTGTCCTCGCCCTTCGGTTTGCCGGCGACGGGGTTCATGTCGTTCGAGTGCGGCAGGCCAAAGTAAGAGTCGAAGCCGTGATGGTGCGGATGGCCCGCCGGATTGTTCATCCAGTTTCCGAGATGCCACTTTCCCACGCAGCCCGTCGCGTAGCCCTGCCCCTGGAGCTGTTCGGCCAGCGTGATTTCCTCCTCCGGCAAATGCCCCGTGGACTCGCGCCGCAGCACCCGGAATTGATCGTGGGCCATTCCGCTACGCACCGCATACCGCCCGGTGAGCAGCGCCGCGCGGCTCGGCGTGCAGACCTCCGCCGCCGAATAGAAATCCGTGAACCGCATCCCCTCCGCCGCCATGCGATCAAGGTTCGGCGTGCGCACACTCGGATGCCCGTAGCACCCGAGGTCGCCGTAGCCGAGGTCGTCGGCGAGGATGATGATGATGTTGGGCCTCGTCTCCGCGCCGAAAGCGTGAGCGCTGAAGAGGACGATGAAGAGGACGCGGAGCAGGTTCATGGCTTTCGTGGGGGGTTTGGCCTTGGCGGGTGATTGTGGGGACAGGTCGAGGACGCGCTCCGGTTCCCTGGGCGGGATCGTTCAGCTCGCGCCTGAGATTGGGCCGGCTCATTCGGAGACTGGGTTCAAAACTCTCCATCCCTGAGGCGTCTCTGCGACGAGCATCTGCTGCTTTGAATAGCCACCGTCCGGAAAGCGGCACATCTCCGTGACGAGGACGACCTTGTCAGCGTGCGGCTCTCTCTTCGTGAAAAATGACTCCAGACCCTCGAAGTCGGGCCAGCTTGCGGTCGTGTGCGCGCGGAAGGATGCCACCAGCGCCTCCGCGGTCCTGGCGATCAACTCGTCGTCGATCTGGTCCTTGAAGCCGGTCTTCTGCAGCATCAGCCTCGCCTCCGTCTTGAAATCCTTGGCTGCGATCGCCGCCTCGAGGTCACGCCGACGGTAGGCGTCCTCCAGACAAAGAATCGCGCCCTCCGGGGTGCTGAAATCCCTGGCGACGGGAGGCAACGCTTTGAGCCGCGCGTAAGCCTCGTCCCGCGTACTCTGAGTGCCCGAACGACGGCACCCGAGGCCAACGCCGAGTGCGACGATGGTCAGGACCACGCTGATGATGGCGGATTTCATCGGGTCGGTTTTTCGTAGTCCGTCGGGTTCACCCAATTGGTCGGCAACTTCTCGCCCGCCATGAATCGCTCGTAGAAGCCGACGTGCGCCTTGTTCGAGTGCTCGTAGCGGTCGAAGACCTCGCCCTGGCCGGACATCCGCGGATCACCTTGCTGGCGGAGTTCGCCGAGCATTTGTTCGCGCAGGGCGGATTGTTCGGAGGAGGTCTGCGGGCCGAGCGCGAGGTTGTGCAGGCAATCGGGGTCTTTGCTCAGGTCATAGAGTTCCTCTCCCGGACGCAGGCCAAAGCAGAGCGCCCAGTGCGGGTCGGCGTGATTGGCGCGGTGCGCGTCGAGGATGAACGACTTTGTCGCGCCGCCATCGCAATCGAGGTAGCCGGTCTCGGGATTGCCGGCGGGCCAGCGCGCGGGCTCGAAGTTTTGCAGGTAAAGCCAGCCGCCTTTCACGATGGCGCGGATGGGATAGCCCGCGTCGTGCGGGCGCCCAATGTCGGTGCGCTCCTTGCCGATGAGCACGTGGTCGCGCGCGGGGTTCACGAGGCCGGATTTTTCCGAGCGGAAAATGTCGGTAAGGCTGTGGCCCGACGATTCCGCCAGGCCGCTCTGCGCCCAGCTCAGCCCGGCGAGCTCGATGAACGTCGGCGCGAGGTCGATGAAGCTCACGAAGTCATCCACCGCCCGGCCGGGCTTTGCGATTCCGGCCGGCCACCTCGCGGCGAGAGGGACGTGATTCGCAAACTCATACGCATTCCCTTTCACCCGCGGGAATGGCATGCCGTGGTCCGAGGTCACGATAACGAGCGTGTTCGCGAGCAGGCCGCGTTTCTCGAGGGTCTCGAGCATCCGGCCGAGATGACGGTCGAAGTGCTCCACCTCGAACGCGTAATCGAGCAGATCGGTGCGCGTCGTCTCGTTGTCCGGCCAGTAGCCGGGCACGCGGTCGATGTCGGTGAGCTGCTTGCCGCCCTTCGCCAGTCCGGAGCCGAACTCGTAACCGCGGTGCGGCTCGACGCAGCCATACCAAAACGCCCACGGCTGGTCCGCCGGCGCGGCGGCGAGGAATTCCTCGAAGTTGCCCGCGTAATCGTTGTTGCTGATTCCGCTCGTCGGCGGCGCCGCCTTGCGCGCGTTGAAGGCGCGGCCCGTCATCAGCCGCGGCTGGCCCTGCGTGTCGTTCGCCACGCCGGGCCCCCAGCCCTTCTGGGTGTGCCCGACGAACCATCCGTGCTCCGCCAGTGCCTCGGCCCAGCCTTTGAACTCCGGCGGAAAATAGCAGAGGTGATTCGCCGCCTCCTTGAGCTGCCAGGAATTGCGCCCCGTCAAAATACACGCCCGCGACGGCGCGCACTTCGCGTTCGGCGTGTAGGCGTTGTTGAAAAGGAGGCCCTCGCGCGCGACGCGGTCGAACGCCGGAGTCTTGACCCACGGCGTGCCATACGCGCCGGCGTGCTTTCCCCAATCGTCGGCGATGGCGAAGAGGATGTTGGGCCGTTCTGCCGCGGTGGCAGAGGCGGGCAATGCGGCGTCAATAGCAACGCTGCCGATGAACATCCAACATCCAACACCCCACATCCAGCATCCAATGAACGCTGCGCGTATCTTCTTACGCGCAGCGTCCGTTGGATGTTGGATGTGGGGTGTTGGATGTTGGATGTTTTTCGGACTGCTACAGATCGCGTTCATGATTCCGTGACGATTACTGCGCCGCCTGACGCTGCTTCCGCCGCTCGGCTTTCTTCTCGTTGGGTGATGCCTCGCCTTCGGCATCGCCTTTTCCCTTCACGGCGGGAACGTTTTCTTTTGGGAAAAAGGCGGCGAGTTGCTGTTTGAGCGCGGCGTGTTCGGGTTTGGCGGCGAGGTTGGTCCACTCGTATTCGTCGTTGCTGTGGTCGTAAAGTTCCTCGCTGCCGTCGGCGTAGCGGATGTAGCGCCAGCGCTCGGTGCGGATGGCGTGGTTGTTTCGGCCATGAGTCGTGAGGGCGGGCCTGGTCCACTCGGCAGCGGGGTCGGCGAGAAGCGTGCGGATGTTCGCGTCTTCGACGTGCGCGGGTTTGGCGATGCCCGCCAGGTCGCAGAGCGTGGGATAGATGCACATGAAATCGACCGAGCGCGCGCAGACGCCGCCGGGCTTGGTCACGCCGGGGACGACCCAGATGAACGGCGCGCGCGTCGCCTCTTCCCACAGCGCGAATTTCCGCCAGTGCTCCTTTTCGCCGAGGTGCCAGCCGTGGTCGCCCCACAGGCAGATGATGGTGTTGTCTTTGTAAGCCGACTTCTCCAGCGCCTCGAGCACGCGGCCGACCTGAGCGTCGAGGTAGCTGATGGCGGCGAGGTAGCCTTGCACGGCTTCCTTCCAGCGCCCGGACGCGACGACTCGCGCGTGGTCGCCGGATTGGTGCGCCATTTTCACTCCGGCGGGTGGAATGTCGGCGAGGTCGTCCGGCTTGGTGGGCGGCAGCTCGATCTGGTCGAGCGGGTGCATATCGAAGTATTTCTGCGGGACGTTCCAGGGCATGTGCGGCTTGTGGAAACCGAGGGTGAGGAAGAACGGGCGTTCGTGTTTCTTGCCCAACTCGGCGATGCCGTAATCGGCGGTGGCGGTGTCGGGCACGGCTTCATCACCGCCCTCCAGCACTCCGAATCTGATGCCGCCGATGCTGCGGTCCTGCACCTTTGCGCCTTCGCCGCGCTCTTTGCCGCCGGTGGCAGTCCATTGCTCGGGAAAACCGAGTCCGCCGTGCCAGAGCTTGCCCATGCCGAGGGTCTCGTAGCCCGCGTTCTTGAACTGCATGACGAGCGACCCCGCCGCGCTCACGCCGGCGCCTGCGGCAAACGGCGCGTTATTGTCGTAGATGCCGGTCGCACCGGGGCGCAGCCCGGAGAGGAGCGCGGTGCGCGAGGGGTTGCAGATGGGGGCCGCGCAGTGGGCGTTCGTGAAGGTGACACCCATCTTCGCGAGGCGATCGAGATTGGGCGTCTTGGTCTGCTTGTTGCGCCCGAGATGGCCGACCCAATGATTGAGGTCGTCCACGGGAATGAAGAGAACGTTGGGTTGCTTCGCGTCGAGTGCGGACGCGGTGGCGGCGAATGACGCGCAGAGCGCGAAGAGCAGGAAGCGGAGGTTCATGAGCGGGGGGAGTGTGACGCGGACTTGCAGTCTGCGCTCCCCACGCCTCATTGCAAAACGCGAAGATCCCTGAACGGAAGCGCCCCTGGCGCGAAACAGCGCGCCAGACCCGGCCGGGCGTTAGAGGCTGCCATGCACTTTACCGCGCGACATGCTTCTTCCAAAAGCTGTCATCCTGCGAGGCGGCGGCGTACGGGACAAGTGGCGGCCGGAGAACGGGCGAGAGCGCAGCGCCATGCGGGCGAAGGTGGGATGGCGCGGAGTCGAAGGATCTCTGACTTCCGCGGACGGAGGCGGTCCGCGGCGATTGGGCAGCATCGCACCGCCTTCGCCCGCAGATGCGTGAGATCCTTCGACTTCGCTCCGCCCGCGCTCCCGCCTCCGCTGCGCTCTCGCCCGTTCTCCGGCCGCCACTTGTCCCGTACGCCGCCGCCTCGCAGGATGACAGCATTTGGAAAAGGTGTGCCGGGGAAGTGCATGACAGGCTCTAGGCAAAATCCACCGCGCGGAAATCTTTGTTCGTGCCGTCCAGGAGAACATCATCGGGGGCGGTATTGCTGAAGGTGGGAACGATGGCGGGGGTTTGGAGTTTCAACAGCCGTTGCGCTGTGATCCCGTAATGATCGGTCCCGCCGGCGCTGCCGATGGCCGGTCCCTTGATCGTGATGCGCGCGATCCTGGCGAAGAGGTTCGGCGTGGTGTCGCCGGCGATGAGCACGTCGTTCCGGCCGAAGCCGTCCGTGGTCGCATCGGCCACTCCCGCTGCCACGCTGCTCGCGCTCCAGGTGCCGCCCACATCGATCGTGTGGATCCCGGCGTCGGGATTCATCCCGACGAGCGCAGGCAGGGGCCCGGGCACATAGGCGTATCCCGCGAGAATGCGCGCCCCCGCCACATTGCCGAGCACCTCGACGCTGGCGATCGCGGTGAGCTGGGACTGATCGCTGCCTCCTGGGTTGCCGAGGGCCGAGATGAGCACGGGCCGCATGGCATCGGCGCTCATGAGATCGTGCCCGATGAGCACCGGGCCGAGATTGCCGCCCGCGATGAGCCCGCTGAAATTCGCCCCGCCGATCATGCTGCCCTTCACCGTCACCGGTCCCACGTTCCCGGTGGAACGGATGAGGCCGGCCTCCGCGCCGCCCGCGCCTCCATCGATATCGCCGCGGATTTGGATTTGGCCGATGCGGCCATGAGTGCCGCCGGCCACATCGAGCACTCCGGCCACATCGCCCTTCGCAACGAGCGATCCGAGCCGGCCCGCGATCTCGCTGTGGAGTGGGTCGGCGATTCCGGGGGGTTGCGTGTCGCCCCGGACGCCGAGGCTGCCGACGCGGAGCTTGAGAAGCCCGCTGGTGGTGAGGTTCGTGTCCCCCGCATCGATCTGGCCCAGGTCGCCGGTCACCCGCACCGTGCCGAGGTCGAGCCCGTGCGCATCGATCCGGCCGACGTTCACCATCCCGTTGCCGCCGGGCACCTGCTCGGCGCTGATGGAGAGGGTTGCGTTCTTAAACTCCGTCCCGTCGTCGGAGAAATTGATGAGATACAACTGCCCGCCAAGCCCGGCAGGAACGAGCAGGAAGTCGCTCTGCTCGAGCCTCCCAATATTCACGCGCACCGTGACGAGGTCGCCATCCACGTCGGTAAAGCGCGCGGTGCGGGCGTTCACGAGCGTCACCGGGATGCCGGTCGGGTCATCGTCGGTGATCGTCCCCGTGGCCGAGCCATCCAGGATTGTGACCGCCGTCCCGCCGAGCAGGACACCCAGGTTGTTGTCCCCGGCGGTGTTGTCCACCGCGAGGTCGGGCACGAAGTCGCCATTGAAGTCCGCGACGACCACGTTGCGCGGATCCGTGCCGGTCGCGAACGTCGCCTGACTGGCGAAGGTGGCGGCGAATATGTTCGACTGAGTCGCGACGGAGATCCCCACGCTGTCGCTCGGGGAGACAAGGTTCACGTTCGTGGCGAAGGTGATCGAGCTGAACGATCCGAGGAGCTGGACGGCAAAACCGTCATCCGCGGAATTCGCGTTGCCTCCGTTGGTCGTCACGACATTACCCGGAGCGATCGTGACGGATCCCGCCGGGTTCTGGTCCAGCAGCACTAGCGTCAGCCCATCGCCGAAGTCGAACGTATCGACCCGCGGATCGGTGAAGGCGATCAGCAGGATCGGGTCCTGTACCACTCCGCCGCCGAAGTCGATGGTGGCCGTCCCCGCCGCGCCAGGATTCCAGTCGATGGCGGCGGCCTCGGCGAAGACCGTGGGATCGCCGATCCCGGGGACGCCGTCGGTGCCCAGATTGGTCGCGAAGTTCGTCCCGAACGTGCCGCCGCCATTGTTCGCGCCGTCGGTCGAGTTCAGGGTCACGCGATAAGTGCCCAGCGTTCCCCTGGCCACGCCGTCGAGCGAGCCGTCGGGGTCCCAATCCACGGTGTGCAGGGTCGCGGTAGCCGAGCCGGTCGTGTTGCGCAGCACCGAGACGGTGTTGGAGCCGCGATTGCTGACGGCGAGGTCGGGCCGCCCGTCGCCATCGAGGTCGCCGATCGTGACGGTCGAAGGATTCGCGCCGACGCCGATGGTCGTTTGCGGAGCGAAGTTGGGAGTGATGGCACCGGGCGTGGTCCGGTTCAGCAAGACCGAAACCGTGGTGGAGTTGGAGTTGGTGACCGCGAGGTCGGGCCGTCCGTCACCATTGAGATCACCGACTCCCAAGCCGAATGCGCCGTCGCCGGCGGCGAAGGTGCTCTGGGCCCCGAAGCTCGGCGCCGTCGCCCCCGGAGCGGTCTGGTTCAGCCGCACCGAGACGTTGTCGGACAAGAAGTTGGCGCTGACCAGATCGGGCCGTCCGTCACCGTTGAGGTCGCTGAGCGACAGGCCGGCGGGGTTGTCGCCGACAGGGAAGGCCACTGGCGCGGCGAAGCTGGGGGCAGTCGCCCCCGGCGCCGTCTGGTTTAGAAGGATCGAGACGTCGTCGGAATCGTAGTTGCCGACGGCCAGGTCGGGCCGCCCGTCGCCGTTGACGTCCCCGATCGTCACGAAGCCGGGCCTGGTCCCCGCGAGGAAGGCGACTTGAACGGCAAAGCTGGGGGCGGTGGCCCCCGGCGCCGTCTGGCTCAGGAGCACCGAGACGCTCAGGCCGTCGCGGTTGGCGACGGCCAGGTCGAGCAACCCGTCGCCGTTGAGGTCGCCGATCGCCGCGGCGATCGGGAAGAGCGGGGTGGCGAAGGAGACCGCCGCGCCGAAGCGGGGGGGCGCCGCGCCCCCTGCCGTCTGGTTGAGGCGCACCTCGATGAGGTTCGAGTAGCCGTTCACATTCACCAGGTCGGGCCGCCCGTCGCCGTTGAGGTCCGCCGTCACCAAGTCGTGGGGACGCGACGGGGAGGCAAAGGTCGCCTGGGAACCGAAGCCGGGCGTGGACGAGCCAACAGGCGTCGTGTTCAGCAGCACCGTGGCGGTGAAGCCGGAGCTGTAGTTGACGACCGCCACGTCGGGCCGGCCATCCCCGTTGACATCCGCCAGCGGCCCGAGGCGGGCGTTCGGCCCGGCGGCGAAAGTCGCCTGCGCGGCGAAATCGGGAGCCGCAGCCCCTGGGTCCGTCTGATTCGCCAGGACCGAGACGGTGCCGATGCCAGCGGGATTGGACACGATCAAGTCGGGCCGGAAGTCGCCATTAACGTCTCCGATCTCCACGACGGCCGCGGACGGCCCGGCGGCGAAGGTCGCCGCGGGGGCGAAGGAAGGGGTGGTGGCACCGGGCGCCGTCTGGTTCAGGCGCACCGAGACGGTATCGGCTCCAAGGTTGGCGACCGCCAGGTCGGGACGCCCGTCGCCATTGAGATCCCCCGCCGCAACCGAGAATGCCCCCACAGCAGCGAAGGTGACCTGCGGCGCAAAGCTGGCGGCGGTGGCGCCCGGCGCCGTCTGGTTCAGGAATACCGAGACGTTACCGGACATAAGGCTGCCCACAGCCAAATCGGCCCGGCCGTCGCCGTTGAAGTCGGCGGTCGCGATCGTTTCCGGACGATCCCCGGCGGCGAACGTGGCCTGGGCCGCGAAGCTCGGGGCGGTGGCGCCCGGCGCCGTCTGGTTCAGCAGCACCGACACGCTATCGGAGTAGCGGTTGGCCACGGCGAGATCGGGCCGGCCGTCACCGTTGAGGTCACCGATCGCCACGTCGTCGGGGCCGTCCGGCGAGGCGAAGGTCGCCTGGGCGGCAAAGCTTGGCGCGGTGGCCCCCGGCGCCGTCCGGTTGATCAGCACCGAGACGTTGTCGGTGCCGACGTTGGCCGTGACCAGATCGGGGAGCCCGTCCCCGTTGACGTCTCCGACCGCGACGGAGATGGGGAAGTCTCCGACCGCGAAGGTGGCCTGGGGGGCATAGCTGGCCACAGCTGCGCCGGGCGCCGTCTGGTTCAGCAGCACCGAGATGCTGTCGGCATTGGAATTGGCGATGGCCAGGTCGGGCCGGCCGTCGCCGTTGAAATCCCCTTGCGCGAGAGTGATTGGCCTGGTCCCGGTGGCGAAAGTCGCCCCGGCGGCGAAGCTCGGCGGCGGGCCGCCCGGGCTGCTCCCGACGGCGCCGGTCAGCGTCACTGTGAACGTCTCGTCGGTCTCATCCCGCGTGTCGCCAAGGACCGGGATGCGGATCTCGGCCGTGGTCGCCCCCGCGGGGATCAGCAACGTCCCCGCCATTACGCCGGTGTAATCTTCCCCAGCGATGGCCGTCCCGTTGGAGGTGCTGTAGGTCACCGTCAGCGCCGGGCCCAAATCACCCAGGCGCGTCACCGGGAAAACCAGATCGACCGTGCCGGAGTTCCCCTCGGCGACCGAGGCGTCGCCGATGGAAAGCGTAGGGGGCTCGTCGTCCAGGATCGTGGCGGTGTGCGTCGTCTGCGTGCCGAGCATGCCGGCCGACGGCGTGCCAAGGGTCACGGCGACCGTTTCGGACGGCTCGGCCGTGGTGTCGCCGACCAGTGTCAGGGTGATCGTGCCGGTCGTCTGCCCGGCGTGGATGATCACCGGGCTGGCGCTGATGGTGTAGTCGGCCGGGTCGCTCGCCGTACTGCTGCCGGCGACGACGAACGGGACGGAGATGTCCTGCCCGAACTGGTTCGACAGTTGGACCGTGATCGTCAGCGCGCCGGCGCCCTCACTGCCGCTCTGGGTGGCCGCGGAAAACTGGACCGTCGGGGGCGAGAAGTCGTCGGTGGTAATCGTGCCGACGGCGGTCGCATCCATCAGGATCAGCGGCTCCGGCCCGCTCAGCAGAACCGAGACGTTCGAGGAGCCGCGGTTCGCAGTGACCAGATCGGGCCGGCCGTCGCCGTTGAAGTCCGCGATCGCCGCATTGCGTGGCATCGACCCGACGCCGAAGGTGCTCGAGGGAGCGAAGCTGGGCGCGGTCGCGCCCGGCGCCGTCTGGTTCAGCAGCGTCTGGACGGTGCTGTTGGAGGTATCCGTGAGGACCACGTCGGCCCGTCCGTCGCCGTTGACGTCTCCGATCGTCACGGCGCCGGCGGCCGCGCCGAAGGTGGCCTGCGCGGCGAAGCTTGGGGTGGTGGCCCCTGGCGCGGTCTGGTTGAGCAGCACCGATACGGTAGCGTCGTAGGGATTATCGACGACCAGATCAGGCCGCCCGTCGCCGTTGACGTCCGCCACATCCACGGCCCCGGACCTCCCGGTGGCGAAGGTAACCTGTTCGCCGAAGCTGGGGGCGGTGGCTCCGGGAGCCGTCTGGTTCAACAGCACCGAGACGAAGGTGGAGTTCAGGTTGGAGGCGACCACGTCGGCCCGGCCGTCGCCGTTCACATCCGCCAATTGCACGACCCGGGGGCCGTCCCCCACGGAGAAAGCACCTTGGGCACCGAAGCTGGCCGCGAACGCCCCCGGCCGGACGGCGACCGAGAGCCCCACGCTATCTCTCGGGGTGACCAGGTTCACGTTCGTGGCGAACGTAATCGAGCTGAATGACCCGAGGATCTGGACGGCGAAGCCGTTATCGGCGCTGCCGGAGTTGCCCCCGTTGGTGGTCACGACGTTGCCCGGCGCGATCGTGACAGTGCCCGCCGGGTTCTGGTCCAGGATCACCAGCGTCAGTGAGTCGGCGAAGTCGAAGGTTTCCACCAGCGGGTCGGTGAAGTTGATCAGCACGATCGGGTCCCGCACCACGCCGCCGCCGAAGTCGATCGTGGCCGTCCCGGCCGCGCCGTCGTTCCAGTCGATGGCTGCGGCCTCGTTGACGACCGTCGGGTCGCCGATCCCCGGGACGCCGTTGGTCCCCAGGTTGACCGGGAAGTTCGTTGCGAAGGTGGAGCCGCCGTTGGAGGTGCCGTCGGTCGACGTCAGGGTCACGGGGAAGGTGCCCAGCGTGCCGGTGGCGCGACCGTCGAACGATCCGTCGGGATTCCAGTCGATGGTGAAGAGGGACGCCCCAGCCGTCCCCGCCGAATTGAGCAGCACCGAGACGCGGTCGGTGCCCTCATTGGCGACGGTCAAGTCGGGCCGGCCGTCGCCGTTGACGTCGCCGATCGTCACGAAGTTGGGAAACATCTCCACGGCGAAGGTACGCGCGGGGGCGAAGCTGGGGGCCGTCGCCCCCGGCGCCGTCTGATTCAACAGCACTGCGACGTTGTTGGAATCGCGGTTGGCAACGACCAGGTCGGGCCGGCCATCGCCGTTGACGTCGCCGATGGCAGCGACGACGGGATAGGCTCCTCCGCTGGCGAAGGTGGCCCCCGAAGCAAAGCTGGGCACCGTGGCGCCCGGTGCGGTCTGGTTCAGCCGCACCTCAACGGCGCCGGAGGAGGCATTGGGGGTGACCAGATCGGGGCGGCCATCACCGTTGAGATCCCCCGCCGCCACGTGGAAAGGCGGCGACGCCGCGCCGAAGGTGGCCTGAGGGCCGAAGCTGGGCTGGGGCGGATTCAGGACCGTGGTATTCAGCAGCACCGAAACGGTGTCGGTGCCGCTGTTGGCGACAGCGAGGTCGGCCGTGCCGTCGAGATTGATGTCGGCCAGCACCACCACCGCTGGTTTCGAGCCGGTGGTCAAGGTCGTCCCCGCCGCGAATGTCGCGGTGGCGGCCCCGGGGTCGGTCTGGTTGGCGAACACGGACACGGTATTGCCGCCGAAGTTGCTGGCGACGACATCCGCCTTGCCGTCGCCATTGACGTCGCCTAGCGCTACCCCGAACGCGTTGCTGCCAACGGCCAGGGGCGTCGGGGAAGCAAAGGTGATGGCGGCCGCGCCGGGCGGGGTTTTGTTCAGGTGGACGGAGACGGTGCCCTGAGCCCGGCTGGCGACGGCGACATCGAACTCGCCGTCGCCGTTGACGTCCCCGAGGGACACGTCGACGGGGGCGCTGCCCGTAAAGAACTTCTGCGGCACGGCGAAGGCAGCCGAACCCGAGCCGGGCCCGGTCTGGTTCAGCAGAACCGCCACTCGATCCTCGCCGCGGAGGGTGACGACGAGATCGGGCCGGCCGTCGCCGTTGATCTCGCCGATCGACAGCCCGGTGGGCAGGGAGCCGACGCTAATATGCTGCGCGGGCAGAAATGCCGCCGTCGGCGAGTTCAGCAGCACCGACACGTTGCCGTTCGAAGGGTTGGCCGTGACGATGTCAAGCCGGCCATCGCCGTTGAGGTCGCCAATCGCCACGGTGTAGGGGTCGGACGCGACGGCGAAGGTAGCCTGTGCGGCGAAACTCGGGGCGGTCGCACCCGGCGCCGTCTGGTTCAGGAGCACCGAGACGGTGTCGTTGCCGGCGTTGCCGACGTTGGCGACGACGAGGTCGGGCCGGCCGTCCCCGTTGAGATCGCCCACCGCAACGGATTGGGGCTCATCCCCGGTCGCGAAGGCGGTCGGGGTGGCGAAGCTGGGCGCGGTTGCCCCCGGCGCGGTCTGGTTCAGGAACACCGAGACGCTGTCGGAGCCGTAGTTGGCGACGGCGAGATCGGGCCGACCATCCCCGTTGAAGTCCCCCACCGCTACGGAGCGGGGCTCATCTGCGGTAGCGAAGGTGGCCTGGGCAGCGAATGTCAGGGTGGGATCGACGAACTGCGGCTTGGACAGGGTGACCGTGAACGTCTCGTCCGGCTCGACCGTGAGGTCGCCGGTGATCGGCACGGCGATCGTCGCCGTCGCCTGATTGGGGGCGAATGACAGCGTCCCGCTTGTGAACTCGTAATCGACCCCCGCCTGCGCCGTCCCATCCACCGTTTGGAAATCCACCGTCACCGCCGGGCCGGTGTCGCCGCTGCGCGTGACGACGAAAATCAGGTTCGTCGTGCCGGTGTCGCCCTCGGTAATCGGCACCGGGTCCGCGATCGACAACATGACCGCGGGGGAGAGACGGGCCTCCAGACATTCGACGGGGGGGTGCGATCTCGACTTTGGGCGCCGAGTGGCTGGCTCTTTGGGCAAGGTGGAAAAAAGAGACCTCAGCCAATCCGAGCAAACCCCGCGGGCTGCGGTGCTCCAATCTCCGAGCGGGAGGGAGACGCGTTGGTGGCGCATTATTCCCTCATCCTTGATCCCGTCCCAGCTGTCAAAATCCAAACCGCGCAATCTGCGGAAGCAGCGCCGTTTGCGAGCTGAGGCGAGGTCGCCAACGCGAACGAGCCGCCTGGAGCCAATGCCGTTCGGAAATTCGGAAATTACGCGCAAGGACAAGTGCGGCAAAAGGTGGGAGCCAGCAGCCGTTCTGCAATTCAAACGCCTTGTGCCACAGGTGGCGAGGAACAGGGGTCGACTTTGCGCGTGCAGCCGCGGAGCGGCGCCAACCCGAATAGCCGTGGTCGAGCGAAGCGAGGCCACGGATTAGAGGTTGATGCGTGAGCCGCGTAGCGGCGACACCCGCGCGCGGAAAGAATGTCTCGCCGCTCCGCGGCTGCACTGCGCTTTTCGATACCGTGGCCTCGCTTCGCTCGACCACGCCTATTCGGGTTGGCGCTGCTCCGCGGCTATTTCGCAAGTCCGACAGCCTCGTTAGCCCAAGCATTGCGCCTAAAGCGACGCGCTGTCGCCGATCGAGATGAGTCGTTCGATCTCGTCCGTCTTGAACCCCAGCGCCATCGGCCGCCGGACTTGGGGCAGCACCGCGACATCATACAATTCGCTCACCATGCCCTCGACCCGCACCCAGTGGGCGATGTCCCCGCTGCGCAAATCGATCACCAGCAGACCGCAGCGCGCATCGGTATTGCGTTTCGCCAATTCCTCCTCCAGCGCCAGGCCGCCGAATGTCTTGTCGTGGCGCGGCCGCGAGAGTCCGACCACGGCGTAATGGCCCGCGAACGCCAGCCCGCGGAGGTAGCCCGGACAGAAGGTCAAAGGCTCGAAGGCGCCACTCGCCAAATTCACACTGCCGAATTGTCCGGTGCCGGAGTTGTGCAGCCAGAGCCGGTCGCGATACCACCGCGGCGAGTGCGGCATCGAGAGTCCCGAGACGATCGTCCGTCCTTCCGGCACTTCAAGCACCACCCCGCCATCGCGTCGCCGGTCGCGCCAGCCATCGATCACGTCGCTCGTGCTGACCGCCGTGACGTAGCGCGGCCGTCCTTCCACCAACGCCAGTCCATTGAGGTGGCAACGATCTTCCGCCACCACCTTGCTCACAAACGGCGGCCGCCACAGCGGTGCGAAACTGGCGCGCTCGGCCAGCGTCGCGAGGCAGTTGACCCGCGTGGCGACGAAGACGACGCGGCCGTTTTCATCGATGGCCAAATCGTGAACGTCGAGATCACCGGTGGTATGGCCGGCCTGCGGAACGTAGAGCCGATCGTGCCCCTCGTGGTGCTGTCCGGCCCGCAGCAGATTCTCGAAACGCCACAATTGATACTGGGTGCCTAGCCACAACGTTTGGCCGTCCGCCCAGAGCCCCATGGCGCGATTGAAGGTGCGCTCGAAAACGGCCAGGCGGCCTCCCGAATGGCATCCCAGCAGAAAGAGTTTGCCCGTCGCGTAGGTGGTAAAGGCCAGGCTCACCTGTTGTTCGGCGAGCCACGCGGGAAGCCCGGCCGAGCCGTTCACCTCCACCCACGGCTTCTCCGGCGCTTCCGATGGCGGGGCATCACTCATGTTTTCTCCCCTGTGCCAGACTGCACCCGCCGCGGCGAGGTCAATCGCCGCACGCCGCCTCGAACACCCAACATCCAATGCAGCTGGCGCACGTTCGCGAGGTCCATTGGATGTTGGGCGTTGGATGTTGGATGTTGGATGTTGGATTCCGTTGGTCTCCCTGACCCTTGAATGAAAAGATGTGACCCCATGTCCGTGACGTTGAACCGCGGGATCCTTCTGTCCCATTTGCACCGCGATCGCGAAACGGCGACGGAAGAGCCATGAACCCACCGGCCGAGCTCCGGTCCCGCGCCTGGCAGGCGTACCGGGCGGGCGATCGCCCCGAGGCCGAGCGGGCCTGCTGGGAGCTGCTCGCGGCGCAGCCGCTCGACCCCGACGCAGTCTATCTGCTGGGCGTGCTGGCCCTGGACGCCGGGCAGCTCGCGCCGGCCCTGCTCCACCTGCACCACGCTTCGGTGTTGCAGGCGAGCAATGCCGCCTATCACCACGCGCTGGGCGAGGCGTATCGCCTCGCGGGATGTC
This sequence comes from Chthoniobacter sp., assembly GCA_034667665.1. Lineage (GTDB taxonomy): Bacteria > Verrucomicrobiota > Verrucomicrobiia > Chthoniobacterales > Chthoniobacteraceae > Chthoniobacter. The sequence continues at coordinate 42,729 of JAXDQW010000110.1, forward strand.
CGGAGCAGGCGGCCTCCAGTCTGCTCGAGGCCCTGCGGCTGGATCCCGCCCATGCCGCCGCGCACCACGCGCTGGGCCAGATCTGGCTCGAGCAGGGGGACCGCGACGCGGCGGCGGCCAGCTTCCGCCACGCCATCCGGGTGCGGCCCGACTACGAGCGGGCGCATCTGAACCTGGGCCGAGTCCTCCACGAGCAGGGAGACCTGGAGGCGGCGATCGCCTGCTTCCGGGAGGCGGTTCGCCTCCAGCCCGACTACGCGATCGCGCACAACAACCTCGGCGCGGCGCTGCTCGCCCAGGGGCGGCCCGCCGACGCGGAGGCCAGCCTGCGGCAGGCGCTGCGGTCCCAGCCGAACTACCCGGAGGCCCACTGCAACCTGGGGCACGCGCTGCTGGTGCGGGGTGACCCGACCGCGGCCGCGGCGAGCTTCCGCGAGGCGATCCGGCTGCGACCCGACTACGCGAAGGCGCACTTCGGCCTGGCCCGGGCCGTCGAGGGGCAGGGGGATCTGCCCGCGACCATCGCGGCGCTGCGCGTGGCGGCCCGACTCCAGCCCGACTACGTCGAGGCGTTGGAGCGCCTCGGCGACGTCCTGATGCAACAGCCGGATTGGGAGGGGTCGCAGGAGGCGCTGCGGCGTGTTCTGGCGCTGCGACCCGAGGCCGACGGGGCGTTCGCCCGGCTGGCCTTCGCGCGGCAGATGGTCTGCGACTGGAGGAGCCGCACGGCCGACCTCGAGCGGGTCTGGGCCGACGCAGCCCGCCGCCTCGAGGCTGGCGAGCCCACTCCGGTCGTCCCCTTCCAGGCACTGACCCTGCCGTGGCCGGCGGAGCGGCTCCTGGCTGTCGCCCGCAGCCATTCCCGGCCCCTCACGCGCGGCGCGGCGGGCGGGCCCCAGTCGTTCGAGCACCCCCGGACGCGCGTCGGTCGGCTGCGCATCGGCTACCTCTCCGGCGACTTCTACAACCATCCCATTGGCATCCTGATCCAGGGGCTCTTCGCGCGGCACGACCGCGGCGACTTCGAGGTCTTCGCTTACTCGTTCGGCCGCGACGACGGCACTCCCTACCGCCGCCGCGTCGAGGCCGGCTGCGACCAGTTCCGCGACATCGCCGCCCTGTCCGTGGACGAAGCCGCGCAACGGATCGCCGCCGACGGGATCCACATCCTGGTCGATTTGATGGGCCACACCGGCTACTCGCGCGTTGCGGTGCTGGCCCGCCGACCGGCGCCGATCCAGGTCAGCTATCTGGGGATGGTCGGCACGATGGGGGCCGAGTTCCTCGACTACCTGATCACCGACCGGGTGGTCTCGCCGCCGGAGCGGGCCGGGGACTTCGACGAGCGGCTGGTCTGGATGCCGCATAGCTACCTCGTCAACGACCACCAGCACCCGATCGCCGACCGACCGGCCACCCGCGCCGAGTGCGGCCTGCCGGCGCAGGGCTTCGTCTTTTGCTGCTTCAACAACAGCTACAAGATCGAGCCGGAGGTCTTCGGCGACTGGATGGCAATCCTGGCCGAGGTCCCCGGCAGCGTCCTGTGGCTCTACGCGTCCGGGGCGTCGTGCGAGGCGAACTTGCGCCGCGAGGCGGAGGCGCGGGGGATCGCCCCCGGGCGATTGGTCTTCGTCGGCCGGCGGCCGATCGCGGAATACCTGGCGCAGCACCGTCTGGCCGACCTGTTCCTCGACACGCACGTTTACAACGGCCACTCGACGGTCAGCCTGGCGTTGTGGGCGGGCCTGCCGGTGCTGACCTGCCCGGGCTCGACCTTCGCCTCCCGCGTGGGGGCCAGCGTGCTGGCGGCCGCGGGGCTGTCCGGGCTGATCGCCGCCGACCGGGCCGATTACCGCCGGCTCGCCGTCAGCCTGGCCCGCGATCCCGAGGCGCTGCGGCGGCTCCGCGCCACGCTCGCGGAAGGCCGCGACACCTGCCCCTTGTTCGATGCACCCCGCTTCGCCCGCAACCTGGAGCGGGCCTACCGCGCCATGTGGGACCGGTACGCCTCCGGCCGGCCCCCGGAGCCGATCGCCATCGTCGAGTTCCCGTGAGTGGGGCGACGGGCAAGCAGCAACCTCGTCGTCGAGGAACATTAACGGCCATCCCTCGGGGCGGCTAGCAGCCTCGGCTGAAACGGTCAGGCGTTTTCAGCGGTCGCGCAGGTCTTCGAGCAGGCGCGGGATGTATTCCTTGAAGCGCCCGTCCGGCGCGGAGCCTTTGGTCGGGAGCGTCTTCAGCGTGGCGGCGAGGGGCGCGGCTTTTTCGCCGAGGGCGGTGATGGCGTTGAGCGCGGCCATTGCGGTGAAGACGTCGTTCTTCGACCAGTCGGCGGCTTGCGCGAGGAGCGGGAGCACGCGGGCAAGGTCGGCGTCGGTGCCGTGCTGGCCGAGGGCTTCGGCGGCGGTGAGGCGCACATCGGGCGTGGGGTCGTCGAGGGTTTTGAGGAGCGCGTCGTGCGCGGTGCTCACGGCGTCGGGGCCGCGCATGAGCAGGCCGAGCACGGCCCAGCAACGGACGCCGCTGTCAGCATCCGCGAGCGCGGCGATCAGCGCGGGGGTGGCCTCGGGCGCGAGCGAGGAGGCGAGGTCGGCGGTGGCGTAAAGTTTTGCGAAGTCGAACTTCGCGGTGTCGTGCGCGAAGTCGTAGGGCGACCCGCCGGCGCTGCGGCGGTGCATTTCGCCTTCGGGCAGCAATCCAACATCGCGGATGCGCGTCTCGTTCTCCCGCAACGCGGCGCGGAGTTTTTCCAGCATGGCGCGCTGCTCGGGCGCCGCCGCGAGGTTGTGAACTTCGTCGAGGTCAGTCTGAAGGTCGTAAAGCTCCTCGACGGGTTTTTGTTTCCAAAAATACGACTGCGCCTCATTGAGCTTGCCCTCGCGGAACATGCGCTCCCACACGCCGGTCGTCGGCGTCTCCCACATGTAGGCGAGGTGCTGGCCGTAGATCTTGTCCGGACGGAAATTGCGCACATAGACGAAGCGCCCGTCGGTTACGCTGCGGATGCAGTCCACGCGCTCATCCATCCGCCCGCGAAAGCCGAAGAGGAACGGCTGCAGCGGCGCGGCAAACTTGCCGAGGAACGCATGGCCTTGCAGCCATTCCGGCGGCGGCACGCCCGCCAGGCTGCACAGCGTCGGCGCGAAATCCACGAAGCTCACGAGGCGCTCCGATACCCCGCCGGCCATGTATTCCGGTGGGCGCAGGTCCGCGAATTTCTCCGGGATGTAGATGATCAGCGGCACTTGCAGGCCGCGGTTGAGCGGCCAGCGTTTGCTTCCCGGCATCCCCGAGCCGTGGTCGGCGTAGTAGAAGACGATGGTGTCCTCCGCGAGGCCGGCGTCTTCGAGTTCCTTGAGCCGCGCGCCGGCGTCGGCATCGGCGGCGGTCACGCCGTCGTAGTATTGCGCCCAGTCGTGACGCACCTCCGGGGTGTCGGGATGATACGCGGGCACGCGCACCTTCGCCGGGTCGTGCACCAGGGTGTGCGGCACTTTGCGAATCTGGCTCTCGTGGCTCTTTTCCGAATTGAACGCCGCCATGAAGGGCGCGCCGGCGGGCCGGTTTTTCCAGTGCGCCTTCTTCGACGACTCGTCCCAGACCTTTTCAGAAAAGCCGAGGTTGTAGTCCTCCTTCGCGTTGTTCGTGCAGTAGTAACCCGCGTCGCGCAGGAGCTGCGGATACGCTTTTTTCCCCGCGGGAAACGGCACCATGCTCCGCATGTGCTCGCCGCCCGTGCTGCTGGCATACAGCCCGCAGATGAGCGTGGTGCGCGCCGGCGCGCAGACTGGCGCGTTCGACCAGCAGTGGCTGTAACGCAGGCCCTTGGCCGCGAGCGCGTCGAAGGTTGGCGTCGTGGCGTAACGGTCGCCGTAGCAGCCGACTTGCGGCCCGTGGTCTTCGTTGACCAGCCAGAGGATGTTGGGGCGCTGCTCCGCGGCGCGGGTGGGAACGAGCGCGGCGAGGAGGAGGAAGAGCGTGTTGAACGTGTAGCGGGTGAGTGTGTTCATCCGGGGGTTGGTTAGGGCGTGTTTGTAACCCGGCAAGCCAGGCTCAAAGAGCCAAAACAAGCCAGCCCAGGGCAACGCCCTGGGTATTGATGAGATGAAGATTCCAGCCCTGAAATGGCGCGACAATCCCTTGGTGAGCGCATGTTCCGCCCCTTCAGGGCTCGCTTCCTCGGTTTCCGAAACCCAGGGCATTGCCCTGGGCTGGCTTGTCTCTGCCCTTCGGGCTTGGTGAGAGCGAGTTTGTAAACACCACTAATGTCCCTCGGCGGCCTTGGGGTTGCGTTTCACTTTCGTGAAGTCGAAATCGAGGGGCTGCGGTTGGTCTGTGGTGAGCGGCTGCTGGTCGTCCACGAGGATTTGCTCGGCCTGCAATCGCGCGGTCAGGCGTTTCACGTCGTCGGCGTGCTGCGGGTCGCCGGCGAGATCTTGGTTCTCGGCGGGATCGGCGCGCAGGTCGAAGAGCTGCGTCTTGTTCACTTGCGGATAGACGATCAGCTTCCAGCGGTCGTCGCGCACCGCGCGCTGGACCTTCGTGTAAGCGGTGAGGAGCGCGTCGCGATGCGTCTCGGCGCGGCCGACGAGCACGGGCGCTAGACTGCGCCCCTCGCTGCCGGGCGGCGGCTCGACGCCGGCGAGCGCGCCGAGCGTGGGGAAGATGTCGAGCAGGTAGCAGAGCGCGTCCGACTTCTTTCCCCGCGGGATGCCCGGCCCGGCGAGGATCAGCGGCGCGTGCATCGAGTGGTCGTAGAGGTTTTGTTTTCCAAAGAGCCCGTGGCTGCCGATCGCGAGGCCGTGATCGCTGGCGAAGACAATGAGCGTCTTCTCGGTCTGCCCGCTGGCTTCGAGCGCCGCGAGGATTCGGCCGATCTGCGTGTCCATGAACTCAATCGCCGCGTAGTAGTCCGCGAGGTGCTGGCGGACCATCTCCGGCGTGCGCGGCCACGGCGCGAGCTCCTCGTCGCGAAGGACGAGCGCGCCGTTGTTGAAGGGATGCTGCGGGAGAAAATTCGGCGGCAGCGGCGGCGGATCGGCGTTGTATTTTTCGTGAAACGACGCCGGTGCGACGCGCGGATCGTGCGGCGCATTGAAGGCCACGTAGCAGAGGAACGGTGGCGCGCCCTTTGGCCGCTGCAAGAACTCCACCGCGGCATCGGCAAAGAGCTGCACCGAGTGTTCGCCGCTGACGCGCTTGTTTTCAAACGTGTGCGCCGCCGAGATGTCCTGCAACGGCAGCTTGTAGGGATTGCCCATGCCGCCAAGGAAGATCGCCTTGCCCGTCTGGAAGCAGCGGAGCACGGAGTCTGCGCCGTTGTGCCACTTGCCGGTCATGAAGGTGGCGTAGCCCGCGCGTGCGAACATCTCCGGCCAGGTCGCCTGGCCGGCGAGGTTCTCCTTGATGCGGAAGAGCGTCCGCCCCGTCATCAGCATCGCGCGCGACGGCACGCACACCGCGCCTTGCTGCGCGCCCATGCAATACGCGCGCGTGAAGGCCGTGCCTTGCGTTACGAGCCGGTCGAGATTCGGCGTGCGGATGTGCGCGTTTCCGAGCGCCGCGATGGTATCCGCGCGCTGATCATCGCTGAAGAGGAAGAGGACGTTGGGTTGGTCGTCCGCCACGGCCAGGCTCGCGCCGAGACCGACGAGGGAAAGCAAGAGCAGCAGCGAGCGGCGCATGAGGCATTAGGGCGCGACTTCCCAGACCTTCACATCGTCGAGCAGCAGCGACTCGCCGCGCATCACGAAGCGGTAGCCGGTCTTGTCCACCTCGAGTGCGGCGTTGCTCGCCTCGACTTTCGCGCCGTTGTCGGTTTGCACGATCACCTTCGGGCCTTTGACCTCCACGAGCATGGTGTGCCATTCGCCTTTCGCAAATTTCGCCGTGGCCCGGCCCAGCGGCTCACCCTTGCTCGCCTCGACTTTCTTGTCCTTGTCCTTGTTCACCGCAAGTGCGTCGGGCGAGACCACCACGCGAAAGAGATGCCCCTTCGCCTGGTTGTAGCTGAGGCTGAAAACCTTCGCGCCGTCCATTTTGAAGGAAAACCGGATGATGGAATCGCGTCGCGGCAGGCCGAGGATGAGCACCGCCGGATGCATGTCCGACGCCTTCTCTTTGCCGATGACTGCGCCGTCCTTCACCTGCCAGTCCCCCTTGGCCATCGTCCACGGTTTCTCCAGGCCACCGCTCTCGAAGGCGGCCTCGAAAATGATTTTGCCCGGGCTGGCGAGCGAGGGCTTGAGGTCCGCGTCCTTCGCTGCGTGGGCGAGGGTCGCGGTGAAAGCAAGGATGGGAAGGATGAGGAGTCTGGGGGTCATGGGTCTGGGGGTGCGAAAGTGTGCCGACGCGCACTGCGATCGTATAGCCCGCTTTGGAAACGGATGCACCCTTCGCCGGCGTCGTCCTGCTGTCATCCTGAGCCGTATCCACGCAATTGGATGAAGTCGCGAATCGCGGCCAGCCAAGGAGCGGCGCGCGTCCCGCCGCCGACCCTCCTCGCGCGCCAGCCTCACATTTCAGTGAATCTCCCGCAGAACCCTCCCGGCGGCGGGACGCACGCCGCTCCTTGGTGCGCCCTCCGCACGCCACACCTCGGAACCAACCACCGCGATGAAGATCGGCTACTGCTTCGCGTCGGGGAATTCTCCCACGAGCCAGCCGAGGTATTCTTCGAGATTCGTGTAGCCATCGCCGTCACGATCCGCGCTCCCATCGATCGCCTCGGCCGGATTCAGACCGCGGGCGCGCTCCCACGAGTCCGGCATCCCGTCGCCGTCCGTGTCCCAATCCGCGGGGCGATGGACCTCGGGATAGTCCTCCCAGCCACCCACGTCGTCCTGCGAATCCGGCAGGCCGGGCAGACCAGTCTGGCTGCCCTTGAACTGGCACGCGCCTTCGCGGACTTCGGCAATCACGCGCCGGTCGTGCTCATCGAGCGCGGGAACACTGCAACCGACGTCGGCGAGCACGCTCGCATACGCTTCCGCCGCCGTGTGCGTTTTGACGTGCGGCTCGAAGAAAGGCGCGTCGTGGATGTAGTTTTCAGGCGGCTCGGATGGCCACGGTTTCACGCCGCCGAGTTTCTCGCCGGCTCCGACGCGGCCCTCGAGCACATTGCCTTCGATGAAATAATCCTGCGGCCCGTAGAGCGGCACTCCTTCGCGCTCGGGCCGGATTGCATAAAACCAGGTCGTGGCCGGGCCGGGCTTGTAGTAGTTGTTCACGAACTGCACCCGCGCCGCGCCGCCGTCGGTGGTGCGATTCTTCCAGTTAAAGACGACGTTGTTGCGGAGGTCGAGCCAGCCAGTGTGGCGCTTCTCCTTGTCCAGGCCGGCGGCGAGGCTCCAGTTCCGCCCCGCGCAATGCGCCAGCAGGTTGTGATGAAAACTGCCGGTCATGCCTCCGATGCTCGCGGCGTAACCGTGCTGCGTGCCGGGCGGATACTTCTTGTGGCCGGCGGCGTTGAGCGCCTCGGAAATCAGCGTGCGTTGCAGCGTGATATTTTTGGCCCCGCGCGAACTGAAGGCTTCGTCCATCGTCCAACTGATCGAGCAATGGTCGAGGATGCAGCGGTCGCTGTAGGCCATGCCCATCCCATCGAGCGTCTGGCCGGAGAGATTGCCAGGGCGCACGCGCAGATGCCGGACAATGACGTCGTGGGTGGCGTAGAGGCCGAAGTTGTATTGGCGGAGGCAGATGCCTTTGCCCGGCGCGGTCTGGCCCGCGACGGTGAGAAACGGATTCCGCACGATGATCCGCGACTCCAGAGTGATGAGTCCCGAAACATCGAAGACTACCGTGCGCGGCCCGTCCGCCTCGACCGCGGCGCGCAGGCTGCCGGGACCGGCGTCGTTCAGATTGCTGACATGAATGACCTGGCCACCACGCCCGCCGGACGCAAACCGGCCATAGCCTTCCGCGGTGGGAAAAGCCAGGTGGTCCGAGTCATCTGCCGGCGCCGCTGCCGGCGAAGCGAGCAACCATGTGGCAAGTATGAGTTGGAGTGGACGCGGTTTCATCAGGAAGGTTGTCCTTCACACCGTCACCTTAATCCCTCGGCGAGAGCAATGCTGGCCTGGTTCCAATGCCGTTCGGAAATTCCACACATGAATCCCTAACCTAACGAGGCGGTCGGACTCGCGAAATAGCCGCGGAGCGGCGCCAACCCGAGTAGCCGTGGTCGAGCGAAGATGTTCTCTGGGTTTCAAATTGTTTTTTCATGGGAGTTATTGACCGTGCGAGGTGGGATTTAGACGGACAGGATTTGGAGCACCCAGGAGCCGTGTTTGG
>JAXDQW010000111.1:0-113887 GCA_034667665.1 Chthoniobacter sp.
ACCTTCGGACGCATTCAAAAATGTGGAGTGGACACCGCCGAACGCCCGGAAAATCAAGCTCCCTCCGCCTCAGCTCCACATTACTGACGGCTCCACATAAGAACTGTTATGTGGAACTCCACATAACAGTTCGAGCGCCCCCTGCTCGATGAAGCGCGAAACACGGTCGTGATCCCGCGCGCGCCCGACTTGCAGGCAGATCGCCGCGAGATGCTCTCCGGTGAAGACGCGGGTCGGCACGCCATTGACATCGCGCACGACCGCCGCGGCCAGCGCCTCCTCGACCAGTGGCGTGCCGGGCGGGACGAACTCGACCGCCCAGCCTTCGATGACGATGAACTGTCCGCGAGTCTCGTAACCGCGCGCGAGCAGGTAATCGTAGATCGGCGAGAGCGAGAGCAGCGAGCCGCCGGGCGAGGCGGGCAGGTTCACAAACACGTCCACGTCCTTCGTCGTGAAAGGCTCCAGCCAGAAAATCGAGCCGATCGCCCCGCCTATGGCGTAACGGCCAATGACCCCATCGGCCTCCATCTGGTTGATGAGCGCAAAGATTTTCTCCACGCCGCACCCCTAGCCGGAAGCGTTTGCGATGACAGCACGAATCCTCACTCGTGGCTCACGTCGCCCTCGACGTGACCGTCCGTACCCGCATCGCATCTCCTTTCCCTCGTTTCCAAAGCGAGCGCCTGCTTCTCCGGTGAGTCCTCGCGCAGGACGCACGATTCGGCCTGCCGTTCCCTCGTTCCCAAAGTGCGCTCGCGCGCACCACGCGCCCGGCCGCGGCAGCAGTCACCATGTCGAGCGGTTCGCCGGGTGCTCGAGCGCTGGAGCGGCTTGATATCGGCGCCTTCGTGAAAGCGGGTGTAAACTAGGCCGCCGGAGGTGACGCGCGGGTCGCGCACAAAGCCGTATTGGCCACCCTCCCAAGGCGTCGATCTGAAAATCGCGATCGATGAACATATAAAATCTCTCGCCGTCGCCCCTCGCCGGAAGCGTTTCGATGATAGCACGAATCCTCACTCGTGGCCCACGTCGCCCTCGGTGCGCAACGGGAACGAGAAGAGGTCAGGGCTCCTGCTTCGTAGGCGGCTCTTCTCGCACAACGCACGAAGCGTCCGCGTCCTTCGGAGCACTTTCAGGAGTGGCGGACTGCGGCGCGGCTACCCGCCAGCCTTCCGCCTCCAACTTCGCTGTCACCTCACGAAAATGGGCGAAGAGCTTGGCCACATCGCAATCGTTTTCCCGCGCGATCGTTTCGCGGGTGCGGCGGATTTCGGCGAGGATTTCATTCTCCGGCATGGCTCAGGGAATCATCAATTCGGAATGATCGGACAGGTCATTCCCACAGCCGCACAGGCGCGCTCGATTCGACGAATGAGGTGCGGGTTGTTGATGTGTTTGCAGTTCCACGTCAGCAGAAAATCCATCGCCTGCGCTGCCGCGACGGCGAGATGAGCGGCATCATCGGCCGCAATCGTCGGAATGATGCCTTCCGCCAGCAGTCGCACTGTGAGTTCCTGCGCGGCATCGTTGACCGGCAGCACGGTCAGTCCAGCGAGCTTGGCCATCCGTGCCGCGGCAAAGGCAGCATCGCCACGTGCAACCTCATCAACGACTACCGGTGACACGAAGCACTCGTAGTGCTGCCGATGATGGTTCCACCAGTCTTCCGTCGTCTGCTGATCCGCCGCGAGCTGCAAATCCCGGCTCCGCCGCGCCGTGAGGTAGCTCGGGATCGTGCTCGCCCGTCCACCAGCCTCCCTAGTCCCTACCTCCTCCTCGGTCGTTTCGAGATACAGACGCGGAAGGCTCATCGCGAGGCAGGGTGTTCGGCGCCAATTGCAGCGTCAACGCAGAGCATTCCAAAGAGCGAACTCGGCGAACTCGGGCTCATGAACACAGAACGACCGCTCGTACGCCGCATCCTGCCCCCAACCACGCCACGGAGTGGCGACCGAAATGGTGCGTTCCCAAACCCTCAGTTTGGGAACGAGGGAGAAACTTCAGCGCAAGGCGCGGCCAAGGGCTTCGGCCCGGGCGGGGCCTTCCGAGAGGGTGGGGCAAAGCCAGCCGCCTTCGTCGAATTCATTCCAGGCATACACGATCACCGCCTGCGCGGGGCAGGCGGCCGCGTGATCGCGGGTCCACTGGACCGCGGTGCGGATGTGCGTGGCGAGTTCCTCCGGCGTGGGCGTCTCGTAGTATTTATCCATGGTGCCGCCGAAGTTTTCCCACGGCACCGGGTTTTCCACGCGCGGGCGGCGATCCCAGCCGGCCATCGCCAGCGGGATCACGGACGCGCCGGACCCGCGCTGGATTTCCCAAAGAGCTTCGAGGTCGCTCGTGAGCCGCGCGTACGGGGCGCGCTCCTGTCCGCGCTGAAAAGCGTAGGCGCTGATCGCATCGAGGCCGGCTCCGTCGAGCAGGGCTTTCGCGCCATTCACGTCGTAGGTCATCACCGCGAGGTAAGGCGCCGGGAGCCCACGGGTCGCGGCCGCGGCCTTCAGCGCCTCCACGGCTTCGCGAAACCCGGCGGGCTTCCCCCAGGCCCGCGTGAAGGGCTCGAGACTGTGATGGAGAAAGTAAAAGAGCGGGCGGCCGCCGGCCACCCGCTGATACCCGGGCTCGGCCATCAGCCCGGCGAACCGTTCGGCCTGCGCCGCGACGTTCCCGCGATGCCAGCGGGCGGTTTCGCTAATGATGCAGAAGTTCACCTCGGCCCGCCGCGGATTCGCCAGATAAAGCTGCAGCCCGCGGGTCATCGGGTCGGCTTCGTCGTAGGCGAGAAAGGCCCAGTAATCGAGACGCGCCGTGCGCGCCGCCGCGACCTCGGCGGTCATGACTTCCGCGGTGTCGCCGCGCAGTTCGGGTGAGCCGCCTTCGCGGACCTTGGCGAAAAACGGGAGTCGGTAGCTCCAGTGCGGTGGAGTCAGCGACTTGCTCACCGCTCGGCCCACGCTGCCCTCCACCAGCCAGCCATCCCAGCGGATCGCGCCCACAACCGGACGCGCGCCCTCCGCAGCCCCCGCGCGAGACCCTGCGACGAGGGCGAGCGCAAGAACGGCGAGAGCGAGCCAGCGGCGAAGGAGCGCCCGGCGATCGGTCAAAGCGAGGCGGGAGGACATATCGGGAGCGCAGGCTATCGCGGCGCCCGGACCGAGCGAAGAGCGAACATCCTTGTTCCCTCGTTCCCAAAGTTAGCGCAGCGCTTTGGGAACGGCCCCGTGAGGCGAAACTCCGTTTCCGATCTCGGGCGGGCGAACAGAGCGACTGCGATCGAGGTCGTCGCTCGGCAAAAGGAGACGGAGTCTCTCCGAGACGGGCGCTCCCAAAGCGCTGCGCTAACTTTGGGAACGAGAGGTAAAACGAGGGAAAAAACTATTCACCACGTTCGCGTAACTTCCGCGAACGCCAACCGACCTTCGGTCGCGTATCAATTGCCCGGCGAATTCCCAGCACCACGTCTGTCCAAGCGTTGTCGCGGTCTTCCCAAAGTGTCACAGCACGGCCGTTTTCGGGAAAGCCTTGGAACGACCCAAATGGCGCGCTCTTCCAATCACACGCGCGGACAATAATCGGAATGAGGGTTACGTTGTTGGCATTACCGCGGGCGATCGCTCGTTTCATCTCGTTGTCGTAGCAGTAGTCAGACGCAACAAAATCTGAGCTAACGAGCAAAAGGATCATGTCTGCCAATTCGAGATTGCGCGAGATCTCCTTGGCCCACCGTCCTCCACCGAGAATTCTTCTGTCTGTCCATGTCGCAATCTTGTTCTCCCGCTGAAGCAACTTGAGGTGCGTTTCCAATTCCGCACGCAGGTTTTCGTCCTTGTGCGAGTAACTAATGAAAATACGGACCGGCGATTCCGCCGTCTGTAGTGCCGGTCTCCGTCGACTACCTTCGATATCAACGCCGTTGAGCAACGCCTTGACGTCGAGTTTCACGATCTCCGTTCCGATGACTCGTGGCATCTTGCGTACATTTTTCTGCTCGAAAACGCACAACTCAACGTAGGAGACACATTCATCCGATCGACCCGGTACCGGCACCATCTCAGTAACTTCAAGCTTCTTAATGTCGTTATGGATGCGCTCAAAGTCCGAGCGAATCACCGCGAGAAGCCGACGGCGACCCTCGTGTTTGCCCGCTACTGAAATGTGCACCTTACGCGCTTGCGTGTCGGCTTTCACCATCGCCTCGTTCTCCTCAAACTTAAGAATTACGCCTGTTCGCCACCGCGGTCTACCTTCGCTAAGTGCGTGGGTGCGTACAATAAATCGCGGAAGTAGGCCCTCCGGGATGTAATTATAGTGATACTCGAATTCTAAGGTGTCGGCGCAATCGAACTGTCCAGTCTGCACCGGCTCTTGCTTGTCCAGTAACTCCGGTACGAAAAACCGACACTCTCGGTCATCGGGAAATTCAAAACAGGTGTCGAACTTCTTCATCAAATCTAATAGAAATCCATGTTTGTCACGGGGATACGCTTTATTGTCCAACAATCCCATTAGATCGGCGCGTTTCATAATCCCTTTGCGCGCTTCCAACTCCGGCCAGTTAAGAATCTTGTAGATGCCGTTTGTCACCCAATGCGGGCTGAGGACATGCGTATCCTGCAACCGGGGATCGTCTTTGAAGTTAAGCGCAATACCAAGCGAATGTAGGTATCCCGCAAGTTGGCTCTGCGCTGCGGCATCAGTCTCACCATGCTTCGCGCAGAGCTGCGCGTAGTCCTCGTAGCTTAGAAAGTTCTCTCCTCGCTCTGCCATGCTCGCAAGATAGTCTTTGATTTTGAACCATGGTCCTGGGAACTTTGTCCGCAAGCCGTCGAGTCGGTCCACCTCGCGCCGAATAGCGGCATGAAGCTCATCGAGCCCTTGACCATCCTTGCAGTCGATCCGAACGAATTCGCGGATTGAAGGATACTTTTGCCGAAGCGCCCGCCGATTCAGGTCAAAGGGGTGCTCAGAGATTTTATTCAGAACGACAATCACGGGAGATTCACCGGCAAAGCTCTCCACGAGTTGCAGCCAATACTCCGCCTCTGTGTCTTCACCACCTGCACGGCCCGCTAAGACAAGTAGATACAGACTTCGTTGCGTAAGGAAAAATTGGTGTGTCGCGTGCATTATCTCTTGCCCTCCGAAGTCCCAAACATGCAATCGCACCCCGTCTCGGCCTAATTTCAATGGCCATTGAGTAATCTGAATGCCGTCGGTTTTACTCGTATCCTTGAAAATATTGTGGACCAGACGATTAGCCACGCAGGTCTTTCCTGCCTCTCCACGCCCGATCAGGATAAGCTTCGCTTCATTCAACGGTTTTGCCGTATCGCCACGGGTGCGAAAGTAGTACTCTAGGATTTCTACGGGCCGAGCAGGTTCCTTCAAACCTCTAGGGTGGTATGCTATGCACTCAGTCCATGCGGGACCGAGAATCTCGGGAGGAATTCCGAGGGCATCGTTGCCATGTAGGAACAGCACTCGTAGCATGCCCCGTTTGGCCAAATGCAACAGGCTAGTTGGCAGTTCTACAAGTTCATTGTCGTGCAAGAACAGCTCGGTTAACCCATTGAGCCGCCCGATGCTATCTGGAATTAGGGTAAGTCGGTTGCCGTTAAGGAGGAGTTGCTGCAACTCGGCAAGAGAACCAATACTTCCGGGCAGAGAGGAGATTCGCTGCCGTGACAAATCTAGTTGGTTGGCACCGCGTTCGTGTGCTTCTCGAATGGCTATTTCTAGGTTTTGTGGGGTCACGACGTGTGTTAAAGCAGGTGGACGGTATGCTAGCGAGGTAGCATTAAACTAAAGGCTGTGGCTACAGTTTCGCGGAGAGGCGGAGTAGGATTCTCGATCTCAGTGTCAATTGTGCCGCTCCGCGTGAATTTTGACATGTAGATGAAAGTTGTCGTGGACGAGGTGTGGGCCGAGGAAGCGGAAGAGTTTGTCGGAGCCGTAGGTGCTGCCGTAGGCGGTGCGGTCGAGTTCCAAGACACCGGTGAGGTGCTGGCTGTCGTCTTTCGCGGCGATACGCACGGGGACTGTGGCGGCGTGGCCGTTCAGGACCGCTCCGGCGGAACTGGTGAGCCCTTGGGCGGGCGGCTTTCCTCGGCCTGTCGCATCGATTCAGCGCCGCGGGTGGCCGTGTAGCTCACGCCTTTCGTCAGCACCTCTGTCTTGAGCGGCTCGCTCACCTTCCTTCCGCCCCGATTCCCCACCGCCTCCTCGGGCTCGCCCGTCCGCCGACCTCCTCGATTCCCCTCCGCCGCCTCGGTCGTCCAGAAGCGCACCGGCACGCTGCGCCACGTGGAGCCATCCAGCGGCTGGCGCACGTGGAAGTGCAGGTGTGGCCCCGTGGAGCAACCCGTATTTCCCGAGCGCGCCACGAGATCGCCCGCCTTGACCTCGTCGCCCACCTTCACCAGGACGCCGTTCTTCTGCAGATGCCAGTATTCGCCCAAGGTGCCGTCTGCGTGCTGAATCATCAGCAGGTTGGAAAACTCCTGCATCTCGGGCGCGCGCCCGCCGCGATCGAAGCCCGCCACTGCCCGCACCACCCGGCCACCGCGCGCCGCGCACACCGGCGAACCTTCCGGCATCGACCAGTCCACCGCGTAGCGCAGTCTTCCCGTGTGGCTGACCGCTCCGCAGTGCCCCTGGGTCACCTCGTGGGTGACTCCTTCGGGATAGGGAAGGGTGTAAACCGCCGAGTCGTCGGGCACCACCTGCAGCGACCCGATCTGACTCGACCAGCCGTAAGTCGTCCGGCTCGGCAGCTTCCTCTCCACCGGCGCGAAGGTGCAGAGTATCGTCGTCGCGCCCGGCGGCAGCTCCACGGTAAAAGGCACCGCTCGCGACGGCTGCATATTCTGGAAGCGTGCACGGACCGTGATGAGCTCCGGCCACGCACTCGGATTCTCTGCCACCACGGCCGAGACGCCGGCCTCCTGCTGCTTCAGCGTCACGACTGGCTGCGCCTGAACGACCCCGGTTGGCAGCAAGCTGATTCCCAAAGTCAGCGCGCCCAGCACGCCCTGGAGCCTGAAGCCGCTGGCTCCGCAGAAAAGCCGCCGGGGGGATTTTGGCATCCGCTTTGTCTGCCTCGATGGGGGGCCGCTTCGCGAGAAGAATCGTCTCCTGGACGGGTGGAAACGAGGGTTGCGGAAGCTTCTTTGCCGATGCTTCCCAGGGTAACTCGTTCCTTGCACCCTTTGGGCTTCAAGTCGGAATTCCCTTGGGTTTCAGTCTGAATTTCCGAACGGCATTGCGGGCCATGACCAGCGCCGCCCGCGGGAGGTCCGAAAGCTCCGGCGCTGCGGACCGAGGTGATTACACTTTCCGATCATTCGGAAATCACAGCAGTTGTGATTGCTTGGAGAAATTTCTGTTCTTGCCAGTCGCGAATAATAGCATTTTCTTGCCGCACAATCCGCCGGAGCCGCCCGCCTGCCTGTACGAGTGGCTGCCGCGGCTTCGGTTCTTTCGCTCCATCTCAGAATTCGCACTCCTGCCCATGAACATTTTTTCGATCCTCGGGCGCCCTTTCACCCTTCGCGCACCCACCACCATGCGGTGTCGCTCCAAGGACCCCACCTTTCTCCAACCAGTCACATCCCGCCGGGACCGCGTGCCTGGCCAAGGCATTTCGCACGGCGCGCCGGAGATCCTCGTCCGGTTGACGGTCGCGCTCGCCGCCGTTCTCCTGGCCTCAGCGCCGCTGACGCGAGCGGCCTTTATCGAGCTGCACTTCAGCCGCCATGTCCCATCGCAAACGGGATTTCCTGATGCGCAGAACACTTTCGATGGCGACATCGCGGCGAACGATCTGATCAACGCGGGGAGTCCGAGTTTCTTGAGCCTGAGTTCGACCGGCACGACCACGGGCGGAGGAACACCCGACCATGCCAATGATGGTCTGGCTTCTGGAGACACCTCCACCGGAGGATCGGGCGACGGACTGCTGCACGACACGTTCTTCAGCAACATGGATCTCACGAGCAACCCGAGCATTACGTTCGACCTCGATCTCAACCACAGCCCCTCGGGTTACACCATCCGCCGCATCGTGACCATCCACGGCTGGCAGTCTAATCCGACCTTCTCGAATCAGAAGTACACGGTCGCCGTGAAGACGATCAACAACCCGAACTTTACCGACGTCGCGTCTGTGGACTACGAACCCTTCACGACGGCCGACGACAGTCAGCCCGATCAGCCCAATTCCAGCAAAGTGGTGCTGCTGGACGGCAGCGCCACGCCGCTAACCGGGGTGACGGCCCTGCGCTTCACCTACTCGGCGGCGACCAACCAGACGGGTGGGCAGGTGATTCGTGAGATCGATGTCTATGCGACCGCGCCGACGGGCGATTTCCTCGCTTACAGGGACACCAGCGGCAACCTCGCGCTGATGAATTCCGACGGCTCCGGCAAAGTGGTGATCGCGTCGGATTACTTTGCCGTTCAGCCGGTGTTGAACGCGGCGCGCACGTTCGTCGCCTTCAACGGCGCGCACGGCACGGAAAGCGGGATTTTCGTGATGAAAGTGGGTTCCTCGGAGCCGCCGGTGCTGGTCGTTTCCCAGAATCCGGTCTCGCGCCTCGCGTGGCATACCAATGGCCGGCAGCTCGTTTACTTGAACAATGATGCGAACAACTTCCCTCACGTCTTCGTCGCGAAGGTGGTGAATGCTCAGCGGACGATCACGCCGGTGGGTGCGGGAAACCCGGCGACGCAGCTCACGAACGACCCAGCCGACCAGTTCGCCTCCGAGGAGACCCCGGCGGTCAGCCCAACGGGCCGACAGCTTGCGTTCACCCGGCGCGGCAGCACCATTTATTCGCTCACCGCCTTCGCTGCGGACGGCACACCCACCCCGGAAAGCTCGTCCAATCAGGCCGTCGCGCTGACGCGGACCGATCAGGTTGCGCCCACGCTGCCGCAATCGACATGGGTTTCTTTCAATCCTGACGGCCGCAAGATCGTGTTCAAGGACGTGCAGGTCGACTCCCAGTTCCAAAACCCGAAGTCCAGGCTTTCGGTGCTGACCATTCGCGATGGGGGTGGAACGCTCACGCCGGAGACGGCGGGCAATCTGCGCGTGCCCTACACCCAGCTCGTGGATGGTTCCTTCGTGATCGATCAGCCGAGTTGGAGCACCGACGGGGCACTCATCGCGTTTCAGGCGAATCCAAACGCTCAGAGCCAGGCATCCAATGTTTTCACGATCCTCAGCAGCGAGCCCGAGAATGGCACCACCAACGTGCGCTCGCCGCTCACGACCACGGCAGAAGGCGGCGGCTTCCACCCAGCCTTCGCGCAGCAGAAGATCCCCGTCCCGCTGAACACGCCCAGCTTCAACCTGGATTCGGATATCGCGACGACGATGCCGCTGCAAAATGGCAAGAAGTGGACGTTCAAAGCGCGCCTCGTCCAGCCGCTACCCGATGACACGACCGTGCGGGTGCAGGCGTCCACCGACCCCGATAACGAGCCGAGCTGGACGGACATTCCGGGCGGCAATATGGACAACGGCGGTGGCACCGCCCAGACCTGGGTGGTCACCACCACGAACGTGCCGGCGGGCAGCAACCTGCACTTCCGCGTCATCGCCAACTCCGGCTCGACGGACAAGATCAGCGAGGTGCGAGGGCCCTTCAATGTGGGCGTCGCGGCGCCGGTCTTGCGGCTTTCGGTCACGGCGAACGTCAATGCCACCTTCCGCGGTGACCATATCAGCTACACGCTGCACCTCGCCAATGACGGCGGGGTGACCGCCGCCAACGTGGTGATGCGCAATGGTCCGATCAACAATACCACGCGGCCTGCGGACGGCAGCGACGATGGCAGTGCGGATTACGACATGGCGACGGACAGCCTCGTGTGGAATGCTGTCACGACGATCGGGCCGGAGTCCGATCTCGAGCGCTCCTTCGGCCGAACTGTGGACCCGAATACCCCCCTCGGCACCATCATCGCCAACACCGACGTCAACGTGAGGGCCATGAGTGTGAGCACCGTCGAGGCGGATGACCTCTTCCTCACCGTCCAGTCCCCGCTGGAAATCACCTGTACCCGCGACGTGACGAACATCGTGCAGGGAGGCGTCGTGACCTTCACGCTGAAGGTCAAGAACCGCGCCCTCAGCACCGCGCGCGATGTCGTCATCGAAAATCCGCTGCCTGTCGGGGGCTTCTTCCTCCGCAACGGCGCGGGCCAGCCCTACTTTCTTGACCCCGACGGCGACCCGGGGAAAGCGCCAAAGGTGAAAGACCCGGCGACCGGCAAAGTCATCAAGCCGAACCCGCTGATTTCTGCGGACCGCAAAAAGGTGACCTGGTTTTGTGGCGACCTCGAGGGCGGAGCCGAGCGGTCCGTCAAGTTCGGCATCCTCGTCCTCTACGACGCGGATACGACGCAGCCAATGACGAATCAGATGTTCACGGCGTCCGGCATCTTTGCCGGCAGCGCGGTGGCGCAATCTTCTGGCGGCACGCCGGTCACGGTCATGCTGCAGAAGGCAGCCGCCGGGGCTCCCAAGCCGGACCTGGGGCTGGCCGCCGCGATCACCGGAGCGGGGACCTATCAGGAGGCGATTTCGGGCCAGACGGTCGCGACCGTCGCCTATCCCACCGCCGAGAGCGAAGGCACCGACGTGCTGCGCTTCGAATACCTGTATTACAACGTCGGCGGCGCACTGGCTGAGTACCTGAACCTGCACGTGCTCATCCCGCAGAACACCCACCTGGTGGACCGCGGCAAGAAGACCGTGACGATCAACGGCAAGGGGGTGGAGAACTTCACGACCAGCACGAGCGGCGGGTTCACTTACCTCGACGTTCCGCTGGATTTTCTCGAGGCGGGCAAGGTCGATACCGGCAAGCCCGACAAGGATCTGCTCAAGATCCTCAAGGCCAAGGGCGCCGCCGCACTCCTCGCCTTCGAAGTGCAACTCAATCCCGGTCTCCCGGCGGATCAGTTCATCGTGGGGCTCGGTGGGGAACTGACGAGCGAGACCTTGCGCAAGGTGACCTACGGCGCGCCGGCCGTGCTCCCCGCACAGGTGCGCGAGGGCGTGACTTACTCGGTCTTCGGCAGCAAGACCCGTCTGGCTCCTGATCGGAAGCCGAACTACTCGCAGTTGATCTTTTTCAAAAACGAGGGAGGCGTCACGAGTACGGATGCGCTGCTGGAATTCTCCCTTCCCGCGGGCGCGAAATTCCGGAAGGCGCAGTTCCTCGACAAGAAGCTCAAGCCCGTCGAACCGCCACTCGCTCCGCCGGATGCGCCCGCTGTCAACGCCACCACCGGCACCGTGAAGTTTCACCTCGGCACGGTCGAAGCAGGAAGCACCGGCGCCGTCCGGATCGATCTGACCGAAGTGGCCGGCGCGCCGACCACGGGTGAGGACGCTTCGAAGCTGGTCAGCGGAGTGAAGGTCTCGCTCGCCTCGTCCAGTTCCTTGTCTCACACCGCGGGACGCAACCTCGCCCAAGGGATAGGTTCCGAAATCACTTTCAGTCTCAGGGGTTCAGCGGAATTTATTGCGACTCCCGCAAAACTCTATGTCGCGTTGCTCGCGCCCCAGATTGCGCATCCCGGGGACTTCATTGATTACGTGCTAACGTGGGGCAATTGCAGCGGCTCGACGCCTAACGGCACGGACACGGTCAACGTGAACTTTTACCTGCCGGTGGGGACTTCCTTCGTCTCCACCACTGCTCCAAGCGGATGGGTTACTTCCTTCAATCCTCCGGGCACCTTCACCGACGCGCCCGCTGGGTCCGTCTTTATCTTCAACGACAACCAGACGTTCAACGGCACGCACAGCTCCCACAGCGCCGTCATCCGGGTCCAGGTCAACAACGATCCCACTCTTCAGCGGATTACTCCCGAGCAGGTGAGCATCGCCGGTTCGCCCGCGGAAAAGCGTTATGGGCCGCCTTACACCACCATCATCGTTCCGCCAGGCACCAGCGAGCAATCGGTCCGCTGGCAGATCATCAACGAAAACGGCGGGGCCACCGCGGAAGACGCCGTGGGCCGCACGCCCTCCAAGACCATCCAGAATATCGGCTTCCTCAATGACGCCGCCCTCGTCGGCCAGGACGCCGCCGGCCTTGCGGCGGGCGCGGGCTTCAGCGTGGCCGGAGCCGACTTTATCCACACCAAGAACGGGGCCCTGGTGATTCCGCTCGGCGGGGGCAACATCGTCGCCGCCGGCGGCGGCAACATCGTGGCCGGGGGCGGGGGCAATATCGTCGCCGGCGGCGGCGGGAATATCGTGGCCGGCGGGGGCGGCAACCTCATTTCCGTGGTCGGGGTGGGAGCCCTCAACGCGGACAATGTCGCCACGTTTGCCAGAGCCATTGTCAACCAAAGCAACATCGTTGCGGCCGGTGGCGGCAACATCGTGGCCGGCGGCGGTGGCAACCTGGTCGGACAGGATGCCGCGGGCCTCAGCTTCCTGATCAGCAATCTGACCGGCACCAATCTCGACCAGATCACCGCGAAGATTCCGGGCGTCATCGCCCGGGGTGGCGCCCTCGCCGGAAAAGGCGCGGCGGACATCGTGAAGGCCGAAGCGTTGTTCAACCTCAACAAGGGTGCCATCGTTGCCGCGGGCGGCGGCAACATCGTGGCTGGGGGCGGCGGAAACATCGTCGCGGGCGGAGGGGGCAACATCAAAGACGCCAAGGTCGGCCTGGCCGCCGTCCAGGGTCCGAAGGTCATGACCACCGGCACGAACTCGATCGTGGCCGCGGGCGGCGGCAACGCCGTCGCCAACGACGGCGCCGGCATCGTCATCAATCAGCCCTAAATCGCCACCGCGGAGCGCGCCGATATTCCGGGCGGCCTGTAGCGGGGCCTCATTGAGGCCGGCTGCCGCGGGCTGATTGCCCAAGGGGAATGATCGAGCTTGCACGATTTATCCTCCATGCCCGGATTTAGCTTTATTTTCTCAGGAGCCCTCGCGCGACCCCGACCAGGGCGTGAGCCTTGCGGTCGGGGCTCGTTTGCCCGGTCGCCCAGGCGTAGGCAGCCTTCCAATCCCCGCCCCTCACTTGGATCGCCGCGACGTCCGCAATCAGCTCCGGCTCGCTGCCGATACTTAACTGAATGCGCCGAAACGTTTGCAGAGCGCCATCCGCATTGTGCGCCACCATCTGCGCCTCCAGGATTTCGCGGAGCGCGGAGCCGGGCTTCGCGGTGTCATCGGGTGCCATCTCGAGGGCCGCCGCGAGGTCGCCGCCACGAAATTGGGCGATTGCGATCAACTCGCGCGCCAGCCGCAGCGTCCAGGCTCCCGAGATGGATTTGGTCAGCGACAGCGCCTCCGGCACGTTCCCTTGCCGGGAGTGGACCGCGATGATTTCGCGGAAGAGATCGTCTCGATCGGAAGATGGAAGCTTGCTGGCAGTCTTCGTTGCAGCGTCGATGCGTCCGGTCTGGAGCAGCGCCCTGCTGAGCGTTTGGAGAGCTCGCCTTCTGCTGGAAGCCGGCTTGAGCGCGGCGGTTTCGGCCGCCGCGCGGGCGAACGCGCTTTCGGCCCGCTCCTGCTGGCCGCTGGCCGCGGCGGCGGCGGCGATGCTGGTGCAGACAGCGGCTCTCCACCATCGCTGCTCGGTGCCTCGAAAAGCGTCCACACGAGCCATCGCCTGATCGAAATCGCCCACGCCGGCTTCCGCCCTGGCGAGAACGCTCTGGTTGATTGCGCGATCGCCTCCGGCGTCGCCAGAGATGGTGCGTGCGAGTTCAACAGTCTCCCGAGCGGCCTCCGTTTCCCCGGCGGCCCACTGCGCACGGGCAATCGTGGCCAACGCTTGCAGCACCGGAGAACCGCGGGCGCCGTTGAAGTCGCGGAGAGTCTGCGCCAGCACCGTGGCTTGCTCGAATGCGGAGCGGGCCGCCGCCCGATCGCCGGCACCCGCGGAAGCCTCCCCGAACGCGACCAGCGCTGGCACCCGGTAGCCGGCATGGATCTCCCCGAGCGTCTGTGCGCCGCTGGCCGATTTACCCTGACGTGCTTGCGCAACCGCAATCGCGGTGAGCGCGGGGGCACGAAGCCAATCCGATTCGATGAGTTTCATCGTGCCTGGCGCTCCGGCAACTTCGCCGTTCTCGGCCTGCCATTTGACGATCGATTGTAGCGCCGACTCGCGGGGATTGCCGCCACCCAGCGCGCTGGTCGGCAACTCCAGTGCGGTCGTGACGGCCGCCGCGGAGTTTCGGTAGGCGAGGAAAGTTCGGATCAACTCTTCGAGCGACCTTGATCGGTTTTCGGGATCGGCAATTTGCTGGTGCACCTTTAACGCCGCGTCCACGTCGCCGCGCCTGGCATGCTCCACCGCCAGGCGCTTCCAAACGGTGTGCGGAGAATATCCGACCGCATTCCTGGCGGCGATCTCTGCGACGCGTGCGAACGCCGCATCGGCGCGCGCCTCCATCCCTGCATCCCTCCATCCGAAAGCGACTGTGACCAGGGCGAGCGCTTTATCGGTCGCCAGATTGTAACGCTCCTCCACTTCTTCCGCCGCATCCTGGGCTTCCCCAAGCAATCGTTCCGCAATTTTCTCCGCCTCACCGGCACCATCGGCGGGCAGTGAAACTTCCCGGCAGTTGAAGAAAACAAATCCGAGAAGTGTCCAGGCGACCACGTTCATTTTTTCACCAAGCCAGATGTCAGGAAGGTCGCAATGCGTTTTTCACCCGAGGCTCCGCCGCCCGAGTGGTGAAGCTCGCCGTTGCTGCACTCAGAAACCCGGCGCGCTCTAGACCTTCAACCTCTGGACGATCTGCTGGAGCTTCTGTCCGAGTTCGCCGAGCTGACGCGAGGTGTCTTCCACCTGCCGGGTGCTGGTTAGCGTGCGGGAGCTCGCCGTCTTGATGCTCTCCATGGCGATGGCGACCTGCTCCATCCCGGCAAACTGCTGGTGACTCGCTGCCGCGATTTGCGTCGCGGCCTGCGCGGCTCCCGCGATGCTGTCGGCGAGGGCCGCAATCGACTCGCCGGCCGCCGACGATTGCTGGACGCCGGTCTCGACCGCCTTGCTGCCCTGCTCGGTGGCCAGGACCGCGCGGCTCGTCGCTTTCTGAATATCGCTCAAGATCACGCGGACCTGCGTGGTCGCCTGCTTCGACTGCTGGGCGAGCGACTTGACCTCCTCCGCGACGACCGAGAAGCCCTTTCCCTCCTCGCCGGCTTTAGCGGCCTCAATGGCCGCGTTCACCGCCAGCAGGTGCGATTGCGCGGCGATATCATCGACGCTGGCAATGATTTCGCCGATCGCCTCGCTCTGGGCGCTGAGACCGAGGATGCACTCGGCGATCGAGGTCATCTGGGTTCGAATCCCGTTCATCCCCTCGATGGTCTGATTTACCGAGCGCTTTCCGCCCTTGGCAATCTCCGCGGCGGCCTGCGACTGATCCGACACGGATTTCGCCCGTTCGCTGGAAAGCTGCGAAGTCTGCCGGACCTCCTCGACCGTCGCGGTGGTTTCGCTCACCGCCGAGGCGGCGGCGGAGGCGCTCCCCGAGAGTTCCCGGGTGGCGGCCGCGATCTGATCGGCCGAAGAGGCCAGGACGGCGGCCGCCTCCACCATCTCGGTGTTCTGCTCGCGCAAGGATTCATTGGCATGTTGCAGCGCGCTGGCTCGTCCTTCGATGTCGCCGAGCATTTGGTTGAATGCATCCGTCAGCAGACCGAGCTCGCCGCCACCCTGTCTTTCCGCGCGCGCCGAATAGTCTCGGGTCTGCGAGACATGCTTGGCCGTGTCCGTGAGGGAAAGGATCGGCTGCAGGATCAGCCCCTGCAGCGCCGTCGAGAGCGCCAGCGCGAGCAGAAAAGAGCCGAGGAGGACCAGCGCTGAAATCCCCGCGTACAAACGAAGCTGGGCGCTCAGCCCCGAAAGGTCGGCCCGCAGATAGATCGTGCCGAGCCGCTTGCCCTCGAGAACCACTGGCCGCACCACGACCATAAAATCTCCTTCGATCCACGTCCCTTCCTTCTCTGCCTTGGTGGGGAACTCTGCTTTGCCGCCGCCGGCCCGCGCGTAGGTGGCATGCACGGCGCCCTCATCATTGTAGAGACACGCCGCCACCACTGCCGGCTCGGCGCCCAGGGCCTTCAAGGTCTCCTCGGCGTCGCCCGTGGTATCCTGGTCTTTCGCAAAGGAAAGCGCGACCGTGCTGTTGAGGGCCAGCGCATCCGCGAGCACGGTGAGATTCCGCTCCATGGCCCGGCGGAAGGTCACCCGCTCGTAGGCCACAAAGGCCGCACAGGCGACCAGCAGCGCGATGGTCGTCGTGCCCAGGACCGCTACGGTCAGCTTCCGCTTGATGGGTAAGTCACGAAAGAAAGGCACAGTGGTTTTCGTTTGGAAGTTGCCGCGGCGCACCGCGAGTTTCAAGAACCGCCAACAGAAGCGACCTGGCGACTATCCGCAACCGAAAGCCTCGCCCGCGGCAAGTTGGGGAGTTCATGCGAGCTCGCCGGGCCCCTGTTCCTCGGGGCCGCTCAGAACCGCCTGCGGGGCAGCGCAGCGGCCGGTAGATCCCTGCAACGCGCCGCAGAGCGCAGGGGCCGGTCGCGGACCTGGCACTTTCGAGCAGAATACGGGCATGAGGGGAGGGAGGATGAGTGGGAACGCAGCGTCCGCTATAGGCCATCCGCGCTGGAAGCGTCGAGTTGAAAAATGCGATCTCCCGTCCGTAACTCGGGTGCGCCGCGTCGGTCGGGCAAACATCGCTGCTGGCACCGCGCGAGCCGCCCAAGGATGGTCATTGACGTGGATGGGCCGGAGATTCGGCGAAGAATTCGAGTGGTCCGCTTTACGAACTGAAGGTCCGAATCGCGAGTTTCAAGAGCCGCGAATTGATATTGATGCCCGCGCGCGTGGCCGCACCCGTGTTGATCTCGAAGCGCACCTTGTCCCCCTCAATCACAAAGCCAATGATCCCGCCCTGCTTCGCGAAACCGTCGGATTCACCCACGGTGAGGACGTTCATCCCAGCCAGGCTGGACAATGCCCCGCCGACATTGCCCGACTTGGGAATAAAGACGATCTGGCACCCTTTCAAATCTTCGACCCGCCGCGATCGCTTGACCTTGACCATGCTGTCCAGCGCCCCGCTAAATGGATCGTCTCCGAGAATGCCGAACGTAATCGACGAACCAGACGCGGCTGGCCATTTGACAAAATCTGGGAATTTAGCCAGAATCGCGGCTTTCGCGACGTTCTCGGGCACGGCCGTTTGCGCCTGAAGCTCATTTCCGCAGACGGCGAGGCTCCAAAACAGGCAGAGCAAAAGCGAGCGGGCAATAGTCTTCCGCAGAAAGCCTTTCCACCCGCAGCAAGTTGGGGAATTCATAAGTTTCCGCAAAGCGGACACGATCCGGAGCGTTGCAGGAAGAAAGCGGTGCATCCAGTCTTTTGTTGGTTGCGGAACATTTTGCAGTTCAGAAGGACAGGCGTGCTCCAATCACGCCACTGATGGTCTCCTGCGGGGAGGCCGTCGGGGTGAATTGCGTCAGCGCGTAATGGTTGTTCGTGAAGTTTCGGAGATCGGCGTAGATCTCCAGATAATTCGTCGGTGTGTAAAGGAGGTGCAGATTTGCCTCCCAGGGATTGCGCAGCTCATCTCCGAGCGTGCCGGGATCGACATTCCGCGGAGTTGAGCGGGCCACCAGGCTCGGGGTGAAGAAGAGTTGCGGCGTAATTGCCCAGGTGGCGCCGAGCCGGAAGTTATGCTGCGACAACCCTTTCAACCCTGAAACCAGCCCGCCGGTCGTTTCTTCGTAGGTCGTATAGGAATACGAAAACCAGGTGCTGAGATTCCGCGTGAGTTTCGCCTTTCCATAGAAATCGAGGCCGGCATTCCGACTCATGCCGCTGTTCACTGAATTCACCAACTTTCGCGGACTGGTCCCCGCGAGATCAACAAATACGGGATCCAGCAGGATGTTCGCTGGAAAAGCTCCGTCGGAGACCAAAATCAGGTTGCTCTGATCGCCATAATAGAGACTGAGCCCAAGATTGAACGCTTCCTTGTTGTAGGTCAGGCTGACTTCATGGGTCTTCGAAGTCTCGGGTTGCAGTCCGGGGTTTGAGGTGGCCAGGACATCGCCCCGGTCATAAGTGGCGTCGAAGTAGGGAGCGGGGGAAATATACGCCCACGAATAGGTGTATTTCGCGGTGAGCGAGTCGGTCACATCGTAAATAATCGCACCCCGCGGAGTATAGGAAGGTTCGTCAATTCGCGTATCCTTGTCCACCCGGCCGCCCGCGATGACCTTGAGTTTGGGCGCAATTTTCCAGGAAAACTCGAGATAGGCGCCGTAACGCGAGAATTCCGAATCGACGACCCGCGGCACCAGTTGCAACGAGGCTGGATTCCCCGGTTGCGTGTAATAGACGAAGCTTCCGCCTTGTTTGAGGATGTCGTTGTGACCGCCCGGACGCGCGCCGCCCGGAATGGTGGACTTCGGAATGATGTCGTAATTGGTGTAGGTCCCGCCCAGCAGCGCCGAGAGCGAGGAGGAAAAATCGACATGCAGCGTCTCCTCGACGGAAAGGCTGTGGCCACTGGCGTACTTGTAGTCGTTGAAAAACCATTCCCGCTCACTTTGCGGGAAGACATAGCGACTGACCGGATCCACCTCATACCAGTTATAAGTAACCGACGAGTCGAACTTCACTTTATCCGTGATCTTCCAATCATACCGTGCTTCGGTCACCCACGAAGTATCCTGCCATCGGGCCTGGGGAACGAAGGCCAGGACCGCTGGCCCGTAGCCTTCCGCGCTGCTGCGCTCGGAATTGCGGTACCAGGATTGGATGGAGAAGCTGCCGATTTCCAGCTTGGCGAAACCATTCAGCCCATAGTCCCACCGATCGGGCACCGTGCCGCTGCCTTTGGGTTCGGCGACTTTCTTGAAACCATTCCAATACTGTGGATATTCGCGATCCAGGCGCATCAGGTCGGAATCGTGGTATTGGACGTAGCCATTGAACAAAATGTTCCTCGCCGAATCGAAGACCTTGCCGAAGGAGCCCCACAATTCGCGCTCATTGTGGAGGCCCCCGTCACCGCCGAGCTCGACCGCCATCTTCCCGGAAGCCGGCGGTTGTTTCGTCTTCACATTGATGACCGCGCTGATCGCATCCTGCCCATAAAGCGTCGAACCCGGTCCGTAGATCACTTCGATCTGTTCGGCTTCGCGCACGCTGAAATCATTGCGAAAGGGAAAGTATTCGCCGCCCGGCGGATTGACCCGCATGCCATTGACCAGCACCACGATCTTGTTATTGCCAGTAATCCCGCGCACGGAAACCTGGCTTCCGATTTCGCTGAAGAAATTGTTCGCCACATCCATTCCCGGCAGGTCGCGCAAGACGTCCTTGAGACTGGAATAGCCGCGCAAGCGGATGTCATTATTGTCAATGACAATGACCGTCCCGGGCGACGCCGTCGCTTTCTCCTCCTTCTTCGAGGCCGTCGTCACCGTCGCGACCTCGAGTTGCATGAGTTCCTCAATACTGAGTCGTCCCAATTGCTGGGGAGCGACTTCCGGCGTCGCCGCCACGGCACGCCCGGTTTCTGCACGGAGATGCAGTGGCAGGATGACCGCACACGCGGCCGGGATGCCCCCGACCAGCAATGTGCGCACGGCATCGAGTCGTGGTGAGGGGTAACGGAGCACCTTCGGGGGGGGAAAGGTCATTCGATTCGGGACAGCTATTTGTCGTTGGAAAGTATCCCGTATAAGCCATTTGCACGGGATGCGTCGATTGAAAAATGCGGTGACTTTCCGATTTGGGTCCGCGGGGAGCGACGCTCACGCAAGCGGTAACCTCTCAGGAGACCTTGCGCGGCGCCGCGCGCTCGCGTTTATGGCTCAGCGGCGCCGGAAGTCCGCGCCACTCAGAAGCGCAGGTCCACCGTCAACACCCCCTCAATTCCTCTGGGTTGGTAGGTGTCGCCCTGTTGCTGGGAAGCCACCGAATCCCGGTTGTCGAGGAGATTACGGCCCGACAGCCGGACGTCGCAATCCCGGCCAAAGACATGGTCCCAAGTCAACGCCGCATCGAGATAGTAGCGGTTACGAATGCTCTTAAACGCCGAGGCGTTCGGTTGAAAGTCAACGGCCGCCTGCTCGCTAAAGTAGCGGACCGCAGGAGCGAGTGTCAGGTGGTCGAAGATTTTCCAGTCCAGGCCCAGAGTCGCCGTGTATTCAGGAGAGCCAATGAGGCGGCCGGATTCATTGACATACGAGTGAAAGCTCTCGACCCCGGATTCGTTGCGTTGAGGGCTGGAGCCAAACAGGGCATTATTAAAGAGGTTGAGTTTGGTGTCGTTCCACGAACCATTGGCCCAAATCGTGAAGCGAGTGTTGAGCGGCGCCTGGAAGCTCAATTCCACACCGTTGCCGCGAAAATTGCCGCCGTTGGTATGGGGACTGAAAAAACTGATGAAGCCTTCAAGTTCCTCGTGATAGACGGTAGCCGCGATCCGCGCCTTCCCGAGGTAGAAAATTTCCTGCAATTCAAAGGTCGAAAGGATTTCCGGGTCCTGAGCCTGGAGAGAGGTATTTGCGAAAGCTGGAGCAGTGTCGGGGTGGTTGATTCCCCAAATCTGATTCAAAGCGGCCAGGTCAGACGGCATTCGCACCGACCGGTTATAAATCAGCTTGGTGATCCAGTTTTCGGTCGGTTCGATAATGATCGCTGAACGCGCCCCCGGAAACCACCTGTCGCCTTCCAGCTTTGAGTTGTAATCCAAGCGCACCCCCCCGATTACCTTCAACCATTTTGCCAGCCGGATCGTATCATCGACATAGAAACCGAACGCATGGACATCCTCGTCAAAGAGGATTGTTTTCGGCGTAGTCTCACCATTCACATTGAAGGTGTAGAAGTTGTCGAAGTTGTGATCGTAAGACGCTTGCGCTCCGGCTTGAATCACCTGCTGCGCGAGGCCGGTGTAACGAAGCCCAATTTCTCCAGTGTAAACCCATTGCTTGACCGACTGCTGGACTGAGTTGAGCGGGATGCCTCCTTCATTGAGGCGGGTCTGCTCCTTTAACGTGGCATCCAGCCTGACGATGCTCGTCAGCGTTGCGTTCCACGGGTGTTCGTCTTTCAGGAACAGCGTATAGAATTTCTCGGTCATCACGCCATCATTCCGTGGAGAGCCATTCTCGATGTGCAGTTCCGGCCAGTTTGCCCGATAGGCGATGGCTTGTGCGGTCACTTCACCGTACTGGCCGTTCAAAACGCTGAAGTAACTTGGCCAGTCCAGCCTTCCCGTTACGTTTCTCCCGGCCAAACCAGGTTGGAAGTCCCGATCCCATGCATCAAAACCCTTCTTCGCCTCGGTCGTGAAAGAGAAGCTGAGGAATTTGTCCGGCGCCCAGTGGTGCCCCGCCATCAGCGTCTCGGAGTATCTCAGCGCATTCCCGACCGCACTGATTACTTCCACACCGTCCACATTCCGGGTGATCACGTTGACGGTCGCCGCGAGCGTATTGGCCTGTTGAAAAAAGGACGAGGGGCCGACCACCACCTCGACCCGTTCGATGTTATCCAGATTGATCGGGCCATTCAGACTGAAGTCCTGCTCGTGCGCGCCGTTCAAATTCTGGCCGTTGATGAGCAGGGTAATTTTTTCATTGTCGTTGGGATTCAATCCCCGGACGCCGGCCACGAAGTCCAAATCCCTGTGAAAGACCGTGAAACCCGGAACCGTCTGAAGCAGTTCCCCCAGACTGTGATAGCCTCGCGTCTGGATGATCTCTCTCGTAAAGACATACACGCTTCCCGGCGCCTCATCGATCTTTTCGTCCACTCGGGAGACGGTCGATTGCGTGGTCACCTTCACGTCCATCAATTCTTCGAGACTGAGCTGTTGCAAACTCTGGGCCATGTGCGCAGAGGGCGGGGCCACTGCGGCTTGAGTGGGCGGGGCGCTGGCGGCCGCGGCGTTCCACGGAGCGAGAGCCACGGCGAGGCTCGCCAGGAGCAGGGCCTCGTTCCTCCGATGGCAGGGCGTGCGGTCAGGGTGGAATGGAGAGCTGGGCATGGATCAGGAAGGGCAATTGGGGTCGCGGCGAAGACCGCGGGGACAGCATGATCTATTTGAGGCGGCGTTCGTCGAATCAAAAACGCGCCCCAACGTTTCCCTGGCTGCTTCCCGAATCACTGTTCGGCGCGGCCGCGCACTCCGGCGGGTGCGCGCACCGCTTCAATCCACCCTCACCATTCGATCGTCACGATCCCATAGACGCTGCGCTCGATTTCAAGCGGCGGGGCGCCCACCGACTCGGCGTGATGGCTGTCGAGCAGGTTCTGTCCGACAACGGCCAGCTCGAGGTTTTTGCGAGGCTTCCAGGCGAGCCGGGCATCCAGAGCCGCGTAGCTGTCCACGCCGACAGGTGGAACGGGGAGATTATCGACGTAACGGCCGATCAGATCGAACTGAACATTGCCGGGAATGTCGAACGACGTGCGGATGTAGAAGTGGTTCTGCGGGCTCTGCTTCTCGGGTAATTCATTGGACGACATGGGCACCGCCGGAAGGTTGGGATCCGCGTGCAGGTTGAGCTTGAGATAGGAGTAGGCGCCGTAAATCTGCCACCAGGCGGTTGGGTTCCACGTCGCGGCGAGCTCGACGCCATAGACCTCGCCTTCCATGCCATTTACAAATTGGAGCGGGAGGAGGCTCCCCGCGGTTGCGGGAAGCACCGTAATGACGCTCAACCGGTCGTATTGGTTATAAAAGAGCGCGGTGTCGAACGAGAACCGCTTGGTCGGTTGGACGCGGTAGCCCAGCTCGTAGGCGACCACCTCTTCCGAACGCAAGGAGTGATTGGGCACGATGCTCGAGACGGGCGACCGAAAGTCGAAGGCATCCTCGAGAATGTCCGGAGTCCGCACCGCATGGGAAACGGCGAGCCAGACTGATTGCGTGGGTGTCGGTGTCCAGAGCAGACGGCCCGAGGGCTGGTATTCGAACCCGGTGAAGTCGTTGTTCTCGATCTTCGAGCCGAGGGTGAGGAAGAGCCGGTCATCGACGAGCTTGATCTCGTCCTGCAGGAACGCACTGACCACGCTGGGCTCGTCGTGAATCCGCTCCAGGACTGAGGTGATCGGGCCCGTGGTCGTGCTGGAGCCCTGGACGAGGATTTTCTGATACCGGAAGGCGAAACCATAGACGAGCTTCTGGGCCTCTCCGAGGCGGAAGTTATGCTGGAAATCGACGTCGGCCGTATCCACCGCGAACTTGAACCCACCATTCCGGCCGATTTGCTGGTAGCGATCGTAGTAGGCTTGCAGTTGCCAGCTCGAATTCTTGCCCAGTTGGTGGGTCCAACGCCCGAGCACATCGACCCCGCGCGACTCCGTGTCGGCGAGGGAAGAGCCTCCCGCGACAACCGAGAACCAGTCGCCTTGGAAAGTGACGGTATCTTCGCTGGTCGGGGTCCAGTCGAGGCGAAAGCCGGAACGTCCCGAGCGCCAATCATCGTGCGCGAGATCCGCAAGATTGAAGCTGGCATCGCGCTCAAACCATTTTCCGTAGGCGCGGTAGTAGAGATTGTCACCGAGCTTCCCACCGAAGCGGAAGGTGGCAAAGCCGCGCTCCTCGCTCCCGCCGCCGCCGCTAGTCAGGCCGCCTTGGGTATCCTTCGCCGACTTGGTGATGATATTGATCACGCCGTTGACAGCGTTGGCGCCCCAATCCGTCCCGCCAGGACCGCGCACCACCTCGATCCGCTCGATGTCCTCCAGGGGATAGTCCAAGGAGTTCCAAAAGACACCCGATTGGACCGGGCTATAAACCGTCCGTCCGTCCACTTGCACGAGGAGCTTGTTGGCGAGGGTGCTGTCAAACCCGCGAATGCTGATGACCCATTGGTTCGAGCCAAGACGGGCGACGTTGACGCCCGGCACCATGCGCAAAAGCTCCGGAATGCTCGTCGCACCGGAGCGATGGATCATCTCCTGGGTGATCACGCTGACCGCCGCTGGCGAATGGCCGACGGTGCTTTCGGTGCGGCTGACGCTGGAGACCGTCTGGCTCATCACCGGGACGTCCATCAACTCCTCGAGGGACATGCCCGTCAGCGACACGTCAGCGCCTTGAGCCGGCTGCGAACAGATGAGCATTGGCGCCGCAAGTCCCGGGGCCAGGAGAGCAGCGAGGGGGTGACGCCGGCAGCGCAATCGCAACCAGCGCGAGGGTGAAAGAGAGCAGCTACCGAAGAAAGAGCCGGGACGGAGAACTTCGCACATGGGGAGGGAACCTGGCGTGGTGGTTGGAAAGCGGCGTCACCATTGCACGGTGACTTTGCCATAAATGCTGCGCTCGACTTCAACGAGCGGGCTTCTTACCAGCAGACTGGTCCCGAGCTCAGGGTGATGGTTGTCGAACAGATTCTGGCCGACCAGCGCCAGTTCGAGATTCTCGCGCGGTTTCCAGGCGAGGCGCGCATCCATGGTGAAATAGCTCTGAATGCCCGGAGTAAATCCGTCCAGCTCATCAACGTAGCGTCCGACTAGGTCGAATTCGAAATGACGGGGTAAATCCCATGACGAGCGGATGTAGAACTGATTCTGCGGGTTTTGCTTTTCGACCAACTCCGCGCCAGCCCGGCTCGCGGGAGGCAGTTTCTGATCGGCGTGCAGGTTCATCTTTAGATAGGTGTATTGCCCGAAGATCCGCCACCACTCAGCGAGCTTCCAGGTTACCGCCAATTCGACGCCGTAAGTGTCCGCATCCTCGCCATTGGTCGCATCGAGCGGCAGAACGGATGCGCCCGTGGCCGGATCCACGGTGGGAAGTCCGGGCTGCGAGACCAGAAGCCGGTCGTAGCGGTTGAAGAAGAGCGCCCCATCGAAGGAAAGCTTGTCCGTAGCTTGCGCCCGATAGCCCAACTCGTAAGCGATCACGGCCTCGGAATCCAGGTCGTGGTTGTTGCGAAGCTGCCCAAAGAACGGGGTTCCAGACGCGAGCGGCAGCGTGGCTAATTGAAGATCGTTGTCGAGAAACGTGGGCGTCCGGACGGCGCGCGAAACCGACGCCCACGCCGATTGCAGCTTGGTCGGCGTCCAGAGCAGGCGTCCGGTGGGTTGATATTCGAAGCCGGTGATTTCGTTGTGCTCAAACTTGGAGCCCAGAGTCAGGAACAGCCGGTCTTCGACGATCTTGATTTCATCCTGCAGAAAGACGCTGAAGAGATTGCGCTGCACGAATTCGCGATCCGGAGCGAGGGCGAGTCCCTGGTCGAAGCCGGTGGCGCTTCCCTTCCAAAGGATCTCGGTGAGCCGATACTCGAGGCCCCAAATCACTTTCTGCCGATCTCCGAGCGGAAACTGATGCTGGAAGTCCACGTCGATCGTGTTGACCGTGAAGTCGAAGGTTCCGGCCGTTCCGCGCCGGTCGCTGTAATCGTAGTAGGTTTGCAGCACCCAATTCGAATCCTTCCCCAACTCGTGAGTCCAGCGGAGCAGGACATCACCGCCGAGCGGTTCTTCGTCCTCGGTATTGGTGCGGATGAAGGTGGGGGGAGTCTCCGTCGATGCGCGCAGATCGCGACGGCCGAGCAGGCCATGATAGTAATCGCCCTCGAAAGTAATCGTGTCGTTCCGGTTGGGCTTCCAGTCGAGCCGGAAGCCAAACCTTCCCGCGCGCCAGTCGTCGCGTGCATCGCCGTCGAGGTTGAAGCCGCGGTCGTGCTCCAGCCACTTGCCATAGACCCGGTAATACAGGTTATCGCCCACCATGCCGCCAAAGCGGAAGGTCGAGAAGGCCCGCTCTTCGCTGCCGCCCCCGGCGGACCACAGCACGCCTTGTGTCTCTTTCGCCGACTTGGTGATGATATTGATGATGCCGTTGACCGCGTTGGCACCCCACACGCTGGCGCCGGGGCCGCGGACGACTTCGATGCGCTCGATGTCCTCGAACGGATAATCGACGGTGTCCCAATATACCCCGCCATTGACCGGGGTATAGACGGTGCGGCCGTCCACCTGGACGAGCAGCTTGTTGGCAAAGCGCGTATTGAATCCGCGCGAGGCGACTCCCCACTTGCTGGAATCGATATGCCCCACCTCCAAACCCGGCACCATGCGCAATAGCTCCGGGATGTTCGTCGCGCCCGAGCGCCGGATCATTTCCGGTGTGACGACGAAGATGGCCGCCGGCGACTCGCCAACGGTGCTTTCTCCGCGGGAAACCGTTGTCACTCGCACGTCCATCAACTCTTCAAGGCTCGCCTCCGAGAGGTTCGGAGTGGTGGCCGCGGTGATCGGCCACCCCGCCCCAGCAAGGCTCGCGACAACAAGGCTGATCCAGCGTGCCCGCTTGAGCCCCGATCGCGAGAGACGATCGCAGGCGGAACTTTGGAGCGAAGGAACGCGGAAAGGGGGGCTGGCGCGCACGAAATTGATGCCGCGTGGAGGTGCGTCCTGCGGCAGCGGTTGCGTTAGTGCCTTATTTGGCCGGTCAAGGGAAGCAAAAACGCCAATCTCCCGACGACCGTCGACGAAAGCGCCTGCCTGCGGCGACAAGCCGGTTGACCGGACGGCAGGGTCCCCGCATAGTGCGCGGCCCGCGACGAAGGCCGCGCCGAAGAGGGCGCACGCCGCGCCCTTTACCATGCCGCACACCCGGACCCGCAATTTCTGCATCATCGCGCATATCGATCACGGGAAGACCACGCTTTCGGACCGTCTCCTCGAATTCACCGGGACGATCCAGAAGCGCGAATCGCAGGACCAGCTCCTCGATGCCATGGACCTGGAACGCGAGCGCGGCATCACCATCAAGTCGCATCCGATCGCGATGCGCTACAAGGGGAAGGATGGCCATATCTACAAGCTCAACCTTATGGACACCCCGGGGCACGTGGACTTCGCCTATGAAGTCTCCCGCTCGCTCGCCGCGTGCGAGGGGGCGCTGCTCATCATCGATGCGGCCCAAGGCGTCGAAGCGCAGACCGTGGCCAATGTTCATCTCGCGACGAAGCAGGGTCTGACGCTCATTCCGGTGATCAATAAGATCGATCTGCCCAATGCCGACATTCCGACGGTCAAGAAGCAGATCGAAGACATTCTCGCCATCCCGTCTGAGGAAGCCGTCCTCGCCAGCGCAAAAAACGGGATCGGCATCGAGGAAATCCTCGAGGCCGTCATCGCGCGGATTCCCTGTCCGCAGGGGAAAAACTCCGACCGGCTGCGCGCGCTGGTTTTCGATTCGATGTTCGACACTTATCGCGGCGTGGTCGTCCACGTGCGCGTGGTCGATGGCCAGATCAAGGCCGGCGATCCAGTGAAGATGCTCGCCACCAACAGTACCTACGAGGTCAAGGAAGTCGGCATCTTCCGCCCCTCGCAGCCGAAGCTGGTCCCGCAAGAGCGGCTGGAAGCGGGCGACGTGGGCTACGTCATCGCCAATATCAAAGCGGCTTCCGACGCCAAGGTCGGCGACACCCTGATCAGCACGCGCAATCCCGCGACCGAGCCGCTCCCCGGCTTTCAGGAAATTCAGCCGATGGTTTTCAGCGGCATTTATCCGATCAACACGGCCGACTTCGAGCACCTGAAGGTGGCGATGGGCAAGCTTCAGCTCAACGACGCGGCGTTCGTCTATCAGCCCGAGAGTTCCGTGGCGCTCGGCTTCGGATTCCGGTGCGGATTCCTCGGCCTGCTCCACATGGAGATCATCCAGGAGCGGCTGCGGCGCGAATACGGCATGGATATCATCGCGACCTACCCCTCGGTGATCTACGAAGTCCTCAAGACCAACGGCGAAATGATCCACGTGGACAACCCCGAGCATCTGCCCGACGCCAGCGTCATCGCCGAGATCCGCGAACCGATGGTGCGCTGCTTCATCATGATCCCCAATGAAAGCATCTCCGGCCTGATGCAGCTGATCATGGACAAGCGCGGCGAGGTCAAACATACCGAGTCGCTCGACACCAAGCGGGTCATGCTCACCACCGAGCTGCCGCTGAATGAAATCCTCGTCGATTTCGTGGACAAACTAAAATCGATGACCCGCGGCTACGGCTCGATGGATTACGAGCAGGCTGGCTACAAAGCCTCCAAGCTCGTCAAGCTCGACATGTTGGTGAACGGCGAACCCGTTGATGCTTTCAGCAGCATCGTCCACCGCGACAAGGCCGAGGGCCGCGGCCGGGCCTTGGCCGCGAAGCTCAAGGAAGTCATTCCCACACAGCTCTATCAGGTCGCCATCCAGGCGGCGATCGGCGGCAAGATCATCGCCCGCGAATCCGTCAGCGCGCAGCGGAAAGATGTCACCGCGAAGTGCTATGGCGGCGACATCAGCCGCAAGCGCAAGCTGCTGGAAAAGCAAAAAGAGGGAAAGAAACGGATGAAGTCCATCGGGCGCGTGAATATCCCGCAGGAAGCCTTCATCGAAGTGCTGAAGACGAACTGATTCCCGCCGCCGCGTGGTAAATGCTCAAGGCGCCGTTCGAATTCATCGTCCTCGGGCTCCCAGTGGGCCTTCAAGCGTCTCCAGTGCGAAAGGCCGTGTGGAGGGCCGCCGTGCGAAGCGCTGCCTCCGGATACTGGAAGAATCGGCAACCTCCCGTGGTGCAATCGCTTCAGGTCAGCATCGTGCACTACTATGCGAACGGGCCGGTCGGCGACACGGACAACTTGGTGAAGCCGATCCTTGATGCGTTGCAGGAGCTGCTCTACAAAGACGACTCATTGGTCTCCGATGTCATCTGCCGGCGCAGGCGAATTGACACGCGGTACGACTTTTCGCAGGTGCCGCTCATTCTGTTGGACGGGTTGACCTCTGGAGCGGACGATTTCATCTACGTTGTTGTCGAACCCGCACCCGATCCTACAGTCCTGAAGCCATGACCTCTCAAGAATTCCACGATGAAAAGCTCCGCGAGGTCGCCGAGAACTACCGAGACCAAGGCTATGAGGTCGTTCTTGCGCCTCCGGCGAGCTCCATTCCGAACTTCGACAAGGCGCTGCTGCCGGATTTGCTCGCAACAAAGGATGGCAACCACATTGTCGTCGAGATCAAGGGCCGCAGCGCCCTCCGTCATTCTGACACCGTGCGGCGAATGGCCGATGCGCTGGCGGGAAACCCTGACTGGCGCTTTGAGCTGGTCGTCTTCGAAGAAGATGAATCGCTGTTGATGTCTGAAGGTAGTGACACAATGTCGGTTCAAGTCATCGCCAAACAACTGGCTGCTGGAGACCTGCTCCTTCGACAACAAGAGCTTCCCGCCGCGCTGATCCTCACGTGGATTGCCCTCGAAGCCGCGCTTCGGCGCCTCGCCGGCTCGCGTGGCGTGCCGCTTGGCAGCGTGGCACCCGTCATGATGATCAAGGAATTGACGTTTGCCGGACTCCTGGATCGCGAAGAACACGACTTCCTGACCGAGTTGCTTCCAGCGCGCAATCGCATCGTCCACGGTTTCACCGCACCCCACTTGACGGAAGGGGTCATCGTGAGACTGCGCAGTATCGTGAACGATCTGCTCTCCTCTTCCGAGCGGCAGACCGCAGCAGCTTGACTCACCATCCCGACTCGACTGCTCCACGGTGAAGATCGCGCACGTTACCACGATCGATCTTTCCCTCCGGGTGCAGCTCTCGAACCAGCTTCGGTGCTTGCAGGAGGCCGGCTACGAGATCACCGGAATTTCGGCGCCGGGGCCGGATGCCCGCGTGTTCGAGGCGGCCGGATTTCGTCATCTCGCCGTGCCGATGAGCCGCACCTTCACGCCCTTCACGGATCTCGTTTCGCTGGGGCGTTTGGCCGCGGTGATGCGACGCGAGCGCTTTTCGATCGTTCACACCCACACGCCGAAGACCGCCCTTCTCGGCCAGCTCGCCGCGCGCCTCGCCGGGGTCCCGATCGTCGTCAATACCATCCACGGCTATTACTTTCACGAGTATATGCGCGCGGGCCCGCGGCAGTTTTATATCGCGATGGAAAAGATCGCGGCCTTGTGTTCGGACCTCATCCTTTCGCAGAGCGCCGAAGATGTGCAGACGGCGCTGGCCGAAGGCATTTGTCCGAAATCAAAAATTCAGTTTCTCGGCAATGGCATCGATCTCGCACTCTTCGATCCGAACCGGATTTCCGCGGCGGAGGCGGGGCTCTTCCGGCAGCAGCTTGGCATTGCGCCCGAGGCGCCCGTCGTCGGGTTCGTGGGCCGGCTGGCCGCGCGGCGCAAAGGATTTCTGGATTTCCTCGCCGCGGCGCGGGACATCGCCCGGCAGCGGCCCGAGGTGCGATTCCTCATCGTCGGGGACGTGGATGCAGGCAAGCCGGACGCGGTCGAGGCGTCGATCGCCGCGGAGTACCGCATCGCCGATCGCTGCACCTTCGTGGGGATGCGCCCGGTGGTGGAATTGCCGCTCTTTTACAAGACGATGAGCGTGCTGGTCCTGCCGTCGCTTTTTGAGGGCGTCCCGCGCGTGGTCATGGAGGCCTCGGCGATGGGCACGCCGAGCGTGGTCTCCAATGTCAAAGGCAATCGCGAAACGGTGACTCACGAAGGCAACGGGCTGATCGTGCCCTGGGGGGACGTCGTGGCGCTGACCGCGGCGATTTCGCGAATCCTGGACGAACCGCACACGGCGAGGCAAATGAGCGAAACCGGGCGCCGGATGGCCGCCGAGCAGTTCGACGAGCGGGTTGTCTTCGAGAAGGTCAAGGCGGGATATGCGCGTCTGCTCCGGGAAAAGGGATTGGCGATCCCGGAGCCTGTCCCTGCAGCCAGGTCGTCACTGAGCACTGAGCACTGAGGACTGAGGACTGAGCCCTAAGCACTGAGCACTTGCTGCTTCCTCTCCGGCATCGGGGATTGACCCCGGCACAGGCGTTGCATTGACTCCCCGCGGTGCTCCCGGCCCATTACGACTATCTTTTTGCGGCCTTCGCCTTCGTCCTGGGTTCGGCGATCGGCTCGTTTTTGAACGTTTGCATCTATCGGATGCCGCTCGATCTCTCGGTCAATGAGCCGAAGCGCTCCTTCTGCCCGAGCTGCAAATACCAAATCCCGTGGCACCACAATCTGCCGCTGATTTCCTGGCTCACCCTTCGCGGAAAATGCGCAAACTGCGGCGCGCGCATTTCCTTCCGCTACTTTGGCGTGGAATTGCTCACCGGACTCCTCTTTCTGGCGGTGTGGTGGCGGGTGTGGGTCCATCCGCGTCCGGAATATCTGGGGCAGGGGTGGGTGCTGGCGCTGCCCTACTGGATCCTCGTCAGTCTCCTCATCGTCGCCACCTTCATCGACTTCGAGCATTTCATCATCCCGGATGAAATCACCATCGGCGGCGCCATTGCCGGCGTCTTGCTCAGCCTGGCCATCCCGCGGCTGCAGCTCCAGCCGACGAATCTCGCCGGCGGCCTGTGGTCATTGATCGGCGCGGGAGCGGGGTTTGGGGTGCTCTGGCTCGTCGTCCAGCTCGGCAAACTCGCCTTTGGGCGCAAGCGGCTCAAATTCAAAGAGCCCGCGCCCTTCATCTGGACCCGCCGCGATGAGGAAGCGGATTTCGTGGTCGGTGAAGAGAAGATGCTCTGGAGCGATTTCTTCTATCGCGGGAACGAGCAGGTGTTGCTCGAATGCGGGTGGCTCGAGATCGACGGCGAACGTTTCGAAAATGCCTCGGTGCGCTGCACCTGTGACTGGCTGCACCTGGGCGACCGAAAGTGGGAGCTGGTCAAAGTGGACGTGATCAAGGGCGTGGTGCGGGAGGTCACACTGCCGCGCGAGGCGATGGGTTTTGGCGATGTGAAGTTCATCGCCGCGATTGGCGCCTTCCTGGGCTGGAAAGCCGTGGCCTTCACGATCATGGGCGCGTCCACCATCGGAGCGGTGGTTGGCGTGCTCAGTATCCTGCTCGGAAAACGCGAGTTCTCCGCCAAAATTCCGTTCGGTCCCTACCTGGCGCTCGGCGCGTTGCTCTGGCTCGGTTGCGGGCCGGAACTGGTGCATTGGTATCTCCAGGCCATCGCGCTGCCCCCGGCTGGGTAAGGACGCGGTGGCTGTTGGAATCGTCGGCCGCGCGGCTGTCGGACGAGTTCGAGAGCCGCCGCAAACTTCCATTTTACAGCACCGGACCTTTCCTCCATATTCCGCGCCCTCATGCTCCACATCGTCATCAACCTGCTCCTGGCGATCCATGTCATGGTCTCGCTGCTCATCATTCTGCTGGTGCTGATGCAGCGGCCAAAGAATGAAGGCCTCGGTGCGGCCTTCGGCGGGGGCATGACGGACAACCTTTTCGGTGCGCAGACCACCAATGTGCTCCAGACGATCACTCGTTACCTGGGCGGGATTTTCTTCGCGCTTACCCTGCTTTTGACCTTCCTTTCCTCGCGGCAAAATCTGGGCCGCAGCAACCTCCGGGAACGTCTCGGCGGAACCGCGCCACCTGCCGCCACAACCCCCACTCCGGAACTCCCCGCGACTTCCCCGCTGCTGCCGGAAAAGGGCCTCGAAGCGATTCCCGAGCCGGCGACTCCCCCGGCGCCGTCGGACGCTCCCACCGCGCTGCCTGCTCCCGAAGCGCCCCGACCCGCCATTCCGCCCGGACCGACTGGCCTGACGCCGGTGGAAACGAAGCCTGCAGAAACGAAGCCCGCAGAAGCGCCGCCGGTGGAAGCGAAGCCCGCAGAAACGAAGACCGCAGAAGCGCCGCCGGTGGAAGCGAAGCCTGCAGAAGCGAAGCCCGCAGAAGCGAAGCCGGTCGAAAAACCGGGCAACTAACGGCCTGAGGTTCCCGGGCTGATTCTGAGATTCACCGCCCACGGAGGTCGCGTCTTCGCGACCGTTTGATCGGCGCGATCCGCCTTGTCGCTGGGGGAGCGAGCGGCGACGCTGAGAGCGAATGGCCGCCGACTCCCCGAACCCCGTCGCCCACGACCCTTATGCGGCGTTTCGCGTGCCGGCGTATCGAAACTACTGGATCGGTGGCTTCGTTTCCGTCATCGGGCGCCAGATGCTCTCGCTGGCGGTCATCTACGAGCTTTACCGCCGCACCA
Organism: Chthoniobacter sp.; assembly: GCA_034667665.1. GTDB lineage: Bacteria > Verrucomicrobiota > Verrucomicrobiia > Chthoniobacterales > Chthoniobacteraceae > Chthoniobacter. The sequence continues at coordinate 33,049 of JAXDQW010000111.1, forward strand.
ACTCGAAGACCGCACTGGGACTCGCCGGTCTCATGGGCGCGCTGCCGATTATCTTTCTCTCGCTCCCGGCGGGTCAGCTCGCGGACCGCCTGAACCGGAAATGGATCATTCAGATCACGCAAATGCTGCTCGTGTGCACCTCGGTGTGCCTCGCGCTGCTCGCGCGGGAGGGCGTGGCCGTGCCCGCCTACGATCCGCTGGTTTGGGCGGATCGCGTCCTCACCTGGATCGCCGTCCGATTTGGTGACAATGCCCATGAGATCGCCTTCGGACCGGAGATTCCGCTCATCTACCTGCTCCTGCTGTTAAATGGGACGGCGCGCGCGTTCGGTTGGGCCGCACGCACACCGTTCATGGCCAACGTCGTCCCGCGCGAAGCCTTGCCCAATGCGGTGATGTGGAGCAGCAGCAATTTCGAGATCGGTTCCGTCACCGGCCCGGCTCTCGGCGGAATGCTCATGGCCGGGTTCGGGCTGCCTCTCGTCTATGCACTGGATGCAGTTTGCAGCCTGGTCTTCATCGCTTTCCTGTGGCCGGTTCACTATGTGCAGCCACCAGTGACCAGGCATGAGATGCCCCTGCAGCAACTTTTCTCCGGCATCCGCTTCGTTTGGCAAACCAAGGTGATCCTGGCCACGATTACGCTCGACCTTTTCGCGGTGCTGCTCGGCGGCGCGACGGTTTTGCTGCCGATTTTTGCGGCCGAAATCCTGCACGTCGGCACCGTCGGGTTCGGCTGGCTGCGCGCGGCGCCCTCCTTCGGCGCGATCGCCATGAGCCTGACTCTGATGCACCGCCGGCCGATGGAGCGCGCGGGCAACATGATGCTCTGCGCCGTCGCCGGTTTCGGACTCGCGACGATTGTCTTCGGCCTCTCGCGGTCCTTCTGGCTTTCGATGGCGGCCTTGGCCGTAACCGGCGCCTGCGACAATGTCAGCGTGGTGGTGCGGCATACCCTGGTGCAATTGCTCACCCCGGACTCCATGCGCGGCCGCGTCTCCGCCGTGAACAATGTCTTCATCGGCTCCTCCAACGAGCTCGGCGCCTTCGAGTCAGGCACCACAGCCGCGGCCTTCGGTCCGGTGCTCTCGGTCGTGGGCGGGGGCATCGGGACCATCCTGGCGGTGCTGGGGGTCGCGAAGCTGTGGCCGGAGGTGCGCCGCATTGGCCGGCTTCAGCCGGTCGAGGAGACAGATCGCGAAACGGTTTAAGCGCTACAGACACCGGCCCAGCGCCGGCTGATCCGCTCGCTGCGAGGGAAAACGCAATTCGGTGGTGCCGCAGAGGCGCTTCGAAAGGTCGATCGGATCGCCGAGATTCACCTCCTCCGGATCCACCTGGTAGGCCCAGACGTGGAACCAACTGAGGAAGGCCGCGCCGTAGAGCGTCGAAAACGCCCCATCCACTGCGTCGAGCCCGCAGGCAATCTTGATCCGGCCGATGCGCGGCACATTGAAACGAGCGTCGAAGGTCTGCCAGCGGCGGCCGACAAACACCTCGAAGTAAGCGTGGAAATCCATCGGGGAGCCGGGATCGTCGAAGGCCACGTCGGGCACGTAGCCCGTGACGTAGCGCGCCGGGATGTTGAAGGTCCGGCAAAGCGCCACCGCGGTGTGCGCGAAGTCGCGGCAGACGCCGAAGCCCTGGGCGATGATGTCGCTCGCCGCGGTCTGCGAACTGCCGGAGCCGAAGCGATACTCGATGTTCTGATGGACCCAATCGCAGATCGCCTGCACCCGCTGGAGACCGTGGGGCACCTTGCCGAAATGCTCGAAGGCGAAGTCGCGCAACTTGTCCGAATCGCAATATCGGCTCGGGAGAATGTAGCGCAGCAGTTGGATGGGCAGCTCCGAGACCGGCACCTGCTCATCGATCGCCCCGTAATTTTCCGGCACCGACGGCACCGCGACGAAGGCATCGTGGCGGACGCGCGTGCGTCCCGGAGGCAGGACCAGGCGGTGCACCATGTTCCCGTGCTCGTCTTCGTGCTCCTCGAGCGGCATGTGGGGCTCGAAACTGAATTGCTCCTTCTCGATGTGCTGCCAGCGGTCGAGCCGCGGCTTGATCAGCAGCACGATCGGCGTGGGGGCGGACGCGTCATAAGCAAAATCGAGCCCGACGCGGATGGTGAGATCAAGCGGCGGTTCAGGTTTATTCATGATTTGAGCTGGGTCAGAAAATCGTCGAACAGCGACACGTAAGCCAAATCGCGCTCGGGATGATACTGGACGCCAAATCCCCACGGATAATTCCGGATCCGCACCTGCTCGATCACGCCATCCTCCGCGTGCCAGGCCTCCACCACGAGCGCATCCGCGACCCGGTCGAGCGCCTGGTGATGCGAGCTGTTGACGCGCTCGAAACGATGCCGCGCGCTCGCGTCGTAGCGCAGCGGCTGGACGTTATTGAGCTTCATTTCCGGCAGATCGTGTCCGCGGATATCGAGGTGCAGGCTGCCGCCCAGGGCGAGGTTGAGCACCTGCACGCCCTTGCAGATGCAGAGCAGCGGCAGCCCGCGCCAATAGGCGTGGCGGACCGTCGCGAATTCCCACGCATCGCGCAGCGGCTCCGGGTCTTTGATCAGCGCGAGGTCGGCGGGAGGTTCGTTGTGGAAGGGAGCGGCCACATCCGGCCCGCCGGTGATGAGCACGCCGTGGAGGGTTTCCACGTCCACCGGCTCGATCCGCGCATTGCTCACCCGGATCTCCGGGTGCCGGGCGAAGAAGCGCGCAAAGTGTTCCTGGTCGCATTCCCGAATCCATGAAGCCAAATGGAGCATCGGGCAGCACCAATCGTCTTTCCCCAGCGGCCCGACAAGTGGATTCTGGATCAGGCCCGGGATCAAGCCCGGAGCGGGCCGCACGGCTTCGATACTTGTTGCGCGGTCCGCGGTTCGCGGTACGCTCCCCGCCCGCATGTCCAACGTTCTGCCATCCAGACCGCGCCACCTCTCGCAACGGCGCACGTTTGCGATTGTCTCCAGCCAGTACAATGCCGCCTTTGTGGAGGGGCTGGTCGAGCATGCTCTGCGTGAACTCGGAACCATTTCACCCAACTTCCAGACGGAGGAATTCAGGGTGCCCGGAGCTTTCGAAATCCCGCTGGTGGTGCAGGAACTCGCGAAACGCAAGGACCTCGATGCCATCATTGCGCTCGGAGTCATCATCGAAGGCGAAACCCAGCATGCTGCGCTGATCGGAGCGGCGATCACTCAGTCGCTCCAGCAAATCGGCCTCGCTTTCGTCATCCCGGTGATCCACGAAGTGCTGGTGGTTAAAACCGCCGAGCAGGCCCGCAAACGCTGTCTCGAGGAGGCTCTCAACCGCGGCACCGAGGCGGCGCGGATCGCCGCGCAAATGGTGCAGGTGATGAGCGACGTCCGCAGCAGCAGCCGTTGATTCGAGATGGGCAAGCGACGCGAAGGCCGGGAAGCCGCGGTGCAGTTCCTGTATCAGATCGATCTCAATGCCGGTTCGACCTCCTCGCTCTATGAAGCGTTCTGGGAGCTGCGCTCCGGTCCCGATCGGAAAGCCGCCACGCCGCACACCCGCGCCTTCGCCGAGCAACTGGTCGAGGGCGTGAGCGCGCACGCGGTCGAGATCGACGCGCAGATCAAGAAATTCGCCGCCAACTACGAATTGCACCGCATCGCGGCGGTCGATCGCAACATTCTCCGGGTGGCCATTTACGAAATGCTCTTTTGCCCGGATATCGCGCCCGTGATTGCCATCAATGAAGCAATCGAGATCGCGAAAAAGTTTGGCACGGAGAAGTCGGGCGCTTTCGTCAACGGGATCCTCGATCGCGTGCAAAAAGAACTGGGCCGGCCACCTCGCGAAGGGGCACCCACGCCGGCAAGCAGTCATCAGTAATCAGAGGTCAGATTCCCTCCGCCCCTGCGTTTGATCACGGAACGGATCACTGATTACTTCTCCAAAAAATGGCCTTCGGATTTTTCAAATCCATCATCCAAAAGTTCACCGGCCGTCCGGTGGATTGGGAGGAGCTCGAAGAAGCCCTCATCCGCGCCGATCTCGGGGTGCCAATGACGCAGCGCATCCTCAAGGCGCTGCAGGCGCGCGAGGAACCGATGACCGCCGAAAGCGTGGTCGCCGTCGCGCGGGAAGAAATCCTGAAGGTGCTCCCGCGCGATACGCTCGCCCTGCGCCCGCTCGCCTCGAAGACCAAGGTAATTCTCGTGGTCGGCGTCAACGGCACGGGCAAGACCACCTCAACCGCGAAGCTCGCGCACTTCCTGAAACGAAAAGGGCACAGCGTGCTGCTCGCCGCCGCGGATACCTTCCGCGCCGCGGCCATCGAGCAACTCGGGGTGTGGGCCGAGCGCATCGGGTGCGGCATTGTGCAGGGGCCCTACAACGGCGATCCGGCCGCGGTCTGTTACGATGCGTATCAACGGGCGGACCGCGAGAACATCGAGTTTCTGATCTGCGACACCGCGGGCCGCCTGCACACGAAGACCAACCTGATGGGAGAGCTGGCCAAGGTGAAACGCATTCTCACCAAAGCGGACCCGGCCGCCCCGCACGAAACGCTGCTCGTGGTCGATGCCACAACGGGGAGCAACGCGGTCCGCCAGACGAGGGAGTTTCACGAATCCACCGGTCTCACCGGCCTGGTCGTGACGAAGCTCGATGGCAGCGGAAAAGGCGGCGTGGTGGTGGCGATCCAGAATGAACTGGGCATTCCCACGCGGTTCATCGGCACCGGGGAAAAGCTGGAAGATCTCACCTTTTTCGAGAGCCGTCTGTTCGTCGAAAAAATGCTCTGAGGAGAGCGAATCGCGCCGACCTGTCCCCGCGACTCGACGTAGCTCGACATTCCAATGTCGAGTCGAACGCAATGAAACCGACCGCGATGCAAAGCACGTTCCGCCGCCTTCTCGACATTGGAATGTCGAGCTACGGCGTCGCCACGAAGCTGGCCGCGCCGCCTTCGTTCTGGCCGAGGAAAAAGCCCTGGCCGACATTGCGATCCTGGAGGATCACGCCGCTGATGCGGCTCGCCGTATTCGTGATGGGATGGACAAAGCTGCCCGTAAAACGCCCGGTCGAGGCGGTGACAGTGAGCGTCAGTTTCGGTAGCGCAGGTACGGCAATGGTCACGTGATTGTTCGGCAAAAGAGTGGTCATTTGGTCCACCGCGGCGCCGATGTCGGCGGCCTCGAGTTGCAAGCGGCTGTTCGCAGCGGTTGGTGCGACGTGGAGCGCCGGAACACCAGGAGGGGGCGGGGTGTAGCGCGCGCCGGTCACGTCGAGGTCGGTGGCAAACGCTGCGGGGTAGTAGCGATCGGTAGTCCGGGCTGGCTTCGTCCACAGTGCGCTTCCGTCGAGTGTCCCGCCGGCCGGGTTCAGCCGGGCCTGGCCCGCGAGCGAGCCGGTCCCGCCGAGCAACGAGACGTAGATCGGAAGATCGCCGTCCTTCGATATGCTCGCGCTCTGGCTGAAAGCGCGCCCGTCAGCAAGGGTCCCACTGAGTCTGGCGCTGCCAGTGGCGCTTACGGTCAGCACGCCATAGCCGTCACCCCTCGGGATTTCATCCGCCGGGTTCGAGAGGTCGGCGGGCAGGACCACGGTGTAACGGCCGGCAAATTGAGCCGCGTTTGCAGGCAGCGCCTGGCTCGCGGAGAAGGCCGCCACCAGCGTTCCGTCGGTCACGCTGCCCGTGATGCGGTCGGTGCCGCCGGCGAGGTCGAGGCTCAGCGTCGCCACCAGGGGAGGAAGCAATCCGCGGAGGATCGTCACCTGTGCCTGACCTGCGGCGTCGAACTTGCCCGTCAGCGGATAGCTTTTTCCACCCAGCGAGAGCTGGCCGGAAAACGCCCCCGTCACCGTGGTCGTCACCTTGAGGAGGCCGGAGCCCTCATGCGTGGCCGGCTCGGACTGGACGAGCCCGTTGTAAGCCCCTTTGCGGACGAAGAAAGGATTGGCCCGGAAATGGGCGGTCAGAACGAGACCTTCCCGCATCAGGATGCTCAGCTTGGCGCTCTGCGAATCGACGCCCCCGGACCAGTGATCGAACAGGAATCCAACTGCGGGGAGGGCCGTGATCGACAGTTGCCCGCCGAGTTCGCGCTGGGTGGTGCCGAGGTATCCGGCGGTCACGTTGCCGCTTCCCTCCACGCTGACCACCAGCGGCTTCAAGACCACATAGCGAACCGTCCGCGTGGCTTCCTTGATCGTCGCTCCACCGGCATCGAGACTGCGCACCCGCACGGTGTTCGGGCCGGCCGCGAGTCCGGTGATCGCGGCCGTCCAGGTCTTGGTGCCGATGGCATCGCGGAACCCGCCAACTCCATTCGTATTCTCCAGCCGGTACACCACGCGTGTTGCCACCGGGCTCCCGCCTGATTTGCCGGTCACGGTCACTTGATCCGCGGTCAGCGCCGCATTTGCCGCCGGAGTGTCGATGGTCAAGGAGGAGCCGGTGGGGGGGGCCGTCAGCACCACCCAGTAGTATTGGTAGTCGCTATTCGGATCGAAGTAGTAGCCGACGCCGATCGAGGTCTGCTCAGCGTAAAAAGCGTCCTCCGCGAGGAGGTGTTTCTTATGCGGAGGAGAACCCATCCAGCCGTTCCACGTTGCGCTCGCGGTGGTATCGCCGGCTGCCGCGGATTCGATATTGTTGCCCGTCGCCGAAGTGTCATAGCCCTCGGGCAGCGCGTAGCCCGCCTGCCGAACCAGGTAATTCGGTCCGTGCCCGTCCGGATTGACATGAGCGAAATAGTGGCGTTTCGCGAGATCCATGGCGCGCGCGCGGGCGACCTGCGAAAGGATCGGATCGACCTGAACGAAGGGCCGATGCTGGCCTCCGGCGTTGGTCAGCAGCGTGACGATCTGCTGCTCCTGGGAGTTGAGCTGCGCCCGGGCTGGGGTTCCGGAAAGCGCCAGGAAACCGGCGAGCAGCGCGGTGGCGAACAGGGAAGTATGACGGAATAAATGCATGAGTGGGTGACTCGAAGTTCGCGGAATCTATAATTGCCATAAGTTTTAAAGCGTTATCCGTGCCATCCTCGACCCCCACCTCCCTAACGTCGATCCCTCCCCCGGCATTGATCCTCTGGCGGCACACCACGAGAACGACTCCACGACACCGGCCGCGGCCACGCTTTGGGAGCCCGCGTTCGGGGCTGCTGGAAGCCGGCGCGAGGATTGACATGGCAGGCCCGGATCCATAACGAGGCGTTGTCTCCCTCCACTGCGCGACTCGCGGCCGCAGGGTGCGGTGCGGTCAAACTCCCTCGTTATGAAACTCGCCCTTTCGGTGCCTGCGAGCTCCACGCTCGCCAATGCAGTGTCTCCAAGGTCGGTCCGCGGCCGCGACGCCGATGCCGATCCGTCGGCTCCGTCGGCTCAGTCGGCTCCGTCGGCTCCGTCGGCTCCGTCGGAGGCGGCGCAGGCGGCGCAGGCGGCGAAAAAAGCGACGGTCAGCAAAGGCAGGTCGTGCATCCGATCGTGCGCGACGTCCTGCGAAGCGAGCCCACCAAGTAACCGGTTTCGCGACCTATGGCCGCGAAAACAACGAAGCGCCCCACCCGCTCGGCCCGCAAACTGGCGCCCGGCGCGCCGCCCGCGTCATCGAACATAGTCGGTGAAGGACCCGCACAAGTTCGCCGATGGCAATCATGCTTTCATCACGGCAAAGGACAACGTTGACGATGGCACGAAGGGCAAGCAGGAAACCGGCCTGGGTGGCACCGAAGGACCTGCGGTGGAACCTTTCACCCGGCCACCTTACCCTTATCGCGCAGACTCGGCTCGCGATGTGCCCGCGCTCGTCATGCGTGGTGCCGGGCCGCAGTAGCGATGACCTTCCTTTGCTCATGAAGATGACTTCCATTTATGTTTCGGCCTGCCTCGCCCTGTTCGCATTGGCGGGCAGTTTGATCGCTGCGGACACTCCGCCGGCACTTCCACGCGTGCTCGTCTCCACCGACATCGGTGGCACCGATCCCGATGATGATCAGTCCATGGTGCATCTGCTGGTCAACGCGGATCGCCTGGAGCTGGAGGGCTTGGTTTCGTCGCCGTATGGGCCGGGGCGGAAGAAGGACATTCTGGAGGTGATCGACTGCTATGAGCGGGATTTTGCGAAACTGCGCACGCATTCCCCGCGCTACCCGACGCCGGAAGCGTTGCGGGCGATCACGAAGCAGGGCGTTCTGGAAAGTCCGGGCGCGGCGGGTATCGGCACGGCGACGGAGGGTTCGGAGTGGATCATCCGCTGCGCCCGACGCGATGATCCGCGTCCGCTGCATGTGCTCGTGTGGGGCGGCATCGAGGACCTCGCGCAGGCGCTGCATGATGCGCAGGACATTTTGCCCAAGCTGCGCGTCTATTTCATCGGCGGACCGAACAAGACGTGGTGCGTGGATGCCTACAACTACGTCGAGCAGCAGCATCCGACGCTGTGGATGATCGAGGCGAATGCCACCTATCGAGGCTGGTTCGTCGGCGGGAATCAGACGGGCGAGTGGAGCAATCAAGGCTTCGTCACCCGGCACATCGCCGGGCATGGGGCGCTCGGCGATTACTTCGCCACGCAGCTCAAAGGCACGATCAAGATGGGCGACTCGCCCACGGTCGGCTGGTTGCTGCACGGCACGCCGGACGATCCCACACAGCCGGGCTGGGGCGGGCAGTTCGTGCGCATCTGGGAGGGACGCAAAACGATCTTCAAACGGCTTACCACCGAGGCTGATGAAGCGGAGGTCTTTGGCGTGGTGGAGTTCGCGCTGCCAGTGCCACAAGGTCTCACGAAGGAGCACACGGCGAAGATGATCTTCGACAAGCGCATCCCGGCCCTGGGCACGAACGAAGGCGGAGTGCTGCGTTTCCGCTTCTCGCCACGCGATGCGAAGGTGTGGCCATATGTCATCGAGAGCGACTTCACTCCGCTGAATGGCCAGCGCGGCTCATTCACCGCCGTGCCGCCACCTTTGAGCCGCACCGGCCAGCCTTCCGCCACACATCCGCAGATGTGGATCGATGATCCCGATCCCGCGGCTGCCGAGGGCGTGCATCCCGGCGCGAAAAGCGTGAATCGCTGGCGCGAAGATTACCTTCGCGACTTCGCGGAACGCATGGATCGCTGCGCGAATGCCGCCAACCGCTGACTCGCGCTCTTCCATGAGCCCGCCCTTCGTTCATCCATCCTGCCCGGCCGCACTTGCATTGACCTGCACGCCAGCGGTTTCGCCTCTCCCATGAGCTTCGACCGCAACGATCCTCGTGCTGCCCGCCGCCAAAAATTGAACACCTTCAAAAGCGGCTCAGACATTGGAAGCCGGCGGCGAAGGCGTTTTCGATCACGTGATCGGGCGTGCCGGCCGCCAGCCGGGGTCAGCCCTATTATATCACCCTCGCACCTTGACCGGGGGGGCCGAGACCGGGGGCTGTCAGTCAAATCTGACACCGGGTCGGAAACCGAACAGCCGCGGAGGGTCACAATCCTACGGACGGCCCCTTGCCTCACGCCGACCTTCGCCTGAAGCCCATCGAAAGAAAGACCGTGCGCGGGTGGTTCGCTACGCGCAACCTCAACGGTCCCGATTCCTCCCATGAAGATGCTCCGCCTTTTCCTTCTCGTCCTCACCCTCGCTCTCGCGTGCGACCGCGCCCGGGCGCAGTCCATCCCGGCGAAAGATCGCGTCGTCGTGCTCATCTCGATCGACGGTTTTCCCGCCTGGCTCTGGCGCGATCCCACGCTGCCGGCGCCGACGCTGCGCCGGCTGGCGCGCGAGGGTGCGGCGGCGGAAGCAATGACCGTCTCGAACCCCTCCATCACCTGGATCAACCACACCACGATGGTCACGGGGGTCACACCGCGCCGGCACGGAGTGCTCTATAATGGGCTGCTCGTGCGAGGGGAAAGCAACAAGCCGCCGGTGATCGAGCAGTGGCGCGATAAGGCCGATCTCGTCCGTGTGCCGACGCTCTACGACGCCGCGCACGAAGCTGGCTTGAAGACGGCCCAGGTCGATTGGGTGGCGATCCTCAACGCGGGCACGATCGACGCCGAGATGCTCGAAATCCCAAAGCCCGGCGGGGAGATCGAGCGCGAACTGGTGGACGCGGGGGCGGTCACTGCGCAGGAGATCGCCACCTTTACCAAAGGCAAGAACGTGGCCTGGCGCGACATGGTCTGGACGCGCGCTGCCATCCACATCCTCGATACCCGCAAGCCAAACCTGCTGCTCTACCATACGCTCAACACCGACAGCACCAATCACACGTATGGCCCTGGGTCGTTTGCGAGCTACACGGCTTACGCCTACGCCGATCGGCTCGTGGGCGACATCATCGCGGAGCTGGAACGCGGTGGGCGCAAGGCAACGGTGGTCATCACGACCGATCACGGCTTCAAGAAAGTGAGCAAGGTCATCCAGCCAAACATCGCGCTGCGCAAGGCGGGCTTGCTCCAGGCCGAAGGGCCGCAACCGGTGACCTGCGACGCCTATGTAATGGCGCAGGGCGGGCTCGCCTTTGTCTTCGTCACTGACCCGGCGAAACGCGAGGCGCTCAAACCGCGGCTGCGCGCGCTTTTTGAAAAGCAGGAAGGCGTGGATCGCGTGCTGGACGGCAGCGAAGGCCCGACGCTCGGGATGCCGACGCCGGAGGAAAATCAAGGCATGGGCGACCTGATCCTCTACGCCAAAGCCGGGTACGCCTTCCAGGGCCTGGTGCTCGGCGAGGAGGTGGTGGCCGATTCGAAGAACTACCTCGGCACGCACGGCTATCCCTCGACCGATCCGGAGCTCGATGGCGTCTTCATTGCCTGGGGCTATGGCATCAAGCCCGGAACCAAGCTCGAGCGCGTCGCCAATCTCGACATCGCGCCAACGCTCGCGGAATTGCTCGGCGTCAAGCTTCCGCAAACCGAAGGCCGCGTGCTGCGCGAGATCCTCGATTTCGAGCCGGCGGCGAAATGAAACCGCTCTGCTCACTCATGCTCACAGCACCTTCGTCCGGCGAAGCCTGACCAGGAAAGAGGCGGTTACGGCGCGGGCTCGAGGAGCGCGGAACCGGTTTGATCGTCCCCTTTGAAAACGCCGAAGCCCTTTTGCCGCTGCTGGAAGATGAATCCGATGAAGCGGTGTAGATTATCGGCGGAGTCGCGAAACTTGCCGGAAAACGCACCGGACTTTGACCGCAGAGCCACCTTCAAAAAGTCGGTTCCGGAAAGCCCGGCTTTGTTCGTGGTTTCCAAGGTAAAATAGATCGGCGGCGGATCCGAAGGAAGATTTCCGAAATTGAAATCCACCCTCACGTTATTCGGCACGTCACCGACCTTAAGGACGCGTATGCCTTTCTCGATTTGGTAACGGGAACAGAGAAACGACGAAGTTATGTCAAATCCGCCCGCATACATGCCCTTGCGCGCCTTTGGCTTGAACCAGTGCATCTTTCCGTTCGCGTCGGAATCCTGTGGGCGGCTCTCGAAGGCGATCTCTCCGATCACCGCACCGCGCTTTCGATAAGCTGCAATATAGAGCGGCCACTTGCCACCCTCGGTGACCATCGATCCCTGGCTGACTTTGGTGCCATCGCCCAGCACCAGGACGCAACGCAACGCACCGTCCTTCTTGACTAACAGTGCTCCGCTCCCGAAGCCTTGCGGGAATGCTCCGTCGCCGATGAATGCGGCTTCTGGTTCGCAGAGGACCGTGTAGGCGCCGTGCTGGGATGCCGGGTTCGTTTTCGCGTCAAAAGGCGCACGATTCAGCGCGAAGTCGATGGTCGCACCGTCATCGGCGAGCGTCCCGTTGATTGTTCCATCGGTTTCCTGGGTGAAGTCCAGCCGCAGCGCAGTTCGATCGCGCCGCTCGACGCTAACCACCGCGGTGCCCGCCGGGTCAAATTCTCCCTTCAGAGAATACCTGTGGCCGCCATAGAGAAGGCGGCCGCTGATCGTTCCCATCGGACTTAGAGTGAGCCTGATCGCCCCGGATGTGGCCTGGGTCACGGTCGGCGCCTGGATCAGTCCATGAAAGCTATGCGCACCAGTGGGCACGAAATTGGCCACCAGGTCCCGGTTGGTCACGACCGTAAAGGTATATTTGGACGAGTTGCTGACCTGTGCTCCAGCGACGGCCCAGTTGACAAAAGAATAGCCGCTGTTGGCTACCGCCGTGACCGTGACTTTGTCGCCACTGCTGTAGGTCCCCGCGCCAGTCGTCGTTCCGCTCCCAGCCGGGGAAACGCTGGTGCTGACCACCGCCCCGGTCTGCGTGGTGAGGGTATTGATATTCATCCCGCCGGGATAGGGACTTTCGTCGGCATCGTTGGAAGTGATCAATAGCCGTCGGGAAACCTGGCCGGTTGGGGCCAGGGCGTGATTCACCGACACCGTCACCGTCTGGGAGCCGCCGGCCGGAATCGTAAACGGCGCGGCGGGCGACCAACTGATCCAGGGCGCGGCGGTCTCCGGCGTAATCGCGTCGATGGCCAGGTTGGAACCACCGTCGTTATAAATGACGAAGGCATTTGAAATCCCGGCCGCGGCGGTGCGCGCCACCTTGCCCTTCTCCGGACCTTTCCCAAGGGCGGCACGCATCCGGCCCATTAACCTTACCTGCCGCTGATATTCCTCCCAGCCAATGCATGGCTCAGAGGCCGTGGTCGTGCGCGCCGCCGGAGCGAGAGCGCCCGATTGAATGTTACCCACGAGATTACTCCAGTTGTCGAAGTCCGAGATGATCGTGCGCGAGCCATTCGCCGCCGTCCAATCCTCGGCTTGAAGGTCGTGAGCGACGTGCATTTCCGTGGTCGTGCCATTGCCATTCCAGTCCACGGCCCGGCCCAGTCCGATACCGACATTTTCGTTCAAATTGTTTTCGTTTAGATCGGCAAGTGTCCCGTGCGAATAGCCGAAGTCGTTAAAGCCCGCGCTGGTGTTCGAAAGACCGAGCGACAGGAGGGTCGGGCCGATGCCGCCGAGTTGGAAGTGATAGTTCATCACGCTGAGGTAATTGGGCTTGTAGTTCTCGTGATCGGAACCGCCGTGCTTCTGACCAAGGTTATGGCCAAATTCGTGGATGAAGGTGCCGACTTGATGATCGGAGGTGCCGGTCTGTCCGGGAAAGGAACCCAACGAAACCAGGCAGAGGTGGCCGGGCAAATCGGCAATGCCGGAACTGGTCGTGTTTTGCCCGTTGTAGCTATAGTTGTGACCCCAGATGCTGTAGTAATATCGCCGGTCTCCGGCATGATCGAAATACTGGTTGCGAATCGACTGAAGCGCGGCCGACGACCATGGACTGTTGGTCACCGCCAGGACGTCCTGATGCGGAATGGCATTGCTCACGTCGATATTGATGACAAAGCCTTCGCGCGCGAAGGCGTCCTTGATTCGATCGATGACGGCCTGCGAGGGCCGGTGCGAGTGTCCAGCCGTCTCCATCCAATCGATCTCCACATAGATTTGCGGATTGGTGGACTGCACGAAGTCGAGCGAGAGGGGCGCGATCCGGATCTCCTGGTTCGGGCTCGCCGCCAGATTCCAGTTCAGGACGACACTGCCGGCGGCGGGCCCACTCCCGCTATTATAACCATCGACGGCGATCCGATAAGTAGCCCCGAGAGTGGCCGTGAAAGCCACCTGGCTTTGGCTTCCCGAGCTGTCGTCATTGCTTTGAATCTCGGTCAGGCCGCCAACGCTGTTGCCCGTATAGACGGCCAGCAAGGTATCAAAGCCGCTGCCAAAGGTATCGATCACCACCGGACCGGCGGCCGGCGCGGTCCACTGCCACCAAATCGAGGCCCCGCCGGAATTGCCCGCGTGATTGGGCTCTCCCGCTTGCTTCGTGGCGGAGAGATTGGTGCCGGAGGCTTGTCCCGTGAGACCGATGAGCACAGTGGCGCTGGCAAAGCTGTCATTGGCCGGCATCGAGCTGCCCAGGGGGATTTCGCCGATCCAGGTGCTCCATTGGTTATTCGCCTTCGCGTACTCACCGCAAATCCAAACCCGGCTGGTATCAGACGGGTCCAGCGCCGCCCCACTGGAGTCTCCCCAGCGATTGCGCCCGGCGGAGTCCTTGTTGACATAATAGGCCTCGCCGGTCTTCAGGGCCACGCTCGATTGCCATGCGGTGTCGCCGACCAGCCTCGCGGAATAACGCGGATGAGCGAACTCGCTGGCGCCGCTGCGATGAAAAACGAGGGCCAGATGGCCACTGCCATCGCGGATCATGGCCGGATAGTAATACCACAGGTTGTCGGCGCCGAAGGGGATGTCCAAATCCACCGCGCTCGAAGCGGCGTCGAGCACGAGCGTGCGGATCGCGCTCACATCAGCGCTGCCCCAATTGTGCTTCTCCGTAAACGCCGTCACCAGCTTGCCCCCGCGATATTGCACCTCCTGCGTCCGGCAATCGCCCACGGCGAGCGTTTCCGCGCCTCCTGCTTGAGCCGCCGCCGTGGTGGGGGCCGTGTAAGCATCGATCGGAACGGTCGCCTGCCGGGTCAGTGTCGGAGGGGAGGCGAGGGGATTGGTCAGCCGCCAGAGGGTCACCGAATCTCCGCCGCCCGATCGGGTATTGATCAGGTAGTTGCCGTTAAGCGAGCTGCCAGCCTGGGCGGGCTTGAACGCAAAGACCGGGGTTCCGTCCGCTTCCGCCTGGTTCCAGAAATCCCACCAACCAAGAGTTCCCCCGGCGCCGTTCCAGTAGAGTTGGGATTTGTATAGAATCCGCAACCTGGCGTATTGGAACGCATCGGCGAAGGAGTATTGGTTGGAGGTAAGATAGACGGCCTCGGACGAGTCGTAGCCCAGGCCGGGAAAGTCGGCCCAGAAGCCGGAGGCCGTATCCCCGTTGAGGCCGGCGTCGATTTTCCAGCTCCACCAGTTGCCATTGGGATCGCTGTCATCGGAAACGGAAAGGAGATAAGCGGAGGCGGAGGTGGAGTCTCTGGAGAGGGCCAGCAAGATCCACCGGCCCGCGTTGGGATCATAGACAACCTTGGGAGAGAAAGGATCGCCCGGCGGACTGAGATTCGTCCACCAACTGCCAAAGGTGGTGGTGAACTGCAAGGTGCCGCTCTTGCTATAGATGGAAAAGCTGCTGTTCACGGCCGCGATCACGTGGCCTGGTCCGACGGCCAGGATGGGGTCGGGAGGGATGCGTCCCGTGTAGGTAAGACCCTGAAAGTTTCTGAGCAGGGCCGGGCCCGCGCTGGGCTCTCCGGAAAGGCCGCCGCGATCGGGCGAAACAGTAGCTCGAGCGCGGGCAGTCATCTTCCCGGCCATCGGACCTGGAGGCCCGGGGAGAAAGGGCACCTCTTCCGTAGGCGGCGGGATCAACTGGAAGCGAGTCGCCGGAATCTGCGGTACCGTGGCGGTCGAAACCGGGCCGTTGGTCTGCCCAACCCCCGCGGCGGGACCCGCCGCATCCTGCGCGTGCAAGGACGACGGAAACAGCCCGATAGCCGTGGCCATGATTAACGCGGCAGCGGCGACCGCGGAGGCGACAATTTCCCGAGGCCTCCGGCGCGGGCTCGGCGGACAGTCAGGAGCACCCTGCCTCAAATCGGCGAGCAAGTCGGCAAGTGGCTGCCGTTTCATGGGAGTTCAGTAACAGCCTGTCCCCGCGAGATCAACCCGATCTCGGGCGGGCGGCAGGCTCTCCCGCCGCAGCGTTGTCCTGAGCTCGAGACCGCTGGCTGACTGCGCGGGCTGGACCGGCTCCGGGGCGATCCGTCGCGCGCTCGGCCGCTGCCCCCCCAGTGGTAGTTTTAATCGACGGGACCGCTTTCCCTGCCGAATCTTTTCCCATGCCTTACGATCTCAACGCGGTCGAAACCCGCATCCTTGGCTGCCTGTTGGAAAAGGAACGGTTGACTCCGGAAAACTACCCGTTGTCGCTCAATAGTCTGGTGGCAGCGTGCAATCAAAGCACGAATCGGGAACCGGTGGCTTCCTATGACGAAAAGTTCGTCGAGGAGGGGGTGAATGCACTCCGGGCCAGGAAGCTTGCGACGGTGATCTTTGGCGCGGGTTCACGAGTGCAGAAGTACCGGCACAAGCTGTTGGAGCATTACAACCTGGATGAGGCCGAAGTTGCGCTCCTGTGCGTGCTGTTGCTGCGCGGTCCGCAGACTCCCGGCGAATTGAGGATCCGCACCGAGCGAATGCATCCCTCCGCGACTCTGGAATCAGTCGAGGCCCGCCTGGAAGCGCTGGCGCAGGGTGACAGCCCGCTGGTGAAAGCGCTGCCTCCCCGTCCCGGTCAAAAGGAAAAACGTTACGTACAATTACTGTCGGCAGAATCGCTCGCCCCGGAAATGGACCGCGAGACTCCAGACGCAACGAGCGATCGTCAGCCGGTGAAAACCGAACCGGGACGAATTGCTGGGCTCGAGCAAGAGGTGGCTCAGTTGAAAGCCGAAATGCAACAACTCAAGGACGAGTTTGGCGCATTTCGAAAGCAGTTCGAGTGAAACGGTGGTCCCTGCTCAACATCTAAGAGTCCCGGGTGCCGAGCGTCCGCGGGGGATCTCGGGCAAAGGGGTCGGGCTTGAATGGACCGGGTGCCGCAGTATTCTGCGCAGCATGTCGCAAGCAATCCGTCCTCTGTTGACCGCTGACGAGTATCTCGCCGTCGAGCGGACCGCGGAAACGAAGAGCGAGTATCACGACGGGCAGATGTTCGCGATGGCCGGCGGCACGGCGGCGCATGCGGAACTGGCCGCAAATTTCATCGGAGAGCTGCGCGCCCTCACCAAGCGTGGCCCCTGCCGCATCTACAGCTCGGATATGCGCATCGCCATTCCGGGCGATCGGAGCTTTGTCTATCCTGATGTATCCGGCCTGTGCGGCGAACCGCAATTTCGCGACGACACGCGCGACGTGCTGCTCAACCCGAGCTTCGTCGTCGAGGTGCTCTCGCCGAGCACGGAGGCCTACGACCGCGGGCGCAAACTGGCCATTTACATGCTCGTTCCGTCGATCGTGGAGATCGTGCTAGTGAGCCAGGATCAGGTGCGGGTGGACAAATACACCCGCCAACCCGAAGGCATCTGGCGTTTCGACGTGATCGCCGGGCGCGAGGCGCGCGCGCGTTTCGAGTCGCTTGGCTGCGAGATCGCGCTGGCCGATTTCTTCGATGGCGTGGAACTCGCGCCGCTGCCGCCCGCGCCGGCGCGCAGTTGAGAGCCGCGCGAAGAATCGACACCAGCACCCGAGCGACAGACGACGCGAGCCGATTCAACCTTTGCCCTCAGACCATGCCTGCACGACCCATCGATGAGCGCTTCCGGGACAAATTTCGCGGGCTGCCGAAGAATGCCAGGCAGGGAGTCGGAATGACCGCCCGGAGGTCGGTCTGAGTTCCATGGATTGCTTTCCTCCCGCGCCGCGGTTCCCGGTGGGTGAAGCGCGGCCAGCGCATTTGTGTGTGGTCGCGCCCTGCTACAACGAAGCCGACGTCATCGACCGCTTTCACGCGGCGCTCAAGGCGGTGCTCGTCGGACTCGATGGCTGGTCGCACGAAATGGTCCTCGTCGATGACGGCAGCCGCGACGGCACCCTCGAGCAATTGCTCGCGCTCGCCGAGCGCGACCCGTGCGTCAAAGTGTATTCGCTGTCGCGCAACTTCGGTCATCAGGTGGCGCTGACGGCGGGCCTTGACGCCGCGCGCGGGGACGCCGTGGTGATGATGGACTCCGACCTCCAGCATCCGCCCGAGCTGATTCCGCGGATGACCCAGCTCTGGCGGGAGGGCCATGACATCGTCTCTGCCGTCCGCGAGCAGACCGCCGACAGCACCTTCTTCAAAAGAGTCACCTCCGCGGCCTTCTATCGATTCATCAATTTGCTGAGCGACACGCCGATCGTTCCGGGTGCTTCCGATTTTTGCCTGCTCTCGCGGCGGGCGCATCGGGCGTTGCGTCGCTTTCCGGAGCGCCATCGGTTTCTCCGCGGGCTTCTCTCCTGGGTCGGCTTCAAGCGTGCGCTGCTGCCATATCAGGCTCCGCCCCGGGCCGCCGGCCACTCGAAATACACGCTCTATAAAATGCTGGTCCTGGCCTTCGATGCCGCCTTCTCCTTTTCCGTCACGCCGATCCGCCTGGCGACGCGGCTCGGACTCCTCACCGTCCTGCTCAGCCTCTGCTACCTCGCCTACATTTTGATCCGGCTTTTTCTGCTGCGCGATCTCGTTCCGGGATGGGCGTCGGTGATTTTTGTGATGGTCTTCCTGGGCGGCGTGCAACTGATCTTTACCGGTTTGATCGGTGAGTACGTCGGCCGCGTTTTTGAGGAGGTCAAAGGACGGCCGCTCTACCTGCTCAAGCATCGCCCCAAGCGGACCCGCACCGTGCGGTCAGAAAGGATCGATCATGCGCCAGCCGACCGCTAAGGAGTACATTCACGAACAACTCGGAGCGGAGTTCGAGACGGCGCTCTCGGAGTACGACACCCGCCGCCGCGTCGAGACCTTGATCGATGAGTTTCTTACGGACGAGATGGTGGCCGGAAGGGAGGCACTCGATGCGGGCTGCGGCCTGGGATTCTTCAGCCAGCGTCTGCACGAGCGGGGAGCCAAAGTCACCGCCTGCGATCTCGGTCCGAGACTCGTCGAGCGGACGCGGCAGCGCGTCGGTTGCGCCGCGGAGGTGGCCGATGTGTTGCAGCTCAAGGCGCATTTTGGCCGGGACCGCTTCGATCTCGTGGTGTCGTCAGAATGCATCGAGCACACGCCCGCGCCGGACACCGCGGTGCGGCAAATGGCGGAGGTGTTAAAGCCGGGCGGGTACCTGGCCCTGAGCACCCCCAACATCGTCTGGAATCCGGTGGTGCGTGCCGCCACGGCCCTCCGGCTTCGCCCCTTTACCGGACACGAAAACTTCAGCTCCTGGCGGGGCCTGCGCCGGACGCTCAAGGACGCCGGGATTGAGATTGTGCGTGAACGGGGACTGCACCTGTTCCCCTTTCAGTTCGGGATGGACCGGCTGTCGGCGTGGTGCGATCGACGGCTGCAATTGGCGCGCGGCGCGATGATCAACATTTGTCTCCTCGGCCGGAAACGGCGCTCGTGATGAGAGCTCATTGGGCGCCGCACCTTCCGATCCTGGCGGCGCTGCTTGGGGGCGCGCTCGCTTACGGGATCGCCGCTCCGTCGATCGGCTGGGTAAGCGACGACTATGCGCTCGTCTATGGTGCTCCGCTGAAACCGTGGCCGGGATTGGAGGAGGCCTTTCTCGCGGGCGGCGAAGGCCACTTCTCGGTGCACCGCCTGCTCTGCTACCCATTCCTCGGCTATGTCGGCGGGATGCTCGGTCCGGCGGCGAGCCACGTTTTGCAGGTGCTCCTGCACCTGGGATGCGGCTGGCTGCTTTACGCGTTGTTGCGTCGTCTGCGCTGGCCCGCGACCGATGCGGCGTGGGCTGCGGCGGGTTTCCTGGTCGTCCCCTGGGTTTCGCAGCCGGTGTATTGGTGGTCGTCGGTCTGCACCATCGTCTCGACCATTTTCATCATGGTCGCCGCGCACGCGTATCTCGCATGGTCGCGGGATGGGGGCCGCTGGCTCTGGGCCTGCCTGGGCTGCATTTTCGTCGCGCTGCTTTTTTATGAGCTGTGGCTCGGCAGCTTTGTCCTGTTTTACGGGCTGGAGCTTTACTTGCGCAGCACCGGGTCGCACACGGCGAAGGACTCGTGGGGCCGCATCGCCTGGCACGCGCTCCGCCGCAGTTGGCCGGTGCTGATTCCCTATGCGCTTTGGATGGTGGCATTCCTCGCCTTTCACCGGGCGGCGACTCACCAGCCCACGTTCTCACTGCTTCGTGTGCCCGTCGTGTTTCTTTCGATTCACTTGCGCGCGATTCACTGGTTGATCGATACGCCGTGGGGGTCGGCGCTCGTCCATGGACTCGCAGCGATCGTTTCGGTGGGCGGCATCGCCGTCGTCGCAGCGCTCGCGATCACCTTGCGCGCGTGCCGCAATCAACGGCCTCAGTTGGATTCCGCTCGAGCATCGATCCCGAACCTTCCTGCCACGCTCCTGCTCGCCTGGAGCACCTTCCTGGCGGCGCGCCTGGTCTTCATTTTGCAAGGCGGCATCGCCACGCATACGCGGCACAACTACGGCGCCGCGATGGCTGTGGCGATCGCCGGCGCGGCGCTGCTGCGCTGGATGGAAGATCGGTGTTCGGCCGGCGGCGCACGCCGCGCTGTGCGGTGGGGCGCCGGCGCGGGGCTGGCGATCTGCGCGGTGTCTTCGGCGGGCATCGGTGTTCATTATCGCGCGACCAGTGCGGCGGAGGAAGCGACCTGTCGCCAGCTCGTCCCGGTTCTGCCGGCGCTGCCGCCTGATTGCATGGTGCTCGTGGTGGGCGATCCGACCGGGACGCGCGGTGAACTCGGCTACTTTTCCGAAGAAAACGGCATCTGGCTCGAACGACGACTCCAGGCCTACCGTCCCGGTGTTGCCGCATTTGCCGCCGCGACGGTGGCTGCGGACGGCGATTTCCTGCTGATTGAGACGGCCGCGCGCACGTCGGCGGTGACGCCCCCACACCGCGCTGCGCGCGACCAGGTGGCGCTCTTCCGCTGGCAGGACCGCCGGCTGGTTTCGGACCGCTCCGGTTTATAACGCGGGCTCTCCGGCTCGGTCGTCCTTGGTCACTGCCCGAGTCCGGCGAGCAGGAAGGCGCGGGCGATGAGGTAACCGAGGCAGCCGGTGACCGGCAGGGTGAGGACCCATGCCCAGACGATGCGTTGCACCAAACCCCATTTCACGGCGCTGAAACGTTTCATCGCGCCGACGCCCATGATCGAGGTGGAAATGACATGGGTGGTCGAAAGCGGAATGCCGAAATGGCTGGCCACCTGGATGACCGCGCCGGCGGTGGTTTCCGCGGCAAAACCGTGCACCGGCTGCAGCCGCACCATCTTGTGGCCCATCGTGGCAATGATGCGCCAGCCGCCGGCGGCGGTCCCGGCGGCCATGATCAGCGCGCAGGCTACGACCACCCACCGGTGAATCTCAAACGTCGGCGTGTAGAGGAAACCCAGCCAGCCGGGCAGGTGGTCAAAGGCGCCCTTGCTCGTGCCGGTAAAGAGCGCGAGAGCAATGATCCCCATCGTTTTCTGCGCGTCATTAGTGCCATGGCTGAGGCCCATCCACGCCGCACTGACGATCTGCAGCCGGCCGAAGACCGTATTGACGACCCGCGGCCGCACTTTGACCAACATGGCGGTGAGGAACGCCATGAGCGCAAAGCCGATGACCAAACCGGCAACGGGCGAGACGAGCATCGGCACGATGATTTGCGGCCAGAGGCCTTTCCCGGCTTTCTCCCAAATCAGCACCGACCAATCGCCATGACTGGTGGCCAAAGCCGCGCCGCAAAGACCGCCGATGAGAGCATGGCTGGAGCTGGAGGGAATGCCAAAATACCAGGTAATGAGATTCCAAACGATCGCCCCGAGGAGCGCTGCGAGCACCGTGCTCATGGTGACAAATCTCACGTCCACCTGCCCCGAGCCGATGGTTTTGGCGACCGCTGTGCCGAGGAAGGCGCCGAAGAGATTGAAGAACGCGGCGAGCGCGATGGCCTGGCGGGGCGTCAGGACCTTGGTGGAGACGACCGTGGCGATGGCGTTGGCCGCGTCGTGGAAGCCGTTGATGTACTCGAACGCGAGCGCGGCGAGCAGGACGAAAAGAAAGAGCAGCATAGAGGGCAGTCCGGGCGGAGCCCCGGTCTGAGCGCAGGCTCAGGAGTATTTGAGCGCGACGTGGAAGACCACGTAACCGGCGTCCCGGCAACGATCGATGCCCTTCTCGAGCAGCTCGTAGAGATCCTTCAGGAAGACCACCACGCGCGGATCCACACTTCCGTGATAAAGGTCCCGCAGCAGCTCATTCATGACTTTGTCCGCATCGCCTTCGATGGTTTGCAGTTGCTCGTAGGCGCCCTTGATTTCCTCGCCATGGCTCTTGGTCCGAAGTTGCCCGACCATGCGCACCACCAGAGAAGCGGCCTTTTCCAGCATCGCCACCTGGCGCGCGACACTCTCCGGCTGGACACCCGCGGGGCTGATCGTGAGCCGTTCGCCGATCTTCTCGACGTTTTTGGAGATCTTGTAGAGCGCGGACGAAAGCGCCTCGATGTCTTCCCGCTCCAAGGGCGTGACGAAGGTTTTGCAGAGCGCCTCGGTGGTATCCAGGCTGATGCGCTTGTGGGTGCGCCGGCACTGGGCGAGGTCGCTCAGGATCTCGGGCGGCGCTCCGGCCGTGAGTTTGGGGAGGAGCTGGGTGAGTTCTGAAGAGCTCGCGCTGGCGGCGGCGGCACTCGCTTCGAGGAAATCGTAGAACTTGGTGTCGCGACCGAAGAGTCGTTGAAGGGCGGACATGGTGCGTTGAGGGTTACCTGCGCCGGAACGGGGCGAAAAGTGAAATGTGACGATTGTGTGACAATCTCGCGGCAAGTTGATGGTTGATAGGCGCCGCCGGCCACGGCGTGCGCCCAAAGGCTCACGCGCGCCTATCAACCATCAACTATCAACTCTCCCGCAGCCGCTACGGCCCTTCGGCGCCACCCTGCCGCGCCGGCTGTTTGAGCGAAGGCTCGTGCCGGATATCCCGGCCCTTATAGAGGTAGAAAACCTCCTCGGCGATGTTGGTGGCATGATCGGCCACCCGCTCGATGGCCTTGGCCACGGTCATCAAGTTGAGCGCGCGGGTGATCGTTCTTGGGTCTTTGATCATGTAACCGGTCAGCTCCCGGGCGAGCTGTTTGTTGATGCTATCGACCGATCTGTCGCGCGCAATAATCTCGACGGCGAGTTCGTCGTTGGCATCGACAAAGGCGGTGATGCTGTCGCGCAGCATCTCCTGCGCGATCTCCGCCATGAGCGGGATGTCGATCAGCGGCTTGAGGAGCGGCTCGGTGTTCACCTCGCGGGCCCGGCGGGCGATCTTGGTGGCCTGGTCCGCGATGCGTTCGAGATTGTTGGAAATTTTCGAGGCGGTGAGCATGAACCGGCAATCCCGCGCAATCGGTCCGTGTGTGGCCATGTAGGTGACCACCATCTCGTCGATCTGGATTTCGAGCTGATCGATCTGCGCGTCCTCGGCTTCCACGGTGTCGGCGAGCTGGTCGTCGCGTTCCACCAGCGAGCGCATGGCCAGGACCAGGTTCCGCTCGGTGAGTCCACTCATCATTAACAACTGCTCGCGAATGTCGGTCAGGCGCTGTTCCCAGAATTGGCTCATGTGCTTCGAGTAAACAGGGGTCGGTGGTCCGAGTCCAGCGGAGGTCGGGTGATGAGCGACTGCGCGCGGGCAGGTGAGGAAAAAAGAAAATGGCCGCCCGGTGAGGGGCGGCCATTTGCTGATGAAGCGGCGGGGTTAAATCACCTGCGCCTTGCCGGGAACGGCGCGCGCATAGAAGCCATCCGGGCCGGGGTTGACCGGGGCGGGTTTGTCCCAGCCGAGCTCTTTTGGCAGCAGCTCGATTTTCGAGTCGAGCGCCGCCTTCCATTCCAATTCCTTGCCGGAATAAGCCGCCATGCGTCCGAAGATCGCCGTCATGGTGCTTTCGGCGCCCCGAACCGCCTCATTGTAATCCTTGTTGTTCCGGATCGCCTCGAAGAGATCGTCATGCTCCTGCTGATAGGCATCCTTCGCGCCTTCGTCTTTGTACCGCCACTGGTTCTCGCCGGTGATGGTGTAGCGGTTGATGTCGCTGCGGCCCTTGGTGCCCTGGACGTGCTCGCTGACGCTGCTCCAGGTGTTCGGCTGATGCCGGCACTGGCTGAAGCAGATCGAGCCGTCTTCGTATTCAAACTCGCAGGCGAAGTGATCGTAGATTTCGCCGTCATCGGGGCTGTTGGTGATCTCCCGGCCACCCATGGCGCGCGCCTTGACCGGGTGACCGTTCTTGACCCAGTTGATCACGTCGAGATTGTGAATGTGCTGCTCGACGATGTGGTCGCCGCAGATCCAGGTGAAGTAGTACCAGTTGCGCAGCTGGTATTCCATTTCAGTGAGTTTGCGGCCGTATTGTTTTTCGAGTTCCTCGCGCTTTTTCTGCCAGGGCCGGCTGCCATTCCAATAACAGCGAGTCGAAACGATGTCTCCCACCGCCCCGTCGTGCAGGCGCTTGATCGTTTCCAAATAAGGGGCCTGATGCCGCCGCTGCAACCCGACCCCGATCTTGAGGTTCTTCTTCTTCGCCTCTTCCGCCGCCGCGAGGACCTTGCGTACGCCCGCCGCATCGCTGGCCACCGGTTTTTCCATGAAGATGTTTTTGCCCTGCTTGACGGCTTCTTCAAATTGCATGGGCCGGAATCCGGGCGGCGTGGCGAGAATGGCAACATCGCAGAGCGCGATCGCTTTCTTGAAGGCATCGAAGCCGAGGAACTGCCGATCCTCGGGCACATCGACCCGGGAGCCGTGGGCTTTTTCGAGGTTCGCCAGCGCTCCCTTGAGGCGGTCTTCGTGCACATCGGCCATGGCGACGAGCTTGATCGGGCCCTGTGGGTAGGTGCTCAGCGCCTGGCCACAGGCGCCGGAGCCGCGGCCACCGCAACCGATGAGGGCGATTTTGATTTCGTCGTTGCCGCCCGCGGCATGCGCGAAGCGCTCCGGAGCGAGGGCGCCGAGCAGGACGCCGCCGGCCATGGCGCCGCCGGTGGTGCGGAGAAATCCACGTCGGGACAAGTCAGAGGGGATCTGGGAGGGATGTTTCATGAGATGGAGGGATGGAGGTGAAGGGCGAGCGTAGGTCAGGCCCGCGGGATTTGGCTACGAATTCTTCGTCCGCCTGGCAGGAAAAAGGTTGAGTGGTCGTTGGTGCGCGAGCTTGCAGCAATGTCCGCATCGAGCATTCGAGGCAGTGCCCCATTTGGGCGAGCCGCCGCGCAAGTGTGAGGCGACTCGCGTCGGCCTTGGGCGAGCGCAGCGAGGTGGGGCATCGCTGGGATTCAGGTGGCCACCTCGCTGTGCTCGCCCGCGCCGACTGCAAGTCGGCCTCACATTTACTCCCCGGCCTTGATCAGGTCCGGATTATCTTTTTCCACGCCGCTGTTCCAATACGCCCGCAATTCCTCAGCCGCCGGCGTGGCCAGCGGACGGACCACCCGGAATCCGAGGAACTGCGCGTCGGTGTGATACCAGATGCTCTTCGGCAGTTGCGGATCCTGGATCTTCCAGGTCGAGTCCGAGGCCCGGCGCGCCGCGCAACGGAGTTTTGCGGCGTCATCATCATCCCAGGAACCGCCGCGGGCCACGTGAGGGTAGGGCTTGCTCGCCTTGTTCCAGGGACTCGCCGCGGGCGAGGTCGCGTAATAATTGGGGTCGTACTGATCGAGCGTCCATTCCACGACATTGCCGAGAATGTCGTACAGCCCCCACGGATTTGGCTTCTTCTTGCCGACTTTCTGGTACTTGAAATCCGAGTTCTTGCCCCACCAGCAGTACTCGCCAATCTTCGAGACATCGTCGCCCCAGAAGTAGGGCGTGGTGGTGCCGGCGCGGGCGGCGTATTCCCACTCGGCCTCGGTCGGCAGGCGATAAAAGTGCCCGGTCTTCGCGCTCAGCCATTGGCAATATTTGTTGGCGGCGTGCTGCGTCATCGAGATCGCCGGAAAGCCGTCCTTGCCCATGCCGAAGCTCATCTCGACATAGGGCTGGGTGGGCCGCGTGACGCCGTCGGTCAGCACGTTGAGCGCGGGATCGAGCTTCTTCGCCTCCCGCGTTCGCTTCTCCTCATTGGGATACATGAAGAGCTCGAATTCGTTCCAGGTCACCTCGGTCTTGCCCATCCAGAACGGCGCGATTTCCACTTCGTGCACGGGGCTTTCGTCGGGTTTGCGGCCCGGTTCATTGTCGGGGCTGCCCATTTTGAATTTCCCGCCGGGAATCGGCACCATGTCATAGCTCACTTCGCTCCCGGCGATGGTCGCCGTGTAGGGCGCGGGCCCTTGCGCCGAGCGACCCACCGCTTCGTTGGCGGGGTCTTTGAGCTTCTTGTAAATCTCCGCGACCAGGGCCGCTTCGCCTCCGGCAGCCGTCACCACCTCCTTTTTGCGCGCCACGAGGGCGACGCCGTCGGGCCACGCCGCGCCTTCGGTGATCCACGCCTTCAACGTTTCGGTTTCTGCTTTCGTGAGCCGTTCACCTGCGCCCGTGACCTTGTTTTTCGGCGGCATCACCTTCTTCGCATCGTCGGGCAGGACGGTGGTCGTGTAGAGTTTGCTCTTCGTGGGGTCGCCCGGGGCGATCGTGGACTTCGATTCAAACGCCGCTTCCTTCGTCGCCAGGCTCAAATCCGTATCGCCCTTTTCGAAGTCGGTCCCTTTCGGGTTGTGACAACGGACGCAGTTCGTCTCGAGGATCGGTTTCACGTCTTTCGCGAAATCCACGGCGGCAAAACACGGCGAGGTGCCGAGGACGAAGCTGGCGAAGAAAAGGGCAGAGCGGTTCATAGGGTGAGTGGAGTGGTGAAGTGGGGGGCCTTCCGCTTTGGCTAAACGGTCCGGCGTGCAGTTTCAATCCCCATCCGCACCGGCTTAATCCACGCCGATATCTTCGTTCCAGAGCTGCGGCTTCTCGCGGATGAATTTCTCCATCATCTCGTAGCACTCCGGCAGGTCCAGATCGATGACCTCGATCCCGTGCTGGCGCATGAACTCCGGCGCACCCGCAAACGTGCGGCTCTCGCCGACGATCACGCGTTTGATGCCAAACTGGACCGCCGCGCCGGCGCAGAAATAACACGGCATGAGCGTCGAATAGAGGGTGCAGCCGCGATACGAGCCGAGGCGGCCGGCGTTCCGCAGGCAATCAGTCTCCGCGTGGGTCATCGGATCGTTGTCCTGGACGCGTTTGTTATGGCCGGTCGCGATGAGCGTGCCGGCCCGCGTCAAGGAAGAGCCGATCGGGATGCCGCCCTCGGCCAGCCCCTTGCGCGCTTCATCGATCGCGGCCTGCATGAATGGGTCGATGTCTGGCATGATGGCGGAGTGTGACGCCGGCGAGGGCGGCTGGGAAGGCGGCAGTGCGCAACCCAATCCTGATCTTTCACCCGCGCCATCTTTTCCTTTCTTCGATCCCGGTCAGGTAAGGAAGAGGCAGGGGCGCAACCGCGTGGAAAAACTGGCCGGCTACCCGAGCATTACCGCGTCCGGCTCCGCAGGCATGACTTCGAGAATTGCTTTGCGCAGGTCATCGAGCCGCGCCGGTTTGCTGATCATCAGATCGATATTTTCGGCGTGCGCACCGGTCGCACTCATCAAGTCCGAAAAGCCGGTCAGCATGATGACCGGCTTGCGCGGCTGAAGGCGCTTGATGGTGGCGGCCAGCTCATCGCCATTGATTTCCGGCATGGCGCGATCCGTGATCACGAGGTCGAAGCGGCCCTCGCGGAATTTCTCGATGGCTTCCCGGGCGCTGGCGGCGGTTTCGACGAGGTGCCGATCCTCGGCCAGGTAGGCGCTCACGATCTCGCGAATGCCCTCGTGATCGTCCACGACCAGCACGCGCAGCGGGCGCACCTTTTTCATGGGCGCGCGGACCACCGGCGAAACCGGTTCATCCGGGATGGGCAGATCAATGATGAAGGTCGTGCCGCGATTGAGCCGGCTCTGCACGGTGATGGAGCCTCCGTGGCGGCGGATAATCCCGTAGCACATCGCCAGGCCGAGGCCGGAGCCGCCGTCGCCCTTGGTGGTATAGAAGGGTTCGAGGCAGCGGCGGCGCGTGTCCTCGGTCATGCCCGTGCCCGAATCGATGACCTCGAGACGAACGAACCCGTCTTTGCGGCGGGTCTGGAAGCGGATCGAACCGCCGCGTGGCATTGCTTCGACGGCGTTGAAGATGAAATTGGTGAGCACTTCCCGGAGCTCGGCGGGCGCGCCCGCGATCATCGGAATCCGGCCGGCGTCATGCTTGATGCGAATGCTCGCGCCCCCCGCTTCGGCCTGCGATTGCCACTTGAGCTTGGTCAGCGCGATCGCCTGGCTGACCATATCGTTGAGATCGACCGCCTGGCGATCCTCACCGGCGGCGCGGGGGCGATAAAACTCACGCAAGCGTTTGACCATCTGCGCATTGTCGCGGCCGGCATTGACCATCTGTTCCAGGCAGCCGCGTTCCCTTGACCCCACCGGAAATTTCTCCTCTTCCAGGAGCAGCATGTCCCCGTAGCCGAGGATCAGCGAGAGCCCGTTGTTGAGATCGTGAGCGATGCCGCTGGCCATCGTCCCCAACGCCCGCGTCCGCTCCTGCTGGATGACTTGCTGCTGCGTCTCTTGCAGTTCCGAGAGGGTCTTCTCCAGGGCGCGCGCCTGTTTTTGCAAC
This sequence comes from Chthoniobacter sp., assembly GCA_034667665.1. Lineage (GTDB taxonomy): Bacteria > Verrucomicrobiota > Verrucomicrobiia > Chthoniobacterales > Chthoniobacteraceae > Chthoniobacter. The sequence goes on from JAXDQW010000111.1 coordinate 61,367, forward strand.
TCGGCGGTGCGCTCCTCGACGAGGAGCTCCAGGCCCTGGCTATAGACCTGGCACCGCTGGTAGAGGGCGCGCGCGTCGAGCATGTGCTTGATGCGCAACAGCACCTCCGCGTGATCGAGCGGCTTGGAGAGAAAATCGGTCGCCCCCGCGGCCAGCGCCTGGTGTCTGGCGTGCGCCGTCGTGTCCCCGGTGAAGACGAGCACGGGCGGCCGCGCCCTGGGCTGCAGGACTTGATTGATGCTCGCGAGCACATCCAGGCCCGAAACGGGTTGCATGTGCAAGTCGAGCAGGACCAGGTCCGGATTGATCTGGGTGAAGCGCTCGATCGCGATCTTCGGATCGGTGATGGTAATGCAGATGGCATAGCCCGCGTGTTCGAGAATGCGGGCCAGGAGCAACGCGCTCGGCTCTTCATCATCAATGATTAGAATGCGCGCGTTCTTGCGTACGTCGGCCGATATTTCCATGGCCGCTGGTCATGCAGCTTTCGTTCCCGCGGGCCGCGGCAATTGATGATTTACGAGTGACGATTTGTGCCAGGCGGTGGCGAACCGCTCAGGAGTGCGCTCCCAATTCCTGAATCCTAAATCCTGGATTCCGCCGTCAATCGACGAACATCAGCTCGTTCCCCACCAACATCGCCTGGGCGAGCTTGTCCCACGCGCTCAGGGGGGCGAGCTTGCGGGCGGCGAGAAAGTCCTGCTGCGCATCCCAGCTTCGCTTGCCCAACTTCGCGTCGTAGTTCCCCGTGAAGGTCACTTTTGGCGCCCAGGTGTAGCCGTCGGAGGTGTTGTTGGCCTGGCAATCGACAACAAAGTCCACGGCTTCTCCCATCTGCACTTCCACGTCGCTGAGGGTGGTGGCCGCTTTGCTGTTGAAGACGATCCATTCGCCGAGTTTGCCGCCGCGCGCCTTCACGATCCGACCGCAGACGCCATCACCGCCTTTGTTGGCGTGGGCGAGACTGCCTTCGATGCGGATGTGACCATCGGCGGGCGAGACCCAGCGGAGCACGGTGCTGAGCTGAGGCGTGGTGCCGGGATGACCGCCGGTGGCGGTGATCGCCAGATGGCCGAACTGCGGGTCGGGGTAGGTTGAACTGGGACTCCAGCGCGTTTTATCCGGATGCGCCAGGGCGCGGTAATCCTTGGTATGATTCACGAGCGGATCGAACCAGCCGTAGCCATAGTGCCAGCCCGGCTCGAGGGCGGGCTGGGCGGCGCGGGCTTGCTGCCGCTTGAGGAACGCTTCCGCCTCCTTGAGCTCGTCCGCTTCGGGAGCGCGTTGATAGAGGAGCCGGTAAAGCGCCTGGAGCTTTTCGGCATCGGTCGCGCAGTGCTGCAATTCGGGCCGGCGAATCAGCTCCCGGGCCTGTTCGATGACGAACGGGCTATTCATCATGAAGAGCGCCTGCTGCGGCACCGTGGTGGTAAAGCGCAGGGGGCTGCTGATGTCCGGATTGGCGAAATCGAAGGTGCGGAAGAGGCTGGGCAGGTTGAGCCGGTCGATGAACCCATAGACCGTGCGCCGTCGGGCGAAGGGCTCGGTGGTGATGTCCACGGGCAACCCGCCCACGGTCAGATCGAGCCGTCCAGCCGTGGCCAGCAAGGTGTCGCGCATCGCTTCAAAATCCAGCCGGCGGCGGTTGAATTTGTGGACGAGCTGGTTTTCGGGATCGAGCGTCGCGTAGCGGGGATCGGCATCGCTGGCCTGTTGATACGTGTTGGAGAGCAGAATGAGCCGGTGGAGTTTTTTCAACGACCAGCCTTCCTCCATGAAGGTCGCAGAAAGCCAGTCGAGCAGCGCGAGTTGCACGGGCGCTTCGGTGCGAACTCCGAAATCACCGGGAGTGCGCACCAGAGCGTAGCCGAGGTGCCAGCCCCACACGCGGTTCACGAAAACGCGTGCGGTGAGCGGGTTGTCGCGGCTGGCGATGGCGTCCGCCAGTTCCACTCGTCCGCTGCCTTGCGTAAAGGGCTTGCGCTCGGGACCGGAGAGCACCTCGAGGAATCGCCGCGGCACCGGTGGTCCAGGGTTGCCCGGGCTTCCGCGGATGAAGACGCGGGGATTGACCGGCTGAGGTTTGTCCACCAGGGCCATGGCGCGTTGTGGCGCGCCGGGATGCGTCCAGTCCAGCGCGGCGATCTTTTTGCGAAAGGGCACGGTGCGGGTGCTGAGCTCGCGGCGCAGGATCTTCTCGCTGGCCTCGCGCGGGAGATTCGGAGGCGCATCGGCGGCATACAGGAGCAGACGGATCTCCTCAAGGCCGGCGTCGAGCAGGGCGGTGGGAACCGGCTGACTGGCTTTCTGCGCGTTGTCGAGTGCCGCGGTCCAGGTGTCGGCGACCTTGCCGCAGAGGGCGTTGTAGATTCCCGCCACGTCTTTCAGCGCAGCGGGCGCCGCGCCGGCGAAAGCTTTGGCCACCGCGGGATTGAGCGGTTTCGCGGGATCATCGTTGGCGGCAAATCTGGCCGCGAGCTCCTTCGCGCGCGGGGCAAAATCCTTTTCCGGCAAGGTGGCGAAAGCAAACCACGGCGCGAAGATCGGATCGGGTTGTTTGCTGTGGTCCTCCAGGAACGGCAGCCACCGTTCGAGAATCGGGGTGGCGAGCTTTCGCTCGCCGGCGAGGGTGTCGAGTTTCGCGGCGTTACCCGCGCGCTTCGCGGCCTGCGCGGCCAGCAGATAGTCGCCGGTCTTCCTGCGTTCTTTGGTCAGAAAGTCGCGGATCGTCTCGTTCTCCTTCGCGGTAATCTGCGCCTCGAGCTCGGTGCGCTGCTTCAGAAAGTCGTCGTACTCCGGCCCGGTCTTCAGCTTGGCCAGCAGCGGCCTTTCCTCAGGCTCCTGGCACGAAGCAAAGACGCCGTAGAGGGAGTAGTAGTCGGCGGTGGGGATGGGATCGAATTTGTGATCGTGGCAGCGCGCGCAGGAGACGGTCAGCGCCATCAGGCCGCGCGTCACCACATCGATGCGATCATCGATCATGTCCTGCGGCGGTCCTTTCCGTCCGAGGGTGAGGAAACCCAGCGCCGCCAGGGCGCTTTGATCTTCGCCGGTGGTGAAGCGGTCCGCCGCGATCTGCTCGCGCAGGAATTCATTGTAGGGCTTGTCCCCGACGAAAGCGTGGATGACGTAATCGCGGTAGGTGTGCGAAAACGGGAACCGTCGCTCCTCGCCGCCGGCCGTGTATCCGCGGGTATCGGCGTAGCGCGCGATGTCCAGCCAGTAGCGGCCCCAGCGTTCGCCGTAATGGGGCGAGTCGAGCAGCCGATCCACCACCGTGCCAAAGGCGTCCGGCGAAGGGTCGCGCAGGAAGGCCTCGGTTTCTTCGACGGTCGGCGGAAGACCCGTGAGATCGAAATAAACCCGCCGGAGCAGGGTGCGCTTGTCGGCGGGCGCCGCGGGCTTCATCCCCTTCGCTTCCAGGCGGGCGAGGACGAAGGCGTCCACCGGCGTCCTGACCCAGCCGTTCTGCTTCACCGTGGGCAGCGCCGGCTTGGTCACCGGCTGGAAGGCCCAATGCTCGCGCGCCTTCGCCATGGCCGCCGCCGGATTGACCGCGGGGGCTGCGCCGGTGCGCGGGTCCGGTGCGCCGAGTTTCACCCATTGCTCCAGCTCGGCAATCTGCTCCGGCGGGAGTTTGCCCCCCGACTTTTCGGGCGGCATTTGCATGTCTTTGTCCTGATAGTGGATCGCCTCGATGAGCAGGCTCTTGTCCAGGTTGCCGGGCACGATTGCCGGCCCGGTATCGCCGCCTTTTTCCCAGCCCGCCTTCGAGTCCAGGCGCAGTCCGCCCTTCTGCTTCTTCTCGCCGTGGCATTCGTAGCAGCTCTCGACCAGCACGGGGCGGATCTTCTTTTCGAAGAACTCGACGCCGGCGTCCTCCGCCCGCGCCGCGGCGGCGCCGATGCCGCATAGGAGGGTGAAGCCGAAAACGAACGGACGCGCCTTCACGCCAGCAACTCCTTCACGACGTTCCCGTGCACATCCGTGAGCCGGAAATCGCGCCCGGCGTAGTTGTAGGTGAGCTTCTCGTGATCGAAGCCGAGCAGGCGCAGGATGGTCGCGTGGAGATCGTGGACGTGCACCGGGTTCTCGACGGCCTTGAAGCCAAACTCGTCGGTCGCTCCATGGACGTAGCCGCCCTTCACTCCGCCACCGGCCATCCACATGCTGAAACCGTGGTGATTGTGGTCGCGCCCGTTCACCTTGCCGGCATTGCTGCCCGGGGTCGGCAACTCCACCACCGGCGTGCGCCCGAACTCGCCGCCCCAAATGACCAGGGTGTCCTGCAACATCCCGCGTTGCTTGAGATCCTTGAGCAGCGCCGCGATCGCCTGATCGCAGGCCTGGGCCAGCTTGCGGTGGTTGACCTCGAGATCGTCGTGACTGTCCCAAGGCTGCCCGGCGCCGTGCCACACCTGAACGAAGCGCACTCCCTTTTCGAGCAGCCGGCGGGCAATCAAAAGCTGCCGGCCCTGCACTCCGTCGCCGTAGAGATCGCGAATGGACTGCGGCTCCCGCGCAATGTCGATAGCGTCGCTTGCGTCGAGCTGCATGCGGTAGGCGAGCTCGAACGATTGGATGCGCGCCTCGAGCTGCGGATCGCGCAGGCGGCGCGCGGCGTGGCGCTGGTTCTGAGCCTGAATGAAGTCGAGCTGCTCGCGTTGCTCGTCCAGCGAGCTGTAGTTGTTGCGGATGTGGTCGATGAGCTTGTCGAGATCGGTGCTCGCCGTGTTGATGTAGGTGCCTTGGTAAATGCCGGGGAGAAAGGCGCTTTGCCAGTTGGCCGATTCCGAAGTCGGCAGCCCGCCGGGACACATCGTGATGAAGCCGGGCAGGTTCTGGTTTTCCGTGCCGAGCCCGTAGGTCACCCACGATCCCATGCTGGGCCGCGGCAGCCGCGCTTCCCCGCAATTCATGAGCAGGAACGAAGGCTCATGATTTGGCACATCCGCCTGCATCGAGCGGATCACGCAAAGATCATCCACGCATTCGGCGACCTGGGGAAACAACTCGCTCACTTCGATCCCGCTCTGGCCGTGCTTCTGGAACTGGAAGGGGGACCCGAAGGCGGCGCCGGTCCTGCGCTCCGTCTTGAGCGGATTGGGCAGCGGTTTGCCATTCCATTTCGTCAGTTCCGGCTTCGGGTCGAAGGTATCGACCTGCGACGGCCCGCCGTTGGCAAAAATGTGGATCACCCGTTTCGCCTTCGCCGGAAAGGGCGGCGCTTTCGGGGCGAGCGGATTGATCGAGAAGTCCGCCGCGTTCCCGGCCAGCCCGGTTTCCGCGAGAAGACTGGAAAGCCCGAGCATGCCGATGCCCATCCCGAGCCGGTGCAGAAATTCCCGCCGGCTCCCGCAGGGTTGAATGTTGGTGTGAGGCAGGAGCGAGGGATTCATGCGGGTGTTTGGTTGCGAGCCGAAGGTTAGCAGATGGACGGGCGTTCGCGAACATCCAACATCCAACGTCCAATCAACGCTGCGCGTAGGCTCCCACGCCTCGGCCTCCCCGTTTTTGGAGCTAGGGCGGTGTTCGTAAACTCACGACGCGTGGCAGTCTCAAGGAGCTGGGGAGCCCCCGCCCCGCGTTTCTCCTCGGGGCGGGGGCTCCCCGGCTCCTTGGTCGTGGCCCGGACCTTCACCGGATGCGGGTTTACAAACACGCCCTACCACCAACTATCCGCCTACGAAAGATGATGACTCAGCCGGCCCGGGATTAGGAACTGGCGCTGGAATAACGGCGCAGCGCCGCGCGCCACACGAGGGCGGAGATCAGGAAGCAGACGAGGCTTATGGCCACCAGCAAACCGGCTCCCAGCAGTGAGCTCATTTTCCCGAGCAGCACTTTCACGGGTACGTTGGCCACCAGCAAGACCGGGATGGCGATCGGCCCGGGATCGCGACTATTCGGTGCGCGTCGAGTCGCCGGGCGGCGATGAACTCGGCCAGCTCACCGGCGCCTTCAGTCAGATGCTCGCCCGCATCGAGGAGCAGGGCGATGTGCGCATGCCGCCCGGCTGGGACGGCATCGAGACGATTTCGCGGATTTGGAAAGAGTTCCCCGAGTTCCAGGTCGACCTGCACCGCTTATTCGGATTACTCGTGGGACGACATCGCGCGCACCCTCGGTGAGAGCGACAGCGTGCTCATCCTCAAAAAGCCTTTCGACAGCGTGGAGGTGCTGCAAATGGCGCACACCCTCATGAAGAAGTGGCAGCTCGCCAGAGTCGCGGCGCGGTTGTCCCGCCCTTTCAGGGCTCTGCGTCGTGGCCGAAGACCCGAGGTTTCACCTTGGGCTTTGTTTTCCTGTCCCTGCGGGACTGGGAGAGGGAGGCGACGAAAGAACATCGGCACGCGGCCCGGCACCGCGATCGTGACCGCTCAGCCCCAAAGGGGCGGGACACCAAAGCCCAGGGTGAAACCCTGGGTCACGCGGCGATGACGGGGAGCCCTGCAAGGGCGGGACAAAAGGACGAGAGCGGCGGGATCGGTGCTTATTTCGCCGTCTTCAAATGCTGGTCAAAAAACGCGAGCAGCGCTGCCTCCGCGTTTTCGGCGTCGGCGCCTTTGAAGCCGTGGCCGGCGCCTTCCAAAGTGAGCAACTCCGCCTCCACCGCGCTGGCCTTGAGCCGCTCGACGATCCACCCCGCCTGCTCGTAGGCCACGTATTTATCGTCGGTTCCGTGGACGCAGAGCGTGGGCGCGGCGTTCGGCGTAACCCAGTAGAGCGGGCTGGCGACAATGTGCGCGCGGCGTTTTTCCTGGAGATTGCCGCCGAGGAACAGCGGGAGCACTTCCGCGGCGTCCACGCTCTTGTCGTAGGACTTCGTGAAATCACTCGGCCCGTAGAAATTGACGACGCAACTGACCGCGCTCGACTGCTCGAGATTCGCCTCGCCCTCGAACTCCTTCACCCCCGCGGTGACGCCAAGGAACTGCGCCAGATGCCCACCCGCGGAGCCTCCCGTCACCCCGATCCGTGCCGGGTCGACGCGATACCTGGCCGCATTTGCCCGCAGCCAGCGGACCGCCGCCTTGCAATCCTGCACCGCCGCGGGAAAGGGATACGCTGGAGCGAGGCGATAGCTCACCGTCACCGCGACATACCCGCGTTGCGCCAGCGTGAGGCACAGCTTGTCGTAGCCTTCGCGCGTCCCGGCGCGGAAGCCGCCGCCGTGGATGCAGAGAATCGCCGGAAACGGGCCGGCGCCTTCCTTCGGCTGGGCGAGGTCGAGTTGAAGGTGCTGATTGTCCGGATTGGCAAACTCGATCCCGCGCTCGAAGGTGACGCCCTCCGGCACCGGAACGTCCGCCGCCCCGAGGAGCGCGGCAGTGGAGAAAAGAGCAACGCTGGCGAGGCAAAAAGAAGCGGTGAGACGCATGGGATTTAGGGAGGAGCCGGCATTGTTGGAGACTCCGGTAAAATGGAAAGGCGAAAGCACTTCGGTCCTGCGCGGGGCGCAAAAGTCGCGTTTTCCCCGTGAATTCAGTGCTTTGCCGTGGGGGAAGATTGCTGGAAGAACCCCTTGACCGACCAAAATAGCCACTGATAGTGCCACCTCTTATCCCCGGCCTTCTGGAATTAGATAGCGTTTCGAAGGGCGGGGCCAGTTGTCGTCATATTCCGGTCATGCCTCAATCCATCAAAGACTCGCCGAAAAAAAGCTCGAAACCCGCGGTCAAGAGCAGCAAGCCAAGTTCAAAGGGAAAGCCTGCCACGCCTGCTCCCAAGCTTCCGAAAGCAAAGCCCGCCCCAAAAATGGCGCCGCCTCCCAGCGCCCCGGTGAGCGTCATGGATCAGCCGGAAATGCAGGAAAAGCTGCGGCGGCTGGTCCTGCTGGCCAAGGAGCACGGCCATCTCACTTTCGACGATATTCAGGAGGCGCTGCCGGATATGGTCAACGAATCCGTCGAAATGGATGCGATGCTGGGCCGGCTCCGCAGCATGGAAATCGAGATCATCGAGGCGGCCGACATCGAGGGTTTCAAGAAGGCTGAGGAGGAAGAAGAGGAAACCGAGAAAGCCGATCCCAAGCTGGACATCCTCGATGATCCGGTGCGCATGTATCTCAAGCAAATGGGCAAGGTCCCGCTGCTCACCCGCGAGCAGGAGGTGGAGATTTCCAAGCGCATCGAGGAAGCGGAGCTCAACGTCCAGAAGCAGATTAATCGCTTTGGCTTCATCGCCCGGGCCCACCTCGACCTCGCGCGGAAACTGCAAGAGGGGCACGAACGTTTTGACCGGGTCATTCTGGACAAACAGATCCAGAGCCGCGAGCGCTACATGAAGCTGCTGCCGAAGCTCTGCGCGCAGCTCGAACACGCGGCCAGCAAGTGCGCCACGACTTACAAGCAATACCTCGCCCATGGCGGCCGGAACCACGACACCAAGTCCTATCGTGATTTCCAAAAAGCGCATCAGGCGATCCTCAAGCTGTATCCGAAGTTTTGTTTCAAACAGAAAGTCGCGGAGGAGTTTCTGCACCTGGTGGACGAGGCGCATCGCCTCGTGATCCTGTGGTCGGGTGAACTTCATCCGCCGAAGAAGGCGGCGCATAACGGTCACGCGACGCATAACGGTCACGCACCGCATAACGGTCACGCACCGCAGAGCCGCACGACGCCAGCCGCGACGCCGATTGATTACGAGGCGAAGCTCAAGGAGCAGCAGATGCGCGCCTGGCTGAGCGTCGATGAATTCCTCGCGGAGTACCAGGAATTGAAGGTGTGGTTGAAGAAAGCGCTCAAGGCGAAGACCGAGATGGTCGAGGCGAATTTGCGGCTCGTGATTTCCATTGCCAAAAAATACATGAACCGGGGGGTGCCGCTCCTCGATCTCATTCAGGAAGGCAACATGGGACTGATGAAGGGCGTCGAGAAATTTGAGTATCGCCGCGGTTACAAATTCTCGACCTACGCGACCTGGTGGATCCGGCAGGCCATCACCCGCTCGATTGCGGATCAGGCCCGCACCATCCGCATCCCTGTGCACATGATCGAGACGATCAACAAGCTGATGCGCGTGCAGAAACAGCTCCTGCAGGACTACGGCCACGAGCCGACGCCGGAAGAAATCGCGGATGAGATTCAGATGCCGGTCGAACGGGTCCGGGCCTTGCGCAAGATGGCGCAACAACCGATCTCGATGCAGGCGCCGGTCGGCGAGAGCGAGGAGACGAGTTTCGGCGATTTTATCGAGGACAAAGGCGCCGAAAATCCGAGTGACATGACGGCGATCGCGTTGCTCAAAGAGAAAATCAAAGACGTGCTCGACACGGTGAGCGCCCGAGAGCGGCAGGTGCTCGAGCTGCGCTTCGGCCTGGTCGATGGCTACGGCCGTACCCTCGAAGAGTTGGGCCGGCAGTTCAAAGTCACGCGCGAGCGCATTCGCCAGATCGAGGCCAAGGCGCTCCGCAAGATGCGGCACCCCACCCGCCTCCGGCACCTGCAGGGCTTCCTGGAAGCACCGGAAAACTGACGGGGAATTTAGGATTTAGGATTTGTGAGCAGTGCCTTTCTGCTCGCGGCAACTTCCAACTAACTCCGCCGGCTGCGAATCGATGGGGAAGCGGCCAAAATCCTAAATCCTAAATCTCAAATCCTAAATTAGATGCCCCTCCGCTTCCTGCTTGGCCTGCTTTGGCTGACAGCAACGTCCGTCCAGGCGGACACGCCGCTGCGGGGGACGTTCGCGTTCACCACGCCCGAGGGCTCGGCCGCGGAGGTTTTCACGCTGACGAATTCGCCCGGCCTGCGCGCGCGGGTGCTGACCTGGGGCGCGACGCTCATCGAGATGTCGGTGCCCGACCGCGCGGGAAAGTTCGCGGACGTCACGCTGGGTTTTGATGAGTTGGAACGCTACGCGCAGCCGCACCCGTTTTTTGGCAGCATCGCCGGGCGCTACGCCAATCGGATTGCCAAAGCCCGCTTCGCGCTGGACGGCCGGACCTATTCGCTCGCGGCGAACAACGGTTCCAATCATTTGCACGGCGGCCAGCGCGGCTTCGACAAGCGGATCTGGAAAGCGGAGCCGCGAAGCGCGAGCGAGGTGCGGTTCTCTTACGCGTCGGCGGATGGCGAGGAAGGTTATCCCGGAACCCTGGCCACGGCGGTCACCTACACGCTCACGGAGCAGAACGAATTGCGGATCGCCTACGAGGCGACCACCGATCGGCCGACGGTCGTGAACCTGACCAACCACACCTACTGGAACCTCGCGGGACGCGGCGATATTCTCGCTCATGAGCTGCAACTGCATGCGTCGCGCGTCACGGTCGTGGACAGCGATCTGATTCCGACCGGCGAACTGCGTGCGGTCGCCGGCACCGCCCTGGATTTTTCCAAGCCGAAGCCGGTCGGCCGCGACCTCGCGGAGCTGAAAGGCGAGGGGAAGCCCGGCGGGTATGATCACAACTTCGTGATCGATGCCACGAAGCCAGGCGAACCCGTGCTCGCTGCCGAACTGCACGATCCCGCAAGCGGTCGGACCATGCGCGTGATGACCACGGAACCGGCGGTGCAACTCTATACCGCCAACGGTCTCAATAATGTCGCGGGGAAGGGCGGCGCGACTTATGGCCCGCACGCGGGACTGTGCCTGGAAACGCAGCATTTTCCCGATTCGCCGAATCATCCTGACTTCCCCAGCACCGTGCTCCGACCCGGTGAGACGCTGCGCTCGCTGACGGCCTATGCGTTTTCCACGCGTTAGCGCAGCGACCGCCATCGCCGCCTGCGGCAGGGCCTTCCCCGGGGTCGAGTAGTCGAGACGGATGCATTGAGCGGCTTGCTGCGGTCGTCGGCGGTGGAAACCCCGATTCCGCCTTTCTGCTCCGTTCATGATCTGATCTCCTGGGCTCATGCGCGTAATTCCCCGCCTCCGGTGCGCCGCGTTGCTGATGCTGCTTTGCGCGAGGCCTCTCGCCCGCGCTCAGGACGTGGCGGCCAATGAAGGCGGCGACCTGAGTTTCGGGGGGCCGGGCGCGGAGCCGGGCAAGTTTCTGGAGCTGCGCGATATCACCTTCGACGCGCAGGGCAATCTCTACACCCTCGACGGTGTCCGCCGCGACCTGAAGAAGGGAACGCAAACCGGCAATTTGCGCGTCCAGAAATTCTCCAATGCGGGCGAGCTCCTTTCCGCGTTCAGCCTCGCCGAAGAGGCGACGGGTGAGAAACTCGGCGACGCCAATGACCCGCAGCGGATCGCCGTCGATGCGCGCGGGCAAATCTTCGTCACGCAGCCCGTCGCGGGACGCGTGCAGCAGTTTGCGCCCGATGGGAAACTGGTGCGCTCCATTGAGCTGCCGGGGGCCATGGCGATCACCACCGTCGGTGCGGGTGCAGCGCAACGCATTGCCGTTGTCCCGGGATGGAAGGCGCTCCTGAAAGGCAAATCGGCGTGGCTCGGTGGGGACCGCATCGAAATCCTGGCCGCCGACGGGACCATCGAGCGGACGATCCCGCTGGCCGTGGAAAAACCGCTCGAGCACGTGCTCGACGCCGCCGCGGATGGCGCGGGCAATTTCTACGTCCAGGCCGAGCCGAACGCGATCCACCAATTCTCGCCCGAGGGCCAACTCGTGAGAATCTTCGGCGGCAACCCAACCTCGCGCAGTGAAGATGGCTCCGAGGTGCTCCACACCGTGGCGGTCGATCCGGCCGGAAATGTCTTCACCTTCACTCCGGGCAATCCCGGCCAGGTCACCCGCTTCGATGCCGATGGCCGCACGGTCACGCAGCGTGGGGGGCAGTTCAAATGGGCCGACCCCTGGAGCGTCCACTCGTCCTACGCCATCCTCGCCATCGATCCCGCGGGCCGGCTGTGGGCCGCCTCGACGCATTTGCAAAAACCGGAAGGCGTCCACTTCGCCAAATATCACGCCACGCCGGCCATCATCCGCACCAAGGCGGACTTTTTTGAAAATCCGCCGGGCTCGGTGCGGCGCGCACCGGTTTACGTCCTCGGCTACAAGGCGGACTTGAAAACCGCGCTCCCCTCCAATGTCGCCTACGAGCCCGGCCAGCCCGTGACGATCGGCTACGTCGTCGCCCCCGCGCATCGCCACGTCGAGGCCGCTGCCGTGGAGTGGGAGGTCGTTGATGCGCTCAAGACCGGGATCGCGAAAGGCCGCTTCGACCTGCCGCTCCGGCAGGGCGAAGAAGCGCGCGGCGAATTCACTTTTGTCCCGCCGCGCTGCGGCGCGTATTTCGTCCTGGCACGAGCGAGCGCGAAAGAGAGTCCGCTCGGCTCCGTCGGCGAGCACCTCGGCGTGACGCCGCGCTGGCCCGGGATGCAGGCGCTGGAGGAGGGTGAATCCAAGGGCGGCTGGGAAGACCCGGCGCGCCAGCTCTGGACCGGCCTCCCGCTCATCCGCCTGCATCCGGCGAAGAAATGGGACAAACTCGAGGCCGATCTGGCCCTTGCCGAACGCCACGGCGCGACGGTGCTCGTGCAGCTCGTCGATCAGCAAAAGAACTTCGATGCCGCCGAGACCCGCGCCCTCATGGAACGTTTCAAGGGCCGCATTCATTTCGTCGAAGTCTGCAACGAGCCGAACTTCAGCGGCAGCCCCGAGGATTATTTCAAGATCCACCAAGCCGCCTTCGACGCTGTCAAAGCCGTCGATCCCACCGTGCAGGTCATGGGTCCCGCGACGGTCAATATGAACCTCGAGTGGCTGCGCCGGCTCTACGCTCTCGGCTTCAAAAAGGTGACCGATGTCATCTCCGTCCATGACTACGAAGGCCACGAAAGCATCTCGCCCGAGCACTGGCGCTGGAAGCTCGCCGAAGTGCGCAAGATCATGGCTGACAACGGCGACAGCCGGAAAGCGATCTGGCAAACCGAGCGCGCCATCTCCGCGGTGCGCGGCCGTCAGTTCCAGGGCCTCGTCCAGGCCATCCGGGTGCTCCTGCATCGCGACCTGCTCGAAACGCTCGGGATTCCTTCCGAGCACAACTCCCACTATTACCTGAATCAGGGCGGCTACTCTTCCGTGCCGAGCTATCTCTGGAGCAGCAACGGCCCGCACCCCGGCGCCTTCGCCCTCCGGACGCGCCACGCGCTCACCACCGCGCTCGGCCGCCGCTTCGCCGGCCAGCTTGATTTCGGACGGCATGGCAACGAGTGGTTCCTCGGGGTGCGCTACGCCGGCGAGGACGGCGAGACGGTGACCCTGCGAAACCTCGGCACCCGCGACACTCCGCTCGATTTCACCGTCCGCGGCACCACCGCGCTCGACGTCGTCGATGCGTGGGGCAACGCGCGTACCGTCGCCGTGCGCGACGGCCAGGCGCGGCTCGAGCTCGCGCAGTTGCCGACCTACGTGCGCCTCCCGCGCGGCGCCCAACTCATCGCCCCCGCGCTCGACTTCGGCGAAAACGTCGCGGCCAAAGCCACCTTCGCCTTCTCCGCCACGACGGCCAAAGGCGCGCTGGAACTCCTCAACAACGGCATCCTCGAGACCTATCACGGCGGGAATCCCAACGGCGACACCAACGGCGCGCAGATCTGGACCGGCGATCTCCCCGATGACCTCCGCACCAATCCGCAATCGCTCGAAATCACCTTCCCGCAGCCGCAGACCATCAGCCGCGCCGTGTTCCGCGGAGTGCGGGCTGACAACGCCTTCTGCGCGCTGCTCGCCTACGATCTGCAATACCACGACGGCACGAATTGGAAGACCATCGAGACGATCGACCGTCCCATGCCGCCGTGGGAGGAAGCGAGCACCGCCGACGCCACCGGCGTCATCTGGATGGATGACACGAATTTCTTCGTCCACGAATTCGCCCCCGTCACCGCGACGCGCCTGCGGGTGCAAGTGCGCGACACCACGCGCGGCTTCATCCCCGACGACGCCGCGCTCGCCAACGGCAAGCAGATCCCCAGGAAACTGATGCTGCGCGAAGTCGAGCTCTACGCGCCCTGAGGCGATTTGGGCTGTGGGGTTCCTGGCAGGGCCGATTCGCCGAGAACCGAGGTTTGCACGCCTCGTGCACTTTGGTAAGCTGCGGTCATGAGCACGCTTCACGAAATCAAGGCCGCTGCGGCAACCCTGCCGGCTGAGGATCGCAGCGAATTGGTCGCGTGGCTGAGTGAATCGAAAGACGTGTGGGAAATTCGCCGGGAACAATTGCGCCGGGAAATCCAAATCGGTCTGGATGAAATCGAGCGCGGCGAAGTCGCGCCACTCGACATGATGGAAATCAAGCGCAAAGCCCGCATCCACTTTGGAGCCGAACGCCGGAACTGATGGCGGCGGTCCAGCGCAGTTCGCGCGCGGAAATCGATCTCCTCGAAATATGGGGTTACATCGCGAACGACGATCCGCTGGCCGCAGACCGCCAACTCGACCGGATCGATAAAGCCTGCGATATGCTCGCAGCAAATCCTCAGGGCGGTCCTCGCCGTGAAGACCTCGCGCGCGGGCTTCGGTTCTACCCCGTGGGGAACTACCTGATTTTCTACACGGTTGGTGAAAAACGGAATCACCGTGGTGCGGGTGTTTCACGGTGCGCGAGACTATCCACCCGAGTTCCAATGAACCGAGTGGACCAACGTGCCCGGCGTGAAGCGGGCGTCGCAGATTCACAGAAGAAGTTTTGATCCGTAAAGAGCGGCCCCTCTATGCTGCATGGATTCCCTGCGGCACCCCTCACTCTCTCCCCTATGTCCCAAGTTCCCCCTGAAACCGATTCGTCCGCCGTGGAAATCCAACCCGAGGCGGTGGCGGCGTGCCGGGCGACCTATGCCGCCATCCAGCAGGAGCTGGCGAAGGTGATCGTGGGGCAGAACTCGGTGGTGGAGGAGATTCTCATCGCCATCTTCACGCGCTCGCATGCGCTGCTCGTGGGGGTGCCGGGGCTGGCCAAGACGCTGCTCGTTTCCACGCTGGCCAAGACGCTGCAGATGTCGTTCCGGCGGATCCAGTTTACCCCGGACCTGATGCCGAGCGACATCACGGGCACGGAGGTGATTTACCAGGATCCGGTGAGCGGGGATAAGCAGTTCAAGTTTCTGCCCGGACCGCTCTTTTCCAACATCGTGCTGGCCGATGAGATCAACCGCACGCCGCCGAAGACGCAGGCGGCGATGCTCGAGGCAATGCAGGAACGGCGGGTGACGGTGGGCGGGATCACCCGCGATCTGCCTTCCCCTTTCTTCGTGCTGGCCACGCAGAATCCGCTCGAGCAGGAGGGCACGTATCCGCTGCCCGAGGCGCAGCTCGACCGCTTCCTGTTCCTCATCCACGTAGGGTATCCGAGCGAGGAGGAGGAAATGGCGGTGATGAAGCGCGGCACGGGGCCGAAGGGGGAGACACCGCAGCCGGTGCTGGACGGGCCGGCCATCCTGGAACTCCAGGAGACGGTGCAGGCGATGCCGGTGGCGGACCACGTCTTCCGCTACGCCGGGAAACTGGTGCGCTCGACGCGGCCGAAAGAGCCGGGGGCGCTGGCGTATTGCGCACAGTATCTGACCTTTGGCGCGGGGCCGCGGGCGAGCCTTTCGCTGATCATGGCGGCGAAGGCACACGCACTGATCCACGGGCAGGTCTATGCGGGCTGCGAGAATGTGGCGGCGGTGGCACCCGCGATCATGCGGCACCGCATCGCCCCGAACTTCACGGCGCAGAGCGAAGGCATCACGCCGGATCACATCATCCAGCACCTGCTGCGAGAGATCCCCAGGAATGAGGGCTGAGCTCCTCGACCCCGAGGCCGTCTCGCGCGGCGAAGGGCTCGGGATGCTGGCGCGGAAGATCGTGGAAGGCTACCGCGTGGGCGAGCATCGCTCCCCGTTCCACGGTTTTGCCATCGAGTTTTCCCAGCACCGCGAATACACCGCCGGCGACGATATGCGGCACCTCGACTGGAAGGTGCTGGGCCGCTCGGACCGCTATTACATCAAGCAGTACGAGCAGGACACGAACTTCATCACCCACCTCGTGCTCGATGGAAGCGCCTCGATGAACTACGGCTCGGGCAGGCTGACCAAGCTGCACTATGGCAAGGTGCTGGCGGCGTG
This sequence comes from Chthoniobacter sp., assembly GCA_034667665.1. Lineage (GTDB taxonomy): Bacteria > Verrucomicrobiota > Verrucomicrobiia > Chthoniobacterales > Chthoniobacteraceae > Chthoniobacter. The sequence continues at coordinate 77,393 of JAXDQW010000111.1, forward strand.
CCTGGCGCATACCATTCTGGTGCAGCGCGATGCGGTGGCGCTGGCGCTGGTCGATACGCAATTGCGGGAATACCTCCCGCGCACCGACAGCATGGCGCGGCTGCAGCACATCATGGATCGACTGGCGGCTTTCCAGGCGACGGGCGGGACGAAGCTGGGCACGGCGCTGGAACAGGTTTCGCGCGAGGCGCGCCGGCGCGGGATCGTGATCCTGATCTCGGATTTTTTCGACGACGAGGAAGGCTTGGTGAAGGGGCTCGAGCGCCTGACCTTCGCGGGCAACGAGGTGGTCGTCTTCCACACGCTGGACCCGTTTGAGCTGACCTTTCCGTTCGACGGAATGTGGAAGTTCCGGGACTTGGAAAGCGAGGTGGAGGTGAAGACGTCGCCGGCGGAAATACGGAAAGCGTATCTGCAGACCTTCGATGCCTTTCGCACGCGCATCCGGCACATCTGCGAGAAATTCCAGGCGCACTACGTCCTGGCGGATACCGGCAAGAGCTTGTCGGAAACGCTGAGCTGCTACCTGGCCTTCCGGCATGCGGTGGCGAGGAGGTAATGAGGGCGCCTAAAAAGTCGCGCGGGCGGCCGGAGCACAGCCATCCTGGCTGTGGGGACGGCGGGCATCCTGCCCGCCGCCGCCATGAACCGGCAGGCAGGATGCCTGTTGTCCCCACAGCCAGGATGGCTGTGCTCCGCACAACTCCCCGCGCGCGATGAGCTTTCTCCATCCCCTGATGCTTGGCGGGCTGGCGGCCGTTTCGGTGCCGATCATCATTCACCTCCTGAACAAATTCCGGGTGAAGACGACGGGCTGGGGCGCGATGCGCTTCCTGCTGGAAAGCGTGCGCAAGAATGAGCGGCGGGTGAAGATGGAGGACCTCATTCTCCTGCTGCTGCGGTGCCTGCTGGTGGCCCTGGCGGTGGCCGCATTTGCGCGGCCGGTGCGGCAGGCGCTGCTGAGTGGCGACGACGAGAAGGGAGGTCCGGAGGCGACCGTGGTGCTGTTGGATAACTCGGCGAGCATGGGACAGAGCTCCGGCGTGGAGAGCCGGTTCGATCTGGCCAAGGCGGCGATTCGCCAGTGGGCGGAAACGCAGGGCGGGCAATCGCAGGGGGCGCTGTTTTTGGTGTCGAATCGCACGGAGCCGTTGATCGGGAAGCCGGCGGGCGATTGGGGGCTTTTTCGCAAGACGCTGGCGGAGGCGGAGCTGAGCGATCGCGGCAGCGATCTCGCGCAAGGGGTGCGGCTGGCCGTGGAAGCGCTGCAGGGGGTGGCGGGGCGCACGCGGGCCATTCGCATCTACACCGATGGGCAGGCTGGCGCGTGGTCGCATCAGGAGGAGCTGCGCAAGCTGGCGCGCGAGAATCCGGAGATCCGCATCGAGCCGGTGCTGGCGGGAAACAAGGTGGAGGAGAATCTGGGCCTGGTGTCGCTGCGGGCCGAGGGCGGAGTGATCGCGGCGCGGCAGCCGTGCCGATTTATGGTCGAGGTGGGGAACTATGGAACGGCGCCGATCGAAGGAGTGAAAGTGGTGCTCTCGATCGATGACGGCACGCCGGCCGGCGATGCGCTGATCGCGCGCCTCGAGCCCGGGAGCACCCAGGCGGCCAGCGTGATGATTTCGTTTCCGACCGCCGGCCCTCAGGCAGTGACAGCGTCGCTGCCGCCGGACGCACTGGCGGCCGACAACCGGCGCACGGCGGCCTTTGACGTGGTGGCGCAAATGAATGTGCTGCTGACGGAAGAAAACCCGGCGGCCACCGCGCCGGAACGGGACAGCTTTTACCTGGGGCACGCGCTGGTGCCGCTCTCGCGGGAAACCGCGTCGCGCCACTACCTGGCGACGCTGGCCATCCCTCCCGCGGATCTCCCGGCCGAGCTGGGCAATGCGAACAATACCGCCACGCAGGCCGTTTTCCTCTGCCAGCCGGGAGCGATTGCGCCAGTGGTGACGCAGGCGCTGCGGAAGTATGTGCAGGGCGGGGGCAACCTCATCATTTTTCCCGGTCCGGCCACGGACCCCGCGGAGTGGAAGGCGAACGCGCCGCTCTGGGAAATGCTCCCCGCGGAGCTGGCGCCGGCCACCGAGGAGACGGCGGGCGAGTCGCCGCTCACCTGGCAGGCGAGCGATTTCACGCATCCGATCACCGCACTCTGGAATGATTCCGCGCAAGGAAGTCTGGGAGCGGTGAAGGTGGCGCGGCACTTTCCGCTGACGCCAAAGGCGAATGGGGCGCGGGTGGTGGTGGCTCTCTCGAACGGCGAACCGGCCGTGGTGGAGTGGGCCTTCGGCGAGGGGCGCGTGGTGCTCTTTAATTCCACCGCGACGCCGGCCTGGAACAACTTTCCGCTGCACCCGGCCTTCGTCCCTTTTCTCCAGCGGATGATGGGTTACCTGAACCGGCAAAATGAGCAGCGGCTGGCGCTGGCCCCGGGGGAGCCCTTCCGCAAGCGCGTGGCAGACGAGCTGAAGGGAAAGGATTTCTCGGTCCAGCGGCCCGGGGCCGAAGCCAGTCGCACGGCTGGCCAGGTCGTGGCGGATGACCGGCAGACCTTCCTGCGCTATGCGGGCACCGAGAAGGCCGGGGCCTATCGGATCAATATCGGCGGAGAGCCGGTGGCGACTTTCGCCGTGCAGATGGACCCGGCCGAGAGCGATCTGCGCGCGGTGACACCGGAGACGCTGGAGGAGATTCGAAACGTGCCGCGGGGCGAGACCCAAAAGGCCGCGGCGGCGGCGCGGCTGGTGGTGACCCGTGAGTTTTGGACGCCGCTGCTTTGGATCGTGGCCATCATCTTCATCGCGGAGGCGCTGCTCGCGCACCGCATCTCTCACGCCCGCCACGCATGAGCGCACCGCTGCCTCCTTTGCTGGCGGTGCTGGGCGATGGAGGTCGCCGCCAGTGGAACCTCTCCTACGAGGGATTGTCGCCGGGGTGGGCCTTTCTCCTCTTCCTCCTGCTGGCGGCGGCCACGTTGGCGGCCTACTGGAAGCTGGCGCCGGGCGTTCCCCTCTGGCGGCGCGGCGGGTTGGCGCTGCTGCGGCTGCTGGCCGCCGCCGTGCTGGTGGGTCTGCTCGCCAAGCCGGTGCTGAACCTGACGCTGCACGAGCCGGTGCGGCAGCCACTGGCGGTGCTGGTCGATGCCTCGCAGAGCATGGGCATTGCCGATCGGCGCAAGACGCCGGACGACTTGAAGCGGGCGGTGCTGGCCGCGGGAGCGATCGCCTCGGACGAGGGGCTGAAGCCGGCCTTGCCGGCGAAGGCGGCGGAGCAGTTTGGAGCGCTCTCGCGCCACGACCTGCTGCGGCGCGTGGCCGGAAACGCCGGGCTGAATCTTTGGCCCCGGCTGGCGGCGCAGGCGGACTTGCAGTTCTACCAGTTCGGTCGCAACGCGGCCGCGCTCTCCTCGCCCGTGCCGGCGGAGGGCGCGTTCAAGCCCGCGGCCGCGGAACAGTTCTTTGCCGGGCTGAAGACGGACGAGCCGCAGACGGCGCTGGGCGAGGCCCTGCGGCACGTCCTGCAGGAGCCGCGACCCCAGGCGCTCGGCGGCGTGCTGTTGATCACCGACGGGGCGAGCAACAGCGGCTCCTCACCGCTGGAGGCCGCGCAGATCGCGCGGGAGCAGAATGTGCCGCTCTTCATTTACGGCGTGGGCGTGACCTCGCCGCGCGATGTGATGGTCCGCGAAGTGACGGCGCAGAAGCTGGCTTTTGTCGGGGAACGAATGGAGGTGCGGGCGCGCATGGCCACACGCTCGCTCAAGGAGCAGAAAGCGGTGGTGACGCTGCGCGCGAATGGTGAGCCGGTGGATGAGCAGGAGGTAACTTTGGGCGGAGATCGCGAGCAGGAACTGATCTTTCACGTTTCGCCCCAGCAAGCCGGGGTGCTGAAGGTCGAGGTCTCGGTGCCGGTGCTGGGCGAGGAAGCGAGCCAGGAGAACAACGTGGCCGCGACCACCGTGCGCGTGACCGATAGCAAATTCCACGTGCTGCTCATCGAGCAGGAGCCACGCTGGGATTTCCGGTACTTGCTCGATTATCTCCAGCGCGACCCGCGGCTGGAGGTGCAGTGTGTGATGATCAATGGCGAGCCGGGGCTGGAGAACATCCCGAATTCGCCCTTCCTCCCGGCGCTGCCGGATTCGCGCGAGGCGTTCTTCAAGGCGCAGGTGCTCATCCTCGGCGACGTGAACCCGGAGGATCTCGGCGAGGAGCGGATGCGCACGATCGCCGAATGGGTGGAAGCCGGCGGGGGACTGATTCTCCTGGCGGGGCCGAATTTCAATCCGCGCGCCTACGCGGGGACGCCGCTCGAGCCGCTGCTGCCGGTGGTGCCGGATTTGCTCACCTCCAGGGAAGTCGCGGCGCAACGCACGCCCGAGCCTTTTCAACTGCAGCTCACGCGGCAGGGGGAAAACTCGCCTTACCTCCAGATGGATCCCGATCCGGAGGCGAACCAGCGCATTTGGGAAGAGTTCCCCGGCGTGCGCTGGACGGCGACCCTGGCGCGGGTGAAGCCAGGCGCGGAGGTGTTGCTGGTGGATCCGCGGCCCGAACGGATGGGCCGCTACGGCATGCTGCCGGTCTTTGCGATGCAGGGCTACGGCTCGGGCAAGTGCGTCTATTTCGGCACGAACGAGACGTATCGCTGGCGGTCGCGCACGGGCGAGAAATATTACTCCATCCTGTGGGGGCAGATCATGCAGACGCTCGCGCTGCAATTGCTCGAGGGCGCGTCGTCGCTCACGCAGCTCAAGACGGACCGCAAGGAGTATGCGGTGGGCGACCGGGTGGTCATCGCGGGGAACGCCTACACCGAAGGGTACGCGCCGCTGATCGTGCCGACCCTCGAGGGCCTGCTGAAGATCGAGCCGAAAGGCGAGGGCGCCAAGCCGATGGAACAGCCGCTGAGTTTGCATGCGACGGAGCGGAACGCCTTTCGCGGAGAGTTCATCGCCAGCGCGGCGGGCTCCTACACGTTCGCCACGTTGCGCGATCCGGAGGGCGTGTTGAAGTTCGAGGTGGTCAACGCACAACTCGAGCAGACGCAAACCGCGCTCGAGGAGAAGCTCCTCAAGGCGATGGCGGAGACGGCGGGTGGGCATTTTCTGCGGGAGGAAGGGCTGGCCGGGCTGCCGAAGCTGATCGCGGCCCGGAGTGCCACGGTGGCGATTTTCAAAAAGGTGGAGCTGTTTTATTCCGGTTGGTCGCTGATGGCGCTGCTCGGTTTGCTCTTTCTCGAATGGCTGTTCAGGCGGCTCAATCGGCTGAAATAAGATGAGCGAAATCACTGCACCCAGCCCGCACGCTCCCGGCCTCCCGGTCCCCCTGGCCCGGGCGCTGGATCGCGTGCGCGCGCGCTGGCTGGCGGTGCGGATCGCGGAGTTCCCCGTGCTGCTCGTGGCCGGACTGGCCCTGGCTTGGGTCGTGCAGGCGGCGGCGGATCGCCTGCTGGAGCTTTCCTGGCAGACGCGGCTGATTCTCCTGCTGATGAATGTCTGCGGGGCGCTGGCGCTGCTGTGGTTCTTCGCCGCGCGTCCATGGTGGCGGCGATTGAACCGGCCGCAGGCGGCGTTGCTCGTCGAGCGCGAGCTGCCGCAGTTTCGCACCGCGCTGATCTCGGCCGTGGAGTTGGGCAGCCCGGAGGCGCAAGTCCCCTTGGCTTCCCGGGCGCTCGTGCGGCAGCTTCTCGCCGATGTGTCGCGCGCGGTGGAGCAGGAAGATCTGGCGCCACGAGTGGTGCGTCCGAGGCGGCTCCAGCGGTTCGCGTGGGCGATGGTGGGAGCGCTGGTGGTGGCGGGAATTTGTTTCGCACTGGCGCAGCCGCTCTCCGCACTGCTCGTCCAGCGCATCCTGCTCTCGCGCACCCCTTTTCCCGCCCAAACGCAGGTCGTGAATGGCTCGGGCGATCTCGACCTGGTGGCGGGCGCCGATGCGGCGCTGATCGCGCAGGCGCAGGGCGTGGTGCCCTCGAGCGGCCGGCTGGTGGTGACTTATGAGGATGGCCGGGTCGAAACCATCACCGTCTCGCCCGTGGCTGGTCAGCCGGCGCGGTTTGCCTTCACGGTGAAAAATGTGCGGCAAGCATTCGGCTATCATTTCGAGCTGAACGATGGTGTGGGCGCCGCGCACCGGGTGGCGGTGCGGTTCCCGCCCGCGGTGAAGGAGCTGCGCTTTGTGCAGGTCTATCCGAAATACACCGGGCTGCCCGAGACGGTGATGTCGCCCGCGAACCTGCGGCTGCTCGAAGGCTCGAAGCTGCGGGTGGAGGCCACGGCTTCCGCGCCATTGCGCGGCGCGGTGCTCGAGATCAAGGGCAAGGACCAGCCGGTGCCGCTCACCGTTTCCGGCCCGGAGAAAAACGCGCTGAAGGCCGAGCTGGCGGTGCCCGGCTCCGGATGGAAGGCGTTTTCCCTCCACCTGGAAAACGCGACGGGGGAGAGCTCGGTGAATGATCCCGTGTATCGCGTGGACCTGCTTTCCGATCAGCCGCCGCTGGCCGCGCTGATGCAGCCGAAGAAAGAGAGCAGCACCGTGCTGGCGCAGGCGAAGATCCCGGTGGCCTTCAAGGTAAGCGATGACTTCGGACTGCGGCGGGTGGCGTTTCGTTACCGCGTCTTCCGACCGGGCCTCACCGGCGCGCCCGAGCCTGCGGAAGAGGGACAGTTTCCATTCGAGATCGCCGCGGGTGAGAAGGCGCTCAACCAAACCATGCAGTGGGATCTCGGACGCCTCGTCCCCCCGGTTTCGCCCGGCTGCTCCATCACCTGCTGGGCCGAGGCGGAGGATGCGCACGCGCCAGCCCCCAACAAACCCGGCGTCATCACGCAGTCCGCGGAGAAAGTGCTGGTGATCGTCACCGAAGAGCAAAAGCGCCAGGAATTGATCGAGCAACTCGGCGAGCGCGCCCGCGACCTGGAACGCCTCTACGAAATGCAACGCAACATGAACGAAAAGACGGATAACTCCCTTCGCTAAGCTACCGCGCCGGGCGCCGACGTGGCATTAACCCGGCGTCGCGAGTGCTCGTGCCGTTTCCTTTGTTGCGGGTGCCCTGGTGGCGGCTAAGTTGGAGCAGTGCAGTGACGTTGGGGTATCGGGCGCTGTCCATCATTTCGAAGGGCGCGTATACCACAAACCACACCACTCACGGCGTTTCAAGGCACCTGGAAGAGCCAGCAAGAGCATGCGCGTCAACAACTGCCACGGGTTGAACCACTCCAGTTTTCGGGCTGAGGTCACTACTGGAGCACCGGTAATGATCGTGAAGCGTTCGCCTCTCCGGCGTCCGCACTTTTTCAGCTTCATCGAAAAGAAAAGCTCCTCTCCAGCGTAAAACTGCTCATCGAACCCGCCGACCTCGGCCCAAGCGTCCCGTGTGCAGAATATAAACGAGCCTGCCGCCAGCCGAAGCACCGCCGAAATCCCGTTCCATATGCACGTGAGAGCGGCAATTACAGGAGTCAGAGCATCTTTATCGACGGTCACAGTAGCACCCCCGCCGACAAAGTTTCCGGACTCCAAACTCTCCAACACGCGGCTGAGCAGTTTAGGGTTAAGAAGAGTGTCGGCATCAAGAAAGATGAACCACCTGCCATGCGCTGCTCGGGCGGCTGCATTTCTTGCCCGCGCAATCTGGTTGTGCCGCTCAAACACGACCTTGGCACCATTCGCCGATGCCAGCTCAGTCGTTCTGTCCGTGGAGTTGTTATCGCAGACGATGATCTCGTATGAGCGACCTGGCAGCGATGCAAAGCTTTGATGGACGGACTTTACCGCGTTCCCGATGAGAACCTCCTCATTGTAAGCGGGAATTAGAATGCTTACGTCTGGTTCGTTCATTATTCTCCGTCGTAGTAGTCGAGCCCTTCAGAACGAATCAGCGCCTCTGAACTTCCTGGTTGCCCGGTGACGCCTTGCCAGGTGTGAAAAGCCTGTAGTAGTTCACGCACATCGCGACATCAGTCAGAAGGGCTGACTGACCGACCGTGAATTCAGGTGTCATTTTAGCGGGTAATGGACGAGAGTGGCGAACAAGTGATTCAAAAGGCGTCAGGAAGGAGGCTGGCTACGATAAGCCCGAAGCAGCTCGGTAACGAGAATTCCGTCGATCAGCATTCCTTCGTAGCATGCGTCTTTGATGGACAGGTGGGAGCAATTGGCATTGTGGATCACGACCCCTGTGAGTGCCACATCGTCGAACCGGGCTCCAGAGAGGTTGACATCGACAAACTCCGCGTTGGCCAAGCGAACATCATGGAACTTGGCGCTGCTCAGGTTCGTGTTCAAGAACTCGGCACCGCTGAGATTCGCGTTTTCGGTCTTCGCTTTCATGGTGAGTTCGTATTCGAACAGGGAAAGTGCGTAATTTTGCGCCTTCCCTACCACGCGCACGCATAACCAAAGCTGACCTCTTTACCGGTCGGCGGGAACGTCGTGCGCCCATATACTACAGTTTGATACGCATCGAAGCACACCTCCTCTTCGATGGGGTCTATGGTGACGCGATGGCCCGGCGGCAATTCCGCAAATACACGCGGCGCACTGAATGTGCCCGGTTCGGTCAGGCCATAGCGAACGTGGCGGCGCGACATCACATCGTTGGCGCCTCCGAAGAAGTAGCCGGAGTGCTTTATGAGCAGCATCGGCGACGCAATGCCGTCGTCTGACCGACAGAACCACCAACGCGCTCATGACTGGAAACATCCGTTGAACCGGCGCAGCCGGCGAGGAGCAGTGCAGACAAGAAGAATAGCATGGGAGAAGTCATCAGCGGCGTCGCCAAGCGCCACTGATCGTGAAGACTCGGATAGCATGCTCTTTTGTGTGATATCCGAGGGCGGCCGGTCCAGGGATGGCGTAACGTTGGGGGGGGAATGGCTGCATTGACTCGATCTTGATTGACCATGAGAGAGCGCGCCGATCATGGCAGTGGATCGTCCGCACCATCTTCCGCATCACTCCAAGGCACAGCAAAGTATCCTTCCTTGGTGTAGGAGTGGGTGACTGATAGCTTCTGGAACTCATCAAAGGTTGCTTGGCTGTCGATGAGGATCGCGTAATACACGTTACCTGGCTCCTGAAGCAGCTCAAAAAGCAGTTCACCATCTCCCAGTGCGTCTCTAAGTTCAGAGAAGCGGTTTCCCTTGAGGAGGCGACCGATCTCACGGATCTTGAGGGGCGGGTTGTAGTGCGTGGTCATAACGGAATCAGAAAGCGTAGCATACCGGGATACTCACTGAAACCTTCAACAAAAAAGAGCCGTGGCCGATATTCCTTGGCGTCAGGAAGAATGTGGTCATTCGCCGAAAAGATGAGTCGTAGGAACATGTCGCTGTTTTTCTCACGTGCCGCATCAGCATGACCGAGCAGAAGCGGCGGGTGGCGGCATTGTGACGGGCTGGGCGTTGAGATTCGTCCAAGCGCCGGGCCATCAAGAGGCGCGTCCGTTCCACGACTGCGGGCCGGAGTATCGAGGATGAGGATCTCCATTCGGGCCGCCCGTGGCCCGCTGCCTGGCGTTGCCAATCGAACCGTCGCGGTTCAAAGAAGGCCTACCTCCAGCCAAATGTCTGAAGAGAAGCATCAGCACCCTCGCCGCCGACACTTCCTTCTCACGGTTTCAGATTGGGTAAGCAGTTCTAGGCGCATCGCATGAAACAAGTATCCCTCTTTAACATGGCACGGCTTTGTGTTGAGGAGAGACCGCAACGTCTGGTTGACTTCCTCAATCGCATCTTATGCAGCGATGAATCTCGACTGGAAGATGAGCGAGACTTCACCTCCACAGGGTCGAAGATCGGGCGTAATCCCAAAAGGGCCCACGACAAAGGACGGCGCGGTATTTGGTCCGAACACCGTGACTTTGAAGCTCCTCGAGACCGTGTGATTTGCAGACTGGCCGTCATCCACGGTAACCGTGATGCTCGCGGTGCCGATCGCTTCAGGCATGGGGGTAAACGCGAGCGATCCGCTTGTGCCGGGGCTGGGGCAAGTCACGATGGGATTCGGGTAGAGCGACCATTTGAGGGACCCGATCTGATTGCCCCCGCCGGCACTCCGCGCCGTAGCCCGAGTGGACGAGGTTGATGGCGTCGATGTAGCCCATCGGGAAAAAACCAGCGCGGCGCGTGGGTCCGCGACAGAAGTCTGCGTTCCCCTTCGGGCCGCAAGCTCATCCTCTACCGGCCCCGGAAGAGCAGGGAAAAGGATCTCCCGGGCAAGGACAAAATCATCGAAGACAAAGGTAAAATGGAGCGGTGGGGGCGTCCGCGAAGCCACGCGTCCCCGATTTCTATGAACGAGCCCACGATGAATTCCTTAATTAAAATCCGCGGACAAACTGGGGGTGCTCTACGAGCCCTTCCCCGGAGGCAAGGGGCGAGTCTCTTGATCGCTGTCCTCCTCGCTTCAGCTTCTGGATTGATGGCCGCCGAGGGGCCGGTCACCGCGGTGCAGGAGGCACTGAAGCGCGAGCAGTTCTTTTTCGGCGCACCTACTGGCGTGCTCGACGAACCGACCCACGCCGCTCTCCGCCGATTCCAAATCCGGCGCGGCCTGCCGGTCACCGGCGAGATCGACACCGCGACGGTGCAGGCGCTCCAGAGCCCGGCCGATCAGCCCGCCAAACCGGCGGCGCCGCGCGAGGCGCCGCAACCGGAACCGCCGAAAAAAATCGTCGAGGGCGACCGCGAGTTTCTCAAGCAAGTGGAGAGCGGGCAGCCCGCCGCGCCGGATCGGGAAACACCCGAGCCGCCCGTGCTGCCGCCGTCGCCCGCGCCTGCCGCGTCGGCGGCGCCGCCCGAACGCCTGGGCACGACGGAGCCCTCGCTTCCCGCCAGGACCGGGAGCGTCCAGCGCAAACCGGCCGTGGCCAGGAGCCGTCCCGCCGAAAAGCCGCGCGAGTCCACGATGCACCGGATCGAACGGGCTCTGGTTGCAGAAGGCGATGCAGCTCCACCCAGCAGGAATCCGGGGCTGGATTCCATCGCCGAGCCTCCGCCGCGCCGGCCCGAAACGCGCCTTGCCCCTTCCGCGGCGAGGACGGACGAGCGCGAGGGCGACCCCGACATCACCGCGTCGCCGGGCGCGAAGATCACCCGCTCCACCACCACGGCGACCGGCCCCGATGGGCGCACCTATATCTACGAGAAGAAAACCACCACCTACGCTGGCACTCCTTTCCCGGTCGGACGAAACGCCGCGTCCAAGGGGGGAGGCGGCTTTTTCGAACGGCTCTTTCGGGACAAGGACTGACGAGGGACGGGGGATTCAGGAAAACTGGTCGGCGCCCGCCGCGCGGGCTATTTTCCGGGCCATGAAAACGCTCTCCAGTTTGCTCGTTCTTGCCGCCGTGCTGCTCCTTCTGCCGGCATTACCGGCTGAGGCCAAGGGCAAGTCGAAGGGGAAGAAACCGGCCGCCGTCGGCGCCCTCAATACCGCCCAGCCGGCGGAAGCGCTCACGCCCTACATTCATCGCCTCGATCAGCTCCTGGCCCTCGATCGTCCGGGTGGCAAAGGCAGCGATGCGTTCTTCGCTGAGGCGCCCGGGCGCCTGGTCACGTTGCGCGCAACCTTTACCGAGGAGCGCGAGCAGGCGGAGGAGGGTGACCGTGGAAAATTCGAGGCCGCGATCGCCACCTGCGACGTCCTGACCAAGGCTCTCGAGGAAAGGACCGCAGCGCTCGGAAACATCAACGCCTCCGGCGCCGTGGCCGGCTCGGGCAAACTCGAGCAAGGCCCGCGCAAGGACAATCTCACGCAGGGGATCAAGGGCGGCGGGATTGCGAAGGCCGTCGGCAGCCTGGTGGAGCGCGACCGGGAACGCGCGGAGAACAAGCAGGCCAAAGCGAGCGCCGCGCGCAGCGACAATGCCTTGAGCACCATGGCAGCGAACAAATGGAGCAAGCGCAGCAGCGAGCTGCGTCAGCAGATCAACGACGCCTACGCGCGGATCAAGTAGCCTCCCAATCCGCGCCGCACGAGCAGCACCCGTCTCGATCGCGATGCTTCGGAGCGCACCCCCGTCGGTTCACGGGTGCTTGTGAATGTCCGTCTTCTCGGCGTTCGCCTTCACGGCTTCCTGGATCGCTTCGGCCTTTTGCACCGCCGCCTCAGCCCGCTCGGTGGCCGGATCTTCGTGCGCGTGGGCATGCTGCATTTCCGGCTTTTTGCCGGGTTGCACTGTCTCCGCCGCTCCCCCCACAGCCGGCTCGCCGTGATGTTTCTTTTCCTGAATGACTTTCTTATCGTGCGCGACGTTTCGTGGATCGGACATAGGCAAACTAATCGCCGCTGGCGGCTCCCGCGGCCGTGTCGCTCAACGTCAATCTCGGGAGCGCGACTTGCCTGAGCAGGCGGCGCCAGATCACTTCGCTAGATCCGCGGATAGGAATTGAGCACCTCCGTGCGAGTCCAGCGCTGGAAGAGCCCATGGCTATCCATGGGATGAAAAGGCAGAACATCCGAGTAACCAGGAACGATCACCTGGACGACCGGAAAACCGATCTCGGGATCGGTGAGGTCCACGACAATGTAGTCTTTCCCCAAGGTCTCGCAGATCTCCCGGGCATGTGAGATGTCCTCAAGGCAATCGGCGTATTGTGGACCTTTCTCGAAAGGCACCACATCGCCTTCCCTGAGAAAATCGGCGTTCCGATACGGAACGAATCCGAACATGAACGAGGAGAGAAAATTGTCGCAGTCGTTCTCCTGGGTCCGAAGGCGGCGAAAGTCATGATCCAGCAAACGCGCAAGCTGACCCTCGCAGTCTGCGGAATCCGGCGTGATGAACTCATGCGGCCGCCGCCCCTGGGTATATTCGGTGAAGGTTCGCAGCAGCGCCTCCTCGCGATCGAACGACGCGCCCACCTTGAAAAAGTGCCGAAACTGGTAGTCGTCGGGAAGGTTGCGATCGACGAAGTAGGCTGCCAGGCAAGGCAGCACGCCACCGAAGGATAGATCCTTCAGGATCACTTCGATCCCCCGGCTGCGCAGGAAAGCCAGCTGCTCACGGATAATCGGATGCTCGACCGTCGCGACATCGATCGTCGGAACCACCATTCGATGACGCAGCACGGTGATCTGCGCCCGGCGTTCGAAGATCTCGTGGGTCGCGTGGACGATGGCTTCCTCCAGGTTATTCCCCGTCGCCTTGCCGTTGGGCCCGCCGATCAGGCGCACGTATTCCAGCGGGACTTTCAGCGTCCGCTCCTCGATCAGCGACCAGCCATCCACCCAATGCCAGGCCTCATCAAGCGCGCGGATGCGCTCGATGACCGGAGGTGTCGCCGTGGCGATATGGCCCAACAGTGCTTCGATGGGCAACGCATTCGGCACCTCAGGCTCGCGCCCGCCCACGTAGCCGGGCAGATCGCCCGTCTCCTGTGCGGCAAGCCACTCCGCGCCTTCGGCCAGTGCGCCCGCGGTGCTGGAGGCGAGGGTGGTGCCCTTGCCCATGGCCCGAAAGTCGAGGCCCTCGATGAACATCGCCGTCCAGTGCAGATGCTCGGCCAGGGTTTCCTCGTGCAGCCAGTAGTCGTGATGGGGACGGATCAGGGCCTCGAGCCGGGCAATAGTCTCGACGGGATCGACGCAACGGTCGTGCGCGATCTTACGACGGGATTGCAGGTTCATGAAGAAATGTCCCGATGAATGGCGTCAGCGGTCGCGAGCCCCTCGGCCACGCAATGGCTGACGGACGCGCCTCCATTCACGAGAGCACCGGCGGTATAGACGCGGTCGGTTTCGCCGCCGAGAGCTGCTTGGATGCGGTCCGCCACCTGCAGTTCCATGGCCTCGATGACGAATCCCACGGGCAGCACTGTCTCCAGGTGCAGCTCCGAATGGCGCAGCCGCACCCCGCACACCTGGCCTCCTTGATCGGTTTCATATCCCACAGGCTGCCAATTCATCATGGCCTGCACGCCGGGAGTCGCAAACCAACTTTCCGGCAGGTGCCAGTGCAGCGCAGACCGAGGTCCGCCAAAGATGACGAAGATCTCCTTCGCGCCCCGGTTCTGGGCGAGGCGAGCGGCATCCATCGCGCCGTCGCCCCCAGCGAGAACAGCCACTCGATCCGGCAACGGGTGGTTGGAGCTTTCCAGGAATGCAAGCGAGCCGACGACCCCTTGCGCCTCGCCGAGGGAACCCTCCTGCCAGAGGCCGGTCGCGAGGAGGACGGCCTCGTGATCCGCCCGCAATTCCTCCAGTCGGAGCTCCTTCCCCAGCGTGACCCCGAAGCGAAGCTGGAGGCGTTTGGCCGCGAGCGCCGGTTGCAGAAGCGGCTCGATCTCCGCCCGTGGGTTGGGCAGACGGTCGGAGGGAATCACGCGCGCTGGAGCACCTCCCAAGCGATCCGCTTGCTCGTAGAGATCGACCGTATGCCCGAGCTCCACGAGACGGATCGCTGCCGCAATCCCCGCCGGACCACCGCCGACGACGGCGACCCGCTGGCCCGTCGCTTCCGGCGGGACGCGCGCACCGGTCTGGCCGCGATCACGCGCCCGCCAGGCGATCGCATATTGCAGATCGAGGATCGGCACGGGCGTGCCCGACAACGTGGTTTCGATGCAGGCGCCCTCGCACTCCTGCCACGCCGGAGAAAGGCGGGCGGTCAGCTCGGGGAGGGGATCGCGTGCGCGGATGATTTCATAAGCCCGGCTTTCATCGCCATTCCGAAAGGCCTGGATGAACGCCGGGATATCCGTCCGCGTCGGAGAGGCGGCGACACAGGGAGCGGCTTCGCAAAGGTGGCAGCGAGCGGCGCCGGCCAGGAGTTGGTCGGCATCGAATCGGCGCATCTGCCGATAGACGGGTCCATACGCCGCAGGGTCGCGGAGCACGCAGCCCACGGGCTCTCCGTCCTCGCGCAGTTGGGAGCAGGCAAAGCAGACCATGCACGCGGAGCCCGGTTCCATCCGGCTGTGCGCGAAGATTTCCGCAGGCGCGGATGGATACGCGAGCGCGCCCCGACCCAGGCCGGCAAAGTCGATCATCCCGTCGCGGAGCGCACCGGCCGCGACCTGCGGCACAAACTGGCGCAACCAACTGAAGCCGCTGCCTACCACGGGCAGGTCTGGCACGGCTCCGCGCAATGCGCACGCGAGCCTCAGTTGGCGGTCGAGGGTCATGAGCGGATGCTCGTCCGGATTTTCGGAGTCGGAGCGTCCCCGCACCCCGCGCTCGGATCCGCGCAGACTCGGGCTCGCCGCCGTGACGTTCAGCAGCACAAGACCGTTCTCGCGCAGCCTTTGCACGAAGCGAATCGGTTCGGCCAGGTCAGGCTGGCGATAGTCGGCCACCGATACGCCGAAGCCCCCCCGCACTGCCTCGTAGGCGCAAAGACGGGTGGTAAGCAGGAGCTCAGGCGCGCGCTCTCGCACAGCGGCCAGCGCCTCTGGGAGCACGTCGCGGGAGCATTGGAGATCAACGCCATCGAAGCCCGCTTCCGCCGCAAGCATCGCCGCGTGGATGAGCAAATCGATCTGCTCCGAGGCGAGTTGGATGACGATGGTCGGATTATCCGCGGCGGATGCGCGCATCTCCTGCACCATGGCGCGGAACGCCGCGAGGGTGTCTCCGTTCAGACACAAATGGCCATGCTTTTCGGTCGAGCCGGCGGCGGTCAACTCCACCCAGATTAGTCCGAAGCGGCCTTCCGCATAGCGGCGATAGCGCCGGCGCGTGAGTTCTCCGGGCGCACCATCCGGCCCTGCGTCGCCACCCGCAATCGGTTGCGCGCAAAAGCGGTTGGAGATTCTTCTTCGCCCGATGACCAAAGGCTGGGCGAGCGGGCTGAGGTCCTCGTCCAGCGGAATGACAAGCCCGAGCCGCGCGATCTCCATGCGCAAAGCCTCAACCGATTCGATGTAGAATGGCTGATAGGCGGGAATCTCCATTTCAGTCCTGGTCCGCCTTCGGTTTCCCGACGCAGGCCAGGTAGAGCGCAAACTCCTCCTGGCCGTCCACTCCAAGCAAGTCATCCACGTGAGGCTGATGATAGGAAAGCACGGCGCAAGTTCCGGTGCCGCACGACTCCGCCGCGAGATAGAGATTCTCGCACACGTGCCCCGCTTCCATGGCGATCATGCGATGCGCGAGGTAGGTGTATTTCCACTCCGTCCGATAAGGCACCGCCGCCCAGACGAAGACGACGGCTGCACTCCCGACCGAAGGCGTGCCGTAGCAGGCCGCCTGAAGCTTGCGGGAAACCTGAGCATCTTCGCGGACGAGGACGAGTTGATGATCGTTCGGCAGGTAACGATAGACGCCCGGCGCCAGCCCTTCCACGCGACTGATTGCCAGGTAGGTCTCGAGCGGATAGCGCGCACCGGCCGACGGGGCGGCGCGAAATCGCTGCACAATCGCGCCCGTCTCATCCCGCTGCACGGCGGTGATCCCCTGGGTCGCCCAGAGCAGAAAACTCAACTCCTCCAAGGACAACGCCTCCTCGGTGAAATCGCGCGCGCTCCGGCGCGCCGCGATGGCCTCCCGCACCGGCAGGTCACCGAGATGAATGTCCGCCAGCGGAACGAGCGCGACGCGCTTGGCGCCGGGCGGAATAGCTTTCTCGGCGGGTGGCTCCGGCCGCTGTTGACTGCGGTCGCTATCCGGCCGCCATTCACCGGGGAATCCTTTGATCAGGACGCGCAACTGCGCGATCGGGATCCGATTCAGCTCGCGGATCTCCTCCGTCTCGTGCGGTGGGCGAGAATCGCAGCCCGAAAGGGCGACTGCCAGCGCAAGCCCGGCGCATGCCGTCCCCGGGTAGGGTGGGCGTCCCGCCCGCCGGGTTCCGCGTCCCGCGGAACCCAGCGTGAGTCGAAAGGACTTCCAATTCACATCCGATGATTCCGGCGGGACGCCGGAAACGGCGGGCGGGACGCCCACCCTACCCGAGAAATGTGCACGTTCATTCCTCCGGCGAGCTTCTTACAGCGCGCCATTGAGCGCTTTGTAATACTCCGCGACTTTGTCCCGGTATTTCGGCGGCGCCTGATCCGGACCGCTCTCGATGACGTTATCGAGTGCTCCCGTGGATCCCTTCGCTTCCATGGCCCCGGAGGGTCCCGCCGCCAGATTCGTGGCGGCGCGGGTGAGCGACGAAACCGCCATTTTTCGAAACTCCCGCACTTGCTGAATGTCGCCCCTGGCGATGGCATCGCCCGACTGCCGAAGCTGATGCGCGGCGTCCTTCAGCGAATCGACCCGCACATTTTTCATCGATGCTTTGGCATAGAGCGCGTCGGCCTGCCGGGCCATCAGCGCGGCCATGCCTTCCGCTGAACCGGCTTCCTTGGAATCCATGCGTTCGGCGCCGCCGCCCATGCCCATCGCATCGGCCTTGCCGGTTCCGAGCTTCCCGCCGCCGGTGGCTTTGGTGTCGGCCTTGCCGGCCAGATCGATCTTCCCGCTCTGCACCGGATCTTCCGTCCGGCGCGCTTCGATGTTCTTGTCGCCTTCACCAATGGTGCCCGAGCCCGCCGCGGTTTCGCCAGTGGACATGCCCTGCCGGCCGACGTTCGAGCGGCCGTCCTGCTCTTTGTGATCGGGGGTCTGGTTGCCGGATTTTCCCTGCGCGCCGAAGGAGGCGATGTCGCCTTCCATGACTTCGTTGCCTGCCGGGAAGTCCGGCATCGCGTGATTGGTCGCGCTGTCGTCGGCTTTGTCGGCCATCTTCTTTTCCTCTTTCATGAGGTCGCCCACGAGGTCCTGCGCCGCCGCCGCCAGTTCCGCCAGGGCGATGCCGGATTCCGGCATCTCGGCTTTGTCATGGGCCTCGGTCGTGATCTTCAATTCGTCCGGCTTTTCGCCGAGCCACATTTCCATTGCATCGAGCCGCTTGGAAGCTTCGCCCATCTGCGCCAGCAACTCGTCTTCCTTGGCGTAGCCGAGCTCGGTCACTTTGTCCGGCGCGTCCTTCTCGGATCCGGCCTTCTGCTCGATTTCCTGGAAGACCGAGAAGACGTCCTCGACCAGATCATTGGCCACATTTAGCTCCGTGAAAATGTGAAGGTCGTTCGGCACTTCGAGCAGCGCCTCTTTGATGTTCTTCTGCAGCGCCTGAAATTCCTCCTCCATCTCGTCCATGGCCTTGTCGTCCTTGTTCTTCTGCCCCTTCACCTGCTCCATGGCCTCCTTCATCTTTTGGTTCAGCGCCTCGAGTTTCGCGAGCTTCTCCTGGGCCTGCTTGACCGCATCCACCAGGAGGTCGCGTTTCTCGGCCTCCTCCTTGAGCTTGATTTGATCGAGCATCGCCTGGATCGACTTGAGACTGGCCACGGCGCGCTCTTCGAGCGGCACGGCCTCCGCCGGCTGATTCTGGTCGAGCCGCTCGGCGGCCACCACCATGTCGCTGCGGATCTTCAGCTCGTTGGCGCGCGCCACCATCTTGTTGATCGTCTCGGCGAGCGCGGCGTCGGTCTGCGCGACCTGCGCCGCCTCATCCTTGCATGCGGCTAGAAAGGCGGCCACGTCGCCGCCCAGCCGGTCCTGCGCGTCCACCAGGGTGCGTCCCACCTTCGCTTTGCTGGCAACGAAGGTGTGCGTTTGCGTGAGCGCGCTTCCCTGATCGCGGACCAGCGCCTCGATCAATGCACTGAGGCCCGAAACGCGCCGGTCGATCTTCGCCTCGCCCGCCGCCGCCATGGCAAAGCTGAGCTGCTTGAGGATCTTGCTTTCCAGGGCCACCGCCTCGGTGGAGAGGGTCGCTTTGCGGGCGTCCTCGGCCGCCGGAATCGACTGCAACGCATCGATCGCCAGCATCATCTCATTGACGTAGAGCTTCTGCGCCGCCGCGGTGAGACTGCCGAGCGGTTTGATCGGATTGGCCAGCAGATCGTGCATCAGGCTGCGGATTTCCTTCTGTCGCTCCGCCGTTCCATTCCACTGCGCTTCGCTGATGTCCTTCAAAGCATCGTGAAAGCGTCCGGTATCAGCCAGGTTGCGTTTCTGCAGATCGAGCACTTTTTGCAGATTCGCCAGCGCGGCCTGTTCCAGCTCGTTGCGTTGCTTCGCCATGTCTCCCGGCGTGGCCGCGTTGAAGACCACATTTCCGGAGAAGGATTCGTTCGGCGGCTCCGGCCGATTGTCCCGCGCGACGATGCGGTAAGCGGTGTCGCTCCCGCGCAGAGGTGAGTTCTCGCTCTTCCAGACCTGGTGGAATTCGCGGGCACCGCCCACCTTCCAGCGCTTCACCTCGGTCCCTTTGTCTTCGCGCGTGGCATTGGGCGCCACTTCCTCGAGGACGACCTCGGAAACGCCGAAGTCATCCGCCACCTGAAACTCGATCTGCGGACGCGCGCCCGGTGGCAGGATGGCACGCCCATTCGGCGAGACGACCTCGATGCCGGGCGCCTTGTCGGGATCGAGCGCAAAGGGAACCTCCTCCTCGACGGTGCTGCCAAAGGTGTCTTCCCCTTTGAGCGTCAGCGAAGTCCCCGATGAGAGCGTCGCCGTTGCCTTCCAGATGGTGGGTTGTCCCGCCGAGGCAAACTGGATCGATTCGCGCCCGACGCCGCGCAGCCGGATGGACGCGAACGGCGTTTTGGAGGTCGCAGTGATTCGCACCTCGGAGCCCGTCGGCACGATTAGCCGCCCGTCGCGCGCGTTCACCGTGCGCGGGGGGAGTTTGGTGTAAGCCGGCGGAACGATAACCAGCGAAATGGCGGTGAAGGCGGGCGGCGGGCGCGTGCCGATGGTGAACCAGGCTGAGTTCGGAGCATCGCCCGCGCGGAACCGGTAGCGTAGCCCGGTGGTGACCTTCGTCAGCCGATAGCTGAACTCCTGCGGGGCGCCCCCGTGGATTCGGCCGATGGAATATAGGCTCTTCTGCGCGTCGCCGGGCTCGATTTCCACCCGCACCTCATGCCCCTCGAATCCCTTCACCGTGCAACTGAGGACCAGCGGCTCGCCCTGCAGCACCGTGGACTGGCCCGGCTGCACCTGGAGGATCTTGGTGAGGCTCGGCGGCTCCACGGTGGAAAAAGGATTGACCGTGCGCCACACCGCCACCGCCCAGGCCTGGCCGAAAAAAAGCGCGGGCAGCAGCAGCACCGCCGCGGCTACGGAGAGCATGATCTGACTGCGGCGGTGCGCTTTCTCATCGCGCATCTTACGGAAATCGAGGTTCTGCCACTCCGGGACTCCGGCCCGCAGATAAGCGGCTTTGAACGGATCGCCCTCGGGATTGCGCGCGAGTTGGAGATAGTTGATCAGGTGATTGTCGAGCTGCGGAAAGGTCTTCTCGACCGAGGCCGCGACGGCTTCCGGGGTGAAACGCAGCCGCAGCGCGCCGCGCACCAGCCAGAGCGTGCCACCGACCAGCGCCAGCAGGACGGTCCACGTCACCAGTCGATCCGGCCGGTCGAGCCGCAGCCAGAGGTCGATGAAACCCAGCAGGCAAACCCAGCCGGCGATGACCGCCAGCCCCAGCATGAGCTTCAGCTCCGCTTGCCAGCGGATCAGGCTTTTCCCGATCTCATCGAGTTTGGCTAGGAATTGAGGGGGCATTGGGTGGGGCTCAAAATTTCATCGCGGGATCGGGGACTTTGGTCAGCGTCACATTATCGACGAAGCCGGGCTTCGCCATCCAGATATAGACCGTCAGATAGCGCACTTTCTTAAGGTGTTCTATCGCCGCTTGCGAAAGGGCGATGCCCGGCAGCTCCAGTTTTTCCTGCTTCCAGGCGTCGCTCGCGCCGGTGGTCGCCTTGCTTTGATAAACCATCCGCAATTCGCCGAGCTCCGGATTGTCATGCGGATGCACACCGGGCGCCCATTGATAGCCCGCGAAATAGATCCGATATCCGGCGCCCTTGATGTCGAGATTGCAGACGTATTTGAACCCGGGCTCGATGGCGAAAGCGCGGCACTCCATTTTCACTCCGGCATCGCCGTTGGAATCGAATTTCACGACGTTCTTCCGGGCGCCTTCGGTCACGATGGAGACGTGCTGCTTATTCCCGACGTAATAACTGTTCTTCGTGAACTCGTAGTCGGTCACCCAGCCTTTGAGCGGCTCGCTGGGGTTGTCGAAGTTCCCATTTTCGAGGATCGCCTGCGCCCGGACCGCGGGAACGGCGAAGAGAACGGCGGCGATCAGGAGGAGGCTGGAGAGAAAAAGGCGCATGGTCAGGCGGCGGCAACAAAGCCGCAAAAACGCGGCGGGTGCAAGAGCCCCCGAAGCTCTCCGCTCGCTGCCATGACGGGTCGCTTCTTTCCAGATCGCTCCCGAGCTACGGCTGCTGCCAGTCCTCGACCATCAGCCCGTCCACACGAGAAAACTCCCGCGTGTTGTTCGAGACGAGCACCAACCCCGCGGCGAGAGCGTGCCCCGCGATGAGCACGTCGAACGGCCCGATCGCATTGCCCGCCCGCTCCAGGTGTGTGCCGCGCTTTCGCCGCACGCTTCGCTTCCGCGTCGTCAAACGGCAGCACCCCGACCACCGAAAGCAGCTCGTCGATCTTCGCCTGCTCGCGCTCAGGCTGCGAGCAACGCTCAAGCCCGTGATACAACTCGAACGCGGTGATGGCCGACACCGCGCAGTCGCCGGGAACGAGCGGCTCCATCCGCTCCCGCACGCGCACATTCCGGCGCATGAGCGCGATGCAAGTGTTTGTATCGAGGAGATACTTCACGCGTCACAGCTCCACGCCTCTCGGCATCGCCCCCTGCGGCGGACGCGCGAATGCCGGGTCATCAATCGCGATGCGATCAAAGAATCCCGGCGACCACGAAGCCGGTGCGGCCTTGCCGAAGGGTTTCAATTCGATGTGATCGCCGACCAGCACCGCTTCGAGCTTCGCACCCCGTTCAAGGCGCAGCCCATGGCGAAGCGCCTCCGGCAAAACGAGCTTGCCGTTCTCTCCAAGAGTGATCGTGGACATGGCTGAACGGTAGCGCTGGATGACGGGACGGCAAGCCGGCTATGGCACCGCCCGTGTGCCCGCGGCAGCGGTCGTCTGCCTCACGGGAGGAGGTGGTCCGGAGCCAGTGCGGCGTCGCGTGAACAGCCACCTGAGGCGGACATTCGATTTGAATCAATCCGCTCCGGGCGGATCGAGCAGGCGTCGGGGGAGGTCGCGCAGACCGTGAACGACTCGCACAATGTCGAGGGTGTCGCCGCAAACGCGGTAAAAAATGAGGTGCTTGTCGAACGGCTTTCGCACGAGGAATAACCGGATTCCGGCGAGCTTGGGGTGCGTGTAATCCGTCTCCTTCCCGATCCGCGGATGACCGGCCAGCAGCCAGACGGTGGATTTGACCGCATCAGTGAAGCGTTGCGCCAGAGCGACATTTTCCCTCTGCGCATAATAGTCCGCTTGCAGCGCGATGTCGGCGAGTGACTCCGGCGTCTGAACGACGCGCAGGGTCACGACGCCCCGTGTTTTTTCCTGAGCGATTCGATCATCCGATCGAAGTTCGCCTCGTCCCACGGAATGCGCGGGCTGTCGATCGCTTCCAGGAGCAGTTGCTCCACCTCGTCGCGATCCATGGCGCGATAAACTTCCTGCCCCTGCCACGCGGTGAGCGCCGCCGTCACGACCGCCGCAGGACTCTCAAACCCGCCCGTCTGCAATTTTGCGCGCACGAATTCATCCAACTCATCTGGGATCGTGATCGTCATGCTGCGAATGATGCTTCCGCCGCCGGGATTCGTCAAACGCCGGCATTTTTCTCTCGTTGCCAGGTTGATAACCTGGCAACGCGTGGCGGTCCTCACCACGCGCCGCCTTCGCTGCGCTGAGGACAGCCCCTGTTGAATCGATCCTCTTCACGCGCGGGTCAGTGCGTTCTCGCTAATGAAAAGATTGCGCGAGCGGAAAGCGGCGGGGCTTTCCAAAAGCAAGAGGACGCCTGCGATGACCAGCGGAAAGGCCAGTGCAGTGACGGCGTGATACTCAAATGAGAGTCCACCAAAAGAGGTCAAAATCCCGGCGATCATCAGGTAGAGTGAAGCCTTGTTGCGCTTCTGTGAGAATCGTTTGTTTGTCATGTGGGTGACGTGACGCCAAACAGCCGATAGGGCTATCGAAATCACGGCATGTTGCGGAACTTCCGCATGCCCCAGGATGCGGCGAGCATGACCATGAGGCCGGCCACCACCGGCCATTCCCGCCAGAGGGTGCGGTATTCGGCGCTCTTTTCCTCGGTGGCGAGGAGCTTGAGGGTGGATAGACCCGTGTTCAGTGCCTCGACGTTCTCGAAAAACTGGCCGCCGCTCGCTTGGGCGATGGCTTGGAGGATTTCGACCCGCGCCGGACGCGGCACGGTCTCGGGGGAGTAGGGTTTGACGAAAAAGCTGAACGGCTCGCTGGTGATCGCCTGGTCCTTCACCTTCGCCGCGGCCACCACCTTGTAGAGGCCCGGCTCCTCGGCCAAGAAGGAGAGGGCATAGCCCGGGAAGCTTTTGCCGGAGGGGAGGGTAACGAGTTGCGGGGCCATGCGATAGGGGATCTCGCGTTTGTCCGGCAGCGTGATCCGCGCCTCCACGGTGTCGGCTTTCGGGGCGTTCTCGCTGCCCAGCCGCGCGTGCAACTCCACCGCCTCGCCGAGGAAGAGCTGGTCGCGATCGGCGAACACCTCGAGCCGCAGCTTATCCAGGGCCTCCTCGCGCGGGAGCAGCCAGGAGATCAACTGCGTCCAGAAGCGCTCGTAGGGTTTCGCCTTGCCGGCTTCCGGCCCGAGCTGCCAGCGCCACAGCGAATCAGTCAGGATGGCCGTCACTTTTCCCTGGCCAAAGCGCTGCGTGACCACCACCGGCTGCAGTCCCTGCGGCGTCTCGGCCGTGACCAGCGTCTCGGCCCCAGGCGAGAGGGTGAAGCCGGCGAAGACCGAGAGCACCGGCGGGATGTTCTGCCACAGCGCCGCGTCGCCCGCAAAGGCGGGGTGCCCGCGGGCCGCCTCGTTCAGCCGCACCGGATACGGCTTGTCGCCTTCAATCGTTTTCACCTCGGCGCTGTGCACGGGCAGCGTCTTGCCGAGATCGGTCTCGACGAGGCCACCGGCGGTCCAGGCTTTGGTGCCGCCGAGCAGGATCAGACTCCCGCCGTCCTCGACAAACTTCGCCAGGTTGCGCGCCCGCGCTTCGCCGAGTTCTTTGGCGTCGATGTTCCCGAGCATGACGATCTTGAAGAAAGCCAACTGCTGCGGCGTCATCTCGGCCGTGACATTTCCCACGGGGGTGCCGCCGCGCGGCGCGCCGTCCGCTCCCGTGAAAAAGATCACCGGCGAGATTTGCTGCTCCGCCAGCAGTGCGCGGCGCAGGAACTTGTATTCCCAGCGCGGGATTCCCTCCACGTAGAGCAGGCGGTTTCGGGCATCGACCACTTCGAGGTTGAGCGCGTATTCGTTGTCTTCCTTGTTCTTCTCGGCTGGCAACGGCGGCACCAGCACGCGGTAGGTGAAGACGCCCGTTTTCGCATGGTCGAATTCGAAGGCCAGCTCCCGCTCCCCGCCTTCGTCCGGAATCTGCGTCGGCATTTCGCTGCGCAACTCTCCATTCTCAAAAACCTGCACCGTGACGGGCGCCCCGCGCGTGCCCTGCCCGGAGATCTTCACCTTGAACTCCGATTTCCACCCCACCGTGACGCGCCGCGAAGTCGTCACCGCATCGATGCGCAGATCCGGCTCCTGCTGCCAGCCGCCGGGCGGCTCCGGGCGCAACGTGAACACGGGAAATGGCCGTTCGCTGCCGGTCCAGTCATCCAGCGCCTCACGCGTGTCCGCGCCGTCGCTGAGCAGGAGCAGGCCCGCCACATTCAAGCCCGCCGAACGGTCGGCGATTCTCTTCAACGCATCGCGCAGCCGCGTGGCCGTTCCTTCGGGCTTGAGCGCCGATACTTTCGCCAGCGGCAGGTTTTCTCCCACCTCCGATGAGAAGGGATAAAGCTCGATCTCGCACTCGTTGGCCAGCGCCTGTAGCCACGGTTGTTTCAGCGTCTCCTGCGCCGTGTCCCAGCGGCTCGGCACGTCTTTCGTCGGCGAGAGCGCCATGCTTTGGGACGTATCCAGCGCGATGAGGAAACGCGGCTTGCGCAACTGCGTGACGGCGTTCTTGTAGCCCGGCATGAGCAGGCACCAGCTCATGGCGAGCAGGATCAGCACGTAGAGAGCAAAGAGGGCCGCATTCAATGGGCGCCGCGGCAGAAACTTCCACGCGGTGAGCGCTCCGAGGAGCACCGCTGCCGCGAGCGTGACGATGATCGCCCAGACCGGAAAAGTATGCTCGTAAACTGTCATGCTTCGGCGTGGGCGTGGGCGTGGGTCTGCACATGGCCCGCGGCGTCCACGTGGACTTTTTCCCCGCCGGCTTTGCTGCCGCGCGCGAGCATATTGGCGTAAATGAATTCGAACGCCGTGAGCACGAAGGCCAGCCAGAGCAGGTGCTCGCCATAGGTGCGTCCGACCCGATGCTCCTCGATCAATCGGCGCAGCGTCGCGAGGTCCATGGCCAAGTTGGCGCGATCCACTCCGAGCCGCTTCGGAATTTCCTTTTCGTCGATCGGCGTGAGATCCGACTCGTCACGCGGCAAGTTCACCGCCAGCGCTGGTCTGGCCTGCGGCTGCTCACTCGTGGTGAGGGTGTAGATGCCGGGGATCGTCACGTTCTCGGCGTTCAGCACCGTCTTTCCCTGCACCATGGCGCTGCGGATCGCCGCCGGCTTTCCGTCCGGGGCCATCAAGGTCGGCGTTCCCTTCAACTCCGGAAACCGTTCGCTGAGGGAAAGCGAATCGGTCGCCCATACGAACGGCGTCTTGGCGCCCACACCCGCTCCATAATCCGCGCATTGGAGCAGCAGCGGCAGGAAAAACGGCGAGAGGGGGAAATCGCTCCAGGTCCGATCGGCCGCGACGGCAAACATGAGCACGCGCCCATCGCCGAACGGCCGGTCGAGCAGGAAAGGCTGGTTCGCGCCCATCGAGACGATCCGCTCGCTGGCCTCGTGCACCTTCGCCCACGCCACCCTGCGCCGGATGGCCAGCGCGGGGACGCCGATCCCTTCGCGCAGCGTGCGCACGAGAAGATGCTGCGGCTGATCCCAAGTCAGCGTGCGGTTGCGCTGGGAGAGCGGCAGATCCTCGATGGCCGAAGGAAGGCCGGGCAGGCAGTTCCAGGCCTGGTAAGCATCGGGCTTCGCACCCATTCCCGGAAACAGCACCAGCACCCCGCCGGTCTTCACATAGTCCTCGATCGCCGCGATCGCCTGGCCCGGGAGCGGCAGGGCATTGCAGAGAAAGATGCACGCATACGCGGAGAGCGGCTTTTCCAAGATCTGGTCGGGCTTCATCGTCGCGACCGCCGACGCGCGCCCGAAGCCGGTCCGCAGCGCCGTCCGCAAGAAGAGCGTTTCGCTGTCGGCCCCCACGACCAGCGAGGGCATTTGGTCCTGCACCCGGATCAGAAAGTAGAAGGAGTCGTCGATGGGGAGATTGTCGTCCGGCGTCTGGAGACGCGCGGGGTGCAGGCCGACCTCGAGCGGCGGAAGGTTAAAGCTCGGCGCTGCTGCCTCGGGATCGCCGGCCTTGATCGAGCGGCGCCCGGCCTCCTTTTCATCGATGAAGAGCGTCGCCGTGGTGTCGGAGGCGGATCCCGTGCGCAGCATTTTCGCGGTGACCTTCACGTCGGCGCCCTTGCGCGCGACCGGCGGCTGCAGTTCCACCGAGGCCACGCCTGGGTTTTCCGGCGCGGGCACGCCGAGGAGCGAAACAAAAACCGCCGTCTTCGGATCGATTTCCACCTTCTCCGCCGCCAGGCTCTGCCAGGGCAGCGCCTGATTATCCGTGACAATGTGGATCTCCCGCTCGCGGCGGGCATCCGCCTTGAGGAGCGCCTTCATCCCGGCAGTGATCGCCGACGCCAGCCGCGAACTGGTTTGCCCCGGCTGCAACGCGCGGAGGCGGCTGAGTCCCTCCTGCTTGTTCCCGATCGGCTCCGCCACCAGCGCTTCCGGCTGCTCGTGCGCCAGGTAAATGCAGAACCGGTCCTTGTCGCTCAGCCCCTCGATGATCGCCGCCGCCGCTTCAACCCCTTTGTCCCAGACCGAGCCGCGCTCCGTATGGTAGCCCATGCTGTAGGAGGCATCGAGCACGATGGCCACATCGCGCGGCGCCTCACCCAGCCAGCCCAGGCCGCTCCGGCGGATCATCGGCATCGCAAAGGCCATTCCGAGCAGCGCCATGATCAGCGTGCGCAGCAGCCAGAGCAGAAAATTTTCCAGCTTGATGCGCCGCGAGGAGTGCTTCTCGGCCAGCTTGAGAAAGCGCACCGTGGGGAAGGGAAGTTGCACCTTTCGCCGGTTCTGCATGAGGTGCAGCAGCAGCGGCACCGACGCGCCAAGGCCCGCGGCGAGCAGAAACAAGGGGGAAAGAAACATTTCCCGGTTTTACCTGGAAAGGCGGCGCCGCTCTTCGAGATAGGCGCGCACGAACGATTCGAGCGGCTGATCGGTGCGCACCAGGCGGTAGTCGATATTCATGCCGGCGCAGGCTTTCTGGTATTGCTCCAGAAACGCGCCGAAGACCTTCCGGTACTCGTCGGCGAGCCCGCGCGGATTCACCGCCAGGCGCTCCCCGGTTTCGAGATCGCGCAGCTCGCACGCTTTTTTGAAAGAGAGATCGATCTCCGCCGGATCGAGCGTCTGGAACACGATCACGTCGTGCCGCTGTTTGCGCAGGTGCGCCAGCGCCACGTTTACCGCGGCCTCGTCGCCGAGCAGGTCCGAGATCACCACGATGAGCGCGCGCCGCCGCACGGAGCCCGCGATTTCATGCAGCGTCTGCGCGATGTCCGTGCCCGCGCCGGGCGGATTCGACTGCACGTGCTTCAGCAGGTTGTTGAGGTGTTGAAAGGAATTCCCCGCATCCATCCGCACGTTCACCTTTTCGTCGTGGAGGAAGAGCCCCACGGAGTCGCGCGCCTTCACGATCACATAACCGAGCGCCGCCGCGAGATGGCAGGCAAACTCAAACTTCGTCGGGCCGTTGCCCGAGCGGTAGCCCATCGAAGCGCTCCGATCCAAAGCGAGGTAAACGCGGAGATTCGTTTCGTCCTCGTAGCGTTTGATGAAATACTTGTCGGTGCGGGCCAGCACCCGCCAGTCGATGTGCTTGGGATCGTCGCCCTGGCCGTAGGACTTGTGGTCGGCAAACTCCGAGCTCGGCCCGCGGAGCGGACTGCGATGCGCGCCCGCCAGATTGCCCTCCACGGTGTAACGCGAGAGCAGCACCAGCCGCCCGAGCTTGTGCATTTCGGCGGGATTCAGAAACGCGGCGATGCCGTCCTTTTCCGGGGTCTTGGCGCTGCTTTTCGTCTTGGGCTGGGCGTCGGAAGCCATCAGGGACGGGGGAAGATTTTCCAATGCGTGAAATCGCACACCACCACGATGCGCGTTCCCACATAAGCTAGGTAAAGGTCGCCCGCCGCTTGTCCCATGCCGACTACCGCCGCGCCCCGCGCGAGATTGAACTTCACCGCCAGGGTATCTCCCGGCGCCGGGAGCACCTGCACCGGCACGGCCACAATGCGCGCGGCATAGGGCAACTGCACTGCTCCCTTGAAATCCGATACGTCGCCCAGGACGGCGCTTTGCAGCGAGTATTTCTGATCGGTAAATCCCGGCAACTTCGCAAAGCCCGTCAGCTTGTAAGTCCACGGCTTGCCGAAGCGGTCGCTGAGCGGCGGCCGCGTCTCCTGCGGCAGTTGCTCGAGCGACTTCGGGTAGGCGACCTGCTTGCGGTAGTAAGCCTGCAACGCAGCGGCGACCTGCTCACGATCCACCCGCGTCATCCAACCCAGCGCCAGCCGGCGCGCGCCATCAGTTACCGGGCCCGGTGGCGCGGTGAGATCCGCCGCCATCAGTTGCAGCGCCTCCGCCCGGCGGCCAGCGCGGAGGGTGTGCCACGCCTCCAGTCCGCGCACCACCGGCAGCAGCGGATCGCCTGCATGCGCACCGGTGAATTCCTGGCACGCCTTGACCACGGCCTCGTGATCGTCCGGCGTTGCCAGGTGTTGCTTCCACAGCTCCAGCACCGCCTCTTCCTCCGCCGCGTGCGCGGTGAGGCTTGCGAAACAAATCGCCCAGAAGAGGAGCAGGAAACGCGATCGCACCGCCGACCGCAGACCGTTACGAGTGAACACCACGATTGAGGGCCAAAGGCCCGGCGACAAGCCAGCCCAGGGCAACGCCCTGGGAGCCGGATTCCGAAACGATTGAGCCCTGTAGGGGCGAAACACCAGGCCACAACGGGACTTGTCTCGCCCTTTCAGGGCTTGGGTTGGTTTTGCTTGAGAAACCCAGGGCGTTGCCTTGGGCTGGCTTGTCTCGCACCGTTGGTGCTGAAGAGCGGTGCCGTTCAACGCGGGCCGCCCTCCTTTGCCCCGCTTGCCGCGCGTTCTTGCTTCCGCTTCGCGATCTCCTTCTCCAGAAACTCCGCCCACGCTTTCGGTCCGCCTTTCGCCAGCACTTCGTCGCGATTGGCCAGCAGATCGCGGTCGCGATATTCCAGCTTAATGGGCCGCGGACCCTCGGTGTAGCTGTAAAACGTCGCTCCGGGATTCACCTCGCCAAGCAGCTCCGTCCCCATCTTCGGGCTGAGCCGATCCTTGTGCCGCACGATTGGGCTCTCCAACAGGATCACGTTTTTCCCGGGCTCGATTCTGGTCAACTTTCCAGTCACCGCGATGGCGTCGCCCACCTTCGAGACCGGGTCCGCCTGGAGCAGCGAAAGCGAGACAGGCATCGTGACCGTGAATTTCACATCCATGTAAGAAGCCGGCTCAAAGGCCGTGATCTGCACCCCGGGGTGTCCTTCCTGCAGCTCCATGATCTGCAGATACCGAAAGAAATGCGGCCGCCCCTGCGCATCGTCCAGCAGCGCCTTTTTCGCCGCGGGAGTCTTCGCCTCCGTGTAAGCCAGCGCGAAATCATTCCCATTGGAAGTCGCCGCCGGCGCGGTGACCGCGAGCGCCAGCCATAAAGTCGCTGAAAGAAGTGCGGACCGATTCATCTGCATTCTCAATGCGTCAGCGCCTGCATCAGGACGTTCTGCCCAAGCTGGATGGCGCTCACATCGTTGATGCCCCGCGCGTAGGGCGACTGGCTCATCTCCCATCCTCCCGCGAGGCCGAGCGGGCTGTAGATCACGCCGTAGTTCGCGTTGATCTCGATCCCCAGCAGCACCGGCTCCGTGCGCGCCTGACCGGTCTCCTGCATCAGCGCCGGCGTCACGCCGACCACCGTGATGTTGTTCGGCTCCTTGAAAAGCCCCGCCGCCACCGGGATGCGCGTCAGCGGTTTATCCGGCAGCACCGAGCGGATCATCTCGCGGAATGACAGGTCGAACCCTTTGCGCCCGCAGCACGCCTCGGCAAAAAGAAACCCCCCATTCTCGAGATACTTTTTCAGCGCGGCTTTCTCCTCCGCGGACAGCTCGAACGCCTCGTGTCCGGTCATGTAGATCACCGGAGAATTGAAGATCGCCGGATCGGTCAGCCGCAGTTCCTTGAGCCCGAACTTTACCGGAATGCCGGTGCGCGCATTGAACGTCTGGAGCATCACCGAGAGCCCCGCGTGCCGCGTCTTCCAGACTCCGTTGTACATGACCTGCGCCACCGAAACGGTGTCCGAATAGGACTGCAGCTTGTCCACGAACTGCATCGCCTGCGCCGCATTCTTGGCCCAGGCCCGCATCGCCGAGGCGTAGGAAAGAATATTCACGCCCAGCCGAAAGGCCGATTCCGGCTTGTAAGCCTGCCACTCGTCCTTCACCTCGCCCTGCCAGCCCACCGCCATGCACCAGCGAGACACCAGCGCCACCACCCGGCAGTTCACTTCGACTCCATCAAACCAGGGCTCGTCGCCGCGGTAACCCGAGGCTCCGACCGCTTTCGTGTATTCGACGCGATCCACATCGTAGTGCGAATGGAAAATCGGATGATCCGGAGCCAGCTTTTGCACCGGCTGCTCGGGGAAGATCAGCTTCAGCTCCTGCATCACCGAATCGTAAAATGGCTTCGAGCCGAGGCCGGTGTTGTAAATGATCATGCCGCCGGCGAGCAGGTATTTTCGCAGCTTCGCCCGTTCCGCCGGCGTGTAGGAAAAGCGGTAGTGCCCCGAGCGGAAGAGGACCGGGTTTTTCTCCGGATCCTCGCTCACCTGCCCCAGGGTCCGGATGTCCATCTGGAAGTTCGCCTCCGTCTGCTGCTTCATCGTCTTCAGCAGATTGTTCACGTCGTTGGGCGTGGCGTTCCAATAGACGTCCGCCCCGTAGAGATCCTTGCCGGTCTGCGCCCTCACCCATTGCGGCAGGAATGCCGCGAGCAGCAGCGTCAGGAGCACGCGGAGCACCTTCAATCGACCAGGGGGAAGCTCGCGCATGGGAAATGGTTTGCGTTGGAGGGCGTTTACAGGAAACTAACGCACCGGTGCCAATAGCAGCGCACCCGTCCCCGAGCAAGACCTTCCGGGACCACTACCTCAGAACATGAAGAACCCAACTGCCCGAAAAGTCATGAGCACGGCCCTCGCCGCAACGCTCTGCACCGGCACCCTGCTCGCCGCGGGCGATGGCACCGGGGAGACCGGGTTCGTCCCGCCGCCGCGCGAGCTCAAGAAACCTCCCGCTCCGCCGCGTGTCGCTTCCTCAGCCGAGACGGTTTTGGCCTGCTGCTGCTGCCCGGTCACGCCAATGTCGCGGACCGAGGCCAAGAAGCCGCCACAACCGCCTGTCTTGATCACCAAGATCAAGGAAGAAGCCCCGGCCGACGGCAAGAAGTAAGGGCCTCGGCTCCGTTCCATGGTCGGACGTTCCCCCGCCGCCCGCTCCACCGCCGCGTGGGTCACTCTGCTTCTTCTCACCGTCCGCCTCCATGCCGCCGGTGAATGGCAGGTTCCGGAGGCGACCCTTCGCTACAAACTCGAGCTCGACCGGAAGCCGACCCATCCTGCCGCCGGCTACTATGTGGATCTGCCGGACGGCGGCATTCTCCACGGCACGACCCCCGCGACCGTCGTCATGACGGAAGAGGGCAAGTTACTTCCGAGCTGTTTGTTGTGGAATAATCCCGAGAGCGGTTTCTCCATTGTCTTTGCCGATCCCGGCAGGCAAGCGCGCCCGGTCTATGTGTACACCCAGCCCGGTCGGCCGGCCAAACTCTGGAGGCCGGACACCGGCCTCACCCCCAGCGCCATCCTCTGCGCCTTCCCGGGCCGCGAGAGCCTGAGCGCCGCCCAAGCCCTCGGCAAGCTCGGCCGCGTCGAACCGGTCGTCCATTCCGCGAATGAAGCCGGCATTGCCAAAGCACCCTTCAGCATCGGTGGCGACGATACAGGTCGTCCGCGTCCCGGTTCCTTCTATCTGCTCTCCCATGTCGAGGCCGCCGTCGCCGGCAAATACTGGATTGCACCCTTCATCCGCAGCGGCCAGGGCGAGGTCCTCATCGACGGGACCCGGCTCTTTCCCAAAGAACAGTCCAAGCTCTGGGGAGGGACCGGCGCTTTCTTCGAACTCACGCAGGGCCTCCACCGGGTGGAAGTTTTCCAGACCGCTCCGGGCACCGGCCCGTACTCCTCCAATCAAGCCGACGGCGGCCTCATGTATCTCACCTGGCGTCCGCCCAAGGAGCAGCTCAAAGGGGTCGAGTCGCGCGTGCTCAAGACCTCCGAGATCGTCCGCTCCGGCGTCGGCCGCCTGACCGCCGTCGAAGCCCGGGATGGGGCCCCGGTTGCCGCCGCCACGGCCAGACCCAGCCTCTGCTATTGGTTCGAGAATGAAGAGCCGCTGCTCATCTATGAACTGAGCGCGCTCAGCGCCGGTCAGCCAGCCGGCACCACCTGGACTTGGAGCTTTCCCGAAGGGGCCACCCTCGAGGGTGCCACGGTCAAGTGGCTCTTCCCCGGCTTTCGCGAAAGCAAGGTCAAGCTCACCGTCAAATCCGGCCAGAGCACTTCGACGTGCGCCGTCTCGTTTTTCGGTTTCGGCACCCAGCAGACCAGCCTCGAAAAGCCCGCCCACCGCGAAGCTTTCCGCAGCGTTCTCGCCACCATGCTCCAGGCCTACCCGCGCAACCCCGACCCGGTCGCGGACTGGAGCGAAGCCTGGTGGAACAATCTTCTCCGGACCACCGAGGGAGGCGAAGGCTATCCGCTCCTGCTCCGCCTCTTCACCGATCATCTCGAGGCGGCTCGGAAGAAGCTCGCTCCCGGCCAGCTCCAGCCTTTGCAGGATCTTTTCCTCGATCTAACCCAGCGCCAGAATCCCCGCGAGGCGCTCGGGTGGCTGCAGAAGTTTCAGCCAGGTCCCGCCGCCGCGCCGCGCCAGACTGAACTGAAGCTCCGCGAAGGCGAGCTGCAGATGTATTACCTCGGCGACCGCAAACAGGCCGAACAGATCTTCACCGCGCTGGCCGGCCTCAGCACCGAGTATGGTGAGCGCGCCAAGATCCGGCTCGGCGACCTCGCGTTTTTGGAGGGCGACCTCAACAAAGCGACCAGCCTCTACGCGGACGTGCAGAATCGCGCGCGTTCCCGGCGCAATGCCACGCCACCGCTTCCCGGCGGCCTCGTGGCCAATCAGCTCGTGGAAGGCGGTGCCGTTCGCCCCGCGGCGCCCGACTGGCGCAGTTCACCGCTCGCGCTGCAGAATCCGCCGAAGACCGCCGGTGCGCCGGCTCGGACCGTCAGCGCCCTCCAGGAAGTCTCGCTCTCCGAAAATGTGCGCACGCTCACCGAAGGCAATTTCATTCTCGAAGCACGGCAGGCCCTCGCCGAATGGGAAAGCGAGTTTCCGCTCAGCAAAATCAGCGGCGACTACATCATCCACGAGTCCGCCCTTTACATGAAGACCGAGGATTGGAAACGCGCCCGGCCGATGCTCGAAGCGTACTGCCGCGAGATCGATGCCTCGAGCTTCCTCCCCGATGCCGCCTCGATGCTGATCGCCTGCGTCAAAGGCGCGAAAGAGCCACCGGCTTCGATCCGCGACATCATCGAGAAAGTGAAAGGCCGGCTCAAATACCATCCGGTCGCGAGCGAGCTCGATCAGTTTCTCTCCACCGCCAAGTAATCGTGCCCATGAGCCTCCCCCCGGCGCTCCGCCCTCTCCTCGCCATCGCTTTCGCCCTCCTCGCCGGCACGGCCATGGCGCAGAATCCCCCGGAGCGCACGCGCTTATACACCGCGCCGGATCCTGCCAGTCCTGGCGGCCTCAAGGGCC
Source organism: Chthoniobacter sp. (assembly GCA_034667665.1). Lineage (GTDB taxonomy): Bacteria > Verrucomicrobiota > Verrucomicrobiia > Chthoniobacterales > Chthoniobacteraceae > Chthoniobacter. The sequence goes on from JAXDQW010000111.1 coordinate 111,614, forward strand.
ATATCGCCAAACCGGAACTCCCGATCGAGCAGATCCTCGCCCTCCCGACCGCCTCGCCGGAGGAAGTCTATCTCGGCGAAATCACCGGCCCGAAGCGCGACGCGTTCTCCTTCAAGAACCTCCCCGTCGGCAAATACGATCTCATCGTCATCTACCCCGCCGCCTTTTACGAAGGCCTCCAGCTCAATCGCGACGCGAGCACCCTCTCTCCCGACGATCTCAAAAAGATCGACGCCTCGATTCAAAAGTCGGAGCCATTCTTCACGAAAAAGATCCTCCACCGCGTCGAGGGCGAGACCGGCCGCGGCAGCGGCGCGCGCGGGATCTGCACCTACTTCCGCGAAAAAGGCTCCGAGCTGTTGCTGGAGCAGTTCGAGGGGAAATCGAGCCGCCCGGATTTCCGCCGCACCTTCAAGCTGGTGCTCCTCAAAGATGTCGGCCCCGGCTGGCAGATCGCCCGCGCCCGCGATCTTTACCCCGTCTGGGTTGACCCCAAACGCTCGCTCCCTGAGCATCATTTCAGCGCCGCCCTCAACCAGCTCCGCGTCGCCGACCAGATCAAAGACCTCGGCGACCTCGACATCACCCACTGAGCCGCTTTTCCCGGCACCCCGCAATTTTTCCTATGGCCGAAATCGAGTTCACCCAAGGCCCCATGGCCGGCCAGCGCCTGCCTCTCTCATCCGACAGTTTTTCCATCGGACGTCATCCCGAGACGGACCTGGTGCTGGATGACGTCATGGCCTCCAGCCACCACGCCGAACTCCGCTGCGAAGGCGGTGCCTGGTCGATCGTTGATCTGGGCAGTTCCAACGGCACGCTGCTCAACAAAGCCCCCGTCACCTCCGCGCGCCTCGCGCCCGGGGACCTCATCCAGATCGGCGGCAGCAGCTTCGTCTTCCGCGACGGCTCCGAGGCCGACACCGCGGCGCCGGTCGCCAGCGCCGACGAGCTCGCGCTCGTGGAAAAAATGCGCGACCACGCGGACCGCATCCGCCGCGAAGTCGGCAAGGTCATCGTCGGCCAGCGCGACGTTCTCGATCAGGTCCTGATGTGCATCCTGGCCAATGGCCACGCGCTCCTCATCGGCCTCCCCGGCATGGCCAAGACGCTGATGGTCCGGACCATCGCCCAGGTGCTCAATCTCAAGTTCAAGCGCGTCCAGTTCACTCCCGATCTCATGCCGGGAGACATCATCGGCACCGACGTCCTCGAGACCAATTCCGCCACCGGCGAAAAAGAGTTCCGCTTCATCCGCGGCCCCATCTTTTGCAACCTGCTCCTCGCCGACGAAATCAACCGGACGCCGCCGAAGACTCAGGCGGCGCTGCTCGAGGCGATGCAGGAGAAAATGGTCACCGCCGGCAACACCTCCTATACCCTCGAAGAACCCTTCTTCGTTCTCGCCACCCAAAACCCGATCGAGCAGGAAGGCACTTATCCGCTTCCCGAAGCGCAGCTCGACCGCTTCATGTTCAACATCTGGGTGGACTATCCTCTCCCGCACGAGGAGGAGGAAATCCTTCGCGCCACCACCGGCGGCAAACGCGTCGAGCCCCAGCCGGTCCTGACCCAGGCCGATGTCCTTCACCTCCAGGCGGTGGTCCGCAAAGTTCCCGTCTCCGACCACGTCATCAAATACGTCACCCGGCTTGTCGGCGCGACCCGTCCCCAAAACGCCGACGCTCCGCACGTTACCAAAACCTACGTCAGCACCGGCGCCGGCCCGCGAGCCGGCCAGTACCTCATCCTCGCCGCCAAAGCAATGGCCATCCTCGAAGGTCGCATTCACGTAAGCTGCGCGGACATCCGCCGCGCCGCCCCGCCGGTCCTGCGCCACCGCATCCTCACGAATTTCGCCGCCGATTCCGAAGGCCTGACGCCCCTCGCCATCGTCAAGAAGCTCATCGAAGAAGTCCCCGAGCCCGGCGCCGAAGCCTACACCGCCCCGCGGACTTAGACCGTGATGCGGAGCGTAACGGGAATTTTGTTCCCGTTGGATCCCATGGAGAGGGGACCTCAAGGGCTGCGCCCTTGAGACCCATCGACGCGGGGATATCAAGGTCGAAGCCCTTGCCTGGTTAGAGGTTCTCCAAAAAGGGTTTCCGCTTGCCGCGGAGCGGCTTCACCCGAGTAGCCGTGGTCGAGCGCAGCGAGGCCACGGATGAGAAAACAAGAAGAACCAGCCGCGATAGCGGCGAAACCACAGGAAGTATCGCCGCTACGCGGCTGCCGTCATTGTTTGGGGCCGTGGCCTCGCTTCGCTCGACCACG
>JAXDQW010000112.1:0-98407 GCA_034667665.1 Chthoniobacter sp.
CAACTTCGGCCGCACTCGCGGCAAAGTTATTCACAAGCGGCGCAGACGACGGGGAAGGCTTTGCGGGGGCCTTCCTGCGCCGCTTATGAATAACTTTGGAGACGGTATCAGCGAGGCCACGGAATCGGGAAAACGCGGGACAGCCGCGTTAGCGGCGGAACATTTTTTTTGGTTACGGGTGTCGCCGCTACGCGGCTTGCTAATCAACTCTGGGTTCCGGGGCCTCGCTTCGCTCGACCACGGCTACTCGGGTGTCGCCGCTCCGCGGCTGTGACGCCGAGCAAGCCCCTTAGGCTTCGGCGCCGCGCGCGAATTGGCGCAGCCAGGCGAGGCGCCGCGGCAGCAGCTCGCGCAAGCAGAAGCGTTCGAGAACGGTGCGGCGTGCCTTCGTCCGGAGCGGGGCGAAGCGGGCGGGCCGGGTCAGCGTTTCGTGCACCCGGGCGGCGAGCTCCGGCGGCGAAAAGAAATCCACGAGCAAGCCGTTCACGCCGTCCTCGATGACTTCCTGCACCGGAGGGGTCCGGGAAGCGACGACGAGTCCTCCCGCGGACATCGCTTCGAGCATCGACCAGGAGAGCACGAAGGGCCGCGTGAGATAAACGTGGCAGGAGGAAGCCTGGAGCACCTGGAGGTATTCGCCATAGGGCAGCAGTCCGGTGAAGTGGACCCGCGCCGGATCAAGCGGAAATCGCTGGAGCAGGTTCTTCTTGAACGACTCGCCGCGCGGCAGCTTGCGGCCATACGCGACCCGGTCCTCGCCGACGATGATCACATGGCAGCGGGGCCGTTGCGCGAGGAGCAGATGCATCGCCTCGATGAATTGCGGGAAGCCGCGATACGGCTCCATTCCCCGCGCGACGTAGGTCACCAATTCTTTCGCGTGCGACAAGTCGAGACCGAGCCGGGGGAGCCGGAGTTTGCGCGGCGCGGGCTGAAAAAAATCGGTGTCGATGCCTTCATGGCAGACCTCGATTTTTGAATGAAACGCGGCGGGGAATTGCTGCTTCTGCCAAGGGGTCGGCGTGCTCCCGGCATCGCAACTTGCAAGGTCGAGGAGGATCGCGGCGTTCTTCACCCGGATGCGCGCGGCGTCATCGTCGGTCAGCGGTTCGGCGGGATCGAAGTCGGCATCGGTCCCGCGCGCATGATAGAACCATTCGAAGGCGCAGAGCAGCGGCCGGTTGGGAAAAAGATCCTTCATGAAGAGCGTCGAGCCCCAGCCGGAATGGCCGTAGATCACGTCGGGAACAAAGCCCCGGGCCTCCACGGCGCAGGCGGCCCGGGCCGCGGCCTGGCCGTGCAGGACCGCCAATTCAAGATTGCGCACGTATTGATGCGTTTCACTCCGCGGCGTGCGCGCGAGTTTGTAGAGGATCTTTTCAACCCCGGGCAACATCCCCTCGCGCGCCGCGGTGACGAAGACCACCTGGTTCGCCGGATCTCGCGCGAGGGCGGCGGCGAGCGAACGAAATTGGGCGGGAAAATTGGGGTGGAGAAAAAGGATGCGCATGCGGGTCCAAACGGTTACGGCGGGGCTCGCGCCGGGGAGCGCGGTAGAGCAACGCCAATTGGCCGCGGCGGGCAAGCCGGCATTTGAAATCCACGCGCCGGGCCGCTCTTTTTGGCGTCATCAGGGCGCCTTTGAGGCCTCGGGATGGCAGCGCTGCAAATTCGTTCGGAAGTAGATTGCAGCCATCAGGAAATTCCCCTATGCCACTCGCCGCGGCTGCGGTTTTTTCAAACTCCACATGTCTCTCCTCAAGCTATGACGCGCGATCCCGGGCCGACCGCCCCACGCCAGGGCGGGCATCCCGGGAAGCGGCGTCCCCTGGAAGGGCCGATCCATCCGCGCCCGGACCAGTTCGAGCTGGAGAGTTTTGAGCCGCGGCTGATGCTGGCGGCCGGCACCTTGGGGGTGAGCGGGGTGTTCACGGTGAACGCCGCCACCGGAGGCGACGATTCCTTCCTCGTGGCCCACATCGGTGACAACGCCAAGGGCGGCGAGATCATCAAGGTGACCTACACCACCAACGGCAGTGCGGTCCCCGTTATCGAGACCTATGGAGACGATCTGACGAAGGTCGGCGTGACCCAGATCGTCATCGATGGGCTCGGTGGCAAGGACAAGATCGACCTGTCCGGCATCGGCGGCACGCCGGTGACGTCGAAGGCCATGCTGACCGGTGGAACCGGCGAGGACACGCTCATCGGTGGCATGGGCGATGACACCTTGATCGGCGCGGAAGGAGTTGACCTGCTCACGGGCGGCGCGGGGGACGATTCGTTGCGCGGTGGGGACGGCGATGACACCTATCTGTTCCCCCTCGTGGGCGGGAATCTCGGCACCGATACGCTCGTGGAAACGACGGGTACCACCGCTGGAAAAGACACCCTCAATTTTTCCGGGGTAACCAGCGGCCTCAAGCTGGATCTGGCCACCACCAAGGCGCAGGTGCTCGTCGCCAATCTTCTGGCGGTGAAGCTCTCCGCGGACAACAGCTTCGAGAACGTCATCGGCGGGAGCGGCAGCGACACCATTTCCGGCAACACGCTCGCCAACCAACTGGACGGCGGTGGCGGCGCGGACCGCCTGTCCGGAGGGGCCGGTGACGACACTCTCGCCGGCGGCATGGGCGACGATACCTATCTGTTCGCGGTCGTGGGCAGCAGCCTGGGCAGTGACACGCTCGATGAAACAGCGGGCGCCGCGGGGGGGCTCGATACGATCAGCTTTGCCGAGACCGCCTCGGGTAAAGTCATCCTCGATCTATCCAAGCAAACGACGCAGACCTCGGTGGTCGGGACGAACCTCACGCTGACCCTGCGCGTGACCGGATCCGGTGATGCGTTCGAAAATGCGACCGGTGGTGGTGATGCGGACAAGCTGACCGGAAATGCTCTCGCGAATAAACTGGTGGGCGGTCCGGGCAAGGACACGCTGACCGGCGCCGTCGGCAAGGACTCCCTGGAGGGCGGGGAAGGAGACGATTCGCTCGTCGGGGGTATGGACGATGATACCTATCTTTTTGCCGGCAAGAAAGCGCTCGGCGAAGACACGCTGGTGGAGGCGAGTACCCAAGGAACGGACCGGCTCGACTTTTCCGGCGCGGTCGCGGGAGTGAAGATCGATCTCGCGAGCTCGATCTCCCAGACCGTGGTGAGCGGCGCGCAGGGCAGCCTCAAGGTCGTGCTGTCCACGGCGGCGAATTTCGAGGAGGTCCTCGGCGGGTCGGGCAATGACTCGATCACCGGCAATGCGATCGCCAACAAGCTCCTGGGCGGGGCCGGCAACGACTCGATCACCGGCGCGGCCGGGAACGACACGCTGGAAGGCGGCGGCGGCGACGACACTTATCTCTTTAACGTGGATGGGGCGCTCGACAGCGATACCCTGGTGGAAGTGGCGGGAGCCGCTGGTGGGTCCGACGTGCTCAGCTTTGCCCAAGCGGCCACCAAGGTTGCGGCGGATCTGTCGAAGACGGGCGCCCAGACCATCGCGGCCAATCTCACGCTCACGCTGACCCAGACCAACGGCGAGGCGTTCGAGAGAATCATCGGCAGCAAGGGCGACGACTCGCTCACCGGCAATACACTCGCGAATTCCCTCACCGGCGGGCCCGGCAACGACATGCTGAAAGGTGGAGCCGGCAACGATGCGTATCTTTTCGGCGCTGATGGGGTGCTCGGCAACGACACCGTGGAAGAAGCGCTCGACGGCGGCATCGACACCCTCGATTTCACGGGCACCACCAAGGCGCTCGCGGTCAATCTCGCCGACGGCACCGCGCAGACGGTGGTGCCGGGCACCCCGGGCAATCTCAAGCTGACCCTGACCGGAAACGATAACGTCGAGAATATCGTCGGCGGCTCCGGCAACGATACGCTCACCGGCAACACCGCGGACAACGAACTGGCCGGCGGCAAGGGCAACGACACTTACAAATACGTGGTGGCCGCGACCGACCTGCACGGGGACACGCTCAAGGAGAGCGTCGGCGAAGGTCTCGACACGATCGACTTCACCGGCACGACGACCGCCGGGATCAGCCTTAATCTCGGGTCCTCCACGGAGCAGGTCGTCACCGCCTCGCGGCTGCGGCTGACCATTCCGAGCGTCACATCCTCGTTTGAGAATGTGATCGGCACGAGCAAGGACGACACCCTGACCGGGAACGCTCTCGACAACAATCTCCAGGGCGCCCAGGGCGCCGACAAGCTCAGCGGCGGCATTGGCAATGACGTCCTCGAGGGCGGCGCCGACAATGACACGCTCGAAGGCGGCAACTCGAACGACACGCTCCGGGGCGGTGCCAACGATGACACCTACCGGTTCGGCGCCGACGCCGCGCTCGGAAGCGACCTCGTCGAGGAAACGACCGCCGGCGGCGGCACCGACACGCTTGATTTTTCGCCCACGCTGACCACCGCCGTGGTCCTGGATCTGGCCAGTGTGGCCGCGCAATCCATCAACCCGAACCTCGCGCTGACGCTGAGCTCGCTCGGGGGCGGGGAAGCGTTTGAGAATGCCATCGGTGGAAGCCAGGGCGACACGCTCTCCGGCGGCAGCATCGCCAACAAGCTCTCGGGTGGCCCCGGCACGGATACGCTGACCGGCCGGGCCGGGAATGACACCCTGGCGGGCGGAGCCGACGGCGACGTGTATGCGTTCAATGCCGATACCGCGCTCGGCACCGATACGCTCGAAGAAGCCGCGGATGCCCAAGGGGGGAGGGATACGCTGGATTTCTCGACGACCACTGCGCGCGCCATCGTCTTCGATTTGTCCGCCACGACGTCCCTGCTCGTGGCGCCGGATCCGCTGGACGCCTCGAAGAGCAATCTCGGCCTGACCCTCACCGTCCCGGCGGCATTTGAGAATCTCACCGGCACCGGGAAGAATGATCGCCTGACGGGCAACGATGCCGCCAACGTCCTGGACGGCGGCGCCGGGAATGACACTCTCTCCGGCGGCAAGGACGGCGATGTCCTGACCGGCGGCGCCGGCAACGACAGTCTGGCCGGTGGCGAGGATGGCGATCTCCTCGAAGGTGGCGCCGGGGACGATCTGCTGGCGGGCGAAGCCGGGGATGACGTTTACAGCTTCGACGTCGATGGGTCCCTCGGCTCGGACACCGTGACCGAAGTCGATTCCGTCACCGAAGGAATCGACAGCCTCGACTTCAGCCAGACGACGACTCACGCGATCAAGCTCAGCCTGGCGGATGGAACCCTGCAGACCGTCGATGCCACCAATCTCAAGGTGCTCCTCTCCGTGCCCGCGGCCCTCGAAGGACTGACCGGCGGCGCGCTCGATGATTCCCTGACCGGAAATGCGGCGGCGAACAATCTCGTGGGAGGATTGGGCAACGATGTCCTCAAGGGCGGGGCCGGAGCGGACAATCTGATCGGCGGCGAAGGCGCGGATTCGCTCGAAGGCCAGGCCGGCGACGACACCTTGAGCGGGGGAAAAGGCGATGACCGGTTTTTGTTCGACGCGGACCTGGTGCTGAACAACGACAAGATCCAGGAGCTCGATGGTGAAGGGACCGACACACTGGATTTCCAGAGCACCACGACGCGCAACGTCACCGTCGATTTATCGAAGACGACTCTGGAGCCCGTCGATGCCACGGGCACCGCCGGGACGCTGAAGCTGCAACTGACTTCCGGCGCGTCGGTCGAAAACGTGATCGGTGGCGACGGCAATGACTCGTTGATCGGCAATACCCTGGGCAACCTGCTGATCGGCGGGGCGGGCAAGGACAGCCTCACCGGCGGCCTTGGCAATGACAGCCTCGAAGGAGGGGCGGGAGATGACAGCCTGGTCGCGGGCGCCGGCGACGACACCTACCTTTTCAACGCCGACGCGCCGTTGGGCAGTGACAGCCTGGAGGAGCTGACGGGCGCCGGGACCGACACCCTGAGTTTCGCCACCACCACCACGGCGCTCGTGCGCGTGAATCTGAGTCTGCTCACCGCACAGAAAGTGGACGCGGACGTTTCGCCGAATCTGACGCTGACGCTCAAACAAACCGGCGGCGAAGCTTTCGAGAACCTCATCGGGGGAGCGAAGAACGATTCGCTGACCGGCAACGCGCTGGCCAATCAGCTCGAGGGCGGCGCCGGCAAAGACACCCTCAAAGGCGGCGCGGGCAATGACAGCCTGACCGGCGGCGCCGACGATGATTCGCTGGAGGGCGGCGCGAATGACGATACCTACCTCTTCGCCGCGGATACGAAGCTCGGCTCCGATACCGTGACCGAGGCGATCCTCAACGGAGGCACCGATACGCTCGATTTCTCCCGGACCTCCTCGGCGCTGACGCTGGATCTCTCTTCCGGCAGCGCGCAGGCGGTGGTGCCGACTCTTTTCTCCCTCACCTTCCCGGTCCTCAAAGCGATCGAAAACGTGATCGGCGGGTCCGGCGCGGACAGCCTCACGGGGGACAGCGTGGCGAACCGGATCGAAGGCCGGGGCGGCAGCGACACGCTCTCCGGCGGCGCCGGTGCGGACAGCCTGGTTGGTGGCTCGGGCAGCGACAGTCTGGTGGGCGGGGCCGACGACGACCGGTATCTGTTCAACGCCAATGGGCCGCTGGGCGCAGATACCGTCGAGGAAGCCGCGACGGGTGGCCTGGATACGCTCGATTTCTCGGAGACCACCGAGCGGGGCGTCGTCGTGGATCTGGCGCTGACCACGGAGCAATCCGTTAATCCGAACTTCAAACTGACCCTGAAGTCCACCGGGAGCGGCATGGCGTTCGAGCATCTAATAGGCGGCAGCCAAAATGACTCGCTGTCCGGAAACGCCCTCGCCAACAAGCTCGACGGACTCGGCGGCAACGACACCTTTAATGGCGGCGCCGGGGACGACACCTTCGCCGGCGGCGAGGGCGACGATGTCTATTCATTCAACGTGGACGGAACGCTCGGCTCCGACTCGATCGCCGAATCGTCCGCGGCGGGCGGCGGCATCGACACGCTCGATTTCTCCGCGAGCCAGGCGCGCCGGGTCGTCCTCGATCTCAGCCTGAGCACGGCACAGGACGTGGACAAGGCGCAGACGGGCCCGCCGGGCACGTCGAACCTGAAGCTCACCTTCACCGCCGGGACCAACGATGCCCTGGAGAACGTCATCGGCGGCGGCAAGAATGACGACCTCAAGGGCAACAAGCTGGCGAACAAACTCACCGGCGGGGCGGGCAACGACACCCTCACCGGTGCCGCCGAGAAGGATGTCCTCGAAGGCGGGGCGGGTGACGACAGCCTGGCGGGCGGCGACGGCGACGATCAACTCTCCGGCGGCGCGGACCAGGACAAGCTCGGCGGCGATGCCGGCGCGGACACGCTCGAAGGCGGCGGCGGCAACGACGAACTGAAGGGCGGCGCCGACGGCGACACCTATCTCTTCGCGGTGAATGAATCGCTCGGCACGGACACGCTCGAAGAAGCGGCCGTCGCGACGGGCATCGACACCCTCGATTTCAGTGCGACGACGGACCGCGGGGTCACGGTGAAGCTGGACAAGGCCGGTGCGCAGATCGTGGCCGCGACCAATCTGACCCTGAGTCTCACGCAGACCGGCGGCGACGCCTTTGAAAACGTCATCGGCACCGGCTTCAACGACGACCTCGGCGGCAACCCGCTGGGCAACCTGCTGGCCGGCGGCGCCGGGAACGACACCCTCGCCGGTCTGGGCGGCGACGATCGGCTCGTCGGGGGCAGCGGGGATGACGTTTACCTCTTCAACGCCAACAGCAAGCTCGGCAGCGATACGATCGAAGAGGAAGCCGGCAAAACCGGGGGCACGGACACGCTCCAATTCCTCGGCACGACCACCCGGTCCATCTTCGTCAGCCTCGCGGCGACCGGAGCGCAATCAGTCGCGCCGGACCCGCTCAATGCCGGAGATGCGAGCAAGAATAATCTGACCCTGACGCTGAAATCCACCGGAGTGGGCGAGGCCTTCGAGAACGCCTCGGGCGGCACCCTCGACGATCAACTGACCGGCAACACCCTCGGCAACGTTCTCAAAGGGGGCCTCGGCAAGGACAGTCTGGCGGGCGCGGCCGGCGACGATTCGCTCGAAGGCAACGAAGGCGCCGATACCCTCCTGGGTGGCGCCGGCCAGGACACCTTCGCGGGCGGGCAGGGCAATGACAGCCTGGACGGGGGCACGGAGGACGACGTGTACCTCTTCGATGCCGGTGATTCTTTGGCGGGAATCGACACCGTCGCGGAAGCCAAGGACGCCGGCACGGACACCCTCGATTTCTCGGCCACAACGAGCGCCTTCGAGATCAATCTTTCCACGATCGGGATCGCGCAAGGCGTCGGCAAGATGCAGTTGAAGTTGTCCGACAATCTGGAGAACGTGATCGGCGGCAAGGGGGCGGACACGCTGACCGGCAACGCGCTGGCCAACACGCTCGTCGGAGGCCCGGGCAATGACGTGCTCAAAGGCGGCGCCGGCGATGACCGGTATGTCTTCAACGCCGATGATTCGCTGAGCGGCAATGACAGCATTACCGAAAATCTGAACGAAGGCAGCGATCTGCTGGATTTTGCCGCAAGCACGGTCGGCGTGACGGTGGATTTGGCGATCGCCGCCGCGGCCCAGACGATCGGGGGGCTGAAGCTGACGCTCTCCGACCACGTCGAGAATATCACGGGGGGCAAAGGGAACGATGTGCTCAAAGGCAACGCACTCCCCAACCGACTCGAGGGCGGCGCCGGGAATGATTCGCTGGAAGGTCGCGCGGGCGATGACACCTACCTTTTCACCGCCAACTCCGCCTTGGGCGAGGATGTCGTCACGGAAGTGGTCGGTGGCGGCACCGATACGCTGGATTTCTCGAAGACCACGGCCGCGGCGATTGCCTTGAGCCTCTTCGATACGGGGTCGCAGGAGATCAACTCCAATCTCAAACTGACCCTCTCGCCCGCGGCCAGCGGCGAGAATCAAATCGAGAACGCCATCGGGGGCGAAAAAGATGACAATTTCACTGGGAACAGTCTGAACAACGCGCTTTCCGGCGGGGCCGGGAACGACACTCTGCAGGGATACACTGGCGACGACACGGTCGCCGGGGGGGCAGGCAACGACACCTACATCTTCACCGCGGACTTTGTGACCGGCAGCGATGCCCTCACGGAACTCGCCAACGAAGGCACCGACACGCTCGATTTCTCCAACACCGCGACGCAGGCCCTGGTGGTCAATCTGGCCTCCAATGCCGCGCAAGGGGTGACTCTGGGGAATACCAACCTGACCCTGCGCTTGTCCGCGGGCACCGTCTTCGAAAATATCACCGGTGGCGGCGGGGCCGACAGTCTCACCGGCAACGCGAGTGCGAATGTGTTGAGCGGCCGGTTGGGCAACGACACGCTCACTGGCGCCGCGGGCAAGGACTCGCTGGAGGGTGGCGGAGGCGACGACAGTCTGGTCGGAGGCTTTGAGGACGATACCTACCTTTTTGCCGCGGATACGGCGTTGGGCTCCGACACGCTGGTCGAGACGGGGAGCGGCGGGATCGACACTCTCGATTTTTCGGCGACCAGGTCCGCGGCCATCACCCTCAATCTCGGCGCCGCGGGAGTGCAGGCGACCACCAATCTGAGCCTCACGCTTTCCGCGGTCGATGTGTTCGAGAATGTGACGACCGGCGGCGGAAACGACTCCATCACCGGCAACGCGCTGCCCAACCTTTTCACCGCGGGCTTCGGCAATGACACCTTCGCCGGTGGCCCCGGCCTCGATACCCTGCAGCGTCCAGGCAGCCTGAATGTTTGGAACGTCACCGGCCCGGATGCCGGCACCATCGACTGGGCGGTCGGTGCGAGCCGGTCAGCCGGCACCACCACCTTTTCCGGGATCGAGAACCTGACCGGCGCCGCGGGGCAGCCGGACACCTTTGTGCTCAAGGACGCCACCGGTGCGCGCGGCAGCGTGAGCGGTCAGATCACCGGACAGGCGGGCGACGCGGACAAGTTGATCGTGGAAGTGAATGCTGGTGCGCAGGCCCACACGGTCAACTTTGCGACCGGCGTGATCACGCTCGACGGCTCGAAACTGGTCACGTCGGCCGGCGTCAGCAGCGCCGAGAATCTCGTGCTCAACGGCACCGGCGCCGCGGACCAGATGCTTTTCGGCGGCCCGGTCGGCACCCTCCGCCTTTCGAGCAGCAACGGCGGCTTCCAGCCGATCACCTTCAACAATCCGACGGGCTCGCTGCGCATCAACGGCGGCGCCGGCGCCGACACCATTTCCCTGGGCGCGCTCAACCTGGCCGTGCCTCTCCTGATCGACGGCGGCGGCCAGGGCGACACGCTCGATGTCGCCCCCCTCGGCGGGGCCTTCGTGGAGTTCCGCTACACCGACGGCAGCGCCACGGTGAGCGATGGCGTGAAAAGCATCCGGGTCACCGGTGTGGCGACCGTGGCTGGCTCGAAAGGCCGTCTGACCGAGCAAGGCATCCCGTCCTGGCTCGAACAAGGCCCGGGGCCGATCACCGGCGGGCAGGTCGAAGGCATCGTCAACAACCCGGTCGCCGGTGCGGTCCAGGCGATCGCGGTGCACCCGTTCAATCCGCTGATCATTTTCGTGGGATCCGTCGGCGGCGGCATCTGGCGCACCACGGATGGCGGCAAAAACTGGCAGCCGCTCACCGACCAATTCCCGACCCTCTCGATCGGCGACCTGACGATCAGCCCGGTGAAGGCCGACGGCACGCTCGTGGATGCGGCGACGCCCGTGGATCAACTGATCCTCTATGCCGGCACCGGGCCGTTCAGCAATCACGGCGGTGTGGGTGGATTCGCGCTTGGGCTGCTGCGTTCGACGAACGGTGGCGCCAGCTGGACGCTGCTCGCGCCCCGTGAATTGGTCGGATTGAAGATCACCCATGTCGTCGCGACCAGGAATCCCCAGGTGCTCATCGTCTCCGCGCTGAGCGAAGGCTCGCGGCAGGGCGGAGTTTTCGTCAGCACGGACGGCGGTGCGACCTTCATTCAGAAGCTGACCGGGAACGCCACGGATCTGGTGACCGATCCGGGCAACAACAAACCCGGCAGCGTGCTCAATCGCTTCTACGCCGCGATCCCGGGCAAGGGGGTTTACGTGAGCAACGACGGAGGGGCTCAATGGACCCTGCTCAACACGGCCACGCTGGCCAACGGTGCCGTCACCGCGCTCACCACGACGCGGATCGTCCTGGCGGTGCAACAGGGCAACGGGACCAACAATGCCCTCTTTGCCGCGCTCGTCTTCGGCGGCAAGGCGCGCGGCGTCTTCCGTCTCGCCACCCCCACCCCGGCGGGCGCCTGGACCGAAGTCCAGAATCTACCGGACACCGGGGCGCAGGGGGACTCGAACCTTTCCCTGATCGTTGACGCGGGCGGGGACAAGCTCTTCATCGCCGGCGGAAGCCGCCCGACGCCACCGTACGTCGGCAATATCTTTCTCGGCAGTGTGGCGACGAACACCTGGACACCGGTGGTCATCGACGGCGCGAATGGGAGCGGCCCGCACGGAGACACGAGGGTGATGGCTTATGAGCCCACCACGGGGAATCTTTTCGAAGCGGACGACGGAGGCCTCTACAAGCTGGTCAATCCGCTCGGACTGACTGGCCAGCCCGATCGCAAATGGCAGTCGGTCAATGGCAACCTTCGCATCACCGAAGTCCTCTCGGTGGGTTATGACCCGGTCAATAACGTCCTGTTTTCGGGACATCAGGACAACGGCTCGGCGAGCCAGGTCGGACAGGTTCCCGAGCCCGTCGATCTCGATGGCGATGGTCTCCCCGACGACGCCGCCTCGCGCTTCATCTGGCCGACCATCGTGGCGGGCGGCTTCACCTTCCTCGGCGACGGGAACACCCAGCAGAGCGCGCTCCTGCCGAGTGGCAATGTTCGACGGTTCTCGATGTCGAATAACTTCAAATTCTTCTACTACGCCGACTTCGATGCGGCGGGGAAAGAGGTGGGATCGGGTCGGGTGAATCTGAGGAGTCCGGCGGCGGGGTCAACGCCGGTCGGTGCTGCGCTCAGTGGCCTGGGCCCCTATGATCAAGGCATAGCGGGCTTCTCGGTCATCCCATACGTCGTCAATGCCATTGACGCGAAACGGATGCTGATCGGCTACTTCGGCCTCTACGAGAGCACGGACAGTTTGGAGACGATCAGCGCGACCCAAGGCGAAATATCTCCCGCGATCTCGGCCCTGACCTACGGCGGCAACTACGCCTTGACCGGCAGCCCGGCGCTGACTTTCGGCACCAACCAAATCACCCGGCCCGCAGGCGGCAGCTTTGCCACCGACGGCTTTGTCGCCGGCCAGAAGGTCACCGTCACCGGATCCGGCGCGAACGATGGAGTTTACGCCATCGCCGCGGTCTCCGCGCTGAGTTTGACCCTCACGCTTCCGGGCAGCACGACCCTGACCGCGGCCGCGGGCGTGGCCGGCGTGACCCTCAGCAATGCGGATGTGTTGTACGCGGCCCGCGGGCCGGATGTGGTGGTCCGGACCAAGCCAGCCCCTGCGGCACTGACGACGGTCGCCGTGCCGGGCGCGGGGAACATCATCGATCTGGTCATCGATCCCTCGGATTGGCGCACCGTCTATGTCGCGGACAGCGCCAAGGTTTATATGACCGCCGACATCACCCAGGCGACCCCGACCTGGGTGGTCGTTTCGGACCGGCTCAAGGTGACCAACCTGCATTCGCTGGAGGCCGTCAAAACCGCCAGCGGCAAGACCGCGCTCCTCGTGGGCTCTTCCGTCGGCATTTATCGTGCGATCACCCCGGCCGCGAACGTGGAGTGGACGGAATTGGGCCGGGGGCTGCCCAACACCCTGGTCTTCGACATCGATTCCGTGGCCCGGGCTGGAACGAACGATCTCCTCGCCGCGGCGACCCTCGGTCGGGGCGTCTGGTCGTTGACGGGTAATCTCAAGACCTTGCTCGATCAGGAGAGCGTCCTGAAGATCGATGGCACGGCAGGCAACGATGAGATCCTGCTCCGCCGAAACCCGGGCAATGCGTCCCAGCTCGAAGTCTGGATCAACGCCGTCCCCTCCCCCACCGGAACTCCGACCTATTCCGTGCCCTTGCGGAGCGTGCAGCGGATCGAGGTCAACGGCCTCGCCGGCCATGACAAGCTCACCGTGGACAGCTCGGACGGCACGCTCACCGTGACCGAGGGCATCATTTTCGATGGCGGCGCGGGGACGGATACGCTGATGCTCAAGGGCGACCGGGTTTTCAGCAAGACCGTCGAAAGCTCGAGCACCTTGACGGTGATCACGGTCGAAGACGAATCGTCCACGCGGAGCCAGGTGGTGAAGTTCAAGAACGTGGACGTTTTCAACAGCGACACGCCCGAGTTGACCGCCTCCAACGCCCTCACCCGAGTCGGCGCCCTTTTCAGCCAACTGTTCAATGGCCTGGATCGCACCAGCGGCACTCCCGGCCCGGAATTGGCGCTTCTCGGATCCTCCCTCCCGCGGGCCCTGGCCGGCACGCACCTGGACCGGGTCGAGCCCCGCTCCGATCCGGTCGGCGATGGTGCTCCGGAGCAGGAGGTGGAGTTTGAATCGGAAGAGGGCGACGGGGGCTTCGAGCGTCTTTTTGAATCGGACGATGGCACTTTCCGCATCGACGACATCGGCGTCCTGAGCACGCTCGATACCTACGGCGAATTGCGCCAGGCGCTCGATGATCTCGACGACATCCCCGGCAATGTGCAGCTCGTGGTCGGCGATCCGGGCGCCAGCAGCGGACCGGTGGAGTTTGAGCTGGAAGTCATCAAGGACCTCGACGGCGCCGTTGATTTCTCGGTCAACAAGGCCGGGGTCGATCTCAGCGGAGTTTTCGATATCGAGGCGGAGGTCGAGCTCCGCCTGCACTTCGGGATCGATGCCAATGGGCTGTTCCTCGACACCGCCGGTGACGAACCGGAACTGGTCGTCCACGGGATTGACGTCGAGGGCAAGGCGGAGGCGAGCGGACGGCTGGGCTTCTTCGGCGTCTCGGTCGCCGTGGACGAGTTGGAGATCGATCCGAACGTGGAGTTCTCGATGGACCTCCAGGATCAAGGCGCGGACGGCAAACTGCGGATCGAAGACCTCAATGGCTCGTTCTTCAATTCCATCGTCCTGGCCGCGAGCGGCTCGCCGGACGCCGATGATATCGTCCTGCACGCCACCGCGAGCATCACCCCGATTTTTCCCGACGGCGACTCGTTCGACCTCGGCAAACTCGAGGTCACCCTGACCTGGGCCGACATCCTGCAGCCGACGAATGTCACGGTCGCGGCAAGCAGTTCGCTGCTCGACGGGCTGGCCAACTTTCCGCAGCAACTGCTCGGTCAGCTCACCGACCTGAAGAACAAGCTGTCGGACGCGCTCAACGTCGATGTGCCCTTTCTCGAAGACGGGCTCAACCAGGTCGTCGGCTTCCTCGATTCGTTCGACGAAAACATCATTCAGCCGGTTAAGAACGCGGCCACCAATCTGCCGAGTTTTTCCACGGCTCAGGAGCTGGTCCTCGATCTCGCGCACGGCCTGGGCCTGAACCCCGAGGAGATCGGACCCTTCTACGACAGCGCCACGCAGGAGCTGACCTTCCATCTCGATTTCACCAAGAGCTTCACCGCCCAGGATACTTTCAGCGTGGACTTCGACCTGGCCGAAGGGCTGGCCGGCGCGGAGTTCAGCACCGACGCCAGTGTCACGGCGGACTTCGCCCTGAACCTGGACTTCGGCATCGACCTCGGCGACATCGTGGCCGGCAAAAACGCGCAGGATTGGTTCTTCATCCGCGATGCCTCGGCCGATGCCAGCCTCCAGATCGCGGCGGATGATCTCGACGCGTCGGCGCACTTCGGCTTCCTCGGCATCGATATCGTGGACGGCACGGCCACCGCGAACCCGAGCCTGCACGTCAGCTTGAAGGATCCGGGCACCACGGCCGCGGATGGACGCGTCGATCTGCGGGAATTGATCGGCGGCATCCCGCGACCCTCGTCTCTGATCGACGTGGACTTCTCCGGACGGGCGGACGTGAGCCTGCCGGTCAGCGCCCCTTTCCTCGGCCTCGATCCGTCCGAAGCCACCACGATCCTCGTCACGCTGAACGATCTCAGCGACGCCGACTCGATCACCGTCACGCTGCCCTCCGCGCTCACGGACCTGAAAAATTTCACGCGGATGGATGCGGCGCGTTTCGTCGGTCTGCTCGGGCAGGTCACGAGCTGGCTCGATGGTTTCCGGCAGAGCGACACCATCCAGAATCTCGATCTGCCGCTCCTGGGACCGGCGGTGAGGGAGGTGCTCGATTTCGCCGACTCCTTCCGCGACAAGCTGCTCTTTGATGACGGCGACGACGGCGTGGACGCAGCGAACAAGCTGGTCGTGGATCTCAACAACGCGCTGCGCCGGGCGAACCTCGACACGCAAATCGTCGCGCAGGCGATCGGCGGGCGAATCAGCTTGATCGCCATCGATCCCAACGTGACCGGCTTCACGCTCACCGCGGCGGCGGGCAATCCGGCGATCACCGCGCTCCATTTCCAAGCCACGCAAGCAGCGACCCTCACCAACGGCCTGCTCTCGCTCTCGGCCGATGCCGCGGCCCCGACCAATGGCCAGTTGACGGGCCAGGTCTCGTTCACGATTTCGATCGATGGCGGCACGCCGGTCGCGGTGGAATTGGCGGGCACCGAGACGACGGACAACACCGGCGTCGGCAATGACCTCCGCAAGCTCGTCAATGCGAGCAATGCACCCACCTTCACCACCACGCAGCAGTTGCAGCAAAAGCTGCTGACCATCCTCGGCATCGATCCGGCGCAGCTTGGCTTCGAGTACGACGCCGTGACGCAGTTGCTGACCTTCAAGCTCAATTTCTCCCAGGCGATCAGTCCGATCGAGGTGCCGCTCGACTTCAACCTCGACCTCGCGCCGCTGCTCGACGTGAGCAGCAACAGCAAGCTGAGCCTGAGCGCGGATGCCGGCATGTCGCTGACCCTCGGCGTGTATCTCGGCGAGACGCCCTCCAGTGCGCTGCTCACCCCGGCGACTCCGCTCACCGCGGTGGGCGATGGGGTGAAGATCAAGCTGCAACCGGCAATCACCGCCGCGAGTGACGTGCTGGCGTTCCCGCGCCTGAGCGGCGATGCGACGCTGAAGGTGAAGATCGATGGCAATGCAGCGGTGGATCTCAAGCTCACCAAGGCGGCGACCAGCACGAATACAAGCCTCGATGAGCTGGTCGCGGACCTTCAATTGGCGATCGCGAACAGCAGCCTGAACGGCAAGGTCCAGGCCGGACGGATTGGAAACCGGCTGACCCTGACCGCCCTCGCCGGAGTCGCCAACCTGAGCGTGAGCAGCGCCTCGTCCGATCCCGGCGCGACCGAACTCGGATTCCGCGGCGATCTCAAGGCGCAGCGGTTTATCAAGGGAACCGCGGACGCCGCGAACGACGGGCGCCTGAGCCAGGACGCAAAATTCACGGTGTCGATCAACGGCGCGGCCAAGGAAGTGACCGTCACGCAGAGCAGCACGAGCACCAATCTCAGTGTCGTGGATTTGATGGCGGACGTGAATGACGCGCTCGGCGTGCAGGGTCTGCTCGGCAAAGTCCAGGCGGGCCTCGAGGGCTCGCGGCTCACTTTGGTCTCGGTGGATGCGACGGTCACGTCGGTGGTGCTCTCCGCGCCGAACGCGACCGCGACCTCGGAACTCGGCTTCACCGCCCAGACCGGCATCCTGCGGGTCCGGGCGGCGCAGGACGCGGCGCTGATCGTCAGCCAACTCCCGAGCAATCTTGTTTTCCAGGTCGCGCTCAATGGCGGCACGCCGGTGGCGGTCACGCTGGAAGCCGCGGAGACCGTCGGCAACCGCTCGATCATCGATCTCGTCACCGATCTCGAGGCGGCGATCGACAACACCACGCTCAGCGGCAAGCTCGACGTCGGCTGGAGCGGCAACCGCCTCATCCTCTCCGCGGCCGCGGCCACCGTGACGGCTTTCACGGTCACGGCGCCCGCCGGCAATGCCCTCGGCTTCGGGACTTCGCAAACCTCGAACACGCAGGATTTCCGCCTCGTCGCGAGTGACGGCACCGTCTCTCCCGTGACCCTGGATGGCGCGACCACCCTCGGAGCCGTGCTCGCTGCGATCAGCGCCCAGTCGGGCGGAAAAATCACCGCCGCGATCTCCGACGACGGCGCGCGCATCGAGCTCACGGACACGACCTTCCGGGCGGGCGGGCCGAATGCGCGCACCTTCGCCGTCGAGGACGTGAACGGCTCCTCCGCGGCGGTCGGGCTCGGGATTTTGCTGTCCGATCTGACCAGCCCGGACGACAGCCCGGATGGCAAAATCATCAGCGCGGAACTCGGAGGACTGACCCTGGCGGACCGGCTCTTTATCGATGACGCCGGGATTCAGGCTCACTTCAAGGCCACTGCCCCGAACGGCATCAACGTCGGCGCAGATTTCGGCTTCGTCGGGGTGAATCTGACCGGGACCGGCGTGTTCGATGGCACCCTCAAGCTGGGCCTCCAGGATCCCAACACCCGCGGCGGCACCGATGGCTACATTGCGCTCTCGGAGTTGATCGGGGCGTTGAGCGATGTCCGTTCGATCGTCGCCACGCCGACCATCACCGGCCCGGTGGCCACGGGCGCGATCACCCTCGACCACACCGTGGCCGCGGGCGGCGACACTCTCACGCGGAGCGCCGGGTGGGCCGACTTCACCGCCGGCCAGATGATCCAGGTGAGC
This sequence comes from Chthoniobacter sp., assembly GCA_034667665.1. Classification (GTDB taxonomy): domain Bacteria; phylum Verrucomicrobiota; class Verrucomicrobiia; order Chthoniobacterales; family Chthoniobacteraceae; genus Chthoniobacter. The sequence continues at coordinate 17,795 of JAXDQW010000112.1, forward strand.
GGCTCGACCAGCACGCCGGTCAACAACGGGCGCTATCGGATCAAGGGCATCAGCGGGATCGTTCTCACCCTCGAAGACGAATTGAAGGCGCCCGAAACGGCGGCCGCGCTCACCGTCCAGGCCGGCGTCGGCGCGGTGGCGCTCAACCTCGGCATCTCGGTGAACAACGTCGGCGGACTGACCCTCGGCGCGAGCCCCCGGGTGACGATCGATCTGTTCGACTTCGGCGATCCGTTCTTTGGGGAAAAGCTGACCAAAACCTCGGCGCAGTTCGCGCAAGCCGCGCTGACTTTCAAGGCCCCGGATCAGTTCTCCATCGCGGGCGATCAGACCACGAAGTTGAAGGTGGGCGACTCCATCGTGGCCGAGTTGCGGCCCGCCGCGGGAGCCGCGACGACCGTCGTCTCGACCGTGAAGGCCGTGGACTTCGACGGCTTTGCCGGACGCACCACGGTGATGCTGCAAAGCGACGTCCTGACTCCCAGCCTGTTCGCGGTCACCGCGGGCGGGCTCGCCTTCGCGACGGCGAACAGCCTCACCTTGAGCGGCGATCGGACGGGGGAAATCCACGTCGGCGACACCGTGACCGCCGAGTTGAAACCGGCCAGCGGGCCCGCCACGACGATCAAGGCCAAGGTCACCGGCGTCACCCCCGGCACCGCCACCACCATCACGCTCGACGCCTCGACGCTGACGAACGCCCTGACCAAAGTCAGCTTCACCCGGCCGCCGGAGATTTCATTCCAGTATCCGGACCTCGGCAGTCTCCTCAATTTCAAGGACTTCGGCTTCAGCGAGGTGCTCGACGGACTGATCGCGCTGACCGATTTCCTCAAGCAGTTCGAGACCTTCGGTTTCCTCAGCGACCCGATCCCGCTGATCAATGTCAGCTTCAGCGACCTGCTCAGCTACGCGGATCGCTTCGACCAGGCGGTCCAGGACGCGCAGGCGGACCCGGCGGGCACCATCGACGTGCTCGAGAAGAAGCTGAAGGAAGTGCTCGGGCTCGCGCCGAACTCCACCGCCGTCCGTTTCTCCCTGGTGACCGAGCCGCGCGGCCTCGCGAACACCACGAGCGACGATCACCAGATCCTGCGGCTCGACCTGAATCTGGCCGCCGCCTTCGCCGAATCCATCGGCGTCGATTTCGATCTCGGCGACGCCGGATTACTGACCGGTTCCGCCGGCTTGAATGCGACGGGCAGCGCGGCGTTCAACCTCGCCATCGGGATGGATTTGACCACGACGGAAATGGCGGGAGCCCCGCTGCTCAGCTTTGCCCATGTCGGCGTGCTCGATCGGATCACCCGGTCCGCCGGGAGCTGGATCACGGATGGGTTCAAGGCGGGACAGTCGATCACCATCAAAAACTCGGGACTGAACAACGGGAGCTTCCGCATTGCCTCGCTGAGCGCCACGGTGCTGACGCTCGAGCTGCCCGCCGCACCGCTGAAGACCGAGAGCGACAAGGCCGGGGTCAATGTCACCGGCGACCGCTCCGTCTCGTTGTTCGAAGATTCCGCCATCGTCGGCAAACTCAACGCCGCGGCCAACGACATCAGCTTCCGTGCGGCGGTCGGCTCGCTCGGGGTCTTCGTGGACGGCGGGATGGTCAGCCTCGGGGGCAATCTCAACGCCGCCGGGGATCTCTTCCGCGCCGGGCTCGACTTCGACGATAACTCCGCCACCACCAACGGACGGAAGCTCCTCCGCGCCGTGACGCTGAGCACCGATTTCGAGGCGAAAGTCGGCGGCGCTCTCGACGTGAGCCTGCCGGTCTTTTTCCCGACCGACTCGATCCACCGCGGCAGCGTCCTCTACAAGACGGGCTTCTCGGCGGATCTGCTCTCTGGCAAGCTCAAGACCACCGGCCTCTCCGGAACGCCGGTGCTCACTTTTCAGAACTCGAGCCCGACGACCAAGGACACCATCGCGCGGTCCGCGGGAAGCTGGGTGGCTGACGGATTCCGGAAGGGGATGGCGATCAAGATTTCCGACGCCTCGCTGACCGCGAATAACGGAACGTTCGTCATCGACAGCATCTCCGGGGACGAAAAGACGCTGACGCTGACCGCGCTGAACACCCTGGCCGCCGCGACCGACGACGCGGCCACGCTTCCCCTCCTCAAGATCGGCTCCACGCCTTCCGCGCTGGACGCGAACGGCGCCCCGATCGCGCTGAGCAAACTGTTCAACGTCGCGGACCTCTTGAACCTCGGGCAGCTCAACCTTTTCGACGGGGTGAACCTGGCGATCGATGGCCTCGATCTTTTCCTCGGCGGCGTCCAGGACACGCTCGATGGCGAAGTCTTCAACATCAAGCTGCCGCTGATCGGTGATCAACTCGCGGACGGCGCGCGCTTCATCGAGGATCTGCGCACCGATTTCCTCCAGCCGTTGCGGGAGAAGGTGGAAAAGGCGGAGGACTTCGCCAACGATCTCAACGACCGCAACAAGAACATCCTTTCGAAGCTGCTTTTCGATGCGCTCGAACCGACGGGTCTGCTCCTGTTCGACGACGATCACAACGCCGCGACTCCGCCCATCCCCGCGACGCGGGCAAACTTGCTCGATCCGGACGAGGAGGACACGCCGGGCAAATTCCACCTGAACGACGTCATCCGGGTGGATACCAATCTCGATCTGACCCGGCCGCTCAGCGAGCTCCGCCAGCAACTCAAGCAGGCCGGCGTCTACATGGAGTGGCACCTGATGCTCGGGGGCGATGTGTCCGTGGGCACGAATCTCGATCTCGACCTGGGCATCCCCGGACTGGGCTTCGAGGCCGATGGCCCGCTCGCGCTCAATCTCGGCTGGAACCTCGAGCTGGGCTTCGGCTTGAGTTTCACGGACGGCTTCTACCTCGATATTTCCTCGGCGGACGAACTCGAGGTCACGGCCGACGTCACGCTCCCGGACAAGCTCACGGGCAAGCTCGCCTTCCTGCAATTGACCGCCCAAAACGAGGGCAGCAAGTTGGGCGCAACCTTCGCCATCGACGTCAGCAACAAGTCCAACCCGGCGGACGACAAGCTCAGCTTCGGCGAGCTGGGCAAGGTCAAGCTCACGCCGCTCCTGGCGGCGGAAGCGCTCGCCAAGTTCAACATGGAGCTGGCGTTGAACAGCGACTTGATTCCCGGCGCCTCGAAGGTCTTTCCCAAGATCCAGGCGGATTTCCTGCTGGACTGGAGCCTCGGCCGGCGCGGGGTGGGACTGTCCTTCGACACTTCGACGGCAAATGCCGTCACGGGCACGATGCACCGCACCGCGCCAGCGGAAGACTTCCTCAACGACGGCTTCAAGGTCGGCCAGTTCATCACCATCGGCGGCACCCAGCACAACGATGGCCGCTACGAAATCTCCGCCGTCGCCAAGGATGTGCTCACCGTCAAGCTGACGACGGGGCAGGCCCTGCAGGCGGAAACGGCCACCAGCGCGACGGTCTATTTGCCGATCGACAAGCGGACCACCAACGCGGTCAAGGAGGGGCTCAAGACGGTCGAGTTTACCCATATCGGGCTCGACCTCGGATCCTTCATCACGGACTTCGCGGCGCCGATCCTCGGCGAGGTGCAAAAGGCCACCCTGCCCCTCCAGCCGATCATCGACATCCTCACCGAGCCGCTGCCGGTCATCTCGGATCTCGGCACGCCGCTCACTCTGCTCGATATCGCCGCCGCCTTTGGACGGGTGAATCCCGCGCTGCTCAAGTCCGTGGCGCAGATCATCAGCCTCGTGAACTCGATCCCCGTGAATGCCGGGAACCTCGTCATCGAGTTCCCGGATTTCGTGATCTACAGCCGCGCGGACGGGAAGACGGGCTTCGATGTCACGAATCCAAAGGCCGACCGCAGCCAGATCGACATGACGGCCCCGGCGTTCGACTTCAACAGCAAGCTGGACGCGATGGGTCCCAGCACGACCAAGTCATTCACCAAGAAGCTGAGCAAGACCGGCGGCTTCGCCTTCCCGATTCTCACCGATCCGACGCAGATTTTCGGACTGCTCACCGGACAGCCCGCGACGCTGCTGACCTACGACATGCCGGAGCTGGATCTGGCTTTCGAATATCATCAATATTTCCCGATCTTCGGACCGTTGGGCGCTTCGATCACCGGCTCGCTCGGCGCCCATATCGATTTCGCCTTCGGCTTCGATACCTCCGGAATTCAGGAATTCGCGAAAGGCGGGTTCCGCAATCCGGAGCTCATCTTCGACGGCTTTTACATTAGCGACAATCCGACCGATGGCAGCGGCGCGGGTCCGGATCTGCCGGAGCTCGTCTTCACCGGCGGGCTGAGCGCCGCGGCGGAGCTCAATCTCGGGGTGGCCAGCGCGGGCGTGGCGGGTGGGGTTTTCGCCGAGGTGAATTTCAATCTCTACGATCCCAATCACGACGGGAAGATTCGCCTCGGCGAACTGCTCGGGAACGTCGTGGACGAAGCTGAATTCGGCAATGCCGCGTTCGCGCCGCTGGCCATTTTCGATGTCACCGGGAGCGTCTTCGCGAAGCTCTTCGCCTTCCTGAAGATCAATCTCGTCCTCTTCAAGATCGATAAGGAATTCGACATCACTCCGGAGATCAAAATCGTCGATTTCGAAATCCCCTTCACGCGCCCGCCCAAGCTGGCCACGGAATTGCCCAACGGCGTCCTCCAGCTCAATCTCGGTCCGGCGGCCGGCCAGCGTCTCAATCGCAGTCTCGCCGATGGCAGCGACCAGTTCATCGTCACCGGCGACAAGGACCACCTCACGGTCCGCGCCCCCGGGCTCTTCAATCAACCGGAGACGTTCTCCGGTCCGTTCACCAAGATTCTCGTCAATTCCGGCGACGGTGACGATATCCTCGATTTCTCGGGGATCACGGATGCCTCGATCGGCTATGAAATCGACGGCGGGCCGGGCAATGACACGATCAAGACGGGCCCCGGGCCGGCCCTGATCCGGGGCGGGGAAGGAAATGACACGCTGACCAGCGGCTTGAGCAACGACCTCATTTACGGCGGCGAAGGGAACGATCTGCTCTCTGGCGGCGAAGGCAACGATACGATCTTCGGCGATGACGGGGCGATCCTCGATGGCGAGATCTCGAGCAAGACCGGACTGACCGATGGCGACGACACGGTGTCCGGCGGAGCGGGCAATGACTTCCTCTTCGGCGCCGGGGGCAAGGACTCGCTCGACGGCGGCACGGACCAGGACATCCTCCTCGGCGACGGCGGCAGCGTGCGCTTCGTCACCGGGAAGGTGACCGGCACGACGGTGAACACCTTGACCGACAACCTGGCCCAGTTCGGGGTCACGGGAGGCGGTCTCCGCGGTCTGCGGATCGAGATCACGGGCGGCGCCCAGCCGGGCACTTCGCGGATCATCGCGGAGAACACCGGCACCGAACTCACCTTTACGCAGAACTGGGCGACCGCCCCGGGCACGGGCAGCGCCTACCGCATCACCCTGGTCACCGAAACCAGCCGGGGCCTGACCGCCGGGGACGACCTGCTCGCCGGCGGCGATGGCGATGACTTGATCTACGGCGGACGCGGCAACGAGCAGATCACGGGCGGCCTGGGGGCGGATCAGCTCTTCGGCGAGGCTGGCTTCGATCAGATCGATGGCGGCGACGGGCCGGATTACGTGTGGGCCGGCGCCGATAACGACACCGTCACCGGCGGGGCCGGCGCGGACAGCCTCTTCGGCGATGAAGGGATGGACTCGATCCACGGCAACAAGGGCGACGACGAGATTCACGGCGGACTCGGGGCCGACACGCTCTCGGGCGATGAGGACAACGACGAGATCCATGGCGACAGCGATCCGGATCTCATCTTCGGCGGCGCAGGCAATGATGTCCTCGAGGGCGGAGCCGCGAATGACCTGGTCTGGGGCGACGATGGCCGGGTCGCGCCGGGGAGCCCGGTCAACACCGTTGATCCGACGACCGACGGCACCGATTCGCTCTTTGCCGGGCTCGGCTCGGACACCCTCGATGGCCAGGGCGGCGGCGACTCCTACTCGATCGCCGCGCGCGGCGGGATGACCACCGAGCTGACCACCGCCTACGACACCGGGGCCGCCGGGAACGATACGATGCAGGTCTTCGGCACCGCCGGAGATGACACCATCCTGTTGCGCGCCATGGCCGACCACGTGACGGCCTTTGTGGCCAATCTCAGCGCGGGCGGCACCGTCGAGCGCTACAACTACCGCAGCATCGAGGGTCTGACGGTGAGCACGCTTTCGGGCAACGACCTGATCGTCTCGGATGACACCGGCGCGGCCACGACTATTAATGGAGGTCCCGGCAATGACCGGATCCAGATCGGGCAGATCTTCAAATCGCAGCGCGACGACAACCCCCAGACCGCCGCGATCGCCCCGGACGATGTGTTCGCCACGATCGAGATCACCCGCGGCTGGCTCTCGAATGGCACCAGTTATCCGATGATCGTCAACGGGGGCGACGGTGCCGACCAGTTCGTCGTCCTCCACAACCTGGGCGAGCTCACCCTCAACGGCGGGGATGGCGACGACGAATTCACGGTGCGCGCCTTTGCCCTCGCGGACGGCACCGTGGACAGCTCGCGCGGCCGCACGGACATGAAGGGCGATGCCGGCGCGGACACCATTCGCTACGCGAAGAATGCGCCGGTGGGCATCGACGGCGGCGACGGCTTTGACACGGTGACGGTCATCGGCACGGAGTTCAGCGATGATTTCGTGGTCACCGACGCCGGGATCTTCGGCGCGGGGCTGAACGTCAACTACGTCAACATCGAGAAGGTCAAAGCGGACGGCGCCGAGGGCAACGACCGTTTCTTCATCCTTTCGAGCGACGCGAACGCGGTGACCGAAGTCGCCGGCGGACTCGGCAGCGATAGCTTCTTCGTCGGCGGCGCCCCGGCAAACGCGCCGATCTCCGTGGTCAGCGACGATGGCCGCGGCCACAGCGGGATCATTCTCCAGGATACCACCAGCACCGATCCGCAGTATCAGGGGCTGCAGTTGGGCGGAATCTCCGCGAACATCGCCGACAACGACGAGTCCTTCATCGTCGTTCGGGAATCGGCCGGCTTTTCCACCGTGACCGAGGAGATCCCCGCGGCGACCGCCGGGCTCCCGGCCGAGGGGTGGAATTTCGATACCTACACGCTGGTCCTGACCCGCCCGCCGAAGAGCAACGAGGAGGTGAAAATCGCGGTGCTCGCGCAGCAACCCACGCCCGAGGATGGCGCGAAAGGCTTCGCCACGTTGCAGTTCCTCAAACCGGGCAAAACGCCCGCCACCGCGCTGCCCGCGGACTGGACGGACAGCCTGACGGTCATTTTCAACGCGAGTAATTGGAATCAGGCGCAGACGGTGACCTTCCGCGCGACGCCCGATCAAGCGAGCGAGGGCAAGCAGTTCGGGGTCATCAATCACAAGGTCACCAGCAGTTTGTTGCAGGGCCTCTACAGCGGCGTCGCGGTGCGCAGCGTCAAGGTGCAGATCAATGACGACGATCGCGCGGGAGCCATCATCACGCCGGTGCAGGGAACCGGTCCCACGGCGACGATCCGCAATATTGGCCGGCCGGTGCAGGTCATCGAGGGCGGCCTGACGACCCGTTACGCCGTCGTGCTCACCCGCCCGCCCACCGGCAGCGTGGACGTGAATATTCAGTCGGTCTCCGGGCAGGTGACCCTCTCCGCGTCGAAACTCACCTTTACCGCCGCCACCTTCAACACGGCGCAATTCGTGACGGTCACGGCCTTTAATGACACCACGGTGGAAGGGTTCCACTCCGAATACCTCACCCACACGCTGACCAGCTTCAGCGATCGGAGCAGTCAGTCCTCCATCAGCTATCAAGTGGATGGCGATCCCGCGACGAGCGGGGTCAATGCGATCCCGGCCGCCAAGCCGCTGGCGCAGATCCTTCTCCAGCACAAGCCGGTCGCCGACAGCACCACGGTCACCGTCAATGGCGCCGTCCGTCCGCTGAACCGCTTCACGGTCCAGGGCAATACCCTCATCTTCCTCGGCGCGGATCTGCAGACGCCCGAACTCGTCTCGGGCGTGGTCAACGTGAGCTATCGCTTCGTCAAAACGGGTTACGATGCGGCGCCGGCCGATCGCGTGATCGTGGATATCGCCGACAACGAAGTGGCCAGCGCGGTGATCCTCGAAAGCGACGGCAGCACCGACGTGGTCGAAGGCGGCGCGACCGATACCTATCAGATCGTGCTGACGCGCGCCCCCTCCGCGAACGTCACCGTCAACGTCCGGCCGCAGAAGACCCGCACCAGTTCCACCGCCATCGATCCCGCGACCGGTCAGCTCTTCACCCGCTTCGAACAGCAGGTGAACGTGGCCGGCTCGACGCTGCTCTTTACGCCGCTCGACTGGCAGACGCCGAAAACCGTCACCGTCTCGGCGATCGACGACAATTTCATCGACGGCAGCCAGACACAGGTCTTCGCGCCCGAGGCGCGCACCGTGCACAAGATTCGCGGGCCGCTGGTCATCGAGGGCGCGGCCGGCGCGGGCTCCCTCAGCCTGCCTAACTCGCTGCTCCTGCCCACGGAAAAAAACTTCCGCCCGACCGACGGGAATGTGGTGAAATTCGATGCCGGCACGGGCGAAGGGGCGTTCGAGACAATGAAGGTGGAAACCGCGGACCTGGAAGCCGTGCGAATCCGGCTCGGTCTCGCCGTGCTGAAAAATCTCATCGGCCGGACCCTCGAAATGACGCGCGGCCCGGGCACCGGAGTCGTGCTCGACCCGGAGGCACCCGACGCCTTCTTCGACCGCTTCTGGCAGATCACCGACCTCGTCGATCTCGGAGGTGGCTTCACCAGCCTCAAGCTCAAGAATCCCAGCCAGGTCGATCCGGCTCAGCCGGGCGTGATCGCGCCGACGACCGCGAGCGAGTTCGCGATCACCAAGTTGTCGGCGAATTTCTTCGCCTCCGAGCCGGATCAGGTGGACTACCTCACCCTGACGAACGAGGATAGCGTGGCGGATGAAACGGGGGCGCTGACTTCGCTGCCGGTCGCGGACGGCAAGGTGCGCGGCCTGATCAATGGCCTGGGCATGGGTCCGAGCACGGTGATCGGCGGCGCCTTGCAGCCCGGCGGCATCAGCTACAACGACCTCGAAGTGCTCATGGTCAATCTCGGACCGGGCGCCGACAAACTGACCGTCGATTACACCAGCTTCGCAAAGGACCATAACACCAAGCGCGCCGGGGATTTTTACACCCTTACGATGCTCGACACCGGCGGGGGCAACGACGACCTCACGGTCAATCTGGCCCCGGAAACGGACGGTGCGCTTTCGATCCAGACCGGAGCCGGCAATGACCGGGTCAATGCCAGTGGTTCCTCGCTGCCGCTCACTATTTTCGGCGGTCTGGGCAACGACAGCCTCACCGGCGGGAGCGGCGCGGACACCTTGTTCGGCGACATCGGCCGGGTGGATTACGTGAACGACAAGCACGCCATCGTCACGCGCCTCGGACAAACCCTGCCCGCCTACGCGACGAATCCCATCGTCGCCTCCGCGACGGCCACGACCCTGACGCGCGCGGCCAATGATCCGGCGTTTCCGACCGGATTTCCCACGATCGAGAGCGGCGTGGTCGGCTTGGAGATCCAGGTCATCTCCTCCCGCGGCACCGTGCAATCGCGCATCATTACGGCCAACACCGCGAATGTCCTGACCGTGGACCGGGCGTGGGATGAGACGCCCACGAACACGGCGACCATCTCCTACTTTTATCGCATCGCCGTCCTGCCGGAGAACCAGACCGATGGCCTGATCCGCGGACCGCGCCTGATCTTCTCGGTCGATAACGCGGCCGGCGGAAACGATTCGATCTCGGGCTCGGGCGGCAATGACGTCATCATCGGAGGCGCCGGCGCCGATCCCGCTCTGTCCGGCGGCGCGGGTAATGACATGATCGCGGGCGACAACGCGCGGCTCGACTTTGTTCCGATCGCCGGCGAGGACGGACCGACAAAGCTGGTGACCTTCGCGACCATCGCGCCGGGCGTCGGAGGAGCCGACACGATCGGCGGCGATGAAGACGACGACCTGGTCTTCGGCGGAACTGGAAACGACGCCATTCACGGCGGCGCGGGCAGCGATATCCTGCTCGGGGACTACGCCAAATTCGAACCTGCCCTGCCCCGCAATCAACAGTTCACGTCGATCGACATCGGCCTGGCTTCGGGCGGGAATGACACCTTCCATGGCGACGCCGGCGACGACTTCATTCTCGGCCAGCAAGGCAACGACTCGATCTATGGCGGCGCCGGCGAGGACGACCTGATCGGTGGTCACAACGTGCTCTACGGCGTCGATGGCAACGACCTGATCGACGGCGGTGATGAGGCCGAGGTCACGGCCGGCGACGGGGCGGATGTGATCCTGGGTGACAACGGCACCATCAAGCGCCGTCCGGACGGCGGTGGCGATTGGGAGCGCTATCCGGCGCCTTTCGCCGACGTCATTCGCGACCTCGTGCGCTTCGACGACATCGACCGCGTCTCGGGCAACGACGCGCTCTCCGGCGACGAAGGGCAGGACATCATTCTCGGCCAGCGCGGTGATGACCTGCTCCGCGGCGGCGGCGGCGATGATGAATTGATCGGCCATCTCGGCAACGACGAGATTCACGGCGACGGCGGGCGCGACACCATTCTCGGCGATGCCGGCCAGATCGTGCGGACCTTCAACGCGGACGACTCGATCAAACTCAATAGCGACAACACGTCGTGGCACCGGGATGTCCTCCTCGAGGACTACGGGACCATCGTCGGCACGCTCGATACGCACGAGACGCCGCTCGATCCTTCGGTCTTCGCGGCGCAGCAAATCTTCGGGGCGGACCTGGCCATCGCGGGCGGATCGTTTGACGCAAATGGGAGCAAGGTTCTCGGCGCGGACCAGGCGTGGGAGAGCGGGGTGGTCTTCGTGGATCTGGTCCCCGCGAACAACGACGTGCTCGATGGCGGCGCGGGTGATGACTTTGTGATCGGCCAGCGCGGCGACGATCGTCTCGGGGGGGGCGGCGGCAACGACCTCCTCGTCGGCGACCTGATGACGAACACCCTGCCCTTTGAGACCGACGCGCCGAAGGTCCTGACCGCGCTGCGGCTCTTCAGCCCGGATCACCGGCCCGAAGGCGGGGCGCTCAGCGGGCCGGACGGCGAATCGGACGATCCCAGCGCGCCGTTCGTGCTGCCGGACGAGGGCACGGTCATTCGCCCGCCGATCACCATGCTGCCCGAGGAACTGGCCAACGGCACGCCGGAGTATCCGCTCGATCCCATGGCCGTGCCCTCGCTCGCGGGACTGATCAGCGACGGCCTGCACCAGTTCGCCCATCCGGCGGTGCGCGTGGTGCCCTATCTCGCCTTCTTCCCGGACATCGTCCATCACCGCGATGCGCTGCCGGGCAACGACAGCTTCAATTACGACGCGAACGGAAACGCCATCGCCGACCCCGACAACGACTCGATCTACGGCGACAATGTGAGCTTCTTTGCGCCGCTGGTCAGCGGGCTCGCGCAAATCGACAAGGCGGTGATGGACACGACCGGCGAAATTTACGGCGCGTTGCGGGCCCTGCACTTCGCGGGCATCGATTTCGATCAGTACCTGCACAGCCATGCGGGGGGCGCCGGCGCGACCGGTGAGGTCCATGACGTGCGGGTCGGCAACGACCGCATCAACGGCGGCGCCGGCAACGATGTGATCGTCGGCGACGAAGCGCGCATGCTCGTGCCAACGCTGGTCGGACTGCCCGTGCCGGAGGCGTTGTTCCAGGCGACCGCGCTGCATTACTACGACTATCTCCGCGACGTGCGGCAACTGGCGGCCGATTTCGAGTTCGCGACCCTCGATGCCCAGGCGCAACTGCTCCACCGGCTCGTGGACGACGCGGTGGCGGCCAATCCCGGCCGCGACCGGCCGCGCACCCCGCTTCCGGACCCGCAACATCACACGCTGATCCTCGGCGACGACAATATCGACGCGGGCGCCGGCGCGGACCTGGTCATCGGCGACACCGCCACGACGCTGTCCCCCTTCCTTGCCGGCACGGACATTAACCACGGCGGCCGCGACATCACGCTGCTGCGTCGCACCACGGTCAAGCTCACCACCGACGCGCTCGCCGCGGAGGCGATCGTGCAGGACCGCGCGCTGTCCGACCACATCCGGGCGCACCAAGCCGACTCTTTCAAGGAACGCTTCCCCAACCTCGAGGAGCTGCTGCTGCTCGTGCCGGATTACGAGTTCCAGCGGGACACGGGCAACGACGTGATCGGTGGCGGAACCGGCGACGACCTGCTCATCGGCGACACCGGCCTCGTCTATGTGCCCGCCATTTTCAACGCGCCCGAAAACGCCCGCCCGGCCAGCGCCCTCGAAGCGGAGCTCAACCGGCTCACCGATGGGCTGACGCAGTTTGTCGGCGATCGCTCGCAGCCCAACCCATCGCCTCTCGCCGTGAAGAGCGTCTTCACGCAGCAGGTCCGCACCGGCGTGCAGAACCGCGGCGGCGCGGCTCGGGTCGGGACGGAAACGGCCTCCAACGACATCCTCACGGGCGGCGAGGGCGGCGATGTGCTGACCGGCGACCACGCTGCGCTGGCCGCGCCCTTCGCGGCCAAAGAGCCAGCGTCGCAGGTTGGCGCGTTGACCAGCGTGTTTGACGTGCAGGCGATCATCCGCGAATTCGGCCACGCCCTCCCGGGCAACAAGAAGATCCAGATCACCAACAGCAATATTTCGCCGGTGACCAGCGCCGGGTGGACGGGCGGGCAGGGCCGCGACACCCTTACCGGCGATGCGGGCGACGACGTGCTCTTTGGCGAACGCACAGACTCCCTGACGGATCCGGTTAGCTTCGGCGTCAATTATGTTCAGACCGACGGCCGGCAGCAGCACAGCCCGCGGGTGCTGGAAGGCGCCGATTTCAAACTCGCAACGAGTGTCCGCAATTTCCTGCAAAGCCTCGCGGCCGAGCCGTTCGCCCTCAAGACGAGCACCGTCAAGGAAGCGCGGCTGTTGCCCTACCTGCGCCAGGCGGGAGTATCTCCTTCCTCGGTCGCCGCTCCGAATGAGGCGGCTCGCGCAACTGCATTCAGCGACCCGGTGGGTCTGCAGATCGAAACCGTCGCGACCGATAGCGTCAGCGTGCCGGTTCAATCCGGCGAGACTCGCGCGCCGGCCGCCAAAGTGGCTGATCGCCTGCGGCGGCTGCGGGCCGCCGCGCATCAACAATTGATCCTCACTCAGTCGCGGTTTTGGGGTTTTTGGAAATGACTTCGCCCAGCCGCTCACGCACCCCGCCCGCCACCTTCGACCCAGTCATCCAATCCCATCCATGAAAACAGACCTAGCCTTCGGAGGCCGTCGAGCGGCTGCTGAACTCCTCGAACCCCGCATCGCCCCCGCCTCCATCGCGGTGGGAGCGACGGCGACCTACACCGACGCCAGCGGCGACGTGGTCAAGGTCAAGGTCACGGGCACGGCGGGCACCGCTGATTTGCTGGATGCCACCGGGTCGGAGGTGGTTGGCCATGCCGGCGGCGCTGACATCGCCTCGATTGTCGTCAAGGACCCGAGTCCCGATTTCGCGCTGACTTTCATGGATACGAACTCCGCGGCCGGCGGCAACGTCATCACGCTCGGCCGGATCACCGGCGACGCCGGCGCACGCCTTCCGCTCATCGGTGGAGTCTTCACGCTCGACGGCGCGGTGTATCAGTTGGGCGGCTTCGTCGGCACGAATTTCGCGGCCGGCGGAGGTCTGAGAATTCTCGGGCCGCTCGTGGGCGATCCCACCACCCTCGCGGTCGATCTTGACCTCACCACGCTCGCCAAGGACACCACGGTCTTCCTCCGGGATGGCGTCACCGCCAGCGCCACGGTGGACATCGCCGACAACGTCGCCGGCAACCTCACCGTGGGAGGAAAAATGGCGGGGAACATTTCGGTCGGCGCGGCGACCGGAGCGCTGCAAATGAAGGAGATTACCGGCCACCTCAATGTCGAGACGAACCTGGCCGGACGGCTGATCGTGGGCGACCCGGCCCACCTCGCGCCGGCTTCCACGGGCACCGTCAAGATCATTGGTTCGTTGCTTCCGACCGCCGCCGTGACCGGCCCCGGCAACTTCCGCCTGGAAGTGGGGAAAGACGTCTCGGGCTCGATCAACGTCGATGGCAGCCTCGTTCTCGCCGTGACCGGCAATCTGAAAGCCGCCAATGTGCTCGTCGGTGACAACCTCACGCTCAAAGTGGACGGCGGCATCCAGCGGAGCGCGATCCTGGCCCATCACCAGGTCGTCGCCGGCAGCAAAACGGGCAAGGATGTTCTCAGCTCGTCCATCGTCGGCGGCACGGGTCTGAACCTCGACGTGACCGGTTCAGTCATCGGCTCGAAGTTCTCCGGCGGCAGCGACGCCCTGAGCGCGAAGATCACCGGCAAAGTGCTCAAGAGCCAGTTCATCGGCGGTTCCAGCATGGACCTCGAAGTCGGACTGGGAGTCGCCAACAGCACGATCCTGCCCGATGGGGATCTGGGGCTGGACGTGGGTCAGTTGCCCAACGGGGGCACGGTGCCCATCGGGACCGGCGACCTGATCGCGAGCCGGGTCGGATCGAAATTTGCCAGCGCCGACGTGACCGTTGGCGGCAAGGTCGCCGCCACCCACTTTCTCGCCGGCGACGACTATACCTTGCAAACCGGCCGCGAGCTCATCGCCAGCGATCTCTTCTCGGGAGGAAACGGTGACGTGACGATCGGCGGATTTCTGGCCGCCTCCCGTTTTGTCTCCGGGTCGCAGTTGAAGGCCACCGCGGGCGGCCTCGTCCTCAGCAGCAGCTTGATCGCCGGCAACGACCTGACGGCCACAGCCAGCGCAGGTCTCGCCGCGAGCCGCCTCGAAAGCACCGACGGCAGCGTGGTCGCCACGATCGTCGGCTCCGTCCTGACCACGGGGTTCGAAGCCGGCGCGGATCTCACCGTGAACGTGAGCGACCTGACCGTTGCCCTGCCCCAAGGCGGCATCAAGGTTCTCAAGCCGGGGTCGCTGGCGCCCGGCGTCCTCCTCAATGCCGGCGGGGACGCCAGCATCGTCGCGAGCGGCAAGGTCGGCGCCCGCGTCATTGCGGGTGGCGATGTCTCCATCGACGTCGATTCCGAGTTCAGCGGCTCGGTCAACGCCGCCGGCGATCTGACGCTCGAAGCCCCCAGCGTCAAAATCGTCGGCAGCGTGGCCGGCGGCACCGTCCCGGCCTCTGCGCTCGCCGGCACCTTGGGAGGCTCGAATCCCGTCCCCCGCCGAGGCTTGCGCGCGGGTGGTGATCTGATCCTGCTGACCGACGGCAATGTCCTCGCCCCCTTGATCGATGTCGGCGGGAATGTCACCGACTTCGCCGTCGGCGGGACCTTCTCCGCACCGATGTTCGTCGCTGGAAATTTCCTGGCCGGCACGACCGCGGCCTCGGCCATGGTGATCGGCGGCGTGGTGGCGCCGTCCGCGTTCATCCAGATCGGCGGCAATGTCGGCAGCAACGATTCCGCTCCGAAGCTGATGTTTACCAAAGGCTTCGGCGGTCGTCTCGAGGTGCTGGGCAGCCTGCTCACCGATCTGGAGTTCGGCGGTTCGGTGAAGAGCCTGATCTTCACGGGCGGCATCGGGGCCGCGATACTCGGCGACAAGATTGCCGATATCATCGTCCACGGTGCGCTGGGCCTGCTCCACAGCGGCAGCCTCTTCACCAGCACCAGCGCCAATGAAGGAAAATTCCGCAATGGCGCCGGCACCATCACCGGCACCCTGCTGGCCGACGATGGCATCCTGCTGATCGGGCCGTAGGGAGGGGAATCACAGACGAGTGCAGAATTCCCAGGGTGACCGACCCCCTCCCTATGAAAGGGCAAGTCCACAAAACCATCTCACTTCTTTTGCTCACTATATTTGCATCCATGACTCTCACGGGCTGCTGCACCACGCTCACCCTCCAGAAAGCAAGAGGAAGCAGCCACACGGACAAGAAGGGCAGGACGGTCGTGGACGAGAAGCCTGAGCCTGCCATTTACGCGCTCCTGCCTTTAGCCGTAGCCGGTGATGCTGCCACTCTTCCATTCTGGGTGGTTGTTACTATCGGTGTCAACCTCGGCCTGATGAGGCCTTAGTCTGTCACCAACGTCGCCTTGCCAAGTCGGGCTGAATTCGAAAGTTGCATACCGTGAAGCTGGCATGCAACCCGGGTCGAACAAGCCCGGTTTTGCGTGGAAGCTATCATCCACCAATTATGAGCTTGAAATCCCTGCCCCTCACTCTCGCCATAGCGATACTCTGCGTCCTGCCATTCTCGACGTTTGCTGTGGATGCACCAGGAGAGACCTACTTCTATCTTTTTGACCTGAAGGACGGCGGCTCGTGCTACGGCTCATCGAAGCTGAAACCTGAGGAGTTCGCTCGCACACTCGCCCAAACAAACACTGCTGGCGGATTTCTCCAGCTCGATCACTATCGCACAGAAGGCGGCGGCGAAGAGGCCACTGTGGGATTTATTAATCCGCGTTACATCGTCCGATTCCGTCTCGCCGCCCCACCAACGCCAAATGCTCGACCATCACAATAGCACCCAACGTCGCCGAACCGGGCGCTGGTTCCACACCGCAAAAGGCAAGAAGCTTAATCTAGTTAACACCCATGTCGGAATCGGGGGCGAACTGGCAACCTGGGCAATGGTTCCCACTCCGACAGATTGATTGCTACTAAAGAAATGCAGCCACCAATGCTTCCCACGTTGTCCGATTTGCAGAGAGCGAATTTAGTGCTTCCGGAGAGTCAGTGGGAAAAAAGTGTTCCTCCCGTTCACGCTCGCGGAATCAGATCCACCTATTATCGCGCCCTGGTTCAAAGCGGTGTTGTTGGCGCGATCTGCACCCGTGACTTCATTGCCAATGTCGTAGTGCCCATCACAGCGGCAGCCAAAGTCTCGTGGTGGGCCGTCGTCCCGAACGAGTATCGTGGGAAATGCAACGCGTTTGTGTCCCATGCGTGGTACGACATGTTCATTCGGGAAAACCCTCGTGGTGTCGCCCTGACATTGGCTTTGGAAGCTGATCGGGATCCCGAACTATTCTTTTGGATGGACGCGTTCTGCCTTAACCAACACACAGAAATCACTGGTTTAACGCCAACCTTGCATAAGACCCTTCAGGAAGCCGGAACGGTTTATGTCACCATTTCAGACTACGCGCTCTTTGATCGCTCCTGGTGCATGTATGAGCTTGCCTCGGCCATAAGAATGGATGGGGTGACTCTTTGCGCCCGTGTTGGAAAACCAGCGTGCAGCCTGGAAGACTACTACAGTGGACAACCTCAAAGCGCACAAGCATTTGACAAAAGAGATAAAGAGCAAATCGATGCGACTATTCTCAAGGAATATGGAAGTTGGGATGAGTTTGATAAGCTGCTTTATCATTTCGTCGAGCGGACAAGTCCTATGTACCTGTAGCTCGATTCCCAAGCTGTCCCGGTGCCTTCAAGTGAAGAAGGAGCCATAAAGCCGTAAAGCCAGTCAGCTCTTGAATCTCGCTCATGCCTCCGTTGCCTGGGCCAATGCTGCGATCAGGGAAGGCGGTGTTTGGCGGCGGCCTCTTCCCGAGCA
Organism: Chthoniobacter sp.; assembly: GCA_034667665.1. Taxonomy (GTDB): domain Bacteria; phylum Verrucomicrobiota; class Verrucomicrobiia; order Chthoniobacterales; family Chthoniobacteraceae; genus Chthoniobacter. Next base: position 35,476 of record JAXDQW010000112.1, read on the forward strand.
TCAGGGCCCAATGAAGGGAACTTCCGCAACGGCGCCGGCACTATCACCGGCACCCTGCTGGCCGACGACGGCATCCTGCGGATCGGGCCGTAGGGAGGGGAATTCAAACGGCGAGGCAGCAAGGAGCGGCCTGCGTCCCGCCGCCGACCCACGAATTCTGGGACTCCGTAGCGAGAATAGATCGTGGGAGAGCTTGGGAGGCATTTACCAAGAAGATTTCGCCGTGATCCTTCCTCCGAAATCCTGCGTTGACGCTGTCGGCCAGCCGACCTGCGACGCCGAGAGGAAACCGAAGCGTTTGGCTGTCCGAACTGCTGCGATCGCTGCCGGCGGCGTGGGCCTCGCGTACGGTGGCGTGCAGGTCGGCCGCTCGGCGAATCAGGTTCGCCGCACGGGACAAGTCGCCGAGCAGGCTGCGCGCAAGCACGCGGCGGCGATGGACAACGTGGCCGCCGTTGCGGGGGGCGTTCGCAAGGCGGCCTTCGGGCTAATTTCGAGAACGAGGTGATCATTTTTTCCCTCCGCGAGTCGCACCTCGAATAACGTTACGCCCTGCGCCCGCAGCCTTTTCGCACCGCTCAAGTAGCCGGGGCGCCTCCATCCGTTTCGCCCACTCGGCAAACGCCGGCGTGGCACCTCGCCAGCGCAGCGCCCCGACTTCTTCAAAGAGTGGCGCGTCCGTGCGAAGTGTCGCGAGATCCTTGAAGAGCAGCGCGAGATCGCGCTGCCGGCCGAGAATCTTCGGCGGAAAACTCTCGATCGGTCCGTGGAGGTTTAGAAGCTGTGCGGCGGTCTTTGCGCCAATACGCGGGATGCCAGGGTAGCCATCGGCCGCATCGCCTACGAGTGCGAGCAGGTCCGGAATGAGCGGCGGATCGACGCCGAACTTTTCCCTTACTCCGGCGGCATCACGAATCGTTTTGCGCCGGCCGTCGATCTGCACCACGCGCGTAGCCCGTACACATTGCGCCAGATCTTTGTCTGGCGTCCAGATGGCGACTTTCTCCACCTGCTTGTCCTCGGAAGCGATCTGCGCAGCCGAAGCGAGGCCATCATCGGCTTCAAGTTCGATCATCGGCCAAACAACAACACCCATCGCTGCGAGCGCTTCCTCGAGCGGATGAAACTGTGCGAGCAGCGCCGGCTCGATTCCCGCGCCGGTCTTGTAGCCTGCCCACAGCCGATTGCGGAACGATTCGATTATGTGATCGGTAGCGACACCGATATACGTGTCACCCGTCTCGATGATCTGGAGCACGGTCTGGAGAACGCCAGCGACCGCGCCGTATGGGCGGTCCACGCCTTTGTTGAACCGACGAAGACCGTAGAAGTGACGGAACAGCTCGTAGGTGCCGTCGACAAGGTGGACGATCAATTGGCCCCCTTACAGTCAGTTGTGCGAACGCTCATCATATGAAAAAGCTTCGTTTGGTTTCCATGTGACAGGCGGTCTCGCGCGTCGGATCGGTCATAAGAGAAGCCTCTCCGATCGGGCTCTCCATGTGGTGTCGAATTCTCTGGGGACGAGCGCCAGGTTCCGGTCTTAGAGGGCGTCTAAAAAGCAAGTTCATGATAGCCGCGCGAGCATCAGACGAGTTGCGGCGATCAAGATCATGGTCTCGCTGTTTTCGGTGCGAAACTCATAGTCTTTGGCCAGTCGGCGGAAGGCCGGGAGCACGCCTTCGGTCAGCCGCGCGTTATCGATGCCGAAATTGCCTTCGCCGATGACCGGCAAGGGCTTGCACAGGAAGACGCGCGGCTTCGGCGAGAGCTTCGCGAGCTCGTCGATGGCCGGATAGCTGCTGCCTTCCGTAATGCTGTCGCCGATGCACGCGATGCGCGTCTGCTCCGGCGGCGGCGGAGTCGGGTCGATCGGCGCGCGCTTGCCAGTGAGCGCGGTGAAGATCGTCGCGGCCATCGTCGCGCCGCCGCCGAGCGGGTGGACGTTGTCTTGTAAAAAAGGTCGGTGCGATTGCTCATCGCCGCGTTGATGTCGATGAGCGGGAGCCTTTGCGCCGCCGCCACTTTGCGGATTGCGGGAATGACGCCCTCGTTGAGCCGGCCGTTGTCGATGCCCCAGTTGCCGTCGTAGTAAACCGGGCACGGCGTCGCGAGCCACACGCGCGGCTTCGAGGGCAGCGCCGCGAATCTGGCGACGAGCTCGGTGAGGTCGCGCTCGAAATCAGCGATGTGCGCGTAGTTTTGCGGCGGCGTATCGTTCGTCCCGAGCTCTGCCGGGCAGCCGCTGCCTCGGTGATGCTGTCGCCGACGCATGCGACGCGCACTTGCTTCCCCATCGCGGATGCCGCGCGGAGAAGCAGACTGAGAAGAGACGGCATTCCGGCATCTTCTTTTCATTTTGCCATCTCCGCGACGGCGTCGGCGATTGCCTCGGCGAAGACTTCGTAGCCCCTTGCGGAGAGATGCAGCTTGTCCGGGACGAACATATCCTCATGCACGTCGCCCTTTGCGGGCGTCCTGGCAAAGCGATCGCCGATGTCGAGGAAGCGCACGCTTTTCCCGCCGTCATCGAGCTTCGCGAGCAGCGGGTTGATGCGCGCGATGCGGCTGGAGAAGAACTCATTTTGCCGCGGCAGGATGCCGAGCAGCAGCACGCGCGTCTGCGGCAGCTTTTCGCGAATGCGCTGCACGATCGCCTCGACGCCGCGGGCGATCTCCTCGTCGCTGCCCGCGTTGTGATCGTCGTAGAGGTTGTTCGTGCCGATTTTGAGCACGACTAGTTTTGGCGCGAGCCCGTCGAGCAGGCCGTGCTCGATCCGCCAGAGCACCTGCCGCGTGGAGTCACCGCCGATGCCGAAGTTCACCGCGCCCAACGAGGCGAAGCGCTTTTCCCACTGCGCCTTGCCCGCCTCGCCCCAGCCTTGCGTGATCGAGTCGCCGAGGAAGATGACGTTCGCGTTCCCCTGCTTCGTGCGCTCGAGCTGAGATTTGAACATCATCTGCCACGCCCCCGGGAACTGCGGATAGAAGCCCCAGCCGGGCTCCCACGGCTTACCCTTTGGCGGCGCGGCCTTGGTCATGCGCTTTTCGGGGGAAAGCTCCTCGCCGGGATCGACGCTGCCGCCCGCCTCGCGCACCTCATCTAGCCACGCGCTGCCCTCGCCTTCGACGAGCAGCGCGACGTTGAAGAAGGCGCACCATTCCGGCAGCGCGATCTCCTTCTCGAATGCCGTCCACTCCGAGTCGCCCTGGGCGAAGTGCACCTGCATGAATTGGTTCTGCTTGAACCCTTCGGCGAAGGCGTGCACGGCGACCTGCGCCTTCACGTTGCCCTGCGTGCGCATCCAGCCTGCGATGCGAATCTTCGTCCCGCCCCCGCCTTTGATCTGTTGGAAAGCGCTGCCGCTTTTTCCACCGCGCACGGTCACGCGCAGAGCGGCGGGCGCTTCCTTGAAGATCTTCGTGTCGCGCTCGATCTCGACCTCGCCGTAGCGCCCGCTCCATTCGTCCGGCACGTCGGTGCCTTGCGTCATGCCGCCGTTTTTGATCATGAGTTTGAAGGTGGTTGCGCCGGCTTTCGGCGCGGCGCCCGCCGGCTGCGGAGGCGCGGCTTGTGCAAGCGGAGGGGCGAGGGCGACGCGCGGGGTGCCGCCGCCGCCGATGCGGTCGGGCGCGTTGTTATCCACGATCTCGAGAGCGGTGAAGAGTGCGTTAATGTCCTCGAAAAGCCGCCCCTCTGCCGCGGCGAGCTTGAGCCCGAGCTTGTGCTCCACTTCCTCGGCCACTCCCGTCTCCGCGCAGACGTAATGGCAGTCCCACGCAGCATCATCCACGACATAAGCGCCGAAGTCCTGCAACGCGCGGAAAAGCTTCTTGCCGATCGGTGTCTTGAGCGCCAGGCCGGCCTCGGTCGCGGCGGGTGGAAGCGCGAGGAGCGACCCCATGACGAGCGCGCGGTTCGCGCCCTTGTAGCGTTCTTTCGCGTAGCTGTCGGCCTTCGTCGCCGGCCAGCGGAAGCCCTTCCGATCCTCGCCATAAAAGGCGTAGCGCTCGCAGAAAACATCGACCTTCAGCGCGTGGCGGATTGGTGCGCCGCCGGTCAGCTCGCCCATGCGGATGCTGCCGCCGAGCGCGGAGAGCCGCGACGCGCCGTGGCTGCCGTGCGCACCGTCGCCGAAGAGATCGGAGTCGGGATTGAAGGGATACCCAAAGACCGGCCCGCCAGCCTCCGGGCGGCAGAGCACGCCGACGTGCCGCACCGTGCGCGCGTCCGGCAGGAGAAGCGCGGCGCAGTTGTTCGGCGTGTGCCATTTCCGCGCGTCGGGCACAACGATCGCGTCGTCGATCGGCAGTTCGCCGACCTGCTGTGTGCCGCCCGCGCGCGTTTCCCACGACTTCGGCGCGAAGAGCTTCCGCACCGGCGCACCCGCGCTCGTGCGAAAGAGCAGCTCCTCATCCACGCCGATCTGCTTTGCCGGGCCGATCTTCGCCTCGACGTAAACGGCGTCGTTGCCGACCGGCATGTTCCAAATGCTCGTGCTCGCGAAGGGCCAGAGCCAGGGATCGCGCGGCCCGTCGGCGCCTTGGATGGCTGTGGTGATGAAGAAGAGGCCGATAACGACGAGTCGATGCATAAATGGAAAAGGGAGGGGATGATAAAAGCAGAGCGCAGCATTCCATGCAGCCAGGACAAGCCGGGAAGTTGGCAGTTCAGGAAAATGCCGCCTGCGAAAAAATACCAGTCCGCCGAGGAGATTCGGAATTAAGGTGAAGTTTGCAGCGGCGGCCGATAAACTCGCACGGATGCTCCGGTGTGCTCTCGGCGAGCAGCCGCAGCGTGCGCTGGATGTTGCGTCCGTAGCTTTCGACATCACCGAGGAATTTCGGCGCGGGAAAATCCGCAGCGTGCAATTGCGCGGCGAGGACAGCGAGGAGGATGAGGCGCTTCATTTTGTGATGGAAAGAAACCACTCCACGCTCGCCGTCAGCGTCGCTGCGCCGGACGCGTCGAGCACTTCGATGTTCACCTCGAGCAACGCGCGACCTTTTCGCGCTAGCTCTTCGGAGAGAGCGGCGAGCCGCATCGGTTCCGCACTCGCTCGCGAAGTGAGCGCACCCGTCGCAGGCTGCTTGAATTTTGCCTCGAGCCGCCGCACGACGGGCACGAAGGCCGAAATCGGCGGAAGCTCGCAGAGCAGAAACCCGCCCGCTCGTCGCTTCGGCCAGCGCGAGCTGCGCGCTGGCGTGGACGGTGCCAAGGTGGTTCGCGTAATCGGCCGAATCCGGCAGCGCGAGCAGCGCCCCGCTCTCAGCGGACGCGTGGCCCAGCCCGAGGAAACGATTGAATGGCAGGTCGGTGACGGAGTTCATGATGATGGATAAAGGCCCTGGGCTGCTCATTCGCCGCTACTTTGTCGCAGTGACGATCTGTTCCAGCGAGAAGCCCTCTTGCTCGTCACCCACGCTGATCGTGGCGGCTTTGCCGAGCGCGGTCAGAATCGTCGGACGCGAGACGACTTTGGAAGTGCCAGCAGCGCCGGCTCTCACGATCTTCGTCTCGATCTTCACACTCCGCTCGTCGTGGCGCGTGGCGGTGACAAAGAACGACCACGAAGCGACTCGGATGACGGTTTCCTTGCCGCTCTCGACAGTCACTGCGGGTAGCTTGAAGGGCTGCCTTCCGGCTTCGGTAAAGGTGGAGTCGATTTTCAAGGATTCGGCGCGAGCGCCAGGCACGGCGACGAGCAGCGAGATCGTGCCATCGAGCGTGAGCTTCACCGCTGCGGCATCGCGCGCGGGCTAGCCGGCGACGCGGATATTCTCAATATGGACGCCCTCCGCGTTGGCGCGGAGCAGACTCTTGTTGGCGCCAGCGTCGAGGCGGATGTCTTTGAAGCGGAAGTTGCGCAGCGTGGCTTCGGGCCAGTTCACGGAGAGGAGCGCGGCGGGCGATTCGCAGCGGATGTTTTCGAAAAGATAGTCGCTGTGCAGGCAGGCGCCTTTGCCGTCGGGGCTCACTGTCGTGAAGAGCGCGTCGGCCGCGCCCATCCATTCGTGCGGGGAAATGTGGATCACGTCGCAGTCGCGGACGGTGACGCGGCGGGTGGTGAGCGACTGCGACTGGTTCACCCAGCCTGCGCGGAAAATATTCGCGACCGTCGGCCAGAAAACGCAGCGCTCGATCGTAAAGTCGCTCACTTCACCGACCGCATGGCGATTCGCCTGCAAGTCGGCGATCATCCTGGGCCATAAGGATTCGCCTTCACCGAGCAGCACGCTGTCCGCGTGCTGCAACGCCTCCTCGGGCCGTGCGGTTACGTGCAGGCCGCCCATCAACACCGTGACACCCGCCTCGCGATAACGGTCCGCGAGCTTGTAGGCCTCCTTGATTTGCGCGGTAAAACTGGAGATCGCCACCACATCGAAATCTCCCGGCAACTCCTTCAATGAACCCGGCTCCGGCACGTCGACATAGCTGACCTCGACCTCCTCGGGCGTCATCCCAGCCAGGGTCAGCAATCCCAGGCTCGGCAGCGAGGCGATCACTTTGCTGCGCTCCACGAATCCCGGCAGTGTCAGCCCCATCGCGAGGAGCTCCTCGTTGCGGCAACGCACGCCGCTCATCGCTAAAAGTCCCAGTTTCATCGGCCAACGAGTGAACCGATCACGCCGATGAGCACGGCCCCGACCGGGATGGAGAAGAGATGTCGAAACGGCTTTCGCCACGCGCTGAGGAAACAAACCGTCGGCATCGTCGCCGCCCCGACGATAAAACTCAGCATCGCGATCCCGCTCCAGGGTGCGGCGAGTGGCGTGACGGATTGAGTGAACGCAAAGCAGAAATTTACCAACGCCAGCCCGAAGAATGAGATGTGTCCGAGACGGGTCAGCCGCCGTCGATAACTCGCATATCCGCCCATCCAATCCTCTCGATGGAAGAATAGACCAATCACCGCGCCGGAGGCGACGCCGAGTAACATGCCGATCCAGCCGGCTTTGATGATGGTCAGGACGATGGGGTCGGTGCTCATGGGATGGGTTGGTTATTGATTGGTGCTGGAGAAGACGTGGGAGACGTTGCTGCCGCCGAAGCCGCTGCTGTTGTTGAGAACGACGTGGGGCTGCTTGCTCAGCGTTTCACGGGGCAGGTGGAGCCGGGCGCTGTCTTCGTCGGGTTCAACGAGGTGCGCCTGGCCGGGAATGAAGCCTTCGTCGAGCGCCAGCACGCAGAACGCCGCTTCCATGAGACCGGCCAGCGACAGGCCATGTCCGGTCAGCGCCTTCGTGCTGCTCACCGGCACGCGGTGCTGGCCGAACACCTCGGTGATCGCCCGTGCCTCCGCGCGATCACCCGCCGGGGTCGAAGTCCCATGCGCATTCACATAGCCAACGTCCGCGGGCGTGAGCCTGGCATCACTCATGGCCAGCCGCATCGCATCGCTCAGCCCTCGCCACGTGATACCCATCGCAAGCCTGGCCCCAGCCGAGCATCCGTGACAGCGCCCGCGCCCTACGTCCCACGGCGCTCGACTCCGACTCTAGCACCACGACCACCGCTCCACCCGTGGGCACAAACCCATCACGCCCGCGATCAAATGGCCGCGACGCCAGTGCCGGATCACTCGCCGCACTCAGCGCGCCCATCCCGGCAAACGGCAGCGCGCTCTCCGCATTCAAGTCCTCGGCAGCCACCACGATCATGCGTTGCTGCCGGCCGAGCCGAATCTCATCCAGCGCAAACCCCAACGCGTGACTCCCGGAGGAGCACGCCGACACAAACCCGCAACTCGCTCCCCGAATCCCGAGCAGCGCCGCCAGATGAAAATTCAGCGCGCCAGCGACGGAACTGATCACCCCGTGCGGGTGCGCGCGTCGCCACCCGCTCGTCTCCAGCTTTCCCATATGCTGGTGAAGCATGCGTGCAGATCCGCTCGACGCACAAAACAACCCCGTCGCACCATCGCTCAACGTCTCCGGCGCGAGCCGCGCCTCACCCAACGCCTGCTGCAATGCCGCCAGCGCATACACCCCCTGAGGCGGCATCGCGCGCACCACATTCGCATCGATCCTGAATTCACCCGGCCACGACCACGCCGCCGGATTGATCGCACCCACATTAAAACCTGGCAGCAAGCCGGCAAGTTTCACCGCCACCTCCCGTCCAGGCACCGCGACCCATGGAGCCAGGCCGTGCCTGAGCGAACGCACCGCCTCGCTCAGCCGTCCGCGAATGCCCGATGCTGGTCACAAAACCCAGCCCGGAGATGACCACGGAGCCGCTCATGGCGTTTCGAGCCTCCCCTTCAGGAACGCTTTCAAATCCCCGACGGTCATCACGCCTGCCACGTCGCGCGTTTCGATCGAGAGTCCGAGCAGTTCGGAAAGCATGAACGCCATCTCTGTGAGCGCTAGCGAATCGAGTCCCAGATCCTGATTCAAACGCATCCCATCCGCCAGAACGGCCGGTGGCCGTGCCGCGCTGCCCGGCAGATGAAAGGCGATGATCCCCGGTAGCATCGCGCTGAAGTCCTCGAACTCACCGCTCGCGCGATAGCGGAGCGCGGCGGCGACACAGGACGACTCAAAGCCCAGCAGCTCTTCCGCAATCTGCGCGGGAGACTTGGTGGAGAACTCGGCGGCGACAGGCATGGCCGACTTAACGCCCAGACACCCCGTTGGCTGTAATTCAAAAAAACAATGCCCAACGGCGCTGAAATCAATGCCGGCCGCCGCTGCATCGAATCCCCATCCCGTGCCTCGCCCGCCGGCCTTTGTCAGGCAGTGGCGAATGTCTGCACGTAACGCTGGAAGGCGACCACCAGCGATTCCGTGAGCGATGAGGCGGCACCGTTCCAAACAATGCCGATCTTGAGCGGAGGAAAATCCGGCAGCGGAATCAGCCTTACGCCGGACCGGAGCTTCATCCCCGGCACGCGGACCACTGCGCCAAAACCAAATCCCTCGGCCACATAGGTCTCGATCAATTCGAGCGAACTGACCACCATGCTCGGTGGCCAATCCACGCCGAGTTGTTGCAGCCCCTCTTGGAAATGACGTGCGATGCCGTCGTCCGCAGGCAGTGTGATCAGCGGCTCGCTGATCGAGTCCCGTTTCCACAGCTCCCCCGGCGACTGGATGCGGCTGTCCGCCGGCAGCAGCAGAGCTAGCGAAATCGAAAGCAGCGGCGCCATGCCAAAACCGGTCGGCATCGAATTGTTCAGCGCCGTGATCGCGAGATCGATTTCGTCCGCTTTCAACATCTGCATGAGCTGCGGTTCGTAACCCTCGGTGAGTTGGAGCGAGAGGCCAGGGGTCGCCTCTCGCAGCAGCCGCAACGCGTGCGGCAAATGATGGCGCAGCACCGGTCCCGAGGCCCCGAGCCGGACGAAGTGCCCGGTCTTGCCGGAGATCTCGCCGGCCACCTTCGCCAGATCACCAAAAAACGGCTTGATGAACTCGAAGAGCTTCCGGCCCTCCGCCGTGAGCGCAAACGGACGCCGTTGAAAAAGCTTCGTGCCGACGGATCGCTCGAGCTGGATGATTTGCCCGCTCACCGCAGGCTGCTGGATCCCGTAAGGAATTTTTCGCACTGCTTCCATGATGCAGCCGTGCTTGGCGACGTAATAGAAAAGCTCCAGGTGGTGGATGTTCACGCAGCGCTTTTCTCGATTTTCGTGGCGGAAAGATCAATTGCCCACTTCCGTCGCGCGGCGCGCCTCTGCCTTGGCGAAGGCCCGGCATGGACCGCGTCCACGGCAAGGCCGCGGGCTTCATTTGCGGCGCGAGAGAGAGATTCGAGATTCATAGGTGAGTTAGGTGTGAGTGTGTGAAGAGATGGAAGAAGGAGGGACGCCAGACGGACGGGGCGACACGCCGCCGAGGTTTTCCCCCCGGATACCGCGGCGGCGTCGCACCACGTTCGCCCCGTGCATGAGCACGACGAAGTTTAAATGAACTCGTTGATGAGGTTCTCCAGAAACTCTTGCCGGCCGCTCGTGTTCGCTGCGGCTTCGCCTTTCTCGAGCGCGAAGGCTTCGAGCGAGGCGAGCGTTTCCTTGCCCTCCTCGATGCGTGCGCCGAGTCCCGAGTCCCACGAGGCGTAACGGTTCTTCACGAATTCCGCGAGTCGGCCATCGGCGCGGATCGCCGCCGCCGCCTTGAGGCCACGACCAAAAGTGTCCATGCCTGCGATGTGCGCGTGGAAGAGATCCTCGGGATCGATGCTCTCGCGCCGCACTTTTGAGTCGAAGTTGACCCCACCGGTCGTGAGCCCGCCATATTTGAGTGCCACGAGCATGCACTGGGTCGTGAGATAGATGTCGGTCGGGAACTGATCGGTGTCCCAGCCGAGGAGCAGGTCGCCGGTGTTGGCATCGAGACTGCCGAGCGCACCCGCGGCACCTGCGACATCCATCTCGTGCTGCATGGTGTGGCCGGCGAGCGTGGCGTGATTGGTTTCGAGGTTCAGTTGGAAAAAAGGCAGGAGGTCATACTCCCGGAGGAAGTTGAGGCACGCGGCGGCGTCGCTGTCGTATTGATGTTTGGTCGGCTCCTTCGGCTTCGGCTCGATGTAGAACTGCCCCTTGAAGCCGATCTCCTTCCCGTAATCGACGGCCATATGCAGGAACTTCGCGAGGTGATCAAGTTCACGCTTCATGTCGGTATTCCAAAGCGTCATGTAACCCTCACGACCGCCCCAGAATGTGTAGCCCTCGCCGCCGAGCTCGTGCGTGGCTTCGAGCGCCTTCTTCACCTGCGCCGCGGAGAAGGCAAAGACCTCCGCGTTCGGCGAAGTGGCTGCGCCGTGCATGAAGCGCGGATGCACAAAGAGCTGCGCCGTGCCCCACAGGAGCTTGATGCCGGTGCGTTGCTGCTGCTCCTTGCACAGAGCCACGATCGTGTCGAGCCACTGGTTGCTCTCGCGCAGCGTCTTGCCGTGCGGCGCGATGTCGCGGTCGTGAAAAGCCCAGAACGGCATCTGCAGCTTCTCCGCGATCTCGAAGAAGACCGGCACGCGCGCCTTCGCCAGGTCGAGTCCGCTCAAGCCCGCTTCCCACCGACGAATCGCCGTCGGCCCGCCAAACATATCCGCTCCCTGGCCACACATCGTATGCCAGTAAACGATCGAGAAGCGGAGATGATCGCGCATCGTCTTTCCCTCGACGAGCTCGTCGGGGTTGTAGTGCTTGAAGGCGAGAGGGTTCTTCGACTTCGAGCCTTCGTAAGCGATGCGGGAGATATTCGGGAAGTGAGCGGACATGGTTTGTTGGTGACTAGTTCTTTTAGGTTGTGGGGATTGGCAGCGTGGCTGCCGTTGACATTGCATTCATAACCCGGCATTGAGCTGAGCGTGACGACAAAGCCTGTGCCAAAAGCGCCACGCCCTGCGAAGCGCGGTTTCGCGCGGGCGCGTTTGCAACGTCTCGCGCGTGAGAGGGCCGTGTGGCTGAGTAAGGTGCATCCAAACGCCCATATCCACACGCTCTTTGATCATCTTCCGGGCGTTTGCTTCTACTGTAAGGACGCCCAGGGTCGCTTCATGCTCATCAGCCGCAGCTTTCTCCAGCACCACCAATTGCGCCATGAGCGGGAGCTGCTCGGCCTGACCGATTTCGATGTCGCCCCGCACAACATGGCGTCCGGTTATGTACGCGACGATACGCTCCTGCTCACGGGCAAAGCCCGCTGCGTCGAGCGAGTGGAGCTGTGGTTTGACAAGCAAGGAACCCCGGACTGGTTCTTCGTCAGCAAGCTACCGCTGAAGGACACGAATGGTCGCATCTGCGGCACCGCCGGCGTCGTCCGGCGCGCGGCCGAGCACGAGATGCAGCTCCCGATGATCCAGAGCGTCGCCCGCGCTGTGGACATCATCCGCCGCGACTTCGCCGGTCCCGTCGTGCTGCGCGAAGTCGCCCGCACCTGCGGATTGTCGATGCGCCACTTCCAGCGCCGTTTCCAGCACGCTTTCGGTTTCAGCCCGCAGGAATTCTTGATGAAGACGCGAGTCGCCGCCGCGATGAAGCTGATCGAGGAAACGAATTTCTCCGTCTCCGAGATCGGGACCCGCTGCGGCTTCGTCGATGGTAGCAGTTTCGCCGAGCAATTCCGTGCCCGCGTTGGCCTAAGTCCTACTGAATACCGGAGGAGCGTGGGAGCTAAGCTTAGTGCGTTTCCGACGGACTAGACCGACATGACAAAACAAAGTTCCGCAATATCACTGGAACCATGAAGAGATCTCCCAAACGTAAACGCATCCGATACGCAGTCGTTGGACTTGGCCATCTCGCTCAGGCGGCGGTGCTGCCCGCCTTCGCGCATGCGCGAAAGAACTCCGACCTGGGTGCGCTCATCACCGGCGATCCGGCCAAGGCGCGGACGCTCTCCCGCAAATATGGGGTGCCGGCTTTCGACTACTTGAGTTTTGAGCAGGTGCTTCGTGAGCAGGAGATCGATGCCGTCTACATCGCGCTGCCCAATCACCAGCACCGCGAATACACCGAGCGTGCCGCGCGGGCCGGAGTTCACGTCCTGTGCGAAAAGCCGATGGCGAACACGGAGGCGGACTGCCGCGCGATGATCAGCGCATGTAACAGGGCGCGCGTGAAGCTGATGATTGCTTACCGGCTCCACTTCAACACCGCTCAGTTGGAGGCGATCAAACTGGTGCGCTCGGGTAAGCTCGGTGAAGTGCGTTTCTTCTCCTCGATCTTTGGCATGAACGTGAAAGAGGGGAACATTCGCACCCGCCGTGCGACAGGTGGGGGCACGCTTTTCGATATCGGCGTCTATTGCATCAACGCGGCGCGTTATCTCTTCGAGGAGCAGCCTGTGGAAGCCGTGAGTTTGACCGCATCGAAGACCGATGACGCGTGTTTCGCCGAAATCGAGGAAATGGCGAGTGCGCTGCTGCGCTTTCCCGGAGAGCGGCTCGCACAGTTTACGTGCTCCTTTGGTTCCGCGAGTGCCTCCGAGTTGGAAGTGGTTGGAACGAAAGGATCGCTCCGAATCTCACGCGCCTTTGATTACAAGGGCGAACTGCGCTGGTTGCAGAATATCGGGGGCAAGTCCAGGGAGAAACGCTTCGCTCCGAGCGATCAGTTCGCGCCGGAACTTCTCTACTTTTCCGATTGTATCTTGAAGGACAAAGCGGCCGAACCGGATGGCTTCGCAGGCTGGGCAGACCTGCGCGTCGTCAACGCCATTTACAAAGCGGCGAAGACCCGCCGCGCCGTGCGCATCGAGCCCGTGCACCCGCAGCAGTGTCCGTCGCCGCAGCAACAGAAGATCAAGCGCCGCTCCGTTAATGAGCCCAGGCTCACAAAGGTGCAAGTACCCGAGCAGGAAGAATGAAGTTCGAAGCAGCGAGACTGGGTTTGTCACCGGCCTCCGGAACCGCGGCAACCCGGAAATAATCGAAGTCGGCGTGTCCGCGTGCTCCAAACACTTCGGGGGTCAGGCAGTAGATGCCGACCTTTGCGCCGATCCATCGGCCGGGACGCGCATGGAAAAATGGGCCAATCTGGTAGAACCCTTCCTTGTCATCGGCGATGCCGAAGGCGCAGACGCCGCCTTCGCGGACTTCGATGCGTAGGCGCACGGACTCGGCGCCAGCCACGAAATACTCTCCTCGTGTTTCAGAAGTCATCCGGAGCCGCAGCCAGTAACCTTCGTTCGTGCGTTGCGCCTCCAGCGCAGCATACTCGAGTCCCATCACCATGATTCCCGCGAAAAGATCCGGACTATCGGGCGGAATTTCCAACTGAGTTTCGACGGCGAAGCTCCGAGCGGGAAACTTTTGCAGCAGGAGATTGCCGGCCTTTGAGAAGTCACCTTTGAGGACGAATTGCGGATAAAGTCGCAAGTAACCGGGATGTTCCGTCAATGAATACCAGCAATTCTCGTAGTTGGAGTGCCACTGCCACTGCAGGCCCAACCGGGGTGTTTCGAATTCATCTGTGGTCTGCGGAACTGCGATGTCAGCGGCATTCTTCACCTTCGGCTTTCCGTAGTGCAGAACCGGTTTGCCTACGCCGTCCTTATTCTGTTCCACGCCAATCAAGGGCCAATCGTCCTCCCAGCGCACGGGCTGAAGATGAACGATGCGTCCATAGAGGTCCGCGTCCTGGAAATGAAGGAACCACCACTCGCCTTCCGGCGTTTCCACGAGCGCACCTTGATGAGGCCCGTTGATTGCCGTGCCACGTTGCGCCAGAACGATTTTCTCCTCATATGGTCCAAACACAGCGCGTGACCGAAAGATGACCTGCCAACCCATCTGCACGCCGCCGGAGGGAGCGGAAATGTAATACCAGCCGTTTCGCTTGTGCCACTTCGGTCCTTCTAGGGCGGGCAGGCTTTCGTCTATCTGCGCCACGACCTTTCCCTCGCCGTTGACGCTGGTCAGGTCAGGGCTGACCGGGCGGACATGCAGCCGGTTTCGGATTCCCGCTCGGGAGCCTGCATAGGCGAACGCAATGTAGGCCTTCCCATCGTCATCCCAAAACGGACAGGGGTCGATGAGGCCTTTTCCTTCGAGCAGCAAATGCGGCTCGGACCATTCTCCGGCCGGATCTTCGGCAGTCGTGACGTAAAGCCCTTCATCTGGCATTGGAAAAACAATCCAAAACTTTCCGGCGTGGTGCCGAATTGACGGCGCCCACACGCCGTGCCCCGGCTGGACCTCACGGAAACGCGGATGTGGCAGGTTCTTCACCGCGTGATTGATAATCGTCCAATTTACCAAGTCCTTCGAATGCAGGATTGGCAAACCGGGCGTGCAGTTGAAGCTGGAGGAGGTCAGATAGTAATCTCCGCCAACCCGGATCACGTCGGGATCTGAGTAGTCGGCGCAAAGGACAGGATTACAGTAGGTTCCGTCGCCCTGATCGGGAACCCAAGGCGCGATGGCGCGACTGGATGAATTGCGGTTCATTCGTAAGGAAGCTCGCCTGTCGGATCGGCCGCAGGCTTCGGTAAAGGCGCGTTTGTGTCGCGAATTTTCGGAATCAGGAGATGCACAGCCAGCAGCGCCAGAAGGTAGGTGCCCGAGAAGTAGGCGAAGACTAGCACGTAGCTGCCGGTCTGCTTCAGGATCATGCCTGTCAGTCCATTCACGAAGCCGCCCGTCATGTAGGCAACGAATCCGCCAAGCCCGATGACGGAACTGATGGCGTCTTTCGGCATGGTGTCGGAGACCACGCTGTAAAGATTCGCCGACCAGCCTTGATGCGCTGCACCGGCGATTCCAACGATAAGGACAGCCAGCCACACACTTCCCGCAAACGGAGCGAAAAATACAGGCACCACGGACAGTGCACAGATGAGGAGAGAAATCTTGCGGGCCTTGTTGAGACTCCAGCCGCGGTTGAGCAGACTGGCGACGAGCCAGCCACCAGCGACGCCGCCCACCGCAGCAATTGCAAAGAAGGCGCCGGTCCACCAGCCAGTTTCCTGAAGCGTCAGGTGGAAGCGCTTATCGAGGAAGTCGGGAACGAAGAACTGATAGAATCCCCACGCCGGCCCAGCCAGAATGCTGGCAACCACGTAGCCCCAGACAGGACGGTAGGTCAGGAGCGAACGCCACGGAACTTTCACCGCCTTTTCCTCCACCGCTGGTTGCCCACTACGGATGTAAATCAGCTCCTCGCGTGAGAGTCGCGGATGCTTTTCTGGTTCATCGTAAGTAAACCACCAGGCGACCAACCAAACGAGCCCAGTGCCCCCGGTGATGTAGAAAGTCACAGGCCAGCCAAGGTGTGAATAGATCCAAGGCACACCGATCGGACAAAGGATTGCGCCGACGTTCGTTCCGGCATTGAACCATCCGGTCGCAAGCGCCCGCTCTTTCACCGGAAACCATTCCGCGACCGTCTTGATAGCAGCCGGAAAATTGCCGCCCTCGGTAAGGCCTAGCGCCATGCGAGCGAGGACGAATCCTGCGGCCGTCATCGGCATCGCCAGGGTAAGCCACACCAACCCGCCCTCTGCGGAAGAGAACCACGGGTATTGCATCCGGAACTGCTGCTCCATGCCAATGAAGCTGACGAATCCGTGTGCCATCGCGGCGAAGCTCCAGCAGCCAACGAAAACCGGAAGTCCGCGTTTCACTCCCCACTTGTCGATCAAGCGACCGCCGAGCAGGTAGCCAAAGGCGTAGGCGAACGAAAAGAACGCGGCAATGTACCCGTAATCCTGATCGGTCCAGCCGAGGCTGGCGCTGATCGGCTTCTTCAGGATGCCGATTACCAATCGATCGATGTAATTGACGGCGACGGAGAAGAAGAGCAGGCCGCAGATGACCCAGCGACAGTTGCCCGATTTGTTGTTGGTCATGGCGGATTAGGGCTTTAGCGTGATCGCGGTTTCCGCCGCACCGTCTCCCACCTCGAATGGCTTGCGTTTTCCAAGGTCGCTCGACTCGATATTGATCTTATCCGAGTCTTTGCCTTGCAGACGCAGGAAAGGGGCCGTGCCTTCGGCTGCTGTGGAGTTGCTGATCGTGACGCCGCTGGCGTTTGTCAAATCATAGACAGAACCTTCTGAGGTTGTGATCCTGAGATTTGTGAACGTGAGATCGCTGACGTTTTTGGCGATGACTCCCTTCTTCGCGGTGATCGTCACGTTCTCGAAGTGAACGCTCTGGATGGGAGACGCTTCGAGTCCATTGATAATGACCCCAGCAGGCGCGCCGTCACCGGTGATGTCCTTAAGGAAAATGTTCCGGAACAACGGCGGTTTGATATTGGGGACTCCCTCCAAGATCGTGGAGTAATCCGTTGTCAGGATCACAACGTCCCGCTGCATGTCCTTCGCCCGGACGTTCTGCACCCACACGTTTTCCACGATGCCGCCGCGGTCAAGGCGTGATTTGACCCGCACAGCGTGATCGGTGCGATCGAACTCGCAGTCGTGCATGAAGACGTTGCGCACATCGCCGGACATCTCGCTCCCGATGACCAAACCGCCGTGGCCTTCCTTTCCCGTGCAATGCCGGATGACGACGTTCTCTGTCGGACGGGCGACGCGACGGCCGTCTTCGTTGTATCCGGATTTCAGCACCATGCAGTCATCACCGGTGTTAAAAGTGCAATACTCGACGAGCACGTTGCGACAGGAGTCCGGGTCGATACCGTCGTTGTTCGGTCCATGCGTATCGATGTTCACACGCCGGATAATGACGTTCTCGCAGTAGATGGGATGGATCGTCCAGTTAGGCCCGCTGCCGATGGTGAAGCCTTCTAGCAGAACGTTCCTGCAGTTCACCAAGCCGATGAAACTCGGCCGGATGGCGGCTTCTCGCGTGCCAAAGATGCGCTTCTCCACCGGCACACCTGCTGCGCCCATTTTGTAGGACTCCTGGGTTTCGAGTTTCTTCCATTCCCACCAAGCCTTCGCATTGCCATTGAGCTGACCGGGGCCAGTAATCGCGACATTTTCGCAGTCGCGGGCGTAAATAAGCGGCGAGTAATTGTAGATCTCAACGCCTCCATTTCGGACGAAAACTGGTGGGAGATAGTCCTCTGGAATGTCGCTGAAGATTACCTCGGCGCCCTTTTCCAGCCGGAGTTCGATGTTGCTCTTGAGATGGATTGGGCCGGTCAGCCACTTGCCGGCTGGCACTATGACCCGCCCGCCGCCCTGTTCGGAGCACGCCGCAATCGCCTTCTTGAAGGCGCCCGTGTTCTTTTCGATGCCACCCTCGACGCCGCCGTGATCTCGAATGCTGACAGCGTGCTGAGGGATGGCCGGCCGCTGGAGCTGCGGCATTGCAAACGGCGCCTTGATGGGAGCGATCGGCTCCACTTGCTCTGCCGGCGCTTGCAAGACGAGAGACAGCAGAATTGCAGAGAAAAGGTAGCGAAACATGAATTAGGAAATCGAAGGACGCAGCCAGGAGCGATCGCGTCGGTGTGTGTCAGATATATGTGTTCCGCTTCCGCGTCAGCATCAGCAAAGTGCAACCGCCTGCAGTTCTTCTACCAAAAGTGGCACCCACCATTTGTCCGCCCTTCTGCCCGAAGCGCTTTTCTCAATTCTCCCAACAAAACAACACCGTCTTGAACGGAACACGGCGAGCAGTGACGCCGCCGTCGCGGACCTCAGGTGCAGGCCCTTCGCATCTGGAGTGTGCTTCCCAAAGCACGCCCGCGTCTTAATGGAAAACTCAGACAGACGCTTTGCGTCGGGCGCGTCGCAGAAATGGGAAAATGCCCATCAACGTCAGAGCTACTGAAGAGGGCTCAGGCACGACTTTGACCACGTCGCTAACTTCCGTGCCCATACGAAACGCGTCGTAATCGCCGGTAGGTCCGCCCCCGATCGAGAACTGAAGAAAACCAAAGTTGCTTAGCGCCCGGTCATCACCATCCGTTAAGGAAAAGAGAGCGTGCGTGGCAAGCAGCGCATCAGCGTTTGAGGGATTGTTGTTGGCAGCGGTCAGATAGTTTCCGTAAGCAGTCTCGTCGAATGCGAAAAGCGTTGCGGAATCAACGGTGTTCAAACCACCACCCGTAATTGCGTAGCGGGTAACGAGCAGATAGTTTGTGCCGGCATTCAGAGAACCAGTGCCTTGCGTCACTTCGCTGCTGTCTGAGCTGACGCCTCCTTTGCGCGCTGAGCCTCCCGAACCGAACGCGCTGACAATATTCCGTCCAGAAGAGGTGCTGAAGCTATTGAGCGCTGCGGTATTAAATCGCTGCTCCACAACCCAATCGTCGAAATACTGGCCTGCGGTATTCAGCTTCATGATCGTGCTCGCGTAAAGCAACGGGTTGCCCGCAAGCGTCGCGGAAACGGCCGCTCCCGCCGCAGCTTCTCCGAAGTTTCCTCCGGCGTTCGCAGCTCTCAAAGAACCACCTGCGGAGGCGAAGTGTCCGGCGAAGAGCAGACTCGAAGCCTGAATGGTGAACGTCGCATTGGATCCGTTGGATAGGACCCCACCGGCTGAGTAATTGCCGCTGAGACCGGTTGCGTTCGTGGCCGCTCCGTTCAGTGAGCCCGACGAGTAATTAAACTCCTCATCAATCAAAAGGACCGAGAACGCAGGGCTGACAGCGGAAAGTAACAGCACCCCGACCGCGAGCAACTTTGCTTTCGCACGGTCGCTGACGGAAATGCAGCGAGGATGTTTGGTTTTCGCAGTGGTCATTGGAATTAAACAGTGGGGCGAGTCGGAGGAAGCTTGAATGCGCTCTAATAGTGCCTCTGGCACCCCCCATCCACTTGGGGCGTATTTCATTTTGGGCATTTGGTATCCCAAAATGTGTATCGCTCCTGTCCATGCAACGCCAGGAAAACGAGGCTTCCTTAATCGACGGATAAAAGGATTCGGACTTTGACTCCCGCTTCCCGCCGGTTGGTGACGGAAGTTGAAGCCGTGTAGTTCCCGCATCTTGCGCGACACGGGTAGACCCAATCAGCGGTGAGCACCTCGAAGTCGGTCTTGCCGATCAATTGTGCCAAATCAGAAATCCCGTGCCGCTCTGCTTTGGCGCGACTGACGCGGATGAACCCGCTGGTTGTATCCTTGAAACAAACGCGATCCGGGATTTGCTCGAGGAGAAAGCTGGAAAAGACCCTTCTCTGCCAGAGCCGCGTTCCGGTCGGATCCGGCCGCGGGTTTGTCAACGCTCATGACGGCGCAGATTACAACCTCAGATACTGCCGCGCGTTCTCGTGGCAGATGTTGCGCACGAGCGGGCCGACGAGTGCGCCGTCGTCGGGAAGCTCGCCGGCTTCGATGTCGCGTCCTATGAGGTCGCAGAGCACGCGGCGGAAATACTCGTGCCGCGGATAACTCATGAACGAACGCGAGTCGGTGACCATGCCGACAAAGCGCGAGAGGAGACCGAGATTGGAGAGTGCGTTGAGCTGCCACTCCATCGCTTCCTTCTGATCGAGAAACCACCAACCGCTACCCATCTGGATCTTGCCCGGCACGGTGCCGTCCTGGAAGTTGCCCAGCATGGTCGCAATCGCGTAGTTATCCGCGGGGTTGAGGTTGTAGAGGATCGTTTTGGGCAGCGAGTTCTCGGTATCGAGACGGTCGAGGAAGGCGGCAAGTGCGTGGGCCTGTGGAAAGTCGCCGATCGAGTCGAAGCCGGTATCAGGGCCGAGGGTGCGCAGCAGGCGTGTGTTGTTGTTGCGCAGGGCGCCAAGGTGAAGCTGCATGGTCCAGCCGCGCTCGGCATAGAGACGGCCCAGGAAGAGCATGACGAAGGAAGCGAACTTCGCGCGCTCTTGGGACAAGGCTGCTCGACCGGATCTCGCGGCGGTGAAGATGGCGCTGGCTTCCGCGTCGCTGCACGCCTCGGCGTAGCTGCGCTCCAGGCCATGGTCGGAAAGGCGGCAGCCGCGTTCGTGAAAAAAATCGCGCCGCTCGCGCACCGCGTCGAGGAGCGCGGTGACCGAACCGATGCCGTGGCCGCATGCTTCCTCAGGTCGCGCGAGCCAGGCATCGAAGGCTTTCGGGCGATGAACATTAAGCGCCGCGTCGGGCCGGAAGGCGGGCAGCACCTGCGTAGCCACGCCGCCGCGGGTGATAGCCTCGTGATGGCGCAAATCATCTGCCGGATCATCGGTCGTGCAGACCGTCGTGACGCGGAACCTTTTCAGGATGCCCTGGGTCGAGAACTCCGGCGCGGCGAGTTGCTCATTGGCGCTCTCCCAGATCCGCTCGGCGCTGGATTCATCGAGCAGCTCGGTGATGCCCAAGTAACGTGCGAGTTCGAGATGCGTCCAGTGGTAGAGCGGATTGCGTAGCGTGTGCGGCACCGTCGCGGCCCACGCTTTGAACTTCTCCCACGGCGTCGCATCGCCCGTGCAGAAACGCTCCGGCACGCCGTTCGAGCGCATCGCACGCCATTTGTAGTGATCGCCCTCGAGCCAGATCTCGAACAGGTTCTCGAACTGCCGATTCTCCGCGATCGCTCATTTTGATGGTAGGGCCTTTTGACAAGTGCAGGTCCATCGCGCTCTTGAGCTCAATGGGTCCGCTCACAAAACACCGGCGGGCACGACAACACGGCCGCCGCCGCTTTGGCACAAGCTTCGACCGCCGCGCGAAAAGCCGTAGTGCTGACGCGCGATCCGTCATTCACCGCTCCGAAGTCGGTGATTGTGAACGTCTGCTGCGGTATTGCCGGCGACTGTGGCGCGACGGCTAATTGCTCCGCCGCCGCTACCCGATTCAGTAAGAGACTTACCACGGTCGCAATGGCGAAGAAGACGGCACTGTTTGGTCGAAACATTTTCCTCATAGGTGCTTATCTAATGCAAGCTTGCGAAACTCTGCCGGCGTTGTCTTCTCGGCCTTTCGGAATGCGGTAAAGAAGGCGTTCGGACTTCCATATCCGCTCTGGTTGGCGATCGATTCAATCTTCTCCTCTGTCTTGGCCAGTAACCGCTCATTGCCAAAGACGGCGCGGACGTGGTGCCGGTCTGGAACCGCGAGCACACGTTCGTCGGCAGCGAGCCATCGTGAGTGCTCGCCGCCGCGCAGGCCGCTGTGAAGGCGCTCGATTGGAAGAATGGCTGGCACGTCGATGCCGATCATATCGGTCTCAAGACCGTGGATCGTTTCATCCCGCACTCAGACTTTTTCACGCTCGATGTAGCGGATGCCATCGGACACCCCGCCGCGCCTGTGGACCGTCATCCCGAGCTGGTCGGCACCATTACAATTCCCAAGATCGACGCACCCTTTCAGACCACGCGCGCCGAGATCGAGCGCATTGCCGGCAAGTTCCTGCTCGCCGTGCAGGAAGCTGGGAAAATTTATCGTCACATCCCCGGACAGAAGAGCGCGGGGAACATGATCGCCGAGGTTTCGATGGATGAGACCGACTCGCCGCAAACGCCACCGGAGCTGCTCGTGATCCTCGCCGCGATCGCCGATGAAGGCATCCCGGCGCAGACGATCGCGCCGAAGTTCACCGGACGCTTCAACAAAGGCGTCGATTACGTCGGAGATCTCGCGCAATTCGAGAAGGAGTTTCACGAGGACCTCGCCGTCATCGCCTTTGTCATTGAACGCTATGGGCTCCCGAACAATTTGAAACTCAGCGTCCACTCCGGATCGGATAAGTTTTCGCTCTACGAGTTAGGGCCGCCGCCTAAGCAAAAAACCGAGCGCGCTGAACAGCAGCAGCGCGAAGCAGCGCGGCTCGGGCACGGATGCCACGAACGGGTGAGAATTGTCTTGAAAGGCCAGCCCAGCCGCGGTGCTCGGATTGAGGTTAATCCCCGTTGCGGGCACGGCCGTAGGCGAAACCCAGTCCCAACTTGTCGCCGACATGGTGTTAAAGTTGCCCGTCACCGTGTGTGCGTCATACCAACGGATCGCCAAAGGACTCCCTGCGGCTGGATACGCACTGGGCGCGCTGTAAGTCTTCTGCTCAGTTCCTCCCGGAAAGTTCGTCACTTGCAAAGACAGTGTGAACTGAGCGGTGAGGCTAATGCGGCCGTTAGGTACGTCCACGGTGCCGCTCGCGCTGTCCCCGCTCTGGAACTCCGCCAGGACATTGAAGGAACCACTGAAGAGATTACCGTCGCTCGCCGTCGAGAAGTATCCCAGCTGCACGAGCTGACCTTGGAGGTTTCCTGGCTGGGTGGATGTTTCGTTATCAAGCAACAGCCCGTTGCGATCTCTCAACAATGTATCCGGAGACGTCGTGTTCGATAACGTGTAGGGCTGCTGGGCATGGGTGGTGATGCAGGTGAGCCAAAAGCCGATGCTCGCGGCGCGAGCGGTGAGTCTGTTCATGAGCCTTGTTGCCTAGAGTGAGTATGGTCGCGCGACCGAAGTGTAGGTCGATCCACCCGCACCGGACGCGCTGCGTCGCGCGACCCAAACACCTGAACCAAGAGGAATGGCGGTGCCAGCCGCATCCGAGAACTCGTCATATTGGCTGACCCACTGAGTGCCATTGTGCCAGTAGGCGATCCAAGCGGCTCCATTCCAAAGATACGCAATATCGGCGAGGTCAGAGACCGCGTTCTTCTGCCAGTTTCCCAAGGATTCGAGCTTCAGGTTTCCAAGCGTCGTGCTGGTCGGAAATGGGTTGCTCAGGAGCGTGAAGCGGCGATCCGCGGTCGTCGTCCCCGGAACCTCCAAAGCGACTGTTGATACGGACGGCACGGTGCCAGTAAGCACGTATGCGATCGTGCCGGTGGAGCGCCGACTCACCCAAACGGCTTCGTCGTTAAAGATCGGGGTATTACCGGAATCAGAGAATTCGTCAAATTGGCCGATCCAGCGGCTGCCATCGAACCAATAGGCAATCCACGAGGTCTGGTTCCAAACGTAAACAATGTCAGCGAGGTCCTGGACCGCGTTCTGCGCGAACTTGACCGTAGCTGCGGTGGCGCCGAAAACGCCCTTCAGCGTATTGACCGGAAGGATCTCGAACCCGTCGCCTGCCTGAACCGCAGTCCCAAGGCTGGTAACTGTGGAAGGGAGCACCACGGTTGCGGTATTGGCGGTGTTTCCCGCGATCGCAAAGGTTCTCCCCGCGGCAGTGCCAGTGACGAAACGCAGGTAATGGGTGGGAAATCCGTCTGCTGCCGGCCCGAACGATCCCCAATTTGCACCCTTGCCGATTACTGTATTTGTTCCCGGCGGCGCGGAGACAATCCCATTCCACTTTGTCGCTCCCTGGAGCGGAAATGAGGCCACGGTAAAGGCGCGAGTCGTTCCATCAAGGGACGGCGCGGGCGCGAAGATGGAGTATCCGGCCGGGACGGTCACGGCGGTGCCCGCGAAAGCGGAGCAGATCAGGGTGACCGGCAGGGCAGTCAGCCAGAGCGCTGCGCGCAAAGAAAGATTGAGGAATTTCATGAGCAGTGAGTGTTGAGAGGATTGAAGATCTGAAGGCAGTTCACATCATTGGCTCTCTGATTATTGGGAGGTCATCACGATGCGGAAGAAACGGGCTTTGTTGCCGTTTCCAGAGGCCGGATACGGAACACTGACGGCCTGGTAGGCGGAGTCCTCTGCGATCACGCTAAAGGGCGCCGTGCTACTCTGCCATGCCGTGAGATCGTCGCTAAACTGCACGGTGTAAGTCAGACCCGCCGTCGCCCAATCTTTGCGTCGGATTAAAACCGCTTGGTAATCCACCGAGTTCGAAGTCGTAACGAGATACGGCATGGGCATGCCATGGGCGGTCAGAGTGACGCCATTCCATGCGAGCACGCCGGCGTCGCTGGTGTTCGGGTTCATCCCAAAGCCGAACTCGATCAGGTTTTGCACCGAGTCGCCGTCCGGGTCGGCGGTCTCCGCTGCGCTCGGATTGGAGGTGCTACCGAAGTTTGCAACCTTCCAGGCGTCGATGTTCGATTGCACCGTGAGCACCGCGCCATTGCTCGTCGTGCTGCCGGCGCTATTCGTCGCTACGACCGTGTAAGTGCCGGCATCGGAAGCCGTGGTGCTTGGGATAGTGTAACTTGACGAGGTTGCTCCACTAATCTGATTGCCATCCTTATACCACTGCCAGGCAGGGGCCGGTTCACCGGTGGCGGTGACGATGAACGTCACACTGTGTCCGGCTTCGACGGTCTGACTGGCGGGCTGTCCGGTGATTCGAACGGCGAGGGTCGGCAGCCAGCCATTCAGGTTGTAGTAGGCGTTTCCGAAAATCGCCGCCAGCGTGTAGTCCGCGGGGTTCACCGTCACAGGCACGCGGTTGCTCGCGCCGCCCGGATAGACGAGCAACGCATCGGTCGGCGACATCGCCGGGCTGGTGTAGTCGGGGTCGATGGTGTTGAGCCAATAGGCGCCGGCAGTTTGGCGCTGCGCCACGGTGGTCGCGGTGCCTCCGCCGATGAGGGTAGAGCCGTATTCGCGGGCGCGGCAGGTGTTTTCGCGGCCATCCCAGTCGCCCCAGCCCTTCGTGCTGATGTGGGTGCCGAGGGCGCAGTTGATGACGGCCGTCATGCCGTCGTTGCCCCACGGGCGTTCGAAGGTCGTGGAGTTGGCGTTCACGTTATATGGGTAGCCGTTGGCGACGAGGGCTCGCGGGAACCGGCAGTTCAAAAACATCAGGCCGTGCGGCTGGGCGAAGGGGGTGTTTGGCGCGCCGATGGGGCCGCCGTCGCTGCGGATCTGGACGATATCGGAGTTATCGAACACGGAGAGTGCCGCGCCGTAAATGAAGTCCACCGAACCCCAGACTTCGCAGCCGTAGAAGTAAGTGATGCCCACGACGGTGTAGAGGGTGTCCTGGCCACCCTTGATCAAGACATTGTCAAAGACGATCCGTGAGCCAGTGGTGGCGACGGTGTTGATGGGTCCGGCGAAGGCGCTCGCTCCATAGGCCGAGGTGCCGGTCGGGGTGTAGGCGTTGTAGATGACGTTATCGACGGTGAGATCGCGGACGGTCACGTCCGAGCTTTCGACGCGCAGTGTGCCTGACGGGAAATTGAAGGTGGTGAATGAAGCGTAAGGATAGACAAGCTGCACATCGTTGCGCGTGCTGCCATCACCCTGAATCCTAACAAAGTTGCGGTTCTGCGCAAAAGTGGTGGAGTCGAAGTAAGTGCCCGGTTTGACAAGAATGGTGCGCAGCAAAGTGTTGTTTTGTGGTATCCAATCGGAAGCACCTTGCAGAGTGGCGAAGTCGCCGGTGCCATCGAGCCCGACAGTGATGGTCGTCGGGCCGGTCGATGCCGTGGGCGTGGCGGGGCCAGAAATTTTGGTGGAGAAGCGCCAAGCGTTCGGATCGGTGATGGCTGGGAAGGCTGCGTTGGTCGAGTCCAGCACCGTTGCGCCGTCCATCGTGACGTAATAAGTGTGGCCGTAGGCGAGGCGCTGGCTCAGCGTGATCCACACTTGATTGCCATACACGGCGATGGGCATGTAGTTGAAGCTGGTGCCCTGCACGGTGCGCGTGGAGTTGGTGGGAATCGTCGCCGCGTAGAAGGTGAGCTTGGCTAGGGTGGCTAGGTTGATCGTCGAGACGACCGAGTTATCCGCGGCATCGCGCACGGTGAGCGTGCCTGCGATGCCCAGCTTTGGAGCACTCGGGAAAATCAGCCGCAGTTGCTGGTCGATGCTGATGCCGGTCGCGTTGTTGCCAGGAGCGAAGGTGATCGACTGCGTGGTTGCCGCGCCGAGATAAACGACCGAGCTGGTGACGCTGCCGACAAGGTTCGTCGCGATGACCCGATAGTAACCGGAGGTCGCCGGCGTGACCGTGAGCGGGAGCGTGGCGGCTGTGGCACCGGAGACGTTCACGAAGGTCACGCCGTCGGTGCTCATCTGCCATTGGTAGGTGGGAGCGGGCGAGCCGGAGGCGGAGACGGTGAGGGTGTAAGGGGAGCCCGAGGCTACGATCTGCCCCATCGGTTGCGTGAGGATGGCCGGGGCCTGATTGACCGTGAGTGTGGCGGCGTTGCTGGTGAGCGTGCCGACGGAGTTGGTGATGACGACGCGATAGAGCCCTGCGTCCGCCACGACGGTGCCGGTGATGTTGAGGGTGCTGCTGTTGGGGCCGACATCGCCGTAGGTCGTGCCGCCATCCGTGCTCCTCTGCCATTGGTAGGTGAGCGGAGAGGTGCCGCTGGCGCCCACGGTGAAGGTGGCTGTGGTTCCAGCGAGGACCGTGGTGCTGGCGGGATGCGGCTGGATGGTGGGGGCCGCCAGTCCCTCGCTGGTGGTGACGACCGTGGTGCCGCTCACCACGGTGCCCGCCCCGTTGCTAATAAGCACGCGATACGTTCCGGCATCACTGGCCTGAACGACGGCGATGGAAAGTATGGCGGTGGTGGCGCTGGGATTCGCTGCGGCGCTGATGTTGGCAAAGGTCGCGCCGCCATCGGTGCTCTTTTGCCACTGATAACTGAGCGTGCCAGGACCGCTGGCCGTGACGCCAACAGAGAAGATGCCAGTCAGCGTGGCGGTCGCGTTCTTCGGCGGGTGCGCAGTAATGGAAGACCGCGCCGGCGGCACAATCTGGAAGCCGTTGAAGAAGGGATCATTCTGGCCCGTGGCATTGTCCACGACGAAGGTCAGCGTGCCGGACTGCGAGGCGGTGCCGCTAAGTTTGACGTAGGAGTGATTGAGATTCGCGGGATCGGTCACATCACGCGTGTAGCCACTACCAAAGTCGGCTGGAGCTTCAGCCGAGCTGCCGCCGTTCGCGGCATTGACGATCCATTTGCTGCCCTGGCCGTTGTTGTTACCCGCGCCGTAGCCGTAGAGGTCGTAATTGCGGCCGGCGGTCAGGCCGGTGATCGTGACCGTGAGCGCCGTGTTCCACCAGTAGTAGGTGTAGTAGCGCATGATAGCGCTGGGTGAGAAGGAGGTGCTGTCGTTGCCGGTCTTTAGCGCGTCACTCACGTTGAAGGAGCCGGTGGTCACAGTGAGGGACATCGTCTTGCCGGTGGCCGTCCCGGCGTCATCCACGAGCGCGGCATTGCTCACGAGCGCCTGCGTGGGCGTGCCGGCGGCGGCAGCACCGATGATGTTATTCCAAACGCTGCCCGCTGAGCCGACCGCAGCCGCGCCAGTGACGGCGGGCGCTCCGCTTTGATTGGAAGCACGGAAGGCGACATTGACCGAGGTGTCCGGCGCGGAGCCGCCGTTGGGCACGACAGAAAGCGCGGCCGTCTGGCTGACGATCACGCCGCCCTGGGCGTTGAGCACGATGACGCGGTAAAGGCCCGCATCGCCGCTCTGACTGTTCGTGAACCCGAGCGAGGAAGTGGCCGACGAGGCGTTCGTGGCCGGATCGATCGTGGTCCACGTGCTGCCGCCATCCGTGCTGCGCTGCCACAGGAAGGCCTGCGCTGTCGGCGCGGTGACGGAGATCGTGGCGCCCGCGCCTGCGGTGGTGACGGTGTTCGCCGGTTGGCTCGTGATGGTCGTCTGGGCTGCCTCCTTGATCTGGAGGCCATTGAAGTGCGGATCATTCTGCCCAGGCGGATTGTCCACGACCACCGTCAGCGTGCCCGTGGATGTGGCGGTGCCGGTTAGCTTCACATAGGAGTGGCCGAGGTTCGACGGATTGGTCACGTCCCGCGTGTAGCCATTGTTGTAATCGCCGAGGCAGTTTGCGGAGGCGCCGCCATTGGTCGGGGCGAGCGCCCAGGAGGAGCCTTGGTTGTGACTGTCGCCCGCACCATAGCCATACAGCTCGTAGCTCGCGCCGGGACGCAGGCCGGTGAGGGTGAGCGTCACCGTCGCGTTCCACCAGTAGTAGGTGTAGTAGTCCATGATCGGCGTCACGGTCGGGAAGTTGGTGCCGTTGTTCCATGCCTTGACCACGTCGCTGATCGGTTGGGTGGGAGACGCAGCGTTGAGCGTGAGCGCCACGCCTGTCGCCGCGCCGGAGTCGGACACGAGGGCCGCATTGTTGAGCAAGTCCTGCGACTGGAGCGTGGGGGAGAGCGCCGCGCCGGTGAGATTGTTCCAGACACTCCCCGCCGTGCCGATGGCCGCCGCACCTGTGACGGTGATGCCGCTCCGCGTGGGCGCGCGGAAGGCGAAGTTGATCTGCGGCGTCGGCGTCGTGTGTGCCGTGGTCAGCACCACGAGTGACGCGTTGCTGCTGTAGGCGACCTCACCGCTGGCGGTCGTCACCAAGGCCCGATACAGCGCGGGAGTGCTGGTTTGCACATTCGTGAGCTGCAACGAGGTCGTCGTGGCGCTCGGCGTGGCGATGGGGTCGATCGTGTTGAACGTCGTGCCGCCATCGCTGCTGGACTGCCACTGGTAAGACACCGCCGTCGGCGCAGTCACAGTAAAGGTCGCGCTGCCGCCCACCGTGGCCAGGACACCGGCGGGCTGGCCCGTGATCGCCGTCGAGGCCAGCGGCACGAGTTGGAGGCCATTAAGATGCGGGTCGTTCTGCCCGGTGGCATTGTCCACCACCACCGTCAGCGTGCCGGATGCGCTCGCCGTGCCCGTGATCTTTACATAAGCATGGCCGAGATTCGTGGCATTCGTCACGTCACGCGTGTAGCCGCTGCCGTAGTCGGCCATGGCCTCCATGGACGCGCCGCCGTTCGCCACATCAAAGATCCACTTGCTGCCCTGGCCGTTGTTATTGCCGGTGCCATAACCGTAGAGGTCATACGCCCTGCCCGGCACCAGGCCGGACACGGTGAAGGTCAGCGTCGCGTTCCACCAGTAGTAGGTGTAGTAGCCCATCACCGCCGAGACGGGCGCGAAGCTGCTGCCATCGCTCCACGCATGCACCACATTGTTCATGGTCTGGGTGGGCGAGGCCGCGTTCAGCGTCAGCCGCATGTCCGTCGCTGCGCCCGAATCCGAGACCAGCGCCGCGTTGCTGATCAGGTTTTGCGTCATAGCCGCCGAGGACGGCGTGGCCTGCACGAGATTATTCCAAGCGCTGCCCGCCGTGCCCACCGCGCCGGCCCCCGTCACCGCAGGCGCTCCGCTCTGCGATGCCGCGCGCACCGCCACATTCGCCGCCGCCGCGCCACGCGGCAGCACCTTCAGCTCGGACGCGCTGCTCGTCTCTGCGGGAGTCACGAGGCGGTAACGGCCCGCATCCGCCGCCGCCAGGACCGTCAATGTCAGCGAGGCCGTTGTCGCGCTCGCATTGCCTGAGATGGCGGTGTAAGTCGAGCCGCCGTCCGTGCTCTTCTCCCATTGATAAGACGCCGCCGCCGGAGCTGAGGCCGTGATGGTGATGCTCCCACCAGTCGTCCCGATGAGACTTGATGGCGGCTGCGTCGTGATCACCGTGGCGCTGTTGGTCGTGAACTGACCCACCGCACCCGAGCTCGGCCCGCTTGTTGCGCCGAGCTGGGTCGCGCGCCGAGGTTGGACCGCTCGTCGCGCTAAGCTGCGTCGTGCCCGCGTGGCCGAGGAAATAAGTCGTGGTGCTCGGGCCTCCGAAGACTTCCCCATTGCGCCGTCGTAAGTCGCGGCGTTCGCGCTCACGCGCGTGCCGCTGGCGTTGTAGGACGACCACGCGAGCTGGGCATCCGCGTCGCGAAGGGCGCCGAAGAGGGCGCAGATGAGGAGTGGGAGGAACTTTAATTTCATCGGAGGGGAGTACCCGCGCCAATCTGCCACCGCGATTCCCTGCAACAAACGCGGGCCTATCCCGCATTCTGCATTTGGGGTCCCGAAATGTGCCGCTGAAAATTCCGCTAATGGATCGCCGCGAGGGATTTGAGGGGAGGGATGACCGCTTCAGCGTGGCGGCTCCGTCCGCAAGAGATGCAGCAGTTCCCTTTCGATCAGGATGGAAAAGCGATCCGCACTTTGACGCCACGCTCGGGCCGGTTGGTGACGGCGATGGAAGCGCGGTGTAGTTCCAGAATTTTGCGGCAAACGGTGAGGCCGAGGCCGGTTCCGCTGCCGGTGGGTTTCGTCGTGAAGAATGGGTCGAAGATGGCGCCAAGCGACGCCGGCGGAATGCCGCAGCCAGAGTCTTCGATTTCAAGTGTCGCGACTGTGTCTCCGATGCGCTGCCGCTGGCCGGAGCGCGCTCCGGGCTCAAACTCGGTATCCGAGGCTGCAACCTGCTCGCAGCGCGTGCGGACGAGCAGCTCGCCGTCGCCTGTGCTCATGGCATCGAGGGCGTTTCGGAGCAGGCAATCCAGAACGGTTGTGATCCGCTCCGCGTCGATAGCCAACGGCGGCAGATCGGCCGCGAAGTCTCGCGTGACTGTCACATGCCGGGTGGCAAAATCCCGCTGGTGGGACTCGATAGATCTGTCGATCAGCGCATGGAGATTGCACCTTGTCAGAACGATGGCCGTGTCCTTGGAGCTGTCCATCAAAGTGCAGATCACAGCGTCCGCCCGACGGAGGGCGTCCCGCATCTCGGCGAGAACCATTCCTGCCGTCCCGTCCGCCGAGATACCGCGGTCGGCGCCTAGTAACTCGATACCGGCGCCGAGAATGTTAAGCGGATTGCGCACTTCATGGGCAACGCCTGCGGCAAGACGGGCAGCCGTCTGCGCCTTCTCTGCCTCCACCAACTGCGCCTGCGCAGTCTTTAACTGAGTCAGCGTCCGGCTGAGTTCGGCATTCGCATCCGCGAGTTCGTCCTCCATCTCCTTGAGGGCGGTGACGTCCTTCGAAATGCCGCAGGTGCCTATGATCTCACCGCACGAGTTGCGCAAAGGCATCTTCGTGGTGAGCGCCCATCGCGTCTGGCCGTTGGGCAACGTCTCCTTCTCGACTTTGCCAATAATCGGCTGGCCCGTACGAAGAATATCCTGTTCATCTTCGAGTGCCTGCATGGCGTATTCGAAGGTAAAAAGGTCCAGATCGATTTTCCCAATCATCCGGGACGGATCGGAAATCCCGTGGCGTTCAGCCTTTGCCCGACTGACCCTGATGAAGCGGCTCGCCTTGTCCTTGAAGTAGATGCGATCTGGGATGTGTTCGAGGAGGAAGCCGAAAAGCATGGCGTCGCGCTCGTCACTGGATGGCCGATTCGACGCGGAAGCGTCCTCTGGTGCGCTCATGCGTGAAGCGAGCTGGCGTTATTGCAGACGCAAATACTGTTCTGCGTTCGCATGGCAGACGTTACAGATCATCGGGCCGACCAGTTGCGTCATCGTCTGGGATTTCGCCGGCTTCGATGTCCCGGCCGATGAGGTTGCAGCGAACTCGTGATAGAGCCGGCGCGCGGCACGGGTGCGCAGGATGAAGTCGTCGTGAATGAAGGAGTGAGTTTGCATCGATCAAAAGTTGGTGTCGGTGTAGCTAAGTGTAGCCAAGAAGGGTCATTGCTCGATGCCAGGAGCTGCGAGAGGCGTCGCGGCCATGCCGTCGACTTCGCCATTGGACGTCGTGAGCGGCGCGCCTTTCGACGCGTGCATTTCCACTCCTTCAAAGCGAACGTTCTTCGCGTTGTAAATCAATCCGCCACGTCCGGCCGTGATAGTGAGATTCCTAAAGGTCACGTCTGTGAACGGCTGCTCGGGAAGGCCCCACACGATGATCGAGTTCGGGCAATCCGTGATGATACCGTTCTCGATGGTGATGTTGCGCCATGTCGGCGTCCTTGCGCCAAAGGCTTCACCTTTGTCGTCGTCCGGCCGCTTAGGTTCCTTGGGATAGTAACTCGACAGGAAGATGGGAAACTTCACGTTTCGCATGGTGACATTCTTGAACGTAAGGTTCTCGACGACACCTCCACGGTCGCGGGCGGATTTCATCCGAATTCCCGCGGAGGTGCCGTCGAAAGAAACGCCTTCGACCCGGATATTTCGAATGCCGCCAGAGGTGTAGCTTCCGAAAGAAAGCCCATGCCCGACGCCAAGCGTGCAACCCGAAACCAGAACGTTCTCTACCGGGGAAGTGCTGGCGAGAAAGACAATGTTGTCGTCGCCGGTGGCAATCTTACAGTCGCGGATTACTGCGTTTCGAACATTGAGATTCAGCGCATCCGTATTCGGCGACTCGTCTGGCGCGACCATTGTGACTCCTTCGATCGTCACCTCCTCGCACTGTCTCAAGGAACAGTGAGTATTGGGTGGATTGAGCGTCTTGATCTGTTCGATCCTCACTCGCTCGCAGCGCGTAAAGGCGATCATCTGTGGCCGGCGCGGCTGCGACTTTTCCAAAGGCGTGCCTTTCGTCTTTCTGAAGGCATTCCACCACGCCTCTCCCTGACCATCGATAGTGCCTTCACCTGTGATCTGAACATCATGCGCATCGGTCGCAGTGATCAACGCCTGGCGCTCACGTCCCATAACAGCATAGTCCTTCACACCCTGACTCATTTTCAGCCTAGCGCCTTTTGCAAAATGCAAGTCCATGGCGCTCTTGAGTTCAATTGGTCCGGTTAGAAAGTCGCCTTCCGGCACGGCGATCCGTCCGCCGCCTGCCTGAACACATGCGTCGATGGCGGCACGGAATGCCTGGGTATTCATCGTCGTGCCATCTCCCACGGCAGCGTAATCGGTGACCGTGAAAGTGCGCTCAGGAATGGTCGGTAGCTTCGGTGTAACCGTTTGCGACTCCGCTGCATTCACTGGTGCCAATTGCATCGCCAGCGCACTGGCGGTAGCAGCGAGCATAGCTTGGGTAATAGGTAGTTGTCTCTTCATAGTCAGCTCAACGGGATCGGCGGGCCAGTTTGCGAAATTCTGCAGGAGTCACTTGTTCAGCTCTCTGAAAAGTCGTGAAAAACGTGCTGAGGCCTTTGTAGCCGCTCTCCTGGGCGATGGACTCGAGCTTTTCGTCAGTCTCTGCGAGCAGGCGCTTGGCGGCTTCCAGACGCGCGTTGCGCAGCTTTTCTGCTGGCGTGCAGCTCAATTGATCGACGAAGGCCTTGTGCACGCCGCGCCGCGACATGCCCGCCGCACGCGCCACGTCATCCACGTTGATGTCGTCGGCGAAGTGCTCCGCGATGAAATGAAGTGCCCGCGACAGTCCGAGGTGCGCAATCGCTAGAATATCGCTACTCTTGCGCGTGATCACTTCCGCGGGCGGAATACGAATCGGCTCGGTTGGTTGTGCTTCCCCTCGCATCATGCGATCAAGCAGTGCGGCGCCCTGGTAGCCTTGCTCCTCCAGGTTGGTATTCACGCCCGAAATCGCTCGATTCGTCGCGCCCACCGAAAGCAAAAGATCTTCGATGCCGACGATCGCCACCTCACTTGGGACGTTGATATTTGCGTCCTCGCAGATTTCCTGCAACTCGACGGCGAGAGTGCCCGTCGCGGCGAAAACGGCGACAGGCTTCGGAGCGCGCTGGAGGTGAGTCAGTAACCATCGGCGCCGCCGCAGCCACTCTGTGCCGCTTGCCGCGTGACTTTGAGTGGCCTGGTGCCAGCGCAGCCATTCGCAGTCTCGGCCCGCCTCTTTGAGCTTTGCGAGAAAGCCCTCGCCGCGCTCATCTTGCGACCAGTTGTCTGAATCACTGCAACAAATGAAATGTTGCAATCCGCGCTCCATGAAATGCTCGGCAGCAAGCTGCCCGACTTTTGCGTGATCCTGCACGACACGTGCAAAAGGCAGGTGGGGCCGTCGGAGCGAGAAATCTACCGTTGGCTTTTTCACCGATCTGACAAACTCGGCGAGATCATCCCCTGCCGCGAGCCAGGCGAGCACGCCATCACCTTGCCAGCCCCATGGGATCACCTTTTCGTGGATGATACTGTGTGCCGCGAGATGCCAGCGATGCTGCGTCGCATAAGCAGCAATGCCTTGGATAAGTCGATTGTCATTCCACCCCAGCGCAACGAGGACGTTCTTTTGTTTTGTTTTCACGACCGGGTCAATTATTTTTGGCTGGCTCGATGGTGACGTTCTCGAAAGTGAGCAAGCCCGAGTGCCAGAGTCGGTCTGCGCCCTCCACACCGTGGAAGGTGCAGTCTTTGAATCGGACGCCCTCGATCACTACGCCGGCGAATGCCGTGACGATTGTCGCGCTCCCGCTCGACGCGCTCGTCACGTTTTCGATTGTGACATTCCGCAGCCCCGGCTTGTGCAGCCCTTTTGCGTAATTGAACTCGACCGAAAGCACCGCCTTTGCGACCCGCCCGATCCTCACATCGCGAAAGTGGATGTTTTCGATGACGCCGCCGCGAGCGTCATTCGATTTGAAGCGGATTGCGCTGTCGAGGTGCGGGCTATCCATCTCGCAATCCGAGACGAAAACGTTCCGCGCGCCGCCCGAGATCTCGCTGCCTATGCTGACACCGCCGTGACCGTCCTTCATTGTGCAGCGGCGGATCACAATGTTCTCGCTCGCGACGCCGGTGCGCAGCCCATAGCGCCCGCTCTTTATCGCAATGCAGTCGGTGCCGGTTGCAAAGCAGCAGTTCTCAATCAGCACGTCCCGGCAACTTTCCGGGTTGCAGCCATCGTTGTTCGTTCCAAGGCTGCGGACCGTCACGCCGGTGACGGTCACGTTCGTGCAAAGCACCGGGTGGATTGCCCACATTGGCGAGTTAATGATCGTGACGCCGTCGACCAGGACGTTCTTGCAGCGATACCACTGGATAAAATTGGGCCGGAGAAAGTGGCCTTCGCCATAAACGCGCTCCTCCACCGGCACACTGTCGCGACCTTGGTCGTCGAGTTGTTCACGCGCGGCTTCCTGCCAGGTCGGCGTACCCGTTTGGCGATCATTCCAAGCCCACCAAGTCCCCCAATTTGCGCAGCCATCGAGCGTGCCCTTCCC
This sequence comes from Chthoniobacter sp., assembly GCA_034667665.1. Taxonomy (GTDB): domain Bacteria; phylum Verrucomicrobiota; class Verrucomicrobiia; order Chthoniobacterales; family Chthoniobacteraceae; genus Chthoniobacter. The sequence goes on from JAXDQW010000112.1 coordinate 70,557, forward strand.
CGAAATAGCAATGTTCTCCTGATCGAGCGCGTATATCAGGGGTGAGTAGTTAAAGCATTCGATTCCTTCGAACCTTGTGAGGACGACGGGAAGATACTTCGAAGACTCCGCGCTGAAGCGTAGCGTTGCGCCTTCGGAGAGGTGCAGGTTCACGTTACTCTTTAGGTGAATGGGGCCGGTGAACCATATGCCCTCCGGCACGACTACACGCCCGCCGCCGGCCGCATGGCAAGCCGCGACCGCCTTCGCAATTGCTTCGGTGCAGTTAGCCTCCGGCACGGCGCCGAATTCAGTGATCACCGAATCGCGCGAGGCAAATTGTGGTGGCCGAATGCGAACGAGGATTGTGGCTTGCTCGTCGGCGAAATCGGCCCCGCAGATTGGTCGAAAGCTCAACGTGAGCAGACCGAGCGTGGCGAATAACGATTTGGTGAGTGGGAACATCGGCGGCAAAGATGCCTTCGCCCAACGGTGCCCGCAATTCTCGTTCCTGCATACCACATCCGAAATTCTGCATTTCTGGTCATGCCGCTTTTCGGCTTGAGAGTGCAGAACGCCGGACTGTCACTTCGTCGCTTTCGCGGCGACATGCTCTATCAGTTCCGGCCACCATGCAAACCTGCAACCCCCTTAAAAATTCTCGTTCGGCTGCGGTGATCGCTTAGCGCAGCAAGCCAAGGCACAACTGCGTGCCTGCCAACTTATCGCCGCGGGCGGCTTGAAGTAGTGCCGTTGGAACAAGAGCAACCGCGAGCATTCCTTCGTCGCTCGGAACCTTCAAGCGTCCTCGAAGCCGCTCAGGAAAGCCTGTGCGCCTGCGCTATGACATGAGCGACGCCGATCTATTTTCCATCAAGTTCCGATGACGGTGAGACCCTTCCTTACTTTATCACGTTGCTCCGGCGCGGTGCAGAAAACGAGACACCGAATGCCGGATGCTGTATGCGCGGCCTCTTGTCGGACCAATCTCCTCAGACATAATGGCATCTTCCGCCCAAGTCCCTCCTATGATTCTCCTCCGGCTCCTTCAAATTCTCGCGGCTGCCGCGATTCCGACGCATCGCCGCGGAACTCTCAGCGCCGGCGCGCTCGCATTCCTCTTTTTGGGGTCGGTGGGAATTGCCGCAGAGCCGCCCGCACCCACTTTCCATCCGGGCAAAGTCCATATCGTCCTATGTGGCGATTCCACGGTGACGGACAACGCCGGTTGGGGCGGAGGCTTCGCGAGTCGCCTCAAAGATTCGGCCGAGTGCATCAATCTGGCCAAGGGCGGGCGCAGTTCCAGCAGCTTCATCCGAGAGGGCTCGTGGAAGCACGCTTTAGAGCTGAAGCCGGACTACGTTTTCATTCAGTTCGGACATAACGACCAACCCGGCCACGGCGACCGCGAAACCGATCCTGGGACGACTTACGCGCAGTTTATGACGCAATATGTAGACGAGGCTCGGGCGGCCGGCATCAAGCCAGTCCTCGTCACCTCGCTGGCGCGTCGCGAATGGAAAGAGGGAAAGATCGCTTCACGCCTCGTGCCGTGGGCGAACGCCGTAAAGGCGATCGCGGCCGAGAAGGCGGTTCCGCTCATTGATCTTCACGCGCTTTCCATCGAGCGGTACGAGCAGATAGGGCCGGAGAAGGTGTTGGAAATCTCGCCGCTCAAAAACGCTGATTCCGGCTCTGCGAATGCAGACACGACGGCGTCGAGCAAACAGTCGGTCGATGGGACGCACCTCAATGAAAACGGCGGAAAACTGTTCGGCAGCATCGTGGCCGAGGAGGTCAAACGAGTCGTGCCGGAACTTGCCGCTCACCTTCAATAGTTCCGTTCAGAATGATTTTTGCACCTCCTTCCCGTATGCGTCGCTTCACTCGCCCCGTTTCGTCCCGCTCAGCAGCACAAACCTGCGCCGTCCTGCTGGCCCTGAGCATTTCCTTCTCGGTGGCCGCGGCGAAAACTATCACCGTCGGGGCCGACGGCAGCGGAGATTTCAAGACCCTGCAGGATGCGATCGCCGCGATTCCTGAAAAGAGCTCCGAACGCACTATTCTCCAGATTCGGGCGGGAACTTACCCGGGTCCCATCGTGGTGCCCGCGGGGAAGCAGAACGTGACCTTCCGGGGTGAATCGGAGAAAACGATCATTACCTGGGACCGGAATGTGAAGGATCCGATGCCGGAAGGCGCCGACCGGACGAACCCCGGAGTGCATGTGCGCGGCGATGGTTTCCACGCCGAGAACGTGATCTTTCGCAACACTTCGGGTGACCGCGGCCAGGGCCTGGCCGTGCGCATCGATGCGGATCGCGTCGTCTTCCAAAACTGTCGGTTGCTAGGCTGGCAGGATACGCTGATGGCTAACAAAGGGCGGCAGTATTTCCGGGACTGCTACCTCGAAGGTCGGGTGGACTTCATCTACGGCGATGCCACCGCCGTCTTTGAGCGCTGCCACCTCCATAGCAAAAATGGTGGCTATATCACCGCCGCGAGCACCCCGCCGGAGCAGGCGTTTGGATTCGTATTCCTCCGCTGCAAGCTCACCGGTGATGCCGTGCCATGGGTCGATCCCAGCGGCGCAACTCCTGCAACTGCCTGGAAGCTGCCCAATACCGCCCTCGGCCGGCCGTGGCGACCGCACGCCAGCGTCGCGTTCATCGACTGCGAGATGGGCGAGCACATCAAACCAGGAGGCTGGGACAATTGGGGAAAACCGGAAAATGAAGCCACCGCGCGATTTATGGAGTTCGGCAATACGGGTCCCGGCGCAGAGCCGGAGAAGCGGCTCGCATGGGCCAAGCACCTCGATAAAGCGGAAGCCGCAAAAATCACCGCTGCGTCCGTACTCGCCGGCACCGACGCGTGGAATCCGGCCGCGGAGCTGAAGCCGTAGGCAGACGGACGCAACCAAGACTCGGGGCAACAAACGCGCGCGACATCGCCCCCGACTACGCGCTTTCCGCTAGGCTGTTGGCAGAAGTCGCAGTGTTCGCCCGCATCAGCGCCACGAAAGCACGGGTGGGCCACGATCTCACAATCCTCGTCCCCGGCGCGCTCACCATTCAGATCAAGGATCGCGGGATGGTCAGCGAGGATAACCTTGAGTTTTTGCGCGAACGCGGCGCCCGCTTACAGCGCCGCCGCCCGCCTCTTCTGCCTGATGCCGCGTTCGGAATTGCTCCTGCGAGGCGCCGGTCTGCCTCGTGTGACCCCTCGGCCATGGCACCTGCCAAAAGTTTTGCACTCATTCAGGGTGGTGGCTCCGCAATAGCTGCCGGCGTTGGGCTTCGCTCGGCGCAAGCAGGCGCTATCGTCCGGCTTTTATTTTGGTGGATGGAGAGGCACCCGGAAGAGCGGGTGGTACTTAATGCTGTAGAAGTCCACGTGTTCGGGTTCGTCGTAATCTCCCAGGATCAGATTCAACAAAAAAATCTTCCGCTGCAGGCGCAATGGGATCCGGATGTCGTTGATTAGCCGGTCCACCTCGCTCGCCCAGCAGGCGCCCCAGTCTCCCCGCGCCCGCGGCAGTTTGTGCGGCCGCGAGCGGGTCCTTGCCAGGCGCACTGCCAATTCATTCACAATCAGGTCTAGTTTATCGCAGACAGTTCCAGAGTGGTGACTTTCTCCGTGGGCTGTGCATTCTTCAATTGACCCTTGGATGGCTGCGTTCATTCCTTATGGAGGGGAGTGGTCCAAAGCAGAATCTTGTGCGTCTCGCCCGATTCATTGGATGGAACGGTAAGAATACGATCCGGTTTCACGCCGGGAAGGTCGAACTGGTGGGAGATGATGCGCGAACCCGGCCTGAGCTTTTCGAACTGCGGAATAAGCCGTTCCATAAGGCGCGGATACAGAAACGCCGTCACCACATCCGCACCGCTCAGATCTACGCTAAAGATATCGGCGTGCTCGATCTTGACCAACTCCTGAAGATTTTCTTTCGCGACAGCGCTCCGCGAGAGCTCAACCAGACTCGGATCAATTTCGTAGCCGATCGCTTTGCAGCCGTATTTCTTCGCCGCGGCGATGACGATGCGCCCGTCGCCGCTCCCGAGATCCACGACAAGATCTCTCTTCGTTACGCCAGCCTGTAGCAGCATCCGCTCGGCGATGTCTTGCGGGGTGGGAAGGTAAACGGCGTCTGGACCACGATTGACGCCGACAAGCCGCTCGCGGGAAGCGTTCTCACTCTCTCCGAGCTCACGAGCGGTCAGTTCCAGCGCGGTTTGCAGTGGGGCGTGGCGGGATTTGGCGAAGGCGTCGGCAGAGATGTCGTAGCAGAAGAGCCGCGAACTATCGCGCAGGTAAAGCCGCCCGCCGGCGACCACGGGAGAAGTAGCACCGCGGGCTTGTTCATGCTCTGGAATGTTGAAAGAACCCGCGGCGGTTCCATTCTGCGGCGAGACCTGCATCAGCGACATGACCCCATCGACGCCTCGTACATACAGGCAGCCGTCGGCATAGGTCAATGCGGCGCGCCCTACACCGTATCCTGTCCCCCCTACCGAATCACCACTCCAGGTGAGACTGCCCGTTTTCAATGTGATGCATGCGGGGCAGCGCCGGTTAAGTACATAAAGCTCGTCTCCCACCAGTGCCGTACTGTCCTGAAAAGCATCGAACTGGAACTCTTCACTCCCGCGCTGATACAATTCTCGCACTTCGAAGTTTTTGCCTTCTCGCACCAATTGAATGGCCACCAAGCCTCCCCCGTAGCCGTTTGGAGAGTAAATATATTCACCGCGGGCGAGCGGCGTGTAGGTGAGCCCGGTTTTGCTGCGAGGTCGCTCATAATCCCACAAGGAACGGCCATCGTCTGCCGCGAAGCCCGATAGTCCCTTCAAATGGAACACGATGTATTGCCTTACGCCACCAGCTTCCGTCGCGACCAGCGCCGCGTGGCCTGCAAACGGCGGGGATTCCAGCTTCGTCTGCCAGATTGTTCGGCCCGTGCTCTTATCGAGCGCCGTAATAAACGCTGTAGTCCCGAATGGAGTGCAGATGAGGCGTTCGCCATCCACCATCGGACGGTCACAGAATCCCCAAGAGTGACGGCGTGTGTCGAAATCCGAGGGATAATTTCGCTGCCACATTTTCCGGCCGTCGACGCTGCTGAGACAAAACAATTCACCACTCGCAGAAAAAGCATAGACGCGTTCGCCATCCACTGTGGGGGTGCGCTGCGTTAGCCAGCGCATCAAGGGATTCTCCTCAATTACATTCGCGAGGCCCGTGGCCCAGAGTTTTGCACCTGTCCCGGAATCGAGTGCAAAAGCAAACTCCCTGCCGTCCCGAATCCCGACGGTGAACACACGGCCTCCGGCGACAGAGACCGAATGGATGCCATCGCCAAGCCCAGTCACGCGTCAGAGCAAAGGCGGGCCTTCAGCGGGCCACTTCTGGAGGAGACCCGTTTCGCGGGAGGCATTTGAACGGTCGGCTCCGCGCCACTGCGGCCACTCACCGGTTTGTGCCGCGCTATGTTCGCCGGCAAGGATGGACGAAAGCAGTGCGAGTAGTATGGCGAGAAGTTGGCGGATGTTTGCGTTCATAAGTATGCTGCCGTGGATTGCGGCGAGGTGGGCGTGTTACGATGCCATTGCTGACACGAAAGTAAGACAAATCGGCGCGCGGCGACACGACCGGGTGCAGAATCACTTGTCGAGCAGATTCACTTGCGTGCCGACTCTAACCGATCGACGCGAAAATTTTCCCATCCGCTAATTGCCACAGCAACGCCGGTTTCCGCGTTCCTTGGCAGTCTTGGTCGCCTCGGTCCTCTCACTCAGGCACATAGCGGCGGAGGATGCGGAGGTAAGACGTATCCTGCCCCGCGCTCGCGCGCCGCACCGCGCGCATTCGCTCGCGCAGCGCGAGCCAGTCGTCTGTCTTGAGCGTTTCCAATTCCCCGTCGGAGTTCAGACGCATCTGCGCCACGTAGCGGAGGAAATCTGAGAACCATGTCGGCGGCGGGCCGGCCGTGGTCGGAAGGATCGTCCAGATACGCGCGGTCTTATCCCTCGACGCGGTAACGATGCGCGTGCCGTCCGGGCTGAACTGCGCGCTGCTCAACCAATCCTTATGCCCCACGAGCGTGGCAATGCTTTTGCCGGTCGCCGCGTCCCATATCCGCGCGGTCCAGTAGTTCTCTGTTACGGTGACGATGCGCAAACCGTCCGAGCTAAACTGCACGCCATGCCCTGCGAGCGTGGCAAGGCTTTTGCCCGTCGCCGCGTCCCACATCCGCGCGGGCTTGCCGAACGTCTCAGTGACGACACGCGCGCCGTCCGGGCTGAACTGCGCGCTGGTCACGGCATCCTGGTGCCCCGACAGCGTGGCGAGGCTCTTGCCCGTGGCTCCGTCCCACAACCGCGCGGTCTTGTCGTCTGACGCGGTGACGATGCGCAGGCCGTCCGGGCTGAACTGCGCGCTCCTCACGCGATCCTCATGCCCGGAGAGCGTGGCGAGGCCCTTGCCCGTGGTCGCGTCCCACAGCGTCGCCTTGTCGTCTGACACGGTGACAATGCCCGCGCCGTCCGGGCTGAACTGCGCGCTTCTCAACCAGCCTGCATGTCCCGCGAGGATCGCTGCCGGCAAAGGGTGCTGCCAGGTATTGAGCGCCGCGGCGGCCTTCTCCGCAGCCAGGGTGGAAAGAGGATCGTATTCACACGCCCGCGCCAGATGGGCGAAGGCTTCGCTTTCCTTGCCGGCTAGCAGCCTTTCCTCCGCGACGGCCCGGTCGGAGCGGGCCGCCTCGGCAATCATCGCGCTCTGCTCGGCACTCTTGCGATCCACTTCCGCTTTCTTTTCCTCGACTCTGCCAAGTGCGTCGGCGGTTTCCTTCTTCGCCGTGATGGCGAGTTTCGCCTGCCACAAGCTGATCCCCGTCGCCGCCACGAGAACCACGGCGATGAGCGCCGCCAAACCCAAGGCCATCTGGTGGCGCCTCGCGAACTTGCGAAAGAGATACGCCATACTCGGCGCCCCCGCGGTCACGGGTTCGTTCGCCAGATACCGCCGGATATCTTGTGCGAAACCGTTCGCCGTCTCGTAACGGCGGGAGCGGTCTTTTTCAAGGGCCTTCATCACGATCCAGTCGAGCTCGCCGCTCAACAACCTCGCCATCTTCGCGCCGTCCGATTGCCGATGCTGCGCCACGCTTGCGCGAGCGTCCGCGGCCATCGTTTGCAAAGCGGTCGAGGGCTTCGGCGGCTCCTCCTCGCGGATCACCCGCCGTATTTCATCCAGGCCCGCACGCATCAGCGTCTCCGGATCAAACGGCGTGCGCCCGACGAGCAGTTCGTAGAGCAGGACGCCGAGGCTGTAGATGTCGCTGCGCGTGTCCACATCAAGGCCGCTCACTTCCGCCTGTTCGGGCGACATGTAGAGCGGAGTTCCCACCATCTGCTGGAATTGGGTGTAGATCGTCAGTTCGGTGAGCCGCTGCTGCTGCGTCGCTTTCGCCACCCCGAAGTCGATGACCTTCGGCACGGGCACGCCGTCGTGGAGGGTGACGAGGATGTTTGAGGGTTTAAGGTCGCGGTGGATGATGCCTTTTTGATGGGCATGCTGCACCGCATTGCAGACCTGGATGAAGAGTGCGAGCCGATCGGCAGTCGGCAGGTTCGCCTGGTCGCAGTAGTCAGTGATCTTGATGCCCCGCACCAGTTCCATGACAAAGAAGGGCCTGCCCCACTGTGTGGCTCCAGCATCGAAGACTTTAGCGATATGCGGATGGTCCATCATCGCCAGCGCCTGCCGCTCCTGCTCAAAACGGGCGATGACTTCCTTCGTGTCCATGCCGAGCTTGATGATCTTCAGCGCCACACGGCGCCGCACCGGCCGCTCCTGCTCTGCCACCCACACCGTCCCGAAACCGCCCACTCCGATTTTTTCCATCAACTTGTAGGAGCCGATGCGCTCGCCGGCTTCCTCCGGCTTGAACCGCGCGAGTTCCGCCTCGATGTCTGGCCCAGGCCCACCGGCCTGGGTAGCAAGTGCCCACCGCGGCACTCGTTTCATAAAGCCGCCCGCCTCGTGCGAGCGCAGGAGCCCCTCGACTTCCGCACGTAGCTCCGGCTGACCCACGCACGCCACATCGAGCCAGGCAGCACGCCCGGCAGGGGGCAACGCCGCGGCGTGCTCGAAAATCTCCTGAAGTCGAATGTTGGGTGGCGTGTGGATGGGAAGGCTCGTCTTTTACTTGTTATCGTGCCGATACGATGATTCGCATCACCGCGCGGGAAGAATTATCCCGAAAACGGAAATAGGATTTCTGACGCAAAGGCGCAAAGGCGCAACGAGAAAGCCCTTCGGACGGAAACGGAACCAAGACTTAGCACTAGGTCAGAATCGGCTGAAAACTTGTAGCTTTGCGCCTGGCGCGGCCTTGCGTGAGACTCTTCATCGCGGCTGGCGGGTGGACGTTCACTTCACTGGAAAGCCCTTGCTGCTGCCGTCGGCAAAGATCACCACCACGGACTGATCTCGGCTCGCGAAGCTCATATCAGAAACGTTCTGCGCTAGCGGCGCCGACCACTTCGGCGTTCCTTCCGGCAACTGCCAGAGATTGATTTGCAATCCTGCGCCGGTGCTGGCGAGCCACGCACCGTCGGCAGAAAAGCTCAAGCGAGGATTGCTGCCCGTCTCCGTCTGAATCTTGCAGAGCAACGCGCCGTCCTCGACCCGCCAAACTTTGATCGTCGCCGGGCAACCGCTCGAGCTGCCGGCCGCGGCCAGCAGACGTCCGTCTGGTGAAAACACCACCGCCTTGGGATAACACTGGCACCATGTTCGCAGAATCTTCCCATCGATTGTGCGCCCATATTTGACGTGACCGCTCGGAGTTACAGACACGAAATACTCCCCGTCAGGCGAGCAGGTCGCCAGGTTCACCCCAGCCGCTGGAACGGATTCAGAAACTCCGGGAGAATTCGTCTGGTTGGCTGACTGCGGCCGTGCCGCAGACATCTTGTGCCAGGCTGTCTGAAGCGGTGAGCGCAAATAAAGCGTTGCGCTTGTTACCGATACGCTAATGCGATTGTGCAGTTTCATAGTTTTTCTTTCTTTGGCTGCAGGCTGCACTTCTACGTCCAGGCCTTGGGGTCTACTGATGCAGATATGCGTCCCGTCACTACCTACATGCGAGAATCCGTCTGCGAACCTGCCATTCAGATTGAAGAAAGTTCTGATGACCTCGAAAAAACCGGCACCGCGAATCGGACAGCGGATGGCGCACCGGATTCTCCTGACCTGCTGCATCAGCTCTTCGGGATCGAAAGGCGTCCGACCGGTGAGCAGCTCGGACAAAAGAACGCCGAGCTATTAGATGTCGCCGCGGGTGTCGATCGAACACGCTCCGCTCCGCCTCGATGGCTTCGCTCCTCGCCAGATGAGCGCAATTCTCTTTGCGGGTCGCCCGGTTATTCCCGCCGGATGCGGCGACACGCGATTAGGCGAGTTGATTTATGCCATCGGGCGCAGAGATTTTTTGCACAATGAATCAATCGAGGCCGATCTCGCGATGCAGCCAGGCGCGCGCGAAGTCCCAGTCGCGGGCGGCGGTCCGCACGGAGATGCCGAGCACCTCAGCGGCTTCGTCAAAAGAAAGCCCGGCGAAATAGCGCAGCTTCACAAGGTCCGCCTTGCGTGGATCGCATGCGGCCAGCCGATCCAGTGCATCGTTCACGGCGAGCAACTCGTCGTCGTCGCCAAGCGGTGCCGCAATTTCGACGTCCTCGATGTCGCAATGCTCCGCACCGGCGCCGCGTTTCGCGTCCGGTGACATCCATCTGGCAGAAGATCACGAGGCCTTTGCCCTCATGGTATTCCATGAGCGGGCTGTACTGCAGGCTGAAGCCGCCATCGACGATGGGCAAAAAGTCGCCGCACGCCGGCTTTTCAATCAGCACGGAAGCCACGTTGCCACGGCACCCGGCGCGCCAGATTTTCGGGACGGAGATGTCGCACCACGTCGTCGCTGGGGAGAAGAACTTCCTGCTGAATTCCAGCTCCAACTGCCCAGGCACGATCGTCGCCGAGCCCCGCCAGTCGCGCAGATGGTCCGTCGTCAATCCGGCCAGCAAGGGATGGTCCGGGAGGCGTGGAAAAACGTTCCGCAATCCATATTCGACGACGCGGAAACCGAAGCGTTTTTCCAACACCTCGGAAGTCTGTTCGAAGATGATGACTTTCGACCCGTCGCGGACGCGCGTGATCTCCGGCGCCGGCCCGTCGAGCGTCAGCGCCGCCTTGCCGACGATGAGCGTGTCGTACGACGACAGGTCGGCGCGGGCATCAACCATCTGGCAGGTGATGCCCGCCTCTTTGAGCCAGGCGCCGGTTTCGCCCTTCGGGTCGAAAAGGGCGATTTTCCCGCTGGTCTCGGCGGCTTGCGGCGCGGCCAGGACCTGGATGGGGAAGGTGTCGGTTTGCGTTTCGCCGGTGCTAAATGTGACCAACGAGGACACGGCATAGCCGCCCGGCGGGGTGCCCGCGGGAAGGTCAAAGCGCAACGGAATACGCTCCTGATTGCCGGTCTGTAGGCTCACCGTCTTGCTGCCGGTGATGACCTGGGGCAGAGCGCAGGACCAACGGCATTCGCCGGAGACGGGCTCGCGCGAATTGTTGATGACGATAAGTTGTTTCTCCACGGGTTCGCCGGCCATGAAAATGTGTTCCTTGCTGGTGACCTGCGCGGCCTTGCCGCCGATATAGGCCAGCAGCGGCATGTTAACGCGCTTCACCGCCACGGCGGCCGGGCTTTCGATCCAGTCGGAACGCTGACAGATGCTATAGAAGAATGATCCCTCTCTTGTCGTGCCGATGCGGTCCGGGCTGAACCCCGGTCGTTGCAGATTCTCCCAATCCACTTTCGCAGGCCTGGGGGAGAAGTCGACACCGTCCTTCAACCTCCAGATCGTATTGTACGTGGCCGCCGGCATGACCGACACGCCCAAGGAGCGGTACGCCCGGAAATTGTCGGTGAAATACATGCCCAGGACCTCGAGCTTCCCGTCCAGCTTTTGGGACCACGGGACGAAGGGATAGTCCCAATGATGCCAGCCGATCACGTCCTTCTTCTGGAACTGCGCGGCCTCCCAACGCAGGTTGGTTTTTTCGTTGTCGCTGAGCTGGAACGCGCGATCACCCACGAACTGCGAATCCCACTCGGCCAGACAGAACTCCCATGGCACCAAGGCACTGCCAAAGGTTCGGACGCCCTTGTACCACCCGCGGTACATCGTCCAGTCCCAGGGATAGGGCGAACCGTACTCATTGAGGAACACCGGCTTCACGCCTTCGGCGGCCCAGTGCTGGAACCAATCACTGAGCTCCTGGATGGGCGTCATGTTCGTGTAGAAATTGCTGGTGTGCATCGAACCGAGGGCGGGATCAAGGTTGCCCGACGCGTGATGGTAGATGATGCGGGTGGGATCCAGATGACTGACGATCTTCTGGGCGCGAAGCATCCTGGTCACCGATTCCGTGACCCTCGCCGGCTGATACTTCCCATCGATGATGTCCGGCTCCATGTCTCCGTTGAAGCGCTCGGGGTAGCCACCGGCATTGTGGTTCATGCTGTAAAACACGACCGCCGGATGGTTCCCGGCCATGTGCACGTAAAACGCCGCGTGACGTGCGTAATCGCTTTGCCGATCCCCTTCGGCAGGCTTCGCCCAATCGGTGTCGTAGCCACCCATGTGCGGCTGGGTGAACGCGATCAGCATGCCCACGTCGTCCGCGGCGCGGAGGACTTCCGCAGGCGATATGACGGCGCCAGGCAGATTGTTGAAATTGGCGGTAAAGACAAAATTGATGCCGATACTTTTCATCCGTTCCATAGTCTCCCTGGCGGCAACATAATTGGCCCATGCCGCTCCACCTTCATCTCCGCCCAACGCGCTGGATAGGTTGTAGGCCGCGAGGAAGATGCGCGATCCATTGAGGTAGAAGTCGCGGCCTTCGATCCACATCTCGCGGTAGCCGAAGCGCTCGGGAAGGGCGACATCCAGATCCTTGCCGCCCGCGTCCACGAGCGAACATTCCAGGTGGTATGTGTTCTGGGGCGTATGGATGTCCCACAGCTTGTCGGCCTTCCACTTTTCCACGATCGCCATGCGGCCCTCTTTCAGGTCGGCCCCGGCGAAGGGCTTGCCGGTGAACTGCTCGACCGTCTTGCCATGGTCCAGGATCCGGGCGCGCAGCGTATAACGCCCATCGGTTTGCAGGCCTTGAAGCGCGGTATCGATGGTGATCTCGCCGTTGCGGAAGGAGGTGCCGATTTTCACGTCAGTGATCCGAGCGCCGACGGGCGTGCCGGTGAGGTAGACGTCGCCACAAAGACCACGGTTCGACAGCACCGCATTCCTGTCTGCATTTCGCCCGCCGGGGCCCGCTTTCCTGGCGACGTCTTTGGGCGCAGCCGAGTCGGAGTAATCGAGCATGACCCCAGCCATAGGCTCGGCGAAGACCAGCGCGGAAAGGACATGCCGCTGGCCCGGACGGCAGCAGGCGGTGATATCCACCTCGCCTCCGGGATACGGAATCTTGCCGGCCTTTTTTCCGTCGATGTAGAGCGTGGCCAGGGAATTGAGGTACTCGACAGCGATCGAGATGCGACGGCCAGCCCACTCCTGGGGAACCGTAATCTCCCGTTCGTACCACGCAGCGCTCAAAGGCTTCAGCGGCTCGCTGCTCCAACTAGGGTGGGTAAATACCCTCGTCTGCATCGAATCGGCAAAGTTTCCCGGGACCTTGAAGTAACCCCACTGGTCGTTGGGAACAGAGATGTCGCCGGTGAGCGGGTTGTCGGCCGTCACCAGCCCCTTGGCATTTCGCGCCGGCTGCCAGCGCCACAGCCCGTTGATACAGATCCGTTCGCGCGTCGGAGTCTTCTCCCGAAACGCTTTGTCCAGTTCCCACACCGCCTTGACGTCCGGCGGCAAGGCAACCGCACCTCGATCCTCACAGATTCCTGCTCGGGCGGTCACAAGAACGCACAGCACTACAATTGCCAAACCGTGGCAACGGGTCTTCATCGTCATTCCTTGATCTCGTCAAGCTGCCATTTGCCGGGGCGCGGCTCCACAGCCGGAGGGCCCTGGAGGTAGCCGTGCCGAGCCAGGAACCGGTCGGACTCGTAAAGCGTGCGATCCCGCCAGGGCTGGTCGTTGAAGAAACTGTGGCCCGCGTCCTTGGCCGTAAAGAGCTGCAGGGTGAAGCCCAACCGCTGGGCCTGTGCCAGGCAGTCCTTGCCGTATTGCAGCATGTCGTCCTTGGTGCCGTAGAAAAGGATGGCGGGCGGGGTGTCCTTCGTGAACTGTTCCAACGTCACTGTTTTCCCGGCCGATGGGTAGAACAGCGCGGGATTGAAGAGCACCAGCAGGTTCGCCTTGCCCGACACGGTGCCCGGCGGATTCTCTTCGGGCACCACCGCCGTGGCGGCGGCAAGATGACCGCCCGCGGAACCGCCGGCGGCGGCGATGCGGTTCGGATCAATGCCCAATTCCTCGGCGTGGCTGCGGACGTAGCGGACGGCGTCTTTGGCATCGAGGACAATGTCCGCGATCTTCACGCCCGCGCCCGGAGACGTCAGTCGATAATCGGCGCTCGCCGCCCACATGCCCCGCTTTGCCAGATAATCGCACTGGTAGTAGAACTGATTGGGATCGCCGATTGCCCATGCGCCTCCGTGGAAGAAAACGATCGCGGGGCGTTTGTCCGTCGGCACCTGCCCGGCGGGCTCGAAGACGTGCAGCGACAGTTCTCGCTCGCCGATCTTCTTGTAAACGATCTTCTTGGTCGGCGGAGGACCGTACCATGAAGCGGGGCGTCTCGGCGCGCCTTGGGCGCCCGGAGGAAGGGCATTGTTCTTGTTTTCCGGCTCGGCCGAAAGCAGGATGCCCGACAAGAGCATCATCGGGAGTATGGCTTGCAGGCTGTGAATCGTGATTGTCTTCATGGTTGGCTCCTATGGCATCGTGCAGGGTACGGTGACCCCCGCCCGCGCTTCATTGAGAGAATAATTTCAAATAGTTCTGCAACTGTGACCGCACCACTTCATCGCTTTCAGTTGCAACGGCTGCCTCAATGCTTGCTTTGGCACGCTGCACGTAACCTTGTTTGGCCGGCAGACCAATTTGAACACTGAGGTTGTGCAGCAGTGCTGCTCCTGCTCCCCTGATGAGTGTTTGATTATCTTTGAGCATGCCAATGCACGTCGCGAAAACGAGTTCAGATTCAGCGTCCGGCACGTTGAAATTAAATAACCTCGGGTCATCGAACGAGCCGTAGGCTGCAATGCGGATGCTCTCTGCCTTCTCCTGGTTTTTGACCAGCGAAGTGAGATAGGCCACACTTTCTGCTCGTTTGGCTCTAAACTCCAACAGCCGATCCACAAATGGTCTTAATAACATCCAATCGGGTTCTCGCGTTTCGGCAAAGGCTGCTTCAAGCCAGACGTAATCTTGTTCGGAATTGGGATCCCGGCCTTCCAAATGATCGACGAGACGGCTGGCCAGGGTCCGCACTTGCGCCTCTCCCCGTTCGTTGGCTCGCAGGGTCTTGAGTCGAGAGATGTAATCGGCATCTGCTTCGAAACGCGGTCGGCTCAGCAACCGCTTCAAGGAATAAACAGCTACAACCGCTTCTTTCGAGAAAATCCCCTCACTTAAAGCCTGCATTCCTCCCTCGTTGGCTCGGAACCTGGCAATCTGAACCAGGGCCTTCACGCGGGGAAAGTCCTCAATCGCACCGAAGATGATAGTCGTGACGACTGGCGTAGGTCCTTGTTTAGCGTAATAGAGAATCAAGGAATCATTGACTGAAGCGCGAGGTGGATCGATATCCCCTGGTCCGAACCAAAGCTCGGAGAGGCTTACAGTCCTCGCGGTCTCCATCGGTCCTTCGGAGATTTGCCTGACCACCCGATAGCTGATCTGCTCTTTTCTCTCTTGGTCCCTTTCGAGATTTGTAACGCGGACAGCACAGATATGATGGGTATCCCAGTACGTGTCGGAAGTCAGGTCTGGGGTGTAATCAATGTTCTTTGCGTGTGTCATTACTACTCCGAACCGTGAGCCGGGGCGTCCCGGCACGCCTTCGGTGCCCGGAGGAAGGGCATTATTGCCTGCCGGTTCGGCCGAAAGAACAATGCCCGACAAGAGCATCATCGGGATTATGGCTTGCAGGCTGTGAATCGTGATTGTCTTCACGGTTGGCTCCCATGGCGTTGTCGAGTGGTTCAAACTGTGGGTGTCTTACTTTACTTCTTGACGAACCAGGTCCTGGCGTTGCTATCGGTCTCGAAGAACTTCAAAAGCATGCCGGCCACTTTCCGGCAGCCGCTTCCGCTGGGATGGGTGCCGTCATTTCCCAGATCCTTTTTCTCCCAGATGAGGCCATCGCTCTTGCGCGGTGTCAAACCGTCGGCCCAAAAATAGGGTCCCCAGAGCAGCAGCGGCGACTTGACTGCGCCGCGGCTCGAATCGTAGTTAAGATCGGGATTGCCCTTGATCTGGTCTTGGATCAGCCAGCGACAGGCAAAGGCTCCCTCATAGGCGTAAGGCTCCGGGTTCAGATCATTAACGGCCCAGCCGCCGTAAATTCGGCTGCCGAGGTAGGCAATCCGAAGGTTGGGATAACGTTGCTTGGCGTTGTTCAGGACGGCGACCGTGTCCTTTTGCAGCCTCTTGCCGTGGTACGTTAATTCGCCTGTTGGCCGGACGTTGGCGAGCTTGATCCAGGCGATTTGGACCTGCTTAGGTGTTACCCCGGCTGCCCGCAGACGATCCTCGGCCATCGACCAGGGCCGGGCATCGGGACGAGACCACTCGGCCATGGCCTGGCCGCTTATGGCGCAGTCCACAATGGTCAGCAATGGCGATTTCTGCGGATCCTTATCGGCCATCGGCTTGAAGGTGGAAAACTCTGCCGTCGCGTTGGACATACTAATGGAAATCAGAACGATCTTGCCGTCCTTGGATGGTTTGCCGTCCACGTCCAAGAGGACGATCTTGGCCGTCTCTTTCTTGGCGGCCTCCGCATGGGTCCCCGATGGCTCGTTCTTGCCGCTGCCATAGAGGCCGCCGTCCTCGCCCTTGTACTTGTCCTGGGCCGTCATCTCATCGAGCGGCTTGAAACCGGTCTTGGGTTGGTCGGTGATCTTGGGCTTGCCCCCTTTAGGCCTATCGCCAAGGTACAAGACTTTGAGCACCAACTCCCTGCCGTCGGGGTCCATCATAACGGTTACCGCAGCGCCTTCCTTCAGCTCTTTGGCCTTGAGACCGTCGGCCATGTCCTTGTCGTCCAGGCCAGCGAACCTGGCATCCTTGGCGACCTTCAAAGTTTGAACCTGGCCGCTCGTAAAAGCGACGACTATCGTGCCATTATCGGCATCCACTTTTTTGATGGTGCCTCGCCCATCGATAGCGTACAGGTGGAAGGCACAAGCCAGCAGCACGAAGATGGTGAAAACGAATCGACGCAACATGGTAATTCTCCTTTGCAAGGGTCTATGAGCCTTCTGTTCAGTTCTGACCGATCCAGCCTGTTACTTCAATTCCTCCAAATGGGTCCCATCGGGCAGTTTGATCGTGGGATCGCCCTTCAGGTAGCCGTTCTTGGCTAGGAAGCGATCGACCTGGTACATGGTGCGGTCGAACCAGGGTGGCAATTTAAAGAAGCCGTGGGATTGGCCCTCGGCCGTGTACACCTCCACCGAAAAACCGACTTTTTTCGCCTGGGCCAAACACTCTGGGCCTAATTTCACCATCCAGTCCTTTGTCCCGTAGAACAGGATGGACGGCGGCGTCTCCTTGGTAAAGTAGTCGAAATTGAGGTAGTTGCCGCCGAGGGCGGGATTAAAGAGAACGAGGAGGTTGGGTTTGCCGAGGGGATCGGGTTTAGCCTCGACCGGCTTGCCTTTGGCGTCTGTTTCTGGAAGGAGGGCGGCCCCAGCAGCAATATGTCCGCCGGACGAGCCGCCCCCCGCGGCGATGCGCTGCGGGTCTATGCCCAATTCCTCGGCATGTTCTCGCATATAGCGAACGGCGGCCTTTGCATCTTCGACGCAGTCGGCGATCCTCTGGGCGTCTGCGGGCTTTAGCCGGTATTGTCCGCTCGCCGCCCACATCCCCCGCCGGGCCAGGTAAGCACATTGCGGATAGAGGTCGGAGGAGTCGCCAATACTCCAGCCACCGCCGTGAAAGAGGACGATGGCGGGAAGTTGGTCCGACGCCTTGTGGCCTGCCGGCTCGAAAACATGCAGCAGCAACTCTTTGTCGCCGATCTTTTTGTAGATGATCTTCTTCGTGGGCGTGGGGATTGGGTTGGCTTGCCTGGCTTTCTTGTCTTGGGGCCAGGCAGTGCCCGTCCATGCCAGAAGCAGAATAAAACTGATTGCACCCAAGATCGTGTGACGCATTGTTTTTTTCTCCTTTCAATTTGATTCTCTCGCGCACGGTGATTTAGCGGCTTACCTCAATGGAATACCTCCGCGTGGCGCTGCCCACCCGCTCCGTCGAGATTAAGGTCACCTTCTCGTTGCCCCAGCCGAGTGTGCCGTCGTCCAGCTTTCGCACTTCCTGGTCGATCGTTACGGTGACCGCGACATCGACCTTCCCGGCGGCGTCGGGCGTGCCGGAAAGCATGGCTGTGGCCGGATCGATCTTCAGCCAAGCCGGCCCTTGCTCGATGGCGAACTTGGGCTTTTCGATGTCCCAGAAGTTGGCCGTCTCCTTGCCGTTGACAATCCGCAGCCGCAGGTCGCCCAAAGAGCGGTTGGCCTGAAGTTGGCCACGGTACTCCGTGCCGACTTTGGCATGCGTTCCCATAAACCGTCGGCCGCGGGGCCGTGGCGTAGTCGGAAGGCCCGCTCCGCTTGCCTGGTGCGTCCACGGCCACCACGCGATAGTATGTTTGGTTGGCGTTGGGCGACTCGATGCCATCGCCCATCACCGCCAGCTCGGTAGCCGTGGTCTCGGCAATGAAGTTCGCCGGGAACTCAGGCTTCAACTCCTTCGATGTCCCGATGCTGACTTTGTAGGGCACGTCGCTCACCGAAAAGCCTTTCTCGTCGCTGCCATACACGCGGTACTTCACTGGCTTCTGGCCGACCGGGTTGGCGTTCCACTTCAGCATGCCGATTCCTTTGTCCCTGTCGTGGCTGAGGGCAACCTCCACCGGGTAATTCGGAGCCTGCGGCGTGAAGTTGAAGGTCTTGCTCCACGGGCCCCAAACGCCCTTTTCGTCTTTGGCTTGCACGCGCCAGTAATAAGTTTTGCCGCCGGTCAGCAGGCCGGTGCTGGGCAAGACGTATTGCGCTTTGCCCTTCTCCGCCGTCCGCGAAATCAGTTTGTCGAAGTTCGTCGACAGAGGCCACCGCATATCCTGCCGGTTGGCGAGCATGAAGCGGTAGTCGTTGATCTTATCGCCGTCGGGGTCCTTCGGCACGCTCCAGCGGAAAGCGAAGTCCGTGCCCTCGGCCTGGCCGCCATCCGGCGGATAGACCGCCTCCGGGGCCTCCGGCGGCTTGCTGGTGGATCGCTCCACGCACTCGTGGGTGATCCGCACCTTCCGCTCGTCAGACGACTTGTCGGTGTAGGTGAAGCGGTTCTCTCCGACCGTCATCTCGGGCAGTGCGAGCAGCGCCATCTGCAGGTCATTGATGACCGCCAGTCGCTTCAATTTGGCTCCTGCCGGCAGTTCGCAACGCAGTTGGTACTGGTAATAAGGATTGCCTTCCAGCGGAAAGAACTGGTCGAAGTTGCCGCCCGCGATGTCCGTCCATTTTGTGCCGTCGGACGAAACGGCAAACCTCGCCCCGCTGGCTTCCGTTTCGAGATGCCCGCCGACGAAGGCGTAGGGGCTGGTGATCTTCCACACGACCGTGCCCGTCTTGCCGTTTTCCGCCGCCAGACCCTCGGGACCCGAGTCGACGTTCTCAACCTTCATCGCGCCTTTCTTCCACACCTCGCCGCCGAAGTCCGGCCGGTATTCCCACAGGCCGTTGCAGATGTTGTCCGGGTAGACGAATTGGCTGGGCGCCATGTACTTGGCCGGCTTCAAGTGCCCCACCGCCAGACGAGCGCCTCGCCGGGGCGCAGAGTCATCCGCATGGTCGTGTCCGCCTTGCACGCCCGGCTTCCCTGGATCGGCTCTTCGCTCACAAACATCGCCGCGGCGCCCTCGTCCCGCATGCGGCTGTCGTCTACCAGGATGCCCATCGTGTGCGTCCGCTTCACCAGGTCATGGTCGCGGGCCAATTGCCGGTCGCTCGCCAGCGTCTCGTTGTCCCGCAGCAGATAGATCATGCCCAGGTCGCCATCCATCACGTGCCATTCGCCGTCGTAACTGACCTGCGCAATGGCGTGGCCCACCAGCCGGACCGGGGCCCCCTTCAGTCCCACCTGCTTCCACAGGCCGCCCATCATCATGGCGTCCTTCCCGCACGGGTTGAGGCCGTAGATGTTAAACACCTTCACCGGATCGCCGAGATCTTCGCCGCCGGCCGAGGAGTGGTACCGCTGCTGGATCTGCTGGTACCAGAGGGCTCGTGCTTTCTCCCCGTCACTCATCCCGGGGGTGACCAGCGAGGCCACGATCTCCTTGATGTTGCGGAAGTTGTTCCGCCCGTTGAAGAGCCAGGGATCAACCACGTCGGTCTGGCCCACATTCTCCATCCGCACGACGCGATTCGACTGCCAGCTCTGCTCGATGGCCCCTTCCCGGTTCATCCCGGTGCCCATCGGCGACCGGCTGTTTGTGCCGTCCATCGTGCCCCCATGCACCACCTTGTACGTGTGATTTTCCCCTCCGGCGCCGGCGATTTGTTCCACGTGGTTTTTTGGCGCATCTCCGGGCTGGGTGTTCGATGCCCAGCGGGCCAGGCCGTCATTGGCGGCAGCATTTAACGCCAGAATCGCTACGGCAAGCATGATGGTTCGCATTTGCAATAGGTGACCGCCCGAGCAGTAAAAGCGTTGAAGGAATTTGTTGGAGAAGCCCAAGAAAGCGTGGTGAACGAATGCGACGCCAAGAGCGCCCCGGAATCAATTTCTGCGACGCCCCATTAGGGCTCCGCAATCAATCGGCCAGCATCGTTCTTCGCCGCCCCCCGAGGCAGAAGAGTAGTCCGAGGAACCGGCGCCTGCCGCCCCAAAGAAGGCACCCGCGGCGAAGCCCTGGCAGCGCGTGGACGACTGTCAATGGAAGGCCGACAGATGGAACGATGGCGACAGCCTTCACGGCATCACGGGCGACGAGGCGCGCGAGATCGTGGGCCCGGTTGTATTTCGTGGACACGCCCGAGGCGGAGGCGACGTACCGCGACCGGCTCGACGAGCAGGCCGCGTATTTTGGCAACACCCGCGCGAAGGCAAACCGACATTGCCCACGAGGCGGCTGTCTTCACGGAGAAGCGGCTGGCGGAGCCCATTCACTGTCTGACGCGTTGGAGGGCAGCCTTGGGGCATTCTGCGCTCGGGCGGGTGTATTGCGTCGTCATCGGGCTCGCGCGGCCAAGCGCGCCTCGGGCCCTGCCCACCTCCGCGTTCATCCGCAACCATCATGGCGTCCGCGACTGGCAGCACTTCCTTGGTCGAGTCGAACCCGCACATTCGCTGTGAGCCAACTCGTTGCAGCTTGTAGATAGGGTACCCGTCAAGATAATCGCGGCTCTCCATGATTGCCGAATTGCTCGATGACAAGCGGCAGCGCGTTGACGAGTTCCAGCGCAAACACCGGATCGCGCTCCTCACGATGCTCTTTACCGACATCGTCGACTCCACCCGTCTCAAACAGGTTCTCGGCGATCGAGCCGCCATCGCGCTGATCGAACGTCATCACGCCCTCATTCGCGAAACCCTCGCGCGCTTTCCCGAAGCCGAGGAGATCAACACCGCGGGCGATTCGTTTTTCTGCGTGTTCGCCAAGCCGAGCGATTCCGCGCACTTCGCCCTGCTCGTCCAGCGTGGAGTGCGCGACCTGGCCTGCGAGACGGGGTATCCAGTGATGGATCGCATTGGCATCCACGTCGGCGAAGTCTTTGTCCACGAGCGTAGCGACACCGAGCGCGATTTATTCGGAATCCAGATCGACACCACCGCGCGCATCATGTCCCTGGGCGGCGCCGACCAGATTCTGCTCTCGCGATTCGCGTTCGACAACGCGCGCCAGGTCCTCCGCGGCCACGACCTCGACCGCCTCGGCGAGCTGTCGTGGCTGAATCACGGATACTACGAGATGAAGGGGGTGGAAGAGCCGGTTGAAGTTTGTGAGGTCGGGGAAGTCGGCATCGCGGCGCTCGATGCGCCCGGGGAAAGCGATAAGACGCAACGTTTTCGGTCTCCGGACGCCGAGCCGGTGCTCGGCTGGCGGCCTGCTGTCGATCAGCCGGTACCGGGCACGAGCTGGGTGTTGGAAAAGAAACTCGGCGAGGGCGGTTTCGGCGAAGTCTGGCTCGGACGCGACAAAGTCCTCAAGACACGCCATGTCTTCAAATTCTGCTTCCGCGCGGATCGCGTCCGCTCGCTCAAGCGCGAAGTCACCCTGTTTCGCGTGCTCAAGGAGCGCATCGGCGCGCATCCGAACATCGTCGGCGTCGAGGCGACGTATTTCGACGAGCCGCCCTTCTACATCGTGATGCAATACGTGGACGGAAGCGATCTGCCTGCGTGGTGCGAGGCGCAGGGCGGGATCGAAAAGGTCCCGCTGGCCGCGCGATTGGAAATCGTCGCCCAGACTGCGGATGCATTGCAGGCGGCACACGACAGCGGGGTGATTCATCGCGACGTAAAGCCGACGAACATCCTTGTCGGCGGCAGTGGCAACGCGGGTATCCACGTTCACCTCACAGATTTCGGCATCGGCCACGTCGTTTCCGAAGAGGCGCTCGCGGGCGTCACCCGGCTCGGCTTCACACAAACGATCATCGAATCTGCGTCGTCGCAAAGTGGCACGCAGCTCTACATGGCCCCTGAGCTCTTTGCGGGAAAGCCCGCCTCAATCCGCTCGGATATCTACGCGCTCGGAGTCGTGTTGTTTCAGTTGCTCACCGGCGATCTCACGCGCCCGGTGACCACCGATTGGACAAAGCAAATCATCGAGCCGCTGTTGCGCGAAGACTTGGAAAAATGCTTCGCCGGCAATCCGCAGGAGCGCTTCGCAGGCGCGGGCCAATTGGCTGGGAATCTCCGCGCGCTGGAACAACGCCGCGCCTCGTTTGCCGAGCAAGAAGCAGCGTTGAAAGCCCGTGAACGTGCCGCATATTGGCGAGGAGTCATGCGTGCCGCCGCCGTCGCCGTGGCGGTCATCGCGCTGGTAGCCAGTCTTGCGATCTATGCTTTTCAGCAAGCAATTCGCGCCGACCGCAGCGCGACAGCCGAGGCCGAGCAACGCACTGAGGCGCAGAGACAAACAAGCAACGCGCTGATCGCTTTAAGCCAATCAGATTTCCTTCAGGCCGTTCGCTTAATTGACGATGACCGCGGGCCAGATGCCTTGGCTCAGCTTGTCCGCAGCCTCCGCGCAAACCCACAGAATGGTGCAGCGCTTTGTCGGCTCACGACCCTCCTGACGTATCATGCATTCGCGCTGCCATCATTGCGCTTAAGGTCTGATGAGCCTGTCTGGGGAGCTGACTTCAGCCCAGACGGCAAACGGATCGTGACAGCATCGGGAAAGGTGGCGCGTGTTTGGGATGCAGAATCCGGCAGGCCATTGACCGAGCCGATGAGCCATGATGGGCTCATTCATTTTCCGCGATTCAGCCCCGATGGGAAATGGATTGTGACCGCATCGCGGGACAATACCGCGCGTGTTTGGAACTCCGAAACCGGTGTGCCGCGAACCGAACCGATGAAGCACGATCTTCTTGTGATGCTCGCGCAGTTCAGCCCAGATGGGAAACGGATCGTCACGGCATCGGCGGACAATACAGCGCGAATCTGGGATGCTGAAACGGGCAAGCCCTTAACCGGACCGATGAGACATGCAGGCATTGTTATTTGGGCGGAATTTAGTCCGGACAGCAAACGAGTCGTGACCGCATCGTGGGACCAGACCGCGCAAGTTTGGGATGCCGAAAATGGTGCGGCTTTGGCCGGACCACTGAAGCATGAAGGGAGTGTGTGTTCAGCTCGCTTCAGTCCAAGCGGCGATCTAATTGTCACCGCCTCCTGGGACTATACCGCGCGAGTGTGGGATTCGAAAACCGGCAAACCTCAGATGGAGCCGATGAAACACAGTGATTTTGTTTGGTCAGCGCAATTCAGCCCGGATGGCAAATGGATCGCCACGGCAGCGTCGGACAGCACGGCCAAAGTCTGGGATAGCGAAACCGGCAAGGTTATCGCCAAGATGCGACATGATGGGCCTGTCATCTCAACTCAATTCAGCCCGGACAATAAACGGCTCTTGACGGCCTCGTGGGACAACACCACGCGGCTTTGGGATGCCAAAACCGGCAAACCGTTAAGCGAACCAATGAAGCACCATGCTCTTGTATTTTCCGACCAATTCAGCTTAGACGGTAAACGCATTGTGACGGCCTCGTGGGACAAGACGGTGGGGATTTGGAGCGCCGATAGCAGTAACGCTCTGACCCAGCCCATGAAACATGACGGACGTGTCGTGTCAGCGCGATTTAGCTCGGACGGCAAACGGATTGTGACTGCATCGAGCGACAACACTGGGCGAGTTTGGGATAGTCAAACTTACAAGCCTGTCACTGGACCGATGAAACACAACGGGCCTATCTCCTCGGCCCAGTTCAGCCCCGACGGCAAATGCGTGGTGACCGCCTCCGAGGACAAGACCGTGCGAGTTTGGAATGCGGAGACGGGGCAGCCACTGGCGGAGCCGATGAGCCATGCCGAGAAAGTCAACTCAGCCGAATTCGACCGGGACGGCAGACGGATCGTGACGGCGTCGGACGACGGTTCTGCGCGGGTGTGGGATGCCAAAACCGGCTATCCTTTGAGCGAACCAATGATGCATGGCGAGAAAGTCAACGCAGCCCACTTCAGCCCGGATGGCGGACGGATCGTGACGGCATCGCAGAATAAGACCGCGCGAGTCTGGGATGCTGAAACCGGAAAGCCTGCGACTCGGCCCATGAAACATGATGGGAATGTTGTGTCAGCGCAGTACAGTCCGGACGGCAAACGGATTGTCACCGCGTCGGAGGATTTTACGGCGCGACTGTGGGACGCGCAGACGGGCGAACCTTTGACTGAGGCGATGAGGCACCCTTTCATGGTGTCTTCCGCCCAATTCAGCCCGGACGGCAAACGGATCGTGACGGCATCGTTGGACGAGACCGCGCTTATTTGGAACGCCGAAACGGGCAACCCTTTGACGGAGCCAATGAGGCACAATGGGTATGTTTTCTCCGCGGAATTCAGCCCCGACGGCAAACGAATTGTTACGGCGTCTTACGATGACACCGCTCGAGTTTGGGATGCCGAAAGCGGCAGGCCTCTCAGCGAACCGCTGAAGCACGACGACACGGTGACGTCGGCCCATTTCAGCCCCGACGGCAAACGGATCGTTACAGCCTCGAATGACGGAGCGGCAAGGGTTTGGGATCTCGTAATGGGAGAGAACACGTTTCCCGAATGGCTGCCCCGGCTTGCTGAGGCGGTTGCGGGCCAGCATCTGAATGATCGCGGGGTGTTTGAGCAACTCAGCGAGGATCCAAGCCAGGCGCTGAAACAGATCCGAGAACAACTGGATCGCAGTCCAGTCGATGATGACTGGACCGCTTGGGGTCGCTGGTTTTTGGCGGATCCCTCTATGCGTGCGATCTCGCCGTTTTCCACAATCACGGTTCCCGAATACGTCCGGAATCAGATCAATTAAAACACGCCGACATCGGCTGGATGAGGCGGTCGCGCTGCACCCGTCAGTCCTGCGTCTTAATCGGAAGCGCGATCCGTCACAGCCTTGTGTCTATGTCGGCATGACGGGATTGCCGGTGGAGCATCGCTTCGAAAATCACAAGCACGGCTACAAGTCGGCGTGGACGGTGAAGAAATATGGCATTCGCTTGCTGCCTGAGCTCTACGAACATCTGAATCCCATGCCCTTCGAAACCGCTGCGCAGATGGAGAAGGATCTCACCGAAGATCTGCGCGCACAGCGCTACACGGTCACCGGTGGAACGTAGAGGTGCTTACGGGAGGCGCCTCTGCGGCTTCACGTTCGGTGCTTCCAGAATCTGGATTTCGGCGCCTTCGCGCAACACGCCGCCGGTCACGACGCGAGCGCAGATCCCAGCACCCTCGCCCAACGCGCGCGTCATTCCTTTCTCGGTAAGGCGCTCGACATAGCCGCACGGCGGCCGCGGGCGTTCGTATTCGAGAAGCACCTCGCCAACACGAAGGCGTTTGCCCGGAAAGTCTCGTAGCGACAAGCCGCGCGTGACGATGTTTCTGCGATGCTCGCCGTTGTGAACGTGGATGCCGTGAACGGTTCGGATCACGTCGAAAACCTCGCCTTCAATCAACGTCACTTCACATACATCGCTCGGCGCGTAGTAGCCTTCACCCCTCGCGTAATGATCGCCCCGCAGGCCGACACCGGCGAGCGCGTCGATTTCCGCGACCCGCTTCATCGGTTCGCCCGCAACGGTGGCAACGAAGATCGCTTCGATGAATGGGTTGCTCATGGAGTTAGATCGCCAGCCGAAGTTGCTGACGAGCGGTGGGTGGGACAAGCGTCGAAGCGCCGATCCCGATGAGGCGTAGTGGCCCGGAGACAAGCCGATCACGCGCGAGGAGGTAGCAGGCGAGTCGGTAGAGCTCTCGCGAAGAAGTGACTGGTTCTTCGAGGCGAAGCTGGCGCGTCAGTGTGGTGAAGTCGCTGTAGCGGACCTTGACCTGGATGGTGAGCGCTCCGATGGCATCCTTCGCGAGAGTCTGTGCGACGTCATCAGCCAATTCCTTCAGCGCTCCTCGCAGGGTGGCGCGATCGTCAGTGTCTTCGAGGAAGGTCGTTTCCGAGCTGATGCTTTTGCGCTCATCGCTCGTGTCCACCGGCCGATCGTCGTTGCCGAAGGCCCGCTCTTTGAGCTCCGGAGCGAACGAGCCGACGATTGGCGCGAGGTCTATGGTCGTGTCCTGCAAATCGCCGATGGTCACAATCCCGCGCTCGTTGAGTGTCTGCGCCGTCACCGGCCCGACTCCGTGAATGGAGTTCACCGGCAGCGGACGCAGGAATGAGACTTTGTCGCGCGCGGCAATGACCGTGAGGCCGTCGGGTTTCTGGTAGTCGCTCCCGAGCTTCGCCAGGAACTTGTTCGCGCCGACGCCAATACTGGCGGTCAGCGACCGATCGGTGGCGATCCGCAATTTGATCTCCCTGGCCAGCGGCACTGCGGCCGTGAGCGCCGCATCCTCATCCGCGGCATCCTCGAAGCCAGCGCTCACATCGAGGTAAGCCTCATCGACCGAGATTTTTTCGAGGACCGGGCTGACCTCGCGCAGGATTTCCATGATGATCCGCGACTCAGCGCGATAAGTCTCCATGCGAGGTCGCACAAAGATACCGTGCGGACAGAGCTTCGCTGCCTTGCGTGAAGGCATGGCCGATCGCACCTTGAACTTGCGCGCCTCGTAGCTCGCGGCGCAGACCACTCCGCGTTGATCCGGCGGCGCGCCAACCATCAACGGCTTTCCGCGATACTCCGGATGATCGCGCTGCTCCACCGACGCAAAGGAGGCGTCCATATCGACGTGGAAAATGACTCGGGGCATCACAAGGAGCGACTGGATGTCATTCTTCGACCACGGTGAATTGCCGCGCAACGCTGCGCGCGTTCGGCGCCGGCGGCAGAGCGCGAAATCGCGCGAGTTTCGTTTCACGACGTGCTACCAAGGGCTCCCCACAATGAGCACGCCTGCGTCACCCGACCTGCCAACCATCGCGCGCCAGGCCATGATCGACGCCGGCTTTGCGCCGGAGTTTCCGGCCGAAGTCGCAAGTGACCTCGTCAGGATCGCTTCGGCGGGAAACGCTGCGACGAGCGCCGCTCATCAAAACCTCCGCTCGCTTCTCTGGTCGTCGATCGACAACGCAGAGTCGCGCGATTTGGACCAGATCGAAGTCGGGAGCGACTCCCAAACGGCGACATCCGCCTTTTGATTGGGATCGCGGATGTCGATTCGCTAGTCCCGAAAGGCTCCGCCATGGATCTGCATGCGGCGCAGAATACCACGTCCGTTTACACCGGGGTGGTGACATTCCCGCTCTTTCCAGCGGAGGTATCGAACGATCTGACATCTCTCCTTGAAGACCGTGATCGCCTGGCAGTCATCATCGATCTGACCGTTGGAGCCGATGGTCGAGTGGGCGCCGTTCATATCGATCGCGGGCTGGCGTGTAACCGGGCAAAGCTCAACTACGACGAAGTCGGCGCCTGGCTGGAAAACATCGCTCCGATTCCTGCGTCCGTGTCGCGCCTCGATAGCCTCGCAGAACAATTGCGCACGCAACAGGTCCAGCACTTCCTCGACGCTCACTCGATCGGTGAATTGCATGATGAGCAGTCATTTGGCTTCCTTGGCTTCAGCGAGAATCATGCGTTCAATGTGACAGTGACCCGATGGCGCCGAAATCGGACTGGCTCGAGCGTCCCCAAGTGTCTGGGATTCGAGTCTGAGTCGGCGGCCACCGTGGAACCAGCAACAAGCGGACCGCCGGCGGCGGGAATTGCGAGCGTGTCGTCCTTTAGCCTAGGAGCGGGAATGGAAAAGCATCGCCCAGGGCGCAAAGGTCTGCTGTGGTGAGGGATGCCGCCGTTGGAAAGGGCCGTCACCGTTCCCCCGCTGGGTGAATCCACTTTGGAGCAACTTCCGTGG
>JAXDQW010000113.1:0-71987 GCA_034667665.1 Chthoniobacter sp.
ATATCTCGGCATGGTCAAAAGCTCGGCCGACTCGCTGCTGGTCGTGGTCAACGACATCCTCGATTTTTCCAAAATCGAGGCGGGCAAGCTGGATCTAGAAGCCATCGGTTTCAGCTTGCGCGAGTGCATCGGCGAGGTGCTCAAGCCGCTCGGGATGCTCGCGGATCAAAAAGGCCTGGAGCTGACCGCGGATATTCCCGCGAGCGTGCCCGATCATCTGATCGGCGACCCGATGCGGCTGCGGCAGATCATTGCCAATCTCGCCAACAACGCGATCAAGTTCACCCGGCAGGGCGGCGTGAGGCTGCGCGTGGCGGTGGAGTCTGCGATGGAAGGCGGGCAATCGCTGCGATTCTCCGTGGCCGACAGCGGCATCGGGATCCCGGCGGAGAAGCAGGCGCTCATTTTCGAAGCCTTCTCCCAAGCCGACGGCTCGACGACGCGCACCTACGGCGGTACCGGCCTCGGGCTGGCGATTGCCTCGCAGATCGTGCGCCACATGGGCGGATGCATCGGGGTCGAGAGCACGGTGGGCGAAGGGACGACGTTCCACTTCACCGCCTGCTTCGGAGTGGCACGGGCGTCCGCCGTGTCGGAGACGGATGGAAAAATCTCCAGTGCCTTCGAGGCGCCAGCACCTGCTTCCCGCCAGCACGCCGGGCTGCGAATCCTCCTCGCGGAAGACAATGTCGTGAATCGCGCCCTTGCGACAGGCCTCCTGACGAAGCGCGGCCACTCGCTCGTCCAGGCGGTCAATGGCCGCGAGGCTCTGGAGTGTGCCAGCGCTGAGGTGTTCGACGTCATCCTCATGGATGTGCAAATGCCGGAGATGGACGGCCTCGAGGCCACGCGCCGCATTCGCGAACTCGAGACGCCCCTGGGCCGCCACACCCCGATCATCGCGGTGACTGCGCACGCGATGGTCGGCGACCGCGAACGCTGCCTGGCCGGCGGAGTGGACGATTACATCACCAAGCCACTGCAAAAAGCCGAACTGTTCGGGCAGTTGGAGCGAATTGCCGCAGACCGAAACGCCGCCGCAACCGCGCTTCCGCCGGGCACGTCCAATGGGCACCGTGAGCCCGCTGCTCCGCCGGCTTCCGCCCGCGTTTCATCCATCGAAGCACTGCCGGTTTTCAGCCGCGAAAAACTCCTCGATCAGCTCGATGGCGACGTGGAGCTAATGCGGCAGATGATCGCGCTCTTCCACGAAAACACGCCGCGCCTTCTCGACGACATCCGCGGCTCCGTCTCGCGCCGCGACGCCGCCGACCTCGCCCGCTCCGCGCATGCGCTGCTCAGCTCCTTGGGAGCATTCGGTGCGAACGACGCCCGCCACCTCACTCAGCAACTCGAAACGCAGGCGCACGATGAGAATTATGAACACACCGACCGCACCTTCGCCGCTCTTGAGCGGGAAACTGCTGAAATTCACGCTGCCCTGTCCGCTTTCACTCCCGCCCGAGCCTAGGCCCGGCGCCGGGAAGGGCGCGGCGCCGAAGATCAGGATTCGTCGGCTTGCGCGTGATGGGCTTGCAAGCCGCGCTAAATTAGCAGAACGCGTGCAGGAACTCGAAGCATCGTCCGCGGAGATCCGCGCGCTCCAGCTCCAACTCTTGATGTAAAGCCGGGGTCACAGCAAGCGTCGAAGGTCGGACCCGGCGACGGTAGGTAAAGCTGTGTAGGGTAAAGTTGTTGACCAAGGGCTCCAAAAAGGGAGATAGGAGCAACGCCACAGTGTCGCGGATTTTGTTCGGGAGGGACGACGGCACAGGAGGCGTGAAATAACCCCGGCACGATGAGCTTCCCACTTCCTCCAAATGAAGAACAACCGGCTCGACTCGTGAACGACACACGGGCGATGGGATGCAAGAGATATGAGTAATCCAGGCTCACCTTCTTCTGAACACCTTGACGTGCTCCGGCGGATTGGGCTGCGCGAGCATCTTGCGCTGATCTACGAGAGCAAGGAAGAGCAGTTCGCCGCCGCCATTCCCGCCATTCGGATTGGGATCGAGCGCGGCGAAAAGTGTGTCTATGTGGCCGATGATAATACGTCCGATGATGTCGTCGATGCCTTGCGTGAGGAGGGGATTGATGTCGATGCCGCGATCAAATCCGGGAGTTTAACCGTCGCCACAAGGCAGGACACGACACTCAAGGAAGGACGCCTCGAGCCCGATAAGTTGATTCGCTTTTGGGCGGACGCGGCCGATGCGGCGACGGCCGCCGGCTTCTCGGGCTTGCGAATCGTGGCGGAGATGACCTGGGCGCTGCACGGCGACCCCGGGACGGAGAGACTGATCGAGTTTGAGGCAATGATGAATGATCTGGTTCGCAGTCATCCGATTGTAGGCATCTGCCAATACCATCGCCGGCGCTTTTCACCCGAGGTCATCCTGAATGTGATTCGAGTTCACCCGCTGGTCTTTTTTGATGGACTGGTTTGCCGGAATCCCTACTACATTCCGCCGCAGGAATTTCTGGCTCCACATCGCGCGGAGAGTGAGGTGGAGCGGCTGCTGGCCAACCTCCGTGAGCGCGAGCATACCGAGAAGGCGCTGCGGGCCAGCGAGGAACGCTTCCGGAGCTACTTCGAGCTTGGGCTGATCGGCATGGCGGTCACTTCACCGACCAAAGGCTGCATTGAGGTCAACGACGAGATCTGCCGCATCTTGGGATACGAACGAAGTGAGTTGTTACGAATGACTTGGGCGCAGTTGACCCATCCGAACGATCTCGCCGCCGATGTCGCTCATTTCAACCGGGTCCTGGCTGGGGAGATCGACGGTTATTCAATGGACAAGCGGTTTATTCGCAAGGACGGCCAGGTCATTGACGCCACGATTTCGGTGAAATGCCTGCACCGCGCGGACGGTTCGGTCGATTACTTCGTGGCGTTGGTGCAAGACATCACCGAGCGCAAACGCGCCGAGGAGCGACTGCGAAAAATTGGAACGCAACTGGCCGACGCGCAGCGCCTGGCGCACATCGGCAGTTGGGAATGGGACATCCCCACAGATACCTTGACTTGGTCCGACGAGAAGTATCGGCTCATGGGATTGGAGCCGCAGGAAGTCCCGGTCACCTATGCATCATACCTGCAGGGTCTGCATCCCGATGACCGTGCTCGGATTGATGACGCGGTTCAGCAGGCCCTTCGCGATCAGCAGCCGTCTACGATTACCGCGTGATCCTCCCAAACGGGAAGGTCCGGCTACAACATGTCGAAGGATCCGTGGACACCGACGAGAGCGGTCGCGTGGTAAGAATGTTCGGCACTACTCAGGACATCACCGAGCGCCAGTTGGCTGAGGAAACCTTGCGCGCGAGCGAAGCCAAGTTCCGCCGGTTGCTGGACTCGAACATCATCGGCGTCGTTTTCTGGACTCTTCAGGGCGACATCCTCGATGCCAATGACCTGTTTCTCAACATGGTCGGCTACACTCGCGAGGATCTTCGCCAGGGAATTCTGAATTGGAATAACCTCACACCGCTGGAATATGCCCGGGTCGACGAGAAGGCAATCGGCGAACTGATTGCCACCGGCACTTCCGCCCCGTTCGAGAAGGAATACATCCGCAAGGATGGCAGCCGGATTTCTGTGTTGATTGGGTCGGCGCTGCTCGAAGCTCGGAAGGATACCGGCAGCAGTTTTGTCATGGACATCTCCGAGCGGAAGCAGGCGGAGCGGCAGGTCGAGCACTTTGCCGAGTTATTCCAGGCGCTCTCCCACCATCTGCTCCACATCCAGGAGGAGGAACGCCGTCATCTCGCGCGGGAGCTGCACGACGAGATCGGCCAGACCCTCACCGCGGCCAAGCTCAACCTGAAAATCATCGCGCCCGAGGTGCCGCCTGCCGTCGCTGGCCGGGTCGAGGACAGCATTCAGATTCTGGATCGCCTGCTCCAGCAGGTGCGACAGCTTTCGCTCGATCTCCGTCCGCCGCTGCTCGACGAACTGGGGTTGGTGCCGGCGCTGCGCTGGCTGGCGGACCAGCAGGCGCAGCTCGCCGGGTTGCGCGTCACTTTCACCGCCAATGTGGACCACCTGGAGATGGATCTGCTGACTCGAACGGCGTGCTTTCGCGTCGCGCAGGAAGCAATCACGAACGCCATCCGACATGCCCGCGCCGCGACGGTGACCGTCGAGCTTCGGGCGGAGCCAAATCGCGTGTGGCTGGTCGTGCAGGACGATGGCGGCGGCTTCGACAAAGACGCCATGCAGCAGCGTGCGGCGGGCGGCGCCAGCATTGGCCTGCTGAGCATGAACGAAAGGGCCTCGCTGCTGGGTGGCGAGCTGGAGGTCAGCTCCGCGCCCGATCGTGGCACCGAAATACGGGCGTGGTTTCCGCTGGCGCCGCCTGAGCCGGACGTCGCTACCTAGACGTATGAATCCACTTCGCGTCATCCTGGTCGATGATCATGCGCTGGTGCGCGCCGGCATCCGCGCGCTGCTCGAAAAGCTGCCCGGCGTGAAAGTCGTGGGCGAAGCGGGCAATGGCCGCGAGGCGCTGGAAATGGTGAAGAAGGTGACGCCGAATCTTGTGCTCCTCGACATCTCCATGGCCGAGCTGAGCGGGCTGGAAGCGTTGCCGCGGATCGTGAAGGACTTCCCGACCGTGAAGGTGCTCATCCTTTCCGGTTATGCGAACGAGGAGTTCGTCCTCCACGCGCTGCGCTGCGGTGCCGCCGGCTACCTGCTCAAGGACGCCGCCGCCGAGGAACTGGGACTGGCCATCAAAGCGGTCGCGCAGGGTCAGACCTACCTGAGCCCGCCGGTCTCGCGGACGGTGGTCGATAGTTATCTCCAGCGCGCGGCAATAGCGGAAGCTCCCAGCGAACAGCCCACCGCGCGGCAACGCGAAGTCCTGCAACTCATCGCCGCGGGCCGGAATACCAAGGAAATCGCCCACCTGCTCGGGATCAGCGTCAAGACCGCCGAGTCGCACCGCTTGCAACTCATGGATCGACTCGGCATCCACGACGTCGCGGGGCTCGTCCGCTATGCGATTCGCACCGGCCTGATCTCGGCCGAGAAATAATCGGCGTAAGGGATTTCACCCGCTCTCTAAAAGGTTCACCCTCGTAGCGGGGGCGCCGCCGTCGGGTAACTTTGGCGACTTGCACGAAGCCGCACGCACATGGAACCGGAACCCATTTTACCTCCCGAAAAATCCAAAGACCCACCGATCACTGAGAGTCCAGCAGCGCTGATTGCGCAGGCCGCGGCGCGGGTCGAGAGAGCGGAAGAGCGGACCGAACGGGAGGAGGTGCGAACCGAGCAGGCCAAGGTCCGGACGGAACAGGCGGAGGCGCGGACCCAGGATGCGGAGGTGCGGATGGACGAGGCGGAAACCCGAATCGAACAGGCGGAGACCTGGATTGGGGAAGCGGAAGCGAGGACCGAACTAGCCCAAGTTCGTCAGTAGCCTGAGAAAACCCGGGTTTTTTGAGGGGGTGGCGGCTGGGAAGGCGCTATTTTGCTAGGGGGTGCAGTCCGCGGGGCGGTGTAGTGGAGAAGACCCCATTGTCAGGCCGGTTTGGTGGCGGTCATCCTGTGCGCCATGTTCTTGCGCCGCAATCGCCGCACCCTCCAGGGCGAGATCTATGAATATTGGACCCTGGTCAAGACCGTGCGCACGGCCAAGGGGCCGCGGCAGCAAGTGGTGGCGACGCTCGGCAAGGAGCCGGGGCTGGAGAGTCGCACTCGGCATGGCTGGGAGGACGTCGCTGATTTGCTCGAAGGCCGGGCGCCTGCGCCGGTGCAGGGCCGGCTGGGCGAGTTGCTGGCGGCGGCGCCAGAGGCCCCTCCGACGCCGTGGACGCAGGTGGACTTGCGCGGCTTGCGGGTGGAGCGGGTGCGCGACTTTGGTCAAGTCTATCTCGGGCTCTCGCTGTGGCGCCGGCTGGGGCTGCACACCTTGTTGCGCGAGCTCATCGAGCCCGGCGAAGAAGCGGTGCCGTGGGAGCTGACCGCGTGCATCCTCACCCTCGCGCGCTTCTGCGGACAAAAAAGCGAACTCGAAGTGGCCGAGCGCTGGTACGGCGACAGCGCCCTCGAAGATCTGCTCGGCGTCCCCTTTGCGCGCATCAACGAGGCGCGTCTCTACCGCGGCCTCGACGTGCTCCACGCGCACAAAGAGAAGCTCTGCGCACAGCTCCACGAGCGCTACCAAAGTTGGTTTGGCGTGGAGTTCGAGTTCCTGCTCTACGATGTCACGAGCACCTACTTTGAGGGCCAGGCCGAGGGCAACAAAAAGGCCGCGCGTGGTTACAGCCGCGACCAGCGGCCGGATTGCAAGCAAGTCAACATCGGCCTGGTGGTCACGCCCGAAGGCCTGCCGATCGGCTACGAAAGCTTTGCCGGCAACACCGCCGACGTCACCACCGTCGAGGAGATGGTCGAGCTGATGGAAAAGAAATACGGCCAGCCCAAACGCGTCTGGGTCATGGATCGCGGGATGGTCAGCGAGGACAACCTCGAGTTCCTGCGCGAACGAGGCGCGCGCTATCTGGTGGGCACGCCAAGCGCCAGCTCAAAGCCTTCGAGGCACAACTCCTCGACGAAAAGGAATGGGCCGAAGTGCAACCCGGCGTCGAAGTCAAACTGGTGGCGCATCCCGACGGCGGTGCCGGCGAGCAGTATGTGCTCTGCCGCTCCAGCGCCCGGCGCGAAAAAGAAGTCGCCATGCTCGAGCGGCAGCGCCAGCGCCTGCGCGCCCAGCTCGCTAAAACCCATGCCACTCTGCAGCGCCGCCCAGCCAAAGACGCCGGCCAGATCGAGCGGCGCATTGGCCGCTGGCTGGGCCGCTTCCCCGCCGCCGAGCGGCTGGTGGAAGTCCTCGTCGAGCGCGATCCGAAGGGACGCGCCTGCGGCTTGCAAATCACCGATCGCGCCGATCGGACGACCTGGGCCCAACACGCCCACGGCGCGTATCTCTTGCGCACCAACTGCCCCGAGCAAGACCCCGCCCAACTCTGGCGTTGGTATATCCAGCTCACCCAAGCCGAAGACGCCTTTCGCATCAGCAAGAGCGATCTGAGCCTGCGTCCGGTCTTCCATCACAAGACCGAGCGCGTCGAAGCCCACATCCTGGTCTGCTTTTTAAGCCTGGCCCTGTGGCGCACCCTGGAGATGTGGATGCGCGGCAAAGGTCTCGGCAACTGCGCGCGCCAGCTCCTCAAAGAAGCCGCCACCGTGCGCAGCATGGACGTGGTCCTGCCCGTGCGCGAACTTAGCACCGAAACAACACACGAGCTGCGCCTGCGCGTGGTCGCGCGCCCCGACCGACCCGTCGCCGAGTTGCTCCACCGCCTCGGTTTGGAACTGCCCACCGCTCCGAAGACCGTGCAAAATGTAGTGGAGAAAACCAGCCTCTAAACCCCTTCCAAAATGCGAAACTCACTGATGCCCAGCGAAAACCGCTCCAGTGACTGACGAACTTGGGCTAGCCAAGGCCCGGACCGAGCAGCGGCCGGATCTCGTCCTGCTCGATCTGCACCTGCCCGATATTCAAGGAGACGAAATCCTTCGCCAGTTGCGCGCCGAACCCGCGACGGCAACTCTCCCGATCGTGATGATGAGCGCTGACGCCACTTCCACGCAGATCGAGCGCCTCCGCGCCGCCGGTGCCAGCGACTACCTCACCAAGCCGATCGATGAACATTGGCTTCGTCGACTGGCTGCTCAAGTGGCACAAGGCGTTCACGCACCACTCGGTCGAATACAGGCCTGCCGACCGGATGGGCATGCCTATTCTTGGCGTCCCCCCTGCGGCGCGTCCTTTACGGCAAAAGCCACTGCGAGCGTGCTGGGCATCCCGCTACTCCGCCTCGACGCCAAGCGCATCTCTGCCGGGCTGGTCGGCCAGTCGGAATCCAACCTGCGGTCCGTCATCCAAACCGCCGAGGCCATCGCCCCGTGCGTCCTGTGGATCGATGAACTCGAGAAAGGGTCCGCCGGCAGCCGCAGCTCGGGCTCCACCGATGGCGGCACCTCCTCGCGGGTCTTCGGCTCGTTCATCTCCTGGATGCAGGAGAGAACCTCGCCCGTCTTCATCGTGGCGACGGCCAATGACGTCAGCCAACTCCCGCCCGAACTGCTCCGCAAGGGGCGCTGGGATGAGCTGTTCTTCGTCGATCTGCCCACCCGGGAGGAGAGGGAGACGATCTGGCAAATCCAGATCGCCAAGTATCGGCGCGATGTGCAAAGCTTCGACCTTCGGCAGCTCGCGAAGGTCACCGATCGCGGCGTCGGCACTCGTAGAAACCGTGGCCGAGCTCGTGTGCCAACGCGCCTGGCTCCAGCGGGCGTAACTGGTGATGTGGACTCGAGGCTCGCCTATGCCGCACCAAACGGCGGTCCTTGGTCCGCAGAAAAAAGCGAAAGTGGTCCACTGTCCATGACGGGATGCTTGCGATCCTGGATGGACTGCGCGGACGCGGATTTGCCTGCGCAGAAGTCCTTACCGTTGCGCCTCTGCAACCCGGTCTTCTGCCGCCATAACCTTGGCCAAAGCAAGGCGAAGTGCCGCTCTGGAGAGCGGCTTT
This sequence comes from Chthoniobacter sp., assembly GCA_034667665.1. Classification (GTDB taxonomy): domain Bacteria; phylum Verrucomicrobiota; class Verrucomicrobiia; order Chthoniobacterales; family Chthoniobacteraceae; genus Chthoniobacter. Next base: position 8,554 of record JAXDQW010000113.1, read on the forward strand.
CCGAGAACCAGATCGATCGCCGCGGGACACTCTTCTTCGGCCGTGGAGTCGCCAGCGTAGCTGGTGAGGAGAATCACCGGGATTTCCGGGCGAAGCCTCTTGATTGCGACGGCGAGTTTCCCGCCGGTCATCTCGGCCATGACGTGATCGGTGATCACGAGGTCGAAATGGTTGGCCCCGAATTTTTCCAGAGCCTCGCTTCCGCTGGCTGCGGCCTCGGCGTAATGGAGGTCTTCCTGCAGGTGTCGGCAGAGGAGATCGGAAAGGATCGGTTGATCATCCACGACGAGAATGCGCAACGGTGCCTCCGACCACGTCGGCGCTTTCGGGGTCATTTCACAGTCCACTTTGGCTGCCGGCAGGCGCATCGCAAAAGTCGTCCCTCTCCCTGATTCGCTTTCGATGTCGATGGTCCCGGCGTGGCGGTGGATGATGCCGAAGACCATGGAGAGGCCGAGACCAGTGCCGCGTTTGCCTTTGGTGGTAAAGAAGGGCTCGAAACAGCGCTGGCGCACTTCCTCGCTCATTCCGGTTCCCGAATCGCTAATACTTAAAGCAACGGCTTCATCTTCGCGACGGGTGCAGAGGGTGATGACACCGCCCTGAGGCAGAGCATCGACGGAATTGAAGATGAGGTTGGTGAGCACCTCGCGGAGTTCCGCGGCGTCGCCCGCGATGCATGGTATTTCACCGAACTTCGTCGTGATGGTGATGGAGCGTCCGCCGGCGGTTGCCTCGGTTTGCCACCGGGGTTGAGTCAGCAGGATTGCCTGCTCGATGAGTTGGTTAAGATCGACCGCGCTTCGCACTTCCTCGGTCTCATCGGTTCGGTAGAATTCACGCAGGCGATGCACGATCTCCGCCGCATCTGCGGCCGCAGTGAGAATCGTGGTGATCAGCCTGGTGGCGTCCTCTTTCGTCAGGCCGTGCTCGGCGTCGCGCAGCAGCAGCTCGCCAAAACCCATGATGATGCTGAGCGCGTTATTAAAGTCGTGGGCGATGCCGCCCGCCATGGTGCCGAGCGCGGCGAGGCGCTCCTGCTGGATGACTTGCTGTTGCGTGTGCTTAAGTTCGATCAACGCCCGCTCCAGTTCGATCGTGCGCTGGCGCACGCTTTCCTCGAGCGTCGCGTTTTGCGCCTGGATGATAAGATGCGAGAGGCGCGCTTTGAGCAGGTTCTGAACGCGCAGCAGAACCTCGATGTGCTCGAAGGGCTTCGTAAGAAAATCGGTCGCGCCGGCGGTGAGCGCGCGTTCCCGCGTGTGCTGCGTCATGTCCGACGTGAGCACGACGATCGGCAGAAAGTCATCCGTGGCGGTCAGCGCGTGCAGCTGCTCGATCACGGCGCAGCCGTCGACCTCGGGCATGAGCCAGTCGGTGAGGACGAGATCAGGCTGAAATTCGTCGAAGAGCGCGGCGGCTTCGCACGGGTCCGTGGTGCTGATGAAGTTATCGAATCCGGCACGCGTGAGGACGCGTTCGAGCAGCAGGACGTTGGGCGCCTCATCGTCAATGATCAGAATTTTGCACGCCCGCACGGCATCCGGCGCGGCCAGTGTGAGGACCGGCGGGAGGCTGCTTTGTGAGGCGAGCTCAAGAGCCGCGTCGTTGGTTTTCAGGGCGCTGTGCATACACGAACTGTGATGGCATCCGCGGCCAATTGCAGGCGCGGCAACTCGGTAGATCGCTCCGCGGGTTTGTCCGTAGCCAGCTAAGGCTGCGATGCTTGTTACGGATGGCGTATCGGCCAGATCGGCGCGCAGCCAGCGTGGGCCACTCCCCATCCTGTTTCCTTCTCGATCAATCTTCGCACACCTTCCCTCGGTGGCGCCAGCGGTGAGCGCGCGTTGCCGCGTGGGCGGCATCTTGTCCGCCGTGAGCACGACGATCGGCAGAGTGTTATCCGTGGCCGTCCGCGCGTGCAGCGGCTCGATCATGGGCGCCGCCATCGGCCTCGGGCATGAGCCAGTCGGGGAGGACGGGAGCGGGCTGAAGCGTCGCGGAGCGCGGTGGCTTTGCGCGGGCCGGCGGTGCTGATGAAGTCGTCGCATTCGGCACGCGTGAGGACGCGTTCGAGCAGCAGGACGTCGGGCGCCTCATCGTCAATGATCGGGGTTTTACACGCCCGCTCGGCATCCGGCGCGGCCAGCGTGAATCCCTAGGCTGCGATGATCTTGTTGCGGATGGCGTATCGCACCAGACCGGCGAACGAATCCAGTCGCAGCTTGCGCATGGCGGTGGCGCGATGGGTCTCGACCGTCTTGATACTGATCCCGAGCACGGCGGCGGTGGACTTGTTGCTTTTGCCTTCCCCGAGAAGTTGGACGATTTCCCGCTCGCGCGGTGTGAGACCTTCCGTTTTGTCCTTGCCCCCGCCCGATTCGCCATCGAAATAGCGCGCGAAGACGACCTCCGAGATGTGGTTGGTAAAGTAATGCTTGTGCTCCCCGAGCGCGCGAATCGCCGCGACGAGATGTCCGCCGAAGTCGCTTTTCAAAATGTAGCTGCGCGCTCCCACGGCAAAGACTTCGTGGATCACTTGCTCGCTCTCCTCGCCGGTAAGGATCAGCACTTCGGTCTTCGGTAGCACGCCTTTGATTTGGCGGGTGGCTTCCAGCCCATTGAGTTCGGGCATGGCGATGTCCAGCACTACGATATCGGGCTTGAGCTGGACGGCGAGAGCCACTGCTTTGCGGCCATCGTCGACCTCTCCACAAATCTCCCATCCGCTTTCCTTCTCGATCAATCTTCGCACACCTTCCCGCACAACTTCATGATCATCAGCGAGGAGAATACGGAGATTTTTCATAGGGCGGTATTGGTTGAAGGCCCTCTATCCCGGAGAAGACAACATCCCGACTATACACCGTTATTCTCCGGCGCGAGGACATTCGCGGCTGATAAGCGCCCTCCGCGCCCATTCGCTCCCTTTCGAAATCCCCGTCGTGATACCCAGCATCGGCGATCAATGCATCGGCCCCGACGAGCGTCCGGCACACCTCGAAGTCGGAAAGTGGTTGATAGCTCTGCGGGTTTGTCCGCGGCGCAAAGTCCACACTCCGAGCGAGAGTCCCGGCACTCCACAGGCTCTATTTGAATTTGAAATGACCACCCTGATCGCCGCTCACGACCACCACTCCGACTCCGACCTCAAAGGATCAGCTACGATCCAAAGCACGCACGAGAAGGTCATCGATGCGATGCGCGCGGAATTGCAGGAGTATGGAGGCTTGCTGAATCTTTTCGACCAGGAACAAGACGCGATCCTCAATCGTGACCGGGACACCGTCACGGAGGCCGGGCTGACGATCGAGGCGCAGCAAGTCACTCTGCGCGCCCGCCGTTCTGAGCGCGAAAATCTGGTCGCGGCGCTGACGCCCAAAGCCGAGGCCCGCCCGCCCTTGCTCCACGCCATCCTTCATTTTCCGCTAGCGATGCGTCCTCTCGTCGAGGCACTCGCGACCGAGGTGAACCGGCTTATCGTGCGAGTGCGATGCCAGGCTGAAGTGAATCGAATGCTCCTCGTGCGAGCGTTCGAGATGATCCCGGAGCTATGTGCGGAGCCGACCGCCGTGGTCGTCTGATGAACGACGGTGAAAGTCGGGGCATCGCCCTGGGCGTGGGCAACGAAGCCGCGCGCCATGCACCTCGGATTGCAGGAGCCCCGTTCGCTCAGCGCGGCGCAGGAGGCAGCTCCTGTTCAGCTCCGCTCAGAGGCGGCGGAGCGTCGGACCAGAATCTTATGAATTTTTCAGCCGGCGAGAAAAACAGCCCGCGGGATCGCGACGGAGCGAAGGTGCCTGCCTGCGGTGCGGAAAGGATCAAGCTGCGCATCTTCGTTCCGTTGATCCTCGCCGTCGCCGTGCTTTTGGCCTCGTTCATCTTTGCCCTGCGGCAGGATCAGAATCGTCGTTCGGAGCTGGAGATTCGCCGGACGGCAAGAGACCTTCAGAAGCTCCTGCAATCGGAGCAGCGGGACGACACCGACCTGATGGCCACCACGATCCAGGCCGTCTTTAACGACGAGCGGATGGCGCAGGCGTTTCGAGCCCGCGACCGCGATGCTCTGCTCCAACGGGCGGGTCCGTTGCTGGAAACGCTGCGCACCCAGCACCGCGTCACGCACTTCTATTTCCACGGTCCCGACCGGGTCAACTTGCTGCGAGTGCATCATCCCGACCAGTTCGGCGATCTCGTCAATCGCTTCACTCTCCTGGAGGCGGAGCGGACCGGACAGATGGCTTCGGGAGTAGAGCGCGGGCCGATTGGCCGGTTTATCTTGCGCGTGGTCGTTCCGTGGCGCGAGGGCGGGCAACTCCTCGGCTATCTCGAGCTCGGGATGGAATTCAAAGATCTCATCGGGGAAATTCGCGGAGTGCTCGACGTGGACTTTGTCGCTGCCATCCAGAAAAAGTTCCTCGACCGCGAGCAATGGAACAAAGCGATCCAGGTCCGCGGCCCGGAAAACTCCTGGGACCAGTTTCCTGATTATGTGGTCATCGACCAGACGATGCGCAGCCTCCCCGAACCCATCGCGAAGCGGCTCGCGTCCAACCCCCTGCCCCCCACCGGGACGGCGAGCCAGGTGACCTGGAATGGACGGGTGGCTCACCTCGTTCAGCTGCGCCTGGAGGACGTCGGCGGCAAGGGCTTCGGCGACCTGTTCGTGATGCGGGATGTGACCGATTCCGTCGCTCAAGCACGCCAGTCGATCTGGTTCGTGAGTGTCATCTGCGTCTCGGTGAGCGCCCTTTTGCTTGGACTCTTCTACGTCTTTCTCGGCCGCATCCAGAAGAGACTGGCGGAGAAAACGAGCCGTCTGACCGCCGAGATTCTCGAGCGGCGGCGGGCCGAAGAAACGCTGCGCGCCAGCGAAGCAAACATGGCTGCCGCCCAGCGCATCGCCCACTTTGCCAGTTGGGAACTGGACCTGACCGACCCAGGCGACGTGGACGCCAATCCGCTGCGCTGGTCGAATGAAATGTTTCGGATTGCGGGTTACGAGCCGGGCGCGGTCACGGTCAATAATGAGCTGTTCTTTAGTCTCGTGCCCGAGGATGAGCACGGCCTGATCCAGGAGGCGGTCGCCGCGGCGATTCGCGAACGTGGACTGTATTCCATCTGCCATCGACTCGTCCGGCCAGACGGCGAGGAGCGCGTCGTGCATGAAAGGGGTCAAATTTCTTTCGATGAACGGACGGGCCAGCCGCTGAAAATGATCGGCACCACGCACGACATCACCGAACGCCGGCAGGCCGAAGCCGCGGTGCTACAGAATCAACGGCAACTGCGCGGGCTAATCGATGGGCTCGGACCTTCGATGTTCGTCGGCTTGCTCACCACCGAAGGTATCCTCATGGAGGTCAACTCGGCCCCGCTGGCGGCCGCCGGATTGCGCCCGGAAGATGTCCGGGGCCAGCCATTCGCGGAGACGCACTGGTGGTCGTCGTCGCCCGCGGCGCAGCAGCAATTGCGCGAGGCCATTGTGCGCGCCGCGGGAGGCGAGGCCTCGCGCTACGACGTCCGGACGCGCGGCGCGGGCCACGAAATCATCGACATCGATTTCTCCCTCCAGCCGTTGCGGGACGAAACGGGAAAGGTCGTCTTCCTGGTTCCCTCCGCGAGCGTCATCACCGAGCGCAAGCGCGCCGAGGAGGTTCTCCGCGAAACCGAAATCCGACTCGCGCTGGCCATGAGCATGGCGCAGTTGGTCGCCTGGGAATACGACGTGGCGAGCGGACTCTTCACCTTCAGCGATCACTACTATCTGCTCCACGACACCACCGCCGAACTCGAGGGCGGTTACCAGATGACGGCCGAAGATTTTGCCCGGAAATTTGTTCATCCGCACGACACCCACGTGATCGCCGTTGAACTGGGCAAGGCCATCTCCTCCGCGGACCCGGGCTACCGAAGGCAAGTCGAATGTCGGATCTTTCGCCGCGACGGTCAGGTTCGCGACGTGCTCACCAGCATTTCCGCCACCAAAGATGCCACCGGGCAAACCGTCAAAATCCACGGCGCGAATCAGGATATCACCGAGCGCAAGCAGGCTGAGGAAGCGTTGCGCACGAGCAAGCGAATGCTGGAGAAGGCCATGCAGCAAAATCAGCAGGTCCTCGATAATTCTGTCGATGTGGTCTGCACGATCGATGCGGCGGGGTTGTTCACCAGCCTCAGCGCAGCCTGCGAAAAGATCTTTGGCTACTCTCCCGCCGAGATGATCGGCCGGCCGTTCCTCGACTTCATCCTTCCGGAGGACCGGGCATCGACCATCGCCGGGGCCGCCCTCCTGCCCGCGGGACAGGAGCTGCACGATTTCGAAAACCGCTACGTCCGCAAAGACGGCACCATCGTGCCCGTCTCGTGGTCGGCCACCTGGTCGGCTGCCGATCAGAGCATCTTCTGCGTGGGTCGGGACTGCTCGGACCGCAAACACGCCGAGGAAGCGCAGGCCGCGCGCCAGGTCGCCGAACGCGCCATCCTGGAAAAGCGCGGCCACTCGGTGGTCCACGCCCCGAACGGACTCGCGGCCGTGGATGCCGCCGCGCACGACGTGTTCGATTTAATCATGATGGATGTGCAGATGCCTGAGATGGACGGTTTTGAAGCCACCCGCCGCATCCGCGAGGCCGAGGAGGCCACCGGCTCCCATACGCCGATTGTGGCCATGACCGCGCACGCCATGGCCGGCGATCGCGAGCGCTGCCTTGCCGCCGGGATGGACGACTACCTTTCCAAACCGCTGAGGAAAAGCGACCTGCTCACCCTGATCGGGCGCATCTCCGCCCCCGTCGCCGCGTTATCCGACTCTCTCGCCGCCAATGTCTCCTGAGGCTGACACCGGCCCCGCTGCCGACATGACGGTCCGGCGCTGCAAACAGATCGCTCGCGCCGCCAGCTTGCTCGCGATCGGCATCGGACTTCTCGTCCTCGCCGGCTGGTGCTTCGATTTGCGGCCGCTGATGACCGTGCTGCCAGGACTGGTGGCGATGAAGCCGAACACCGCCATCGCCTTTTGCCTAGCCGGCCTGAGCCTTTTTCACTTCCTGCGGTCAGTGGCTGGCCGATCCCCGCGCACGCGGCAGATCTCCATCGCTTGTGCGTTAGCCGTGAGTGTGCTGGGGGCGCTCGCCCTGCTGGAATACGCCAGCGGCTGGAATATCGGCATCGATGAGCTGCTGTTCCGGGATCGCTTCAGCAGCGGCGCCCCTGGCCGGATGGCGCCAATTAGCGCGTTTAACTTTGTCTGCCTCGGGCTGGCGCTGGTCTTCATTCATTTTCCGAAAAGGATTGCCTGGGCACACGCGCTCACCAGTTGCGCCGCGTTCAGCTCGTTGCTCGCGATCGTCGGGTATTTCTACGGCGTCGTTTCGCTGTTCCAAACGGGCAACTTCACCGCGGTCGCGTTGCACACCGCCGTTGCTTTTTTGACGCTCTGCATCGGTGTGTGGTGCGCGACCAGCCGCTACGGTTTCATGAAAGTGGTGGCGGGTTCCGGGACGAGCGGAAAACTGTTGCGAAGATTGGGCGGAGCCGCACTCGTTTTGCCCTTTCTTTTTGATTGGCTGCAAATGCATGGGGAACTCACTGGTTGGTACGGCCCGGAGCTTGCCGCCGCCATTTTCGCGGTGGCCAATGTCGCGACCTTTACTCTCCTCGTTTGGTTCGGCGCCAGTTCGCTGCGGAAGGTTGAACGCACGCAGGCGCTGGTGCAGGAAAGCCTCATCGAAGCGCACCTGGAACTCGAGCAAAGGGTCCGCGAACGCACGGAAGATCTGGCCACCGCGAACGCCGCGTTGCAATTGGAGAATGCGGAACGCAAACAAGTGGAGAACGCGTTGCGCGAGAGCGAGGGACGGTTCCAACTCGTCGCCCGCGCGACGGAAGACGCAATCTGGGATTGGAACATTGTCGCCAACACCATCACCTTCAGCGATTCGCTCGGAACGCTCTTCGGCTACCACGCCGGCCAATTCGCTTCCACGATGGAATTCTGGATGAGCAGCATTCATCCGGAGGACCACGACCCGGTCCTGGCCAGCGTCCAGGCGTTCTTCGCCAGCCCTTCCGAATCCTGGTCCGGCGAGTATCGCTTCCGCTGCGCCGACGGCTCCTACGCGTCCGTCTATGATCGCGCCCACGTCGTGCGCGATGAGGATGGAAAGCCGATCCGCATGGTCGGCACGATGATGAACGTCACGGAACGGAAACGCGCCGAGGAAGAACTCTGTATCGCCAAGGAAGCCGCCGAAGCGGCAAGCCGGGCGAAGAGCGAATTCCTGGCTAACATGAGCCACGAGATTCGCACCCCGATGAACGGGATCATCGGCATGACCGAGCTGGTGCTGGACACGAAGCTCGATCGCGAACAGCGCGAATATCTCGGCATGGCGAAATCCTCCGCCCGTTCGCTGCTCGGCTTGATCAATGACATTCTCGATTTTTCCAAGATCGAAGCGGGCAAGCTGGACCTGGAAACAATCAGCTTCAGCCTGCGCGATTGTCTCGGCACGATGCTCAAGCCGCTCGGCTTGCGGGCGGATCAAAAGGGGCTAGAGCTGACCGCCGACATCCCCGCGGAAATGCCTGATCACTTGATCGGCGACCCGATGCGGCTGCGGCAGGTCCTCAGCAATCTGACCGATAACGCGATCAAGTTCACCGAGCACGGCGACGTGATGCTGCGCGTCGAGGTGGAGTCCGCGACGGGCCAAGAACACTGCCTGCATTTCTCCGTCACCGACACCGGCATTGGCATTCCCGCGTCCAAGCAGGCGCTGATTTTTGAATCGTTCTCGCAGGCCGACGGCTCGACCACGCGCACCTACGGCGGCACCGGGCTCGGGCTGGCCATCGCCACTCAGCTCGTGCGGCAAATGGGTGGACGCCTCTGGGTGGAGAGCACGGAGGGTGAAGGCACGACGTTCCACTTCACCGTGCATCTTCCCGTGCGGCACACGCCGGCGCTGAACGTGCGGCACGCTGATGCGCGGCAACTCAACGGGCTGCGCGTGCTCGTGGTGGATGACAATGCGGTCAATCGCCGCATCCTGCGCGGGATGCTGACCAACTGGCAAATGCAGCCCGCAGTGGTCGCCTCCGGCGCGGCTGCGATCGTCGAGATGTTGCGCGCGGCCCACGCCGGCACGCCTTTCCCACTCGTCATTCTCGACGGCATGATGCCCGGGATGGATGGTTTCATGGTCGCGGAGAAGATCCGCGAACACGCGGAGCTGAACGGGGTGACGGTGATGATGCTCTCTTCGGCGATGCCAGGCGGCGCGGCCGCGCGTTGCAGCGAGCTGGGCGTGGCCAGTTACCTGACGAAGCCGGTGAGCCAATCCGAACTGCTCGACGCGATCCTCATTGCGATCGGCGGCGCGGTCGAAATAGCGTCCGAAGCGGACCCCGCGCCAGTCGTGCAAGCGGCCGGCGGCCTCCGCATTTTGCTCGCGGAGGACAACGTCATCAACCGCACCGTCGCCGCGGCCATTCTCAAAAAGGGCGGCCATTCGCTCGTTCACGCGGCCAATGGGCGCGAGGCCGTGGAAGCCGCGGCGCGCGAAGCGTTCGACCTGATTTTCATGGACGTGCAAATGCCCGAGATGGACGGCTTTGAAGCCACGCGCCTCATCCGCGCCTCCGAACAGGAGAGCGGGCAGGCTGTCCCGATCGTGGCGATGACGGCGCATGCCATGGCCGGTGACCGCGAGCGCTGCCTCGCTGCGGGCATGGATGATTACCTTTCCAAGCCCCTCCAAAAAGCCGAGCTGCTCGCCCTGCTCGATCGCGTGCGCGCGCGGAAAACCAGCATTCAGCCGGCGGTGGAGCGCACTCGCGAGCCTTCAGCCAGTACTCCGACCCTCTCGATTTTCAGCCGCGAAACCCTGCTCGATGAGTTCGACGACGACGAAGCGCTCCTCCAACGCATGGTGGCCCTTTTTCAAAGCAATACGCAGCTCCTTCTCGAAGACATCCGGGAGGCGACCCACCGGCAGCACCCGGACGATCTCGCCTGCGCTGCGCACGCCCTGCTCAGCTCCCTGGGCGCTTTTGGCGCGAAGGAGGCGCATCGGCTCGCCTTGCGGATCGAAGATCTCGCCCGGAGCAGCGATCTTTCGCACGCCGGCCAGGCTTTCTCCGATCTCGAGTGCGAAACGACCCGGGTTTGCGACGCCATCCAAGGGCTAACCGAAGTTCGTCAGTGACTGGGGTAGACTTTCCGGTATTTTGAGCGGTTGGCGGCCGGGAAGGCGCTATTTTGCCAGGGTGGATTGGAAGTAAGTCAACTTCGGCCTGGTGGTCACGCCCGAAGGTTTGCCGGCCACACCGCCGACGTCGCCGCCGTGGAGGAGATCGTCGAGCTGATGGAATGGAACTACGGCCAGCCCAAACGCATCTGGATCATGATCGCGGGATGGTCAGCGAGGACAACCTCGAGTTCCTGCGCGAACGCGGCGTGCGCTATCCGATGGGCACGCCCAAAAGCCAGCGCAAAGCCTTCGAGGCGCAACTCCTCGACAACCACGAATGGGCCGAAGTGCAGCCCGGCGTTGATGTAGCGAAGCGGCACCGCGGCTTGATCAAGCGTGTCTTGGAAGGGACCGAGTGCCGCCGTCGCACTGCCGGAGGCTCGGCGCAACCACTTGGCCAAATGTGAGAATGTCTGGAGGAGCACTCCGGGTTTTGCCTGCGCAGCAAATCCATAGTTCGCGCTAACAGACCGGAGCAGCACCAGATTCAGCTCCTGATCGATGTAATCGGCCCGCAACCCGCGCACCGAGGCCCGCACGTTCAAAGTGGCCGTCTCGAGGACTTCACCTTCGTGGACGGTGCCTCCGGATGTGAAGCCGGGGGCGCCCGGCGTACGATCGGGCGTCTGACCTTGGGAGCGGACAGGAATGTTGTTGATCGCATGAGGAACGGGGAAGATATTTTGACCCCGGCGGTGTCGCGGTTTCTGTCGGCAGGATCACCGCACGGACGGCGTGAAAATATCCTCATGAGCGCTTCACTTCCCCTCCATGATGAGCAGGAGCGACTGGCGTTCCAGGCGCGTTTGGTGGAGATCGTCGAGCAGTCGGTGATTGCCACTGGCCTCGAGGGGAAGATCACCTTTTGGAATCGCTATGCGGAGAAGCTTTTCGTCTGGTCCGCTGCGGAGGTGACGAATCGCCAAGTCTCGGAGATTCTCGTTCCGGCCGCCGCGCGCGGTGTTGGAGAGGAGATCGTCAAAAAGGTTCTGGCCAGCGAGGTTTGGGCGGGGGAGTTCGTCGTGCAGCGGCGCGAATGGCAGCACTTTTCCAGTCCACCTGACGGCGATCCGCGCGGCAGACGGCTCCGTCATTGGCATCGTCGGAGTCGCGCACGACATCACCGAGCGCTTGCGGGCTGAGGCGGCCACGGCGGAGTTGGCGGCGATCGTGGCCTCGTATTTACTCGGGATTAGCATCAAGACCGCCGAGGCGCACCGCTTGCAACTCATGGATCGTCTCGGCATTCACGATGTCGCGGGGGGTTGGTGCGCTACGCGATTCGCACCGGAGTGATCTCGGCTGAGAAGTAGGCGGTGTAAGGTATTTCACCCGCCTCTAAGGTTTACCCTCGTGGCGCGGCGTGCCCGGATCGGTAAGTTTGGCGACCTGCACGAAGCCGCACGCCGCAGGTCTCCGATGGTCCCGACGGCTGAATCAAGGTCACGCCATGGAACAGAAACCAATTTTACCCCCCGACAAAGCCAATGACCCGGCAAACACGGGGCGTCAGGCATCATCGGCCGAAGACGCAAGGCCGTCCGTGGTTCCTGATGAAGCGGAGATCAAGAAGATTCAAGACGCGCCAACGCCGGGCTACGATCCGCGAATTGAGCGGGCGGTGGCGCGGGTGGATCGAGCGGAAGGGCGAACTGAACGGGCGGAGGTGCGCACCGCTGAGGCCAAGGTCAGGACGGAGCAGGCCGAGGCACGGACGCAGCAGGCTGAAACCCGGATTGAACAAGCGGAGACCCGGATTGGAGAGGCGGAAGCGAGGACGGAACAAGCCAAGGCCCGGACAGAGGAAGCCAAGACCAGGACAGAGCAGGCGGAGGCCCGGACAGAGGAAGCCAAGACCAGGACGGAGCAGGCGGAGACGCGGACGGAACAAGCGGAGACAAGGAGTGAGCAGGCCGAGACAAAGGGTGAGCAGGCGAGCGGCAATTCAGAGCTGAAATATCGGCGCTTATTCGAAGCAGCGAGAGACGGCATCCTGATCCTGGATGCGGACACGGGACGCATCAATGATGTCAACCCCTTCCTGATCAAGCTCCTGGGGTTCTCTCACGCCGAGATGGCCGGTAAGACCGTCGGCGAGCTGAGTCCATCCAAGGACATTGAGTGGAACAAGATCATGCTCTCGCGATTGCAAAAGGAAGGGTACGTCCGGTATGAAGACCTGCCCCTGGAAACGAAGGATGGACGTCGCGTTGCCGTGGAGTTTGTCAGCAATGTGTATGAGGTCGGCCGTCGCCAGGTGATTCAATGCAACATCCGCGACATCACGCAGCGCAAGCACGCGGAAATGGCATCCAGCAGGCTGGCGGCGATTGTGGAATCTTCCGACGACGCCATCATCGGCAAAGATCTGCACAGCGACGTGAGCAGTTGGAATAAAGGTGCGGAAAGGATTTTCGGCTATACGGCTGACGAGATGGTGGGGACTTCCATCCGGCGGCTGATTCCCGACGATCGCCAGGACGAGAATGAGCAGCATCTTCTGGGGAGGATCAAACGGGGCGAAAGCGTGGAGCATTTCGAGACGAAGCGCCGCTCCAAGGATGGCCGGATGATCGATGTCTCGATCACGGCCTCACCGATCCGGGACGACACCAGCAACGTCATCGGCGTGTCGATCATCGCGCGTGACATCACCGCCCGCCGAAAGGCTGAGACATCGCTCAGCGAGAGCCAGGCAAACATGGCCGCCGCGCAACGCATCGCCCACATCGGCAGTTGGGAGCTGGACCTGACCGATCGCAACGACATTGATGCCAACGCGCTACGCTGGTCCGACGAGATGTTTCACATCGCGGGCTACGAACCGGGCGCCGTCGCGGTCACCAACGAATTGTTCTTCAGTCTCATCCCGGAAGCCGAACACGCGCCGATCCGCGAGGCGGTGGCGGAGGCAATAGGCGGGCGCGAGCGTTACTCCATCGTCCATCAATTGATCCGGCCCGATGGCAAGGTGCGCATCGTGCAAGAGGAAGGTAAGATCTTTTGGGGAGCGGAAACCGGCCGGCCGGCGAGAATCGTGGGCACGGCCCACGACATCACCGACCAGCGCAAGGCGGAGGAAGTCTTGAGGGAATCGGAGCGCCGCCTCCGGGAGATGTTGGAGAATGTCGAGCTCATCGCGGTGATTCTCGACAAGGACGGCACGGTTGAGTTCTGCAATGATTACGTCCTCCGGCTGACGGGATGGAAACGGGAGGAAGTGCTCGGTCACGATTGGTTCTCCAACTTCATTCCCGAGGCGAGCCCGGCGAAGGCGGTGTTCTTCAAAGCCATCGAGGCGGGAGATGTTCCCGCTCACTACGAGAATACCATCAAGACCAGGACGGGCGAACTTCGCGAGATCGCCTGGAACAACACGATGCTTCGGGATCGCGCGGGAAAAATCGTGGGCACCGCCAGCCTTGGCGAAGACGTGACCGAGCGAAATCGCGCCGCGGCGCGCCATCTCGAGCAGGAGGAAGCCAAACGGGCCAATCGCGCGAAGAGCGAGTTCCTCTCCCGCATGAGCCACGAACTGCGCACGCCGCTGCATGCGATCCTGGGCTTCGCGCAGCTTTTGGAAATGGACGGCCGCAGCGCCGAGGATGCGGAGAGCCTGGGCCAGATCGTCCGCGCCGGAAAACATCTGCTCGGGCTGATCAACGAAGTGCTCGACCTCGCGGCCGTCGAGGCCGGGAAGCTTGAATTGACCCCCGAGCCCGTGAGGGTGACGGAGGCTTTGGGAGAGGTGCTTTCCCTTGTGAAGCCGCTCGCCGCCGCGCGCGGGGTGCGAATTGTCCCGCTGGCCGTCAACTTTGGCTGCGAGGTCCTGGCCAATGAGCGGCGCTTCAAGCAGGTCATCCTCAATCTGCTCTCGAACGCCGTGAAATTTAACCGGGAAGGGGGGGCCGTCACCGTTTCGTACGAGAAAATCGAAGCCCGACTGCGCATCAAGGTCGCCGATACCGGGCGCGGCATCTCCCCGAGTAACTTGGCGAAGCTTTTCGCGCCTTTTGAGCGACTCGATGAGGTTGACACCGTGATCGAAGGCAGTGGCCTGGGGCTGTCGCTTTCCAAGCGCCTCATTGAGGCAATGGGCGGCAGCATCGGCGTCGAAAGCGCCATCGGCACAGGCTCAACATTTTGGGTGGAGCTGCCGCTGGTCCAAAGGGTGCCCGCGACCCCGGAACAAACCCTCGAGGCCTCCCCGCCCAGCGTTGCCCAAGCGCCGCGCTGCACCGCCCCGCGCACCCTGCTTTACATTGAGGACAACCCCTCCAATCTCCGGCTTGTCGAGCGCATCCTCGCCCGACGACCGGAGATCACCCTCCTCTCCGCGGGGGAAGGCAGCCTCGGCCTCGAGCTTGCGCGCCAGCATCTACCCGATCTCGTCCTGCTCGACCTCCACCTGCCCGAGATGCAAGGCGACGAGATTCTCCTCCACCTGCGCGCCGATCCCCGCACCGCGCAAATTCCCATCGTGATGGTCAGCGCCGACGCCCCCACCGCGCAGATCGAGCGCCTCCGTGCCGCGGGGGCCAATGACTACCTGACCAAGCCGATCGACGTGCGCAACTTCCTCGCCCTCGTCGATGCCACCGAGCCTCGCTCTGCGCGCCCGCACCCTTAAGGAAGGCGCGCCTCACGCATGCACCCGCCCATTCGAGGCGCAGCTGATTACTCGAGCTGCGCCTACCCGCAGCGGCAGCTTCCGCACCGCCTGCGTAATCGCTCGACCGCGGTCTGCTCGAAGCTCCCACTTTCTTTATAGGGTCGGTCTCAAGCAAGCCGCGCCGCGCGGGAGCCTGCTCCGCCAAAAAGCGCGCTCAAGCTCTCATTACGGACACCAGCGCACGCCGCAGTTCCCGCCGCGGCACCGGTTTGCGCATCACCAAATCGACGCCCGCTGGTTCCTCGTCATGGCTCAAACTGCCAGCGGCGAACCCGTCACGAGGATCACCGGGTGCCCGGCACGCATATCACGGACAGCCGCCGCAAGCTGCACTCCGTTCATTCCCGGGATCGCATAGTCGGTGATCAAGAGATCGAAACGGGCAGGGTGGGGGTGCGCCGCAAGCGAATCGGCGCTTTTCAGGCAGCCGATCGCCTCCTCCGCGTCGATTGCAGTCACGACGCTGTGCCCGTCAGAGGTGAGATAACTCGCGAGCACGCCGCGGGTAACCTCTTCGTCATCGACCACCAGGACGCGCAGGGAACGTCCATTTTCGCGCTCGGGTCGTCGGCCGCCTCAATCGCCTCGGTCATCGCCGGCAGGCGGATGCGAAACGTCGTGCCCACTCCCGGCGTGCTCTGGATTTCGATACTGCCTTCGTGTCGTTGGATGATGCCGAAGACCATGGACAGCCCGAGCCCCGTGCCCTTTTCGCCTTTGGTGGAAAAGAATGGCTCCAGGCAACGGGTGCGCACCTCTTCGCTCATCCCTTCGCCCGTATCGGAAACCTCGAGCACGGCCTGCCCGTCGTTCGTGCTGCTGCGCAGCGTGATCGTTCCGCCGGCGGGCATCGCATTCACGGCGTTGAAAATGAGATTGGTCGCGACCTCGCGCAGCTCCGCCGCGTTTCCCGAGATCGGCGGCAGTTTGGCCAGATCAAGTTCCACCTTGATGGTACGGCCATCCGCGAGCGCCTGCCCTTTCCACTTGGGCTGGGTGAGCGGGACGGCTTGCTCGATGACTTCGTTCAAATTGACCCGAGCGAAAACATCCGTCACCTCGCGCGGGCGGTAGAAGTCGCGCAGCCGGCTGATCACCTGCGAGGCATCCTGCCCGGCGGTGTTCATGATCTGAAGGAACTCACGCGCCGTCTTGAAGTCGCGCAGCATGTCGTCGTCATTGAGCAGGATCTCGCTGTAGCCGATGACGGACATCAGCGCGTTATTGAAGTCGTGGACGATGCCTCCCGCCATCTCGCCGAAGGCGCGCAGACGCTCTTGCGCGACGACCTGCTGCTGCGACTCCCGCAGCTCACGAGTGCGCTCCGCGACTTTCATTTCAAGCGTCTGATTTTGCCCGTGGAGCTGGAGATGAAGAAAGCGGATGTGCAGTAAATCGAGAATCCGCATGAAGACCTCCGACGAGTTGAAAGGCTTCGTCACCAGGTCCGTCGCGCCGCTCGACAAGGCTTTGCGTTTCGTCTCGGCGGTCGCGTCCGCGGTGAGCACGAGCACGGGCAGAAAAGTGTTCGCGCGGGATGAACTTGCTGAGTTGTTGCATCAATCCGAATTCATCGAGGTGCGGCATGTTCAGAGCGAGGATGATCAGATCTGGCCGGAACTCCTCGACGCGCCTGAGGGTTTCGCGCGCATCGGTGATGGTGTCGATCTGGGTGAAGCCCAGACGATGGAGAATATTCCGCAGCAGCGAAAAATTCGCGACCGAGTCATCGACGATCAGGAGGCGCGCGTCCGGGTTCAACTCGCGCATAGCAGCTCCTTTTGGCAGCTCTCTGCCAGACCGCGCCTCCGACACGGCATCCCGGATGCAACTCAGGCGGCATGCGTTTTTTCCAGAATGAGACGGACGAGACCGGAGAGATTCGGGTCATCGTCCACGACCAGAATACGGGAGTGGTCATACGATCTTCTCGGAGCAAACCGAGTGCCCATGAGGAGTGAAACCCGCATTTTCACCATCCGAAAAAACCCTCAGATTAACTTGCGGAACTACGGAGGTGACAATTCTCAAATACCTATTAGTTATATTATTTATACCCTTTATAGAATCTTCTCCTCACCTTCTTCCAAAAATGATGATTCGAATCTGTCTTTTGCGACCTGCCGCAGCGTTCCACCTCCTGGGATTTTTGTATGGTGCGACTGCGCTCTTGCTGGCTCTTCAGCCCGTTTCGTCCCAGGCCGCCAGGTTGACCGAGCAGGTTTCCTACAAATCGATCCAGGCACCCAATGCCTGCCTTCCCGATGCGATTGGATTCCAAAATGCCTACGAGGTTCATCAGCGGATGCGCCAGTCCGTTTCTTGGAGTCGCGTTTTGATGGTGCAGAGTCGGGCAAAGGCGGGAGCCGGCCCATCCCACGCGTTTTGCGTCTTCGCCCTGGATGGGAAGCTGTGGGCCTACGATCAAGGCGGCGGTTGCCGCAGGGCTGGGTGGCAGCCGCGGAGAAGGCTGACGCGATGAAGGTCGGGCGCGTGCTAGCTCCGGCGCAGTTCGACCGTGCGCTTTGGATTGATCAAAGCTTTTGAACCGACGCCAGGATGCCGGTAAGTCGGCCGGGTGTGATGAATAACGCCGTTGGCGTTGCTCTCTTCCGCCATTCGTCAGGACACCTCTGCCCCACGTTTAATCACAACCCGAGTCGGCCGGTCCCGCCAAAAGCCGCTGGACGGTTTCGAGGAGTTCCACCGGGCTGAAGGGTTTCAAAACCACGAGCGTGACGCCCGCCTGGGTGGCCTCCGCCCTCACTCGATTCTGTCCGCGCCCGGTGATCATGATGATCGGCAAATTCGCGTAGGCGGGGTTCCCCTTGAGCCTTCGCACGGTTTCCACCCCGGTGAGGCCGGACATCTCGAAGTCAATGAGCAGCAAATCAATCGGGGTGGCCGCCGCCTTGACGAGGACTTCCTCGCCGCTGCTGGCCGTCAGGATCCGACCGCCGATCGATGCCAGGCTCGCCTGCAACAGCATGAGCATGTGCTTCTGATCGTCGGCGATGAGGATGGCAGGGTGGTGCATGGGGTCTAAAGACGCTCGGCGATCACCAGCGTCCGATCGTCCGCGGAGGGCATTCCCGTCGAGTAGCGTGCCACGCAGTCGAGCACCCGTTGACAGTCGTTCCGCGCGTCGGCCGCACAGATGGCCGGAAGCTGTCGGCAGAGGGCTTGGAGCCCGAGCATCGCACCCGTTGCCGACTGCGCTTCATAAATCCCATCGCTCAGCAAAACCAGGCGGTCGCCAGGAATCATCGGCTCGCGGAAAGACTCGTAGACGACTTCGTCAATGACCCCGAGTGGCACACCACCTCCATGGCTCTGCGTGGCGGTCGTCGCTCCCCGGGAGAATTTCAGCAGCGGGCAATGCCCGGCGCTGGCGAAGATCAACTGGTCGGCCTCATGGGCAAGGAACACGAGCTGCACGGTGATGAACATTTGGAGTTTGTTCAGATCGATCCCGAGCTGCCGATTGACGATCGTCAGCAAGTGCCCCGGGTCCTCGGCGAGATCGGCGTGCGCCCGAATCGTGGTGCGCAGGATCATCGCGAGGAGCGCCGCGGGCATCCCCTTGCCCATCACATCGGCAATGGCGATGAGCACGCCTTTGTCGCCGATCGGCAATACGTCGAAATAATCCCCGCCCACTTCGTGCGCCGCCTGCGAGCGGCCGAAGATGCGGAACCGGCCGGTCTCCGGAAAGTCCATGGGCAGGAGCGATTGCTGAATTTCCGCCGCGATCTCCAGTTCGCGTTCCGTGCGTTGTTGCGCCTGCCGCCGTTCCTCCGAGAGCGCGATCGTCCACGCGATGCCCAGAAACTCCGTAACGGTCCCGATGAGTTGGATTTCTCCGGCGGTAAAATAAGGGCTCGCTTGCCGGCGAAAGACCGAAAGGACGCCGACCGTGGTTTCGCGAAATAGAATCGGGCAGACAAAGGTGCCGCCCCGTTCGCGTCGCTGCGGGTCGCTTGCGCTCAGCGTCGAGCAGTCTTCGACCGTGTGTCGTTCCGACTCACGGAAGACCTGCGCCTCGATCACTTTGCTGTCCGGATCGAGGAATTCGGGAAGCCCCGAAAGGCCAGGCGCCGGCGTGGGGCTCACCAATTTCAATCGGCCCTGCGGGTCGACGACGCGGAGACACGCTTCGTCACCACGGACCAGGCGCAACAAGCGCCGCAAGGCCTGAGCGAAGAAGTGGTCGAACGATCGCGCCGTGGCGAGTTCTTCCCCGAAACGGAAAAGTGCGTTGATCGTTTCAAAGCTATTGCTCAGTTCGCCCGTCATCCCTTCGAGCGTGCTTTGAGCGTCGGCCTCCGCGACCGTCGGAGGACCGAGCCGTTTGCGCAAGACCAGGACGTGGTTTTCCTCGTGCATCTCGTGGCTCACACCGTCCATCAGCGAGGACATGACAAACATTCCCCGACCTCCCTCGGACAGCGGCTCGGGCAATTGGGCGGACCCCGGCAATGGCCGGAATTTGCCGGGATCGAGGATTTCGATTTCCAGCGTTTCGTCCGTCCAGCTCCAGTGCACGCGAATGCGGCCCGCGCAAACTCCGCGGCATCCGTGCTCCACGGCATTGTTCAAGCCCTCGACGAGAGCCAGCTCCACCGGCACCCAGGCTTGCCGGTCCAGACCGTGGCGCAAGCAATAGGCGCGCACTTTGCCTACGACCTCCGGCACCGATTCGAGGTCGGCGGAGAATTCGCATTGGGCGTATTCGCGATAGATCAAGCCGGCGATGAGTTTGTTCTCTGCGACCATGCAATTTTCCACAAGTTTTGCAGCACGACGGACCGGGCGTTCTCGCCCGCCGCAGACGCTTGAAATGCGGCGTGGATCCACTCTTCGGGGTCGGACGGTTCGTGGCAGCCGTGGATATCGGCCAGCGAAAACAGGCCGGGCGACGCATCGTGAAAGGCATGCGCGAGCTCGGCCGGCACCTGCGCCAGTTCATCCTTTCCCCGCGGGAGAATTCCGACCCAGCGCAGTCGTCCAGCCGCGATCTGCCTAAGCCAGGAAACGCGACGGCACCACAGCGGCCCGGTGCCGCCCGTGCGCAATTGGATTGATTCACCAGAACATCCACGGACCGTGCGGCGATCCTGCGGGCTTCGCGAAAAAAGACGCACCAACGGGAAAAGGAGCACCCAGCAGATCAGCGCCACCAAACGTGCCAAAGGGCGAGGCCGCAGCGAGCGTTCGATCACCGGGCTCATGATAAACGAGTCTTCAATATCCGCCCGGCAACCCCGGCAAAAATCGAGCAACACGCTTCCGGCGGCGGCGCCGCGAAAGAGCCGCGTGTTCCGGCCGAGGTAGGTGCGCGGCAGCACGCAAGCCTCCTCAACCGAAACGTTGCGATGGAGGATTGCGCCTTCGGCAATCAACGCATTCGGTCCGATCTCGCAGCCCGGTCCGACCTGCACGCGGGCGCCGATCCAGAAAGGAGCGGTGAGCCGCGCGAGGGGATGAATCTGCGCCTGCGGCCCGACCCAGCCGCCGCTCGGATGCAGCTGATCGATGGTCATGGCCTCCGGCGAGCGCTGGCCGAGCCATTGCTTTTGCAACTCGAACCAATAGCTCAGCAGCGCGGCGGCGGTGTCGGGAAGCGGCGGGGCTTGCCTCCCGGGCAGATGGTCCATGCGGTCGGCCTCCGCCGGCGCCTGTGCTTCGGCACCGATCGGAATCAATCGCACCCGGCGTGACCAGTAGGCCGCCCCCTCCAGCCATCCGCGGACTTCGGCGGGTCGGTCCGCGACGTAAAGTTCCATCACTTCCACGCCGCGCCGCACCGCTTCGTCCATCCAATGCGCAAGCAACGGCTGATTGCCCACTGGCCAGAGTACAAACGGCGAGTCGTTGCGCCAGACCGTGTCGAGATCCGCCCAATCCGGCGCGAGTAGCCGCCACGTTCTTTGCGCGGAGTCCGTGGCTGGTTGAGCTGTGTCTTCGAGGAAGGAAACGCTCATCCTTCAATAAGCACCCTTGCCCAGCAGTACCGCGGGGATCGTTTGCAGCAGCAGCCTCAAATCCAGCGCGAAGCTCTCCGCCCGGATATAGGCGACGTCTAGACGCACCTGCCCCGCAAAGTCGATCTGGCTGCGTCCGCCGACTTGCCAAAAACAGGTCAGGCCGGGTCTGGCCAGGAGTCGCTGCCGATCTTCGACCGTATATTGCTCGACTTCGAAGGGCACCGGTGGGCGGGGACCGACCACCGACATGTCTCCTTTGAGCACGTTCCAGAGCTGCGGCATCTCATCGATCGAAAATTTGCGCAGCCATCTGCCGACGCGCGTGATCCGCGGGTCGTTTTTCATTTTGAAAATCACCCCGCCGGTCATCTCGTTGTGCTGCATCAGATTCGCTTTGAGCGTCTCCGCATCGCGCCTCATCGACCGAAATTTCCACATGGCAAAGATCCGTCCACGCAGCCCAATGCGCCGCTGGCAAAAGAACACGGGACCCCGGTCCTCCAGCTTCACGAGCACGGCCGCAAGAAGCAGGAGGGGCGAAAGGGCGAGCAGCGCCGCCGAGGCAACGACGAGATCGATCAACCGTTTCAAGAGAAGCGATCCAACGACCACGCCCTGCCATACGATTCGCCGGCGCCAGCCCCGTAAGGCCATCTGCGCCCGACCGATCGGGGTGGCCACGCCCGTCCAGTATTTGAACAAGAGGCGGTCGGCGGCCAGGTCGCGTTCGCGACTGTCCAGCAGCGGGGATGCGGAGGCGGAAGGGAGTTGAGATTTCATTGGTCAGGTTTTCGGTTCCCAAGGACAGTCGACGGGCGCATGCTTCGCGCTATGTCCGCCATCGTTGAGGGAGAGTTGAAAAATAAAACGCTCCACCTGCTGGTGAAGACGCCGCGGCTGAACGCGGCCTCCGCGCGGGAGTTTAAGAGCGGATGCCAGCACCTCTTGCAGCCGGGGGTCGAGTTCGTCGTCATCGATTTCCGTAACGTGGACTCCGTTGACAGTTCCGGGGTCGGCGCCCTGCTGAGCCTCTACAAATACCTGCCACGCGAGACCGGGCAGGTCACGCTGCTGCACGTTAAGCCGCCCGTACAATCCGTGGTCGAGCTGCTTCGGTTGCATCGAATCCTCCAAATTCAAAGTTGACGTGCTCGATCGCCGGTTGCGGCGAGTTCCGCAGCATAAATGTTTCCCACGCCCGCGCGACTTCCAGAGCGAATTCGTGCTGAAATCGTTCCACGGAAAAACGCATCGCATTCCGGCGGATGGCGACCGGGCGAAAATCGGCGTCCCCCGTCTCGAACTCTCGCACGGCCGCCTGCAAACTCCCGACCGTCTGCTCGCTGAAAAAGATGCCGGTCTCCCCGTCGATCACTGTCTCGGTAACGCCACCTTTTCCAAAGGCAATTACCGGCGTCCCGCATGCTTGCGCCTCGACGGGTGCGATTCCAAAATCCTCTTCCGCCGCGAAAACAAAAGCCCGTGCCTTCTGCATCTGTTTCTTGAGGACCTCGAAACTTTGATAGCCAAGCATCTTCACATTGGGCCCCGCCTTGGCTTTGATTTTTTCAAAATCCGGCCCTTCCCCGATGACGCGCAACTCCCGCTCCGGCATGGCGGTGAATGCTTCCACGATCAGATCGATCCGCTTGTATGGGACCATCCGCGACGCCGTGAGATAGTAGTCTTCTTTTTCGGTTTGAAGCGTGAATCCGGCGAGGTCCACCGGCGGATGCACCACGGCAGCCGGGCGGCGATAGGTCTTTTCAATCCGCCGCGCCACGAACTGCGAATTCGCCATGAAGCTATCGACTCTCGTCGCGCTCTGCGCATCCCACGAGCGAATGTAATGCAGAAGCGAGCGGGTGAGCCAGCTCTTCAGTCCCTTCTTCAGCCCGGCCGCGGCGAGGTATTGGTTCTGTAGATCCCACGCATAACGGATCGGCGAATGGCAGTAGCAAATGTGCAGTTGGTCAGGCCCGGTGATGATCCCTTTCGCCACCGCGTAACTGCTGGAGAGGATAAGATCGTAGGCGGAAAAATCGAATTGCTCGACCGCCATCGGCATGAGCGGGAGATAGGCGCGATACTTCGACCGAGCGAAGGGCAGCTTCTGAATGAACGATGTGCGCACCGGTTTGTTTTGCAGAAAATCCCGCTGCCCCTCGGGAATCAAGTCCACCATGCTGAAGAGATCGGCTTCGGGGAAAACATTAATGATCTGCTCCAGCACTCTCTCGGCTCCGCCATAGACGGGAAGCCAGTCATGCATAATCGCGATGCGTAAGTTCATGCAGGGATTAAGTAGCATCCACCGTCCCGGTCACCCGGAGTGAAATCCGTATATTGGGGGCAAGGGAAAACCCGTTTCAATTATTGCTGCTCTCCTTGGTCGGTCGGTTTTTTTCTCCGCTCAGCGAACGGGCTTTCCCGCCCCGTCGATTACGCTCTCCCATCTGCACCCGAGGAGCCAGGTTTGCTCCTAATTGCAGCAATCCTAATGACTGCACAAACCTCCTTCGACGTCGTTCTGGTTCCAGTTCCCCGAGTTGAATGCCTCATTTCAAGCTCTTCGAATTCCGCCTTGATGCCCCGCGGAAACCCAGAGCAGGCGGCAGGTCACGCTCCCATAGTTTCGCGGGCTTGCGTGCTTGCCCTCATGCTATTGATGACGGGACTAACCTTCGTGAAGGAATTGGCGCGTTTTCAAGTTATCGAGAGCGGCCTTTGGATGCACCTTTACCATTTCGCACGTGACCACTATTACAATTGCCTCTCCCTGATCTTCGCGATGGCCCTGGCCGTGATCATACTGCCGCAGGCTTGGCACCGCACCCGACACCCGCGCACGGCGCGGCCGACCTTGCTCCTGGCCGCGCTCTGGATGGTCGGCGGCCTGAACCTCTTCCTTTTGACGGCCAACAACGGTATCAATCTCCTTGAAGGAAGGCCACTTCACAGTCCTCACCAGGGCATCGGCTGGTAAACCTCAATCCCTGCCAGCTGCAACTGCGGCGGTCTTCCCGGATAAGACCTCATCTTTCAAGCCCAGGGTAGCTCCCGCCAGACAGCCCTGGCGAAATGATGAAGCTCCATTGGAGTATCCGGCCGTCCGGATCGACAACGAACTCGATTGTTCCGGCACGTCCGCGAGCAATTCGTCATAGATCTTCTGCACCTTCCCTACGGTGTGCTCGATCATAAAATGATCGAGGATGCGCTGGCGCCCGGCTTTCGCGAGCTGTTCGGCCTTCTCCGGATTTTCCATCAGCCAAATGATCGTCTCCGCCAGAGCCGGCGCGTCGTCCATCGGCACGAGCAAGCCGCTGGTGCCATCCTCGATGATCTCCGGTACACCGCCGCCGTTAGTGGCGACGACCGGTTTCCCCGCGATCATCCCCTCGGCCACGACCTGGCCAAATGGTTCCCCGGTCGTCGAGGCATGCGCGAGAATGTCGAGCCGCGCGATTAATTCGGGGACATCCTGGCGAAACCCGGTGAACTCGATCACATCACTCAATCCGAGTGTCACCGCGAGCGCGCGCACTTCCTTCTCGTAAGCCGCCTCGTCGAAGAGCGCCGAGCCGATGATCTGAAAACGGGCGCGAGGAAAACGCTCGTGCACCGTCGCCGCGGCCCGCAGAAAAATGTGCTGCCCTTTCCAGGGACTGATTCGCCCGACGATCCCGATCAGTGTCTCCCCGGCTCGCAGCCGCGTCGCAGCATCGATCGCGGGAGCAACGCCGTTCTGGACCACCCCGCTCGCCACGACATGAGCGTTGGCGCCGGCCGGGAGTCGGAGCGTGCCGAGCGTGGCCTTCGAGTTCGCGATCACTCCATGGGGCAGGATGCGTAGCAGCCGGCGGAACACCGCGACCACCACGGCCGGGAGATAGTCTTCGTCGATCCGATCGCGAACGTGCCAGATCACCGGGACGCGAGCGAGCCGCGACGCGACGCCGCCGATGAGGTCGGCCTTCAGCGAGTTCGTATGCACCAGATCGATGCGATTTTTTGCGATGAAACGCGCCAACCGGAAGACGTAGAGCAGCGTCCGCGCGATCAGTCCCGCCTTCATCAGGCTGCCGGAACCGAGGCTGCCCTTGCGTGTCTGGACCACGTCCGGCGAAAGCGGCAGCACTTGGGTTTCGATTCCTGCGTGTTCCAGTTTCTCGCGCAGCGGCCCTTCCGAGCCGAGCACGACCAGTGGCCGAAATCGGTCGAGGTCGAGCGCCGCCACCAGATGCAGCAGCGCGATCTCCCCGCCGCCGAGCGCCGCGGTGTGATCGAAGAAAAGGATTCGTTTCGCTGCTCTCATCATGCGGCCACCAGGTTGCTCACGGGGTCCGATCGCATCGTCAGGAAAATATCGCGCATTTGCTCGGCCACCCGCTGCCACGTAAAACGCGCCTCCACCTGTTGTCGGCCCAGCTCCCCGAGTCGGCGGCATTCAGCGGGAGAGGCGCGCAGCTTTTCCACTGCGGCCGCCAGCGCGCGCGCATCGCCCTCCGGGAAGACGCAACCCGCTTTGCCGATCACTTCCGGAATCGCGCCCGAGTCCGATCCGATCACCGGCGTCGCGCAGGCCTGCGCCTCGATGATCACACGGCCGAATTGCTCTCTCCACGTCGGCACCGTCCGCGACGGGAGCAGGAGCACGTCGAGCGCGCTCATGATCGCCGGCAAGGCCGCGCTCGGCTGGTCGCCGAGGAAGCGCACCCGCGCCTGAATCCCCAGCTCTCGCGCGCGTTGTTCCAAGGCCGGCTGATGTTCTCCGGAGCCGGCGAAGAGGAGATTCACTTCCGCGCTGCACAGCGGCAGCGCGTCCAGCATCTCCATCAACCCTTTGCGCGGGACCATCCTGCCGACATAGCCGGCGACGAATCCGCTCAGGCCGAGCTGGCGCCGGCACCGCGCGCGATCCATCGGGTGAAACCGTTCGGCGTCCACCGCGTTCGGCACCACTTGCGCCGGTCCGCGGTAACCTTTCGCTCGCAGCACCTCGATTGCTCCCGCACTGCGTCCGACCGCAAAATCGGCGTTGCGCAGCGTGTAAGAGCGCATCCGATCGAACGGAAGCGGTAGTCGCCGGTCGATGTTTTGCTCGCTCTCGGACAGGATTTTGGTTGCTGGAAAATAGCGGTTTCGCAACCAGCAAGTCTGCGCGCTCACGAGGCCCCACGGCTCTTCCCACAGGTCAATGATGTGCGGACGAAATTCCTCCAGCGTCTTCCGCAGGCCGGGATACCAATGCAGATAATTTTGCGCGGGACCCGACCAGGGCCAGACCACTTTCGCAATCTTCAGCGCCAGCCCATCGTCCGCCGGAGACTGCGCCGCGAGCCATTTGCCATTCTGCCGCCAGCGGTCCGGCACGAGCACTTCCAGGTCGATCTCCGGCATCTGGGCGAGGCACTGCGCCTTCGGCTGGCCTTCGGTGCGCGACTGGCAGGTGTGCGAAATGAGGAGGACGCGGAGATGACTGTTCATGCGGCGAGGGCCTTTTCGTAGGCGGCGATGGTTGCGCGGGTCATCCGCTCGACGGTGAAGTTTTCCAGAAATCGCGCCCGGCCCGCCGCGCCCATTCGCCGCCGCAAATTGGCATCGCGGACCAGCGACAGAATTGCGCGCCCCATTTCCTCCGCCGCCGCGGGAGTAACGAACAAGCCGGTTTCACCATCCACGACGATTTCCAGCGGTCCGCCGGAGCGGGTGGCGATCACTGGTTTTCCGACGGACATCGCCTCGATGAGCACGAGCCCGAATGATTCGACCGCGCTTGGCAAAACGAACACGTCGCCCGCATTCATCAATGCCAGCGCGTCGCTCCGGAAGCCGATCAGCTTGACCCGTCCCGCCATCCCGCCGTTCGCGATTTGCGCGAGCAATGTCTCCTTCTGCGTGCCGTCGCCGGCGATTACGCAGACCGCCGCGGGCTCGGCCGCACCGACGGTTCGCATCGCGGCGACCAGTGTCTCGAGACTCTTCTCCCGTTCGAGCCGCGCGACCGCCACGATCAGGATCGCATCCGGCGCGATGCCCAACTCCGCGCGGATCGTCTGCGGCGATGCCAGGCGCGCCAGCTCCGGCAGCGGCATCCCATTGGGCACCACGGAAATCTGCGCCGGCGTCGCCTGCCCGCGGGCGAGCATCCCGGCTTTCGCCGCCTCCGAGATCGCGATGAAATGGCTCGTCTGCCGGTTGACCCACCGATGCGCCGTTCGCGAAACGAACGCTTTCACGCCCCGCCGCAAGACATGCGCCGGTTCGAGAAAATGCTGCGTGGCCACGGCGCGACCGCGGCCGGCGAGCTTCACCGCCACCGCCGCGAGCAGGGCCGTGCGGCCATTGTGCGCATGCACGAGATCGATCGCGCCGCTCTTCAATAGTCCCACCACTGTTCGGATCGCCGCGCCGTCAAGTAGTCCGCGCTTTTGGATTTCCACCACGGGCAAACCGGCGGCTCGCTCGGCGAGCGCCGACGGCCACGGACAGGCCAGTCGCACGTTGACGCCCGCAGCCCGCAGTCCGAAAGCCAGATCGAGCATGTGCCGCTCGGTGCCGGCGAAAACATTCGCGTCCGTGAAGAGGGCGACTTTCATGGCTGAGAAATCACGTCGCGCATTGGGCCAGGATCGATTCGTAACCTTGCAACACCTGCGCCCATTCATACCTGGCGACCGAGGCGGAAATCTCTTCGGGCGACGGCCCATCCTCCTCGAGGAGGCACCGCAGCTTCCCCGCGATCTCGGTGACATCTGCGGGATCGTCGAGAAGCTGGCCAGTCCGGCCTTCATCCACAGCCACGGCGGCGCCGGCGAGCCGGCTCGTCAGCACGCGCAAACCAGACGCCATGGCTTCGACGATGACGAGTCCCCACGCCTCGTATTGCGTTGGCAGCGCAAATACATCCGCCGCGGCATAGAAGTCGGCGACCTCGTTGGAAGGGCCGGTGAACTTCACCCGCTCGCTCATGCCCAGACTCGCGATCGTCCCTCGGCACTGGCTCGGATCGAGCCGGCCAACGGCGAGCAGATGAACCCGCGAGTCGCGGAGTGAAGCGATCGCGCGCAGCAACGGCGTGAACCCTTTTCGATCGAGCTCGTTGGCGACGAAAACGACCACCTTGTTTTCCGGTAGATAGCCGAGCGTCGCGCGCATTCGTGCCCGATTCGAAACGCCGCGCACGGGGTTGAACTCGGCGGAGGAGAAACCATTCGGAACCACGATGATATCACTCTCGGGAACGCCGTGGAATCGCACGATGTCGCTGCGCACCTGCTCGGACAGCGCGATGACTTTGCGGTAACGCTTTCCGCCGAGGAGCCGCTGTTCCATGGCGAGGACCACGGGGTGAAACGGGTTGAGGCGCTGCCGGCATCGGCCCCAAAACGGACGGGAACGCTGGCTGATTTTCAGCCACGCGGCGTGAACACTTTGCATCCACACCACGCTCCCGGGAGGCGCGGCGACGCCGAAGCTCGCGATGACATCGGCCCGTGGCGCGAGCGCGCAAATGGCCGACCGGCTCTCCCGCGCGAAAAGCGGCAACCGCAGCGCGCTCGGCAGACGGCGCGACGGAACGGTATGGCGAACCACCTCGGGACGGATGGACGACACCTCCCATTGGTTGGCGAAAGCGTGAGTCTCGTGCCCTCGGGTCGCGAGAAAGTTGGCGCATTCGAGCATCACGCGCTCGACCCCGCCGCGCCGATGACATCCCGGAAAGGTGAGGGCGATTTTCATGACGCCTCCAGGGCCGGCTCCTCCTCGTTCTCGTCCTCGTATTCTCCCTCTGCCAGTCGCCGTCTCACTTCCCAAAACGCAAAGGTCGCCATCCCGGCCGCGGCCCAGGCGATCATGATCGCGCCGCGGCTCCAATAATGATCCACGAGCCCGTGCGCCAGCCGGCTGACCACCAGGGCCGCGCCAAGCGCGAGCAAAGTGAACAGCTCATCTTCGCGCGCGACGATCTTCTGCGCGCGCCAGACCATGCGCAGAAATGCCACGTGGATCAGCAGCAGCGCACCCGCGCCGAGGACGCCCGTTTCCGCCAGCGTAAGCCACACCAGACTGGTCGCGTCGTATTCCTTGCGCAGGCCGACGCCGGAGCCGAGCAGCGGGTCCGCGTCGAAATAGCCGCGCGCGATTTCCACGGATTCATAGCGCGCACTGATATTTCTGCGGCAGCTGTCGAACCCCGTGGCATTCTCACGCGATTCCTGCGGCAGAAAATTCCACGCGATCGCGATCACCGGCAGGAGCACCAGGACCGCCCGCAGGAAGAGCGCGAACTGCCGGCGCATCGTGAGCAACACAGCCACCCCAAAAAGTGCGCTGAGCCACGCGCCACGCGAGAGTGACATGAGCAGTCCCGTGCTGATCACCGCCAGCGCGCCCGCGAGCAGTCTTCGGCGCTGGCCGGAATCAGCGGCGAACCACAGCTCCAAGGCCACCAGGAGGGCGCACGAGAGGGAGGCGCCGACGCCGTTCTTATGCAGCCCGAACACGTAGTTGGAGCGCATGACCATCATGACCAACGCGAGGAACACGCCGATGCCGATGAAGCCATGGAGCGCGAGTTTGAGATCGGCGGCGGCGCGCGGCAGCGACGCAAACACGGCCACGGCGCCGAGAAGATAGAGCGCCATTTGCACCATGCAGACGAGGGTCGTCTCCCGCCAATGCATCGCCGCGGAAACCGCGCAAACGCTAAAATAGAGCAAGACCGGCAGGACCACCGGGCCGATGACCAGGCGAGGCGCACGCAGGAACAGCACCGGCAGGGTCAGCAGCAGATTGATTTCTGCAATGGAAAATTTCACGGGGCCGCCGCCCGAGAGATCAATTTGAAACGGGGCCAGCGCGAAGACGAGCGCGAGCGCCACGCCCGGACGCGGGAGCACCACGCACCAGAAAAGCACCGCATAAAAAGCTGCCGCGACGTAGAGCATCTTACCTCCAGTGCGTCGCCTGACGCAGAAAAAGCCACGAGTGCAGCCGCGCTTTCGAGCCGGCCTGGGCCCGCCGCTGCGGACGGAGCAGCCAGGTGATCGCCCAGAGTGCCGCGCGCAGTCCGCAGCCGACGATCATCGCGCAGCGGAGCGAGATCAGCCCGGCCAGCCCGTGATGCTTGCGCTCGTAGCGGTCGAGGCTGTCGAAGAAATTGCGGTTCACTCGCGCCCGCTCCGAGGCGCCGCTGGCGCCGCCAAAATGCCGTACCTCGGCCGTCGGCGTGAAAGCGATCTCCCAGCCGCCGTCGCGGATGCGCCGCTGCCAGTCGGTCTCTTCGGCATAGAGGAAAAAGGCTTCGTCGAACCCGCCCACGTGCTCGACCACCTCGCGCCGGACCAGCATGCACGCGCCGACGATCCACTCGACCAGCCGCGCCGAATCATGCGCCCAGCGGCGATAATCCCCGAGCCACGCATGCTCCGGAAACAACGCTGTGATCCAGAGGTTTTCGAACCACGATTGCCGCGGTGTCGGGAAGCGAAAGCAGGAGCGCTGCAAAGTGCCGTCTGCGTTGAGCAGACGCGGTCCGACAGCGCCTACGTCCGCATGCGCCTCGAGGTATTGGACCAGATTGCCGACCGCGCCTGGCCGCGGAAACGCGTCGCTGTTCAGCAGGAGAAAAAACCGGCCGCGCGCTTCCTTTATGGCGCGATTGTTCGCTGCGCCGAAGCCGTCGTTGGTCGCGCTCGCCACCACGCGCACCTGCGGAAATTCCGTGCGGATCGCCTCGACGCTGCCGTCTTGCGAAGCGTTGTCCACGACGATGATTTCCGCCTCGGTGCCGCACAGTTCCGCGTCGAGCGTGCGCAGGCAGTCGAGCGTCATCTCGCGGGTGTTGTAGCTGATCACGATCGCCGAAATCTCCAGCGCCGGAGCGGCCAACTTGCGCGTCCCATAAACGGCGGCGATGATCGTCTCGATTTGCGCCGCGCGCACCTGCCAGGAATGCCCGGCCACCGCGGCGCGGCGCGCGACGCATTTCGCGGGATCTTCGTGAAGGGCTTGGCGGAGTCCGCCGATGAAGTCATCGTGATCGGCCGCGACCCGCACGTGCTGCGGATAGTCGCGGAAGCCGGCGACGTTCGCCGAGACGATCGGTTTCCCAGCGGCGAGATATTCCCAGAGCTTGATCGGATTGAGACTTTCCGTGAACGCGGTCACCCGATGCGGCGTGATGCAAACGTCGAACGCCCGCATCAATTCCGGCAGCTGCTCGTAGGCGACCGGGCCGGTCATCGCGACGTTGCCGCAGACGCGGAGTCGATCGCGGTCGGGCACGGACAGCATCATCGGGCCGACGAGCGCCACGGTGCCGCTGGGAAATTCACGCGCAATTTTCTCCACCAGCTCCACATCGACGCGATCGGGATGAATCGTTCCCGTGTAGCCGAAGACCGGATTCGGCCACGCGGCAGCTTCCGGCGGCAGCGGCCCCGTCCCGTCGAGCACCCGGGCGTAGTGCGCGGCATCGACGCCGTTCGGCACGAGATGAAGGTTGCGCGCCAGCGGCTGCCTCTTCTCCCGCAGCTTTTCCGAACAGACGATGACCGCATCGGCGCGCCCACAAAGCTCGGCGTCCTGCGCAATGGTGAGCTGGCGCAACGCGGCGGATTGGGTCATCTCGCTCCAGTCGTCGGTGATGTCGTAAATCACGGCGCTCTCGCTCATCCGCCCCACCATATGAACGGCGTCGTGAGGATTGAGCCAGAGGACCGGGCTACGAAAGCCAAGTCGGCGGGAAACGCTCATGACATGCCGGCGCAGCATCCACTCGTTGACCTTGCGCGCCCACGTCCAGGAGTTCGGCAGCAACTTGAAAGCACGCGTGCAAACGATCCGTCTTTGCGCGCCGATTGTCCGCTCACGCGACCGTAACAATCGGGCGAACCGCCCGGTGCGCAGCGCGTTCGAAATATCGAGCGCGGGCTGCACGAACAGAATCTTCAGCTTCGGATTCCGCTCGATCAGCTTCGCGCAAACGAACTGGTTGCGACGCCAGACCTCGTCCCAGCGCTCCAAAGAAATAAAGATGACGGATCGGGCCCCCATCAAAGCTTACCACCTTTTAATGCCTCGAGCGCGTCCGCCGGCCTGCCGATCACATTCACGAGGAAATGGTCGTCCGCCGTTGATGCACTAATTTCGTGTCCCTCGTCATTTACCAGAGAGAAGTCGTATGATGCCGAAGCGAGAATGACTTTTTGCAACTCTGGCAGCGACCAACCCACTTGGGTGGCGAATTTGGAGACATACTCAAAAAACAAAGCCGGCATATCTTCTGTAAGAATATCCTCCGCGCCCTCGAAAACTGACAGCTCATGCCCCTCGACATCGACCTTCAACAACGCGACTGGACTACCCGCTCCCGCCGCGAAAGCGGTGTCAAGCCTGCACACAGGGACGACCACAGAATCAATCTCGTCAGCCGCAAACTTTCTCTCGGAGTCGACGGCTCCGAGGTTGGTCTGGCCTTTCACACGATGGAAGGTGATCTCACCATCCCGATTGCTGGCCGCGACTGCGAAAACCTGGACATGGAACCCCTTATTCAGTTCAGCAGTGGCTGCAGCTCTCATCGCGGTCGTCGGGTCCGCTTCGAATAGAATGGCCTTTCGACCCGATAGCGGTTGCATGACGGACAGGGCGAAAACCCCTCCGTTCGCCCCAATATCCACAAACACACCCTCACGTTGCCTCATGGCTTGCTGAAGTAGATCAAGGATCCTGACTTCAAAATCGGAGCGAACGGCCCAGGAAATCGAATACTCGTCAAAAATATCTCCGACAAAACTCAGTCCGGTATCCGTTCGCCCTATGAAATAGGGTCGCTTCGGATCCGCAAAGCTCTTCATCAAGCGGTAAAGCCTTGATGGGACGAGGCCGTGTCTCCTGGCGGCTAGTCGCATGAGAGCGATCATCCAGCCATAACGCCCAATCCGTGGACGGATTGAAGCCAGGCAGGCGCGATTATCAAGCGCAGTGAGCGGGTTCTGGGATAGTTTCGTCATACATTTATAGGATCAGAAGCGCCTGGTTGGGTATCCACGCATGTAGCAGGCGGTATGGAAGAAGGCGTGAAGCGCGAAGCGGAGTGACTGGAAGAGGATGTCCGATCCACGCACCGCCTTAAACTCCTCAAATTTCTCCCGAATTCGATGCATTTGCCAGGCTTGGTAACAGCGCTGGATCAGGTCCTTCTGAACCGGGGTATTTTTGGGGTCGCTAAAAGTCTTGAAGCGAACATAGCGTGCCAGGCGATAGCTCTTCTTAACGTTTCCGGACGTATTGGTATTGTGCTTTCGGTAGTGCAATAGCACCTGGTCGATGAAGGCGAAGTCGCCGTGCCGGGCAACCCGGAGCCAATAGTCCCAGTCTTCTTGAAGGAGCAATTGTGAATCCATTGTGCCTACCTGGTTAATGACGTCCCTCCGAACGATGAATGTTCCAGGAGGGTGGAAGGCTTTAAGCAGTAGGACAGCCAGGTTGGTGGGACTGCTTGTAGATAAGGGGCGAAGTCTCCCGCCCTGAAGGTGAAGACGATCCCTTCCGTAGTTCGCGAAAAATCCGGGATGGAAGGGGCGCCCTTCGCTATCGATGTATTCCGCGATGCCGTGCGCCCCCACCAGGTCGGGCCGCGCCTCCGCTGCGTCATGGAGAGTTTGGAGCGCGTCTTTGAGGTAGAGATCGTCGGCATCCATGAAGACGACGTATTTCGAAGAGGGGGTTGCTTCAGCATAGCCGGCATTTCTGGACGCTGCGGCTCCGGAGTTGGGACGTGATATTCCGCGGATGCGTGAGTCGAGAAGCACGGACGCCTGCACGGCCTTCCAGGTCCCGTCGCTGGAGCCATCATCGACGACGATACACTCCCATTCCGTGAAGCTTTGATTGCGGATACTCTCGAGGGTCGCCTCGATGTAGGGCTCTGCATTGTACGCCGGAACGATAATGGAGATAGACGGTCGCATGGACTGGGGCTTGTTCGGTGGATTCATCTTCCCAAGGCGGCCAGGAGGTTCCGATAGGAGCATGACCAATCCAACTGCCGCGCGGCAGCATGGGCGCTCGCACCGAATGCTTCGCGTGCTGCTGGATTCTGAATGAGGAACCGCAGACGTGTGGCCAGCTCGTCAACGTCTGGCGGCTTGAAGTAAAGAACGTTATCTCCTGCGAATTCCGGGATGCCGCCGCGGCGACTGGCGACGACCGGCAAGCCGCAAGCCATCGCCTCTGCGACGGTCAGGCCGAAAGGTTCTTCCCAGTTGCTCGGGGCGCAGAAGATCGTGGCCTGATGATACTCTTGCACGACTTCTTTACGGTTGGCGAAAGGCCGGAAGGTCACGCGATCGCCGAGTGGCCGCGCCAGATCACGCAAGCGGCACTCATAATCGGTGAGCGAGTCGCCGGCATCGAACCCGGAACTGCCGACGACCCGGACCCGAAAATCCAGGCCCTCCACCGCGAGAAGGCACGCCGCTTTTAGGAGAAGGTCGGCCCCTTTGATCGGCTGGATCCTTCCCACGAAGAGAATCACGCACGGACCTGAATCCCGCGGCTTCGGGATGGGCTGAAAGCGTCGCGTATCAACGCCGTTATGAACGACACGAATCTTCGACGATGCTCGGCCCAGTCGGGTCTCGACGGACCTGGCGATGACTCCGCTCACACCGACGATCCGATCAAGGGAACTTTCGATCCGCTCGATCTCGTGCCGGGCGTAATGCTGGAAGACAGGATTGTGCATCCACAAGATCACCTGCGCGCGCGGTGCACGGGCGCGGACCGCCCGCACGGCCTCAGGCCCATTGTGAACGAAAACGCAGCCCTCAAAGTCCGGCGGAATGGCTTGACCGAAGGGTCGATACGTCTTCTCGGTAAAGAAGCGCCGCCCGCCGGCGCGCGCGACGCCGATGTCGATGGCCTTTTGCCAGCGCCGGGGAGGAGTCGTCGGTTCGACCTCCTGGCATCCGCCCACTTCGTAATCGTGGCGCGTGCCGCGCGAAACCAGCAGGCGCGTCTCTCCCCCGACTGCGGCGTGCTCACACGCGATGGCGTGGATCACGGTCATCACGGCGCTCCCCGTTGCCGGGGAATAATGATCACCGGGCGTCGGGATGTGGAGGTGCACCGGAGGCGTTTCCGCCGGCGCGCGATCGACCGGGAAAGCGTTTGGAAGGGTTTCCACGGTGCGGGTCATACGATGGCGTTTACGGGGATCGGGGAGGAGCGGTCTGCCAGACCGGCCGCGTCGCGATAGGCGGCCAAGTACTGTCCGGTGATGCTCGGCCAGGAAAATTGCGGAGCCCGCTTTGCCCCGGCCGCGCCGAAGCGCTCGCGGAGAGAGGGCTCCCCCGCCAGTCGGCGGAGTCCGGCCACCAGCGCGGGACGGTCTTCCTTTTCAAAAATGATGCCGCTCTCCCCGTCGACCACCGCCTCGGGCGTGCCGCCAGCGCGCGCAGCTACCACGGCTTTGCCCGCCGCCATGGCCTCGGCGCACACGACCGGCAAACCTTCGTCAGCGCGCGAAGGCAGCGCGAAGAACGAGCAACCGAGAAACAACGACGCGACTTTAGGACGCTCCGCTCGACCGAGCAGATGGACACGTCCGGCGAGTCCGCGGCTTTGGATGAGCTGTTCCAGCGGCGCGCGTTCCGAGCCTTCGCCGGCGATGAGCAGATCGTGCGTTGAGAGCGCAGCATCAGCAAACGCTTCGATCAGCAGGTCGAATCCCTTTTGCGGGACGAGCCGGCCGAGCGCCAAAATGTAAGGCCGGGCGTGCGTCCACGGCCTGGCTTGGGCGAAGTCTTCGAGATTCGCGGCGTTGAAAATCGTGCGCGCGGCCGGCAGCGGCTCGCCGAGAAATCGCTCCGCATCGCGAATCGTTTTTGTCGAACAACCCGTGACGATGTCTGCCTCGCGTAGGGCCCGGCGCAGCGTGGCTCGGGCGCCTTTGGAGCGCTCGAAGAGGCGGTTCGCATCCATCGTCAGTTCGCCCTGGAGCGTGACGACGAGGGGCCGCGGCTGAAGCTCGCGCGCCCGCAGCGCGTAGTGCGCGTTCGAGCTGACGCATTGCACGTGCAGCACGTCGATCGCGTGGCGGTCGAGGATGCGCCGCGTTTTCGCGCAGATGTGTTCATGCGTGAGGCGAAAGGTGACCTTCGACTTCAGACTTTCCTCCGACGTGCGGAACGGGAGGCGATAAACCGGCAGCCCTTCAAACTCTTCGAAGGCCGGCAAATTGCGCGGCCAGCGATTCGTCAAAACGATGACGCCGTGGCCGCGGCGTTGCAGTTCATGCGCGAGCTGGCGGACGAGTTCTTCGACACCGCCGAAGTGCGGATGAAAGGCGCTGGGGAAAAGGGCGATGTTCATGTCACCAATGAGAGAGCAGGCCCCATTCAGTCTCCCCGGAGTGAAGTGTGCATTTGGCGGGGCCGGGAAAACCCGCAGGTGGCCGGCTCGCCGCTTTTAGTGACTGTGAAATAAGCCGGGATGGTGGATGGCGTCGCTCCGCGAGCCATGAGTTTCGCAGCGCCGCAGGCCCAACTTTCAGAGTGGCGCCGGCGCGCAGGGTTTGGCATGGCGCGCCGAGCGACGCCATCCCCCCGCGGTTTCGACGTAGTTCACAGCCTCTTCAGGCGTGGCCAATGCGAGGGCGTCGGCGCGCCGCAGCGGAGCGCCCAGCGCGCGATAGAGCGCCTCGTATTGTGCGGTGACTCGAGTCCAACTGAATTCCTGCGCGCGCTGGAGTCCGAGCGTTTCGAGGCGCTCGCGTTCGCCGCGATTTTGCAAAAGCTCGACGAGCGCGTCGCCGAGGACTTCCGGCTCGACGAGCCGGCCGAAACGTCCCTGCGCGAGCACTTCATTCGCGCCGGGATTCGGCGTCGCGACGACTGCGGTCCCGCTGGCCATCGCTTCGATGTAAGGCACTCCGAAACCTTCGTAACTGCTCGGCAGGCAAAAAGCCCACGCCTTCCGATACAACTCCGCGAGCTGCGTTTCGCCGACGCGTCCGAAGACCGTAACGCCCGGCGCTGGCGGCGCATCGCTGCAGACCATCCAGAGCTGCGCCGCAGGCAGAGCCACCCGCACGCGTTGCTCAAACGCCCGCATCAGCAATTCGCCGCGTTTGCGGTTTTTGTAAGTGCCGACGAAGAGAATCGTCGGGGCCGGCTCCTTCGTTTCCGCGGAATGATACTTGTCGAGATCGACGCCGTTCGGAATGACCTGCCGGATCCAGGGATAGCTCCGCCGCGTATTCTCGGAGACACCAACGGTGCGGTGCGCGGCGCACACGGCGACGACCTCCGAGAGACCGAGCAGCACCATGCGCAGTTTTTCTTTCAGGCCTCGGATGTGCAGCGCCTCCGCGAGGCAGGAGCCGTGCATCGTGCGCACATGGACGGGCCTTTTCAGGCCGAGGAAATAGTCATCGCCATGCGCATGCACGACATCGAAACGGCTCCAGTCGTAGCGCCGCAGTTCCCACGCAAAACGAAAGGTCCGAATCCTTGCGCCGACCGGCACGACGACGTGCTCATAAAGCGCGTCCTCCGGCTGCGCGCACGGACTGTGCATCGTCACCTCCCAGCCGCGCTCGACAAACGCATTCGCCATCGCGTGCGCCTGGTAACCCGCGCCCATTTTGCTCTCGCTCGGGAGGTAGAGCGAAATCATCGCCATCTTCATGACGCGAGCACCGGTTGAGGCATGACCGGCGGTTCGGTCCGCTTCTGCCGCACATTCAAGAACGGCTTCTCAAAGGCGGCGAACTGCCACTTCGCCAGCGCGACGATGAGCGGCAGGCTCAGCAGTGAAAGGAAGAAGCGAGCAGGGCCATTGATTCCCGTGAGCGCCAGCAACGCGGTGACCAGGATCACGACCGGAAGGTGGAAGAGGTAGAGGCTATACGACCACTCGCCGATTCGCTGCATCCATCGGGCTTCGAGGAGATGATGGAGCGGATTGTCTTCACTCCCCGTGGCCGCGAGGAGCACGAGAGCGAAGGCCACGCCGTAGATCGTGTTCCGGACGGGGAGCATCGGATCGATCGGTGTCGTGGCGTGCCCGATCACCAGCAGGACCGGCACGGAAACCAGCGCGAGAATCGTGAACAGGCGCGGCAGCCTGTGCCGGGCAATCCACGAGGCGACGAGCATTCCGAGACCGAATTCAAACAATCGCCCGGGTAAAAATGTGCGGATCGCAAACGCCTGGTCTTCGTCGAGCAGGCGTGAGGGTCCGACGAGAACATGGGCGGTGACCAGGTAGGAAAGCGTGATCACGCCGAGGGCGGCGATGGCTCGAAAGGGACCTAGTTTGCGGAACATCCAGACTGCGATCGGGAAAAAGAGATACCAGGTCCACTCCAACCCGAGACTCCAGGTGACGCCGTTCCAACTGCGCAGCGATTCAACCGTGAATGAATGCAACAGCGCGAGGTGCAGCACGGCATCGAGCGGGCTTGTTGGCCAACCGCTCACCCCGATCCAAAGACCGCCCAGGCGAAGGAGCCAGAGAGCGAGCGGCACGAGGATCAGTGACGCGTAGTAGGCCGGGACGATTCGCCAGATGCGGCGTTGCGTGAAGGATCCAAACTGGAACGAACGCTCGGGATCGCGGGCCAGCGGCCAAAAAAGACAGAAGCCCGAAAGGACCAGAAACAGGTTCACCCCGATCCAGCCGTCATGCAGCGGACGCAGCACATTGATGTCCCTCAAAGGCCGCCATTCGGGATTACCGCCAAGGTTAAAAAGGTGATAGATGACGATCAGCAGCGCGGCTACTCCGCGCAGCCCATCGACACTTGCCAGATGTTTGGTCGGCTTTGTCATGGAGCCAGGGATGAAGATGCGAGGGACGGGTTACGCGCGGGTCCTTGCGGTCCGGAAGCCGGCTGCTCAAACGCATCCATCCAACCCGATATTCGAAAGACATCGGCGACCGCTGCGCCGCGATCTTTCCACGTATTCCGTCGCGCAAATGCCCGCAGTGACTCAGGCGACGGTGCTGATTCAGAACCTCCCACCGCGCTCACCAGGTAATTCGCAAAGTCCTCGGGGGTGCGACCGATCAAGACCGCTTCGGGGCGTTCGCAGAGCTCACGAATCGGCGTGCCCACGACCGGCTTTCCCAACAGCGCATAGGCATAAAGTTTCACCGGGTTAATGGCATCGTTCATGGCCCCGGGACGAAATGGGATCATCCCGACCGAGCAGTTGGCGATCAGGTATCGGCCCTGCTCCACCGAAATTCGGCCGGGACAGATGACATTCGGTAAGGCCCGCAATTGCCCCAGGAGCGGCTCGCATTCGGGAATTACATGGCCAGCCAGGATGAAATCGAGATTCGGCGTCCGCTGAGCGACTGCGGTCACGAGGGCGAAATCAAAACGCTGATCGAGCGTGCCGAGGTACGCGGCGATCGGCCGGTCCGCGGCCGGCCACCAAGGCGGACGTGGTGACGCCCCGATCAGGTCCGCGGCATACTCCGCAGGTTCGCAGGCATTGTTGAGTAGATGAACATGGGCATTTTCCTCGGCGCACCGTTCCACGAGAGAGCAGGCGGAGGCGAAGGCAATATCCGCGCTCCGAAGCATTGCCGATTCGCGCTCGTGAAAGGCAGCGATCTCCGCAAGGTCTTCGCTAAAGGATGGGTCGATGCAGTCGAAGACCAACCGCTGGTGTGGAATGAAACGAAAGGGACATGCTGAATTTTCCGCATTCCAAAAAACGAACGTCTCACCGCGCTTGCGGAAGACAGTGGAAAAAACGCGCCCTGCGAAGCGAGCCAGCCACCCGAGCGAGCGACGTTCCAGCGCGGCGAGCAGGCTGACAAAGCCCGCCACCACCGTAACGCCCGGCTCTGGACGCCGCGCGGTGATCCAGCCCCGGCGAGACCAAGTGCCATCGAGATAGATGATTCGAAAGCGCTCCGATAGCGCCTGCATGAGGTAACGCTGCCGGGAGCGCACACCGTCCCAGTCATTGCCATGATAGAAGACAATGCAGATCCTTTGTTTCGACCAAGGTGGGTGAGTCATTGGCTCAGGCGATGACTGGCTTGAGGATTGCGGAGGGTGCGGATCGTTCCCGCGCTTTGCGCGCCCCTCGCTGGATCCAGCGCAAGCTCGGCTTTTCCACCGCGACAAACAGAAGGAGGCAAACCGCGACAACCAGGGGCAGCAGCGCGAGCCCAATCAGGAAAGCGGTCCCAGGGTGGAAACGCAGGAGCGTCAGGTATCCCAGTCGTTCGATCAGCGGCTGGTGCAGCAGATAGACGCTGTAGGAAGCGAACCCGAGTCCGGCGACGGGCCGCCACGAAAGCCCTCGCGATAACCAGGTGGCACGCACGGAAGTCAGGATGATGAGCGCCACAAAGCCGAGCGCCCACATGAGGTCGTTTACCGATGCTGGCACTCGATGCGACGACGCCGCAAAGAACGCGACGCCGATCCACCCGAGAACCGCGAGCATGGCGCCCCGATGTTCGCGCAGCAGGCGATGAACCGGGTTGGCCGGCTGGGCCACGGCGGCGGCGGCGGCGATGCCGGAGGCAAATTCGAACATTCTGCCGGGGAGCGCCGCGGGCAGGACAAACTCGTGCCTGGCGAGCAACAGCGCCGGCAACGTCGCTTCCAATGACCAGCGGTAGGCCAGTTGCAACGCCAGCACGCCACCGGCCACGCGCCATACGCCCCAACGCCGCATCGCTTCAATCAGCAGCGGGAACAGCAGATAGAGTTGAAACTCGAGAGCGAGCGACCAATAGCTGCCATTGATCGTGCTGACGTGCTCGGGCCATAAGTTGTGAATGAGAAGCAGGTGCGGCCAGAGTTGTGCCGGGCTTTCCAGGGCGGCAAAAGCGGGTGGGTGCCGCGCAACTTGTGCGGCGAGGTTCGAGCGCAGGACGAAGTCAAAGCCGAGCGCGAGGAAATAGATGACGAGGATGCTCGCATAGTAGGGCGGCACGATCCGTTGGACGCGGCGCTGGAAAAAGCCGGCCAGCGAATACAGTTCGCGCGCGCCGGAACCGTTCATGAATGGCCAGGCGAGCGAGAACCCGCTGATCACGAGAAAGAGATTTACGCCCACATGGCCGATGGCCGGAATGCCGGCCAGCGCGAGGGAATAACCGGCGACCGAAACCGAGAGCGCCGGGGCGCCGAAAAACACCCAGGTGTGCGTCATCAGCACGAGCAGGACCGCGACCG
Organism: Chthoniobacter sp.; assembly: GCA_034667665.1. Taxonomy (GTDB): domain Bacteria; phylum Verrucomicrobiota; class Verrucomicrobiia; order Chthoniobacterales; family Chthoniobacteraceae; genus Chthoniobacter. The sequence continues at coordinate 49,696 of JAXDQW010000113.1, forward strand.
CGCGAAGTCCATCGATGTTAGCAAGGCGCGCGGCCCGCGTAGTCTCATTCATCGCGCCGGATCCGTCTCCAAAACCGAACCGAGCAGTGCGCCTCCGCCAAAACCCAGCGCCTCAGACCCGCTGAGATCAGTTACTCGCGACGCAATGTCGTAAGCGAAGTCCGCGAACACGACTCCGTAACAAGTGGCTTCGGAGTTTGCCGCGGCGGGGTAGGGCAGCAAGGGAATGACATTCAGCGTGCAGGCATGCTCGAAGGCATCGAGCACGCCGGCGCTGCAGAGAAACAGATCGACCCGGTAGTTTCCCGGCATCAGCCAGGGCGTGCGGATGGTGATTTGTCCCTCGATCCGCTCTGCGGCATCCAGCCAATGCCCGACCATTCGCGAGTCGCACTGCACGAGGGTCGCCCCAAGTTCGTTGACGATATGACAGGAAACAAAGAACTTACCGGCAAATGGCCGTGTGCGCTCGATGGAATACCGGATCGTTTTCTCTCCGTCGCATTCGAAGTAGTCGCGTGAAGGAGTGGCGGAAGTGAATCGAAACTCACCGGTGCCGGGTCGCCGGTGAGGCTCGGAAACTTGCTTGGCGGCCTTCTCGAAACTCGAAACATAACGATCGATCGCACCCGGCACGTCGCCGAGATAGGTGACGCGACCTCGTTCCAGGAAGATCGCCTTCGTGCAGAGCACTGAAACCGACTGCATATGATGACTGACGAAAAGGACCGTTCGTCCACTACCGGCGACATCCTTCATTTTGCCGAGGCATTTGCGCTGGAACTCCGTATCGCCCACGGCCAGCACCTCATCGACGACCATGATCTCCGACTCGAGATGCGCGGCGACGGCGAAGGCGAGCCGGACATACATGCCACTCGAGTAACGCTTGACCGGGGTATCGAGGAATTGTTCGACGCCGGAGAAATCGACGATCGCGTCGAATTGCTTCCGGATTTCGGCGCGGCTCATCCCGAGGATCGCGCCGTTGAGGAAGATGTTTTCGCGGCCAGTCAGCTCGGGGTGAAAACCGGTGCCGACCTCCAGGAGGCTGCCCACACGGCCGTAGAGATCGATTTCGCCGGTGGTGGGTTCGGTGATGCGGCTGAGAATCTTGAGCAGCGTGCTCTTACCGGCGCCGTTGCGACCGATTATGCCGACGACTTCGCCCTTCTTGATGTCGAAGCTGACATCCTTGAGCGCCTCAAAGGTCTCGCGTTCCTCCCGACGAAAAGGATGCCGCACTCGGTCGAGCATGGCCTCGGCGAAAGTAGAATGCTTGGCCGCCTGGTGGGCGATGGTGTAACTCTTGTTCAGGCCCCGAACGGAAACGGCGACGTTGTTGGAGGAATGGCGCATGGCTCGTTCAGATGACATCGGCGAACTTCCTTTCCATCCGTTTGAATGAGTAGAGACCGCTGAGGAAAACGAGCCCGGAGACAGCGGCGGCGCCGGCGAGGCTCGACGCGGAGGGCCAGCTCGTATGCAGCAAGGACGCGCGGAACGCTTCGAGCGGGGCGCTCAGGGGATTGAGCAAATAGACGCTGCGCAGATGCGCCGGCACGGCGGAGACGGCGTAGGCGATCGGGCTCGCGTAGAGCAGGATCTGCATGAAGACCGGCACGATGTATTGCACGTCGCGATAGGAGACCGAGAGCGCTGCGGTGCAGAGGCCGATGCCGAGCGCGAGCATCAGGAGCATTCCCATCAAGACCGGCAAAAGCAGTATGCCCCAGCCCGGGACCACACCATTGATGAACATGAGGACGGTCATCATTGCGGCGGCGACCGCGAAATCGACCAGGACCGAGGGAACGGTCGAGAGCGGGAGGATCAAACGCGGGAAGAAGACTTTGGAGATGAGCTGAGAGTTGCCCACGAGACACCCGTTGCATTTCGTGACCGTGTTGCTGAAAAGGTTCCAGCCGAGCAGGCCGGCGAAGGAGAAAAGCAAATACGGCACACCGTCGCTCGGAAGCTGCGCGACCTTGCCAAACACGAACGAGAAGATGCCGGCAGCCATCAGCGGCTGCACGACCACCCAGATGACGCCGAGCGCGGTTTGCTTGTAGCGCAGTTTGAGGTCGCGCGAGGCGAGCGACAGGAGCAGATCGCGGAACTTCCAGATCTCGCGCAGGTTCAACGCGGCCCAGCCGGTGCTCGGGCGGATTTTGATGAAAGGTTCCGCGTAGGTCAGCGGAGGGGAGGTGGTCACGGGCAGGTGGGGTTGTTGAGTCGCGTAAATGATAGAGCAGCCGGCGGGTCAGGAGGTCGGTGGAAAGGTGGTATTTCCGGTCTCGGGGAAATCACCGATACGCCGTGCGCTTCGAGGTGCTTCGTCGTGCGATTGTGCGCGGTCGCGGGCACTTCCGGGGCTATGGTGGTGATCACGCTGAATGCTCCGCCTGCTCACTGACGCTCCACGATGGCTCCTCCTCCTGAACCTGATCTATGCGCCGTGGGCCTTCGGATGCACGCGGCCGTGGACGATCAACGTGCTGAATGCGCTGCTCGGCGCGGCCGTGGCGCTGTGGATCGTGGATTACGCGGTTCGCCGGGCTCGCCCGCGGGTGCAGCCGGTTTGCGCAGGGTGCGTAGTGCTTCTCGCGCTCCAAGGATGGTGGATGTGCGGCAATGCGCATTGGCTCTACGACCCGGAGTATTTCCGAATTGTGCCCGTGGAGGCGTGGTGGAAGGCGGGACCTGGAGCGATCGATCAGGCCGTCTCCTTTTCAATGATGGTGCGCGTCAGCGCGCTGCTCGGCGTGATTTGTTTGGTCAACGACTTGTCGCGTCACGCGCAGTGGCGGCGGCGGCTTTGGTGGACAATCACGGGGGCCGGCACTTCGGTGGTGCTCTTCGGACTCGTGCAACGCGGAGTCGGCGCGCCGCTGGTGCCGTTTGAAGTTGTCCGCGCGGGCCACCTTTACTTCGCGACCTACTTTTACCACGGCAATGCGGGCGCGTTCATCAACCTCGTTCTGCCGCTGGTGGTCGGGTTGGCCGCGGTTGTTTCGCGGAAAGACGGGAGGGTTCACATCGTCCTGGTGCCGTGTGCGGTGATTTGCGCGGCCGGCGCGTTCACCAACGCCTCGCGGGCGGCCGCGCTCGTGACGCTCCTCCTGCTCGCTGCCCTGGCGGTTTGGCAGTGCCGGGTGTGGCGGCGGGAACTCCGGGCGATGCCGCGCAAAGCCGCCGCCATCTACCTCGCTCTGGCGCTGGTTGTCCTTCCAGTCTTGCTGGCCGCTGTCTTGCCGGTGGCGCGGTGGGCGCGGTTGCCGGGACAGATGAATGCGGAAAATCCCCGCTGGATTTCCACGCAAGTCCTGCTGCGCATGCTCCCCGATGCCGGCGCCTGGGGCTTGGGGCCGGGCACGTTTGCGGTTGCGTTTCCGAGTTACACCAAGGAGCTCGGCACGTCGATCCGCGGAATCTGGCGGTTTGCACATGAGGACTATCTGCAGACCCTGATCGAATGGGGCTGGGCGGGAGCGGGCATTTGGGCCGTCCTCTTTTTCGGCGGCCTGATGCGCTGCTTTTATTTCTGCCGCCGGATGAGATCGGGGGGGCGCGCGCTGCTCTTCGCGAGCGGCCTGTCCTTGGTGGGAGTTGCGCTGCACGCCCTGGTCGATTTCCCGCTCCAGATCGCGTCCCTGCAACTTTACACCGCCGTGTATCTCGGGCTGGGCTGGGGCAGCGCCGCGTGGGTGGAGGAGGACGGGCGTCGTGCCGGTCGCGGCAAAGACCCTGGGTCCGTCAGGCGGGATGCGTGAATTCCATCGGTCATGCGTCCGCGGCTTGACGAAACATCCACGCCGCTCGCCGCCGCTCGCGGTATCCGGCCATCCCGAGCAAGGTCAGGCCCCCAAACACCGTCAGCGGCTCAGGAACTTCCGCGAAGCCGGGAGTCGTGATCTCGTAGTAGTCCCCAAACTGCACGGCGTTGTAACCTTCGATCCCATCAAAGGTCACTTCGTTCTGCCCGTACCGATTCGTGAACTCCGACGAAGAGCCGCTAAAGAGAAGCCGTTCCACACCGCCTCCGGTGAGCGGTGTTCCCTGCCAGTTGGTGATCTGAAGAATGATATTGTCATTGAGGTCGATCGCCCCGCCGATCGCCGCAAAGTGAATGAGACTGTCGCCCAATCCATCGGCGCCGAAATCAAGGGTCGAACTCGCGGTCAACGTCAGCGTGCCCGCGCCCGCCACACCGGCCGTTCCTTCGCTCTGCCCATTGAGGTCGAGCTTGCCGCCCGCGAGGGTCATCGTGGCGGCGTTGTTGATCTGGTTGCTGGCTTCCAGCAGGAGCGTGCCGCCGGTCGTGACCGTGACCGAAGAGGTGCCGCCGAGCGTTTCACCTCCCGAGTTGGCGGCGCTCAACGTTCCGCCGTTGATCCTGGTCGCGCCGGTGTAAGTGTTGGCGCCGCTCAGCGTGATGGTCCCTGTCCCAGTCTTCGTTAGGGCCATGGTGCCGGTCCCGCTGCTGTGATCCGCAATGACTCCTGCGTAATTGCCGCCGTCGCCATCGGCGTTGCCGATCGTCAAGGCGACATTGGTGCCGGTGGCATTGTTCACGATGATGCCGCCCGAGCCGGAAAAATTGCCCACGCCTTGAGTGGTGCCGTTCAGGTCGAGCGTGCCTCCATTGACTGTGAGCGGTCCGCCCGTGTCTCCCAGGGTGCCGGCGCCGGACATCTGGACGGTGCCTTGAGTTACGGTGGTGCCACCAGCATAAGTATTGGCGGCCGCCATGATCAGCGCTCCCGCGCCGCCGCTCTCCATAGTCACGCCGCCGGCGCCTGAGATGATACTGTTTGCGGTGATTCCGTTGGCATTGGTGACAAAGGTAAGATTCCCGGCCGTCGCGATCCCGCCCGTGCCGATGGTCAACACGCCTGTGCCGGCATTGGTGATCCTGCCGCCGCCAGCGTTCACGGTGAATCCACGGGTGTATGTCACCGCGGCTCCGGTGTAGGTCAGCGCGCCGGCGGTGGTTGCTCCGCCCAGGACCACCGCGGTGGCCGCATTCCCGATGCTGCTGTTGCCGCTGATGGCCACGATTTTGACGGCCGACAACGTCCCCTCGCTGATGGTCGTCGCACCGGTGTAGGAGTTTGCGCCGCTCAGAATCAAGGTGCCGGTGCCCGTCTTGGTCAGTGAGCCGGCGCCATCGATGACGCCACTGAGTGTTAGTTGCGTCCCTCCGATAGTGACCTGAAAAGCGCCCGTGCCGCCGGTGGCCAGGGTGAAGGTCTTATTTCTGGAGATGTTGCCGCCGGTGTATTCGAGCGTGCCGGTGGAGCCGCCGGCGCCACCGAGGATCACGGTCAGAGCGTTGTTCCCCAGGCTGCCGGCCGTGGAGGTGTTATTGATCGTGCCGACGCTTAAAGTTCCATCCTTCACCGTGAGTTGGCCGGTATAGGTGTTGCTCGCACTCGAGAGAGTTAGCTTTCCGCTGCCGGATTTAACGATCGCTCCGCTGCCGCTCAAGACCCCGGAGATGGTCGTGTTGCCGCTGCCGTTCAAGGTGAAGGCGTGACTGGTGATATTCAACCCGCCGGGGCCAACGGTGAGAAGGTTACCGGAGTTATTGGTCCAGGTCTGCGCCGCGGTGAGTTGGACGACGGCATTAATGGTCAGAGAGTATGCGCTGGTATTGTCCACCAGGATGCCCATCCCTGCAGTTCCGTTGATGATGTTGCCGCCTAATTGAAGCGTGCCACTTCCGCCGATAACGACGTTCTGCCCGACCCCGCTCTTCATCCAGATACCGCCCAGAGGATTCGTGGTTCCCGAGACGATCGGTTGATTGGTGAAGCTGCTGCTGAACACGGCATTGTCGGTGAGCCCCGGCACGCCGCCCGCCCAGTTGGCAGGAGCGGTCCAGGTCGTGCCGGTCGAGCCATTCCACTGCCGATCCAACGCTTTCACGAATGGGGCAGGCAAGATTGTCGCCGCCAGAATGAGGACGGGAAGGCGAATGGCTTTTAAGGCCCGTGGCGAAGTTAGATTCGGCATTTGATTTGGTGGTTCAGCTGCGGTGACTCGCGCTGCAACCTATGCATGACGACGATGACGCTGCTTGATGATGGCAGTAGCGTTTGCGATGCCGATGTCTTGGATGAGACTGTGTAGCTTTTGGGTCAGGGAAAAAACACGCGCAGCCTGATGCGGGAAGCTTCCCGAGTTAGCGCCGGAGAGGAGCGATCAGCTCGCGCTCTTCGGGCTTGAGGGCGCTGAGAACGATGGAAGCCGCGGCGGCTTGCGCGGGGGCGGGTTCCTCGTTGGCGAGGAGGACGGCGGCGCGGATGGCTTGCGCGCCGGGAGGCGCTTTTTCCCAAGCGAAACTGAGGCGGTCGTACTGCCGGAGCGCCGCCGCGGGGTCGCCGGCACGGAGATAGCCGAGGGCGACGGTGCTGTGGTAGGCGAGGCGTTCGGGATGCTCGCGCAGGAGCTGCGCGGCGGTTTCCTGCGCAGCAGGAATGTTTTCGCCGAGGAGCAGGTCGAGATAGGCCTCGTCGTGGCGGGGGGCGGGATCATTGGGCGCGAGGCGGCGCAGTTGCCGCATAAGGTCGCGCAGGCCGCGGGTTTTACCCTGCGCCTCGACGAGCGGGACCAGGGCCGCGTTGGCCCGTAACGCCCAGTCGGGTTGCTGTGCGAGCTGACGCCACGCTTGCTCGGCGATGGGCAGGGCGCCGATTTTTTCCGCATATTGGACCAGATAGAGCAGCAGGGTCGGATTGCGCGAGGCCGCGGCGAGCGCCGCGCTCCAATGCGCTTTGGCAGGCCGGTCGCCAGCGAGTTCGGTGGCTACGCGAGCGAGGAAGACTTCCCGGTAGAAGGGCTGAATCGGGGCTTCTCCGTTGCTGAGAATCTGTTGGATTTCGACCCATTGTTTTTGGGTCGCGAGCGCATCGACCCGAACGAGAAAGAGATCCTGCCGGGTCAGCGAAAGGGGAGGCGAGATGAGCGCGAGCACGCGCGCGGCTTCGCCCTGCTGCATCAACCAACGGCCGAGGGCCGCGAGTGCCTTGGGTTCGCTGGAATGGAAATCGGCCACGGCGCGTTCGACCAACTCGGTCCGCCGTTCCGGGGCCAAACGCTTTTCGAACGACATTGCGGCCAGGCGATGCTCGGTTTTCCCGCCGGGATGCGTGGCGAGTTCGGCTGCGAGGGCGCGCACCTGTTCGGTCGTTAAGGCGGGCTCGTTGGCGAGGGTCTCGAGCGCTGCGAGCGCGGTGGGCGCTTCGCTTTTGCCAAGTGCCAGCAGTTCGCGGAGGCCTTGCGCCTTTGGCTCGTCACCTGTCGAGGCGGCCAGAATTTGGCCGTGCCGCAGCCGGGCTCCGGGGTGGGCGGGATGGAGCGCGAGGAGTTGGTCGGATAGCGCCAGGGCGGTGATGGGATCGTTCATTTTCCAGGCGAGCTGTGCGGCGAGATCCAGGTGTTCCGCGCGGACCGGCTCCGCCTGGCGCAAGATGCCGAGTTGCTCTGCGCTGAGGTCGTAGCGCTGCATGGTGAGGCCATACCCTGTTGCTTCGCGGCGCTCGTCGGCGGTGGCACTGGGCAGCGCCAGGAGCGCCTTCCAATAGCGGTAGGCTTGGGGAGATCCTACTTGTGTGTAAAAGTGGGCCGCGGCACGCAGGACGGCGGGTTCCGTCGGCGCCATCTGGACCGCTGCCTGGACCGTCTCCGCCGCGTCGGGCCACTGCGCAGCGGCCGTCGCGCGCTCGGCTTCCGCCGCGAAGGATCGGCCGCGCCAACCTTTGCCCCAGCGATAGGCCGGGCGCAGCGCGACTCCTGCGACGATCACGATCGTAAGACCCACGAAGAACCACCGCCAGCGGCGCCGGCGCTCTTCCGCGATCGCGGGGAAAACATACGGGTCGGCGCGAAAGAAATTCATGCGCTCAAGAGTCAGTTCGCTGGGCGGCCAGGCAGTCCTGCATCAGCGCTCGGAAGGCGGTTTCTGCCGCGGCGCGCGTGCCCATTCCCGCAACGATCACTTCGAGGCTTTGCTGTCCGAGATTGCGTTGTCCGGCCGCGACTCGTTGCAGGCGGCTGAGCCGCGAGGCGTCCTGCCGCACGTGCTGGTTGAAGTCGCGGTTCGCCTCTTCCCAAAGACAGAAAAAGACATGCAGCGGACGGCCTTGGTCGTCGAATTCATAGACCCGAAAAGGAATCCGCAGATCGCCCACCGCGATCGTGAGCGCAGGGTGCTCGGCGAGCAGCGTGCGCCCGGTGGCGGGTAGACAGATTTCCGGCCGGTGCCAGCGCGCGGAGATGCTTGCAGTCCGCCCGGGATGCCACTTGAAGGCGAACATCTGCCAGCGGCTGCCATCGGGCTCGGCCCAGCCCGCCTCGTGACCTTCATCGTAGGCCAGCGTCCTGCGCACTTTGGGAGAAATGTCGAGCGGCTCGAAATCGGCGCGCGTTTCCGGCCAGCGCACGGACCAGGTCCGCCGCTCGTTCGCCGGCATCTCGTGCGCGCGGTACCACACCTCCGTGGTCATCTCCGTGAGCGCCAGCCAGGCGATCGCCGAGACCCAGATCGAGGCAGGCAAGGGCCGCCAGGAATGGCGCGAGGTGTCCGCGTTTGTTGGCGGTGGCGAAGGTTTGAAAAGCTTCACCATCAAACACAGCGCCACGAAGGACGCCGCGAGGATCGAGAAGCCCGCGGGATCGTGCCACGTCTCGATCGCGCTCACGCCGTTGCGGATCGCAAGCGTCACCAAAGCGAGAGCGCGGACGACGTTCAAAGCCAGTGCGATGCCGAGGCCGGCGACGACCAACCCCAGCCGCGCGCGCCACGAGAAGCGGTTCAATTCACCCAGAAAAACCGAGGCCATGAGCATCGACTGCAAAGAGCGCACGCCGCTGCACGCTTCGTCCACGCCGACGAGAGAAGTGCGGAGCCGGAGCAGATTTCCCTCCGCGATGGCCGGCACGCCGAACCACCCGAGCACCTCCGCCGTGAACGCAGCAATCTGTTGCATCAATCCTTGAGTCAGCGCGGTTTCGAAGCGGACCGGCCAGACGACGCCGACGAGGAAGAAGCCGATCGGCCACGCGAAATGACGTAGCGCTTTCCCGCCACCCATCCAGGCGATGGCCGCCAGCGTGAGTGCGACGGTTTCCAATGCGAGCGCCCAACTCACCACGCTCCAGTCCGGCGTCGCCTCGCGGATGACCCGCGTGGGAAGAAAGGCCAGCGCTACCGCGATCGACAGCAGCCCGAGTGGTAGCCAGCGCGCCGACGGTTCCAGCGCAGGCCGCGAAGGCCAGCGCACCCAGAAAAGGTAAGCCGTCAGGAACGGCACCAGCCAGCCGTAGCTGTATTGCGGATTGATTTCCCAATCCACGCGCAACTGATTGATGAGAATCAGCCAGAGCGCTCCGAACAGGATCCACGTGCCGGCCCATCGCGCAGGACGCGTTGAGGAATCAACAGCGAACTCGCGGAGGTCCGCGGTCGCCGGGCCAGGCGTCGTAGTCACGCCGCCCCCGGCGCCACTAAGGCGTCGGCTTTCCCGTAGCGGCCGGCGCTGTAGTGGTAGTAGTACCCGACGCCATTGCGGGACGTCACCCAGTTGAGAATGGCACCGACGGGGCCGTGCCCGGCCGAGGTGAGCGCCGCGGAGGCGCGCAGCACCGCTTTGCGCGAGGTGCTTCCGGCCCGCACAACAAGGCATACCGAGTGCGCATGCTCGACCAGCAGCAGCGTGTCGCTCACGGCATTCACCGGGGCGGTATCAATGACGATTCGATCAAATTGTTTCGCGGACTCCGCGATCAACGCGCCAAAGTCGGAACGGCTCAAGAGTTCCGCGGGATTCGGCGCGCGGCTGCCCGCGGGCAGGACGAATAAATGCTCCTCTTTCGCGGGATGAATCGCCTGCCCGAACGCCGCCTGCCCGGTGAGCAAATCGGTCAATCCGAGCGTGGTCTCGGCGCCCAGGAGCGCTGGCGCAATCGACGGCCGGCGCAAATCGGCATCGATGAGCAGTGTGCGCAATCCCTGATGAGCCAGGGAGATGGCGTGATTGATCGCGCAGAAACTTTTTCCTTCCGCGGGCACTGCGCTGGTGAAGAGCGTCACTTTGCGCTGCTCCACTTTTCCCAGCAGCGAGAGACAAGTCCGTAGCGAGCGGAAAGCCTCAGCCGCCGCCGACGTGGCATCATCGAAGACCATCGCCGTATCTCCGGCATTGCGCGGCACGGCGCCAAGAATCGGCACACCGAGGATTTTTTCCGTTTTGTCCACCGTCTTGAAAGAGCTGTCGATCGCGTTCAATCCGAAGCTCAAACCCAAGCCCGCCGCCAGCCCGCCGGCGAAGGCGAGCAGCATGATGCGGACCTTGTCGGGTCGAACCGGCGCCTTGGGCAGACCGGCGGTTTCGATGATGCGGACGTTATTCTGTTCGAGTCCGCGCGTAACGTCGGTTTCCTTCATCCGCTTGAGCACCGACTCGTAAAGCGCGCGGTCGGATTCGACTTCGCGCATCAGAACGTTGTAGGGGATCGACAGTTTCGCGAGGTTTAGCGCCGCCAGTTCCTGCTCGCGGAGCGCTTGATCAAACTTCTGCTCGGTGCTCTTCGAAGCTTCGAAAATCGTGACCACCGAGGCGGCGGCCCTGGCAATTTCCATCGGCAGACGCGCCCGCATGTTTTCCAATTGGCTTCGCGCCTGGATCAGCTTTGGATTTTTGGCCCGGTAGCGCTCACTCAACGCCGCCACGCCCGCCTCCAGAGAGCCGAGGTTGCTCCTAAAATTAATCAGCCCCGGATTGGCGGCGACGCTGGCAATGGCATTGAGCCGCTCGTTGTCGCCGCGGAATTTTTCGACATCCCCAAAATCCGACTCCAGCCGAAGGCGTTCGGTCTTCGCCTCCGTCACCCGCTGGTTCAAGTCCTTCAATTTTGCCACCGTGATGTTCTGCCGTTCTTCCAGGCTCACTGCCTGAGTTTGCTCCTTGTAGCTTTGGAGCGCCTGCTCGGATTTCTCGAGATGGGCTTTCAACCGTTGCCCTTCCTGGATTAAGAATTCACTCGCGACCTCGGTCGAACCCGTCCGCTGTTCCACGGATTGGCGGATGAATTCCCGGACCACGGAATGGGCGATCGTCTGCGCCAGTCCGGGTTTTTGGTCTTCGGCGACGATATCGATCAGCCGTGTGCCGGGCCGGATTTTGGCCGTCACTTTTCCGGCGAGGGACGCGCCGTCGCCGGAGAGGTTGTTCTCCTTCGCCACGCGATCAAGCAATGACAAGCTCACGAGATTCTGCTCGATGGTTCTGACCAGTTCGCTGCTCTGGGTTTCCTGCGGGTTCACCTCCTGAATGTTAATGACCTTCTGAGCCTGCTGCTCGACCTGGATGACTTCACGCGACCCAAAAATGCGCGGACTCCGGCTGATGTAGGCGCCGCCGAGCACGCCGCCGATGATGACGCAAATGACAATCAGCCACGCCTTTTCGAGCAGGACGTAGGCAATCTCATGGAAGTCGATGCCGTCGAGTGAGGCAGCCGGAGCGGGTGGTTTTTTCATGGTTAAAAGATGCTCTCGCCGATGGTGATTGTGTCGCCGGGAAGAATCAGAAACGGTTTCTCGCCGCTCTCTTTCGCCATCGTCTTGGCGTTCACTTTGAGCAAAGTCTCACGCCCGCCGGCCTGCCGCTTCACGGTCACATTCCCGGGATTGGCGATCCGCGTGTAGCCACCGCCGCGGCCCACTGCCTGCAGCAACGTAAAGGTGCCCTGACTTGGGATCTTATAGGAGCCTGGCTTGAGGACCTGGCCGAGAATGGTAAACGTCTGCCGCGTGAACTCCAGCACCGTCACGGTCACCTGTGGGTGAACGATATAGTCGCGATCCAGTAAATCGCGCACGGTCGCGCCGGCTTCATTGGCCGTCTTGCCGCCGAGTTGCACGATGCCGATCAGAGGCAGGGTCACGGTGCCATCCCGGGCAATCCGCACCGAGGAATCCATGTCTTCCTCGCGGAAGACTCTCACTTGGAGAACATCGTCCGGAGCCAGGCGGTAGTTATCGAGGGGGCTGACAAGGCCAGGACTGACTGGCTCCGCCAAAAGCAAATTACACGAAAGAAGCAGGGCTATAATGGAATGTTTCATGGCTGGAATTGGATGAGTATGCTTAGAAGCTCACTGATGCCTGCGCTCCGGCGACATTGCTGTCGAAGTCGGAGAACAAGGTCGTCGACAAGTTCCGACGGTACTGATAGTAAAGTTCGAGGTTCACCCACTTACGAAACGCAAAGGCAATACTCGGACGAACGAAGGCATATTGATCGTGTCGCGGAATATCTTCCTGCCCCCCAGTGGATTGGTAAGCAGCGTCCTCATAGCCGCCAGCGACGGTCGCGAAAAAGCGATCAAAAAGCCGTTGACGGACGCTTACGGTCCCGCCTGTCGCGGCAAAGTTTTGTCCTACTGTCGCCGCGGAACTATAAATCCGGCGCGAAGCTTCCACCGAGATCGCCGTGCCATCAAAGGGCTGGTAGCTGGCGCCCACGCGGAAGACAGGCGTGGTCTGGGTGCCGCCGCCGCTGCCCAATTGCCGGTATTGGACACCGCCACTCGCGTTGATTGTGAGCTTGCCTGACAGGGGATTAGTGATGCGCACCAGGGCCTCCTGATAGGTCTGCGCGCTGCCGCCCGCCGGTTTAAGATAGCCGAAGGTGAGGCCGGCCCCCACGCGCGTTTTGGGAAAGGCTTGGTAATCAACCCAGTTACTATTCGTCCACTCGATCGAGTCCAGGTAGTGACTGTAGTCGGCGGCATTCGGCGCCAGATTGACCTCGAAGGAGGTCTTGGTGCTGTACTCATATTTCGCCTGCAGCGAGACCTGCCAGAGGCTACGATCGGCCCGGCCACCGACGTCCGTGTCGCTGCCGGAAAGGGACTGTGCGCCGGCCTGCACCCCGAGCGTGAGTTTGGCGACCCGCCACTGCCCGGCCACTCCCACCTTTTGATCGAAGGCATTCGCCCGGCTCTGATCCGCGAAAACAATCACGCTTGGCGTGTAATCAATCATCAGGTAACTCTCTTCCTGCTTAAGACCCCAAAGGAGTTGGAAATTGCCCCCGAGCGTGAAAATCATATCGGACTTTTTATGGCTCGGACTAAGGTAGACGTTATCGTCGGCGCTCACCCCCAAGCTCAACGAGCGCTTCCATTGCCATCGTGATGGCGGCGGGGTTGGCGTCTCCTCCACCGGGAGGTCATCGCCACTGCCTTCGGCTGACTCCGGTGTCATGTCCGGGTCCCTGGTCAGTTCCTCGCCCTCGTCGTCCACGTCGGTGATCGGCGCTTCGGTGGCCTCCGGTGCCGTCGTCCGCGGAGACTCGGCGGGTCCGGCGGACTCGAGCATCCGTCCCCCGAAGGCAGGCGTGGCAACGGCGATTAGCAGGATCGCGATAGTGCTTAGTCGAAGGCTAAGTAGGTTCATGGATTCAGGTCGAGTGAGGGATTCTTAGCGTTCACGCGAGATGACTTCTCCCGAAGTGTTTGCTGGATTTAGAGAACCGCCCGAGAAGCCGGCTGACGGTGGCGCGCTTTCCGAGTTGGAGCTGTCCCTCCGCGTTGAGCTTCCGATCGCTGGAGTCTCGATTGGGGCGAGTCCCACGGCGGCAAACGACTGGTTGATCATCGTGAGAGTCTGCGTGATCTCCGCGGCCCCCTCGGCGCTCAACAGACCGTAGCCAACGGCGAGGGACCCGTGCGCAAGCGCTGCCTCGAAGAAGCCGCGCGTCGATTCCAGTTCCTGGGCCGTCGCGACGCGGGTGCCGATTGCCGTCCCGTTCGCGGTAAGATTGGTCAATGTCCGCTCGATCGTATTGATCAGATGGATCTCCACGCTGTCTCCCTTCCCGCAGACGGTCAGGAAACAGCCGGGCGGGATGACAATTGGCACTCCGCTGGCAGTTGCCGGCGAGTCGGTCGAGAGTAAGACAGAGGCGTTCGTGGACTCGGTGTCGCGAGTGGTCTGGGAGAGGGTCCCAACTTTCGGAGTGAACACGACTTTGCCACTTAATGAGGCGACCTTCACGCAAGGTGGTACGACGGTGATCGTCCCCACCGAACCACGCGTCTTCATCGTTCCGGATGGCGTTTCCACGGCGAAAGTCGTCGTGCTGGCATCTCGTTTTTCCAACGAAAATGAGAGGGTTCCGATGGCCAGTCGCAGCACCGCATCGCGCCTCTGGACCGCGCCGTCGTTTTTTGTGACCGCGAGACGCAACAGCGAGGCAGACGTGTCCTTGGCTTCACTGACCGCTATGCCTGGCACCGGGGAAAACAGTACGCGACTGTCCGCTCCAGTTTGGATCGCGCTGCCTTCCGCCAGCGACTCACCCACTTGCAGTTTTCCGGACTTTGTTGATCCGCCACCCGCCCAAGTAGCCGAGCCCTGGACCTCCACCACCGGAGCCAAAACTGTCACTGGCGCCGCGGGAGCCATCGCGGAGGCAATCCAAAAAACCGCTAAGAATAGGAATCTCAATGTGTCGCGGTATTTTGTGGTCTTCGTCATTTTCGGATGGGCTCTCTTGGATTCTGTGGTGGTCGCGGCGACTGATTGACTGCCATGACGCGGCATGCGTGATCGTGGCAGTAGCATGAGACTAGCGTGACGAGTGCCGGTGCCGCGGGAGGGACTGTGTATTCTGCGGCGAGGGCAAATCCGGAGCGTATCGGGAAGAGAAGGTCCCATTGCCAACGAGCTTGGCGCCACGGCCAGTGATTCCAGGAAACCTGAGGGCATTCGGGAGGGGGTAAAGCTGGCGGCCATCACGAAGCGGGGGTTGTGTTCGCGGTGCTTGGCGGTCGTCGCGATCGAACGCCCGCGTTTGCGCGCCGACAGGTGATCCGACCGTCTTCGAGATCGACGGCGCCCAGATCATCGACCCACCGTCCTCCAAGCCGCCACTCTCTCCCGGAGGCGATGGCGAACATTGACGGCCACCTGGACCGTATTAGCTCCGATGCCGGCTACAGCGCCCCTGCCCGCCTCTTTTCCTTGACCATTGCCACTGCGGCGGGGTGATTCCCTCGATGTTAACTCGATGAAGATTTCATGATGGATGATCCGGATAACTGGACCGGAGGCTGCCCGCCCCGGGTCGCCGGGGCGGGTTTTGGGGGGCAGGGATACGGCATGTGACGGCCTGGGCGCCGAGATTGTCGGCGGAGCGCGGCGGAGACGTCAGAAGGAGGCGACCAGAGGCAGCAGAGACGGAGTCGCCGCTCCAATCACAAACTGAACATTCCAAATGAACCAACAGAATATGAACGACCCAGATGTAGACCCGAACGAATGGCCCCGGGCCCGGACGAATACCGCTTCCAAGGCTTCCTGCTTGGGGTTGCGGGGGGTTGCGGTCGCGGAACATGTGGCCAGCTCGGGTGAACCGAATAGCGGATGACCGCGGTCGGTCTCGACCCGTTCGTCGGCTTCCTGCCCGCGGAACGCCCGACCCGGCCGGCCCTGGCGCTCGACCTGATGGAAGAGTTCCGCGCCTGGATTGCCGACCGACTGGCGATTACGCTGATCAATCGGCGCCAAATCGGCCCGGAGCACTTCCGGGAGCGCGAGGGTGGGGCCGTCGAGTTCACCGAAACCGGACGCCGGCTGGTCATCACTGCCTATCAGGAGCGGAAGAAGGAAACCATGCAGCATCCGCTGCTGGAGCAAAATCTGCGCATCGGGCAGGTGCCATTTATTCAGGCCCGCATTCTGGCGCGCCACCTCCGCGGCGATCTGCTGGAATATCTGCCGCTGGTTTCGAAATGACCCAATGCTAATCCTGATCACCTATGATGTTTCGACCATCGAGCAGGCGGGCCGGCGTCGGTTGCGCCGGGTGGCGCGAGCGTGCTCGGATTACGGGACTCGCGTCCAGAAGTCGGTCTTTGAGTGCCAGGTGGGACAGAAGGAATGGGTGGAATTGCGAGACCGTCTGCTCACCGAAGCCGACGCGGGAGAGGACTCGCTACGGTTTTACTTTCTTGATGACGCTACCGTGCAGCGAACCGAGCACCACGGAGTGGCCAAACCAGTCGATTTGAACGAACCGTTGATCTTGTGAACTCGCGTCCGCGAACCCCAAGTGCCGGGCGAAACCCCGAGGTTTCGCGATTGCCCATGGATGCTGTTGCATCAAGCATTTTGCGGGATTCTTTGATTCGAAACGACCAAGGCACGCAGCGAACCGCGGCGTTCGCGGAAAGCGTGCCGCAAAGCTTTGTGGTCGTGCCTATTGGCAGGGCCAAGGTCGCCCCGGACACCGGAACCTCCGTATTCTCCGGTCGCCCCGGACATGGGTCCGGGGCGCGGATTGAAACGCGCAGGGCCTTGACATATCCGGCGGGGTCAATGTGTCGCCCCGGACATGGGTCCGGGGCGCGGATCGAGCAGCTCGTTCAGGTCGCGCCCATCGACGGTGAGGATGATGCAATACACCCGCCCTAGCGCAGAGCGCCCCAATGCTGTCCTCCAGCGCGTCCAGACGGTGAACGGCTCCTCCAGCCGCTTCTGGGTGAACGCTGCGGCCTCGTGGGCAATCTCCGTCGCCTGCGCGCGCGTGATGCCGAAATAGCCAGCCTGCTCGTCGAGTCGATCGCGGTAGGCCGTCTCGGCTTCCGGCGTGTCCACGAAGTAAAGCCGCGCAACGATCTCACGGGCCTCGTCGCCGGTGATCACGTGGAAGCTGTCACCATCGTTCCACCTGTCCGCCTTCCAGCGGCAACCGTCCACGCGCTGCCAGGGCTTCGCCGCCGGTGCTTTCTTCGGGGCGGCAGGTGCCGGCTCCTCGGGCTCCGCTTCTTCGATCGGTCCCGGCGTCGCCGCGCTTGGCCCCGTTGGGACGTTGATTGTCGTTGTCGCGGTCCATTGACGGCGAGGCATCACGAGAAAGACGACGCCACCGACCACCAGCGCGAGGATGAAGGGAAGCAACCTGGGCATGCCGGGCTTTAAATGCCCACGGGTCGCAAGCCGGTCAAACACAAGCGGGACGGCCGGACCCCTCCGGTCGAGTCTGAACCCGAAATCCACAATTGCCTGCCCCCGTCCCATGGCGGCCCCTTCCGTCCTTCAACGGAACAGACCCTTGGCCGCTCGTTCCTCTGCACTCAGGAACGCATCCCGATCCCCATCTACCTGTTCGTATGCCGGTCCGTGCAGTTGGCACTTCGTGCTCCCGAAACTGCGGTGTTTGCTGATGTGCGCGAAGAGCAATCCGTTTCGGTCAAGCCGTGGACGGATGGTACGTGGCGCGTCGGTGGCAATGTCGATGCTCAGGACTTTTTTGGGACGTTGACTAGAACGAATTTCGAGGCGGTTGTGCGGCGGACTCCTGCCGGCCTCCGTGGGCTCTGTATCATTATCGGGAATCAGAAGCGGTGCCGTGGGAGCTGACCGCGCCTGTGGCCTGGGCACGGAGCGGGCAACAGGAAGTGTCAATTGTAACTCGGTCAATTCATCGGCTTCTCGCCAGTACGTGGAAAAGAAGTACGGTCAGCCCTAACGCATCTGGGTCATGGATCGCGGGATGGGCCCGGCGCGAGAAAGAAATCGCGATGCTCGAGAAGTCGGATTAATCACGCGGCTTCAACACTCTCATTCGAGACTGCCCTTGCTGACCTGAGAATCAGCGGAATAATATTCTGAGGCTCGGCATTTCGTGGCGGGTCGCTAATTTATAGCGCGTGCAAACTTGGCGAGCGGTCCGTGTGTTTATCAGCAGCACGTTCCGCGACATGCAGGCGGAGCGGGACTGGCTGGTGCGGTTTGTCTTTCCGCGACTGCGCGAGGAACTGCTCAAGCAGCGCATTCATCTGGTCGATGTCGATCTGCGCTGGGGAGTGGCTTCCGACCGGGACGCGCTAGGGGTTTGCAGGCAGATTATTGATGAATGCCGGCCGCGTTTCCTGTGCATGCTCGGCGGGCGCTATGGCTGGGTGGCGCCGGGGCGCGAGCACTCGATCACCGCCGACGAAGTGCGTTACGGCGTGCTCGATCGGCTCGGCGAGCACGGTTTCGCGTTCTTCTATTTCCGCGACCCGCAGGCGACGGCGGAGATCGTTGGGGAAACGGCCGGCGAATACCACGAGCCGACGGGCAGCGAGGCGGCGCGCCAGCTCGACGCGCTCAAGCAGGCCGTCTTGGATGCGGGGCTGGAGCCGTTTATCTATCCCGCGCGGTGGGATGCGCCGCAACGCCGGATCGCTGGGCTCGAAGCCTTCGGCGAGCGCGTCTATGCCGACCTGCTCGCCAGCGTCAGGAACGATCCCGAGTTCGCCGGTCGTTTCCTCGAGGAAACCCCTCGCCACGAGCGTGAGCGAGTGGACCTCGATGCGCGGGAGTTCACCGAGGCAGCCGACGCGGTAGAGGTGTTCATCGAGGAGCGCGTCGAGCGCTTCGTGATCGGCAGCCGCCAGCCGCTGCTGGCCGCCCTAACCGCCTTCGCCGACGCCGCCGGCGGGCCGAACCTCTTTCTCATCGAAGGCGCCCCCGGCTCCGGCAAATCCGCCCTCCTCGGCAAGCTCCACCAGTCGCTCGCGTCCGCCCCACCAATCACCGATCACCACTTACCAATCACGCAGCCTCTCCTGCTCCCCCACTTCATCGGCGCCAGCGCAGGCTCGACTGACCTGCGCCGCACGCTGCGCCGGCTCTGCCATGCCATGGCGCAGGCCGCCAGCAGCAGCGAGCCGCTGGCCGAGGACACCCGCGATCTCATCGAGCAGTTCAAAAGGCTCCTCGGCGAGGCGTCGGCGCGCCAGCGTGTCGTGCTCATCCTCGACGCCCTCAACCAGCTCGACCCCACCGACAGCGCGCACTCAATGCACTGGCTGCCGTGGGATCTGCCGCCGAATGTTCGCATCGTCGCCTCCTCGCTGCCGCACCAGACGCTGGAGGCCCTGCGTGTGCGCGGCGAGCGAGTGCGCATCCAGGGACTCGCCCCGCTCACCGAGACCGATGCGCAGGCCATCATTGCCGGCTTTCTCGAGCGCCACCGCAAACGGATGAGCCCCGAGCAGATTGCCGCGCTGCTGGCCAAGCCCGAGAGTCGCCTGCCGCTTTACGTGCTCACCGCCCTCGAAGAGCTACGCACCCTGGGCACCTACGAGGAAATCACCGCGCGCATCCGCGAACTGCCCGGCCAGACGCACGCGCTCTTCCGCTGGATTCTCACCGAGCGGCTCGCGCGAGATCCCGGTTTCCGGGACCGTAAGGGCCGCCCGACCGGCGCATCGCTGGTGGCGCGCTTTGCCGCCTGCCTAGGCGCGAGCCGGCACGGGCTTGCGCCGGGGGAATTGAGCGCCCTGCTCGATCCGGGCGACCCACTGGGCAACGTGGCCGCGCTACTGCGCCTGCTGCGGCCCTACCTCATGCGCCGGGGCGAACTGCTTGATTTCTTCCACGGCCAGTTCCGCAGCGCCGCCGAGGCCGAGTATCTGGACACCGCCGCCAAACGCCTCGGCGCCCACCGCGCGCTGGCGGATTACTTCCGCGTCCAGGGTGATTCGGCTGGCGACGGGAGCTGGACGGGCAATTCCCGCCGAGCCTTGAGCGAACTGCCTTACCACCAGACCCACGCCGAAGCGTGGCCGGAGCTGGTGGCGACCCTGGAGAATATCTTCTTCCTCGAAGGCAAAGCCGTTCACGGCATGGTCTTCGACCTGGCACTCGACTTCGCCGCCGCCGGCGAGCACCTGCCCGCCGATCACCCCCAACACCGCATCCTCCGCCTGCTCGAGGAAGCGCTCCGGCGCGACATCCACTTCATCGCGCGTCACGCGACGGATTACCCACAGGCGCTCTTTCAGTGCCTATGGAACTCGTGCTGGTGGTTTGAACATCGGGAAGGGGCCCGCCATTACGAAGCAGGCAAAGCACCGAGTGGAGGCATGGTGCGGCTACCGCCGACGAAGTCGCCATCTCTAACGCCTCCAACCGGCGATCCCAGACTCAGCCGCCTCCTCGAACGTTGGAAAGGACAGAGAGAACAAACCACGCCTGGCTTTCCTTGGTTGCGTTCGCATCGTCCCCCCTCAGTTCACCTGAGCACCGGTCAATTGGTGGTCCTGCACGGACACGGAAGCGACGTGCGGAGCGTGTGCTATTCGCCCGACGGCCGGAGGATTATTAGCGGTGCCGGGGACAGGACGGTACGCATTTGGGATGCCGATACCGGCGCAGAGTTGGCCGTCCTGCGTGGACACAAAGGAGGGGTGCTGAGCGTAAGCTATTCGCCCAACGGCCGGTTCATTGTTAGCGGGGGTGGGGACAACCTTACCGGGGATCATGACACGACCGTGCGTGTGTGGGATGCGGACAGCGGGGAGCAGTCAGCCGTCCTGCGCGGGCACGAAGACTGGGTGTGGAGTGTGGGCTGTTCTCCCGACGGTCGGCGCATTGTTAGCGGGGCTGACGATCTGACTGTGCGCGTGTGGGATGCGATTAGCGGAGTCCAGTTGGCCGTCCTTTGCGGACACGAGAAGGGAGTCTCGAGTGTGAGCTATTCCCCTGACGGCCAGCGTATTGTCAGCGGGTCCGGGGATGGGACCGTCCGCGTGTGGGATGCGAACAGCTGGGACCAGTTGGCCGTCCTACGCGGGCACAAATATGGGGTGTCGAGCGTGAGCTATTCGCCGGATGGCCGGCGTATTGTCAGCGGGTCCGGGGATGCAACCGTGCGTATTTGGGATGCGGAGCGGGGCGGCGAGTTAGCCGCCCTGCGCGGACACGAAGGCGTGGTGTGGAGCGTGAGCTATTCGCCGGACGGCCGACGCATTGTCAGCAGTGCTGGGCGCAATGTCAGGGGCGCTCATGATACGACCGTGCGCGTGTGGGATGCAGACGGCGGGAACCAGTTGGTCGTCCTGCGTGGGCACGAAGGCGGGGTGCGAAGCGTTAGCTATTCGCCCGATGGTCGGCGTATTGTCAGCGGGGCTGAGGACCAGACCGTGCGTGTGTGGGATGCGGACAGCAGGAGCCGGTCGGTTGTCCTGCGGGGACATAAAGCCTTGGTGCAGAGCGTGAGCTACTCGTCCGACGGCCGACGCATTGTCAGCACGGCTCAGGACAACACCGTCCGTGTGTGGGATTCGGACAGCGGCGCCGAGTTGACCGTCCTGCGCGGGCACGAAGGCTGGGTGTGGAGCGTAAGCTATTCGTCTGACGGCCAGCGCATTGTCAGCGGGGCTGGCGACGCGACCGTGCGTGTGTGGGATTCGGGCAGCGGCGCCGAGCTGGCTGTTCTGTGCGGGCACGAAGCGTTAGTGCAAAGCGTGAGTTATTCGCCCGACGACCGGCGAATTGTCAGCGGCGCTGGGGATGCAACCGTGCGCGTGTGGGATGCAGCCAGTGGCGCCGAGTTGGCCGTCCTGCGCGGACACGAAGATGGGGTATCGAGGGTGAGCTATTCGCCTGATGGCCAGCGCATTGCCAGTGGCGCCGGAGACGCGACCGTGCGCGTTTGGGATGCGGACCGCGGCACCCAGTTGGCAGTTCTGCGCGGACACGAGAAGGGGGTGTTAAGCCTGAGCTATTCGCCCGATGGCCAGCGCATTGCCAGCGGCGCGTATGACAACACTGTACGAGTGTGGGATGCAAAAAGCGGCGCCGAGTTGGCCGTCCTGCACGGGCATGAGGCTTCGGTTCGTAGCGTGAGCTACTCGCCCGACGGCCGAAGCATTGTCAGCAGGGCTCATGACCGCACCGTGCGCGTGTGGGATTCGGTGAGAGGCACGTGCCTGGAAGTCATTCAAGGCATCGGCGATGTGGCAGCGATCGCCGCTGGTTGGCGGCTTTTTCCTTTACGTGCTTTGGGGCGCGGTCCAGAGATCGTGATCAAGGACGCGCCAACTGGCCTGCCGATCGCATGCTTTCCGGCGAATCTTCAGATGATCAACACCCATCCCGCGGGCCGTGCATGGGCCGGGTCCGAGCGCAATCACATTTGGATCATCACCCTCGAAGGGATGATTCCATCGGCGCAGGGTGCAGAAGAAACAAGACCGAATTCCCACAGGGTGCCTCTCCATCCACCAAGATAGGCTCCGCGCAAGGGTGAAGCTGGGCGACAGCGCCTGCTTAACGTAGAATCCCCACGTCCATCCCAACGTTTCCCCGAACTCGCCCCCCATCCTAGAACTCAAGCCGTCGGATATCACCCAAATTCGCGTGCTATCCGAGTCTGCAGAATCCAGGCCCCTCCACGCATGTTTGACGCGACGCGGCAGTTCTATCTCATCGTGCCGGAGGT
>JAXDQW010000114.1:0-50613 GCA_034667665.1 Chthoniobacter sp.
GGACTGCTGAAGGTATTGAAAGAACGCGGGTGCCAGCTTTTCGAAAACACTGAGGCGAGCGAGATTCAGATGGAGCCTGCGGTGGTAAAAGCAAACGGACACACGATTGGTTGCAAGTTCGTCGTCATCGCCACGCATGTGCCGCTGCAAGGTGCGACCAGCACTGTGAGCGCGGCGCTCTTTCAGACGAAGCTGGCGGCGTATTCCACTTACGCAGTCGCCGCTCAAATTCCAAAAGGGACAGTGCCGCAGGCTTCGTTTTGGGACACCGCCGATCCTTACTTTTACCTCCGCATCGATCACCGGAAGACCCACGATTACGCGATCCTCGGTGGCGCGGATCATAAGACCGGCCAGGCGCGCGATCCCGAGCGACATTACGCGCGGGTGGAGAAGCGGCTGCGCCAGCTTTTGCCTCACGCGAAGATCGACCACCGCTGGTCGGGACAGGTCATCGAGACGAACGATGGCCTTCCACTCATTGGCGAAATCGTGCCGGGTCAATTCGTGGCTACCGGCTTTTCCGGCAACGGCATGACCTTCGGCACGCTCGGCGCGATGATGGCGGCGGACGCGTTTGCCAGGCGGAAGAATCCATGGGTCCAGCTCTTCGATGTGAACCGAAAGAAGCTGCTCGGCGGAGCTTGGAACTATCTCGTCGAAAACAAAGACTACCCGTTCTATATGGCGAAGCAGTGGCTCGCCAAACCCGGTGCCAGTTCGCTTCGAGGCGTGAAGCGTGGCGAAGGCAAAATCGTCCTGCTTGGCGGCAGTAAAGTCGCCGCCTATCGCAACGACAAAGGAAAGCTCTCGGTGAAGTCCGCCGTTTGTTCGCACATGGGTTGTATCGTTCGATGGAACGGAGCGGAGAAGACTTGGGATTGCCCGTGCCACGGCTCGCGCTTTCAGGCAACCGGCGAGGTGATGGCAGGTCCGGCCGAAGCGCCTCTCGCGGATCAAGACGAGGGGAATTCGGAATGACTGCCCGCCTCAGACTTGCAGCTTTCCTTCGATGGAGTCGTCCATCGTTCCGATCGCCGCCCGATTGGCCTGACTTCCGAGTCGTGCAGCTGTGGCACACACCGCACCGCGCGGTGGCCCGAGAAACTGCTCGCGCGCTTTACGGTGCGACGGATCAAATGGCGCGGTGAACGGGAGAATCTCTTCTTCTTCTTCGATCGCCGCAAACTCTTGAAACGCTCTACCGCGCCGGGAAATCGCTGCCGACCCGCACGCTTGAGGGTGCGCCTGGCCAGGCCGGCGCACCGAGATTCCCTCGCGGGAAGGAGGACCCGCGCGGTTCGCAGGTTACTGGCGGTAGCGCTCGGCGAGTTCCTCCGGCGTCGCGCCCAGGTAATAGCGAAGCATGATCGACCACATCAACGCGTAGGTGCGCAGGACTCCGCGCTGATGGAAGCGCCGGGCCGAGGTCGTCACCGTGGCATCGGCGAGCCGGAGTCGTCCGCGTTGCCGCAACGCGCGGCAGAGCTCGAACTCTTCCATCAGCGGCACGTCAGGCACGCCGCCGATCGCCTCGAGCACCTCGCGGCGAATGAACATGGCCTGATCGCCCATGATGCGCCGCCCGACCGCGAGCCGGACCCACGCCTTGAGCCGCTGCCCGCCCATCAGGGGCAAAGGGTCGCGAAACTCCTTCCAAAAGCCGCCGCCTACAATTCGCCGGGAGTCGAAGCACGCGAGCGCCGCGCGCCCGGCCTCCGCGGGCAGCCAGGTATCCGCATGCACGAACATCACGACATCGCCCCTGGCGCAAGCCGCTCCGCGCCGCATCTGCCGGCCGCGTCCGCGCGGCGCCGCGATGAACAGGCATCCATATTCGGCCGCCGCCAGCGCCGTCGCATCGTCGCTGCCGCCGTCGGCCACGATGATCTCGCACACTTCCGGCAAGGCGCGCAGGCGGCACAGCGTCTCGCCGAGCGCCCCTGCTTCATTCAGCGTCGGGATGACGACCGATATCGTGGCCAGTGGTGCCGCGGCCGTGGGGCGGTGGGCGGTTGGCGGCAGGGTTGCGCCGGCGAAGGGCGCATTTTGGTGACTCGTCACGACGCGAGAGGCTGGGGCATCAAATCTTTCGGAACACATGCGCATCACAGCAGCGGACATTGATCCTGCAAGCGCCCGTTCCTTTGGACCGGACACTTGCCCATCGACCGCACCGCGAACAGCCCATGATTCAGTTTTTCCTCAAAGGCGGCCCCGTCATGTGGCCGCTGCTCATGACCTCGCTCATCGCGCTCACCGCAGGGTCGTGCGCCCATTGCCTTCACTGCGCGCCGCTGCGAAACTGGCTTCATGCGTTTCCCGTTGCTCCTCCCGGTTTTGCTCGGCCTCGCCTTTCCCGCCCTCGCCGAGCCTGCGCCGCCGCCGCTCGCCGCCGAGCTCCCCGGCCTGCGGCAGGACGGCGCCGTCCTGCTGCCGAACCAATGGTGGCTTCGGCCCGTCGGCCGGCAACTCCCGGCCGGCGACTTCCCGGTCAACATCGTTTTGCATCCCTCCGGCAAATATGCCGCCGTCCTGCACAGCGGCTACGCGGCGCATGAGATCATCATCTTCGATCTCCCGGCTGGGACGCGCATCTCGCGCGCTTCCCTGAAGGAAGCCTTTTACGGGCTGGCTTTCAGCCGCGATGGATCGGCCTTGTTTGCTTCGGGATCGGCGGGGGAGGTGATTCACCGATTCTCATTTCACGACGGTTATCTCAGCGAGCACAGCGAGTGGTCGCTGCGAGACGTCAAGCAGCGCGGCATCCCGTCCGGCCTGGCGGTGACTTCGGGTGATGCCGTCTACGCAGCCAATCTTTGGAGTCAGAGTGTTACCTTGAGCAGGTCGGCGAAGGAGTCGCCGGTGGAGCTGCCGCTCGTCGATACCGCGGTCGCGCCCGCCCCTCCGGTGGAAGTGACCACCGACGACCCTTCGATCACCAAGCGCGCCCACGCTCTGCTCGAGGTGACGGACCCCTCCGCGCCGTTCCCTTATGCCTGCATCCTGGATGAAAAGCGCGAACGACTCTACGTGTCGCTTTGGGGTCAGGCCGCCGTCGCGGTCATCGACACCAAGGCCTTCAAAGTCATTGCCCGCTGGGCCGCCGAGGAGCACCCCAACGAGATGGCGCTGAGCAAGGACGGCCGGCGCCTCTTCGTCGCCAACGCGAACCGCAACTCCGTGTCGGTGATCGACACCGGAACGGGTCGGCCCAGCGAGACCCTGGTCGCCGAACTCCAGCCCGGAGCCGCTCCCGGCAACACTCCCAATTCGGTGGCGCTTTCGCCCGATGGAAAGCTCCTTTTCGTGGCCAACGCGAACATCAATGCCATTGCCGTTTTCAACGTAGAAACAACCGGTAAAGCGCTCAGCCTCGGTTTTATACCGGTCGGCTGGTACCCCACCAGCGTGCGTGTCACACCCGATGGCAAACAACTCCTCGTCGCCAACGGCAAGGGGGCCATTTCCAAGCCCAACCGGAACGGTCCGCAGCCGGGCCGCACCAGCGCCAACGGCATCCGCGAATACATCGGCGATCTCTTTCCCGGCACGGTCTCCGTGATTGAACTGCCGCCGGCGGAGAAGCTCGAGTCGCAGTTGAAAGCATGGACGGCCCGCGCGCTTTCGTGCGTTCCCGATTCCGGGAAGAAAACCGCGGCGCTGGCGCTCGAAGGCCACCCGATCCCCCGGCACTCGGGCGACCCGACGCCGCTGAAATACGTGATCTACATCATCAAGGAAAACCGCACCTATGATCAAATGCTGGGCGATCTGGAGGGTGGCAATGGCGACCCTGCGCTCTGCCTTTTTCCCGAGCGCATCACCCCCAACCACCATGCCCTCGCCCGCGAGTTCGTGCTGCTCGACAATTTCTACGTGGAGAGCGAAGTCAGCGCCGATGGCCACGAATGGACGATGGGCGCCTATGCCACCGATTTCGTGGAAAAGACCTGGCCGCTCAGCTATGGCCACAACAAGTCCGACAAGTGGCCTTATCCCGCCGAAGGCACGTTTCCCATCGCCACTCCGGCCGGTGGTTACCTCTGGGATCGCGCCAAAGAAGCGGGCGTCACCTACCGGAGTTACGGCGAATGGGTGACCACGCCCAAGAGTCCCACCACTCCGGCAAAAGCGAAAGCCAAGGCGCTCGAAGGCCACTTCGATCCCCTCTATCGCACCTTCGACACGGCCTACCCGGATGTGAAACGCGCCGCCCGTTTCATCAGCGAACTCCAACGGTTCGAGCAGGACGGCGAGATGCCGCGGCTCCAGATGGTGCGGCTGCCCAACGATCACACCAGCGGCACCAGCCCCGGACGGCCCACGCCTTCCGCGCAAGTGGCGGACAACGATCTCGCGCTGGGGCAGGTCGTCGAGGCGGTGTCCAAGTCGAAGTTCTGGCCGCAGACGGCGATCTTTGTCGTTGAGGACGACGCGCAAAATGGACCCGACCACGTGGACGCCCATCGCACCATCGCCTATGCCATCAGTCCTTACATCCGGCGCGGCACCCGCGATTCCACCCTCTACAGCACCTGCAGCATGCTGCGCACGATGGAGCTCATCCTTGGACTCAAACCGATGTCGCAGTTTGACGCCGCGGCCATGCCGATGTTCGCCAGTTTTCAGAAGGAGGCCGACTTGCGCCCCTACACCTGCAAGCCGGTAACCGTGGATCTGGAGGAGAAGAATTTGAAGACCGCCTGGGGCGCCGGGGAGTCGCGCCGGATGGATTTCACCAAAGAGGATGCCGCCGACGACCTCCGGCTCAACGAGGTCATCTGGCGCTCCGTCAAAGGACCCGACTCGCGGATGCCCGCACCCATTCGCGCCGGCTTCGTCCTCGCGGAGAAGAAGAAACCCGGGCGCGATCACGACGATGACTAAGGAATCTGACGCCGGGCAGATAGTGTGACGCCGCTCAGTGTGACGCCGACGTGCAGTCGGCGTTCCTCAAACCACGCCGGAGGCGTCATGAAAGTGTGATGCCGACTTGTAGTCGGTATTAGTCCAAACCACGCCGGAGGCGTCACTTCGACGGCAGCACGGGAAGTTGGTGTGGCGTGGGGAACACCGACTGCAAGTCGGCGTCACAGTAATCTACGGCACCTTCTGCGCCTCTTTCGCCCACGGATCTTTGAGCGTGATCGTGCGGTTGAACACCAGGGCGCCGGGCTTCGAGTCCGGGTCCAGGCTGAAGTATCCGATCCGCTCGAACTGGTAGCGCACTGCCGGATCGGCTTCCACAAGGCCCGGCTCGAGCCGGGCGGTGACCACCTCGAGCGAGTGCGGGTTGATGAAACTCTTGAAATCGCCCCCGGCATCGGGCTCCGGCACCGTGAACAGCCGATCGTAGAGGCGCACCTCCGCCTCGATCGCATGGGCCGCTGACACCCAATGGATGGTGCCCTTGATCTTCCGTCCGGCATTCGCCCCGCCGCTGTGGGAATCCAGATCCGCCGTGCAGTGCAGCTCGACTACCGCGCCAGCCGCATCTTTCACCACCTCGTCGCATTTGATGATAAACGCATACTTCAACCGCACCTCGCCGCCGGGCTTCAGCCGGAAATATTTCGGTGCCGGCACCTCCATGAAATCCTCGTGCTCGATGTAGAGCTCGCGGCTGAACGGGATCGAGCGCGTCCCGGCGGCGGGGTCGCCGGGGTTGTTGATCGCCGTTAGCAGCTCGGTTCCGCCTTCGGGGAAATTGGTGATCACCACTTTGAGCGGCCGCAACACCCCGAGGCGGCGCAGCGCGCGGCTGTTCAAGTCCGTGCGGATGGCGTGCTCGAGCACGGCCACGTCGGTCAGCCCGTTGTATTTGGTGACCCCGATGTGGTAGGCAAAATGCCGCAGGGCCTCCGCGGTGACGCCACGTCTCCGCAGACCGCAGATCGTTGGCATGCGAGGATCGTCCCAACCGGTGACCAGGCCATCATTGACGAGCTGGAGCAGCTTGCGCTTGCTCATCACGGTGTAGGTCAGGTTGAGCCGGGCAAACTCGAACTGATGCGGACGCGGCTGCGGCACGGGGAGTTGGTCGAGAAGCCAGTCGTAAAGCGGCCGGTGGACCTCGAACTCGAGCGTGCAGAGGCTGTGCGTCACGCCTTCGAGGGAATCGCTCAGCCCATGCGCGAAATCATAGAGCGGATAAATGCACCAGGCGTCGCCGGTGTGATGGTGGGTCGCGTGGCGGATGCGGTAGAGCACCGGATCGCGCAGCCAGACGTTCGGCGCGCTCATGTCAATTTTCGCCCGCAGGGTGCGCGCGCCATTCGGGAACTCGCCGGCTTTCATGCGGGCGAACAGATCCAGATTCTCCTCGATGCTGCGCTCGCGGAACGGGGAGTGCCGGCCCACCTCGGTGGGGGAGCCGCGATACAGGTCGGTCTGCTCCGCATCGAGATCGCAAACGTAAGCCTTGCCCGCCTTGATCAACATCACCGCGTAGTCGTGGAGCTGCTCGAAATAGTCACTCGCGTAGAATGGCTCAGCCTTCTTTTCGCCCGGCTCCACCGCGCGCCCACCAGTGTCACCCTGGTCCTTGAAGCGGAGCGCGTGGTCGGCCCAGCCGGCGATCAGCCACTGCACGTCATCGATGATCGCGTCCACGTATTCGACCTCCTCCTTGGTCGGGTTGGTGTCGTCCATGCGCAGGTTGCAGACCCCGCCAAACTCGTGCGCGATGCCGAAGTTCAGGCAGATGGACTTGGCATGCCCGATGTGAAGATACCCGTTCGGCTCCGGGGGAAAGCGGGTCACCACGCGCTGGACCTTGCCCGCAGCCAGATCGGCGGCGACGATGTCGCGGATGAAGTCGGAAGGGGCAGGGGCGGCGTCGGGGCTCATGAAACAGGGAGGGATATAGGCCGGGTTGTGGGAAGTGAGAAGGGGGAAGGTGTGTGAGTCTTGTTGCGCTGTGGAAGTGAAGGAGCTTTTCCAGCGGACTGGCGGCAGCTAGTCGAGAGAGCCGTTCAACATTTGACAGCCCTCACGACCCAACCATGTCCGACTCCGATCAATTCGAGTTTGCCTTTCCCGATGGCTCGACCGAACCGGAGGTCGCGACGCCCTGGCGGGCCGAGTGGTTGCGGGCCGCCGAGGATTTGTGCCGGCGTCTCGCGGTGCCCCTGAATCGTCGCGCCGAGGTGCGGCTCATTCAGGGGCCGATCCTGCGCGGGAAGCTCTGTCTCGCCGAGGAACAACTCTGGCCGGACGGTAACCGGCACCGGCTGCTCTTGCGGATCGACCGCACCACTTTTCGTCTCGGGGAAATGGAATCGGTCCTGCGCCTGGACGATCTCGTGGGCGCGGCCGGCGAGGCGCAGAAACCGCCCGCACCGCCGGATCCGGAAACATGAGCGAGAACCCTGAACCATTCGCGTTGTGGAGGATGGCTGGCCGGTAGCGGGTGATTGGGAGCGAAAACAGAACCAGCTCATAACCCGACGGTAACAAACGTGCGGGATGGTTCCTGCCAGAACGGCGACTTCGCCAGTCTCCGGCATTTGAACCCACCCATGAACCCCACCCGCCAAATCCAAAACTCCGCGTTTACCCTCGTCGAGCTGCTCACCGTGATCGCCATCATCGCGATCCTCATGGGTCTGCTCTTTCCCGTGGTGAGCATCGTCAAGGACATGATGCGCAAGGCCCAAGCCAAGAATGACGTGATGCAAATTGTCAGCGCCACGAAGCAATTCCAAACCGACTACGGCAAGTATCCGTCCGTCGAGGAAACGCCGGGGACCGGCGCCGCGGACATCCTGGTCGGCGATGCCAGTGCCGGGGCAACGATCAACAACAGTGCCCTGTTCAATACGCTTCGGTCGTTGGCGGAGGGCTTGAACACGAACCACAAACTCAATCCGAAACGAGTGGTCTTCTTCGAAGGCCGCTTGGCCACGGATACCCAGAATCCGCGGGCCGGATTTGCGGACCGGTCTGACTCGGCCAGCAGAGGTTGCTTCTTCGATCCGTGGGGCAAGCAATACAACGTGGTCATCGATGCCAACTACGACAACGCCGTGACCGTGACGGAACAATACAGCGACTTCGCTGGTGATCATGCGCCGCGCGTCGGCGTCGGAGCATTCTCGCTGGGGAAAGACAACCAGCTCGGTCACGAGGGCGACAAACGGTACCAGACCGGAAACACCGTTTCGGACGATGTCGTCTCCTGGCAATAGGGTTGAATTGGGCAGCCCCGGCCCGCCTGGACACCCGCCTCCGCCATTCCCCTCCGCCACCTCAGAGGAAAGCCATCCCCACCGGCAGGGCCGCGCGCGGAGGCAGATCGGGGAACCTTCGAATCAACTTATCCTCCGCTCACCACCCGGCGCCTTTGGTGGAGGTCTTCACGCGCGCGAGGAACATGTCCGCGGTGATGTAGAGAGTGGAGCCGTCGTCGCCCCAGGCGCAATTTCCGGTCGCTTCGCCGGTATTCAGGGTGCCGAGGTGTTTGGCTTCCGGGCTGATCACGAGCACGCCGCCGGGACCCGTCGCGAAAAGATTGCCCTTGGCGTCCACCTTCAGGCCGTCGCACGAGCCTTTGCGATCCGGCGCCCGCAGCGGAGCGGCGTCGAAGAATCTGCGCCCATTCGCGACCGAACCGTCCGGCTGCACCTCGTAGGCCATGATTCGCGGCGCTTCGCTGTCGCTCACGGCCACATAGAGAATTTTCTCATCCGGTGAGAAGGCGATGCCGTTCGGGAAAGTGAGATCCTTGATCACGAGCGACACCTTCCCGTCGGCGGCGATCCGATACACGCCGTTCCAGGGCTGCTCCTTGAGCGGCGAGTCGTTGAGCTTCTCGAGGCCGTAGGGTGGATCGGTGAAATAGAGATCGCCGTTCTTGCGCAGCGCGAGATCGTTCGGGCTGCTGAATCGTTTGCCGTTGAAATGGTCGGCCAGCGCGGTCTGCGAGCCGTCCTTTTCCACCCGCGCCACGCGCCGCTCGCCGTGCTGGCAAATGAGCAGCCGCCCCTGAGCATCGACGCCGAGCCCGTTCGAGCCCTGCTCGCGAAAGCCGGGTGTTGGGGTCAGCATTCCGCTGGGTTTCATGAACACCGCGGCGGCCGTTTGGCCCGGCTTCCATTGGTAGATCACATTCTCGGGGACGTCCGAAAAGACGACCGACTCCTGGAACCAGGTGGGCCCTTCGGACCAGTTGAAGCCTTCGGCGCATTTTTCGAGCTGCGCGCCGGCTGGGATGAGTTGATCGAACGCCGGATCAAGGCGCTCGATTTTCATGTTGAACGAAGGCGCCGCTTCGTCGGCGGCGAGGACCAGAGCGGGGGAGAGGAGCAACGGGAGGAGGAACTTGATCACAGCGCGGACCATGGCCCCGCCGTTCCCGTCACATCCAGCAGCAAATGCCAGGGGTGCTCGGCTGGACCTTTGCGCGGGAGGGCCCGCGCCCAGCGGAGCGACCGTCCAGCGCACGGGATGCTGGTGCAGCGCGAGCCGGACCCGATCCCGCCGGAAGCGATGCTACCGCGCGGCTTCGAAAACGATGCCGCCGGTGTCGGCGTTGCCTTCGTAGTAGCCCACTCCCCGGTTCTGCTGCTGAAAGACGACGCCTTCGAATTTCCGCAAATTGCCACTCTGCGGATCGGGGAAGCTCCCGGAGAACAAGCCGGACTTCAGCGACAGCGTCATCTTGAATTTGTCGCCCGCCGAACTGGTTACCTTCCCTTTCGCATTCAGCGAGAGCACCCTTGGCAGCGGCAATTTCGAGAGATCGCCCTCATAAACGGTAAACCGGGAATTATTTTCTCCCGCGGGAAACTGGAGCACCGGGACGTTCTTCTCGGATACATATTGCGAAAGGAGCGCCTCGCATTGCCTGGTGAAACCTTGCTGGTAATAGGTGTCCGGGGAGACGACTGGCTTTACCCAATCGAGCGTGCCTCGGGCATCCGACTCTCCGTCAACGGGGTCAAAGGTGATCCATCCGCCGATGAATCCATTCTCCTGGTGCGGAAGCCCAAAGAACGGCCAGGTGCCATCCGCCGCGATGCCGGCGCTCTGGGAAACCTTGCTGCCATCGGGAAGCGTCGCCACGAGCTTGGCAATCCCGGAGCCGCT
Organism: Chthoniobacter sp.; assembly: GCA_034667665.1. Classification (GTDB taxonomy): domain Bacteria; phylum Verrucomicrobiota; class Verrucomicrobiia; order Chthoniobacterales; family Chthoniobacteraceae; genus Chthoniobacter. The sequence goes on from JAXDQW010000114.1 coordinate 10,093, forward strand.
GACCACGACCGTTCACTCCCGTGGCGCCCGCCGGTGGTGTCACCTGATAAGTCAGCACGCGGAAGCGCGTTTCTATCGAGGCCAATAAGCTCCTCGGAGGCGTGCTTGCGAGGTCGTAGATAAGGGCGCTCTGCCCGAGCAGCGCCTGCAACGGAAGTGGACTCGTGACCGATGCTTTCGGGGCGGGGAACCGCGGACTGCCACCGCCCGCGATTATTGGGGAATGACCCTCAGACGGCGCGAAGCGCACCGGCGGCGATGCGGAATCAGGCGGGCAGCGTCAGTGGTTGTAAGGGCTCGCGCGCACCTGCGACCCCAGGATCGATGTTGCCGTGGCCGAGTCGAACCCGTCGGGCGAGTTTTGGAAGGCCGCAGAATCAGGCGAAGTCCTGCGCCGGGCCTGCGTTTTGGGCGCGGAGCTTCCGGCGCACCTCGGTCCCGGCGAGGGCCTGCGGCGATGTCCCGCCTTGAACGGCGAGGGCGGCCGCGACGCCGGCGGCTTCGCCGAGGGCCATGGCGGTGACGGTGACGCGCGTGGAGCTCTGCGCCAGGCGGGTGGTGGAATGGCAGCGGCCGGCGACGAGGAGGTTGGCTACTTTTTGCGGGAGGAGGCTCCGATACGGGATGTCGTAGGGCGCCGGCTGTTGCTTCGGGACGGCGTTGGCGGCGCCGGAGGTGATTTTGTTGGGGTGCAGGTCGAGATACCAGCAGCCCGTGGCGATGGCATCGTCGAAGGACTTTGCGGCCATGATTTCGTCCTCGTTGAGCACGTGTTGGCCGACGATGCGGCGCGTCTCGCGCACGCCGATGAACGGGCCGCTGGCCATGAAGTAGGCTTCTTGGAAGCCGGGGACTTCGCGTTTCCAAGCCTCGAACATCGTCCACGCATCGGCCCGGCCTTGCATCTCGGCGCGGGTGAAATCGGCGGGGTCGGTGGCATCGCCGGGAACGCGGATGCCGTGCACATAGACCTCGTCGGGGGCGAAGAGGAACATGATGCCGGGACCGTAATACATCGGCAGTGTGCCGGCTTCGTGGGCCTTCTCCAACGCGAGCCGGCAGTGCTTCCCGAGGTCGGGCGCGCGCTGCACATTGCCGATGCGGAAGTGGAGGGTCAGGGGCTGCAACTCGGGCGCTTTTTCCGTCGGCGCGCCGGCCCAGGCGGCGAGGTCGGCGTCACCGGTGCAATCGATGACCACCTTCGCGCGGATCCGCGTGAGGCCGGCTTTGTTGGCCACCAGGACCGCCGCGAGGCGTTCACCATCCATCTCCACCCCGCAGGCCAGCGAGTGGTAGAGCACGCGCAGCCTTCCGCTTTCGGCGCTGAGCAGACGGTCGGCGAGAAGCTTGAAGGCTTCGACGTTTGGGATCGTGGGATTGTGCACCGACACGTGGGTGGCGTCCGCCTTGACCACGCCCGACTTCGCGAGCAACTCGAGGCCGATTCCGCGGACGACGATGCGGTTGTCCTTCGGATCGGCGATGCCATCGAAATACGGGAGCCCGACGGCGGTGATGATGCCGCCCGCGAAACCCGCTCGCTCGATGAGCACGGTGCGCTGGCCATTGCGCGCCGCGGAGAGCGCGGCGGCGAGACCGGCGCAGCCTCCGCCGCAAACCAGCACGTCGGTTTCCAACGAGGCGGCGGCGGGCGCCGGCGTTTCCGCGGAAAGGGAGCGGGAGGCGAGGGCGGTGCCGGCGGCGAGTCCGGCGGTTTGGAGAAAGGTGCGGCGAGTGGCGGCGGAAGGCATGGGGAGGGGAAGGTCAATGATGACCCCGATGCGAAACGAGGCGCAAATTGGAAACACCCCGCTCGGGCGTGATTGAAACCGCGTCCGAGGAACGTATTTCGATGTTACAGCTGTTACATCGAAATACGGGAGCCCGAGCCAGCCTCCCGCCGGGTCGCTTGCGGCGGCGGAGGGGTTCGCTTAGCGTCGGCTCCGCAACGCCGCCATGTTCCCTGCCCTCGCCCTTCGCATCCTCCGCACCACCGATCCGCGACTCCTTGGGAAGTTTGCGTGGAACTTCGGCGTGAAGGGGATGCTGTCGGTCGAGAAGTTCAAGCGCCGGATCAAGCGGGGGGAATACTTTCCGCCGTTCCTCTATCTCTCGATCCTCAACTCGTGCAACCTGCGCTGCCAGGGGTGCTGGGTCGATGTCGAGGCGGAGCGGGTGGCGATCGATCTGGAAACCCTCAATCGCACGATCAACGAAGCGAAAGCGCACGGGAACGCCTTCTTCGGCATTCTCGGCGGCGAGCCCTTCATGCACCCGGAGTTGCTCGACCTGCTCGCCGCGCATCCCGACGCCTATTTTCAGGTCTTCACCAACGGGCAATTCATCACCGACAAAGTGGCGAAGCGGCTGCGGCAGATCGGCAACACCACGCCGCTGATTTCCATCGAAGGACGCGAGATCGTGAGCGACGAGCGCCGCGGAAAAAAGGAAGTCTTCACCCGCACGTTGCGCGGCCTCGAGGCGTGCCTGCGCGAACGGATCCTCACCGGGGTCGCCACCAGCGTCTGCCAGACCAACATCGACGACCTCTGCACCGAGGCCTGGCTGCGCGAGCTCATCGCCCGCGGCGTGCACTACTGCTGGTTTCATACCTACCGGCCGGTGGGTCCGAAGATGAACCCGCAACTGGCGCTGACTCCCGCGCAGCTCGTGCGGGTGCGCCGCTTCGTGGTCCAAATGCGCGCGCGGGTGCCCATCGCCATCATCGACGCCTACTACGATGGCGAAGGCCGCGCGCTCTGCCCGATGTCCACCGGCGTCAGCCACCACGTGAATCCGCGCGGGGATATCGAGCCATGTCCGATCATCCAGTTCGCCACCGAGAACATCCGGGACGAACGGGGCATCTACGCCACCATGCGCGACAGCGCATTTTTGAAAGACTTCCGCGAACTGAGCGCGCAACACACCCGCGGCTGCGTGGTGCTCGAGCGGCCCGACCTGGTCAAAGACCTCGTCGTCAAACACGGCGCGCGCGATACCACGCAGCGGGGCACGGCCATGGCCGAGCTCGAAGCCATGGAGCCGCGCTTCAGCCAATGGCTGCCCGGCGAGGAAATCCCCGAGCAACACTGGATGTATCGCTGGGCGAAGAAGTATTGGTTTAACGACTTCGGCGCCTACGCGGACGTGGCCCACGATGCCGAGGGGCGGATCAAGGCGCTCAAAGGGTCGCTCGCCACGGCGGGCTGAGCGGGGGCGGCCCGCTCCCGAAAACAGCGTCGTTGATTTGCGGCGGAGCCTCGCGGGAATTGTCTCCGCCGGCCGGTCGGGCTTTCGGCATTGGCCGCCGGGGGCGCCGGCGATAGTTTGCCGGCCATGATCACCCTCGACGAAGCCCGCTCGATCATTCGCCGCGTCATTGACCCGCGGGAGCCGGTGTCGATGCCGCTCGCCGAGGCGCGGGGGTGCGTGCTGCGCGAAGCGGTGCTCGCTCCTGAGGATTTCCCGCCCTTCGATCGCTCGGCCATGGATGGATACGTCATCCGCGAAGGGGATCCAGCCGAACGCTTTCGGGTCATCGGCGAGGTGCGACCGGGAAGCATCTCGTCCCTGCGGCTGGGGCCGGGCGAGTGCGCGCGCATTTTTACCGGAGCCGCGATCCCGTCTGGCGGGTCGCAGGTCATCATGCAGGAGGACGTCGCGTGTCACGAAGGCTGGATGACGCCGCGGACCCGGGATGCCGCGCTCTTTGTGCGCCGGCGCGGCGAAGACGCGGCCGCCGGCGATCCGCTGGTGCCGGCGGGGATGCGGCTCGGCCCGGCCGAACTGGCGTTGCTCGCGCAGGTGGGCTGCCTTCGTCCCCAGGTATCTCCTCCTGCGCGCGCCGTCCATTTCACCACGGGCGATGAGCTGGTCGATCCCGCCACAACCCCGGCGGAGGGCCAGATCCGCGATTCCAATTCGACGCTCATCGCGGCCCTCCTCGCGCAATCCGGCGCGGCGCTCGTGCATCAAGGGCGGTGCGACGACGATCTGGCGAGCCTCGTCGCCGGCGTGCGCGCGCTGGAAGGCTGGGATGCGCTGCTCCTTTCCGGCGGCGCCAGCGTGGGTGACTACGATTTCGGGGTGGCAGCGCTCCGCGAGCTGGGCTTTGCCATTCACTTTGAACGCGTCAGCCTTCGGCCCGGCAAGCCCCTCGTCTTCGGAACGCGCGGCCGGCAGATCGCCTTCGTCATTCCCGGCAATCCCGTCTCGCATTTCGTGGTCTTTCACGTCGCCATCCGCCTCGCGCTCGAAGCTCTCGAAGGCGCTCCGCAGCCGCTCGAGCCAGTGGCCGCCGTCCTCGACGGTGAGCTGGTTTCGGATTCGCGCGAGACCTGCTGGCCAGCAGCGGTGCGCCTCGAGGGAGGCCGGCTGATGGCTCGCCCGCTGGTCTGGCAGAGTTCCGGCGATCTTTGCGGATTGGTCGGCGTGAACGGTCTGTTGCGCTTGTTGCCGCGCACGGGCCCATGGGCGCGCGGAGCGGAAATAGACTGCCTGCTGCTCGACTCCCGGCTCTGATTCTCCACAAGCTCGCCGCGATGTCTTCCCAGTTTTCCCATCTCGACGAAACCGGCGGCGCGCGCATGGTCGATGTCGGCCACAAACCCGAGCAGCGGCGGGTCGCGAAAGCCGAAGGAGCGGTGCGCTGCCAACCCTCGACGATTGCGGCGTTGCGTGAACAGGCGCTGCCGAAGGGCGACGTCCTGACTGTCGCGAAGATCGCCGGGATTCAAGCCGCCAAGCGGACCGACGAGCTGATCCCGCTCTGCCATTCCCTGCCCTTGAGCGCGGTCGAACTGCGGTTCGAGGTGGAGGCGGAGGCGATCCGCATTTTCTCCGAAGTGACGACCACGGCGAGGACCGGCGTCGAGATGGAAGCGCTCACGGCCGTGAGTGTCGCCGCGCTGACCATCTACGACATGTGCAAGGCGGTCGATAAGGCGATGGTCATTGGCGAGATTCGGGTCACGGAGAAGCGCAAGGAATGAACATCCAACATCCAACATCCACCGCCCAACACCCAATCTCACGAGCTGTGCGCTCACGCAGCAGGTCGCTGGATGTTGGATGTTGGATGTTGGGCGTTGGGTGTCCTTCTCTCTCCGCATGAAAGTCGCGCGCGTCACGCTGAGCGATCGGGCAAGCGCCGGCGTTTACGAAGATCGCAGCGGACCGGCGATCGAGGACGTCTTCACGCAGCATCACGCGGAGGCGATCGACTGGGTGCGCGTGCTCATTCCCGATGACCGCGCCACGATCGAGACGACCTTGCGGAGGCTTTGCGATGAAGAGGCTTGCGAGCTGGTGCTGACGACCGGCGGCACCGGTCCCGCGCCTCGCGATGTGACCCCGGAAGCCACCCGTGCGGTGATCGAGCGGGAGTTGCCCGGCTTCGGCGAGATCATGCGGGTGGAGTCCTTTGCGAAGGTGAAGACCGCGATCCTCTCGCGCGCCACCGCGGGCACGCGAGGCCGCTCGCTGATCGTCAATTTTCCCGGCAACCCGAAGGCCATCGGCGAATGCCTGCCGCTGGTCCTGCCCGCGATCTTCGAAGCGCTCAAGCATTTGCGCGGGGAGTAGCTGTGAAACCATCCCCGCCCGATATCTTCGCCGCTGTGGCAGAGGCCTCGGCGAGGCAGGGGCTTCCCGTGCTGGTGATCGGCGGCCACGCCGTGAATGCCTACGGTTATCTCCGCACCACCCTCGATGCCGATTTCCTGGTGTGCACTGACGATTTCGCAGCCTGGAGACAGGTCTTCGAGTCGTTCGGCTATCGTTGGCAGGGGCAGACGGAGGCGTTTGCCAAGCTGGACCCGCCTGACACGGAAACTCCCGCCCTGCCGGTGGATATCATGCTCGTGAGCCGCGAGACGTTTCTCAAGCTCACGGATGGCCAGCGGGAGCTGGAGTTCGGCCCGACCCGGCTGCGCGTCCCGCAGCCGTTGCACCTCATCGCGCTGAAACTGCACGCGATGAAAAATGACGAACGCCGCCGCCTTGGCAAAGATCTGCCCGATATCCTCCAGCTCATCCGGCTTTGCGGGATCGACCCCGCGGGCGTAGAATTCCGACGGATTGTTGAACGCTATGCCAACCCGCAAACCCGCGCCCTCCTTGACGCCGCCCTTGATCTCAACTGAAGCCCCGCTGTTTGAATTGCCGGAAGTGCCGTCGGGATATTGCGAACCGGAAGGGCCGCGGCCATCGTGGCGCCAGCAGATGGCCCATGCGCAAATGCTCCTCTCATGGCAGAAAGCCCAGGGGAAGCAACGCGACCATCCCCCGCGCAACCCCGTGCGATTTGTGGCGGTGTGAATCAGGTTCCCCAGGGTTCCCTGGGGGGCCGCCCAGAAATTCGCATCCTACCAGAGGTGGAGGTAATACTTGGAGCCGCTGATCTCGGAGGAGGCGAGGCCGGACCAGCCAATCGTGAAGTAGCGCACTGGGTTCCTGTCCGGCGGCGGCTCGTGGTTCACGCTGACCTCCACGCGCACATACTTCGGCCACAGAATGCCGCGCGTCGTGGCCTGCTCGATTTCCACCTTCTGGCGTTCCACGAGCAGCGCCGCCCTGCGGGCGAGCGCGGCGCGGTCATGGCCGGTGGTGGCGACCGTCTGAAGGACCGGACGCGCATAGTCCGCCTTAAGCTGGAGCAGGATGCTTTCCCGGGCCATCGGCGGCAATTCATGCTCTCGGGTCAACCGCACCGCCACGAGCACCCCCAATCCCACCAGAAACACCACGGCCCTCCATCCACCGAAACGGAGCACCAGATTCGTTGGCAGGGCGTCAATCATGCACTGTCCCGATTGCAGGAATTGCGCCAGGAAGACCGACCGACATTCCCCAACCGGCCAGGATTGTCTTTGAATCTGCGTAATCGGCGTGATCTGCGGATCGACATTATGTTGCCCGCGCCATGCCCACGCTGCCCGCTTGCTTCCGCTGCTTTCCTCGCGCCCTCTTCGCCGTGCTGACGCTGGCCGCCGCCCCGGCGACGCCAGCCGCGGGACTGGAGGCGGTCCGTCTGAGCCCCGATGGCAAGTCCTTCGTGCTCGCCGAATCCGGCAGACCGTTCCGCGTATGGGGCGTGAATTACGACCACGACAGCCAGGGCGAGCACGGGCGGCTGCTGGAGGATTATTGGGACGACGAATGGGAAACGGTGCGCAGCGACTTTCAGGAGATGAAAGAGCTGGGAACGAACGTGGTGCGCATCCATCTGCAACTGGCCCGATTCATGAGCGCCCCGGACACCCCTAACCAGCAGTCGCTCGCTCAACTGCGCCGGCTGCTCGAGTTGGCGGAGCAGACCGGCCTGTATTTGGACATCACGGGGCTCGGCTGCTACCACAAGGCCGACACTCCCGCCTGGTATGACGCCCTGGAGGAAGCCGCCCGCTGGGCCGTGCAGGCGCGGTTTTGGTCCGCCGTCGCGAAAACCGGCCGCGATTCGCGCGCGGTCTTTTGCTACGACTTGATGAACGAGCCGATCATCGACGGGAAGAAAGACGAAGGCTGGGTCGGTGGGGAACTCGGCGGGAAATCCTACGTGCAACGGCTGACCCGGGAGCCGGGCCGGCGCACGCCCGTCGAGATCGCCCGGGCGTGGGTGGACCAGTTGACCGCGGCCATCCGCGCGGAGGATCGCGGGCGTTTGATCACCGTCGGCGTCATCCCATGGGCGCTCGTCTGGCCGGGCGCGAAGCCGGTCTTTTATGCGCCGGAAGTGAGTGGGGCGCTGGATTTCGTGAGCATCCACCTTTACCCGAAGAAGGGCGAAGTGGACCAGGCGCTGACCGCCCTGGCCGTTTACGATATCGGCAAGCCGCTGGTCATCGAAGAAACCTTCCCGCTCTCCTGCAGCCTCGCTGAAATGGACGACTTCCTGAAACGCTCGAAGCCCCGCGCCGAAGGCTACCTGAGCTTCTACTGGGGCCGGACCATCGCCGAATACGCTGCGGCCACGGAGAAGCGGGAACTGTCAGCCCTCGTGGGTGAGTGGCTGAAGTATTTCCAGCAGCAGGCCGATATCATGAAAGAGCCATGAAGGCGCGCGAGCGCGCAGTCGCGGCGCTATGGGGCGTGGGAATCCAAGCCCAAGGTATCGCCGGCACCCGCCGGCGATCGAGGTTACTTGGACCCGGACAGGCGGAGTCCCGCCTTTCTGCCAGCGTATCCTGCAAGACGGCGACATAGAGTCCGCGGCAACCACTCAATGCACGAGGGCCTTGCGCGCGGCTGCGGCGACGAACTTCATCCTTTCTTCGCGCAGCATGGTGCCGAAGCGGATCGGCTTTCCCTGGAGCGTCTCGATCACGATCTCCGTTTTCTTCCGACCTCCATCGGTCTCGACCCAGCGCTGGTCATCGATGCGCACATCCTTGACGCCGCGGGCATCAAAGCGGCGGCGCCAGCCGAGCGGGCCGATGCCGCTGAAAACCACGCCCTCGCTCTGATCTATGCGCACCTCGGTCCGTCCGGCCAGGGCGGAAAGGAACATCCCGATCATCCCCGAGCCGATCAGCATGAAGGGCGTGAGAAAGAGCCACAGAAAGATCGTCATGCCGACGTTCATTTCGTCGCCGTTCATTTTGGGGGCTGGGAACCATTCCGGCAGCGGCACGTGCAGGTGGCGCAAGGTGGAGGCGAGGGCGAGCAGGACGAAGATGGAGACGATCCCATTCCAAAACAGCGAGATGGCCAGCGCCCCAAGGGCGGTGCCCAGCGAGCGGTGGGTCGCGCCGATGACCGCGCCCAGCCCGGTGTTGTGGTGCCACGCCCCTGGCGGCGGACGATGGATGTCCACCGCTTCGAGCTGCGACCCGTGCACGAGGGCGGAAAGTTTGTGCGCGAGGTTGCAGGCGCGGCAAAAGGCCACGTCGTTCGCCACGTTGACATCGTCGGCGAGAATCAGGCGCCGGCACTTGGAACAGGTGGGAGTCAGCATGAAGAATCTTACCCTCCGATGCGCGCCATCTCGACTTTGGGGCGGTGGATGGTCGCGGCGGAGCGCAGCTCCGAGTAGCGGTCGGTGCGGGCGCGCCAGGTGCCGGTGATGATCCGAACCAATTCGGCGTCGGTGGCTCCCGCGCGCAACGGGCCGCGCAAATCCTGGCTCTGGCTCGCGAACAGGCAGGTGTAAAGCATGCCGTCCGAGGACAGGCGCGCCCGCGTGCAAGCGCGGCAAAACGGCTGGGTCACCGACGAGATCACCCCGATCTCGCCCCCTTCTCGATGACGGAAGCGGCGCGCGACCTCGCCGGGGTAGTTCGGTGGCAGCGGCTCGATCTGCACTCCCGCGCTGAGCCGCTCGACGATCTCCTTCGCGGGCACCACGTCATCGAGCCGCCAGTGGTTGGTGTTGCCGACATCCATGTATTCGATGAAGCGCACGATGAACTCCGGGGCGCGAAACCGGTGGGCGAGCGCGGGGATCTCGTCCTCATTGAGTCCGCGGCGCACCACGCAATTGATCTTGATCGGCGAAAAACCCGCCGCGACCGCCGCCTCGATGCCGCGCAGCACCCGCGCCACCGGGAAGCCGACATCGTTCATGGCGGCAAAGGTGGCATCGTCCAGCGAGTCGAGGCTGACGGTGAGCCGCTGCAACCCGGCGGCGCGCAGCACCATCGCTTTTTGTTCGAGGAGCGAGCCATTGGTGGTGAGCGTGAGATCGCGCAGGCCATCGATCGCCGCGAGCATCGCGATCAGCCGTTCGAGGTCCTTGCGGAGCAGCGGTTCGCCGCCGGTGACGCGGATCTTTTCCACCCCCAATCCCACAAAGATTCGCGCGATGCGGGCCAGTTCCTCGAAGGAGAGGATCTCCGTTTTCGGCAGGAAGGCGAAGTCGCGGCCAAACACCTCTTTGGGCATGCAATAGGTGCAGCGGAAATTGCAGCGGTCCGTCGCCGAGAGGCGCAGGTCGTGAAGCGGGCGGTCGAGGCGGTCGCGGAGAGGATCGGTCACGGCGTGCCTACGCCTAATGGCGAGCCGGTTGGTGAGCAAGGGCCGCCTGCGGGGTGGTGTCCGGGGCACCCACGGATTAGGTTGCCCGCATGAACCATCCGACCAACGTCCTCGGGACTCCGTTGCGAGCCTGCTGCCTGGACCCGAAGACCGGCTTTTTCCGCGACGGCTATTGCCGCACCGGTCCGGGCGATGTCGGGTTGCACACCGTTTGCGCCCAAATGACCGCCGAATTTCTGGAGTTCAGTTGCGATCAGGGCAACGACCTCATGACGCCCGTGCCCGAAGCCGGGTTTCCCGGCTTGCGACCCGGCGACCAATGGTGCCTCTGCGTCAGCCGCTGGCAGGAAGCGCTCGAGGAAGGCGTCGCCCCGCCGGTGGTCCTCGAGGCCACGCACCTTTCCGCGCTGGAATTTGTCAGCCTCGAGGAACTCCAGCAGCACGCCGTGAAGTAATAGTGGGGCAGGCGTCCCGCCTGTCGTGAGTCTTGCGGGAGTCTCGCCCGCACCAGACTGGGCAGCTGGGACGGCTGCCGCACTTATGGCAGGCGGGACGCCTGCCCCACTACGTTACTCCGCTGCGATCACGCCTGCGGGAGCGGGTTTGTTGTGCTCGATGAGCTGCTTGATCTCGAGCGGCGCCAGGGCGCGATCGGCGATGAAGAGTTCGTCGATCGCGCCGCGAAAGCGATCGCTCCTCTCCGCCGATGACCGCCCGATCCAGAGCCAGTGGTCCGCCGTTTGGGTGTCATTGCCGCGGCGTTTGATCGGGCGGCGCGCCGCCATGCCTTCCAGGCGGCCATCGACGTATTGCTTGACCTGCAATTTGGCAGGGGATCGTGGTGCGGGGGTGAAGACGACGGCGAGGTGATGCCAGCGGCCGTCGCGAAGCGGAGTGCTGCCGATCGTGAAACCGCGGCCCACATTCGTCCGCAAGGCGCCCAAGGGCCCCTGTTCCGGCTGGCGATTCCAAATGACTTCGCACCGCCGGGCGGGATTGCCGGGCATGGAGAAGGCGAGCATCGCACCGGCGTCGGGAAGTTGCGCGTCCACCGCGATGTTGACCCAAAAGGCCACGGTGCGGGCCCCGGATTCGCTCCAGCCGGTGGCGTCCGCTTTCGCGAAGAGCTGGCCGTTCAGTCGGAGCGCGCGCTGAAAACGTCCCTCGACGCGGGAATTCGCGAGGAGTTCCGGGGTCGCCTCGATGCTCGCGATCAGTCCGTCGGGACCGGGTCCAATGATTTCCGCTGCCGCCGTGTTTCCTCCGGGTTCATCGAAGGACCAGTGCACGTACCCCGCCGGGCGCGCGAAGCGTTCGAAAGCGATCTTGCGCGAAAGCTTGCGCAGCTTTTGCTCGCGGTCGCGCACTTCGGAGCTGCCGGGTCCAGCGAAGCGCCGGGCCTGGGTTTCCTGGAGCACGACCGGCGTGCGATCTCCGGTCTCCTTGGCTTCGACCCGGCCTTTCAGGACGAAGACCTCGGTCGCGCCGCGCTCATCCGCGACCATGCTGAATTCCGTCCCAAGATCGACCACCTCGACAGCCGCATTGGAGACGCGAAATCCGATCGCCTCGGGGGGCACATTCGCCCGCAAAGTTCCGCGCGGCAGCAACGCCTCCCACGCTGAAGTCAGTTCGAGCGAAGCGGGACCCTCGAGCACGACTTGCGCGCCGGAGTCGAAGGTGACTTCGGCCAGCCCGCTGGCGAGCTGCAGAAGTTGGCCGCGGCGCAACTCGTCGCCGCTCGAAAAAGCCGCGCCGATCCATTGGCAATCTTTGGCGCCTGTCAGGCGGGCGACCGAGTCGTCGGTTTCCTGGCCGGCGATCGCGGCCTCCTGGCGACGCGCCGCGCTGTCGAACCAGAAGGCCACCAGAACCAGGGCCGCGGCCGCGAGCGATCCGATCGCCCACCACAGCCCCCGCGCCGGGCTCTCGTTCAGCGGCGCATCCGGCGCCTCGACCTGCATCTCGCTGGCGTAGTCGAAGAGGCTCGCAGAGAGCGCCATCGTACGAACGTAGAAGCGCCGCGCCTCTTCCGAGTCGGCCAGGACTCGCTCGAGCCGCGCCCGCTGTGCAGCGCTGAGCGCGCCGTCGATCAGCGCGTTGCAGAGCTCGTTCAGTTCGAGCAATTGGGGGTCGGAGAGTTTCACGCGGCGCCTTCCGGCGAGAGCTGATGGGTCACGCAATCGAGGAGCAGCTTGCGGATGCGCGCGAGCGCCTTGTAGGCCGCTTCCAGCGAGCGGCCGGAGCGCTGCGCCGCTACTTTCACGCTACAGCCCGGCTCATAGCGCATCAGGACCATCTCGCGGTCGCGCGCATGCAGCTTCTGCAAGCAGGTCGCGAGAGCTTCGTGCCGCTCGCTCACCTCCTGCGCCAGTTCCGTGGCGGTGTGCGCGATCGCATCCACAAGGTCCTGATCGAAGACGACCTTCGACCGGGCGAACTTCTGCCGCGCGCGCCGAATCTGCCAGTAGGCAATCTGGCAGGCCCAGGCGGCGAAATCCGTGCCCGGCGAGAACTCGTGGAACTTTTCGCAGATCACCAGGCTGGTTTCCTGAAGGAGGTCGTTCGCGTCATGACGATCCGGGACCAGCGTGTAGATGTAGGAAAAAATCCGTCGCTGGTGCTGCGTCATGAGCAGCATGAGTTGCTTGCTGCGCTCGAGATCGGAGGGGTCGCTGCTCATGGACGGGTGGATGGCGTCGCTCCGCGCGCCATGCCAATGGCTATCGCGCGAGAGCGCCACTCCAAGAAGTGGCCTTCGGCGCAGGAAAACGCATGGCGCGCGGAGCGACGCCATCCACCCTGCCCCGGCGCTGCTCGTCGAGCATTCAAACACGCCTTAGTGACCGTCCGACTCATCGGCGAAACTTGGATCGTTCTCGTTCTCGTGCTCGTTCTTTCGACGACGAGGAGGACGAGGACGAGCGACGAAAACGGATTTCATCTGGACGGCGCGCGGGCGCCGGTTCGGGCCATTTACACGGCCGGCTTTTTATTTTTCCCGGCTTTGCCCTCGCCCTTCTTCTTCGCCTTGATGGAAGCGATCTCGGTATCGTCGAGCTTGCCGTCGCCGTTGGTGTCGAGCTTCTTCAGCGCGGCATTGCTCCCGAACGCTGTGCGGAGGGCGTCGCGCTCTTTGCCGTCGATCTCGCCATTGCTGTCGGTGTCATATTGTTTAAGCAACTGGCGGGGGCGGGCTTCCTTGTTTTCGCTCTTGTCGCCTTTCTTCCCGGCGAAAGAAGTGGTGGGCACGAGCAACGCGAGGAAGCAGGCGCCGAGGCTGAGGAGGTGGAGTTTTTTCATGATGATGGGATGGTGTGATTTGGGTCTGACAGAAGAGTGAATAGCGCGAGCCGCGCGGATTAGGACATCGCCCCCGGGCGCGCATCCGCAACTTGTGTCAGCCGGGCGGGTTACAAAGAAGACGCTTTTCGCCGTGCGCCTGTCCTAATTTGCCGCACTTCCGCTGTTACCCCCGAGAGATGATTTATTCCGCTTTACGTCTTCGCTGTTTCCTGGCCGGCGCGCTGGCCGTTGGCGCCTGCGCTTCGTTCGCGGTTACCGTGGAACCGGGGATTGGCCCGGACGCGGCTCAGTTGGAGTTTTTCGAGAAGAGCATCCGCCCGGTGCTCGCGGACAAATGCTACAAGTGCCACTCCGCCGAGGCCGACAAGAGCAAAGGCGGCCTGCTGCTCGACACGCGCGAAGGCATCCGCCAGGGTGGCGACACCGGCCATGCGGTGGTGCCGGGGAACCTAGAGGAGAGCCTGCTCGTCCAGGCGCTGCGCTGGCACGACAAGGATTTGCGGATGCCACCGGAGAAGGAGGGTGGGAAACTTCCGGATCAGGTCATCGCCGACTTTGAGAAGTGGGTAAAGATGGGTGCGCCAGACCCGCGCGACGGCGCCGCGAAGGTGGCCAGGAAGGAGATCGACATCGAGAAGGGGCGGCAGTTCTGGGCGTTCCAACCGCCGCAAGCTGCGCCGCCGCCGGCGGTCAGGAATGCGAGCTGGCCGCGCACCGATCTCGATCGCTTCATCCTCGCGGCGCAGGAGGCGAAAGGGTTGAAACCGAACGCGGACGCGGACAAACGCGCGCTGCTCCGGCGGGTCTATTTCGACCTGATCGGGCTGCCACCAGCACCCCAGGACATGGAGTCCTTTTTGAAGGATCCGGCGGCGGACGCCCTGGTCAAGGTCGTTGATCGCCTGCTGGCCTCCCCGCAGTTCGGCGAGCGCTGGGGCCGGCATTGGCTGGACGCGGCGCGCTATGCCGAGAGCACCGGCAAGGAACGCAATTTCACTTTCCCAACCGCGTGGCGCTATCGCGACTACGTAATCGCGGCGTTCAATGCGGACAAGCCGTACGATCAGTTTATCCATGAGCAAATCGCCGGCGATCTGCTCCCCGGCAAAGACGATGCCGAGCGGGACGCCCATCGCATTGCGACCGGCTTCCTCGCGCTTGGACCCAAGGGATTGAATGAGAAGAATCGCGAGCAGTTTCGCATGGACCTGATCGACGAACAGATCGACGCCACCTCCCGTGCGATCCTGGGCGTGACCGTGGCGTGCGCGCGTTGTCATGACCACAAATTCGATCCGATTCCCCAGCGCGAATACTATTCGCTGGCGGGCATCTTCCGCAGCACCGAGACGCGCTTCGGCACGGATGCACTGGGTGGCAAGAACAAGAACGGTACACCGCTGCTGAGCCTCTCGGCGTCGGGAGCGACTGCGACTCCCGCTGCGGTGGTGAGCAGCCCGGCGATTCCGCCGAGCGCCGTGAAGTCGGACGACAAAGCGCGGCTGGCGGCGCTGCTCGCGAGCCGACCGCGGCAGGCCAAAAAACTGGCCGCGCTCCCTCCCGCGCGTCAGGCCGAGGTACTTCGACGGCTCCAGGCGCAGCAGGGCGATCTGCCGGCGCGCAAACCCGCCAACAAGAAAAAGGCAGCGGCGCCGCAAAAGGACAACTCCGCAGCGCTCGCCGGGCAAGCGATGGGCGTGCAGGAGGGCACCGCTTCCAATGCCCGTCTTTATGTCCGGGGCGAGATCGACTCGCCGGGCGACACCGTTCCCCGCGGCTTCCTGACCGTGATGACGAACGGCGCGCCGCCGGTGATTCCCGCCCAAGCAAGCGGCCGGCTGGAACTCGCTGATTGGCTGACCGCAAATCCGCTGACCGCCCGCGTCATGGTCAATCGCGCCTGGCAACACCTCTTCGGCCAGGGCCTCGTGCGCACGCCGGACAACTTTGGCGCGACCGGCGAGAGGCCAAGTCATCCGGAGTTGCTCGATGCGCTCGCGGTCCAGTTCATGCGGCCGGCTGCGGACGGCGGCATGGGATGGTCGGTCAAGAAGCTGGTTCGTTCCCTCGTGCTCAGTCGCACTTACGCATTGAGCAGCGCCGTGGAGGAAAAGGCCTTCGCGACCGATCCGGACAACGTGCTGCTTTGGCGGGCCACTCCGCGTCGACTGGACGCGGAGGCGATCCGCGATGCGATGCTCGCCGCCAGCGGCAAACTCGAATTGCAGCCGCCGCAGGGTTCGATCGTCGCGAAGGTGGGCAACGGCTACATCGGCAAGGGCATTCGGCCCGAGACCTTCTCCGCCGCCGCGGCCAGCTATCGCAGCGTCTATCTGCCCATCGTCCGCGACTTCGTGCCCGACGCGCTCGAGATCTTCGACTTCGCCGAGCCGAGCCTCGTCGTCGCGGCGCGAGACGTGACCAATGTGCCCTCACAGGCGCTCTACCTGATGAACAGCGACTTCGTGCGCGCCCAGGCGGACGCGATGGCGGCCCGCATCCTGGCCGCGCCGCTGGATTACTCGCAGCGCATCGCGCTCGCCTACGAACTCGCCCTTGGCCGCAAGCCCTCCGAAGCCGAACGCGCGCGCACCGACCAATACCTGCTCGACGAAGGGCGCGCGCTGATTCCCGTGAAATCCGGCAACAGCCAGGAAGCCGCGCAGCTTTCCTGGGCCACTTTTTGCCAGGCGCTCTTCGCCTGCGCCGAGTTCCGCTACCTGAAATAGATCCGCCGCCATGAACGACAACCGACCCTTTGAATGCTGTGATGTCACGCCGCGCGTCCTGACCCGGCGCGACCTGCTGAAAACCGTGTCCGCCGGCTTTGGCTGGCTCGCCTTCCAGGGGCTCGCCGCCTCGGCTGCGGCGGCGGAGAGCCGCAGTCCGCTGGTGCCAAAAGCGCCGCACTTCAAGCCCCGGGCCAAGCGCGTGATTTTCCTCTGCATGCAGGGGGGGCCGGCGCACATGGACACCTTTGATTACAAGCCGAAGCTCGGCGAGGACGACGGCAAAGCCGGCGTGGCGCGGGGCGGGGGCTCGAAGCTTTTCGGTTCGCCGTTCAAGTTCAGTCAGCAGGGACAGAGCGGGCTTTGGATCTCCGAGCTTTTCCCCAATGTGGCCAAACACGCCGACGATCTGTGCCTGTTGCGCGGCATGCACACCGACATTCCGAATCACCCGCAGGCCTTCGTGCAGCTCCATACTGGCAGCTCGCAATTCGTCCGGCCCAGCATGGGGGCGTGGATGCTCTACGGCCTCGGCACGGATAACGAAAACCTTCCTGGGTTCATTACGATCAGCCCGCCCATCCAGTTCGGCGCGCAGAACTACGGGAGCGCCTTTCTCCCCGCGGTCTATCAAGGCACGCGGATCGGTGGGCAGAATGCTGACGTGGGAACGGCGAGCCTTGAGAACATGCGCAACTCCGATCTCCCCGGCGATCTCCAGCGCAAGCAACTCGATTTGGTGCAGGCGATGAATCGCGATCTGCTCGTCAGCAGCGGCGCGAACCCGGAAGTCGAAGGCGTGATCGAGTCATTCGAGCTCGGCTTCCGCATGCAGACCGAGCTGCCCAAGGTCATGGATCTCTCCAAGGAATCCGCCGCGACCCTGGCCATGTATGGCATCGGCGCAGGCGCCGCGAGCGGGTTTGGCAAGCAATGCCTGATGGCGCGCCGCTTTGCCGAAGCGGGTGTGCGGTTCATCGAGGTCTGTCATGCCGGGTGGGATCAGCATCGGGACCTGAGCAGCAAGCTGAGGGCAAACTGCGCGGCGACGGACCAGCCGATCGCGGCCCTGCTCTCCGATCTCAAAACGCGCGGTCTGCTCGAGGACACGCTGGTGATTTGGGGCGGCGAATTTGGCCGCACCCCCGACAGCCGCAAACCCGATGGCCGGGATCACAACGCGAAAGGCTACACCATGTGGATGGCCGGCGGCGGCGTGCGCGGCGGTCTGAGCTACGGCGGCACGGATGATTACGGCTACAAAGCGGTGCAGGATCCGATGCACGTCCACGATTTGCACGCCACCGTGCTGGCCCTTTTTGGTCTGGATCACGAAAAGTTGACCTACCGCTATGCCGGCCGCGATTTCCGACTCACCGACGTGCATGGCAACGTGGTCAAGGCGGTCATGAGCTGAGCCGGAGGCGGAGTTCGGAAACGCCGAACGTCGGACGCCGAATGGGGGAGGCCGCCCCTCCTACTTCGACGTTCAGCGTTCGACGTTTTCCGGACGCCACCACCGGGCGGGATGGCCGCGCTCCTACAGCTCGAGCTTGTAGCCGAATTCCCGGACGGTCTTGATGAAACGCGGCTCGGTCGGGTCGGGCTCGATCTTGTTGCGAAGGGCATTGACGAAGCGGTCGATGCTGCGTGGGGTGACCATGGCGTCGTAGCCCCAGACGTTGGTCATGATGGTGTCGCGGCTGAGCGCGCGACCGGCATTGGCCAGGAGGTAGGCGAGCAGCTCGAATTCCTTCGGGGAGAGCTGGACCTCCTTCCCGGCGCGCTCCAGCGTGCGCGCCTCGGTATCGAGGCGGCAATCGCCAAACGTGAACACGCTGGCCGTGCCCTGGCGCCGTCGCCGCAGAAAGGCTTCGGCACGAGCGAGCAGTTCCTTGATGCTGAACGGCTTGGTCACGTAGTCATCCGCGCCCAGCTTCAGCCCGAGGATTTTGTCCGACTCCTGTCCTTTCGCCGTGAGCATAATGATCGGCATGTCGAGCTTCTCCTCGCGGAGGAAGCGGCAAATCTCGTAGCCGTTCACCTTGGGGAGCATCAGATCGAGGATGATCAGATCGGGTTTGATTTTCAGCGCCGCCTTGAGGCCGAGATCGCCGTCGGCCGCGGTCTGCACGCGGTATCCCTCAAACTCGAAGTTGTCTTTCAGCCCGCGGAGCATGGTCGCGTCGTCTTCGATGATGAGGACCGTTTCCATGGCGGGTGGGGTAGGGAGGGGACTCGTGGGAGGACATCGAGCCGGGTCGATCACAGCGTTTCTGGCCCAGGGAGCCAATCGAAAAGCGGGAGCGATGGAGGGAACCAAATGACCAAATTCTACCAAATGACCAAATGGACCAGAGCGGCGGCGCACCAGCCTCCATGCCCTCTCGGTGATTTGGTCATTTGGTGATTCTGCGGAAGCCGTCGCGCAAGCGGTCACCGGCGCCGCAGGGCAATCTTCAGATCCTGGGCGTAGGCCGGATTGACCTCGAAACGCAGCGTTGCAAAGTTCGCGAAGGTGACGATGTCCGTGAAAGGGAATGGCTCGAGGTAACCGACGTCGCACAGGCTGTGCAGCAATTCGCAGAGATCGGACGGTTCCATCTGGAGACGCTCGCGGATTTCGGCGCCGGTGCTGCCGGAAGCATAGTCGATGGAGCGAATCACCGCTTGCTCGCGACCACTGAGTTTGATCTGTCGCATACGCTCTCTGCTACAGCTAAAAGCCTGCCCATGCCAGTGCCGCAACGGGTCTCAGGCCGAAATTTTTCCTGCGAACTCTTGCTTGCTCATCCGCCGGACGGTCTTAAGTGTAAAGCATGAGTTCGATGCGACCGCCGTCCGCGAAAATCATTCAGCATGCTGAAGGCATGGGCGCTCCCAATTCCGATCTCGTTCGCCGGCGCGCCCGCGAGATCGCGATGATCGACGGTCGGGCCGAGTTCAATGAGGAGGATTGGCGCGAAGCGAAACGCGAGTTGCACGGCGGTCACGATCTGAACGACACCAACGGCGACATGGAGATGGCGGCGATGGTTTCCGAGCACGATATGGTGATCGGCTCGGTCGGGCATCACTCCCAAAACATGATGCCCGACGACAATGACAACGTCCTCGAGGAACTGATCGCGGAAGGGATGGACGAAGCGGTCCACGAGCAAATGCTCGCGGCCCGGCAGGAGCAGGCGGCGGAGTCGGAGGAGGAAGAACCGCAGGCCTAGAGGCCTTCTTCCTCGGGCGGGAGGAAGACGTGGAAGCGGTTCTTGTCGATGGCCTTCATGTAGGCCTCGTGCGGGGTGACAATACCCTGCTGCATGACGTGCCAGATCGCGTCGTCCATGAACTGCATGCCCTGGCCCTTGCCGCCGACAATGACATCCTGCAATTTCTGCGTCGCGCCTTCGCGGATGATGGCGCTCGCGGCGCTGTTCACGACGAGAATTTCATTCACGGCGAGACGTCCGCCGCCATCGGCCTTCTTGAGCAGCAACTGGGCGACCACCCCGCGCAAGGAACTCGCGAGCATGGTGCGCACCTGCGCCTGCTGATCGCTGGGGAAAACGTCGATCATCCGATCCACGGTCTTGCGCGCGTTGTTCGTGTGCAGGGTGCCGAAAACCAGCAGCCCGGTCTCGGCCGCGGTGAGCGCGAGCTGGATGGTTTCCAGGTCGCGCATTTCGCCCACGAGCACGATGTCCGCGTCCTCGCGCAGCGCGGCTTTCAAGCCGACCGGAAAGCTCGAGGCGTTCTCGGGCACTTCGCGCTGGGTGATGATCGCCCGCTTGTTCACGTGCACGAATTCGATGGGTTCCTCGACCGTGATGATGTGGCGCGAGAAGTTCGAGTTGATGTAGTCGATCAGCGCCGCCAGCGTGGTCGATTTGCCGGAGCCGGTCGGCCCGGTGACCAGCACCAGCCCGCCGCGCATGTGGCCGAATTCCTTGACCACCTCGGGAATGCCGAGCTGTTCGAGGGTCATGATCTTCGTCGGGATGAGCCGGAAGACGCAGCCGTAACCGTGGGCCTGCTTGAGAAAGTTGCAGCGGAAGCGCGAGTGCTCATCCATCTCGTAGGCGAAGTCGAGGTCGCCCGTTTCCTCGTAGCGCTGCCAGCGCTCCGGTCCGCTGATCTCGCTCATCATGTATGCCATCTCGTCGAGGGTGAGCGGCTCCTCGCGGATGTTCACGACTTCGCCATGCCGGCGAATCTTCGGCGGCTGCCCCTGGCCAAGGTGCAGGTCGGAGGCGCCGGCGTTGACGAGGACTTCGAAGAATTGATCGATGTAGGCCATGGGGGAGGGAATTCCGAAGGTCCGACCTCAGCTATTTGGCGAAATGCTGCCGCATGATCGTTTTCTGCTCGGCCCGAGCGTAGGCCTCCTCCTGCGTGATGAGGTCGGCGTCGTAAAGTTCCACGAGCGAGTCGTCCATCAGCTTCATGCCCTGCTTCTTGCCGGTCTGCATCACGCCCGGCAGCATGTAAGTCTTCGCTTCGCGAATGAGGTTTCCGACGGCGGGTGAATTGGTGAGGATTTCGAGGGCGAGCACGCGGCCGCGGCCATCCGCGCGGGGAATGAGCTGCTGGGAGACAATGCCGCGCAAGGATTCGCTGACCATGGTGCGAATCTGCTCGCGCTGATCCACGGGGAAGACGTCGAGCACCCGATCGAGCGTGCGGGAGGCATTGGCGGTGTGCAGCGTGCCGAGAACGAGATGGCCCGTCTCCGACGCGGAGATGGCCAGCGAAATGGTTTCAAGGTCCCGCATTTCACCCACCATGATCACGTCCGGGTCCTCGCGCAGCGCGCCCCGGAGGGCGGCCCCGAAGGACTTGGTGTGCGTGTGCACTTCGCGTTGGGTCACATGACAATTCTTCGATTCGATGACGTACTCGATCGGGTCTTCGAGGGTGATGATGTGATCGTGCCGCGTCTTGTTCACTTCATCGACCAGCGAGGCGAGCGTGGTCGATTTGCCCGACCCCACCGAACCGGTCACCAGCACGAGGCCGTTGTGATATTGCGTGAGCAGCTTCAACGATTCGGGAAGGCCGAGTTCATCCATGCTCCGCAGCTTGGTGCTGATGACGCGGAAGACGAGATCGATGCCGAGGCGGTGGCGCACGACGCTCGCGCGGAACCGGCCGAAGCTCGTGGCATAGGCGAAATCGACGTCGCCGCGATCGGCGAGCTGCTGCTTTTGGGCATCATCGAGAAAGCCCATCGCGAGGCGCTCCGTATCCGGGGCGCTGAGTTTATCGGCCTGCAACCAGATCGACTCGAGCGAGCCAAACCGCCGCCAGATCGGCTGCGCATTGACACCGAGATGCACGTCCGAGCAATCCGACTCCTGCGCAATTTGCAGGTATTGATCGACATGTTCGAGGGCATGGACTTCAGCGTCAGCGGTGCCCGGAGCAGGTGCGTGGACAGGTTCGGCCATGGGTGGGGAAACAGCGGGGTCAGCCATTCTCGGTGAGGTCGCTCACACAGCTATCGGGCAGGGTTTGAAAAGCCAATCGAAACTTTGCGCCAGCTCCGGCCAAAGTTCCGCGCGCGGCCGCGGGAGCGTTTATACCGGCAGCACCGGCACATCCACCCAGGCGCGTTTTTCCCAGCTCTGGAGACCGAGCTCGGCGAGTTGCACGCCTTTGGCGCCTTCGAGGAGCGTCCACGGGAAGGGCTCGCCGAGGGCGATGTGGCGCAGGAAAAGCTCCCACTGCACCTTGAAGGCGTTGTCGAAACTCTGCCAGTCAGGGACGCGGTTCCAGCCGTCGAAGTATTTGATGGGCGAGTCGATGTCCGGATTCCAGGTGCAGCGCGGAGTGGCGCTGCCGTGCTGGGCCACGCAATCGCGCAGGCCGGCGACGGCGCTGCCTTTGGTTCCATCGACCTGGAGCGTGAGCAGATCGTCGCGGCGGACGCGGACGCACCAGCTTGAATTGAACTGGGCGATGATGCCGTTGTGCAGCTCGAAAGTGGCGTAGGCGCTGTCATCGGCGGTGCAGGTATAGGGCTGGTTGTTTTCGTCCCAACGCGTCTTGACGTGCGTGGCCCCGAGACAGTTCACCGCTTTCACCTCGCCGAAGATGCTGTCGAGCACGTAGCGCCAGTGGCAGAGCATATCGACGATGATGCCGCCGTCGTCTTCCTTGCGGTAGTTCCACGAGGGCCGCTGCGGGCGCACGTTATCGCCCTCAAAAACCCAATACCCGAACTCACCGCGCACGCTGAGGATTTCGCCAAAGAAGCCCTGGTCGATGAGCGACTTCAACTTGACCAGTCCGGGCAGCCAGAGCTTGTCCTGCACCACCCCGTGCTTGATGCCGGCGTCGCGCGCCAGGGTGTAGAGCTCGTAGGCCTGCGCGGTGCTGGTGGCCGTCGGCTTCTCGCAATAGAGATGCTTGCGGGCGGCGATGGCCTCGCGCACGCCGTCGTAGCGGCGGGTGGTGGTTTGCGAGTCGAAATAGATGGCGTTCCCCGGATCGGCCAGCGCCCCGCCGAGGTCGGTGGTGTAGCGCACATCGTAGCCTTCGGCCATGGCGGCGAGGCGCTCGAGCTTGGCCTCGTTGCGCCCGATGAGCACCAGCGCGGGCATGATGGTGTCGGTTTCATTAATGCGCACGCCGCCCTGCTGCATGATCGCGAGCAGGGAGCGGATGTAATGCTGATTGGTGCCCATGCGTCCGGTGACGCCGTTGAAAATGATGCCGAGGCGATGAGTGCTCATGGAGGGGTGGGGGAGTGTTGGCGATTGGAGGGAAAGCGGCGGAAAATGACCTGGCCGCCCTAGTCCTGGTCGTCGTCCGGACCCCAGAGGTGCTCTTTGATCCAGCGCTTTTCGTAAAGTTTGCAGAGTCCGATCGCGGGCGCCACGCCGCCGTAATAACTCGCCGTCGTCGTGTACTGCTTGTCCTCGTCATAGGTGCCGACGGCGATCACCACGTGATCGAAGTGTTCGCTGAGCATCTCGAAGGCCTTGTCGATCATCTGCTGCTGGGCTTCGGTCATGACGGGAAAAGTGAAAGTGGAGAGTCAAAGTGGAAAGGGTAAAAAGCGGGCGGCGTCACTTTCCGCCGTCACGGCGCGGGTTTGTCGGTGCATTGCGGCCAGGCGCTGGCCGGCAGCGGCGGGGCTTCGATCCCGGCGCGGGGGAGGGTGCCATCGAGTTCCTGCCGCCAATGGGCGACATCGCCGGCGGGACCGTAGCAATAAATCATGCGCAGCGGCGTATCGCCGATATTGGTCAACTGATGGAAGATCGTCGGCGGGATATAAACCATCTGCCCGCCGACCACCTGCCGACGCTCCGCGCCGAGGCACATTTCGCCGATTCCTTCGACGATGAAATAGACTTCCTCCTGCTTCTGATTGTGCCATGGCACCTGCCCGCCTTGCGGATCGAGGGTGACGTTTCCCATGCTGAAATTCTGCGCCTGAATCGGGGCCACCCCACCGGCGAGATTCTGGGTCAGGCGCCGGGCGGGGTAGCGGCGGCCGGGAATTTGGGCGAGGTCGGAGATCAGCATTCGCGACTGTAGAATGCCCTGCCGCGGTTGACGAGTGCGCAGCGCGCGCGGCGACCCGCGAGCGGAAGACCCACCTTCGGATCAGGCTCCGAAGAAGGTCAGATACGGTTTTTCCTCGTAGATGCGCTGCACGTAGAGCGCGACTTCGCGGGCGTGGTAGTCGCCCCACATGCTGGACTCGCCGCAGGGCACTTTGCGGCCCGGCGGGATGTGGTCCCAACCGTTTGGCCGATGATAGACACTGTGCAGGAGGAGGCCTTGATGGTGCGGATCGGTGCTCAGGTAAGGTTCGTCGAAGAGCGTGTTCAGCACGGTGAGCCCCGCCTGCCAATAACGCTCGGCGTCGGCGAATTTGGCGGCTTTGGTGAGGTAGTTTCCGAGGCGGAGGAGTCCCTGGGCGGCGATCACCGCAGCCGAGCTGTCCACGGGTTCGTGATCGTTGAAGGGATCGGCCGGGCGGTCGAGATAGTCGCCCATGGCCGCCAGGCCCGGGGCGCCGGTATCCCAATACGGGACGCCGTCGGTCGGTGTGTGGTCGATGTAAAAGTCGCAACTGGCGCGCGCGGCATTCAGCATCACGGCCTCGATCCCGTCGCGGCCGCTGACTTTTTCCAACTCGGCGTCGGTGAGCGTGGCGATGAACTCGAGCAATTCAGAGTAGCCGCACATGATCCAGGCGAGCCCGCGGGTCCAGGTGGTGAACGGCGAGTAGCCTTGCTGCGAATTCGGGCAACGAAACGTGCCATCGTTGATATTGAAGATGCTCTCGTGGGCGACGCGTCCGCGCAGGTCGTAATGATCGCGGCCGGTGCCGTAATAAACGGTCCATTTGGCGGTGCTCCGGGCATGTTCGACCAGCCGGCGCAGGAGCGAAATCTTCTCGTCGCGTTCGCCCATTAGCACGTGGCCGAGCTTATGGGAAAGGGCGAGCGCCCGCAGCGAGCGGATGGTATCGGCGAAGAGCGAATGCGGGCCGTTGAAGGAGTGGATGAACCCTTCGCCGTTGGCGATGTGCGTCCAGCGGCTGGCCTGGACCGCGCCGGAGCACTTGAGCGCGAGCTCGTAGAAATCCCGTTCGCGGTCATTGGCGGGCAGACGCCCTTCGCGCATCAGCCGCCAGAGATTGCCGTAGGTGGAGACGTTGTTGAAGCCGTGATCGTGCACCCCCGCATGGGTGACGTGGTGCGCCATGCGCTGGATGGTACATTCGCGCCCGAGCTTCAGGAACTGTTCGTCCCAAAACGCGTCGAACTGTAAAATCGCCGAGCCATAGACGAAGCCCTGCGTCCACTCCGTCCAGCCGCGGGAAGTGTATTTTCCCTGACTGGTGAACACCGGCGTCGCCGCGCCCGGCACTTCGTCGCGTTCGATCGAGAGAATCTTGGGCGCCGAGACTTCCCAGAGGAGCTCGACTTTCTTGCGCAGACTGATGGGCCGCAGGTCGTATTGGATCTTCATCGTGAGGAGGCTTCAGCGGTGCCGCCGGCTGGCGGCGGCGCATTTGAGCACGAAGGGCGGGCGCGGGTTCAATGGAAATCGCTAGAGCGTCCGCAGATGGAAGCCGCCATCGACCTGGAAGACCTGGCCGGTGGAGTAGGGGAAATGGCCTAGCACCACCGCGGCCACGGCCTTGGCGATGTCGGACGGATGCCCCCAGCGATTGATGGGCGTGAATCCTTGCGCGAAGAGCGCGTCGTACTTTTGCTTCACCGGCCCGGTCATGTCGCTCTCGACCACCCCCGGCTGGATTTCAAAAACCGCGATGCCAAACTCCGCCAGGCGCACCGCCCAGAGCTGGGTCATCATGCCAATTCCCGCCTTGGTGATGCAGTAGTCGCCGCGATTCGTGGACACCGCGAAGGCCGAGATGCTCGACAAATTGATCACCGCCCGAGGCCGCCCCTCGATCGGCGCGGAATCGATGATCAGGCGCGCGGCAAGTTGGGTGAGGAAGAACGGACCGCGCAAGTTGATCCCCATCACCGTGTCGAAGCTCGCCTCGGTGGCCTCGAGAATATCCGCGCGCCCGGGCGAGGTGATGCCGGCGTTATTGACCAGCACATCGAGCCGTCCGCAACGCTCGCGCACGAACTCGATCATACGCTGGCGATCCGCCGTTTTCGAAACGTCGCCCTGCACGATCTCCACCCGCGCTGCGCCCGCGGCGCGACACAGATCCGCGCACTCGCGCGCGGCGGCTTCATTGCCGGCGTAGTTGATGACCAGGTCGTGTTTGCCGAGCCGCGCAAGTTCCAGGGCGATCCCCCGGCCGATGCCGCGCGAAGAGCCGGTGATGAGTGCAACGCCATTCATGGCGGCAAGCAATAGACACGCGCCGCTCCGTCCGCCAGCCCTGCGAAGTGGAATGTGCGACGCAGACTTGCGGTCTGCGCTCGCCACGCCTCGGCAAACTTCTCCACCGCAGCCTTCCCGCCCTGGCAGTTTTCGGAGCAGGGGCCGGAGCAGGAGATTTGTGAAGGGGTGGGGATCGCAGACTGCCAGTCTGCGCCACACTCTCTGAATTCCCCGCTCGACGCGGAGCGCCGCCGTTTTCCAAGGTGTGCGCATGCAAGTCCCCCTCCTCGACCTCAAGCTCCAGTATGCCCCGCTCAGGACGCAGATCCTGGCCGAGCTCGAGGCTGTCGCCGATTCGCAAGGGCTGATCCTCGGGCCGAAGGTCGAGGCTTTTGAGAAGGCCGTGGCGCAATATTGCGGCGCTGGTCATGCCATCGGCGTTTCCTCCGGCACGGATGCAGAGCTGGTGCTGCTCATGGCTCTCGGCATCGGGCCGGGCGACGCCGTCATCACTTCGACCTTCACCTTTTTCGCTTCCGCCAGTTGCGTTTCCCGCCTGGGAGCACGGCCGGTTTTCGTCGATATCGACCCGGCCACCTTCAATCTCTCCGTGCCGGGACTCGAGGAAGCGCTGGCCCGGACGCGCAATGTGAAAGCCATCATCCCCGTGCATCTCTTCGGCTGCTGCGCGGATATGCATCGCATCCTGAAGCTCGGAGCGAAGCACGGTGTCCCGGTGCTGGAAGACGCGGCTCAAGCCCTGGGCGCCGAGCATCCGCATGGCTACGCCGGCGCCCTCGGGCAGGGCGGGTGGTTTTCGTTCTATCCCACCAAGAATCTCGGGGCCTTCGGCGACGCCGGCATGGTGGTGTGCGAGGACGGCGAGCTCGCGGCCAAGCTTCGCGCGCTCCGCAATCACGGCATGGAGCCGCGGTATTTTCACAAATGGATCGGCGGCAACTTCCGGCTCGATGCGCTCCAGGCCGCGGTGCTGAACGTGAAACTGCCGCACCTCGATGCGTGGAGCGCGGGCCGGCGCGCCCGCGCGGCTTTTTACCGCGAAGAATTCGCCCGCCGCGAGCTGACTGGCACGGTTACGCTGCCCGCCGAGCCCTACGCCGAAAGCGGGCTGCCCAATCATCACATCTACAATCAGTTCGTGATCCGGGCTCCGCGGCGCGATGAACTCCGCGCGCACCTGGCAAAATCCGGCGTCGGCACCGAGATCTACTATCCGCTGCCGTTGCATTTGCAGGAATGCTTTCGCGGCCTCGGCTACCACGAGGGCGATTTTCCCGAGGCCGAGCGCGCCGCGAAGGAAGCTTTGGCCCTGCCGATCTTCCCCGAGCTCACCGAGCTCCAGCAACGCTACGTGGTCGAGCAGATCGGCGCCTTCTTCGCCGGCCTTTAAGGCCGGCAAATGGCCGATGGCCGATGGCAAATTGAAACGGGCCGCGGCGGCGCTTTTGCCATCTGCCATCTGCCATCTGCTAGGGCACGATTTCGGTGCCGATGCCGGCGTTGGTGAAAATCTCGAGGAGCAGGGAGTGCGGGGTTCGCCCGTCGATGAAGTGAACTTTTTTCACCCCCTCCCCGAGCGCGTGCAGGGCGCTTTCCACTTTCGGGATCATCCCGCCGGTGATGATCCCATCCTTTTGAAGCTGGTCGATCTCTTCGCGGCTGACGCTGGGAATGAGCGACTCTTTTTCGGCCGGATTGCGCATGATGCCCGGAACGTCGCTCAGGTAGATGAACTTCGAGGCCCGCAGCCGTCCCGCGATGGTGGCGGCGGCGATGTCCGCGTTGATATTCAGGACGCGACCCTCGGCGTCGCGGGCGAGCGGGGAGATGACCGGAACAGTCTCGGCGGCGACCGCGTCATGGATGGGGCCGAGCTTGACGTCGATGACTTCGCCGACAAAACCGAGGTCAACCCGGGTGGCCTTGCCTTCGGTTTGGAGCGGCAGCTTCCTTCCCACCAGCACCTCTTTGCCCTGAATGCCGCAGGCTCTTCCGCCGATGTCGTTGAGCAGCCTGACGATCGCAGGATTGACCTCATGGTCGAGCACGTCTTCGACGATCCCGATGCTCTGCGCATCCGTGACCCGCAAGCCGTTGACAAACTTCGGCTTCAGCCCCGCTTCGCGCATGCGGTTGGTGATGGCTTTGCCGCCACCGTGGATCAGCACCGGATTAATGCCCACGGCTTCGAGGAAGACCACGTCCCGCAGAAAACGCTCGACGATATTTTCGTCTTCCATGGCGCTGCCGCCGTACTTGACCACGAAGAGCTGTCCACGAAAGCGCTGAATGTAGGGCAGCGCCTCAATCAGCGCCTCGGCGCGTTGCACGGGTGATTGGGCCATTGGGCGGAGAAAAGTTGATGGTTGAGAGTTGATGGTTGAGAGGCGCGGCCGGCAGCTCCCGAGTCTTCGTGATTGTGCCAGGGCTGTGTTCCGAGAAGACGGCGTGGAGCGTAGCTGAGATGCGGAGTTTTGCTGTGCGCCTATCAACCATCAACCATCAACTTTTTCTCAACCATCAACTCCTTCCCCTACTCTCCCATGTTCAGCTTCACGTAATCGACGCTGAGATCGGTGGTGTACACGGTGTATTCCGCCGAGCCCACGTGCAGGTCGATGGTGAGGGTGAATTTCTTCTCCGCGGCGATTTCCTGAAGTTTGGAGAACGGCGTCCGACTGGCCATCCCGCCTTTCACCGCGATCACGCCGTCATAGAAAATATCCACGAGTTCCTCGCGCATCCTGGCGGTGGAATAGCCGAGCGCATCCATGATGCGGCCCCAGTTCGGGTCGCAGCCGAACCAGGCGCATTTCACCAGCTTGGAGTTGGCGACGGCCTCCGCCGCGCGCCGGGCGTCGTTGAGCGAAGCGGCGCCGTTCACGTGGACCTCGATAAATTTGGTCACGCCCTCGCCGTCCTCGACGATCATCCGGGCCAGGTGGCAGGTCACGCAGTCGAGCGCCCGCTGGAAGAGCTTGAAGGCGGGCGTGCCATACTTGAGCGGCTTGTTCCCGGCGAGCCCGTTGGCGAGCATGATCACCGTGTCGTTGGTGCTCATGTCGCCGTCGATGGTGATGCGATTGAATGACTGCTCGACCGAGACGCTGAGCGCGGTCTGAAGTTCTTTGCGGTCGATGGCGGCGTCGGTGGTGAGGAAACAGAGCATCGTCGCCATGTTCGGATCGATCATGCCCGCGCCCTTGGCGATACCGCCGATCCTCACCGGCTGGCCGTCGAGTTCAAACTCCACCGCCAGTTCCTTGGGAAAACTGTCGCTGGTCATGATCGCTTTCGCCGCGCGCATCGAGCCGTCCCGACGCAGGTTCGAAGGCATCCCGGCGATGGTTTGCTCCATTTTTTCGATCGGCAGTTGCACGCCGATTCGTCCAGTCGAGCAGACCATGACCTGGCGCGGCTTGAGTTCCAGGGCCCGCGCCGCGGCGGCGGCCATGCGCTTCGCGTTCTCGAGGCCCGCCAGACCGGTGCAGGCATTGGCGTTGCCCGCGTTGGCGATGATGGCGCGCACGTCGTCGTGGCGCAGATGCATGGCCGACACGCGGACCGGCGCGGCCTTGACGCGATTGGTCGTAAAGGTGGCCGCGGCCACCGTCGGCTGCGGCGAATGAATCAGCGCCATGTCGGGCCGGTTGGCGTTGGTCGCCTTGATCCCGCAGTAGGCGCTGCAGGCAAGGAAGCCTTGCGCTGCGGTGACGCCGCCTGGGATTTGGGAGTAGGACATTGCTCGGGTAAGAGTCGCGCGCCAAAGCGCTCCTTTTTGGGAGCGAACGCGGCGAGTGAGGAAAGCCGATCTTGCGCCGCGCGACGAGCAAGATTGCAGGGAAAAAAATGGTGCCTCTTGCGAAGGCGTCTCAAAAAGGTGGCCGCTCCGTGGTCCGATGTCAGGCAGGACCGGCAGGTCCGCTCAGTACGAGAGCAGAGCGTCCACTGGAGTTGAGTCGAGCTTCAGCCGGCCACTCAAAAAACCGAGCTCGACCATGAACAGTGCCTGCACCACTTCTCCGCCCAGCAGGCGGACCAATTGAATGGCCGCGCTGGCCGTCCCGCCCGTCGCCAGCAGATCATCCACGATCACCACCCGCTCGCCGGGGTTCACCGCATCGATGTGCACCTCGACCGCCGCCTCACCGTACTCGAGCGAATAGGTGGCGCTTTGGCACTGCCACGGCAGCTTGCCCTTCTTGCGGACCGGAACAAAGCCGAGCCCCAGCTCATGCGCGACCGCCCCGCCGAATATAAATCCCCGCGCATCAATGCCCGCAATCTTGTCCGGACGGACGGCGCGCGCCGCTTCGACGAACCAGGCGACGGCGAGGCGGAAGAGGGCGCCATCGGCGAGCACCGGCGTGATATCCTTGAAGAGGATGCCGGGTTTCGGGAAATCAGGGACGTCGCGAATGGCTCGCTGGAGGCGTTGCAGGTCGGCGGGTGACATGGGCGGTCTTTGTGGCAGAGCCGCACGCCAAACACGAAACACTAATTTCCCAGCGGCAGCTCAATCGGTCCGGGAAGCATCGCCTCCTTTACCGCTCCCTGGCGATCAAGTCCGCCTCTTCCCCGCCGAGGAGCAGCTCGATCATCCGCTCGTGGCCATGGAGAAAGTCGCGCGTCACCCGGAAGTGCTCGGTCTCGGTGTAGGTGATCTCTTTGATGCCCTGCTCGCTGAACTCGAGAATCCGCGCGTGTGGATAGGCGAGAAGGATCGGCGAATGTGTGGCGATGATGAGCTGGCTGCGGTGATAGACGAGGCGGTGGAGCAGCGCGAGGACGGCGAGCTGGCGTTGCGGCGAGAGCGCGGCCTCGGGCTCGTCGAAGAGGTAGAGGCCGCCGCCTTGCAACCGGTTGGTGAGCAGAGCGAGGAAGGCTTCCCCGTGCGATTGCGCGTGAAGCGATTTGCCGCCATAGGCCGCGAAGCCGTGGGCGCAGAAAGGCTCCTGGTCCAGCTCCTCGAGCTCCGTGGCGATCTTGTAGAAGCTCTCCGCGCGCAGAAACCAGCCTTCGCGCGGGGAGCCGGATCGCTCAAGGGTGAGGGCATGTTCGAGCCCGGAGTCCGACGCCAGGGTCTCCGTAGCGCCCCGCCGGGCGCCGCCTTCCGCGCCGAAGCGCGCCTTGACCGCGATAGCTTCGAGCAGCGTCGATTTGCCCGAGCCGTTTTCGCCGATGAAAAAGGTGATCGCCGGGTGAATCTCGAGGCGCCTGGTCGCGCGGATCGCGGGAATGTTGAACGGAAAATCCTTGGCGCTGCGCGGGTGATCAAGGCGGACCGCGGAGAGGAATCCACCGCCGGCAAAGCGCCGGCGACCTTCGGGGCCGAGATCGAGCGCGAGCTGGCGGCGGGGTGGTGTCTTCTGCTTCATGCGATCTCTTTTGGAAACAGGAAGTTTCCCGATTGCACTCCAAACCGCGCCTAAGGGGAAGGCCGTTTGCCAAAGCCACCCGCCGCCGATATAAGCAAATCGCCAATGGCAGATGGCAAATGGCAAAAAGCGCTCCTTTTGCCATCAGCCATCTGCCATTTGCCATTTGCTCCCATTTGCCATTTGCTCCCCGCGCCCCGATGGATCGCCTCCTTCTCATCGCCTCGACGTTCTGCTTCCTGTTTGGCTTCGCCTACACGATGCACGCGCTGGGCGCGCGGGTCTATCGCCCGTCGCGCGCCAATTTCTTCGCGATCCTCAGCGGCTTCGCGCTGCAAACCGCCTTTCTTTATTTGCGCGGGCAACAGATCGGGCGATGCCCGCTGACCAGCCTGTTCGAGGTGCTGGTCTTTCTCGCCTGGGCAATGGTGCTGCTCTACCTGCTGATCGGCCCTGCCTACCGGCTCTCACTGCTCGGCGTCTTTACCTCGCCGCTGGTGTTTCTGTTCCAACTCGTGGCGCTGCTCGCCCTGAAGGATTTGCCGGCCGCGCCCCGTTCGGCGCCGAACCCCTGGATGGAGCTGCACGCGGCCATCTCGATCATCGCTTATGGCGCATTCGCTTTGGCCTTTGTGGCCGGGGTGATGTATCTCGCGCAGGAACGCCAGCTCAAGACCCATCACATTCACTCCATCTTCTACCACCTCCCACCCATCCACGATCTCGCCGTGGCCAATGCGCGGCTCATGCTGACCGGCTTTGCCCTGCTCGGCGTCGGCATCGCCGCCGGGCTGATGATCGGCAATCTCCACTCGCACGCGGTGAAGATCGCCTGGTCGTTCGGCGTATGGCTGCTTTACGGGGGAATCTTCGTGCTGAGCAGGACGCACCGCTTGAGCCCGCGCCGCATCGCCTGGCTGTCGGTGGCCGCGTTCAGCGCCGTGTTGCTCACCCTCCCGGGCATCAATTTCATCACCGAAAAACCGACGCTCTGATGATGAGGAAAAACACCCAACATCCAATACCCAACACCCAACATCCAATGGAGCAGGTGCGCGCGCGCACCGTTGATTGGATGTTGGATGTTGGATGTTGGATGTTGGGTGTTTGTTGTTCGGTGCTGGGTGTTCGGCTCTTCCCCGAGGTTTCGCTGCCGCCGGCTTAGCACGATGGAAATCCTTTGTCTCGGCCTCAGCCACCACACCGCGCCGGTCGAGGTGCGTGAACGTTTTGCGATCCCGGATGGCGAGCTCGCCGCGGTGGTCGGGCAGCTCAAGAGCGCGCCCGGGGTGCATGAGGCGGTGCTCGTCTCGACCTGCAATCGCGTGGAGTTTTATCTCGCGGCCGAGGCGCCCGCCGCCGGCTTCAGTGCAATTGCCGATTGCCTGTCCAGCCGCGCGCTCACGCCGGGCGACGAGCATTTTTTCCGGCATGTCACCGCGCAAAGTGTGCGGCATCTTTTCCGGGTGGTGAGCGGGTTGGATTCGATGGTCCTCGGCGAGACGGAGATCCTCGGGCAGGTCAAGAAGGCCTACGCGGCGGCGGCCGCGGCCGGCGCCACCTCGAAGCATCTGAACAAGCTTTTTCAGCGCTCCTTCAACGTGGCCAAGGAGGTGCGGACGAAGACGAATATCACCCGTGGCAGCGTGTCGGTGGGGAGCGTCGCGGTGGAGCTGGCGGAGAAGATTTTCGGGCGTTTGTCCACCTGCAAAGTGATGATCCTGGGCGCTGGCGAGACCAGCGAGCTGACCGCCGGCGCCCTGCACGCGCGCGGCGTGCACTCGATTTTCGTGGCGAACCGGAGCTTCGACCGCGCGGCGGCGCTGGCCGCGAAGATGGGCGGCAAGGCGATCCACTTCGACGATTGGGCGCGCGACTTCCATGAAGTGGACATTCTGATCGGCTCGACCGCCGCCCCGCATCACGTGCTCACCGCGGCAAAGCTCGCGCCGATCATGCGCTCCCGGGCCGATCGCCCGCTCTTCTGCATCGATCTCGCGGTGCCGCGCGATATCGAACCGGCGGTCAACGACCTCGACGGCGTGTATCTCTACGACATTGATTCACTCCAGGCCATCGCCGACCACTCGATGAACGTGCGCCGGCAGGAAGTCGCGGTCTGCGAACAGATGATCGAGCGGCATGCGCTCGAGTTCGGCGAGTGGCTTGCCGGCGGCTGGTCCGCGGCAGCGGTGCGTTATTCCGAAGCCGTTTCCGGAGGCGCGAAGCCGTGACGAACTTCGTGCTCGGGACGCGCGGCAGCGCGCTGGCGCTCGCGCAGGTGGAACTCACCCGGGCGGCACTCGCGCAGGCCTGGCCGGCGCTCGTCGTCGAGGTAAAAACGTTTGTGACCCGCGGCGACCAGAAGCTCGATTTGAGCTTGATCCGGGCGAATGAAGCGGGCGGCAAAGGACTATTCACCAGGGAGCTCGAGGATGCGCTGCTTGCGGGCACGATCGATGTCGCGGTGCATAGCTTGAAGGATCTGCCGGGGCACAATCCGCCGGGGCTCGCCGTAACCGCTGTGCTCGAACGGGCTTCGACGGCGGATGTGCTCATCGCCAAGGCGGCGGCTCGGTTCGCTGACCTCCCGAACGGTGCGCCGATCGGCACCAGCAGCGTCCGCCGCGCACGGCAGATTCGATGGCTCCGACCCGAACTGAAGATCGAAGAATGGCGCGGGAACGTGCAAACGCGCCTCCGCAAACTGGGTGAAACCGCAGGCGTTCACGGGATCGTCCTCGCGCAGGCCGGTCTGGAACGGCTCGGCTACGACTGCGCCTCGCCCTTCCTCAGATTCGCCTCGGGTCCATCCTATGCCTTTAAGTTTCACCTTTGCTCGCTCCGCGACGAACTCCTGCCCGCGATCGGGCAGGGGGCCATCGCCCTCCAAAGTCGTGCGGACCGTGGCGAGGTCACGGCCATCCTCCAGCGCATCGATCACGCGCCCACCCACACCGCCATTCGCGCCGAGCGCGAGCTCCAACGCCTGCTGGCCGGTGATTGTGCGCTGCCTGTGGGAGTCCGGACAGAGCTGGCCGGGGACCGCCTCAAGATGCAGGCGATCTTGTTTTCCCCCGACGACAACGAGCCGCCGGCCCGGGCCGTGGCGGAAGGCGATGCCGCCGCGCCCGAGGCGGTCGCCGCGCAATTATTCTCCCGTCTCGCGCCGCAGCGCGCCGTCGCATGAAGGCGGCCGCCAGCACCGGTATCTGCTATCTCGCCGGGGCCGGTCCGGGCGACCTCGGGCTGGTCACCTTGAAGGTCAAGGAGGTCGTCGAGCGCGCGGAAGTGATCGTCTATGATTACCTGAGCAATCCCGAGATCCTCCAGTGGGCGCCCGCCGGGGCAGAGATCATTTACGCGGGCAAGAAGGCTGGCCAGCACACCCTCAAGCAGGAGGAGATCGATGCGTTGCTCGTGGCCAGGACCCGCGCGGGGAAGCGCGTCGTGCGCTTGAAAGGCGGCGATCCCTTTCTCTTCGGCCGCGGCGGCGAGGAAGCCGAAGCGCTGGCGGCGGCCGGACTGAAGTTCGAGATCATTCCCGGCGTGACCTCCGCCATCGCCGCCCCGGCCTACGCAGGCATACCGGTGACCCATCGCGACCACACCGCGCAACTCACGATTTTCACGGGGCACGAAGACCCGGAGAAGGGCGGCAGCTCGCTCGATTTTGCGCAGCTCGCGGCCACGCCAGGCACCAAGGTGATGCTGATGGGGGTGGAGCGCATCGGGATCATCACCGCACGCCTGATCGAGCATGGCAGCAAACCGGAGACGCCCGTGGCGCTGGTGCGTTGGGGGACCACCGGCCGCCAGCAGACGCTCTCCGGAACGCTGGCGGATATCGCGGAAAAGGTCGCCGCCACCGGCTTCCAAGCCCCGGCGGTCGCGGTGATCGGCGACGTCGTGACCCTGCGCGACCGGCTCAACTGGTTCGAGACGCGTCCGCTCTTTGGCCAGCGCATCGTGGTCACCCGCACGCGCCACCAGGCCGGCATCCTGAGCGCCGGCCTGCGCCAGCTCGGGGCCGATGTCTTTGAGCTGCCGACGATTCGCATCGAGCCGCCGCCGAACCTCCGCGATTTCGCCGAGCTGGTCCGCGATGCGCACACCTACGAATGGCTCGTCTTCACCTCGCCGAACGGGGTCACCGCTTTTTTTGACCTCTTTTTCAAGCTCTACGACGATGTCCGGTCGATCGGGGGCGTGAAGATTGCGGCGATCGGTCCAGCGACCTCTGCGAAGGTGCGCGAACAGGGGTTGGCGGTGGATCTGCAGCCGAAGGAATTCGTCGCGGAGGCGGTGGTCAAAGCTTTCAAAGACCACGGCTCGCTCGACAACGTGACCATCCTCCTCGCCCGCGCGGAACAGGCGCGGGACGTTCTTCCCCAGGAGCTGGCGAAGCTCGGCGCGATTGTGGATGAAGCGGTGGCCTATCGCACCGTGCCGGAGACCGAGGATCCCAGCGGCGGGCGGGCGCGCTTCGAGAGAGAAGGCGCAGATCTGATTACGTTTACGAGCAGTTCGACGGTGGAGAATTTCATGGCCTTGAAATTGCCGCTGCCGCCGGGATTGAAGACGGCGTCGATCGGCCCAATCACCTCCAAGACCATGCGAGAGCTCGGCCTCGAAGTGAGCGTGGAGGCGAAGCAATACGACATCCCGGGCTTGATCGAGGCCATTCACAAGTTCCACAGCGACGCGGGTTAGCGGGCCTCCCGTACCTCGACGTTCGATGTTCGACGTTCTTCCGGAAAACGCCGAACGCCGAACGTCGAACGCCGAAGTAGGAGAAAGAGCGATCAGCGTGACGCATGGCGAGGTGGACGGGTGTTTTCCCCCGCGGCCCTCGGAGCGCCGGTGGATAATTTCTCATTAAACTCGGGGCGGTGGCGTGAATTTGGCTTGTTGCATTCGCGTCATGCCCGAACCCACTGACTTCCCAGAAGCCGATCTCGACACGCAATTGCGTGGGCTTTTCCAGGAGGCGGAGGAGAAAATGCAAGGTCGGGCGGCCGCCCAGGCCGCGGCCAAGACCGACCCGGACCGGGAGGGCGGACGCCACGAGGAACGCGCGGTGAAAGGCTCCGTGAGCCTGCCGCAATTGTTGCGGCCACTCATCCTCGAGCTCGAGGCGATCTCGCGCGCCACCGGCGAAAACTCGGACGTGCTGCAGCGGCTCGATCAGGCGGCCAGCGAAGCGGCCGCGGCTCAAAAATCCCTGCCGCGGATCGTCGGCGGACTGGAAGCATTGCTCGAGCAAAAGAACGGGGTGAACCAGAGCATGTTCAATGCGCTCCACGAAGAGCTCAAAGATTACAAGGATGGCTTTATGCTCGAGTCGGTGCTCAAGCCGATCATCCGCGACCTGATCTCGCTCTACGATGATCTGACTACGATTCACCTCCAGATTCAGGACTGCGTCACGCAGGTCGCCGGGACGCCGGACCAAACGGCCGGTCTTCTGCTCGAACGGTTCAAAACCATGGAGATGAACATCGCCCATCACGTCGAGTTCGTGGTCGAGATTCTCGCCCGGCTCGAGGTGAACTTGATGCACAACGGCACGGGCCAGCTTGACAAGCAGACCCAGCGCGCCGTGGCCGTCGAGATCGCCGAAGATCCCGACCAGGACATGATGATCGTGCGCACGAGCAAACGCGGATTTCTGTGGAAAGACCGCGTCCTGCGCGCCGAAGAGGTCGTCGTGCGCAAATGGAAAGAAGGATTTCTCGTGGCTCTGGCGAACCCCAGGCCGCAAAAATAAGTGCCCCCGTTATGTCCACCATGATACTTGAGACACGCAACGTGAGAGATTTTCACCACGCATCCATGAGCGATTCAAACCCAACCGCCAGACCCTCCCGGAAAGCCGTGGGAATCGACCTTGGCACGACTTTCTGCGCCATCGCGCACATCGACGCCTACGGAAAACCCCAGATCATCCCCAATTCCGAGAGTGAAAGGATCACTCCTTCGGTCATTCTTTTCGATGGCACCAATGCCATCGTCGGCTCGCTGGCGAAGCAAAATGCCGTGGCGGAGCCGGAGAAGATCGTGGACTTCGTCAAGCGGGAGATGGGCAAGAGCAAGACGCAATTTCACCGCGAGTTCGCCGGCAAGATCTACTCCGCGGAGGAGCTTTCCGCGGTCATCATCCGCAAGTTGAAGAACGATGCGGAGAAGTATCTCGGCGAGCCCGTCACCGACGCCGTGATCACGGTGCCCGCCTATTTCAATGACGCCGAGCGCACGGCGACCCTGCACGCGGGCCAGCTCGCCGGGCTCAATGTGCTCGGGATCATCAACGAGCCGACGGCGGCGGCCCTGGCCTACGGACTCGATAAACTGGAGAGCAATCAGACCGTCTTCGTCTTCGACCTTGGCGGCGGCACCTTCGATGTCACCCTGATGAAGATCGAAAGCCATCACATCCGCATGATGGCCAGCAACGGCGACCACCGGCTGGGCGGCAAGGA
Organism: Chthoniobacter sp.; assembly: GCA_034667665.1. Classification (GTDB taxonomy): domain Bacteria; phylum Verrucomicrobiota; class Verrucomicrobiia; order Chthoniobacterales; family Chthoniobacteraceae; genus Chthoniobacter. The sequence continues at coordinate 47,806 of JAXDQW010000114.1, forward strand.
CTGGGATGACATCATCGTGAATTGGGTCGCCGACGAGTTCGACCGGATCCACGGCGACAATCCGCTGCTCGATCTGCAAAGTTACCAGGACCTCTACAACCGCGCGCTGACCGCCAAGATCCAGCTCTCGAGCCGTTCGCGCACGACCATCGTGCACAGCTACAACGGCAAGAGCGTGAAGCTCGAAATCACCCGCGAGGAATTTGAGGAGCGGTCGCGGCACCTGATCGAGAAGTGCAAGACGATGATCGAGATCGTGCTTCAGGAAGCGAATCTGGATTGGAGCAAGATCGATCGCATTCTCCTGACCGGCGGCATGACGCGCATGCCCAGTGTCCGCGACATGATCAAGACCATGTCCAATGTGCCTGTGGCGGATGACGTGAGCCCGGATGAAGCCGTGGCCATCGGCGCCGCCGTGCAAGGGGTGCTCTCGCTCCTCGGCCAGGAGGACCGGTGCGGCGAGCGGGTGCTGCCGCAGGAAGTCCGCGACCGTTTTTCGAGCGAAGATGGCTCCTTGATCCAGGTCACCAATATTACCACGCACACGCTCGGCGTCGTCTTGTGGGACGATTCGAAAGTCGAAGAATACGTTTTTCCGATGATCAAGAAAATGACTCCAGTGCCTTGTGAGATGAAGAACTCCTTCGGCACGGCGAAAGCCAACATGAAGAACGCCATTGTGCGGGTGGTCGAGGGCGAGAGCACGGTCCCGAGCGAGTGCACGCCGTTGGGCATTTGCGATATCGAGCTGCCGCCGTTTCTCCCCAAGGGCTCGCCGGTCGAGCTCACCTATACCTACAACGAGAATCAGGTGCTCGAGGTCATCGTCGATGCTTACGGGCGTCAAAACCGGGTGCAGATCGCACGCAACACCGGCCTTTCGGACAGCGAGATCGAAGCGGCGACCGCCGACTTGCTGCAAATCAGAGTGCTCTAGCGGGTGGTTGCCCATACTCTCCCAGCAGGTGTCGCTTCCGAATCCACTTCCCGATAACCCGCACCGCTGGGAAGGCTGGAAAAACTACAACTCCGACGATCCGTACGCCCGCCTTTGCCTGACCTTCGACTCGAATCCGAGTCCGGAGCAGATCGAAGGCAATTGCCGGCAATTGCTGGTCTGGTGGCAGAAAAAGCTGCCGCTGAAGAATCAGCCCAGCAACCCGCTCTCGCAGCTCCTGCGGGGAGGGCTCGACGAGGCGCCCAAGTACCTCGCGGAAGCGCGCTCCGTGCTGCTCGATCCCGACGCGCGCGCGAAAATCGATTCCAGCCTGCACGCGCGCGCCGTGGAAACGGCCCTCGAGGATTTCAAGAAGGTGCTTTCCTTCGCGCTCGCCAACAATCAGCTCCGCGAGGAGGACGAGCAGCGTCTCTACGAGCGGGGCCGCGGATTGGGACTGACGAGGGACGACATGAAGGGGGCGATCGACCTCGAACTCGTTCGGCTCGGCGCGGAGCGCGTGGGGGCGGTGGTTCCGGAACCGGTGGCGCCGCCGGTCTCGGCGGCTCCGGTGGCGTCGTCGGCCCCCGTCGAGGGCCGGGATCCTTTTGATGAATTTCGCCGCATTCTCCAGATGTCGCGGCTTTGCCTCGAAGGCGAGGACATGACCGACGATCAGCGGGATGCCATGTGCAACCTTGGCGAAAGCCTCGGATTGTCCGGCGGCCAGGCCGAAGACCTGATCGACGAGTACCTGGATCAAGTCAGCGGCCTGCCAGCCCCGGCGCCCGTCGCGGTGGCGACCCGCTCGCCGGCGGCCGCAGGGGTCGCGTTGAAGCCCCTCGTCATGGCGCCGGCGCGAACGGCGGCCGCGCGATCGGAGCCCGCGGCTGCGCCCAAACCCGTGGTCAAGGAAGTGAATATCTCGCCGCTGGCGCGTTCGCAGGAGCGCCTGAGCTATCCGAATTTCACCAATCGCGTGGGCATGGAGATTCTCCTCGTGCCGTCGGGCCAATTCTCGATGGGCAGTGCGGCGTCCGATGCGCAGCCGCACGAACAACCGATCAGCCTGGTCACGCAGGGCTGCTTCTACATGGCGCGTTTTCCGGTCACCAATGCGCAGTACGAGGCTTTCGATCCGGTGCATCGAAACAAGCGCGCGCCGTGGGCCGACGACAAACATCCGGTGGTCTACGTGAGCAGCCGCGACGCGGAGAGTTATTGCCGGTGGTTGAGCAGCAAGGAGGGTCGGAAATATCGCCTCCCGACGGAGGCGGAATGGGAATACGCCGCGCGCGGACAGGAGGGCCGGACCTTCCCCTGGGGCCAGCGGCTCGATGCGGGCTGCTATGCCAATTTCGCCGATCAGCGCACCAATTTCGTGTGGCGCGATCCGGCGATCGACGACGGCTTCGCCGAAACCGCGCCGGTGGGCAGCTATCCGAAAGGCGCGAGCCCTTTCGGGATCGAGGACCTGGCCGGCAACGTTTTCGAGTGGTGCCTCGATTGTTTCGAAGCCTACAAAGGCCGGGACCGCACCAACCCGCGCGGCACCACCGGCGGCCTCAAACGCAACTACCGCGGTGGGAGTTGGAAGTCGCGCGCCGGAAGCCTGCGGGCCTCGGCACGAGCCTACAATCTTCCCGACTACTCCTCCAACGACGTCGGATTCCGCGTGGTCTGCGAGTGCGAGCCGGGCTGAGCGGTCACGGCTAAGATCCTGTCCGACTGGGTGTGTTTAGCAGCCGCGGAGCGGCGCCAACCCGAATAGCCGTGGTCGAGCGAAGATGTTCTCTGGGTTTCAAATTGTTTTTTCATGGGAGTTATTGACCGTGCGAGGTGGGATTTAGACGGACAGGATTTGGAGC
>JAXDQW010000115.1:0-25444 GCA_034667665.1 Chthoniobacter sp.
ACCCGCAACCAAACCAAACACGGCTCCTGGGTGCTCCAAATCCTGTCCGTCTAAATCCCACCTCGCACGGTCAATAACTCCCATGAAAAAACAATTTGAAACCCAGAGAACATCTTCGCTCGCCCACGGCGGACTGCAAGTCCGCCTCACACTCAGGCCGACGGCAAGTCGGCCTCACACTTTTTGGCGCAAACGACGTTGCACTTGGACCCGCGCCCAGCCGATTCTGGCAATTATGCACGCACCCGCCGCCCTCCGCGAAACTGTGTCCGATGTCGTTGCGCGGACTCCCGTCTATGACATCCATACGCACCTCTACGACCCGGCGTTTGGCGAGCTGCTGCTCTGGGGCATCGACGAACTGCTCGTCTATCATTACCTGATCGCGGAAGGCTTTCGGCAGTTCGATCTCGGCTACGAGGCCTTTTGGGCGTTGCCGAAAGCGCAGCAGGCGGAAGCCATCTGGAACGCGCTTTTCATCGAGCATTCGCCGATCTCCGAGGCCTGCCGCGGCGTGCTCACCGCGCTCCACGCGCTCGGGCTCGACGTGCAGCGCCGCGATCTGCCGGCGCTCCGCCAACACTTCGCACAGTGGAAGGTCGAGGACTTCGTCACCCGGTGTGTGGAACAGGCCAACGTGCGCAAGATTTGCATGACCAACTCGCCCTTCGACCCGCTCGAACGCCCGGTGTGGGAGCGCGGCTTTTCGCGCGACCCGCGCTTTGTCGCCGCTTTGCGGATCGACCCGCTGCTCGTCGATTGGGAGAACACCGTGCCGGCCCTGCGCGCCTGGGGTTATGAAGTGAGCGTCGATTTCTCGGGGCAGACCTTCGGAGAAGTGCGGCGCTTCCTCGCGGATTGGACGAAACGGATCGACGCGCAGTACTGCATGGTTTCGCTCACGCCCGATTTTGCCTTCCCGGCCGAGACGCCCACCGCACGGCTGATCGAGCATGCGATCATGCCGCACGGGCGCGATCACGGACAGGCCTTCGCCCTGATGATCGGGGTGAAAAGGCTGGTCAATCCGCGGCTCCGGCTGGCCGGCGATAGCGTCGGCCGCTCGGACATCGGCGCCGTCGAAAACCTGTGCGCCCGGTTTCCGGAAAACAAATTCCTCTGCACCATGCTGGCCCTCGAAAATCAGCACGAGCTCTGTGTCACCGCGCGGAAGTTCCGGAATCTGCACGTGTTCGGTTGCTGGTGGTTCCTCAACAATCCGTCCCTCATCGAAACCATCACCCGGATGCGCCTGGAGCTGCTCGGTCTCGCGGTGACGCCGCAACACAGCGATTGCCGGGTGCTCGACCAGCTCGTTTACAAGTGGAGCCACTCGCGCGGCATTATCGCGAAGGTGTTGACGGAGAAGTACGAGGATCTCGCCGCCACCGGCTGGGAGCCCACGCGCCCGGAGATCGAACGGGACGTTCAGGAGCTCTTCGGCGGCGCCTTCGAGCGGTTCCTCGCGCGGTGAACGGCGAACGCCGAACGCCGAACGCTGAAGGCCACAAAAAGGGGCTCTGCGTTCGACGTTCGACGATTCGACGTTCAGCGTTCGAAGTTCCCCCTTCACGAACTCACTGCGCAGGTCGCAAGCGGACTCGCAATCCCCGCCAGCACTCGCGGATGACAAAGCCCCGCGGACCCGCTAGAACCCTCCGCGTGCCGCAGAGTCCCCTCCCCGGAGTCATCATCATCGATCACCCGCTGGTCCGGGTGAAACTCACCCAATTACGCGACGCGCAGACCGGCTCGGTCGATTTCCGGGCGCGGCTCAACGAACTGGCCACGCTAATGGTTTTCGAGTCCACCCGCGACCTCGCCACCAAGCCGATCCGCGTGCGGACGCCGCTCGCCGAAACCGAAGGCGCCGCGCTCGTTCGGCCGATCGTGATCGCGCCGATTCTGCGCGCCGGTTTGGGGCTGGTCGAGGGGATGCTCGACCTCCTGCCAGATGTGAGTGTCGCGCACATTGGCATGTTCCGGAACGAAGAGACGCGCCGGCCCGAGAGCTATTATTTCAAGGCGCCCCCGCACTTGGCGGACGCCGACGTGCTCCTCGTCGATCCGATGCTGGCCACGGGCTGGAGCGCCACCGCGGCGGTGACGCAGCTCAAGGAAGCGGGCGCGAGCTCGATTCGCTTTGTCTGTCTGGTATGCTGCCCGGCAGGGGTGACGCAACTGCGCGGCGCGCATCCCGACGTGCAGATCTTCACGGCCGCGCTGGATCCGGACCTGGACGCTCGCGCCTACATCGTCCCCGGCCTGGGCGACGCCGGCGACCGCTACTTCGGCACCGTTTAGTGTAGTTCGCGGCAATTAGTGAACATTAAGGGCCTGCGTAACTTCCAGCCCTTCAGAGTAAAAAGAATGTCGCATTATTTGCGGTGGGCTACACTAGCAGCCCATGGCCCGAAGACATGGCGTCCACAGCCGCGGAGCGGCGCCAACCCGAGTAGCCGTGGTCGAGCGAAGCGAGGCCACGGAATCAGAAAGGGATGCGTAGCCGCGGAGCGGCGAGACCCACTACGAAAGCAACGTTTCGCCGCTACGCGGCTGCCCCGCGTTTTCTGTTACCGTGGCCTCGCTTCGCTCGACCACGGCTATTCGGGTTGGCGCCGCTCCGCGGCTGTGGACGCCATGTCCAGCCTCCCAGCCCGACTTGGCGGATAAGCCTAAATCCGGCGATGGAAAGGGCCGCGGAGGACGCGGAAAACACGGAAAACGCTGAGAAGGAGTTACCTGGATGCAATCATGCGAGCTTACCGGGTCCACCCGCTGGGTGATCGGTCCGAATTTCCTAACCTCCGCGTCGGGGTCCGCATCTTCCGTGTCGTCGGCGGTTCCCATCGCCATTTCTAGGATAAGTCGGCTAGCCGCCGTCCGCAACGGGAGTCGCGGCGGACTGCAGGTCGCCCGCCGGAGGCTGAACGGCGGGCGTCTCCAGCTTGCTCGCCGTGCGGAGCAGCAGATCGCGAATGGAGGTATCCGCGCGGACCAGCGTGTCGAAGACGCTGGCGCCGAGGGCGACCAGGACGGTGCCTTCCGCGGCGACGGCGGAGAATCGCCAGATGCGATCGTGGAGCAGCGCGCGTTCTCCAAAATGGTCGCCCGGCAGGACGCACCTGGAAAGCGAACCATCCGGATTCAGCAGATCGATCTTGCCGCTCTTCACGATGTAAAAGGAAAAGACCGGCTCGCCGGCATGGAAGAGGCGGTCGCCCGCTTCCAGGTGCATCTCCTTCATGACCTGGGTGGGCTTTGATTGCAGCAGAGTGATGTCGCGCGGAAAGAAGAGGTCCAGCGTCCAATCGATGAGCACGCGCAGTTTGCGTTCGAGCCCGGGCAGCTTCGACAGGTAGATCGTGCGCCACATCCACCAGGCGATGAAGCCCGAGAATTTCATCCCGAGAATCTCCGCGACCGCGGCGTGATGGCCGATAGCCGCGAGCTCACCCAAGCCCGTGAACGTGAAAGCGCGCGGCTCTCCGGTGCCATCGAGGACCCGCGCAATGTTCGCGCCGAGCACCGTCCCTTGCCGCAAGGCAAACTGCGCGGTGGGCGGACAATACTTCTTGGCATCCGTCGGTGAAGTCTTCGCGGGAGGCGCCATCGGCACCGCCGCGCAATCGCCGGCGGCCCAAACCTTCGACTGCCCTTTGACCCGCATGGTGGGGTCGGTGAGAATGCGGCCCTTCTCGCATTCAAACTCCTGCGCCTTGCACAGCGCGGTCACCAGCGGATGCGGCGCATTCCCCACCGTGGAAATGACCGTGTGCGCCTCGATCGTCTGGCCGGGGATGCAGACCTTGCCCGCCGTCATGGCGGAGACGCGGGTGCCGAGGATCAACTCGACGCCGCGGGAGCGGAGGTTTTGCTCGGTATAATGTCCGAGCGATTCGCTGATCTCAGGCAGCAGATGTGGGCCGCTGTGAATGAGCACGACATGAAACGCGGTCCCGGGCAGCCGCGGATAAACATCGAGGATTTCCTTTCCCAGATCGAAGATTTGCCCCGCGACTTCGACCCCGGAATAACCACCGCCCACGATCACGAAGGTCAGCAATCGTCTCACGATCTCGGGATCGGATTCCAGATTGGCCTCTTCGAAGCGGTCGATGATCGTCGCCCGGAGCTTCAGCGCATCGCCGACGTTCTTCAGGAGCAGGGCGTGCTCGGTCATCCCCGGCACTTTGGTCAGGTCCACGATCCCCCCCAGGGCGAGCACCAGGTGCTCGAAGCCGATGGTCACGTTCCCCGTGAAATCACCGGCATTCAGTTCCAGTTCCCGCGTGGCCAGATCGAGCCTGGTAATGCTCCCGCGCAGGACGGTCGCATCACGACACAGCCGGCGAATCGGATTCACGACGTGCCGCGGAGAAACGGAGGAGCCGACGACCTCGGCGAGCATCGGCTGGAAGACCATGAAGTTTTGGTCGGCGATCAGCGCGACGCGCTTCCGGCCATCGGCACCGAGTTCCTTGCCCAAGGTTTGGGCGCAATAGACGCCGGCGAAACCGCCGCCGGCGATGATCACATCAAAGTGCAGTTGAGGAGAGGTCATGGTTACGAAAGACTCGTTTTGGAGAGGCATCGATCGAGAGCGTAGGCCGCGCTGATCAGCCCGAGATGGGTGAAGGCCTGGGGGAAGTTTCCGAGATGCTCGCCCTGGGGACCTAACTGCTCGGCAAACAGACCGACGTGGTTCGCGTAGCCCAGCATCTTCTCGAACACGAATCGGCCCTGCTGGGTGTCACCGCCGCGCGCCAGACATTCGGCATACCAGAAGGTGCACATGCAAAAGGTGCCTTCCTTTCCCGCCAGCCCATCCGGCGTCGCTTCGCCAAGCCGGTAGCGGTGCACCAGGGAGTCTTCGACCAGGATCCGGCGGACGGCCTTCAGCGTGGATAACCAGCGCGGGTCGGTCGGAGAGATGAATTTGACCAGCGGCATCAGCAGGCAGGCCGCATCGACCGTCGCCGATCCGTGGTGCTGGACAAACGTCTGCTGCCGCTCGTCCCAGAAGTTCGCGTAGATGTCGGCATAGATGGCGTTGCGGACTTCCAGCCATTTGCCGAGCGGCGCGGGGAAGGAACGCTTCGTAGCGAGCCGGATGCCGCGATCGATGGCGACCCAACACATCAGGCGGGAATAGAGAAACTCCTGCCGCCCACCGCGGACCTCCCAGATGCCCTCATCCGGGGAGCGCCAGTTGGCCGCGACCCATTCGATCAAGCGCACCAGGTTCGCCCACAAGTCGTGGCTGATCGGAGCGCCCCAGCGATCGTAGAGGTAAACGGAATCCATGAGCTCTCCATGAATATCGAGCTGGAGTTGATCGAAGGCGGCATTGCCGATGCGGACTGGCCGGGAATCGCGGTACCCGGCGAGATGATCCAGCGTTTCCTCCGTCAGATCGTGCCGGCCATCGATGCCATACATGATCTGGAGGGAACCGTCCGGCTTCAACTCGCGGCACCGCGCCTCGATCCAGCCATTGAAAGCGCCGGCTTCCTCCGTGTAACCAAGTCGCATCAGCGCGTAGATCGTGAACGAGGCGTCGCGAATCCAGGTGAAGCGGTAGTCCCAGTTGCGCGCGCCGCCGATGACTTCGGGCAGACCAAAAGTAGGCGCGGCGACGAGCGATCCGCACGGCGCGGAGACGAGGAGTTTCAGGGCCAGCGCCGACCGGTTCACCGTCTCGCGCCAGCGGCCCTGGTATTTGCAATGCCCGATCCAGTTGCGCCAAAAATTCAGGGTGCTTTTGAAGCTCTCCGACAGATAGCTGGCGCTCCCGCAGCCCAGGTCTTCCTGCGCATCCTCGAGGATGAAGGAAGCCGATTCATCCGCGCGGAGCGTGAACGTGGCCATGGCATCGCCGTTCTCGAGGCTCACCGGCACCGAGCTGCGCAGCCGCAGCGCCGTCCGATCCGCGCCTTCGGAAGTGAAGATCACGTCGTTGTCGGCGCGCTCGATCCCATGGCCCGAACGCGCGTAATTGAAACGCGGCGCGCAGGTCATGCGAAAGCGAATCTCGCCGCGGATCGTCTTCACCCGCCGGACGAGATTGTGCGCGCAGCTTGCTTCTTCCACCGGCATGAAATCGGCAATCTCCGCCACGCCATCCGCGGAAAGGAACCGGGTCAGGAGGATGTTCGAATCGGGGAGATAAAGCTGTTTGAGCTTTGCCTCATCGAGCTCGGGAGCGATGCGGAAACTGCCGCCGCGGTCGGGATCCAGCAGCGCGGCAAAAACGGTGGGCGAATCAAACCGCGGGAAGCAGAGGAAATCGATCGTCCCATCGAGCGCCACCAGCGCCACGGTGTGCAGATCTCCAATGATGGCGTGGTTCTCAATCGGTTGCATGGCGGGCGGCTGCGAGTTTGCACGAGCCCGGCGCGCGATCAATCGAATCGGCACCCACGGCTCGAACGACTCACTTCAGCGGGGTCGAAATGAAGCTCAGACCAAATGACCAAATTCAACCAAATGGCCAAATAAGACTGAATCCAAGCCGATTCCCCATTTGGTCATTTGGCAAAATTTGGTCATTTGGTTTCCTCCGGGTTTTGGGTTGGTCGCGTCAGGGCGGCGGCCCGCCAGAGCGCAATCAGCGTGGCAAGAATCAGCAGCGCCCCGAAGGTGCAAACGATGGCGGCGCCCGACGGGAGGTCGAAGTGGAAGGAGAGAAATAGCCCTGCCACGCCGCCGACCAGCGAGACCATCCAGCCGAGGAGCAACCGATTGCGGAAGGTGCGCGCGAGGTTGATGCCGCAGACGGCTGGCACGATCAGGTAGCTGAAAACGAGCAGGACGCCGGCGATGCGGACGAAGCTCGTCACGACGACCCCGAACGCGGCGTAGAAGAGGAAATCCCACCAGCGGACGCGCAGGCCCTGCTCGTAGGCGGCTTCGCGATCGAAGGAGACGAGCAGGAACTTTTTGCGCAGCGCGAAGTGCACGGCCGCGATCGCCGCAAAAATGCCGAAGCATTTCCCCACCTCGACAGGCGTCACGAGGAGGATGTTCCCGACGAGCATGTTCTTGATCTCCTCGTCGCCTTCCGCGGCGCGGCTGAGCAGGAGCACGGAGGCGGCCGCCGCCACGACATAAGTGATGCCGATCACGGCTTCCTGCGGGACCTCGCTCCCACGCTTGCCGCTGAGCGAGAACACGGCCGCGCCGACGAGCGTAAAACCGAGGGCGATCGCGAATGCGGCGGGGCTCTCCAGATCAAGATGCAGGAGCACCGCGACACAAATCCCCGCCGAGGCCATCTGCGCCATGGCGATGTCGATGAAGATGATCCCCCGCTGCACGACGTGCAGCCCGAGATAGACCAACACCCAGGGCAACAGCACGCAGGCCACGATGGGCCAGAACATGACGTCCCACATAATTCAGGAGCCGAGCGCGGCGGTGAGGCGGGAAATCAGCGCGTCGATGAAGGCGGCATACGTCGCCGTGTTCGGCAGCGCGCCGGGAAACTGCGCCAGATCGACGACTTTCGCTCCCGTCGAGGCGGCGACTTTTTCGGCGATCTTCCGGTTGTGAAACGGCTCGACGATGATCGCCTTCGACTTCTGCGCCTTCATCTTCGCGATGACCTCGGCGAGGTGCGACGGCGACGGCGGAATGCCGGGCTTCGGTTCGAGGAAGGTGTCGATGGTGAAACCAAACCGATGCGCGAAATAGACCCACGAATCGTGATACGCAACGACGTTCGCGCCCTTGAAGGGCAGCATCGCCTTGCCCCATTCCTGGAGCTTCGCATCGATGCTCGTCTCGAACTTTTTGTCGTTCGCCAAATAGGCCGCGGCGTTCGGCGGATCGACGGCAGAGAAGGCTTGCGCGATGTGCTGCGCGACGGCTTTCGCGATGATCGGATCGACCATGAAATGCGGGTTGCCCAGCGCATGCACGTCGCCCTCGGCTCGCGTGGCGTTTGCGGGCACGTTCATCAGCCGGATGCCTTGGGAGGCGACCACGCGGCCCGGCGCGCCGGTTTCAATCTTCGCATTGCGCGCGTTCTGCAGCAGCGGGGGAAGCCAGCCGATCTCGAGCTCGGCGCCGCCTTCGATGAGCACATCGGCGCCGCGCAATTTCACGACGAAGCTCGGCCGTGCATCCACGAAATGCGGGTCTTCGGTCGGCTTGGCGAGCACGGTGACATCCACCTTGTCGCCGCCGATTTCCGTCGCTAGGGCGGCGTAATCGGGCAGCGTGGCCACGACGGCGAGCTTCGCCTGCGCGGAGGCGGCAAGCGCCGCCGAGACGGTGAGGGTGGTGAGGGTGAGGAGCAGTTTGTTCATAAGACGGATGGGCTAAAACTTGTGGGCGGCGTGCGAACCGAGGGCGAATTCGAACTGGAGAAAGAGCGAGTCCACATCGTGGCGGTCGAGGAACTCATTCGCCTCGAGGAAATCGTGGTTGTATTGGAGCCGCAGCTTCGAAAACTCGGTCGGATACCAAGTGAGATTCGCGGAGGCGCGCCAGCGGCTCTGGCGTTCCGAATCGTCGGTGACTCGGGAATCTTCGAAGTGCAGGTAGTCGCCGCGCAGGCCCGCGGTCCAGCCCTTCTCAAAGCCCCAGACGAGCTGCGAGTAGGCGCCCCAATCGGTGAAGATTTCACTCACCGGGAATGCATCGTCGGCGCCACGGCCGGCTTCGAAGCGGCGCAGCAGCGCCTCGGTCTGCCATTTCACAAACGGGAAGCCGCCCTCCGCGTGGGGCGATTTCCACTTGTAGAAAACATCGGCGCCGTAAATCTGCGTGCGCGTCGAGGCGCCGGTGTCGTTCGGACCGAAGGCGCCGGAGACGCCGAGCAGCAGCGTCTGCGTCGGGCTGAGGTCGAAGGACGATTCCCAGCGCGGAATGAAGACGAAATCCTGCACCCCGCGCAGCTTGCGATCGAGGGTCGTCCGCCCAAAGAACTCGCCGTCCTCGCCCGGATTCCGAAACGAGAAGCCGGTGCCGCCGTTGCCATTTTGAACGCCGAAGATGAACTGCGAATACCACGTGAATGGCATCACCCACGAGATTTGCGCGCCGACGCCGCGCAGACCGTCGGGTCCGAGCAGCCGGCCATTGACCAGCGGCGCATCGGCGAAATCCCAGACGTGCGGATGCTGCGGGTTGATGCGACCGAACGCGGCGAAGAACTGTCCCCCTTTGAGCTGCAGCCCCCACGGCAGAGCCGTCGTCTGCATGAACGCCTCCTCGGCTTCGACCGACGTCTCATTCTCGTTATCGAGCTTGAAGACGATGTTGGCGAATCCTTGAAAATAGGGGTCCACGGCGCCGTCCAGGGCGAGCTCGACGTTGCGCGCGTTGAAGCCGCGCTGCTGCGGATCGTGGTCGCCGACTTCCAGCCGATCGAGCTCGCGCTCGGTCGAGAACGCGGCCGCGAACTGCCCGTCGAAGGAGATGTTCATGTAGGTCTTGCCGCCGCCCACGAGGGTGATCGGCGCGGTCAACGAAAACCCGGTCGCGGATGCCGGCGGCGGCTCCGCCGTGGTCACCGACGCGTCGGTGGTAGGGAAGGCTGTTGGCGGACTGGAGCCGCCCGGTGGCGGCGCTGCCGCGACGACGGAAGCATCCGTCGTCGGAAACAATGCGCCCCGTTCCGCCGGGGGTTTGTCATTCGGCCCCGCGGGCATCGGCGGTGCCGTGCTCGCGACGGACTTCTGGAACTCGTCGATCACTTTTTGCTGGCTCTCGACCTGCGTCTTGAGGGCGGCGATCTCCTGTTGATGCTGCGCCTGCATTTGCTGCATGCCGGTCTGCATCTCGAGCATCTGCTTTTGCAGAAGCTGAATCTCGGTCTGCGCTTTGGGAGAAGGCTCCTGCGCGAAGGCCGCCCCTGCCTGAAACAGGGCTGCGGCGGTGATTGAAAAAATGGACGGAAAGAATCTCACGAAAAATCTCCTGGCTTGAAATGGATGGGCACACGCCACCCCAGCAGGGGCGGCGGGTAAGGGAGAACGAGCGCGACGGGCGCTAGTCCTGCGGCTGACTCAGGAGATGAGCGGCGGCGCGTGCTCCAGCACGCGGCAGCTCAGAAAAAGCGATTCCACCCACGCCGACTCACCGCGCGGCACCAAAGCAAACAACTCCGCCAAAAACGCCTGCGTCACCAGGGGCGCGACCGCCGCGGCGTCGGATCCGCCACTTTGCAGCGTCACCGCGAGACACTGATGCTCGCCATGACCGTCGTCGTGGTGAATCAACTCGTGCAGTTGCGGGGAAGCGGCCAGCGCCAACGCCAGGACAAACCCCACCAACACCGCGCAGAGAAGCGCAATGCGAAGAGTTTGAGTGCGGCGAAGTGAGGTCAACATGCAGGCGTAATCGCGGAGAAGTATGGATAAACTCCAGTCGAGCCAAGAAGTTCCGGGCAGCCTCTCGGGACTTGCAATACAGCCGCGGAGCGGCGCCAACCCGAGGCGCTCCAAGGAGCGGCGTGCGTGCCGCCGCCGACCCACCCCCCGCGCAGCGGCAAACCTCTCCTCATCTCATCGCATGGTTCACGCGTTGAAGTTGCCGCTGCGCGGGCGGGTTGGGCCGGCGGCGGGACGCTCGCCGCTCCTTGGAGCGCCCTCCGCATCTCCGACAACCTCGTTAGGTCCTATTTTGTCGTCTGGACCCGGGCGGCTTCGCTTGCCTTGGGCTGGCATGTTGACGGCCATTGGCCTTGCGGCGTGATCGTTGGCGGAAACACCCGCGCAGGGCTTTCATTGTGGGCGACATCGCCACAAAGTTCCGCCATGCGTGCCCCCGCCGTGACCCCCACGTTCATTGCTGCTGCTGCGGCGGCGTTGGGCGTCGTGCTGCGAGGTGCGGGGCTCGCTGCGGAGCCGGCGAAGCCGGTGGATTTCACGCTCGAGGTTGCACCGATTTTCGAGGCGCGTTGCGTGCGCTGCCACAACACCACCGAGAAGAAGGGAAAGTTCTCCCTCGCCACGGCGGCGGATGTCTTCACCAAGCGCAAAGGCCACGAAGCCGCGGTCGTGCCCGGTGACCCGGGCGCGAGCCTCCTCGTGGAACTGATCACTCCGCCGCGTCCGAGCGAAGATCCGGAGATGCCGGAGGAAGGCGATCCGCTCACGGCCGAGCAGGTCGCGCTGGTCCGCCGCTGGATCGAAGAGGGCGCGAAGTGGCCGGAGGGCATTGTCATTCGGCCGAAGGCGAGGGCCGAGAAAGCGACCTGGTGGGCTTTGCAGCCGCTGCGCAGCGATCTCGCGCCGGAAGTCGAAGAGGCGCCCGCAGATTGGACCCGCGAGCCGATCGACCGCTTCGTTTTCGCGAAGCTTGCGGAAAAGGGGCTGAAGCCATCGCCCCCCGCGGAACCGCGTGAATTCATCCGTCGCGCGACCTTCGATCTCACCGGCTTGCCACCGACTCCTGACGAGGTGGAGGCGTTCGCCGCGGACTCCATCCGCAATCCGCAATCCGCAATCCTCAATCTGCTCGACCGCCTGCTCGCGTCGCCGCGCTATGGCGAGCGTTGGGGGCGCCACTGGCTCGATGTCGTCCGCTTCGGGGAGAGCAGCGGCTTTGAGCGGAATCTCGTGCGCGACAACGCCTGGCCGTTCCGCGACTACGTGATCCGGTCGTTGAACGACGACAAGCCATTCGATCGGTTCATGATGGAGCATCTCGCCGGCGACCAACTCGCGCAGGGCGACCCGTGGGTCGAGATCGGCAGCGCGTTTCTGGTCGCCGGGCCGTACGACGATGTCGGCAATCAGGACGCCAAAGCGGCCGCGCAGATCCGCGCCAATACGCTCGATGACATCGTCGCCGCGACGGGCTCGGCGTTTCTCGGTCTGACGGTCAATTGCGCGCGCTGCCACGATCACAAGTTCGACCCGATCGAGCAGGCCGATTATTACCGGCTCCAGGCGGCCTTTGCCGGAGTGCAGCAGGGCCCGCGGGAATGGGCGTCGCGCGAGGAGCGCGAAGCGGACCAGCAGCGTCGCGGACCGATCGTGGCGGCACTCGAGGAGACCAAGCGCGAGTTGGCGGCGATCGAGAAGGCGGGCCGGGAACGGGTGCCAGCGCGGCGCGAGGAATTGCTCCAGCGCTTCACCCGTCCGCCCGTCAAGGTCGAGGGCAACGAAGAGACGTTTGACCCGATCGAGGCGCGCTTTGTCCGCGGACGATTGGACCCGGCGAACACGGGGCGGCCGGTCGTCCTGGAAGAGTGCGAGATTTGGAGCGCGGAGCCGGAGCCGCGCAATGTCGCCCTGGCCTCGGCGGGCGCAAAGATCACGGCCACGGGCACGCGGGTCAGCAGCACCGATCCGACCGCTTACGCCCCGGCGAACCTCATCGATGGGAGTTTCGCCCGGACTTGGAATGCTTCCTCGAAAGAGCCGCCGGCGCAGTTCGTCATCGAGCTTCCGCGGGTCGAAAAAATCGCGCGCCTCGTCTGGACGCAGGACCGCGAGCAGTCGCGCCGGGTCACCGCGATCGAGGACTACCTCTTCGAAGCCTCGCTGGACGGGCAGACCTGGACCAAACTCGCCGATCCCACGGCCCGGCGTCCCGCGACCCCCGCGGGACTGGAGGAAGCGCTGCTGACCGCCGCGCTCGAAGCCGACGAACGCGCCCGGCGCGACGCACTCAAGCCGCGCCGCGATTCGCTGCAAGCCGAGTTGGACCGACTGCCAAAGCTGCCAACCGCCTGGCTTGGGAAGCTCGAGCAACCGAGAGCACCCGCTTACTTGATGCGGGGAGGCGACCCGCAAAAGCGCGGGCCGGAAATCGCACCGGCGAGCCTGAGCATGCTCGATCATGGCCGCTATGAGCTCCCCCTCAACGCGCCGGAGGGCGGGCGCCGGCTCGCCCTCGCCAAGTGGCTGGTCGCCTCAGACAACCCGCTCACCCCGCGCGTGCTGGCCAACCGCGTCTGGCATTATCACTTCGGCACCGGCATCGTTGATACGCCGAGCGACTTCGGCTACATGGGCGGCCGGCCGACGCATCCCGAGTTGCTCGATTACCTCGCGCAACGGCTCCAGCATCACGGCTGGCGGCTGAAACCGTTGCATCGCGAGATCATGCTCTCGCAGACCTATCGGCAATCGGCGCAGTGGCGCAAAGAGGGCGCCGACGTCGATTTCGCCACGCGGCTGCTCTGGCGCTTCCCGCCGCGCCGGCTCTCGGCGGAAGAGGTGCGCGACACGATGCTTAGCATCGCGGGCAAGCTCGATCTGCGCATGGGCGGACCCGGCTTCCGACTTTATCGCTATCTCAATGACAACGTCTCGACCTACGTCCCGCTCGACAACGTCGGACCGGAGACCTACCGGCGCGCCGTTTATCATCAAAACGCGCGCGCCGCGACGGTGGACCTGATGAGCGAGTTCGATGCGCCCGATTGCGCCTCGCCCACGCCGCGCCGGGCGAGCACCACGACTCCGCTCCAGGCCCTCACGCTGTTCAATCACAGCTTCACCCTTGACCTCGCGCGCGCCCTGGCCGAGCGCCTCCACGCGGAGGCCGGAGAAGACGCGACCGCGCAGGTGCGGCGCGCGTTTGCACTGGGCTATGGCCGCGCGCCTTCCGCAGAAGAAGAGACCGCCGCTGCTCAGCTGATCGCCACGCACGGTCTTCCCGCGTTTTGCCGCGCCGTCCTGAACTCCAACGAACTCATCCATGTCCGCTGATCACACCCGCCGTCATTTCTGCGGTCAAATGGCCCACGGCCTGGGCGGCCTCGCCCTCCTCTCGCTCCTGGGCCAACGCGCGGCTGCGGAAAATCCGCAATCCGCAATCCGCAATCCGCAATCGCCGGCGCCGAAAGCAAAGCGCGTCCTCCAGATCTTCTGCCCAGGCGGCGCTTCGCACATGGACTCGTTCGATTACAAACCGGAACTCGAAAAACGCGACGGGCAGGCGCTGCCGGGCGAGGAGAACATGGTGTCGTTTCAAGGCAAGAACGGTCCCTTGATGCGCAGTCCGTGGGGGTTTTCGCCGCACGGCCAATCTGGCAAACACATCAGCGACATGCTCCCGGCGCTCGCCGCGCACGTGGACGACATCGCCTTCCTGCACGGGATGACCTCCCGGAGCAACACCCACGGGCCGGGCTGTGTCTTCATGAACACGGGCTTTGTGCGGGAAGGTTTTCCGAGCGCCGGCTCGTGGACGAGCTACGCGCTGGGCAGCGCAAACGAAAACCTGCCCGCGTATATCGCCATCCCCGACATTCGCGGCGAGCCGCCCAACGGGAAGGCGAACTGGAGCGCGGGCTTTCTGCCGGCGCGGCATCAAGGGATCGAGATCAGCGCGTCCCAACCGATCCGCAATCTGGCATCGCCCGCGGGCGTCAGCGCGGAGGACGAGGCCGCGACGCGCGAGTTTCTCCAGAAACTGAACCTGCAGGACGCCGCCGCGCATCCCGGCGATGACGAACTGGCCGCGCGCATCGCGGCCTATCAGCTCGCGGCGCGCATGCAGCTCACCGCGCCCGAGGCCACCGACCTCTCGCGCGAGCCGGCCCATGCGCACCAGCTTTACGGGACCGCCGACGCGAATCCGCTCAAAGCCGCTTACGCACGCAATTGCCTGCTCGCGCGGCGCTTCCTCGAGCGCGGCGTGCGTTACGTGACGCTCTATTGCGCCTCGCGCGCCTCGGGGGTCGATGGGCTGCTCAATTGGGACGCGCACAAGACGCTCAAGGCCGATTACGAGCGGCACTTCCCCATTCTCGACACTCCGACTGCGGCGTTGCTCACCGACCTCAAGCAGCGCGGCTTGCTCGCCGACACCCTCATCCTCTGGACCACCGAGTTCGGCCGCATGCCGACCCGCCAGGAGGGGACCAGCGGGCGCGATCACAATCCCGACGGCTTCACCTGCTGGATGATGGGCGCCGGAGTGCGCGGCGGAGTCAGCTTCGGCGCCACCGACGACTTCGGCCGCCGCGCCGTCCAGGAGGTCACGACCGTGCACGACTTCTACGCCACCGTGCTGCACCTGCTCGGCATCGATCACACCCGCCTGACCTTCTACAACAATGGCATTCAGCGCCGTCTCACCGACGTCCACGGCAAGGTCATCCGCCCAGTGCTTGCGTAGGCCGCGCCAAGCTTCGCCTCAGACCGATGAAGTCTGCTCGACTGGACACAATGTATTCCCTCCCCCTTGGACATGGATACATGCTGCTCATGCAGCCCGGTTGCTCGCGGGCCCTCGCCCCCGTAAACTGGTGCTGGCATACCCGCTGCTAAACTGCGCCCGCGCTGCTGGCCCCTACCCGAACGCGAGTCCCCTCCATCGCCTCATGAACGCCCTTTCCTCCCCTCCCGACACCGAGCCGCGCCCCGCCGAACGTGTCTCGATCCATGCGTGGCTGGCGAAGGCGCAGCCATTCACGTTCTCCGCGCTCATCCATGCGGTTCTGGTCCTCATCCTCGGCGGGTCGGTGCTGCTCAAGGTCCAGGAGGAGGCGCCGGATTTCACCGCCGAAGGCGGCGACCTCGTCTCGAATGAAACCGTGACCGTGACTCCTCCGGAAACCAAACCAGACCTTCAGCCCACCGAATTCTCGCCGACCAATGACGCCGCGGCGCCTTCGGTCTCGGCGCCGTCCGCGGTGATCGCCGCCCTCACGACGAGCGCGCAGGCGAACGTGTCGTTGAACGCTTCGCCGACGCTCTCGCCCACACTCAAGATGACCACCGACCTGAAAAAGCCGCTGACCATGGCGCCACCCGCGCTCAAGGGAACGCTGAGCAAGGACATGGCGACCAGGATCGCCGGGTTCACTGCCGGGTGGGCGAAGGGCGGGACGGCCAGCATGTCGAGGCCGCTCAAGAGCCGCGAGTTTCAGTTCACGGCGTATCTCGCGAAATATCAGGGCGGCGACTGGGACTCGACCATCTGGATGCGCGACAATGAAATCGGCGGGGGCAGTCTTGCGAACCTGCTCTATCTCGTGGGCAAGCTATCCAAGGGTAAGATCGACGCGGAGCCGCAGTTGGTTCCGCTCGACTTGTCCAGCGATGAGATCTTTGTCAAGAAGCCACCGTTCATCTGGTTCACCGGGCATCGCGACTTCAAGCTCACCGATCAGGAAGTAACCAACCTCGCGGAGTATCTCCGCTCCGGCGGCTGCCTCTGGGGCGACAGCTCGGTGCCAGGCCAGCGGTCGCGCTTCGACATCGCCTTTCGCCGCGAGATGCTGCGGCTGGTCCCTCCGGGTGAGCAGTGGCTTACGCTCCCTCCCAATCATCCGATCTACGCCAGCAATTATTTCCCGGAAATCCGCGAAGCGCCGGCAGGGATCAACTTCTACCACGAGCCCGTCTATGGGTTGCTCGGCTACGGCGGGGCGCTGGCGATCCTCTATACGGCCAACGACTACGGCGACATGTGGCAGTTTGGTCTCGACGAGAACTACGAGTTCGACACCACGCGCGACCAGAAACGGCGCATGGTCGCGATCAACGAGGAGATGTGGAACCGCCGGAATCTGTACTTTCGGAACATCGAGCCGAAGGCGCTCCTCGAGACCTACAAGTTCGGCACCAACGTCATCGTCCATCTCCTCACGCGCTGGGAAGACAAGGTGCGCAACGCACCGCGGGCGTTCTAATCACGAAAAGGATACCCGCCATGCCTCGCTCCGCCGTTCTCGTTGCGCTTCTCACCTTCTCCGCGGCGGCCCTCGCCGATGGCCCCAACGTGGTCGTCAACGGCGACTTCGCCAAGTTCGCACCCCAGGAAAACCTGTGGGATGGCGTGGATGCGCAGAACTTTCTCGCGGGGAACCGCCAGGGCACCTACGCGCTGACGGAGAGCGGCAAAGTAGGCAACCTCGAGATGCCCGTCTCGGTCAGCTTCGTGGATATGAACGGGGACAAGCTGCCCGACCTGGTCACCGCGGACGGAGCCGGCATCGTCCGCGCCTACATCAATGGCGGATCGAAGACCGAGCCGAAATTCACGCACGCGGAAATCATCCCCATTTATCCTCCGCGAGTGGCCAGGGACGAAAAGTGGGAGCGCTCGGGATGGACGTGGCACCATGGCACTCCGAAGCTCACGGTGTTCGATTGGAATCGCCGCGGAACGCCCGATTTGATCTTTGGCAACTACACGGGCGACGTCCTCAAACTGCCGAACACCGGCAGCGCCATGGCGCCCGCCTTCGAGCAACCGTCGCAGTACGCGAAGGTGCGCATCGACATTTCCGCCAAGCGGCCGTGGGGCAATCTCTTCGCCCCGTGCGCGGTCGATTGGAACAAGGACGGCAAGCCGGACCTGCTCCTCGGCGAAGGTTCCTACTCCGCCAACGCCGTTTTTTTGCTGCTCAATCAATCCGGCAGTTCCGAGCCGAAGTTTTCCGAGGAGCAACGCTACTACCTCTGCTACGGCGATGGGCGCGAGCAGTTGGTGCCGACCATCGCGGATTGGAACGGTGACGGTCTGCCGGACGTGCTCGTCGGCGACCGCAAGGGAACGGTCGGCGTCCATCTCAATCAAGGCAACTGGAAGCCCGATGATGAGCTTCCGCTGGCCGCCATGGTTTCCTTCGGCGGCACGCAAGACTTCGGCGGCCCGATCGCGCCCCATGCCGCGGACTTCAATGGAGACGGTCTCTTCGACCTGATCGTGGGCAAAGCCAACGGACGCATCGCGCTGGCCATCAACAAAGGCACGCCGGCCGAGCCCAAATTCGATGCGCCCGTGGAACTCAAGGGCACGAACCTGTGGGCCGATAACATCCGCATTCCCGCGACGTGGACGATCGATCCTGGCCACACCCGCGCCAACCTCTACTCCTACATTTCCGTGACCGACGAGGCGGGTCCCGGCGGGGGCAAGGTATTGAAGGCCGGCTATTTTCCGTCACCGAACAAGGTCTTCAAGATGGGAGAACTAACCCTCGAGGGCCGCGATGATGACGACTTTTTCCGCTACTGGCTCGACCAATGGGTGCCGATCCCGGCGACGTGGGCCGGCGCGGATGGAGCGGTCAACTCCTTCGTCATCCGCCAGACCCTGCCGCCGCTCCAGGTTGGCGCGACCTATCACTTGAGTTTCAAAACCAAGGGTAGAGGCATCCACGAAGGCCGCTGCACCGTCGCCTATCTCGGCGCGAACGAAAACACGGCCAGCAAGTTTGTGAAAGCCGGACGCGGGGTCAAAGTGGAAAAGGACGAAACCAAGGAGGAAGTGAAGGAGACGGAAGCCTTCCCCAGCAACATGAACTGGAAGGCGGTGGAAAAGACCTTCACCATCCAATTCAAGGAGAAGAACATCAAAAAGCTGGAGACCACGACACTGGCCATCCTCGAGTTCAAGTTCGAGCTCGAACAGTATCTTGGCGAATGCGAAATCTGCGACGTGGTCCTGGCCGTAAAAGGGAAGTAGAGAAATTCACTTTTTCCGCACCAATGGCGTTCGGCGTTCGGCGTTCGGCGCTCGGCGTAGAGAAAGTCCCATGGTGACCTGGCTCGCCCCTGCACGAACAGCTCGTCCCCGCTCGGAGTGACGAATTCGACCACCCGTATGATGCGCTACGACTCCCCGTTTTATTCCGATGAAACAATTCCTCTGGTTCATCTTCGCTGCCGCAATTCAGGCGACGGCCGCTGACCAAGCCCGGCTACGAATCATGAACGCCAGCGAGGAGAAGATCGACCTCTTCTGGCTCAAGACCAACAGGGAGCGCGTGGCGAACGGTTCGATCGCGCCGGGTCGCGATCGGTTCATCGCGACCACGATCGGCCATCGGTTTGCCATTGTCGGGCGCCAGGACCATGCGGAGGCCATCGTGACCTGTGAGGTGAGAGTGCAGGGCTGCCTGTTTGATCCGAGAGGCGAGAACGGCGTGCCGGCCTTTTACACGCAGGCGATCCGCGCGCATGGCTACCCCATCGTGGCCTCGGCAAAGGTCAACCCCTACGCCCTGAAGGAAGCCGCATATCTCGTGGACCTGATGCTCGCGCATCGGCCCGACGTGCGCGAGGCGATGATTCGAAGCGGCTCGCGTCTCTGCATCCTCGCGCATGATGAATTCACCATCGACCAGCCTGAGTTCGCCGGGCTCGGTGCCGGGCCGCCTCGCGACTTCCCGCAGCTCTCCGGCAGGGACTATTGGGACGCGCGCGCCCGCGGTCTCGGCGGCAGTGAGAGCGACCCGTATTGCTCGTGCGCCGAGGAGAATCTCCTCGGCTTTCCCGGCGATCCTTACGCCGCGGAGTGCATCTTGATCCACGAATTCGCGCATAACATCCACCGGCGCGGCCTGGCGAATGTGGACCCGACGTTCGACGCGCGGCTCAAGGCCGCCTATGACGCCGCCATGAAGGTCGGTTTGTGGAAGGGCAAGTACGCTTCCGTAAATCACGCTGAGTATTTCGCCGAGGGCGTGCAGTCATGGTTCGACAACAACCGCTTTAACGATGCCGACCACAACCACGTGCATCTGCGCTCGCAGCTCCTCGAATATGATCCCGGACTGGCCGCGCTGTGCCGCGAGGTCTTCGGCGACACGGAACTCAGATACACCAAGCCGGCCGCCCGGCTCACCGGCCATCTGGCTGGTTACGATCCGGCAAAAGCGCCAACGTTCATCTGGCCCGAACGGCTCTTGAAAGCCAGGGACCTGATCAGGCGACAAACGCAAGCGCGAGACGAGGCGGCGAACGGCGGCGCGGCCCGTTAGACCGTTATGCAGGACGTAACGGGAGTTTTGTTCTCGTAAACCCCATTGACAGCCGGATCTCAAAGGGCGGAGCCCTTGGCTCGGGTAGGGTGGGCGTCCCGCCCGCCGGTTCGGGCGTCTCGCTGAACGAACTTCCCAGGCGGCACAAAAGGCCGCGACGCAAGATAGGTCGCTCGGCGGGCAGGATGGCTCGCCCGCCTACCGCAGCGACGCCAACCTTGGTGCGCAAACTGAAACGCGTCTCATGTGATGAGGCTCGCAGCGGTAACGAAAAGGAAAGCGATCCCGGCGGAAAGAATGATGGCGGCTGCTGCTACGAGCGTTGCGGTTAGGGAAAAACGTCGGGCTCCGAACATCTGGTGGAGGGCGAGAGCGGTGAGCGCGAGCAAGGGAAAGACGGTCGAGCACGCCCGCCCGGTGTCCGCCATCGAGTCGATTGAGCCCCGCGGCGCAAGGGAGATAGCCCGCGACGCAAACAGGGCTGCGAAGACGAGAACGAAGTAGCCTCCAGCGCTGCCGTAAAGAATGCGGTCGTGTCGGCGGAACCACGGGGATGTGTCCCTCGCGAGAGTTGGGAGTGCGGTCGGCTTGGCTTGGCTTTCGCTCATAGCTGGTTAGTTAGGTGGTTATGGGTTCACCATTGCTCTTTCATTCCGGTGTTGTCAGCGAAGACCAGTTGGGGGCTCCGCGCCGATGAACGGGGCTATCGGAGAAAGGTTACTCCGCGGGCAGCGGAGCGCCCAGCACGCGTTCGAATTCGACCTGGCACTGCCGGCATAGTTTCGACGGCTTCTGGTCGTGCTCGGCCAGGCTCTGCGGGTAAGCCCGCGCGCACTCCGGGGTGGTGCAGCGCGGCACTCCGATCATGAAACCGAGCGTCGAGAGGGATTGTTTCAGCAGCCGATCGTTGAGCCGTTCCCGTTTGGGTGGCTCGTCATTGAAGGCGGCGCGGAAGCGGTGCAACGAAACGACGCCGAGAAAACCGCCCGTGGCTCCGGCGCCGAAGAGGAAGTTGCTGGTCCCGCCGAACAGGTCGAAGGGCGCGACTCCGAGCACCATCAGGCGCGGCCCGGCGCGCGAACCGACCGCGGCCTGCAGGGCCGTGATGACCTTCGCCACATCCCACTGCATCGTCTGCTCAAACTGCGCGAGCATGGCGTCCAGGTTTTGCACTGCGGCCGCACCCTGCTCGGTTTCGGTGGACTTTCGGATCAGGCCCACCACCGCATCGTCACTCGTCCGGAGCTGTTCCACGGGGAATCCCATCCACCCGAGCTGCGCGGCCAAGGGCGGCTGGTCCTTGACCGCCTGCAGGACCTTCTCCCGCGTCCTGACGACCCACTGAGTCTTCGCGCTCCGATCCGCTTTCGGCAGCTCCACCGCGAGGGACGCGACGACGACTTTGAAGCCGAGCTTCTTCGCCAGGGCGCTCTGCAAATCCAGGAGCGTGAAAATGCTCGCGTCCGCCAGGGGCGCCAGGACCAGCACCCGTTCTTCGCTCTCATGGAGGCCGGCAAAGTCCGTGGCCGCCGCCGGCACCGGGCGCCCAAGCAGCCGCGAGGCCCGCGCAAGGACGTCGGGTTCTTCTCCGACGCGGAGGACCATTTCCGCCTTTTCCTGCAAAGCCGCCGGTTGCGATTTCCGGCCCAGGATTTCCCCGAGCGTCAATTGTTCTTCCAAGGCCCAGGGATTCCCTTGCAGTCCCTTTTCGAAATAGGGCTGCGCTTCCGCATCGCCTTTCTCCTTGAGCAACCGTGCGGCCAGCCGGAACACCTGCGGCGCGATTTTCCGCAGCTCGACGCTGTCCGCCCTGGTGAGCAAGTCATCGACCTCCCGCTGCTCCTGCGCCAGCGAGTCCACCACCTTGGCGGCTGCGGACGATGCTTCCGGCCAGGCCGCGAAAAAAACGAAGGAGACGAAAATCGTGCGCACGAAATGGCGTAGGCGACATGGAACCATGGGATGTTCGGCAAGTGGAACGGACGGGCCCGGTGGTTTCATCCGTCGCGGCGGACGACTCACCGGAATCCGAATCCGCCGAGCATCTCATGGCAACGGCTATCCGGCAACCTGGTGGGAACCAGGTGTGACTAATTGGGTTCAAACGCGACGAGTGACCTGTGCAGCGGCGAGGCCACATCCAACCGAGCTGTCATCCTGAGGCCTTCACAAAAACGGGTTTTCCTGGCGGCGGCAATGATGTCGGGCAGCAGCAGCACTGGCGGAGGGAGCATTCCAAAAAAACCGCTGTCATCCTGAGCGCAGCGCAGGCGGAAACATGGGCGGAGCGGAGTCGAAGGAACTCTCGCATCCGCGGGCAGCGGCGGTGCGGAGCAGGTGTGCCGCCGGCTCCGCGCCACCTCCGCCCACGGATGCGAGAGATCCTTCGACTTCGCTCAGGATGACAGAGCTTTTTGGGCGGCTTTCGGCGCTATGAACGCCAGCGACCTGCCCGACAGCATTGGCAGCGGAGCCGCGCGGCGGCGTGCGGAAAAGTGGCAATGGGCGCGCGGCCTTCCGGGAGCAGGACCCGCGTTATTTCCCCGGCTCCGGCGGCAGACCCTGGCGTTCGAGAAGGATGCGCGCTTTTTTCAAATTCTCCCACGCCTGCCGGTCATTGGGATTGGCGCGCAGCGCCCGCTCGAAGTACTCCGCCGCCCGCTGCGTCTGGCCTTCCGCGAGCAGGAGCCCGCCCAGGTCGTTCAACGCCACGTAGTTGTCGGGATTGATTTCGAGCACCGTCGCGAATGCGGATTTCGCGCGGTCGATCTGCTTGAGTTGGTTGAAAATCTGCGCGCGCATTTGGTGGGCCTCTTCGCAACGCGGATCGATTGCGATCGTGCGCTCCAGTTCGGTCAGGGCCTCATCGATACGTCCGCTGATGGCCAGCGCTGAAGCGAGGTTCACGCGTGACTCCGTGTCGCCTGGGTTGCGCGCCAGCATCGTCCTCGCTTGGGAGATGGTATCGGGCAGCGCCCAATTCCGCGCATAATCCGTGTCGAGCTTGGAAATATCCCCGGCGTTTTTCAACAGCAGCGTGAGCCAGAATTCCCCCATCTCATCGGAAGTTTGCGCCCCGTATTGAACTCTCCGCAGCGTCTTTCCTTCATTGATCGGGTTGTGCAGCGAATTGTCGTAGGTGTAACGCATTCGCACTTTGGTGCCCGCCGGCAACGCGATCGGATGAGCAAAACGATAGTCGGACTGCCAGTTGAAATCCCACTGGTCGATCCGCAAAAGACACGCTTTCGACCCATCCGGCAGCTCGGCCCAGCCTTCCATTTTCTGGCAGAGAAAGTGCGCGTGCGGATAAACGCTGACCGCTTCGACATCGACCGGAATCTTGTAGGAATCTTCGATCGTATAAGCCTCCGCACCTGGGGGGATATCGATCGCCGTGGACCGCAGCCCGATGACAAACGAGGCCCGGCTCGGGGGCGCGTCGATAAAATAGAAGGCGACGCGCGCCTGCACCGGCTCCGGCTTTCCGCTGGGCCGCATGTGCAGTTGCAAAACGAGATCCGTGCCGGGGTCGAGCGCCCACTGGGTGCCATCCGCTTCCGAGGTCGCCCGCCGGCCGGGCTGCCAGCTCAGCGAATGCCCGTAGGGAGAAACCGCGTTTCCGGGGCTCATGCCCGCGAAGCCGGGAACTGGATCTTTCGCGTCGAGCCGGCGGCAAACCCCGGTGTTATCGAAACGGACTCCGACGTGGTGCACGACGTGCAGATTCCCCGGCTGCACCTCGATCGCGCGCACGAAATGCCGCCGGGTGATCGGCAAGGGCACGACGAAATTTCGGTAAACATCCCGCCCTTCGTCCGGCAGCGTGAAGAGCTCGGGCATCGTGGCAATGAAGTCGGGCTGGCCCAGTTCCCAGTCGTCGCTCCAGCGAGGTGCCGCGGGCAAATCTTTCGGGTTTCCCTCGCACATACCTTTGTCCACCCAGCGTCGCAGCGTCTCGATCTGCACCTCGCTCAGGCGGCGCTCATCGAGATACTCGACGCAACCCCGCGCGGGCAGCCAGGGAGGCATGAAGCGCGACGCGGTGACCTCCACGATTTGCCGCGCCCGTTTTTTGGCATCGGCGAACGTGAGGAGGTTGAAGGGCCCGAGCCCTCCCGGCCGGTGGCAGGTAACGCAGTTCGCAAACAGGATGGGCGCGACGTCACGGTTGAACGTCGGCGCCCGCCGCGCACTGGCCAGCACGCCGATCCCGAGCACGATCGCGCCGGCGATCGGGAGGATGATTTTCACCCGCCGCGTCATTTCAGATCTTCGATGAAGCAGCCGATCGCCGGGCCCGCCGGCCGTGGGACGGGCCGGCCCGCGAGGAGAGCGGTGAGCGATTCGTCGAGATCGTGCGTCGTCGCTTCGGGCCGCGATTTACCGAACGCCACGTAGCGGTCGTCGATCCGGCCGACGAAAACGAGCTTGCCTTGCGCAGAATAGACCGCGGCTTCCGGCGTCACCCGCGCGCCGCAAGCCTTGGCCAGCGCATGCCGCGAATCGCGCAACACTCCGCAGGGATATTGGTATTCCGCGACGTGTTTGCGGATCGCCGCCGGCGCTTCGTCGCGGTCGAGATAGACGAGCCAGAAGGCCACCCCGCGGCTCGCGTATTTCTCATGAAGCCGGCGAATCTCCGGGGCGTACGCATTCGAAATCGGGCAGTCCGTGCGCACGAAAAGGAAGGCGGACGCCGTTGTCTTTGGCTGCTGAAATGGATCGATGCGCTGCCCGTTCAGATCGACCAAA
Organism: Chthoniobacter sp.; assembly: GCA_034667665.1. GTDB lineage: Bacteria > Verrucomicrobiota > Verrucomicrobiia > Chthoniobacterales > Chthoniobacteraceae > Chthoniobacter. Next base: position 24,440 of record JAXDQW010000115.1, read on the forward strand.
TCGAGCGGCGGATTTCCCGAGAACGCCGCGCCGGGGAGCAGCCAGGTCGCGGCCAGGAGCAAGAGAAAGCGGAAGAACCGGTTCATCGTGGGGAGGCCCGAAGGTGCGGCGGGCTCCCACGCCGTGCAAACTGTTTGCCCGCCGAGGATCACGCGAACGCTTTCGATTTCAGCGCACGCCGGCGATCAGGTTTTCTTTTCCTCGGGCGCCGGCACCACCAGCACGGGCCAGGCCGCCCGCTTGAGCACCTCGCTGGTGAAGGTGCCGACCACCAGATGATAGAGGGTGCTGTGATGATGCGCGCCCATGACGATGATGTCGCATTCCAGGCTGCCGCATTGCGCGAGCACCTTCTCCGCGCTGGCCTTGTCGATCTGTTGCACCAGCACTTCCACGCCGGATTCAGCCAGTGAATCGCGGAGACCGAGGAGCGTCTGATAGTCGGCCGCGATCTTCTTTTCCGTCGGGTGCTGGAGGACGGTCGGTGACGCCAGGCCGAGCTCGAACACGAGCGGCTGGTCCGGCACCGCGTGGAGCAGCACGAGCCGCCCCTGAAAGGCTTTGGCGAGCTGGTTTGCCTGCTCGATCACGAGGGGGGTGAGATCGGAAAAATCAACGAGGGCAACGATGGTTTTCATGCGCCCACCAAGCTAGCCGTCAGGGCCGCCGCGGAAAGAAGCTTTCGCCCGCGGAACCATCCGGAGAATCCGAGGCCTGAGTGCCCGTCTGCTGGCCACCAAATCTCCCTGCGGTGCCCAACCCCAATGCCGTTCGGAAATTTCAGGCCAGGCCGAGTTTGGAACCAGAGCAGTTCTGCAATCCAAAGGCATTGTGCCTCCCAGCCCGGTAGCGAGGAACAGCGGTCGAACTTTGCGCGTGCAGCCGCGGAGCGGCGCCAACCCGAATAGCCGTGGTCGAGCGAAGATGTTCTCTGGGTTTCAAATTGTTTTTTCATGGGAGTTATTGACCGTGCGAGGTGGGATTTAGACGGACAGGATTTGGAGC
>JAXDQW010000116.1:0-7513 GCA_034667665.1 Chthoniobacter sp.
ACACTCCCGCGATGGGGTATGCCTCGCGCAAAAACCAACCCCAACAACGGCGACCCCGGCGTACCGACGCTGGAGGAACTCCTGCAGGCTTATCAAGAGCAGCAGGAGATCATCGCAGAACTCGGCACTCGGCTCGAAGCGGCCGAGCAATTCCAGCACGAAGTCACGTCCCAGGTTCAGGACGAGGACGACGACGGCGCTGACGATCAGCAGCTCACCGACGAACAGATCAATGCGCTCGTCGAGGCTGGCCAACTCATCAACGATGGGCAGGGCAACCTGGTCTGGGCTGATGGCGGTGACGCCGGCGACGGTGACGACGCAGGCGATGGCGGCTACGCCAACGCTGGCGCCGGCGCTGGCGCGAACGCCGGTGCGGTGGCCGCGATGTCGGCCGGCCAGCGTGCGCTCCGTGGTGTGATCGCGCTGGAAAGCCGGATCGCCGCGCAGTCCCGCCGCGAGCAACAGTCCCGCGAGCAGCACGCCTTCGCCACCGTCAACGCCAAGATCGACGCGCTCGTCGAGCAGAACGAGCAGCTCTTTGCGGCGCTCGAACAGAGCGAGCAGGCCAACGAAGCGCTCCAGCGCATCGTCAAGTTCGGCGGCCGCACTCCGGCAGCCGGCGCGCACAGCGCCCGCACGGTCCTCTTCTCTCAAGACGCCGAGGAGGGGAGCTACGAGGCCATCGTCAATCAGAAGTATGTCGAGCTGAAGGCAGCCGATCCGAAGCTCTCCGATGTCGCAGCTCGCTCCAAGGCGATCGACTTCGGCGTCCGCAATCACCCGATCGAGTTCCGCGAGTATCGCTCCCGCGGCGGCAAGATCCAGTTCAGCGCCAAATAAGCGGGAAGCAACCCACAACAGCTAACTCATCATGCTTAGCCCCAACATCGTATCCTTCATCGCCGCCGAGCTCATCCTCGCCGGCGCACGCCTCAAGTTCGCTCCCGGCTCGGCCATCCGTGTCGTCAACGCGGGCATCGGCGACGTGGAAATCGGCACGGCCATCCTACACTCCGGCAAAGACGCTTACGCCGCCGAGAGCTCGGTGGGCGTGAAACTCAGCGCCGATCCTGGCACGCGCACCTGCATCGCTGCGGGGCCAATCGTGGCCGGCGCGACGGTCAAACGCGCAGCCGCGGGCAAGGTGGACGACGGCGGCGCCGGTTCCGAATGCGGTATCGCCATGGAGGCCGCCGGCGCAGACGGCGACACCCTGGAGTGCCTCTTCAACGTGACCCCGCCGATCTCCGTCGTGCTCACCAGCACGAACGGCACGATGGCGGCCGCGGCCGACGACGCAGCCGTCAAGGTCGAGGGAGAGAAGCAGGGCGACGACATCCGCGCGATCCACGCGGCGCTTGTCGCGAAGGGAATCCTCAGCGCCACGTAACCACTCGCCCCAACAACCCCAACCCAAAACTAGGACCAACCAATGTCTTATCAGAATACCGCGGCGGAATTCCGCCCCGAACTGCAAGTCAAGGTCGAGGAGGCGATGGCGATCGACGATTCTTTCGTCGCCGACACCGTTTTCCCGATTTACCCGGTGAAGACCCGCACGGGCTTCTTCAAGAAGATCAAGCGCGGCAAAGGCCAACTGCTCTCCAAAGCAGGCGGCGCCACGACCGCGACCGACCCACTGCGCCGGGCGCCTGGCACTCGCTACCGCGAGGTGACCCGGACCACGGAGCGGCACTCCTGGAACACGGAGGACCGCGGCTTGGAAGAGCCGATGGACGATGTGAACAAGCAGGAGGAATCCCGCTTCTTCGATCTCGAATCGAGCACGGCGATCTGGCTCATGCGCAACATCCGCATCAGCCGCGAAGTGCGCGTCGCCGCGCTCATCCAGGACGAGAACGTGTGGGGCGTCGAGGAAGCCTCCGAGGCTTACACCGAGGCCAACCTCGCGGACATCGACTTCGCCAACGACACGAAGCGCCTCAAGCGCATCATGCGCAAGCGGCAGGAGCCGATCAACGCGATGGCGCTCTCGCTCAACCTGTGGGACATCATCACGAGCTCGGAGAAACTCCGCTCGTTCTTCTTTGGCGCGAATGGCGGCAACGCCATGATTGACGAGGAGATGATCGCCAAGAAGTTCAAGCTCAAGTACGTGTTGATCGGGCAGACCAGCTACGACACCACGAAGCCGGGCAAGGACTCCTCGGACGACAACCTCCAGTGGGCGTGGAACGACGGCAACATCTGGTTTGGCAACATCCAGGGTGGACCGCCCGAAGCGGGTGGCGCGGGCCGCACGTTCATCCTCGACGAGCTCACCGGCGGCGAGCTCTACGTCACGGAAACCTACCGTGACGAGGGCATCCGCAGCGATCGTCTCCGCGTCCGCCAGGACGATGACACGAACGTGATCAACGAGAACAGCGGCATCCTGCTCAAAGTCGCCGACCTCACACCGTAGACTCCCTGGTAGTGGTGTGTGTGCGCCGGCCCTCGTTCCGAAAGGAACGGGGGCCGGTTGCGTTGACACCCTTACGTAAGGATGAATGAGCCTTTTCACCACCTGCTTTGCCGCTGCGAACGATGAATGGGAGCGCGTCGCCGGCGAACCCTTCTTCATCGAATCCCGCGAGTTCACCGCCATCGCCATCGAGGATCTGACCGTCGAGAAGCGCGCGATGCTCGGCGGCATTTTCATCAACGCCACCATGCGCCTCAACATCTCGGCGGCGACGAAGGCCGCGAGCGGCGTCGTCAAGGGGACGATCATTTCCGCCCGCGGTGTTCGCGTCCGCACCAACGACCCGGCCGATACCGATGGCGACGGCACCTATTGGCTGGCTTGCGGGTCGGTGCAGATCAAGTCCCCTTCCCTATGAGCGACGAGATCAAGCGCAAGGTGGAGCTCTGGCTGTGCGCGGAAATGAAGCACGCCATTGCCGGCTCGCGCGCCGTGCCTTCCAAGGGCGGCGATGCGAACAACCCTGCCGACGCGCCTGAACCGCCGTTCACGTACGTCAAAGTCACCGAGTGCGATGAAGTCGATGATGGGATTTACCAGGTCGAGGTGAAGATCGCGCGGGTGAGTCACATCGACGAGACGACGAGCCCGCAGCACAGTGCGCAGGTGGCGCAGTTCCACGAAGCGCTGCGCGGCCTCCTGAGTGCGCGCGGCTGCTACGAGCCGCTACAGCTCTACATCAATGGCATCGTGTTTGCCCCGAAGAAGTCGAACGAGGAAATCGAGGACGCCGAGGAGCAGGCGCATGGAGACGTCTTCACGATGGTCATGGGGGTTTCCGGCTGAGCCTTGCCGCCTAGGGAGGCGGCGGGCCGGGAGTAATCAGTCGGCGAGTGCCGACTTTGGTTTTTGTCGCAGGGACCGGCACGATTTCAATCCGGCCTAAATCAAGCAGTGCTGGAGTTGAATCGACGATTTCAAAATCCAACGTCGCTCCTTCGCAGTCGATGCCTTCTCGCAAATCCTTTTGCCACATCGCATTCGGCACAGGCCAATCCTTTATATTGTGCTTTTTCATGTAGTCTTCGGTCGAAAGGACGCGGAGCTGATAGCGCCCTTTGGGAACACCGGCGAAGAGCGGTCTGTGGCGACCCATGTAATAATCGGTGCCGAATTTCTCCGATACATCTTCACCGTCGCGAATGAGCCTGATTTCACCGCTTCCCCGTGCATTCTCGGGAGCAATAATCGACGCGTAAAGATGGCATCCTTTTTCGAGCGACACTCGGACTGGCGCCATCCCCGGAGTTACTTCAAACGGTGGCGTCACGATTTGCGCGGAACCGGGTGCCAGGATGGCTAGCTGGTATCGACCGGGTTGAATTGTGCCCAGCGTGAACCCCATCGGCGCCTCCATCCGATCCTCAAAGTGCAGGTTAAACCCCCATGTATTTGGGTCTTTCTCGCCTGCCTTGCTGAGCTTGAAACGAGTCGGCGCCCGGCGCACGAGGACGGGCGCTGAGAAATAGTTGATCTCAATCGGCAGCCGGCACGCCGTGAATTCGACATTCGTGACCTGGTCAAATGCCTGCGGAGTCGCGACTTCCGTCGAGAGCCATGGATCGTCATATTGCTTCTCGCTCCACATTGAGCTGCTGCCTAGTGAAGGAAAATGGAAGAAAACAAGTCGGGGTCCGCGCTTGGCAGGATCGAGAAAATCATCGCGGGGAATTGTGGCGAACCCTTCGGCATCGGGCTTCACAGAGCCTGTACCGAGGTTGACTGATCCCGGTGGATGGCCTGTGAAGTGATAGGCAATTTCCTCTGCGGGCCAGGACTTCCCATTGAGCAGGATTCGGAATCGCACTGGAAGAACTGGTCGAATGGTAGGAATATCGTCGCCCATTCCGCGGAGAATTCGCGCAGCCTTTTCGGCATAGGTCGGCGAAGGATGTTTCAGTAACGCGCGCAGAGTTTCCTTCGTTTCCAGACGCCGAAGCTGCTCCAGATGCTTGAGCCACCGATCGAGCTCATTGAATGGAACGTCGCCTTCGACAGCATCGGTGAGAGCCTTGAGGATTCCCGTCTGCAACTCGGTGGGCAGAGTCCGCCGGGGATCATCTTCCGACCATGTGTCGGGCGAGCCGGGCGAAAGAAAGGCCAGCAATTCCTCGAGCTCGATTCGCCGAGAATCTGGATCGGGTTGAGCCTTGAACATCGCCAACTCGTGGCGCGCTGCGATCTCCGAGCCATTCGCCGCAAGGAATTCGTGGTGACCGGCGTGCAGCATCACCGGCTCCCAATCGAAACCGCAATACTTGAGGAGATCGATGCGCCACCGATCGAACGGACGACCTGGCTCTCGCAACCACTGCGGCGCATTTGGCACACGGAAGCTGACACCCAGCGCCTCTTCGAGTCGTCGGTCTCGGAGCAGACTCATGAACACCAGCGTCATCTGTGTCCCATAGAACTCAAAAGCGCCGGTGCCGCACCAACTGTCCCAGGTGAATCGCAGCAGCCCACGCGCAGCGTCCCGTCCACCGCCGGTTAACAGCTCGCGAGCAACATTATCAAAGCTTTCCGCTTCCCGATGAATTCCACGCGGCGGGGATTCCTTCGCGGCGGTGAGCATTTTGGCGAAGGGCGAAGCCGCTCTCGCGTAGTCCACGGCCCCCGGCGCATCCTGCCAGCGTGGCTTCAACTGATCGGGAAGTGCCAATGGTGCTGAGGGGAAGGTTAGGGGCCGTTTTCGCTCACGCAGAATCTTGCTGATCTCGCCCTCGATCCACCGATGACAAAGCGCGTCGTAAAGCTCCGGAGTTCCGTATTCACGTTTGCCGTCGCCCAGCGTCATCCGAGTAAGCGCCGTGAGATTCAGTTCCCAAAAGGCTTTGCGCATGGCCGCTTCAAGCCGGTCACGCGCGTAGCCAACGCCTTCGATGCCGTCGCGTTCTGCCGCCCACGCGCTGCTCTCGAATTCGCGATGCAAACGCATCAGTTGCGGCAAATCCGCGACCGTGAGCGTTTCAGAGTCGATGCTGCCGACAAGCTCAGGCAGCTTTTGAAAATCCACCCGACCGAGGTCCATTGGCAGCTTCACTATTTCACCCGCAGACCCGGCTGCCGTCGTGAGAACAAATAGAGCTGCAATGAATCCGAAGCATCGACGCCGCATAACTGTGCAATACTGTTCGAGCTTTTCAGCAGGAGCCAGCTTCATCCTCACACACAAATAGTTGCGGTGCCACCGGCTAGAGCGCCGTAGCATCCTCAGCATCTGCAGTTGACACAGGGCGGGAGGGGATATGTCTCTCGTCTCTTCGACTCAGCTCGGTCAAATCTGGAAATGGGGCTTCGGCGCTGCCGATGCTCCGAACGTCGGCAACGGCTTCCATCCCACGGATGGCGAAGTGCGCTACGGTCCGGAAGTCTATTCCACGTCGCAGGATGGCGAAGGCCACGTCGATTCCGTCACGGTGTCGAAGGCCGACAAGCGCAAGTGGGATTGCACCTTCAAGGGACGCATCGACGACACCTTCGACCCGAACACTCTCCCGCCCAGCTTCATCTGGCGCGGCCGCCGGCACATCATCAAGCCGGGTGGTATCGGACAGGCCATGCCCAAGGGTGAATATCACGAAGTCTCCATCGAGACGGAGAGCTTCGCGGGCGTGCCGTAGCTGTCGCGGGAATGCGCTCCCCCATAGACCGGCCGCCGCGTGTCCCGGGCGCCGCCGCCTCGGGTCTCGATCCTTCGCTGGCCGGGGCGTTCATCGACGGCGGCATCCGGCATCGGCTACTCGGCGTGCGGTTGCGTCCGTTCTCGCTCTGGCACCTGTTGCTCCTGCAGACGCTCGACTCGCCCTTTCTGCGGAAGGGCGAAGTCGGGCTGCATGAGCTGCGCACGGCCATCGGCGTCTGCCGCCTGCGGTTCGGCGATTCGCGCGTGCGCCGGCCGCGCCTTGGTCCCACCGCGCTGTGGCGGCTCTGCCGCAAGGGCGGGCTTCATCGCTCCGTCTGCGAGTTCCTCGCCTACACCGCCGACTACATCCACAAGCCGGAGTATTCGATCCGCCCGCCGAAGCGATTCGGGAGCTCGTCGCTCGGGGGCGGCGGCAGCGCGCCGGAGATCTTCAGGCTCGCGTCGGACGTGATCGGCTGGACCGGCTGGCCGGAAGCCTACGTGTGGGAGATGCCGCCTGGGCGGGCGCAATGGTATCGCACAATGGCGTTCAAGGCCATCGGCGCGGACGTGGACTTCACCACGCCGGAGGATCGCGAATTCGAAGCGGCGATGAAGCGCGCCGGCCTCAAGCCCAAACAGATTCCGACCGATGGCTAGCGGCTTTCAAAAATTTATCGATGACAACACGAAGGGCGCGCTCAACAAGGGCTTCCTCGCATTGTCGATTGCCGAGATCGCGCAAGCCGACAACAAGCTCAAGGCGGTCGTCAAAACGCTGGCGGCGATGGTCGTCCAAGGTCTGTTGATGAAGGTCATGTTCGCGGGCGCGTTCGGCTCGATGAGCAAGAGCATCCGCGCGCTCGTTCGCGACACCGGCTCGCTGCAGGCCGCGCTCGATCGGCTCAAGACCATTCAGGGTCTGCAGCGCTCGTTCGCGCCGTTCGTCGGCGGGCTCAAGGCGGCGAAGCTCAAGGTCGCGGAGCTCGTCAACTTTGCCGACCGCAATCAGATCAAGCTCGGGGGTGTGGCAGAGGCCGAGCGCTCGCTGCAAATGCTCACGCACGGCTCCTTCGCGGGCGAGGAAGCGCTCCAGCTTCTCGCCGATGCGGGCGCGGCCACGGGCAATACGCTCGAAGACGCGGCCGATGGCGTGGGCCAGTTCATCAAGGATCTGCGCGAGGGCAAGCCGATCGACGACGCAGCCGAGGGGCTGCGCTCGATGGGGCTGCTCAGTGAGTTCGCGGCGCGGCGCCTGGTCGAGCTGGCGCACGGCGGCGCGACGACCAGGGAAGTCCTCGATGCGCTCAAGTCCACGCTCGCCGAGCACAAGGGCGCGCTGGCGGCGATGGGCAACGAGGTGCAGCGCGTCGAGGATCGTTACCATGCGGCCGCGGATG